>NZ_JCAJWY010000002.1:1500865-1560737 GCF_059489205.1 Rhodococcoides sp. S146-33
CCCCCGGTCGTTCCGCAGGCTCCACTCCTGCCCCCGGTCGTTCCGCAGGCTCCACCGTCAGGTGCCGGCCGCTGCCGGGTCGACCGCCCTGGCCACTGCAATGGCCTTGCCGAGGTACAGCAGTCCCGTCCAGGAGTACAGAACGGTGCCCCAGATGAGCAGGGCGTACCCGAGCGGTCCTGCGGCGTCGGCCACCGAACTGGTGCCTGCGGAGACCAGCAACACGGGCAACGCGATCATGACGACGAAGGTGGCGGCCTTGCCGAGGTAGATGACGTCCGGAGGCGGAAGCGATCGACGTCGGTAGACGAACATCGTCAATCCGAGCACAGCATCTCGCCCGATCAGTATCGCCGCCACCCACCACGGAATGATGCCGCGCAGGACGAAGGCGACGAGAGTACTGACTACGTAGAGCCGATCGACCAACGGATCGAGTACGGCACCCAACTTCGATGCCTGTCCGAGCATGCGAGCGAGTTTGCCGTCCAGCCAATCGGTTCCGCCGCTGACCAGCAGAATGACCAGTGCCCACCCATCAGCCGCGGGCCCGAGCAGGAGATACAGAAACAGCGGAACGCCGGCGAGCCGGATGGCACTGAGCAGGTTCGGAACGGTCGCAATGCGATCGGATACGTCGAGCTCACGGTTGTCGGTCACCGACGATCACCTCCTGTCCATTCTGCTCGTCGTGCATTCGAGCCGAGTCTGCGGCCACGTTAGCGCCACGCGAACACGGGCTGCTCGAAGTCCGCGACTCGCGTGTGTCGACCGTGCATCGCCACTTCACGAAATTGATGCACGATCGCCCCGGTCGGAGCATGGATGGCTCCGGTTCGGTACGGCCATCGAATGACCGGGCGGGTCGATTCGGGAATCGATACGAACTGCGCGTCGACGTCGAGTTCGGCCGCCGTCACCTCGAACACCTCGGATACCTCGTCCTCGTTGGGACGCAACGTGGACGAGTAGTCACCTACCCACACGACGAACGGGGTGATGACGTAACCGGATCGGGTGACGTAGTCGTCCAGCCTGCCGAGCACGTCGACCGTCCCAGCACGAATGCCCAGCTCTTCGTGCAATTCCCGTAAGCACGCCTGCATCGAAGATTCACCTGGATCCACGCCGCCGCCCGGAAGCGCGTACTGGCCCGGATGTGCGCGCAATCGACTCGGCCGCTTCGTCAGCAGCATCCGCCGGTCCCCCGGCGCTCCGCCGAGTGCGACGGCCACCGCAGCGGCGCGCAGGCCCTCGGCATCGGCGGTGCGGAATGTGAAACGTGCGAGTTCGCGCGCGACGGAACTCCGATCGAGCAGGTCCTCGGCCGACTCGGCGGAAGTATCGTCACTCACAGCACGAACACTAGAGCCCCGGCGATGTCGACGGGAGACGGGCGGCGGGCGGAAGCAGGTCGTCGGCGGCAACCGGCCAGCTGCGAGGGTCGTCGGCCAGAACCGACAGTTGTTCCACTTGTGTACGGCACCACGGTGATACGTCGACGGTTCCGTCGAGCACACCGGCAGAGAATTCCGCCCACGACACCCACCGGGTCTCGTCCACCTCGAGTGGGTCGGGGTCGAGCGTCGCGCTCTCGTCCACCCGCACGCGGTACACGGGACAGATCTCGTTCTCCACGATGCCGTTGTCCATGACGGCCCGGTACCGGAAGTGCGGGAGAACCAGTTCGGCCGAGCTTGCGTGCAGTCCCAACTCTTCACCGATCCGGCGCAGCACCGCATCGGAGAGCTCTTCACCGGGAGCGGGGTGACCACAACAAGTGTTGGTCAGTACGCCCGGCCAGGTCGTCTTGCTCGACGCTCGTCGCGTGAGCAGTACCGCACCGTCCGATCCGACCACATAGCTGGAGAACGCCAGATGCAGCGGTGTCTGCAGCGTGTGCACGGTCGTCTTGTCCTGTGTGCCGACAGCGCGGCCTTCGTCGTCGAGCAGCACCACGTGCTGCGCCGGTGATCGATCCATAGTTCCATGGTCCCACGGCCGATCCGTCGGTCTACTGTCGAACCATGGGACGTGAAACGAACGCAGACGACGAGACACCGACCGACAGCGAGAATTCGACTACGCCCGATTCACCGAAGGGCGGCCGCCCAGGACCGGTGGACGGCGGAGGCGGCGGCGGGATGGCGACACGTGAGAATGCGCCGGAGATCGCAGACGGCTCTGCTTGAAAGTTCCACACCACGGCTGTTTGAAAAATATAGTTCGCGTCAATACCCCCGATGTTCTCGCGCGACGCGGGCACACGAACCTCCACGACCGGAAGGATCTCGATGAGCATCAACGACGACGACATCACCACCACGGGCGGAGCCGCAGGCGAAGGCCCCGCTGACGGCGGATCGAACCCGGGTGGCCATGACGGCGGAGCAGACGGCCCCGCTGGAGCCGGCGAAGGCCCCGCCGACGGCGGATCGAACCCTGACGGTCACGACGGCGGAGCAGACGGCCCCGCCGGAGCCGGCGAAGGCCCCGCCGACGGCGGCTCCAACCCCAATGGACACGACGGCGGTGCGGACGGTACCGCTTGATCACTGAGTCGAGCGACGAGCGCGGATCGGATCACCGGTCCGCGCTCCGTCGTCTCACCGGTGTCGACCTCGCGACCTTCGCCGATCGGTTCTGGGGCGTCGCGCCCAAGCTGAGTAGATCCGCTGATCTCTCGGACTCGTTCGACGATCTGATGACGCTCGCCGCGGTAGACGAGCTGATCGCCGAACGCGGAGTACGCACTCCGTTCGTGCGAATGGCCAAAGACGGTCAGCTGCTGGACAAGTCGCAGTTCACCGCGTCCGGTGGGTTCGGTGCCGAGGTCACGGACCAGGTCGACTCCGCAGCGGTGCTGGCAGCCTTTGCGGCCGGAAATACGCTGGTACTTCAGGGCCTGCACAGACTATGGCCCCCGCTGATTCATTTCGTCGGTGATCTCGTTCGCGAGCTGGGCCATCCAGTGCAGGTCAATTCGTATGTCACACCGGCTGCGTCGCAAGGTTTTTCACCGCACTACGACGTGCACGATGTGTTCGTCGTACAGATCGCGGGAACCAAGCGGTGGAGCATTCACTCACCGGTGCACGTGCATCCGCTCAACAATCAACCGTGGTCGGACCGGCGGTCGGCCGTCGAAGACCACGCATCGAATACTCCCGAACTGGACATCGTCCTCGAGCCCGGCGATGTGCTCTACCTGCCGCGCGGGTGGATCCACTCGGCGCAAGCGCTCGGTGACACCACAGTGCACCTGACCATCGGCGTCGCGTCGTACAACGATTACGACCTCGCGCACCACGTACTGAAGTCGCTCGGCGACGTCGAGAGTCTGCGTGCTCCTCTTCCCGCCGGCCTCGACCACTCCGACCCGGAGTCCATCGTCCCGCACGTGCATCGAGTTGTGGACGCCATGCGTGCCGCGCTCGACGACATCGACCGAGACCCCGCTGCGGTACGTCGACTCGCCGAACGCCTCGCAGACCGTCACGACGCCCTCGTCCGACCGGAACCGGTGCGCCCACTGGCCAGTGTCGCCGCGATGGGTGCGTTGCGGGGCGAGGATTCGATTCGATTGCGGCCCGGCATGTTCGCGCGGATCGCGCACGACAAGGACGGAGTGTCGATGGTGCTTCGGAACAAAACCGTCACGCTGCCGCCTCAGTGCACCGACGCGATCGAGAGCCTGATGAAGGGCTCTCCGTGCCGCCTCGATTCGATGCCGGGCCTCGACCCCGGCGATGCACTGGTGGTCGCGCGCAGACTCATTCGCGAGGGGATAGCGGTGACGGCAGCGCCGTAGCCGCCGTCAGGTGATCGTGACCCCACCGTCGACCGCAATGGTCTGACCCGTCACGTATCCCCCGGCGTCGGAGGCGAGCCAGATCGCGGTGGCGGCCAGTTCCTCGGGATCGCCCTTGCGGCCGAGGATCATGCGTGGAGCCATCGACTCGAGGTACCCGGGCTGATAGCTGTCGGTCATCTCACTCTGGAAGAAGCCCGGGGCAATGGCATTGACCCTGATCCCTTTTCGCGCACCCCACTGCTGCGCAAGGTCGCGGGTGAGCCCGACGATGGCTGCCTTGCTTGCGCTGTAGGCGGCCTGAGGCAGGCCTGCAGTGGTCAGACCGAGCACGCTCGAGATGTTCACGATCGAACTGCCGGGCGCCATCACCCGTCCGCACGCCTGGGCCGCCCAATACGACCCGTTCAGATTGATGTCGATCACCGAGCGAAACTGCTCGGGGGTCTCGCGGGTCGCCGGGAAGGCTGTGCCGATGCCGGCGTTGTTGATCAGCACGTCCACCTTCCCGAACTCTGCCACTGCGGCGTCGACCATCGCGGAGCACTGGTCAGGATCGACCACATCGGTCCCGACGGAGATCGAACGTCCTCCGACACTGTCGATCAGCTTCGCGGTCTGCGCCAATTTGTCCACCCTTCGCGCGGCGAGCACGACGTCGGCCCCGGCCTCGGCAGCTGCTTTGGCGAAGGCGACACCCAGACCCGAGGATGCGCCGGTAACGACGACAACTCGGCCGTCGAGGCGGAATTTGTCCAAGATCGACATGTACGTGAATCTCCTTGTAGGTCGCGGTCAGAACCAGGCGGGTGACATATCGAGGGTGGTGCGGTCCAGTCGCGCGAGCAGGTCCAGTTGAGCCGTCACCTTGGGCAACTCGTAGACGTAGAAGAATTGCGCTGCAGAACGCTTTCCGTCGTAGAAGTCGCCGGACTTCGCGCCGACGGCCAGTAGCTGTTCGAGCCACATCCAGGCAATGACGATGTGCCCCATGGCTTCGAGGTAGGCAGTGGAGTTCGCCAAGGCCACAGCTGCGTCACCGGTCCCCCACAGTGTCGCGGTGACCTCGACGATTCTCGCGAATCGGTCCTGCAGTTCCGCGCCGAAAGTGCCAGCGTCACCGCCGGCAGCGTCCGCCTGCGCGACCGTCTTCGAGATCTCTTCGCTGAGCAGTGTCAAACCAGCGCCGCCCTGCATAACAACCTTGCGGCCCAGCAGGTCCAACCCCTGAATACCGTGCGTACCTTCGTGAATCGGATTGAGCCGGTTGTCCCGGTAGTGCTGTTCGACGTCGTAGTCGCGGGTGTATCCGTAGCCGCCGTGCACCTGGATGGCCAAGCTGTTGGCCTCGAGGCACCACTGTGACGGCCAGCTCTTGGCGATGGGAGTCAGGACGTCCAGCAACAGTGTCGAGCGCGCCGATTCGGCATCGTCGGACGCCGAGTCCTGGAGGTCGACCAGATGCGAGCAGTACAGACCGAGTGCCAGCGCACCTTCGACGTAGGACTTCTGCGCCAACAACATTCGTCGGACGTCGGCATGTTCGATCAGTGCTACCGGAGGTGATGCAGGATCCTTCGCGCCGAGCGGCCGTCCCTGGGTGCGTGTCTTCGCGTACTCGACCGATTTGAGGTACCCGACGTAGCCGAGGGCGATGGCCAGGAACCCGACACCGATACGGGCCTCGTTCATCATGTGGAACATGTAGGACAGTCCACGATTCTCCTCGGCGACCAGGAATCCGATCGCCCCGGGCTGTCCTGCGGGAGAATGGGTTCCGTCGCCGAACGCCAGCAGAGTGTTGGTGGTCCCGCGGTTGCCCATCTTGTGATTGAGGCCGGTCAACACGATGTCGTTCCGCTCTCCCGCACCGCCGTCGCCGTTCGGGAGGAATTTGGGAACGATGAACAACGAGATCCCCTTGACACCTGGAGGACCTCCCGGTGTCTTCGCGAGCACCAGGTGGACGATGTTCTCGGTCAGTTCGTGATCGCCGCCGGAGATCCACATCTTGGTACCGGTGATACGAAAGCTGCCGTCGTCCTGCGGTATCGCTTTGGTCGTGATGTCCGCCAGTGACGATCCGGCCTGCGGCTCCGACAGGCACATGGTTCCGAACCATCGTCCGTCCAGCATGGGCCCGACGTAATCACGCACCTGATCCGGCGTCCCGTACGTCGCGATCAAGTTGGCGTTGGCCATGGTCAGGAACGGGTACGACGACGTGCCTGCGTTCGCCGCCTGGAAGAATGCCATCGCCGCCCGAGAGACGGTCGCAGGAAGCTGCATCCCGCCGATCGACTCGTCGAACTGCCCGGCGATCAGACCTGCCGCCGCGTACACATCGAGCGCTTCCTTCACCTCCGGAATCAGCTCGACCGAGCCATCCGGATTCATGGTCGGTTCGTGCGTGTCGGCCTTCTTGTTGTGCGGCGCGAAGTGCTTGCGGGCAATATCCGCGCTGAGGTCGAGTACTGCGTCGAAGGTCGCGCGCGAGTGTTCGGCGAAGCGGGGGCGAGTGGTCAGGCCTGCTACGTCCAGCCACTCGTACAGCAGAAAATCCAGGTCGCGGCGCGAGAGGACGTCCGACATTCACTTCTCCGATCGCGAGGGGTGACACGTGCGCACGATGGTGACGAGCACTGTGACGCACATGACTGTGGATTCACCATACAAGTCTTGATCTCCGGCTTTCACCGAGCACCAGAGTGAGCTGTCGACGCAGACCTACGTTCGTCGTCCGGCGTTCAAAAACCCAGCCAGGCAGACTTTTACGACTTATCGGGCTATGAGGAGCGTCACGATTGGCACAGCCCCCGGCGGCATATACTTACCTTTGATAACGATATGAATCGGACAATCGCGAGGCGTCCCGGCCCACCGGGCGCGCATCGTCGGAGGGAGTCGAGCATGACGCACACGCTGGCCGTCGACAGCCGACAGGATCGAGAGACCAGGCAACGCAGTCGGTTTCAGGAGCTGCACGAGTCCGACCAGGAATTTCGCGCCGCCGAACCGGACAGCTCCGTAGCGGACGCCGCCCAGGAGCTGGCACCCAACCTCGCACGCGTGGTTGCCGAGATCATGACGCGCTACTCCGACCGCCCGGCCCTGGGCAGCCGGGCTCGACAAATCACTCGCGTGGACGACGCAAACGTCCTTCACCTACTCCCGCGCTTCGACACCGTCACCTACGGGGAAGTCTGGAAGAGTGCCGGTGCACTGGCCTCGGCTCTCACGCACGACTCGGTCGGAATCGCGCCCGGTGATTTCTTCGCAACGCTGGGATTCGCGAGCGCCGACTATGTCATCGCGGAGTTGGCCACGATCCGGCTCGGCGCAGTCGCCGTTCCGTTGCAGGCCGGTGCCTCCGCGGGCCAGCTGTCGGCCATCGCGGACGAGGTCGAACCCGTCGTCCTCGCAGCCGACGTCGACAATCTGTCCGTTGCGGTCCAGGTTGCCGGCCAGTGCAGGTCCATTCGGCGAATTGTCGTCCTCGATTACGACGCTGAACTCGACGTGCACACACGGATCATGAAGTCCGCGCGCGACGATGCCGAACAGGCCGGGGTCGTCATCCGGCCCCTGACCGAGCTGATTCGCGACGGCGAGCAACTACCGGAGATTCCACTACCCGATGCCGAAGATCCCGACCGACTCGCGACACTGATCTACACCTCCGGCAGCACCGGAACTCCCAAAGGAGCGATGCACACCGAACGAATCGTCTGCGGAGCCTGGACCGGAGCCTGGCACCACACCGGAGCTTCCTCCGAATCCGTGGACCGGCCTGCTTTCCCCGTGATCACTCTCGACTATCTTCCGATGAGTCACCTGGCCGGCCGTGGTCTCGTGTTCTCGGCGCTCGCTGCCGGCGGGACGGTGCACTTCGCCGGAGCCAGCGACCTGTCCACCCTGTTCGAGGACTTCGCACTCGCTCGGCCCACGATGGCACTGTTGATTCCCCGAGTGTGCGAGATGATTCGGCACAACGTCCTTGCCGAGATCGACCGAGAGGTCGACCGGTCCAGTGGCGGAGACGAAGACAGTGTCCGTCGAGACGTTCTGGAGCGCCACAGGAACGACCGATTCGGCGGACGCATCCTGGCGGCGATGGTCGGCACCGCGCCGATCGCGACGGAGGTCAAGGACTTCGTTACCGAGCTGCTCGACATCCAGGTCCGCGACAACTACGGCTCCACCGAAGCCGGAATGGTGCTGCACGACGGCATCATCGCGCGTCCGCCGGTGATCGAGTACAAACTCGACGACGTACCCGAGCTCGGCTACTTCTCCACCGACACCCCGCATCCACGCGGCGAACTCCTACTCAAGACGTCGTCCATCATTCCCGGGTACTACAAGCGCCCGGACGTCACCGCGGACGTGTTCGATTCCGAGGGCTTCTATCGCACCGGAGACGTTGTCGCCGAGATCGAGCCGGACCGACTCGCCTACGTCGACCGCCGCAAGAACGTTCTCAAGCTGGCCCAGGGTGAGTTCGTGGCCCTTGCCCGTCTCGAGGCAGTGTTCGGTACCAGCGATCTGGTGGACCAGATATTCCTCTACGGCAACAGCCAACGCGCATATCTGCTTGCCGTCGTCGTCCCGTCTCACCCGGATACGACCACAGCCTCGATCATCGAGTCGCTGCAAGAAATCGCTCGTACGGAATCGCTGAACTCGTACGAAATTCCGCGTGACGTGACGATCGAGCACCAGCCGTTCACTCAGGAGAACGGGCTCCTCTCGGGCGCCGGGAAGCAACTACGGCCGAAGCTCGTCGAACGCTATGGTGCCGATCTCGAGCGTCGCTACGTAGATCTCGAGTCGGGTCAGAACGAACGCATCCGCGAGCTTCGACGCCATGGTGCCGACGCCCCGGTTCTGACCACCGTCGGCGATGCAGCACAGGCACTGCTGGGATGCGACGGATCCGATGTCCGACCCGACGCACATTTCAGCGACCTCGGTGGAGACTCGTTGTCGGCGTTGACGTTCTCGACGCTCCTGCGAGACATCTACGGAGTGGACGTGCCGGTGGGAGTGATCACGGGGCCGGCCATGGATCTGTCCGCCTTGGCCGACTACATCACCTCGGCCCGGGACAACGATTCCGACACAGCAACATTCGCCTCGGTACACGGACGCGACGCCACCGTCGCGCACGCCTCCGACCTGCGCTTGGCTGCATTCCTGGACGAGACACTCCTCGATACCGCTCATCACGTTGCCGGCCCTCGCACCCGAACCGAGACAGTGTTGTTGACCGGTGCCAACGGATACCTCGGCCGCTTCCTCTGCCTGGAATGGCTCGAGCGTATGGCCGAGGTAGGCGGGACGGTGGTGTGCTTGGTTCGCGGGCGCTCCGATTCCGACGCGCGTTCTCGACTCGATGCAGCGTTCGACAGTGGTGACGAAAAGCTGTCCGCTCACTACCGGGCTCTGGCAGACTCCGCGCTCGAGGTTGTGGCAGGAGATCTGGGCACGCCTCGATTCGGCTTGGACCACGACGAGTTCGCGGCTCTGGCCGAGCGGGTCGATCGCATCGTTCACCCCGCTGCGCTGGTCAACCACGCTCTTCCGTACGAGCACCTGTTCGGTCCCAATGTCGTCGGTACGGCGGAGGTGATTCGGCTCGCGCTGACCGACCATGTCAAGCCGGTGACCTACCTGTCGACGGTCGCCGTCGCTGTGGGCGTCGACAATTTCCGGGAGAACGGCGACATTCGCATCGACAGCCCCTCGCGAGCTGTCGACAATTCCTACGCCAACGGCTACGGCAACTCCAAGTGGGCCGGCGAAGTGTTGTTGCGCAACGCATTCGACGAATTCGGCCTGCCGGTGTCGGTCTTTCGCTCCGACATGATCCTCGCGCACAGCACGTGGTCGGGTCAGCTCAACGTACCGGATGTGTTCACGCGTCTGATCCTCTCGGTCGTGGCCACCGGCCTGGCTCCCAGGACGTTCTACGCCACGGGCACCGGTGCACCCACAGACGACAGTGGGCGCCCCCTGGCCCATTACGACGGGCTCCCTGCCGATTTCAGCGCCGAAGCCATCACGTCGATTGCCGGTGCCGACGTATCGGGCTACCGAACCTTCGACATTCTCAACCCGCACGACGACAGCATCTCGCTGGACACGTTCGTCGATTGGATCCGCGAGGCGGGTCGCGACATCGAAATCGTCGCGAACTACGACGAATGGTTCGAGCGCTTCAGCGCTGCGGTCGAGGCTCTTCCGGAAAAGCAGCGTTCGCATTCGCTGCTTCCCTTGATTCAGTCGTACGCGCAACCGCAGCAACCGTCGTCGGGTGCGATGTTGCCGGCGGACGAGTTCGCTGCGGCCGTCGGGGAGATTCCGCACCTCGGGCGTGGACTGATCGAGAAGTATCTGTCCGATCTTGTTTCCCTCGGCCTCCTCGGCAAGAGCTGAGGCATCTCCCGGTGCGGGCCGAGCGGCCCGCACCGGGAGCGCTACTCCCCTGACTCACCGACTGGTTGCGCCTCGTCCGTCCGCGTCGTGCGGGGAACCAGCCGCGAGTACGCCAGACACACCAGTCCGAAGAACAGGTACCCCAGGGCCACTTGGGGATTGGCGGCCCATCCCACCTGGTGCGAGTGGATCAAGCCGACCCACGACAACGCTGCAGCAACCCCACCTGCTGCAGCGGCGGCAACAAATCGTTTGTCGAGAACGAACGTGACGATGGTGCCGAGCATCAGTCCGGCGAGTACCGCTCCGGACCCGAACGTCTTCAGCCCGTCGTACACGACACCTGCCTGGCCCAGCGCCTCGCTTCCCACTTCCGTCGCCGATGTGCCGGCAGCACTGAGCGCATTGTCGATCAGGCCCACCGCCCACTCCGCGAGGTTGGGGAGCAGTGCCACGACCACCGCGATGGCGTGGAGCTTCGGCACCGACTGGAATGCCTGAGCACCGATCAGCAATCCGATGTACAGCAGAATCGGGACGATAGCTGGAATCGGAAGGAGCGTGGCCAGTAATCCGAAGAGCCCGAGAAAACACATGATTCCGATCGCGACACCCGACGCGAGCGAATACCCGGTTCGGCCGCCCGCGTCTTTCCAGCCCGGGTGGCCGATGTAGACCGCAGGGGGAAACGGCGAGCCGAAGGCCGAGCCGACGATCGCACCGAATCCGTCCGCGAGCAACACGCTGCGGAGGTTGTAATTGTCTCCCGCGGCGGATGCACTTTCGACGTTGCTCATCGCCTCGGTGAAGTTGTACACCCCCAACGGAATTGCGGTAGCGAGCAGCGGAGCCAGATTACCGAGACCGTCGAGTAGGAGATCGAGGCGCAGATCGGGTAGGCCGAGTGCGATGTTGCTCGCCGCTTCTGACACGTCCGGGACCGACATGTATCCGCCGATCCAACCGATCGCCGTGCCTACCAGGAGCGCTGCGAGACCGACCGGGATGTTGCCCGGCAGCTTCACATCCGTGAAGAAGCCGATCAGAATGATGGCCAGAACGGGCAACCCGATCCAGGCTGCCTCCCACATCTGAGCGGCCGGACGCATTGCGATGAACGTGATCGAGATGCCGGCAAGGGTGCCGAGCATGGCAGCGCGCGGGGTGATCCTCCGAATGTACGGCCCGACGAATGCGCCGATCATCACGATGATGCCGATCATGAACGCCCAGGCCAACCCCGCTGCCCACGCCTGCAGCGCGTCTCCCGTTGCCAGGTACACCGGCAACATGACTACGAACACCACGATGAACATATGCGGAACGCTCGGCCCGTAAGGCAGCGCTGTCACGTCGGTTCGTCTCTCGCGCTTGGCCAATCGACGCGCGAGAACCATGTAGTAGAGGTTTCCCAGAATCAGTGCGATACCGAGGGCGGGAAGCAGAGTCCCGAGGACGTCACTCGACGGAATCCCGACCACTGCGATACTGAGTGTCGTCAGCGTGAGCACGTTGACGAGGATGTTGAAGCCGAGTCCGAAGAACGCGTTGGTGTCTCCCTTCGTCCACCACGAGAGAACGAACGGAGACGACGGGCCGGCAGCGGGTTGATCTTTCACGTCCATGGTCATGTCCGAGGTCCTATCGACTCGCCGAGGTGGGGACGAAAGCAGACAACGCAGCGACTACGTCCTCCGACGGCGCGGTCCACCCGAAAATTCCGCCTTGAGCCGAGATCATCTCGAGGCCCACTCGCTGAAATTCCGGAAAATACGAACCTACGCAGTCCGTCACCACGAGGCACTCGTATCCGCGATCGTTGGCTTCACGCACTGTCGTGTGCACGCATACCTCGGTCGTCACCCCGGTGACGAGCAGTGTGGTGATTCCTGCGGCGATCAGAATTTCGGCGAGTTCGGTTGCGTAGAACGCTCCCTTCCCGGGCTTGTCGATGACGGTCTCGCCGGCGATCGGTGCCAGTTCGTCGACGATGTCGTGACCGTACTCACCGCGAATCAGGATGCGGCCGAACGCTCCTGGATCTCCGATGCGTTGTGACGGGGTGCCGCGGCGCAGCTTTGCCGGCGGACAATCGGACAGATCCGGTAGATGACCCTCCCTGGTGTGGATCACCGGGATGCCGGTTTCTCGTGCCACCGAGATGAGGCGTGCGAGCGGTTCGATCACGCTCCGAAGAAGGCCGACGTCGTTGCCGAGGCTTTCGCCGAATCCCCCGGGCAACAGAAAGTCCCGTTGCATGTCTATGACGAGTAGCGCCGTCGTCGCGGTGCCGATGGTGAATTCCGAGGGTGAGGCCGACGGAACCACCGATTCCGGTGGATATTCCGATGTCATGAGATCTCCTGTGCTGCAGTCGAAGTGTCGTACTCGGATGAAAGCGCCCGGGAGTATGCCCGCCAGCCACCGAACTCGCTGATGTCGTCGACGTCGTGGCCCTCCGCTCCGGTCTGGACAGTCGCGTCGCAGACGTAGCCGAGAACGTCGGAACCGTCGGCCAGCAGCACTCGTCCCAGAGCGAGCACCGCCGGCAGTCTGCCCGCGAGTACAGCAAGAGAGGCGGCGGGCAGTCGCCACCTCTCCACGTGTATTGCGCTGCCGCCGAATGGAACTCGCAGCAGGCCAGGTGTGGGATCGGTGGTTCCGATCCGAAGCAGTGTGTACGTCGGTGCGGTAGTCGTCGCCTCCACCATGGTTCCGCCCAGCTCGAGCAGTTGCGAATTGGCCCGCTCGCCTGACAGATGATGCCCCGCAACGACGATGTCGACAGGCGATTCTTCGGTTGGAGTGGGAGCCGAGACGATGCGTCGTTCGCCGATGATCCTGGCTGCGACCGCCAGCACCGTGTCGTCGGCGAGCGCGGGCCCGATCACCATGAGACTGGCCGGTCGACCGTCTTCGGTGAACCCCGCGGGGACTGCCACGGCCGTCAGGTCGAGAAGGTTCCCGAAGTGGGTGTAGTGACCGAGCTTCGTATTGCACGCGATTGGGTCTGCGAGCACCTCCGGAACGGTGAAAGTGGTGCCGATGGTCGGCACGATCATCACGTCCATCGAGCTCCAGAGTTGTGCGACGCGAGCACGAAGCTGCTGGAGTGTCTGCAGGGCGCGAAAAGCATCGACTGCGCTGTACCGACGCCCTCCCAGGAAGATCTCGCGGACGACGGGGACGATGGAATCCGGCTTTTCGGTGAGGAATTCGTCGAACTCGACCAGCCGCTCGGCAACCCACGGTCCTTGGTACAGCAACGAGCCGGCATCGAGAAACGGCATCAGATCGACTGTTGCCGTGTGCAGTCCGTACGTGGGCAACAACTCCCGCGCAGCCGAATGCGCGTCGGCCATGGCCACGTCGCCGAAGAAATCCAGTTGGGTCGGGTCCGGTAGTCCGACGGTGATCTCGCGACCGTCGTATCTGCCTCCACGTGGGCGTGACCACCCGTCTTCCGGGTCTTCACGACACATCACGTCGAACACGAGGTCTAGGTCCTCGACGGACGATGCCATCAGCGTGATGCAGTCCAGTGACTTGCAGGCGGGGACGAGTCCGATGGTGCTGATCAGGCCACGTGATGGTTTCCATCCGACGATTCCGTTGAGCGCGGCCGGTACTCGACCGGATCCGGCGGTGTCGGTGGCCACGCAGAACGGCACCTGCCCGAGTGCGACGGCCAAGGCAGATCCGGAGCTCGATCCGCCCGAGATCATGTCGTTGCCGTAGACACTTCGCGGAACGGTGTGTGGTGTGCGAGTGCCGTTCAGCCCTGTTGCGAACTGATCGAGACTGGTCTTGCCGACAAAGATGGCTCCGGCGTCGAGCAGTGCCTGAACCGCAGGTGCCGTCGAATCCGGTGTGTACGCATAGTCCGGGCAGGCGAGGGTGGTGGGGTACCCGGCCACGTCGATGCTGTCTTTCACTCCGAAAGGAATGCCGAACAGCGGAAGCGACAGCGGGTCGGTCCGAGCTTCCAGCGCTGCGGCCGCCGCGGAGAGTTCCGCGCGCCCGACGACGGTGATCCAGGTGCCGTCGTCGCCGCGCGACTCCGCGGCGTCCGAGAATGCTTCGACAACACTCGATGGAGTCTTTGCCCCGGTCCGGTACGCCTGGAGCATCTCTGCAACGGTGGGGCCGAACGTGGGGCCCATGCCTGGATTCATACCGTCGATTGTCGACAGTTTTGTGTTTCTGCAGGTTGTCGACGTGTTTCGAGTCTGTTAGGAAATACTCTCGAGGTGCAGGTACGTGAGTTCGCCGTGTTGCTTCAGCGCAGCAAGCGCCACCGAGACATCGTTGGATTCGATCGCGTCGAGCAACCACTCGTGACGCCTGATCCCGTCGACCGGATTCGCGACCCGAGCTTCCTCTCTCAGGTTGCGAGCCATGGGTAGCTGCAATTTCAGCAATATCGGCGCGTACGCCACGTCGAGCTGACGGCTACCGGCCAGCGAGACGATGGCTTCGTGAAAGCGACGATGTGCGTCGTCCTTCCCCAGCGTGTCTCCGCGGGAGTCGGCGCCACGCATCTCGTCGAGAGCTGCACGGACCGGAGCGAACGAATCGCGGGACGTCGAGGACGCAACCGGGAGTGCACGCCTGAGCGCATGCTGTTCGAGAACTTGACGAAGCTCGAAGAGTTCGAGAATGTCCTCCGCCGACCACACGGTCACCCGAAACCCACGGCGCGGAAGGTGTTCGACGAGCCCTTGCTGAGCCAACAGGCGAAGCGCCTCGCGAACCGGTGCACGGCTGATTCCGAGGCGCGAGCACAAAGTCTCCTCGACGACTCGTGATCCGGGTTCGAGCTCACCGCTGAGCACCTCGGATCGCACCTGGCGGGTCGCCATTTCGACAAGGCTCGGCGGCAAGGATCCATGTCCCTCCGGCGCAGCCATGACGTCAGTGTACGAACCCGAGGGTCGAATTGCGTGTATCGACGGCCATCGCCACCTCGAGTCGGGACTACTCGGGTGCCGCCGGCATTACACTGGCGTGCCTATGTGGATTGGATGGATAGAATTCGACTTCCTTCTCGGCGATGTTCACTCACTCAAAGAGAAGCGCTCCGTGATCCGGCCGGTGATCTCCGAGATGCACCGCAAATTTGCAGTAACGGTCGCAGAGACCGATCATCGCGAATTGCACCGACGAGCAGGTATCGGCGCGTCCGTCGTAGCAGGCGATCGCGACCACGTCACCGACGTTCTCGACCGAATCGAGCGCGTGGCGGCGTCACGCCCCGAGCTGCAACTCGTCTCCGTTCGGCGACGCACCATCCGGAGCGACGACGTCTGAGGCCCACCCCGTCGGGTCATCGACGTACGTCGAACACCTGCTTCTGAATTCCGTTGCCGTAGACCTCGTGTTCGACCAAGTCGAGATGCGTTGTGTCCTTGTCGGCCTCACTGAACAATCGTTTTCCCGCCCCGAGCAGCAGCGGAAAGACGAGCAGGTGGTACCGATCGACGAGTCCGGCGTCGGCGAGACTTCGTCCCAGGGTGGCGCTGCCGTGTATGGAGATCGGCCCACCATCGGAGTTCCTGAGCTCGGCAACGTCGTCGACACCACGCAAAATGGTTGCCGGCCAACGTGAGTCGTCCTGCTCGAGCGTCGACGACACCACGTACCTCGGCATCGCGTTGTAGCCGGCAAAATCGTCCATGGTGGGCCAGATCGGCGCAAATGCCTCGTAGGAGGTGCGCCCCAACAGCAGCGCAGTGGCTTCCTCCTGCTCGCGGCCCTTGATTTCGTACGCCGCCGGGTCGAACTCGATGTCCTTGAACGTCCATCCGGAGTTGCGATAGCCGGCCTCGCCGCCGGGTCCTTCCATCACGCCGTCGAGCGAAACGAACGCGGTCACGATCAGAGTGCGCATCGGCGGTCCTCACAGTCGAAAGTGTCGGGTGCCGGAATCGTAGACCATCGGTATCGGTCGACGAATACCATCGTCGGCATGATCGGCACCGTCAGCATCGACATGTCCCGGCCGGCGTGGGACGACGACACTGTCGTGTCCGGTTGGCAGGGATTGCCCCCGTCGGACGGCGACTGCGCTGCCGACGTCTGCGTCGTCGGCCTCGGCGGATCGGGCATGGCCGCTGTCGCTGATCTGCTCGGCCGTGGTCTCGATGTCGTCGGAATCGATGCCGGGCGAGTTGCGGCCGGTGCGGCGGGCCGAAACGGCGGCTTCTTGTTGGGCGGCCCCGCATCGTTTCTGCATACCGCACTGTCGATGTGGGGGCCCTGCGCCGTCGATTTGTACCGTGCAACCCTCGACGAGATCGATTCGCTGGAAGCACTCCTCGGATCGTCCGTTGTCCGCCGCACCGGGTCGATCAGACTTGCGGGCGTCCCGGACACGGAGGCCGACCCCGCCGATGCGCAGGACTGCGCGGATTTGCAGAAGTGTCTGCGCGAGAACAACATTGCCGTCGAAGAGTATTCGGGCGAGCTGGGAAACGGCATCTTCCTGCCCGATGATGCGGTGATGAATCCTGCCCGTCGTGCAGTCGGAATGGCGGCGGCGCTGGCCGGTCGCGCCAGGCTCCACGAGTACACACCCGCGGTTGGCATCGAACCCGGAGCGGTGACAACGCCGACCGGGGTGATCCGCTGTGATCTCATATTGGTTGCCGTGGACGGTCGCCTCGAACGCGTACTCCCCCAGCTCGACGGTCGAGTTCGGACGGCCCGCCTCCAGATGCTCGCCACCGCTCCTGTCTCGGCGGGTCGGTTGCCGTGCCCCGTGTACGGACGGTGGGGATACGACTACGCGCAGCAGGATGCGTCGGGACGGCTGTACGTCGGGGGTGGCCGCGACTTGTTCGCCGAGGAAGAGTGGACCTTCTCCAACGAACCGACGGCCCGAGTGCAGAATTACCTCGATTCGCTCGCCGAGTTGTTTGCCGGTGAACACGTCTCCGTGAACGCCCGGTGGGCAGCGTCGGTGGGGTTCACCGCGGACGGGCGGCCGTTGTGTGGCTACGTCGCTGACGGAGTGATCGCGTTTGGTGGCTACAACGGAACCGGCAATCTCGTCGGGCCGGTGACCGCTCGCGCTGCTGTGGCCCTCGGACTGGACGCAATCGAGGTTCCGAAGTACCTGAGCAGCTGACCCATGGCAGTGTGTACTCATGGCTGACGAACCGGATCGCACCGAAGACGGCCACTACGTTGTCATAAAGGGGCGACGTTGGCGCGCAACGGATCCCGACATACCCGAGAATCGAAACGCAGAACTGCGGTCGATTCTCATGGCCTGGCGCAGGGAGGTCAAACGTACGTCGGGTGCCCCGGAGTCTCGCGCGGGTGTGCAGGCAACCAAGGTCGCTCTCGGTGAACGGGGAACACCGTGGTGGGAGCAGTCCGAAGACGAGCGACAGGCTCGATGGGAGTCCGCAATTCCTAGGCCGGGAGATACCGATACCTCGTCCGGTGACTTTTCGTCGTAGTGCGGGTCTACCGTTTCGACGGATGCACATCAGCGAAAAAGGAGCCTGCCATGTCCCTTCTCAATCCGTATCTTTCGTTTCGTGACAACGCCCGCGAGGCCATGGAGTTCTACCGGTCCGTGTTCGGGGGCGAGCTGACGATCAGCACGTTCGGCGAAGCACACGCCAGCGAGGATCCCGCCGATGAGAACAAGATCATGCACGGCCAGTTGACCACTTCCAACGGATTCACCTTGATGGGTGCGGATACACCGTCCTCGATGGAACACACTCCCGGTAGCGCGATCAGCGTCTCTCTCAGCGGCGACGAGGAGGACGAATTGACGGGGTACTGGAACAAGCTCGCCGTCGACGCGCAATTCACGATGGGCCTCGACAAGGCTCCGTGGGGCGATACGTTCGGCATGCTGACCGACAAGTTCGGTGTGCAGTGGATGGTGAACATCGCGGGATCCACGGCCGGTAGCTGAGCCCCGGCGCAACCGTCCCTGCTCATTACACCTAGCCGGCGAAGGTCTTCGGAGGAATCACCTGCCGGAGACCTTCGGGGCCCCAACCCCGGTCGAGCGCGACAAGCAATGTTGCGCAGCCGATTCCGGACAACACCAGGGCAGAACCGAACATTGCTGTGTAGCCGAACAGGTCTCCCACCACACCGGCTGCGATTCCTGCCGCCCCTTGCGCGAACACGACCGCACAGGCCATCAACGTGTAGTCGCTTCCTGCGAAACGCTTCTCAGATGCGTCCATCATCAGCGCGAACACCGCGACCGTGGCCGCGCCGCCGAGCACGTGCTCGGTGATGTTCGCCGTGATCAGTAGTGGAAATCCACCGATGCCGAGGGACGCGATGACGTACAACGCGAGGCTCAGGGTCTGGCTCACTCCGCCCACCAACAGCGCCCGGCGACGTCCGTGCCGGAAGGTCATCCACGCCCCGAGGGCAGCACCCCCGAGCGCTGCCACCGAAGAGAGGCCGCCCTCGACCAACGCGATCTGTGGCAGCGACAGTCCACTGTCCGACAGAAACGGCCCCACCAATGCCGATCCCATCGAGTTTCCGAACTTGAACCCGATGATCAGCAGTATGAACGCGACCATGCCGGGCCTGCGAAGCCTGGACCACCAGACAACCGCAAGCCGAGCCGGCGATTCCGACTCTCCGCGCCGATCGGAAGCGGCATCCGCCGCGTCGAGTTGCCTGCGCATCCACCACACCGGGACAGTCGTCAATACGATGAGCAACGCCATCGCGACGAACAACACTCGCCACCCGGCAAAGGTGAACAGCCACAACAGCAGTCCACCGCCACACACCATTCCGATTCGATAGGCACCGACTTGGAGGCCGTTGCCCAACCCGCGCTGCGCCGCGGTCAGCGTTCTGACCGCAATTCCGTCGGTCGCGATGTCTTGCGTGGCCGAGAGCGCATTCATGACGAAGATGCCGACGAACAACCAGCGCAACGTCGACGACAAGTCGAGGAACGACAACGCCAGAGCCACCACCGCAGCCGAACACTGCAGCGACAGCAGCCACCGTCGTCTGGATCCGTAGCGATCGACGTACGGTGCCCAGAGAAATTTCAGCGCCCAGGGCAGAAACAGCACACCGGTGGCACTGATCTTCACCAGCGAGAATCCCGACTCCCGCAGTACAACCGGGAGTGCCTGAGTGAAAAATCCGAATGGTAGTCCCTGCGCAAAATAGAGAGCCCCGAGCAAGGTGAGGGTTCCGGCTGTGAACGAAGCCGGACGCACCGCGTTGGTCATGTCGGCCATCGTGTCAGAGCGTCGACTACCCCGCTGAACGCACAACCGGTTGACGGAAAACAGTCCGGAGTTTCGCGGGCTCGACCCGGCGCGGATCGCTCAGGTAGATCTCGTGGTGTCTGCCGGTCATCGTCAATCCGGAATCGGGGATGTACCGATCGTGAAGTTCGGCCAGCACCGGCGTCTCGTCGTCGTAGGACCCGATGTGCAGTGTCTGAACGCAGAGTCCCTCGCTCAGGGTCTCCAACCGAACTTTGGTCGACGCCTCGGACCTGCGTTTCGCACCGGCTGACGCCACCGCCGCCTCGAACATTGTTGGGTCGATCCAGTCGGGCACCATGATCATGACGGTCCAGTTCCACTCGGCCTTGTTGCGAGCAGTGGTGAACGACGCCATGTCGTCGGCCCACCACAGAGCTTCCAGCGGCGGGACGACGTAGTCGCGGTCGAGGTCCTTCTTGCTGGCGAATTTCAGCGCGTACGCCACGGGGTAGAGAGCGGCGAGTGCGTCCGCATACTCGGGCGCGGTATTCGGATCACCGCGTCCGTCGATCATCAGATACTGCAACGGCGGCACGGCGAGAGTCCGAAAGACATTGCGCTGGGTCGAATACGAGTCGAGCGTCTTCTTGAAATCGATCTTCATGGCACCCGATCCGTTTCGACCACGGATCCAGCGTAACGATGGAGACCGTTCGTGCAAGTAGAGCGTTGAACGTTTCCCCTCAGAACAGTCCGACCGGCCGGTAGTATCGCCGAATGCGAAAAGTGATCCTGGGCGTCGTTCTGGTTGCTGCGTGGTCGACGACAGTGATCATGCCTGCGACGGCAGCACCGACGACGAGCGATGCATCCTGGAACGGCCTGTACACGCTGGAACGATTCGCAGCGACCAAATCCGGTTCCAGCCTGGCTGCCCGCCAGCCGGAACCGGATTTCTCCGACGACTACATGTTCGTTTCCACGTGCATGGGTGGTCCTTGCGTGGCAACCGTGGTCGGCGGCCCTCCCCCGAAGAATCCCACTCTCCCCCAGCCTCCTCAGTACACCTGGGACGGAACGAGCTGGGTCCACGTGTACGACTGGATATGGGACTGCTACCAGGGCCCTGATGTCCCACGCCCGTTGGCTCCGGCGCACTCCGTTGCGACGTACACGCCTCAGCCCGATGGCACGTTCTCCGGTGTATGGCGCACCGTCATCGACAGCGGACCGTGCGCGGGCGACGTGGTGATGAACGTCGCGGCCTACCCCGTGCAGGTTGCTCCCACGCCGTTCGGCAGCAGTTAGCTCGGCCCTACACCGAACCGAACACGGCCCGTCACACCAGCCACGCCCGTTCGTCGTCACTGAATCGGTTGACGGCTCCGCGGGTCGACATCGCCCTGTCGTACATTGCGGCCAACGCGTCGAGCAGTGGCCTGTTCTGCGAATCCAGTTCGTTCTGGCGCGTCACGATCTCGTCGAGGCGCTCGGCGAGTTCGGCCAGTACTGCCGAACGATCGACGGTGGTGACCCGTCCGCCCTCGACCACGATGCGTCCGGCCACGATCACCGTGTCGATCGACGATCCGTTCTCGGAATACACCAGTTGCCGATCGAGCTTCTGCCGAGGGGTGAACGCCATGGTCTCGAGGTCGAAGATCACCAGATCTGCTTGCATCCCGACCTCGACCGAACCGACGGTGTCCTGAAGGAGTGCACTGCGGGCACCGCCGACCGTGGCCGCATGCAGCACCTCGTCCACTCTCGGCCAGGTGGCGAAGTCTGGACTGGTGACCTTGTGCAGCAGCGCAGCTGATTTCACGACGTCGAGCATCCGTGGAGAATCACTGCTCGAGCACCCGTCGGTTCCGAGTCCGAGATTCACGCCGGCGTTACGCAGTGCGCGCCACGGGGCGATCCCAGACCCGAGCTTGAGATTGGAGATCGGATTGTGCGAGATCGATGTGCCCGCCGAAGCGATCATCGACATGTCATCTTCGGTCAGCCAAATGCCATGCGCCAGTGTGGTATTCGGTGACAGGGCACCGATCCTGTCCATGTACGCCACCAGTGAGCCGCCGTACATCTCGGTTCCCGTAACCAGTTGAGTCTTGGTTTCGAGCACGTGGATGTGGCATTCGGCGTCGAATTCCTGAGCCAACCGCGTAGCGCCGACCAGAAGATCCTCGTCGCACCGTTGTGGTGCCGAGGGGGCGACCATGTACCGCAGACGTCCGTTCCCTCGACCGTGATACTGCTCGAATGCCTGCCTGCTGAAGGCTAGATACTCCCCCGTCGTGGGGACGGGATGGGACAAGATCTCGGCTGTGATCTCCTGCGGTAGGTAGTCGACGACGAACGGCACGGTGTCGACGAACGGCTTGCTGATCACGTGTCCGGAAATGTTGGCTCTGATGCCGATCTGTTCGTACGCGTCGAACACCGCCGACAGTTGCGCCCAATCCTGAGTCGGGTTCTCCAGCACGTCGTCGACGATCGTGGTGACGCCCGCTTCGAGAGATTCGATTGCGAACAACGTGCTGCGCAGACGAACCAGATCGGGTTCGACGCGACTGTCGCCGAGAATGGGATACGACATGGCCATCCACATCTCGAGGGGCATGTTGTCGTATCGGCCCTTGTAGAACGTCTCCCAAGAATGCGTGTGCGCGTTGACGAAACCCGGCGTCACCAGCCGGTCACGCCCGTCGATGATCGTGTCGCCTTCTCGGGCTTCGAGATCACCGGCGACTGCGGTGACTACGTCGTTCTCGATTCGGATGCTGCGAACGATCGGCTCGGATCCGGTGCGGCTGTCCATGGTGATGACGTGCGCGTTTCTGATGAGGATTCCCATGTCTCTTTCCTTGACTGCGCGGTCTGAAGTCGGAGCGGACGCTATTCGACCGGTTGGGGAGCCGGTGCCTGCCCGTCCGGTAGCTGTTGCCGAACAGTCCACCGCCGATGCGTTTTTCGTGCGAGTAGGTAGTAGGTGAGCGCTGCGGCGCTCCCGCCGACCAGCCACGAGATGTCGAGACCGCCGAGTGCCTGCGAGCCGAATCCCTGCAGCGCCGGGACCAGGCCGTTGAGGAACATCCAGGTTCCGACAATTCCCACCGCGAACGCCACGAGCGCACGCCAGTTGACGTCCTGGATCCTCCTCGAACCCACTTCGTCGAACAGATGGTCGTAGCGGGTGCTGGCGCGCTCGAAGACGTAGTAGTGCACCAGCATGATGGCACCCCACGTCGCTACCCAGCCCACCACTCCGACCAGCCAGGCGTCGAGAGTCTCGGCCGCATCCTCCTGGAACACGAAGAACACGCTGGCGGCCAAGGCGAGAACACCGACGCACAAGTTCAGCGTCCGCCGACTCAGTCTGATGTCGAGGGCCTGCGCCGTGACACCGAAGCTGTAGACGTTGAGGACGTTCGTAGCGATGGGGCCGTGCAGAACCAACAGCAACACCGGTACAGCGAGTGCACCGAAGTTCTCGACGATGAGCTTGCCCGGATCGACGGAGCCGTTGGTGGTGGCCAGCGTCGCGCCGAGAACACCGAGCCAGACGACGGGAATGAACTGCCCCAACGCACTTACCAGGTACAGCTTGCGTCGTGGAACGCTGGTACTCACGAACCGGGAGTAGTCCGCCGCATAGGTCAGCCACGTCAGGCCCCATCCGATTCCGATGGCCGTCATCACGGCTGACATGGCGACGATGCGCTCGGAGCCTGCCAGGGCAACACCGTTGGGACCTGAGTAGCTCCAGTCGATGTCGAGGTAGAACCAGGCCACGATGGACATCAGAACCAGGACGGCGACGGTGGGCGGAACCGTCCAGCGCTCGAACGCAGCGATAGCCCGGTACCCGGCCATGGAGATACCGACCTGAATTGCCATGATGGCTGCAGCCACGAGGACCTTCCATCCGACGTTAGCGGCACCCGGATCGACCCAGCCGAGTTCGCCGAGCAATGCCATCACCAGGTCCAGGACGATCCAGGTGTTCACCGCGCACCAGCCGACTACCACCACGGCTTGGACGGCAGACGGAACATAGTTGCCTCGACGCCCGAAGACCGAGCGTCCCAACAGCATTCCGGTGGTACCCGTTCGCTGTCCGAGTAGGACGAAGAACCCGAAGATCGACATTCCGATCACGTTTCCGAGGACGAGCACCGTCAATGTGTCGGTCAGCCCGAGGCCCATGCTGATGCCGAGCGCGCCGAGCACCCAATTGATCGGTGCAATGTTCGCGCCTGCCCATATCCAGAACTGACCGGACAGCGCTGTAATTCTCTGGCTTTCGGGAATCGGTTGCAGCGATTCCTCGATGTCGTGGGAATGTGTGGTCACCGTGAGCTCCTCAGGAATTCGGCGGACCGGCGGTTCGGTTGGCCTGTCGCACAGCCTGGTTCTCGTGTGTTTCCCGAACCCTTACGTAATGTAAGCCACTCGTAACAGCGGGTGGACAAAATGTCACCTATGAATTTGCTCGACGCCTTCGACGACGTCTATCTGTCCGCAGCGCGTCCCGAACTCGTCGCGGCCGGGCGTTCCGCAACGCGGGCGCTGCGGTGGGTTCATGCCAGTGAGCAACTCGACATCGCACCGCTGTTGCGCGGTGGGGAGCTGATCTTGATGGAGGGCGCGAACTTCGGAACGTGTTCCGATGCCGGGCTGATGGCGTATGTCGATTCGATGAAGGCGGCAGGGGTAGTCGGGATCGCAGTGGAGACGAACGGACACCTCGACGTCATTCCGCGGTTTCTGCTCGAGCACGCTGACCGAGTCGGTTTTCCGGTGGTACAACTCCGTCGCCGGGTTCCGTTCGTGCAGGTGTGCGAGAGCATCAACAGCCAACTGGCCGACTCCGCTCTGCGCAGGCTGCACATGGCAGACCGCATATCGCGGTTGTTGTCGGCCTCGATCGAGACAGACGGGGCCGTGGGTGCAGTTCTCGACGTACTCGCCGTCGAGACTCGCTCGTCGGTGACGCTGCACTCGGTGTCGGGAGATTTGATCGGGCAGGCCGGCGTCGCCAGCCCGCACTCGGAGTTCACCGGTTTCGACGTGCCGGTGACGAGCGGCGGAACGGATGTCGCAACATTGACCGTGACACCCGGCCCTGACGCCGACATCTACACGATCAACGCCGGGTTGGAGAGGGCTCCGGAGATCTTGTCGATCGCGTTGCTGAGCGGGCACCCGGCCACGATGGAGGACCGGCTGCGCACACGCTTCTTCTCACTGTTGTCGGCAACGGCACACCCTGCCTCCGATGTCACCGACCACCTCGACGGCGTCGCCGAGCGCATGGGTCTGTCCGAACACGATTCCTACCTGACGCTGTCCGTCGAATTCGACGTCGACCCGCCTGCGGGAACCCTGCGCCGTCTCGCCGATGCGGTCACAGCGCGGAACTGGCATCACCGGATCGGTGACCGACACGTCGCGGTTCTCGGTTTCGACAGCTGGGCTCAACTCGACGACCGACGCCCGGTCGTGATGTCGATGTTGCGGGCCGGCGAGTTGCGGATTCGACGAGCGGTCGTCGGTCCGGGAGCCAACGACCGCCATGGTCTGCGCCGATGTTTCAGCACGGCCACTGCGGTGCTCGCATTGGACCCAGACCCTCAGTGTCGAATCCGCGACGCCCGCGATTTCGCCGTCGCTCTGCTGGTGGAGTCGATGTCGGGAGAATCCACTATCGACAAGTTCATCCAGAATCAGATCGGGGCGTTGCTCGCGCACGATCGCGAGCGGCACAGCGAGCTGTTCACGACCCTGCTGGCGTACATCACCCATTGGGGCAGCAAGACCGAGACCGCGAAAAGCCTTCTGATACAACGGCAGACGCTCTACCAACGGCTCGACAGGCTGTTCGACGTTCTCGGTCCACTGCCGGCGGGCTCCCCTCGGTTCCCTGGGATCGCCACGGCAGTGTTCCTCGAACAGGCCCGCCGCCAAGGCCATATCGGCCCCGGCGGCTGACCCACCCAACCAGGGATCTCAGACCTCGGCGTCGACCTTGTTCGGCTCACCCCGGCGCATTGCCATGTAGTCGGACAGTTCACGCTTGACTACCGGCAACAGCAGGTACAGACCGGTGATATTGACCAGTGCCAGCAGGAAGAGAGTGGCATCGGCGAAGTCGAGAACCGAGCCGAGCGAGAGCACCGTTCCGACGACCGTGAACACGCAGAACATGATGTTGAAAAAGCTCCGCGAGAGTCGGCTGCGGCCGAACAACGAGGTCCAGGCCTGTAGCCCGTAGTAGGCCCACGTGATCGCCGTCGACAGTGCGAACAGCGCCACCGCCAGCGTGAGTACGTACGGGAACCACGGCAGCACGGTCTCGAAGGCGTCCGAGGTGAGCGTCACTCCGCCTGCCGGTAGTTCGCCGGTCTCGGCGACGATGGCACGCTGGTCCTGCCAGGAGACGGTATTGGCGATCACGATGGTCAAAGCGGTCGCAGTACAGATGACGACCGTGTCGATGAAGGGTTCGAGCATGGCCACGAATCCCTCCGTGACCGGGTGCCTGGTCTTGACGGCGGAGTGCGCGATCGCCGCTGATCCCAGCCCCGCCTCGTTGGAGAACGCGGCCCGCTGGAATCCGATGATCATGACACCCAGCACACCACCTGCCACGCCCTCGGGCGAGAACGCACCCTCGAAGATTGCCGTGAACGCGGTGGGAACGGAACGGAAGTTGACGGCGATCACCACACCACACGCGACGATGTAGATCAGGGCCATGGTCGGCACGAGCTTTGCGGTCACCGCGGAGATCGACTTCATGCCACCGATGATGACCAGTCCGATGATCAACGCGACGACGATACCGAACACGGCCTTTGCCCCGTCGGAGCCGAGGAATCCGTCCTCGCCGCCGGTGACCGAGCGAACCTGCGCGTAAGTCTGGTTGGCCTGGAACATGTTGCCGCCACTGATGGCGAAGAACGTGATGATGATGGCGTAGAAGACAGCCATCACCTTGCCCACCTTGGCAAGACCTCGCTCGGCAAGACCTTTGGTGAGGTACTTCATCGGTCCGCCGGACACGGTGCCGTCCTCGTTGATGTCTCGGTACTTCACACCGAGTGTGCACTCGACGAATTTCGAAGCCATGCCGAGAACACCCGCGAGGATCATCCACAGCGTGGCGCCGGGGCCGCCGAGCGTCACCGCTACCGCGACACCTGCGATATTGCCGAGTCCGACAGTTCCGGAGACGGCCGCCGTGAGCGCGCGAAAATGACTCACCTCGCCCGGGGCATCGGCTTCGTCTTCCTTGCCGCTCACCAGGATCAGCGATCTCTTGATCCCGCGGAACTGGATGAATTTGAAGGTCACCGTGAAGATGACGGCACCGAGGATCAGCCACAGCACGATCAGAGGAACAGCGGCACCGCCGATGTTGACGGTGAAGAACACGAAGTTCGACACCGCGGCGGAGATCGGATCGAACGCGTTGTTGATCGCCGTCTCGATGGAGCTGAGTGTGCCTCCATCCGCGGCCAGATGATCGGTGGCAAGGAGGTGAGAGCTCATGCCTACGAGTGAACAGCACAAAGAGTGCAGTCGAAGCCCTTTACCGAATTTACAGCGAATGTTTACCTGAATTTGACCGCTTGGATCGGCCGATCATGACGAAGGTCGCGCAGGAATTCGCCTGAGAAGCACCGTGGCTGCATCGAGTACGACGTCGCGGTCGTAGGTCAGGCGGTAGTCGTAGAGTGTCGTGCCGTCGGGCGTGACACCACACTCGACAGCGATCAGCGCCACGCTCGACATCGGTGCCACGATCACAGTCGAGCGCTCCCTGGCCAACGGCTCGTTCTCCCCCACCGGCACCGACCGATAGCGGTGCGGCGGCAGCGCTGGATCGAAGCCGAACACTGCCACGAGAGCGGTGCGCGCGGCCAGGTCGTCCAAGACTGCGGCACGTGCGGGCGTCAGCCGATTCGACACATTTGCCGTAGCCAACACGACTGTCGACGGTCCGGTGCCGAACGCACCGGTCAGCAAGCTTTTCTCGATGGCCTCGAGAAAAGCTGTCTCGGCATGTCTGCGGGCACCGAGCTGATGGATGAGACCGAAGGGTGTCACCGCCACCGGAGCGCGGACGGTGACTGTCGCATCCAACTCCAGAGATCCAACTCGTTCCCGCACATCACCGAAGTCCGGGAGTGGCCCCGGAGCACCATAGAAGAAGCCCTGTCCCAGAACGGCACCCATGTCGCGTGCATAGCGTTCGTGTACGTCGGTTTCGATTCCCTCGGCCAACACGAGGGCACCGGTACGTTCGACCTCGGCGGCGACAGCAGCAACTATGGCGGCAGTCTGGTCGGTCGAACGTTCCTGCACGAGCGTCATGTCGAGCTTGATCACGTCGGGACGCAACAACGGGATCAGCGCCAGACTGGACGAGTCTGCTCCCACGTCGTCGATGGCGACCCGCCAACCCATGTTTCGGGCATGCTCGGCCGCCCTCAGCAAACCTGCTGGATCTCCCATCAGGTCTCGTTCGGTAATTTCGACAGTGATCGACAGGCGTGCGGCGTCGGCAATCAGCGGCCGGCTGTCTCGAGGTGGGAGCGTGTCGAGTGCGGTCGGCTCTGCATTGACGAACAGCTCCAGCTCATTGGGATAACCCGCCTCGACGGCCCCGTGCAGTGCGCTCGCTCGGCACCGCCAGTCGAAGTCGCTGAGCACGCCCTGCTCGCGTGCAGCGCGCAGTAGCTCCGGCGGAGCAATGGACGGACCGTCGCCGCTGGTCCGCACCAGGGCCTCGTACCCCACCACGGCGCGGTCGTCCAGGGAGACTATCGGCTGGTAGACCGACGTGATGTCGATCGACATCGGCTGGATCTGCGCATTCGTCGATTGGGGACGCATGGGTAGGACCTTTCTCGAGGCCTGCTCGATCTCTCCCCACCCGGTTGATCATCATGCCCGACGGACTTACAGAGTCGAGAACGGACTGCACTCCGAACGACTGTTCGTTGGCTATAGGGTGCTCGGAGTAGTCGACGAACGGCGGTGAAATCACGATGGACGAGGATGTTCGTTCTCGCCCTACTCAGGACCGTCTGTTCGCGGGTCGATATCGACTGGGCCCAGTTCTGGGCCGCGGTGCCATGGCCGACGTCGTGCACGCGGAGGACCAAGTCCTCGGCCGACCGGTGGCAGTGAAGATATTCCGCCACGGCGAACCGGTGGACACAGCCCAACGGATCGACGCAGAGATTCGAACCCTGGCGTCGCTGTCGCACCCAGGCCTGGTCACGTTGTACGACGCAGGAACTGCCGAGGACGCCGCAGGATTGGCCACGCCCTATCTGGTGATGGAATTGATCGACGGACCGACGCTCAACAGCTTTCGCCGGAACAGATCGATGCCCGCCGTCCATGTTGCGCGGATCGGAAACGAGATGGCGGAGGCGCTCGCGTACATCCACGACCGGGGCGTGGTGCACCGGGACATCAAACCAGCCAACATCCTGATCGCTCACGCCCCGGACTCGGGTGCGGGTCAGTGCGTCAAACTGGCCGATTTCGGCATCGCCCGCATCGTCGACTCCGAGCGACTCACCGAGCACGGCACCACAGTCGGCACCGCGCACTATCTCAGCCCGGAACAAGCGACGGGTACGTCTGCGGGACCGCCGTCCGACATCTACACACTCGGCCTCGTCCTCATCGAGTGCCTCACCGGCACCATGGCATTCGAGGGCAGCGCGGTGGCCGCCGCGGTAGCGCGACTGCACCGTGATCCCGCCGTCCCCGAGAATGTCGGGCCGGAGTGGCATTCGCTGCTGACGGCTATGACGTCTCGGCAGCCGGAGGATCGCCCCGACGCAGCTGCCGTCGCGCACCGACTGCGCAGGATCGTCGGAAGCACAACCCCACTGCCGCCGACCGCAGTGATACCTGTCGAGCGCACGAACGTAGTTGCGGCTGCTGATCTCGTAGGCACCGCGCACAATCCAGTGCGTCGACGTTGGATCGTTCCGGTGGCGGCCGCGCTCGTCCTCGCGCTCGGAGCGGGAATCATCTGGCTGGCGTCCAGCGCAAGCGACGACCCGGGTCAGGTGCCTGCATCACCGACGACACCGACACCGAACGAGTCGCCGATCGCCGTACCCACGACGCAGGTGCCGCAGCCTTCGCCGACCACCTTGCCGAACCCGACCATCGCCGAGGTGACGCCATCATCGAATCCGGTGCTGATCCAACCTGCAGCACCGGCAGCACCCGCCGCACCGCAGCAGAACGATAATCCCGGCAACGGCAATTCGGGCAGGGGCAACGGCAACTCAGGTCCCGGCAACTCCGGAAACGGCAATTCGGGACCGGGAAACCCTGGTAGAGGAAACTGACCTGGCCCACTACGTGATCGGAGCAGCTATGACCCATTTCGACACGATCGTGGTGGGAGCAGGAATATCCGGTGCCACTGCAGCCAGGATCCTGCACCGTGCAGGTCGGCGAGTTGTCGTCCTCGAGGCTCGCGATCGTGTGGGCGGTCGTGTCTGGACGGTGCGCGGCGACGGCAACGTTCTCGACGTCGGTGCTTCCTGGATTCACGGGATCGACAACAACCCCCTTGCCGACGCCGTACGCGCTTTCGGTATTCGGACAGCCGAGTTCACCGTGGGCAGCTACCAACCGGATGGTCGACCGATCGCGTACTACTCCCCCACCGGTGCCAGGTTGAGCGAGTCCGCGGCCGCGAGGTTCGCCGCCGACGTTCACGACTTCGACGAACGGTTCGCCAGGACCATTGCCGAGTCCGCTCCCCTTACATCGTTCGGTGGCGCGGTGGAAGCGACTCTTGCGCAGATGAATTGGGACAACGATCGTGTGGACCGAGTGCGTGAATTCCTCGGCCACCGAGCCGAGGAACAGCTGGGGGTTGCCCAGGGTGATCTCGACGCACACGGTTTGGACGACGACGCCATCGACGGCGACGAAGTGGTGTTTCCCGACGGCTACGACGAGCTTGCACTCCGTATCACCGAGGGACTGGACGTTCGACTCGAGCACGAGGTCACGCAGGTCCGTTGGGGCGACACGGGAGTGGAAGTGACGACCTCGGAAGGCTCGTTCACGGCTGACAGTGCGGTGGTGACAGTACCGATCGGGGTACTGAAGTCACCGAGTTTCACCGTCGAACCGCCGCTGCCAGAACCTGTTTCAGGTGCTCTCCACCGGCTCGAAATGAACGCCTTCGAAAAAGTCTTCCTCCAGTTTCCGGTGAAATTCTGGGACGAGAACGTCTACGCCATACGGCAGCAGGGCGAAGCCGGGCGCTGGTGGCATTCGTGGTACGACGTGACTCGGCCGAACGGCAGGCCCACTCTCCTGACGTTCGCAGCGGGACCGTGTGCACAGGAGACCCGACACTGGTCGGACGAACGTATCGGGGACTCGATCGTCCACGCGTTGCGTGGCCTCTACGGCGACCGCGTCGTCCCGCCGGACAGTGTGTATGTCACACGGTGGCAGGACGATCCGTTCTCGTATGGCTCGTACTCCTACATGACGGTCGGTTCGCAGACGCGCGATCACGACGATCTCGCCACGCCGATCGGCGGTGTGCTTCATCTTGCGGGTGAGGCCACCTGGACCGATGACCCGGCAACGGTCACCGCAGCCATGAGGTCGGGACATCGCGCTGCAGAACGAATCCTGGGCCGTACCGTTCCGTTCAGCGACATCTGGACGTTGTCGGACGCGTGAGATGTCGTGCACCGAGCGGGCAAGACGGGTCGTGTGCACCCTGAAGCCTGTCGTAGGGACGCGAGTTCGGCCGATTTCGCCCACGAAACGTACGTGGGGATTACCATAACGATTTCATCCAGGCGGATGACCCGTTCCAAGTGCTCGCCGCCATCCCCTGGTCGGTGCTGATGCGACGTTGTTGTCCGCCTCGGCGGGTACAGGGGTGGGGAATGGTTTCGGACGTCATCGACTGCAAGGTTGTGTTCGCGCACGACGTCGAGCAGGTATGCGAGGTCTTGAGCGCGGTCGAGTTGTTCCCACGTTACTTCCCCGGTCTCGAGTACTGCTCGCTCCGCGAAACTGCCACCGGGTATCGATGCGGCGTCGGCGGCGTAGAGCACAATCTCGAGCTCGTGGTGAACCGGCGTAATCAACCGATCATCACCATCGAGCACACCGAGTCCGGCGGCTTCATCAGATTTACCCTGACCAGACGCGCGGCCGGCGAGACGAAGATAGATGTCACCGTGTTCAGGGCAGGTCTCGGCGGAGCCTATGCACCCCAGCCCGAAAACAACCGTGCGGTGGTCGAGTGGGTCATGGGTGGTCTTCGCAGACTGGAGAATTCTCTTTCCGGCACCGCTGACTCCGTTGTCTCGAACAGCGGCGACTCCCGATCGCTGCAATTGGCGATCCTGAAGACGATGGTGGGAACAGGCGTCGTGCGTGCCGCACGCCCCGACCGCGCGTACCGGCAACTGAACTCGCTGGCGAAGTGGGGTTTCACGTTGGGAGGAGGATTCGCGGCCGCGACGGCGAAGTCACCCGACGAGATAGCCGTTGTGGACGATCGAGGGACCCGTACGTTCGCGGAGGTTCATCACCGATCTCACCGCATCGCAGCAGGTCTCGATGCATCAGGGATTCGTCCCGGCAGCACGGTCGGAATTCTGGCCCGCAATCACTCCGCCATGATCGAGTGCACTGTCGCGTGCGGGATGCTCGGAGTCGAGGTCGTGCTTCTCAACACCGGCCTCGCGGCGCGTCAGATCGAAGCGATTGCCGCCCGCCACCAGCTCCGAATGCTGTTCGTCGACGACGAATTCGACACGATGGTTCGCTACCTGCCGGAGGACGTCACCCGAGTCAGTCTCTCTTCTCATACCGCCATTCCGCGTCGGCGCACCTTGGAGCATTTCGTCGCACCCCCGTCTGCAACATTCGTACGACCGGATCGCCCAGGGTCGGTCGTCGTGTTGACATCAGGGACCAGCGGATCACCCAAGGGCGCGCTCCGCCCCACCCCGAGGGGCTTCGGAACCATCGCCGCAATGTTGTCTCGGATGCCCCTCAAGACGAACGAGCGGATGCTCATCGCAGCACCCATGTTCCACAGCTGGGGGCTCGCTGCCCTGCAAATCAGCACGTCGTTGCGAGCCACAGTGGTGCTCCAGGATCGATTCGATGCAGAAGACTGCCTGCGTGCAGTCGAGGAGAATCGGTGCACCTCGTTGATTGTCGTACCCATCATGCTGCAACGAATCCTCGATCTGCCCGAGTCGGTGCGATCCCGCTACGACACCTCCAGTCTGCGGGTCGTCGCCTGTAGCGGTTCCGCGCTGACCGGGTCGACAGTCAGCCGCTTCATGAACGTCTTCGGCGATATTCTCTACAACTTCTACGGTTCCACCGAGGTCTCGTGGGCCACGATCGCCACGCCCGACGACCTGCGCGCGTCACCTGGCACCGCAGGACGTCCACCGCTCGGCACGACCATCGCTGTTCTCGACGCCGAAGGCTCTCCTGTGCCGGTGGGAAGCCTCGGTCGCATTTTCGTCGGTAACGACATGCTGTTCGACGGCTACACCAACGCCGAACCTCCGCCCACCGCGTCTGCACGTGGAGCCGCGTTGATGGACACCGGAGATCTCGGGTACATCGACTGCAACGGGCGACTGTTCGTATGTGGCAGGGACGACGAGATGATCATTTCCGGTGGCGAGAACGTATTTCCGGGACCGGTCGAGGATGCAATCGCCAATCTCCCGCAGGTCGGCGAAGTTGCAGTTGTCGGTGTGCCCGACAGTGAGTACGGGCAACGTCTTGCAGCGTTCGTCGTCGGCCGCGGTGCCGCAGGTCTGGACGCAGACATGGTGCGCGCCTACATCCGAAACCGACTGAGTCGCTTCTGTGTTCCCCGAGACATCACGTTCCTCGACGAACTCCCCCGAACCGCAACCGGCAAGGTCATCAAGAGAATGCTGATCGAACCCCCGACCGCCGCTGGAATGTGAACCTGGCCTCGTATCTCGTACGGCACCCCGCACTGCGACGTCCATGAGCGGACAGCTGCGTCGAAATCGAGTGCACACGGGACGGCGGAGTCGGCGCTCGGCAAGGTGCCGGCCGGCGGTGGGCCTTCTGGGTGTACCGGCGCACGAACGTTCGACGATTGTCGACGCGCCAAGACGCTGATCCGTAAGCGGGCGGTACCACTTTTCGTGCTCATCACGAGGTCGACGCACTCGCGTTGCACCGCCTGGTCGAATTCGTCGCCATCGAACACCGGTAGTCGATCGTTTCTCCTCTGCGCTTTGGGTACTATCTCAGTTGTTTGACTATTCAGAATCTGAGACTGTTCGCCGGAGTCAGCAATAACGTGAGTTCTCCGCGCAGCCGATACGGGAGGGACGCGAATCGCCATGCCTCAGCAATCCGAAGAACCTCACGCGGAGAAATCGACTCGAGAACGCCGCGAGCATTCGTCCTTTCTCCAACTGTTCCTCGAAGCGACACGTGACGAAGAACCGCCCGGCGACAACGTATCGACTGGCCTTCTCTGATCGGACCGGCAGCGTTCTCGTCCCTTACAGATCCGCAGTCGATTGACAGCGGCTCGATCATGGTCGACGGTGGGGAGTAAGGACAAACAGGGAGATGCCCGTGGACACTGCATTAGCTCTCGTCGCCGTGGTCGCGGTTCTTCTGTTCTTCTTGGTGTCGGCACACTTTCTGCGCGCCAGAATGCGTGCCGGACGTTTTCACGGAATCGAAAGCTCTGTCGGCGGTACGGCATTCATGGGAGCGACACGCTCGCCAGGAATTACTCCACCCGATCACGGCGATCCGCGCTCGGACACAGGTGGACGCGAGACGTCGCCGATGCGAGCAACTCCTACGGAACGGACACAGTCGCCAGGCCCGGAGTGATAATGCCGCCGCTCGCGACGATCGTGATTGCAACCTGACCGGGCCCGGTCGCAAGAATGGCTTCTGGCACGAAGCCTTGCAGGCCCGCCGAGGTAACGGCCGTACCCACCGCCCCGCTCGACAGGTTCACCCAGTACACCTGGGACGAGATCAGGCATCCCCACCCGCCCTCTTTGCCGCCGGTGACTCTGACCGTGCCGGCCTGCTCTCCGACGACAGCGACACATCGAACAGAGGGAGCATCGAAGCTACCGTTGGGATTTCCGAACGGTGCCGGGTTGATCTGAAACGGTACTGCTGTCGCAGCGGACGCAGTACCCACCGACGCCAAAGCCGATCCGAGAACAATCGATGCGCAAACAACAAGTGTACGAACACGTTTCATGAAATCTGCCTCCGTAGCTCGAGTAAGCAAGCGTGTTCGATACTCCACTCCCTTCGTCGATAGAACAAGGGCCGCGGCCGAATCGAGACCTCGCCGATGTGGGCCTGACATGATCTGACGACATCTACCGGACGAGAGGGCAAAGCATGATCGACAATCAATTCACCGAGGACAGAGGCCCGCGGTTTCTGGACGGACTAGGGGTTCGAAAAGACGTGATGGGCGAAGAATTCGTGGAGCGGGCATTTGCCGATGCCGAGCACACCGACTCTGCCGCGCTGCAAGACTTCGTCACCGACACCGTGTGGGGAGGAGTGTGGACCCGCCCCGGACTCGACCACCGTAGCCGCAGTCTGCTCAATCTCGGAATCCTCATAGCGTTGCGCGCACACGAAGAACTCTCAGGCCACGTCCGGGGGGCGCTTCGCAACGGCCTCACCAGAACTGAGGTCACCGAAACCGTCATCCACACTGCGGGATACTGCGGTGCGCCGGCCGCGCTGGCGGCAATGCGCGTTGTGCAGAAAGTGCTCGACGCCGAACTCGGTCCGCTCGTTGCGGAATCGGACTCCACCCGGTAAGTGGCGCATGCGGATTCCGATGTTCAGTTCCCGAGAACCGATTAATGTTCGTCGATCGGGTACACCGGATCCATGCCCGAACTCCCCGAAGTCGAAAACGCTCGACAGGTCGTCGAAAAAGCCCTCGGTCGCGTCATCGTCGATATCGACGACACCGACACGTTCGAGTGCCGTCCGCACATGCCGGGCGACATCGCGCATGCCCTGACCGGCGGCAAACTCACCGAGGCCTGTCGGCGCGGCAAGGCTATGTGGTGCGAAACTGTCACCGCCGACGGATCCAGTGGTCCGACACTGGGAATCCATCTCGGGATGGGCGGCCGAGTCATCGTCACCGCGCCGGACGGTGAGCAGACGTCTCGTTACGGTGGCGGTGATCCGCACGTGGGCGAGCGCGATACCGACAAGCCCGAGTGGACGCGCTTTGCCATGACGTTCGAAGACGGGGGTCAGCTTCGGCTTTTCGACAAGCGACGCCTGGGTCGAGTTCGACTCGAGCCCGATATCGACGCTCTCGGCCCGGATGCCGCGGAGATCACGCGCGACGAGTTCAGACACCGAATAGGTTCCAGCGCGGCACCTTTGAAGGCGCGCCTGCTGGACCAGGCGGCAATTGCCGGGGTCGGAAATCTGCTGGCCGACGAAGTGCTGTGGCAGAGCGAGCAATCCCCGTCCCGGCGAGCCAAGACGCTCACTACGGAGGAGCTCGACGAACTTCGCGTTGTTCTGCGTCGCGCAATCAGATCGGCAATCAAGAAGGGTGGCGTGCACACAGGCGAGATCATTCCGTTCCGCAAGGCGGATGCGGCATGCCCTCGGTGTGGTGCTCCCATGACTCGCGGAACGGTGGGCGGACGTACTACCTGGTGGTGCTCGCAAGAGCAGGCCTAGGCGGCACATGCAGAAGGCCGGCCCTACGGGGCCGGCCTTCGTGGTCGATCTGTGTGTCAGTGAATCAGGACGTCGCTTCCACGGCGAGGCGAGCGAGGGTGTCGTTGAGCTGATCCTCGGTGACGAGCGGGAACTTGATCTGCTCGAGCAGCTTCTTGTCCGTGACTTTGGACCAGTCGTAGGTGTGGCGCACCAAGGTCTCGTTCGGCCCCTGAGACTCCAGCTCCCACAACCACTCCCAGCCGGGAGGCTCGTTGCCGGCGGGTGCCGTCTTCCACGCAAGCAGCTTGTCCTTGATGTAACCGCTCACTACGTTGTCGGTCTGGTACTCGCCGCCCATGTGGTCGCCCTGCATGTTCATCGTGAACTTCTCGCCGACCTTCTGGATCCGGTCGGCGTGGTCGACGCTACGTACGAAGCCCGATCCATCGAGCGCCTGATGCCGCTCGGGATTGGACAGAACGTCGAATACTGCGTCGACAGGTGCCTCGATGGTGCGCTCGACTGTGACCTTGGAATTGTCTGTCATGCCTACCGGGTGCCCACTGTTCCCGTTCCTCAACCATCCCGTTCGCACAGAACTCACTCGGAACGGACCGGCTGGACCTCCAACTGGGTGATCGATGGGTCGGTTGTGCTGCATCCTGTCGTGGGGTACCCCAGGTACACGACCTCCGCTGTGTTGGGCGAGTACACGTCGAGTCCGGACACCGAACTGGGCTCACACGTATCGATCGAATAGTTCTGCACTACGGTTGCTTTCACCAAGGACTCGGCCGACGCACCGGGGGCCAACACCACAGGGTTCGCCTCGGATCCCGATCGGACCGCTGCCTGCCCCACTTGCGTGCCGCCCGGGCTGGATACGTAGGAAACCCCGGGATAACCGTCGAGCGTGCATGTTCGGTTACCGATGTTCGAGAACTCGATCAGGAGCACAGTGGAACCGGCAGCGCCTTGGACCGCACCGAGGGATACCGACAGCTCCGCCGCGACGCAGTTCGAGCTGTTCGGCGCAGTGTCGTCGATGGACGGCGTCGACTCGGTTGCGGGTGCATTGGTGCCAGACGGTGCGGCTCGAGGCGTAGTCGGATCGATCGACACCGCGGACGTGGACGGTGTGTTTGCGGACGGCGAAGCAACCGACTCCTGCCCCCCACATGCAGTGATCGCCACCCCGGACGCAAGGAGTAGTGCAGGCCAGAATTTCCTCGTCGCACTCATCGTAAGCAAGGCTACCGACTTTTGTTGACCACGCAACGTTCGCTTAGCTATTTCATCCGTAAGCGCTCCCCGGAGCAGCAGATCGTCTATTCAGTCTTCCTCGGTCTCGGCAGAACTGGACCCGGGGGCCGAAGGAACCCATGGCTTCAACGGCTGCACCACATCGCGATAGAAGGCGTCGAGACCGTCTGTCACGCTGCCGATGAAACTTGCCGCCGATCCGGACCGCTTGCTGCCCATCTTGGTCGGTGAGGTCAACGTGAAGCACAGCAGTTCACTGGTCCGGCCGGCAGTCAACGACTTGATATCCGCTCGTACGGTCGCCAAGTTCTCGCACGACACTTCGCTCGCGTCGGCGAATACTGCTTCGACCAGGATGTCAGCGGGCGCGTCCTTCAATTGCCTGACAAGCCATGACGCCCGCCTGAACGCCGTCCCCTCCGTCGGGGCGTCAATAGCGGTACTGCACTGAATCTTGTTGGTGCGCAGATCGGCTTCGACGGTGACGTCTCCGGCGGCATCCGGGATGCGCAACGTGGCCGAGAGGCAGCCGGAGGCAACGAGCTGCTCGACGATGTACTCGTTGCGCGCCTGAGGGTCGGCACTGAACTTTCTCGGGAGGTGGTGCTTCACCGGAACGCCGAGATCGGCCGTCATCCGCAGCGCCAGGTGCCTGGACAACGACGCCCATGTATTCGCCACCGACATGGCTTTGACATCACTCGACCGGAGGGTTCCGGCGGTGACGGAGTCACGAACTGCCACCCAGTGGCGACCCATGTCGACGAACTCCGTCGCGCCGGACTTCGGGTGCGTCAGATATCGGACGAACTCGCTCAGAATCCATACCTGCAGTGAATCGGCAAGGTCACCGTGTGACAACAACATTCGAGCCTCGTGGATAACCTCGGACCACGAGATATGCCGCAGCGATACCTTGTTCAGCTTGGTCTTGCTCACCTGGACCGGGAGCTCACCGGCGGAGGCCGGTATGTCGTTGGACAAACTCAGAACGGTCTCGTACCTGTGACGCTTCGCGACGTCGAGGTAATTCTCGAGCTGCTCCTTCTGTAGCTTGCCGGTGCCGGTCTTCACTTCCAACAACGCGGTCCACACTTGGCCCGCGCGAGATACGCGGAACACACCGTCGGGAATGACCTTGCCCTCGCCCTTGACGAACTGCACTTCGAGATATCCCTCGAAGGGACCGGACGGCGCTCCCGCATGTGCGCAGATTGCGCGAGCGAACGGACGAACCGCCTGCATCGTCGCGATTAGGGCCGAGGTGGCCCTCTTCTCCTGCTCCTCACCGGATCCGACACCGGAAATCGAGAACAGGCGAGTCGTCTGCCACCCTTCTCCCCCGGCCAGGGTGAACTGAGGCGGCGCGACCTTCTTGGCAATAGGCTTCTTGGTGCGAACGCCGCGTTTCGGGGGTTCGACATCGACAACCGAGACATCGACGATCTCACCGGTCGTGTCGACGGCTTGAACGTGCGAGTCCGCGACCTCGACAACGACCACATCGTTCACCGACGCTTCGGGCTCACTGTCGTCGACGTCGACGCCGAAGTCCTGCGCCAAACCACCCAATCCGGATTCCCAGCCCTGCCCGACCGCGCGTAGTTTCCACGCTCCGTTCCGCCGATACACCTCTCCGAACACCAACGCACGTTCCGACGACGCATCGGCGGTCAGGAACTCCCCCAGTACCGAACCGGTCTGATCCCGCACCTGCATCGACAGTTTCCCGAAGTCACCCAACGGAACATCGTCGGAGCTGCCTGCTATGACCACCTTGTCCACTTCGACTGCGAGAGAATCGAGATGAATCGACACACGTTCTTGTTTACCTTCGTCGGTACTGCTGCTCCCGCGGTAGCGCACGGTCGCGTCCGCAGACTCCGGCTGGTTGTAGAAGACAAAGTCCTCATCCGACCGAACGTGTCCGCTCGACGTCACCAACAATGCAGACGCATCCAGATCTCGTTCCGGGTCGACCCAGGACACGATGACATCCAACTCGGTCACGTCGTCCGGTAAAGAAATGTTCTGACCCTTGACGAGAATGGGTGAACTCACGCTGACACGCTCCTGTCGGACAAAACGGACTCGAACCGTGCAGCTTATGCAAAACCGCTTCGGCGATAGTCGTCCTCACTCGACAATTCATTCATTCGACCTACCGACCGCCCGGCGCAATCTGGGCGAGCACAGAAATGAGTCAGGCCCGGTGCCGCAGTACAGTCCCCGCTCGTGAACTATCAGCAGTGGGAGCGAGCAACCGAATGGCCGCTTGCCGGATCAGCTTTGACGTTCCTTGCGATCTACACATGGACTGTGTTGAGCCAGCCGACAGGCACAGGGGCACATTGTCGAGTACGCGATCCTCGGGATTTGGGCATTGTTCGGGATCGACTACCTCGTGCGACTTGCCCTTGCGGAGAATCGCACGCGCTGGTTTTTTCTGCACCTGCACGAACTCGCAATCATCGCGCTGCCGGTACTGCGTCCGCTGAGACTGCTACGGCTCCTCACCTTGGTCAGTTTGCTGCAGCGTTCGATCGGTGGCGCTCTCCGCGGTCGGGCAGTCACCTATGCCGTCGCCGGAACCTTGATGCTAGTTTTTGTCGCGTCACTCACGATGTTCGACGCCGAACGCACCACACCGGCCGGCAGTATCAAGACCTTCCCAGATGCCCTGTGGTGGGCGATCGCAACTGTAACGACAGTCGGCTGTGGGGACTACTCGCCTTCCACAGCGACGGGCCGATTCATCGCCGTCGGGCTGATGGTCCGCAGGCATTGCATTGCTCGGTGTAGTCACCGCAACCTTGGCGTCGTGGCTCGTCCAGAAGGTCGCCGAGCAGGACAACGCCAATCAGGCTGCGACGCAAGAACAGGTTGAGGCGCTGACCTCCCAAATTGCGGCGCTGCGAAACGAATTCGCGTTGAGACCCGAAAGGCGATGTTCGGCTGTGTCTTTGGCGCCCGATGTTGACGGCGCCCACAGAAATTGCTGATCAAAGTCGGGCCGCCTTCACACCAACCCCAGCTGTAGTCGACTGTAGGCATACACGTTGTGCGCTGTAGACAGCATTTCACCCAAAGTTTTGATTCTAGAAAACCACACATCCGCAACTATTCGGCGTTCGCTGTATGAGCAAAACTAATCCTCGCGGCCTAGCAATGGCACGTTGAGCTACGGCCGTCGGCAACTTTCGACGGGAAGCCCCTCCGCTGATCGGGTTTCGATGACTCAGACGAACGCAACGCCCCCGACGTCGTTCAGTCCATCAACTCCGGGTGCTGCGCGACGATTCGGTCGTACATCGGCTGAAACTGGAACCACCCTGCGTACTCGAGACCCACCTGGTTGTACGTCAGCTTCGCCGTCACGTCGTCCAGCGGTTTAGGTTCACCCGCCGCCATGGCGATGAGCTGCGCCTGGCTGGATCGCTCCATGGTGATGAACCACCACGCCGCGGAGTCCACGGTCCGACCGACCGTGAGCAAACCGTGGTTCGACAGAACTATTGCCTTGCGCTGACCGAGTGCTGCACCGATCTTCCTACCCTCCTCCAACTCCGCAACAACACCCGTGTAGTCGTCGAACACGGCGTGATCCTCGTAGAACGCGCAGGCATCCTGAGTCAGAGGGGCAAGCCCCATCCGTAAACTCGAGAGGGCTTTGCCATACAACGAGTGTGCGTGTGCGGCCGCGACAACGTCCGGTCGAGCCGCGTGCACCTGGGAGTGGATAACTAAAGCAGCACGGTTGACCGGACGATTGCCTTCGACGATGTTGCCCTCGTGATCGACCAAGATCAGATCGCTCGCTTTGATCATGCTGAAATGCATACCGAACGGGTTGACCCAGAAATGGTCGGTCTTCTCCGGGTCGCGAGCGGTGATATGCCCCGCAACTCCTTCGTCGAAGCCGCACTGACTGAAGAGCCTGAAAGCAGCCGCAAGTCGTTGCTTTCGGTGCTGTCGTTCGTCGTCGACCGACTCGAACACCGGCGGAGCGGGTACGTCGATTCCTGGGCGGGTCTGTGCCAGTTCGGACATCGTGTTCCTTCGAGTCGCAGGTGTCGTATCCGCGCACTACCTCGGGGCCATGGTCGACGCGTAGCGGACGGTCCGCATGACAAACCTCGCAGCGAAGGGTCACCGCTCGGTCATGCTTCAGTTCTACACCCGCGGGTCACCGGAGTGGCGGCATTCGCTACGCCTCGTCGCTTTCGGTCATGACTCCCACGCCGACGTCCCGTTCAGCGTGCCGCAACGGGCAAACAAGCTCACCCAGAAACTGTCACGCTGCGCTACCCGTGATTCCGCTTGCGCCACAACACTTTTGCCTCAGACCCATCGATCATCCACCACGCTGAGCTGTCCGAACGGTGCATTGCACCACCGGCAGCTCGCATCCACGTAGTCGTGTCCGTCTTCACGTTCGCACTCATCCACCGCGCATCCGCTACCACATGACAACATCTGCCCGCATCTGCACCGTTCGCCGTCACACCCCGGGTGGTGAAGCGCTCTCGGTGGAGTGCCGCAGTCGTGACATTTGCTCCTGCCGTTGGGTATTCGACTGGGCCGCCAAGTGCAACCCACCGAATCGAGCATTTCCAGTTCACACGCCATGCAGATCGCCATGCGTGCAGAGTCGCACGGAGCACCGACAGGAAAAGATTCTCGCGCTCGAACCTCAGCGTCTCGAAGCACTCACACCGTCGAGTTCAGGAGACATCATCCAGATCGACCGGTGACAGTCGCGCCACACGCAAGCAAAAATGGCGGCTCCGAATTTCTTCGGAGCCGCCATTCACCTGCACTCTGTCGGGCTGACAGGAATTGAACCTGCGACCCCTTGACCCCCAGTCAAGTGCGCTACCAAACTGCGCCACAGCCCGCCGCGCCTCGAAGGGCGCTTGCTGAGATTACCCCAGCCCCACCCCTGAGAGGAAATCGCCTGCTCAGGGGCAAGGCCGGGAAACGTCAGCGGTTGTTGCCCTTGCCCGGCCGTTCCCGCTTCTCACGGATACGCACCGAGACGCGCACGGGGCTGCCATCGAAGTTGAACTCTTCACGCAGTCGCCGCTCGATGAAGCGGCGGTAGCCGGCCTCGAGGAACCCGGTGGTGAACAGTACGAACGTCGGTGGCCTCGTGCTGGCTTGCGTCGCGAACATGATCCGCGGCAGACGTCCGCCACGCATCGGCGGAGGAGTGGCCGCCACGACCTCCTTGAGCCAGGTGTTCAACCTGCCGGTGGGCACACGCTTGTCCCACGATTCCAGAGCCGTCTCCAGGGCGGGCACGAGCTTCTGGACCGCACGGCCCGTCTGCGCCGAGATGTTCACTCGCTGCGCCCACGGCACCCGAGCGAGATCGCGATCGATCTCCTTCTCGAGCTGCTGACGACGATCGTCGTCCACCAGGTCCCATTTGTTGAACGCCAACACCAGCGCTCGGCCGGCATCGGAGACCATGCTCAGCACCCGCAGATCCTGCTCCGAGATCACCTGTGAGGCATCGATGAGCAAGATCGCAACCTCGGCGGCCTCGATAGCGGACTTCGTGCGCAGCGACGCATAGAACTCGGCACCACTGGCATGGCTGACGCGCTTGCGCAAGCCTGCGGTATCGACGAATCGCCATGTCTTGCCGCCCAATTCGACCAGCGAGTCAACCGGGTCCACGGTGGTACCGGCAACATCGTGCACCACCGAGCGCTCGTCACCCGAGAGCTTGTTGATCAGCGACGACTTACCGACGTTCGGCTTGCCGACCAGAGCGACACGCCTCGGTCCCCCACCGGGGATACCTTCGCGTGGTGTCTCGGGCAGTGCCTCGAGCACACGGTCGAGCAAATCGCCGGTACCGCGGCCGTGGGTGGCCGAAACCGACAACGGCTCCCCCAGACCCAGAGACCACAGTGCGGCAACCTCGGACTCGGTGCGACCGTCGTCGACCTTGTTGGCCACCAACAGAACCGGAGTCTTCGACCGGCGCAGCACGCGTGCCACAGCCTCGTCCGTCGTCGTCGAACCGACACGAGCGTCGACGACCAGCAGGATCGCGTCGGCGGTGTTCATCGCCAATTCGGCCTGCCGCGCAACGGACTGTTGCAGGCCCTTGGCGTCGGGCTCCCAACCGCCGGTGTCCTGCACCAGGAAGCGTCGACCACTCCAGTTCGCCTCGTACGACACGCGGTCGCGGGTGACGCCGGGAACGTCCTCGACCACTGCTTCGCGGCGGCCGATGATGCGGTTGACGAGTGTCGACTTGCCGACGTTCGGTCGGCCCACCACGGCGAGAGTCGGTACGGCAACGGCATCTTCGCCGTCTTCGCCCTCGTTGAGGTCGACGTACTCCCACTCGCCCTCGTCGCTCCATGTTCCGTCGCCCGCGGTTTCCGCTGCGCCGGAGAAGAATTCTTCACTCACTGCACTGCTCCAGTTCTGTCATTGACCACGAGCAGCAAGCGCTCCATCACACCGTCGAGATCCAGCTCGCTGGTATCGACGATCACCGAATCCTCGGCGGGACGAAGCGGTGACACTGCTCGTGTCGAATCTGCATGGTCACGGCGTTGCACATCCGCGAGCACGAGTTCGTAGTCGTCGCCGCGACCTTGCTCTATGTTCTGCTTGTTGCGACGCTCCGCCCGCGCTTCCGGGGACGCCGTGAGGAACACCTTCACGTCGGCGTCGGGAAGCACGACGGTACCGATGTCTCGGCCCTCCACCACGATTCGCGTCGACGAGCTCGCAAGGTCGCGCTGCAGCTGCACCAACAGTTCACGCACCGCAGGCACTGCGGACACCGCCGAGACGGCCTTGGTGACGACATCGCCGCGGATTTCGCCGCTGACGTCCTCACCGTCGAGCAACACGGTCTCGGACAGTGGGTCCTTCCCGATCTCGAGAGGCAGGGCCGCAACAGCTTTCGCTACTCCGTCTGCATCGGTGGGATCGACGCCCGAGCGCAGTACCCACACCGTCGCGACGCGGTACATCGCGCCGGTGTCGAGGTAGCTTGCTTCGAGTGCCGCCGCGAGCCGACGCGATACCGACGACTTACCGGTGCCCGAAGGCCCGTCCATCGCCACGACGAGCGCACTCATCACAGGCCTACGGATTCGTAGAGCTTGCCGATCTCGCCGCGGCCGAGAACTCGCAGTGTTCCTGGACGCTGATCGCCGAGCACGATGTTGCCGACATCGGTACGCACGAGACGTCCGACCGGGAAGCCGACCTTGTCGAACAACCGACGCACGATGTGCTTGCGGCCCTCGTGCAGGGTCACCTTGACGAGCGACTTGCCGTCCGAGATGTCGAGCAGCTGGAAGCCGTCGACCTTGACCGGGCCGTCGTCGAGAATGACGCCCTCACGCAGCTGCTTACCGAGTGTGCGGGGAATGGTGCCGAACAGCGTCGCCAAGTAGGTCTTGGAGACCTCGAACGACGGATGCATCAGGCGGTGAGCAAGGTCACCGTCGTTGGTGAAGAGCAACAGCCCCTCGGTGTCCGCATCGAGGCGGCCGACGTGGAACAGTCGCTGCCCGGCCTGAACGCGCTCGGAGACGATGTCGCCGACGCACGGGCGCCCGAGATCGTCGGACATGGTGCACTGCCATCCACGAGGCTTGTTCATCGCGAGATGAACAAGCTCTTCCTTCACGACGACGCGGGTGCCGTCGACACGGACGACAGCGATGTTCGGATCGATACGGATGCCCTGTTCGGTGACGATGCGTCCGTCGACCTCGACGCGGCCGTCGGCGATCAGTTCCTCGGCCGCGCGACGCGATGCGACACCGGCCTGCGCGAGCACCTTCTGCAGACGAACACCTTCACCGGCAGGCACATGCTTGCGAGGTGAGGAATCGGTGTGCTGATGCTTCGCCGGCTTGGCGTTGCTGATCGTGGTCGTCGGAACCTGCTTCTTCTGCGGCTTCGGCGGCTTGGGACGCGACGGCTTCTTACGGGGCACCGCGTCGTTGCTGCGGTCGTTGATGCCCGTGTCGGCAGGCTTGTAATCGAACTCGTCCTGCTCGACGCCTCTGCGCGGGGCCGGTCGGCCACCGGCGCGAGGTGCGCCTGCGCGGGGTCCTGCGGTTCGAGGTGCACCGGTGCGGGGGGCACCGTCACGGGGCGCTGCGTCGCGGGTGCGATCTCCGCGGCGTGCGTCACGCGGAGTGTCCGACCTACCTGCGGTCGGCTTCCTGCGTGGGTCTTGTCTCTTGTTACGGTCCGGTGTGCCATCACGGCGAGCGGGCTTGTTCACTTGTCTTACCTATCAGTCGTCCGAGTCGAGCTCGGCTGCCGGATCGGGTTTCGATCCGCGGTTTTTGGTGGAGCGGGTCATTCTCGGGTCGGTGTCCATGCTGTCACTGATCTCGTCGATCAGGTCCACTCCAGGCAACAGCGGTGCCAGTTCGGGTAGGTCACCGAGCGATGCGAGCCCGAGCCGTTCGAGGAACAGCTCGGTGGTGCAGTACATCGTTCCGTTCGTCTCCGGGTCCGTTCCTGCTTCGGAGATCAGTCCACGGGCGAGCAACGTACGCATCACTCCATCGACATTGACTCCACGCACGGCGCTGACTCGTGCGCGGGTCAACGGTTGACGATAGGCGATCACGGCCAGGGTTTCCAATGCTGCGCGTGTGAGCTTGGACCGAGCGCCGTCCAGAAGCAGCCGTTCGACGTAGGGCGCGTATGCGGTTCGGGTGTAGAAACGCCACCCGTCACCGGCGTAGCGAAGGTCGATTCCGCTGCTTCGTTCGGTCAGCGCTGCGGCCATCTCGTTCAACGTGGCGCGCACGCGTGCGACCGATGCCCCCACGGCCGAGCCGAGCTGCTCGTCCGAAGCGGGAGTGTCCACGATCAGCAACACAGCTTCCAGCGCCGATGCGAGGGTGGCGTCGTCGAGCTCCTCGGAATCGTCGACGTCCTCGAGCTCGAGTTCGGGGTCGGCACTCATGCATAGTCCTCTTCCGTGACCACGATGGGTCCTTCGTCCTTGCCGGTCCAGCTCACTCGGAGATCGCCCAGCGGCTCCGGTTGTTCGAACGCGATCACCTGTTGACGGAACAGCTCCAGCAACGCCAGGAATCGCGCGATTATTTCGACCTGCACCTCGCAGTCCTGCACCAGCTCCGAGAACGACGCCCATTCGTTCAGGCCGCGGCCTTGCAAGTTCTCCAACAGCCACTCGGCCTGCTCGGGAATCGAGACGGCGTGCTGATGGATGTGATCGAGCCCAACCTGCGGAATCGGCTTGGGCCGAAAGGCGGCAGCGGCGATGTCTGCGAACCTTGCGGGGTCGACGCCGAGCAACACCTCCGGGATCAGATCGGCGTACCTGTCCTCCACCGACACCGATCGCGGATACCGCCGCAGCGCAGCAGCTTCCAGCTCCCCGAACAGCAAGGCCACCTGCTTGTAGGCGCGGTACTGCAGCAACCGAGCGAACAGGAGATCTCGCACTTCGAGCAGCGCCAGATCCTCGGCATCCTCGACGTCACCCGACGGCAGCAGACGAGCTGCCTTGAGGTCGAGCAGAGTCGCGGCAACGACCAAGAACTCCGTCGTCTGATCCAGTCCCACATCGGCACCGAGAGACTTGGTGAACGAGATGAAATCGTCGGTGACGGTGTGCAGCGCCACTTCGGTGACATCCATGCGGTGCTGACTGATCAACGACAGCAGCAGGTCGAACGGACCCTCGAAGTTGAGCAACCGAACCCGAAATTTCGAGGGATCCGCGTCGGCGGGAACCTCGATCGGGGCCTCGTCGGTCACGGACCCGACCGGTAGATCACCTCGCGCGCCAGAGCGCGGTACGCCTGCGCGCCGCCGGATTTCGGAGCCCACGTGGTGATGGGTTCACCGGCCACACTGGTTTCCGGGAACCGGACAGTACGAGTGATCACCGTGTCGTAGACGACGTCGCCGAACACCTCGACCACCCGTGTCATCACCTCGCGAGAGTGCAGTGTTCGGGCGTCGAACATCGTCACCACGATGCCGGCCAGCTTCAGCCGAGGATTGAGGCGATCGCGCACCTTCTCGACGGTGTCGTTGAGCAGTGCCAGACCGCGGAGGCTGAAGTACTCGCACTCCATCGGAATGAGTACTTCGTCGGCGCATGTGAGCGCATTGACAGTCAGCAGACCGAGCGAGGGTTGGCAGTCGATGAGCACGTAGTCGTAGCGATCCAGAATCGGATGCAGCACCCGCCCGAGCGTCTGCTCGCGGCCCACCTCGGTCACCAGCTGAATTTCGGCGGCCGAGAGGTCGATGTTGCTGGGCATCAGATCGAGGTTCTCGACGCGAGTCCGCATGATGATGTCGTCGGCAGAGACCTTTGCCTCGACGAGAAGGTTGTAGACGGTGAGATCGAGTTCGTGGTGCGCGACGCCCAAGCCCGCGGAGAGTGCGCCCTGCGGGTCGAGGTCAACCAGCAGCACTCGACGGCCGTAGCCGGCCAGCGAGGCACCAAGATTGATGGTCGACGTCGTCTTGCCGACGCCGCCCTTCTGATTGCACATCGCGATGATCTTGGCCGGGCCATGACTGGCCAGCGGTTGCGGATCCGGAACCGACCGCGTCTTTCGACCGGTGGGCCCGAGTTCGTCGGGAGCCGGAATGATGTCGCGCGACTCGCGACTGGACTCGGGTTGACGCGTATGGAACAGCGCGCCTTCGAGGTGCGCACGATCCGAGGCTGACTCCGCCGCTGGCGGCTGCGGTGTCGACACGTTCCAGCGCTCCCCTGTCCCGTTCGTCTTCGAGTAGTTCACGCAAACGCTACCGCTTGAGACACCGTCGCTGTCACCGGACACGCTGACAGGCAGGGGTCGACCTCGTGCTACCGCGCCCGCGGATGCGCTCCCGCCCATACTTCGCGCAGCGTGGTGACGGTGACGAGAGTGTAGATCTGCGTCGTCGTCACCGACGCATGCCCCAACAGTTCCTGCACCACGCGGACGTCGGCGCCGCCGTCGAGTAGATGCGTGGCGAAGGAGTGCCGCAGAACATGTGGCGAGACGCCGGAGGTGATCCCGGCCCGCTCGGCCGAGTCCTGCAGCACCTGCCACGCGCTCTGCCGAGACAACCTGCCGCCGCGCACGTTCAGAAACAGGGCCGGGTTGGAGCGCGCAACCAAGCCGGGTCGCCCACGCACCAGGTACGCGTCGATCGCCTCGATCGCCGGCCTGCCGACCGGGACGATGCGATGCTTGCCGCCTTTTCCGCGCAGCAGTACCGAGCGTGACTCGGTGTCGATATCGTCCACATCCAGTCCTACGGCCTCGGAAATTCGGGCACCGGTGGAATACAACAACTCCAGCAGTGCTCGATCACGCAGTCCGCGTGGAGCATCGGGCCCTGCAATCGACGCCGATTCGAGCAGGGCCACCACTTGGTCGATGGGAAGCGACTTGGGCAGTCGCTTGGCAGGCTGTGGGGGCTTGACCTCGCTCGCTACGTTGCGCTCGACCATCCCCTCGGCCAGAGCGAAGCGGTGCAGACCGCGCACGGCGATCAGCGTGCGCGCGGCCGAACTCGCTGCGAGAGCTGGGAATTCGTCATCGCCGCGCCGGAGATACAACACGAACTCGGTGATGTCGTTCTCGGTGACCTTGGCCAGATCGGCAATTCCGTAGCCGCTGAGAAACCGCTCGTACCGCACCAGATCACGACGGTAGGACGACACCGTGTTCTGTGCCGAACCGCGCTCGACCACCAGATGGTCGAGGTACGTCTGAATCTGCTGGCCGATCACGGTGGCTACTTTCGTGAACTCTTCCGCTTCTCGAAGGCCGTGGGCAGGTCGGGCCACGGGGCGTCGGCCGGGCGCAGTTCGGTGCCTGCGGCGCGGGCGGCAGCGAAGGCAAGCACGCCCGCCACCGCTGACGCGTTGACGATCTCTCCAGCCAATGCGCGACGGACGGCCTCGTCCATCGGTACGAAGGAGAGTTCGATGTCTGCTTCCTCGTCGTGCGCTTCGGGCCGATCCACCTCTGTCAGGTCCTGTGCGAGAAAGATCCGCACGGCCTCGTCGGTGAACCCGGGCGAGGCCAGCACGTCGACCAATACCGACCAGGTACCGGCGGCAAGGCCGGTCTCCTCGGCAAGCTCACGCTGGGCCGCCAGTACCGGCTGCTCCCCCGGCGCGTCGAGCAAGCCGGCCGGCAATTCCCACAGGCGTCGCCCGATGGGATGCCGATACTGCTCGATCATCGCCACACGGTCCTGATCGTCGACGGCCAGAATCCCGACCGCGCCGTGATGCTCGATCACCTCACGCTCGGCCGTGCGACCGTTCGGCATCGCGACCTGATCGAGCCGGAGCGCGAGAATCGCACCGGAATACGGCACCGACGAGTCCAGGGTGGTGAACTCGTGGCGGGGCTCGCTCATCCGACGGTCTCGGCAGTGGCGTCCGACTCCTCCGCCGCGACGGTGTCGCCGTGAATGTCGACCGGCAGACGCTCGGCGGCCTTGTACTTCAACGCCGCATTGATCAACGATGCGAACAACGGGTGCGGACGGGTCGGCCGACTCTTGAGCTCCGGATGCGCCTGAGTGGCGACGAAGAACGGGTGCACCGATGCGGGCAGTTCGACGAACTCCACCAGGTGGCCGTCCGGAGAAGTACCGCTGAACACCAAGCCGCTCTTGGCAATTCGATCCCGGTAGTCGTTGTTGACCTCGTAACGATGACGGTGACGCTCCGAGACGTTCTCGGTGCCGTACGACGCCGCGACCATCGAGCCCTTCTGCAGCGTTGCCGGGTACGCACCGAGGCGCATCGTGCCGCCGAGATCGGCGTCACCGGCGACGGCATCTTCCTGATCGGCCATCGTGGAGATCACCGGATCCTTGGTGTCCGGATCGAACTCGGCGGAATTGGCATCGGTCAGACCGACCGAACGAGCCGCCTCGATGACCACGCACTGCAACCCGAGGCACAACCCCAACAGCGGAATCTTGCGCGTACGTGCGAACTCGATGGCTCCGAGTTTGCCCTCGATTCCTCGGATGCCGAAGCCACCGGGAATGAGCACGGCATCGACATCACCCAACGCAGCCTGCGCCCCCGCAGGCGTCGAGCACTCGTCGGACGGGACCCACTTGATCTCGACCTTGGCGCGATGAGCGAACCCGCCGGCCCGCAACGCCTCGGTGACCGAAAGATAGGCGTCGGGCAGGTCCACGTACTTGCCGACCAAGCCGACGCGGACGGTTTCGCGCGGCTGGTGGACGCGCTCGAGCAGTCCACCCCAGATGGTCCAGTCGACATCGCGGAACGGCAGACCGAGCTGACGGACAACGTAGGCGTCGAGGCCTTCCTTGTGCAGCACCTTGGGAATGTCGTAGATCGACGGCGCGTCGGGCGTGGAGATGCAGCCGTCGACGTCGACGTCACACATGAGCGCGATCTTGTTCTTGAGTCCCGGCGGCACGTCACGATCGCAACGCAGGATCAACGCGTCGGGCTGGATACCGATGCTGCGCAGTGCTGCGACGGAGTGCTGGGTGGGCTTGGTCTTGAGTTCACCGGACGGAGCCAGGAACGGAACCAACGACACGTGCAGGAAAAAAACGTTGTTGCGGCCGACGTCGTGGCGCACCTGGCGCGCTGCCTCGAGAAACGGCTGCGACTCGATATCGCCGACGGTGCCACCGATTTCGGTGATCACGACATCGGGCTGGTGGCCCTGCAGATCCGGACCGTTCATGGCCAGGATTCGACGCTTGATCTCGTCGGTGATGTGCGGGATGACCTGGACGGTATCGCCCAGGTACTCGCCGCGCCGCTCCTTGGCGATGACCGTCGAATAGACCTGGCCGGTGGTGACATTGGCGAATCCCGACAGATCACGGTCGAGGAAGCGCTCGTAATGGCCGACATCGAGGTCGGTCTCGGAGCCGTCCTCGGTGACGAAGACTTCACCGTGCTGGAACGGGTTCATCGTGCCGGGATCGACGTTGAGGTACGGATCGAGCTTCTGCATGGTCACGCGCAGTCCGCGTGCGGTCAGTAGCTGGCCGAGGCTGGACGCCGTCAGACCTTTTCCGAGCGAAGACGCGACGCCGCCGCTGACGAAGATATGCTTGGTGTCGGAACGCGACTGAAGGCGTGACAATGAGGCTCCCGTGACGAATCTGCAGGGCTTGCTCCTACCAGGGGGCTGATAAGAGAGGTACAGCGTGGAAATTGGGCCTGCTACCCACGGGACTTCACGGTAACACCACTACGTACCTCACCGCCAACGACACGCGCGATCAGCTCGCGGGAGCTCCGACCGTCACGGCGTTCGCGTTCGCGCCGGTTCCGTATCGACCCGAGGCTCCGTCCAGCTGCTCCACCAAGGCGAGAACGGTGGTGATCCGTCCGGCTTCACGGTCGACGTTGTCGACCGTGCTCAGTGACGACGACAGAGCCGAATCCGCCCGTACGACGGCGATGGATCCATTGCCCTCCGCGGCGCCGGATCGTCCCGCCAAGACCGTGCCCGCACCACGCGAGTCGAGAGCACCGGCGAAGCGAGCGACGATGGCACCACGATTGCCGTCCTCGACGTCGGACGTACCCGCACCGGTGACGACCACTGCCAACTGAGCGGGTGCAACGGCACCGTTGTCGTACGCGATGAACCCGCCGCTGCGCAGCGTCTCCAGCGCGAGTGAGAGCTCCTCGGGCGTCGACTGCGGCTGGGCCGTCTCTGCGTTGAGCAGCAGCACCGATCCCAGCAGATCTCCCGCCAGGCTGCCTTGATCGACCGCCCCAGTGCGCAACTGCACGCCCGCCGGAATGACGTTGGTCAGGCGCGTCCGCAGATCGTCACCGTTCGCAGCGGAGACGAACGCGTCGGTCAGCGACACTCGGCCGGTGACAGTGGCACCCGACGCTCCGATCGAGCGTGTGACTCCGTCGACGTCGCCGGGATCTGCGTCGGGGGTGGTGATGACCACGACCGAACGGTCGACCAACGTGTCTCGCAGAACCCTGCCTGCCACTGCGGCGTCGAACCCGTCGGCAGAATTCAGCTGCTCGCCGAGCTGATTGTTGGACGCCTGTAGATCGTCCACCTGGTTTTCGAGACCGGTCTTGTCATCGCGAAGACCGGAGACCAGTCCGCTGGACAGCAGACCCGAACCGAGCACGATGCCGATGGCCAACGCGACGAACACGGCCGCCAATGAAATGGCATGTTGGCGAAGCGAAATCACGGAAGCAACCCCTGGAACCACACAGCGAACCGGTTCCACAGGTCGATCGCCCAGTCCAACGATTCACCACCGATGTTGGACACGGCCAACGCCACGATGACAGCAACGAGGGCTGCGAGAATCAGCAGTGCGATCGCGCCACCGGACACCCTGCTTCGGTACAGGGTGGCCACAGCTTTGGCGTCGACCAGCTTGGCTCCGACCTTCAGACGCGTCATGAATGCGGCCGGGTTGGTGTTGCGACGGCCACGATCGAAGAATTCGTCGAGGCTGGCCGGGCTACCGACCGACACGATCAGCGAGGCCCCGTGATGATCGGCCAGCAACATAGCGAGGTCGGCAGCGGCACCGCTCGCGGGAAAGGTCATGGCACCGATTCCGAGGTCCTGAATGCGTTCGAGACCTTGCGCGTGACCGTCCGAATCGGCCGGAAGTACAACCTCTGCACCGCATTTGAGCGTCTGAGCGGTGACGTCCTCGGGGTCGCCTACGATCAGATCAGGGCGGTGACCGGCCTTCATGGCGGTGTCGGCACCCGCGCCGACGCCGATGATGACGGGCGAGTACTCCTTGATGAACGGCTTGAGATTCTTCAGATCCTCGGCGTGACCGGGTCCGTCGGCGACGATCACCACATGGCGACCCTCGAGGTCGATGTCGATGTCCGGCACACCGACGCCATCGATGAGCAATGGACTCTCGGTACGGATGAACTCGATGGTGTTGCCCGAGAACGCTTCCAGATGGTCGACGAGACCTGTCTTGGCCTCGATCATCTTGTCGGAGATCTCGGCTTCGCTCTGCTCGTCACCTTTGGCGAGGCGGCGATCGCCGGTGTAGACACCGCCGTCGTTCAGACGAACCTTGGTTCCGTCCTTGATCTTCTTGAAGATCTCGGTGCCGGCCGAGTCGATCAAGGTGATCCCGTTGGCCACGATGACCTCGGGACCCAGATTGGGGTATCGCCCGGAAATCGACGGCGACGCGTTGACGACCGCGAGCACCCCCGCCTCGACGAGCGCATCCGCCGTCAGACGATCAAGATCCAGCTCGTCCAGGACGACTATGTCACCGGGGCCGACCCGTTTGAGCAGCTTGGCCGTATTGCGATCGACTCGCGCGATCCCGGTGATTCCAGGCAGCGAATCCTGACTTCGTGACAGCAGAGCCGGCATCTTCATGAGGACCATGATGACCCGACCGACACGCCCGGCGATGGAGGCGCGCCGAAACAACTACCACACTGATCACATCAGCACCAAAGGTTACAGGGCAGCTCGATCGGCGTTTGCAGTGGCCAGCAGCTCCTCCGCGTGCGCGCGACCGGTCTCCGTATCGTCCAGACCCGCGAGCATTCTGGCGAGCTCTACGACCCGCTCCGACGACGACAGGGTCCGAACGCCGCTGTTCGCCGCACCCTTCTTCGCATCGGTCTTGTCGACCACCAGATGTGTATCGGCGAACGCCGCGACCTGAGGCAAGTGGGTGACCACGATGACCTGATGGGTGCGAGCCAACCGACCGAGCCGACGCCCGACCTCGACGGCAGCGCGACCACCCACTCCGGCGTCGACCTCGTCGAACACCATCGTCGCGCCCTTGTCCGAGCCCGCAAGCACCACCTCGAGCGCCAACATCACCCGTGAGAGTTCGCCGCCGGACGCACTCTTGCTGATCGGCAGAGCCTGCGCACCGTCGTGGGCGGACAGACGAAATTCGACCTCGTCCACGCCGTTGCTCCCGGCATGCAGTTCGGTTCCGTCGACGACGATCGGAGCGGTGTCCGACGGTCCGGCGGGCAAAGCTCGAACATCGATCTGCAGCTTGGCTTTTCCCATCGCCAACCCCGCCAGCTCGACGCTCACCGCCTTCGAAAGCTTCACCGACGCCTTCGTGCGGGCCGCACTGAGCTTCGATGCCGCTGCCGCTACGTCCACCGCAGCCGCGTCGACCTTGGCACTCAACTCGGCCAAGGCATCGGCCGAAGTGTCGATACGCGAGAGTCGCTCGCGGGCATCCTCCGCCCAAGCGATGACACCGTCGACGTCGGCGGCGTACTTGCGCGTCAACGATTTCAGTTCGGCCTGGCGGTTCAGGATCGCGTCGAGCGCTCCGGGATCCGACGGCAGATCCGACAGGTACGAGGTGAGATCGGCACCGATGTCGCCCACGATGGCCATCGCGTCGTTCAGTCGCGGCAGCAGCTCCGTCAGAGCAGCGTCGTCGGCATGCTCCAAGCGAGAACGAGCCTCGCCCAACAGATACAGCGCGGATGTGGTGTCCGACGCCTCCTCGGTACTCCCGACGAGGGCCGCCGAGGCACCCTCCGCGGTCTCACGCAACGAATCCAGATCACCGAGCCGACGGACGTCCTCGGCCACCGAACGATCCTCCCCCGGCTCGGGTGCGAGAGAGTCGATCTCCTGAAGACCGAATTGCAGACGGTCGGCTTCCTGCGCCAGCTCGCGACTGCGTTCGGTGCGGTCGATCAACTCGTTGCGCGCGTCGAGCCACGTCGTGCGAGCGGTCCGGTACTTCGAGACGAGGGATGCCACCGCATCGCCGGCGAACCTGTCCAGGGCAGCGAGTTGCTGGTCGGGGCGCAGCAGACGCAACTGATCGTTCTGACCGTGCACCGTCAACAGCGAGTCGGTGAAGTTCGACAGGACCGATGCGGGCACACTGCGTCCACCGAGGTGCGCGCGAGAACGACCGTCGGAGTTGACGGTGCGGACGGCGATGATCGAATTGTCCTCGTCGCGTTGACCTCCCGAGGACTCGAGCACCTTGTCGACGTCGTCGATCACCTGATCCGACGCGGTATCGGTACTGAATCGCCCCTCGACCACAGCGCGCTGCGCGCCCAGCCGAACTCGACCTGCATCAGCGCGGGCACCCGACAACAGGTGCAGGCTCGTCACCACCATGGTCTTGCCGGCGCCGGTTTCACCGGTGAGAACGGTCAGCCCCTCGTGAAACTGCGCGCTGGCACCGGAAATGACTCCGAGGCTGTCGATCCGAATCTCTTCGAGCATCCCTACCTCGCTCTCCCCCGCCACCCGGTGACGGGCAGTTCGAATTTCTTGACCATGCGATCTGCGAACGGTGCCGAATCGAGTCGGACCCATTTGATCGGTGACGCGCCCCGCACCACCTCGACGCGAGCACCGGCCGGAAGGCTCAGCGTGCGCCTGCCGTCGCAGAATACGAATCCCGCGTGTCCGCCTGCATCGATCTCGACCGCGACGATCGACTCGGGACTGGTGACGAGCGGTCGCGCGAACAGAGCATGCGCGTTGCTCGGAATGACGAGTATCGCTTCGAGTTCCGGCCAGACCACAGGTCCGCCGGCCGAGAAGGCGTACGCCGTCGACCCCGTCGGTGTGGAGACCAGGACTCCGTCGCAGCCGAATGCGGACACCGGCCGACCGTCGACTTCGAGCACGACTTCGAGCACCCCTAGCCTCGACCCGTTCTCGATGCTCGCCTCGTTCAGCGCCCACCCGCGGTCGACTACTCGATCTCCGACGCGAACAGCGATGTCCAAGGTCATGCGCTGCTCGATCCGGTAATTACCGCCAATGACACGGGCCAGAGCATCTTCGAGATGGTCGGCCTCCGCCTCGGCGAGAAAGCCGACGTGGCCGAGGTTGATGCCGAGAACCGGAATGGAGGCTGCTTGCGCGAGTTCGGCTGCGCGCAGAAAGGTTCCGTCACCGCCCAGAACCAGGACCATCTCGCAGCCGACCGCCGCGTCGGGGCCGAATTCCACGACGTTGAGCTTCATGTCCGCCACGAACACGTGGTCGTGCTCTTCCGTATCGGAGGCTTCGATTTTCGAGGGTTCCACCTCGTCCACCAGCACGCGCAGGCAGATGCCCGCTTCGTCGAACACTTTGCCCACTCGGCGTGCAGTCTCGGCGATGTCCGGTCGACCCGGATGAGCGACGAGAAGAATCTCTCGCGACGACTCCAGTTCCGGTGCTGCGTGGGACGGAGTCACTGTGGTCCTTCCTCGATCGCGAGCCGGACGAGTTCCGGGATGTCGGAACTCGGCAGATCCTCGCCTGCACCTGCGCTCAGCCACAAAAAGTACTCGACGTTGCCCGACGGGCCCGGCAGCGGGCTTGCCGCCACCGCGCGAACAGTCAGATCCAGGCCGACGGCCGCGTTCGCCACGTCCTCGACGGCCTCGGCTCGCAGCGCGGGATCTCGTACGACGCCGCCGGCACCCACGCGATCCTTTCCGACCTCGAATTGCGGTTTGACCATCAGCACCATGTCGGTGCCCGGCGTCGAGCAAGCGACGAAAGCCGGAAGGACGAGTTTCAGCGAGATGAACGACAGGTCGGCCACGATGACGTCTACGGGTCCACCGATCGTCTCGGCGTCGATCGACCGGACGTTGGTGCGGTCGATGACATGGACACGATCGTCGGACTGCAGCCGCCACACCAGCTGGCCGTACCCGACGTCGACGGCAACCACCTCGCGTACTCCCCGACTGAGGAGAACATCGGTGAATCCACCGGTGGACGCACCGGCGTCGAGGCAACGAGCATGCTCGACGGTCAAACCCAGCGGCCCGAACGCGTCGAGAGCCCCGAGCAGCTTGTGGGCACCGCGTGAGGCCCAACTGACCTCGTTGTCTTCTTCGGCTACCAGCAGTGGCGTACCCGGCTCCACCGCGGTGGCAGGCTTAGAGGCCACAGTTCCGGCGATCTTCACCCGACCGGACTCGATCAATTCCGACGCGTGTTCGCGAGATCTCGCCAACCCGCGGCGAACCAGTTCCGCGTCGACGCGTGCGCGACGAGCCACGTCAGGTCTTGTCGACGGTGGTCAGGGCGCGCACGAGCACCTCGTGAGCGCGGTCCAACAGGCTCGCATCGCGGGACAGGGCATCCGAATCCACCGCTCCGGGTTCATCCTGATCCGACGACACGATCGTGAGCTGACTCAACAGCGAGGAAACCTCGGCGCGGATGGCGTCCGGATCGGCCGACGACTCATCGCCGACACCGCTCGGCCGGTGCTGCCCTGGTAGTGGAATAGACGTGCTCATCGCCCTTCACGCTATCGGATGGGTACGACGAATGCCCGATCGCCGCCGCTCTCCGGGCCCTGGGTCAACACCCGAGCAGCGACTGCAGATCGCCTAGGCGATTTCCCTCGAAGCGCACCTCCGTGAACTCGGAGCCCGACCACGCAACGTGCAGCACAGCCAGAGCGCCCTCGAACGCATCAGGCACCGTGTCGCTGTCGAATCGCACCGACAGCACTCCGCCATCGATACCGACCGTCCAACCGTTCTTGCTGCCGACGCGAGACGCGGACTCGTCCTGGTTGAGCACCCCGAGGTCGGGTCCGATGTGAGTGGGTCGCAGATGCTGGGGAGCACCGAGCAGCTCAGCTGCAGTGCTCACCCCGGTCAACACCAGTAGTGACGGCAGCCCGATTTCATTGGCTCCCGCTATGTCTGTGTCCAGGCGGTCTCCGACGACCAACGCCGAATGCGCTCCGCTGCGCTCGATGGCGTCGTGCATGATCGGCGCGGCAGGCTTGCCCGCAACGATCGGCTCGACGTCGGTGGCGTTGCGAACCGCTGCGACCATCGAGCCATTTCCCAGAACCAGCCCTCGCTCGGTCGGCAAAGTGGCATCGGTGTTCGTTGCAACCCAGAAGGCACCCGCTCGGATAGCGAGGACTGCCTCGGCGAGCATCTTCCAACTTGTATCGACAGAGTGCCCCTGCACCACTGCGACCGGGTCTGCATCGGCAGATCTGACCGGCTCGAGGCCGACCTTGGATACCTCGTTCGCCAACGCGTCGGTACCGACCACGAGTACGCGCGAACCCGCGTCCAACTTGCCCGCGAGAACACCCGCAGCGGCCTCGGAACTGGTGACCACGAACTCCGCAGACGTGTCGAACCCGAGACTACGAAGGTGCTCGGCAACGTCCTGAGGGGCACGACTGGCATTGTTCGTCACGAAGTACTGCTTCTCGGAACCACCCGAAAGCGCTTCCACTGCACCGGGAATGGGGTCCTTGCCGGCGTAGACGGTGCCGTCGAGGTCGAGAAGCAGGACGTCGTGGGCGTCGCGCAGCAGCGTCACTGACTGCCTCCGGACAACTCCTCGACCCGCTCTTCTGCGTCGGTCTCACCATCGACATCGGCCGCAGCGGCATTGAGGAACCACTTGACGCCCTCGTCGACGCGACCTGCCGCCACGAGCGCGTCGGCGTAGACGTAGAACAGGCGAGCCGCAGCGGTTCCCGAGCGCGAGGCGTCGAGATCCGGGGTCTGCAGAGTGACGACGGCCTGGTCGTACTGGTTCAGGTCCATTCGGGCGCCAGCCACGACGATCCGGAGCTCCGACGCTTCCTCGCCGGTCAACTCACGAGCCTCGTCGCTGCGACCGAGTTCGATGGCGCGCTCGGGACGGCCGAGTCCGCGTTCACAGTCGGCCATGACAGCGATCAGACCTGGCCCGCCTGCCATACGCCGGGCGGCGCGGAGCTCGGACAGGGCTTCGGCCCACTCACCGGCGTGGTAGGCCGCGATACCCGCGGTCTCACGAACGACGGCGATACGACCTGCTCGCTGACGAGCAGCGCGCGCATGCAGCAGCGCCAACTGCGGGTCGTCGTCGAGGAGCCTGCTGGTCATCACGAGGTGACGGGCGACAGCAGTAGCGTTGTTCTTGTCCAAGCTCAGCAGGTCACGACGCACGGCCGGCTCGAGTTGGCCGGCTTCGACCTCGTCAGGCAGATCCGGCTCGTCGGGACGGGGGGGTCGACGGTCGGACGATGCACTGTTACCGCGGCGATCGCCGGAGAACCCACCTTCGCCGCCACGCCTTCGGGGAGGACCGTCGGAACGCCGCGGGTCGCCGCGACGGTCCTGAGAGCGTGGGTTGCGGTCTCGGGACTCGCTCGGGCGGTTGCCGCCGTCCCCTCGGGAGGGGCGACGATCGTTGTTGTCTTCCGACACGGGCGTCCTTTCGGATTTCGGGTACAAACGCAAAAAGGGGACCCACCAAGTGGGTCCCCTTCTTACAACGGGTGTTCGGCGGTGTCCTACTCTCCCACACCCTGTCGAGTGCAGTACCATCGGCGC
>NZ_JCAJWY010000003.1:0-449994 GCF_059489205.1 Rhodococcoides sp. S146-33
GTCCGTTCCCCGCGTTCACGCCGACTGTCTCACGATCAGCCTGGCAAAGAACGGATTCTGCGCGCGTCTGGCAAATGCGCGCGCTTGCCGGCATCCGTGGCCGTCGACCCCCTACGTCCGCGACATCAGCGATCGCGCGAAGAACATCAGGTTGGCGGGTCGCTCGGCCAGTCTCCGCATGAAGTAGCCGTACCACTGCTCGCCGTACGGCACGTACACGCGAACGTGTCGATCGGCGTCGACGAGCCGCCGCTGCTCCTGATCTCGGATGCCGTAGAGCATCTGGAACTCGAAGTCCTCGGACGACCTGCCGGCGGCCGACGCGAGTGTCTCGGCGGCCTCGATCATCTCCGGATCGTGCGAGGCCACCATCGGGTAGCCGCGGCCGTTCATCAGTATCTTCAGGCACCGCAGGTACGAGTCGGACACCTCCCGTGTTCCCTGGAACGCCACCGAGGACGGTTCGTTGTACGCCCCCTTGCACAGTCGGATCCGCGATCTCGGTCCCGACAACTCCACGCAGTCCGCTTCGGTTCTCCTCAGGTACGCCTGCAGCACCGTGCCCAGATCGGGAAAGTCCACGCGGAGTTCACGCACGATCGACAGTGTCGAATCGGTGGTCGTATGGTCTTCGGCATCGACCGTCACCCACACGCCTGCCGCCTCGGCTGCCGCGCAGATCCTGCGCGCGTTCTCGAGTGCAAGATCTCGATGGATTCCTTGGCCGAGGGCCGAGAGTTTGAGCGAGACCTCCAGTGCGTTGGTCGTGCCGCGTCGGGACGAAAAGCGTTCCATCAGAGACAGATACGAGGCGACGGTGGCGCTCGCCTGAGCTCGGTCGGTGGTGTCCTCGCCGAGATAGTCCACGGACACGAATCGACCCGAGGCCAGCAGGGCGTCGACAGCGTTGACGGCTGCGGGCTCCGATTCGCCCGCCACGAAGCGGTCGACGAGAGCGCGAGTGGCGCGCATTCGCGTCACGGTCGCCTGCAGTTTGGGCGATCGTGCGGCCGCCAACAGCGCCGGCCGGAGGGGATTGTTCAGCAGGGTGGTCATCGCGTGCCCTCGCCTTCCTGGTGTGGGTAGCCGTGGGTGGTCGGCGGGACGAACGTTTCCTTCACGGTGCGGGCCGAGGTCCAGCGCAGCAGGTTCTGCGGTGAGCCGGCCTTGTCGTTGGTTCCCGACGCGCGGGCTCCGCCGAACGGTTGCTGACCCACCACTGCGCCGGTCGGCTTGTCGTTGACGTAGAAGTTGCCGGCTGCGAATCGCAGTGCCGCATGGGCGTGTTCGACGGCAGTGCGGTCGGTGGCGATGACGGCACCGGTCAATGCGTACTTCGATCCGGTGTCCACGGTGCGCAGTGTCTCGGCGTAGGCGCCGGGCTTGCTGTCGTCGTAGACGTGCACGGCCAGGATCGGTCCGAAGTACTCGGTGGTGAACGCCTCGTCGGTCGGGTCGTCGCCGAGGAGAACGGTGGGGGAGACGAAGTAACCCTCGGAATCGTCGCACGTTCCGCCGGCGGCGATGGTCAGGCTGGGTACGGATTTGGCTCGATCGAGTGCAGCTGCATTGCGGTCGAACGCCTTTCGGTCGATGACGGCTCCGCCGTAGTTCGACAGATCGGTCACGTCGCCGTACTTCAGCGCCGACACCTGCTCGATGAACGTCTCACCCATCGAAGCCCACAGCGATTTCGGAACGAAGGCCCGAGAAGCGGCCGAGCACTTCTGTCCCTGGAAATCGAAGGCACCGCGAATCATGGCCGTGGTCAACACATCCGGATCGGCGGAGCTGTGCGCGACGATGAAGTCCTTGCCGCCGGTCTCGCCGACCAGCCGGGGGTACGAGTGGTAGTTCGAGATGTTGTTGCCCACCTCGCGCCACAGCGTCTGGAAGGTTGCGGTGGACCCGGTGAAGTGGATGCCCGCCAATCGTGGATCGGCCAGAGCCACCTCGGACACCATTGGTCCGTCGCCGAGGACCAGGTTGATCACACCCGGTGGCAGACCGGCGGCTTCGAGAAGCTGCAGCGTCAGATACGCGGCGACGGCCTGGGTGGGGGAGGGCTTCCACAGCACGGTGTTGCCCATCAGTGCAGGCGCGGTGGGCAGGTTGCCGGCAATGGCGGTGAAGTTGAACGGGGTGATCGCGTAGACGAACCCCTCGAGTGGGCGGTACTCGACGCGATTCCACACTCCCGGGGCCGAGACCGGCTGATCGGCGAGAATCTGTCGAGCGAACGCGACGTTGAACCGCCAAAAATCGATCAGCTCGCACGGCGCGTCGATCTCGGCCTGATAGGCCGACTTGGACTGGCCGAGCATCGTTGCGGCAGCGATCCTTTCGCGCCAGGGGCCGGACAGCAGGTCGGCTGCTCGCAGGAACACGGCGGCGCGCTCGTCGAACGGGAGGTCCCGCCACATCGGGGCGGCAACAGTCGCGGCGTCGATCGCGTCGCGCACGTCCTGATGGCCGGCATTGGCGAAACTGCCGATGATCGACGAGTGCCGGTGCGGCTCGACCACATTCTCGACAGCGCCGTCGGCGACGCGGTGAACCCCGCCGATGACCTGCTTGATCTCGACGGGCGAGGTCCGGAGCTCGGTCAGGCGTGTCCGCAGTCGGACACGTTCGGCGCTCCCCGGCGCGTAGGTGTTGACCGGCTCGTTGATGGGGGTGGGAACTGATGTGACGGCGTCCATAGCTGCTCCTTCTCGTCGCTGTGTGATGGCTATTGAAGTCCGATTCGGGGAGCGATCAATCAGCTCGTCGGCCAAAGAATCCGTGATGTACTTGTCCGTATGGCCAACACCGTTTCACTGCGATCGCTGCTGACATCCCTGCACAGTGCTGTCGTGGAACTAGTGGTGGCGCCCGCGGGCATCGACATGACCGTCGAGTCCGTTGCGCTGCTCGACGCCGACGACCTGCGTCTGCCGCCGGGGGCGTCCGCCGATCTGACGCTGCTGGTGGGAGTCACCGAGGCGGACGTGGTTCGGTGGTTCGACGATCTGGCTCTGCGTGCCGCAACAGACCGGCCGCGTGCGGTGTTGACCAAGGTGGCCGACTCGACTGCCCTGACCCATGGTGCGCGCGAGACCGGTATCGCCTTGGTTGCCGTACATCGGCAGACGCGCTGGGAGTTGTTGTTGTCCATGACCCGGGGAGTTCTCGACCAGGTGCGCACGCACAGTCCGGACGACGGGACCTTCGGGGCGGACACCGATCTGTACGAACTCGCGCAGACGGTGGCGTCGCTGACGAAGGGGATGGTGAGTATCGAGGACGAGCGGTCACACGTGTTGGCGTATTCGGCATCGGACGATGCGGCCGACGAGTTGAGAACGCTGTCGATCCTCGGGCGTGAAGGCCCGGCCGATTATCTGCGACGGTTGCACGAGCGCGGCGTGTTCGATCGCCTCCGGCGCACCGACGACGTCATCGACGTTCCCGCCGATCATCAACTGGGAATTCGACGACGCCTCGCCGTGGGGATACGGCGAATCTCCGGCAGTCCGACCACTCTCGGAACGATCTGGGTGCAGGAGGGTGCCAGTCCGCTCGCCGACGAAGCCGACGGTGTGCTCCGGGGTGCCTCGGCCGTCGCGGCACGTTTGATCACTCGCATCGCGAATGCCCCGACCAACGAGACCTTGCAGATCCAACGTCTGCTCGGGGCACGAGGGGGCGGAGTGGACGTGCCGTCGCTGGCGTCCGCGCTGTCGATCCCCGCCACCGGTTCCTCGGCGGTCGTCGGATTCGCGTCGTGCGGAGAATTCGACATCGGCGCACTGGCCCCGTCGATCAGATTGCACGCCAGCGCTTTTCGCCGCGATTCATTGGTCACCACCATCGGCGAGCGAATCTACGCACTGTTTCCCGGGGTGGCGTCGGGCACGGGGATTTCGGGATGGACTGCCGACGCTGTGGGGCGAATCGAGAGGCGAACCTCACTGGCATTGCGTGCGGCGGTAGCGGCACCGATCGCCGACCTCGACGCTGTGGCCGTGGCCCGATTCGAGGTGGATCGAGTTCTCGACGGCACCACCGGCGAGGTTCGTGTCACCACGCTGGAGGAATCGAGAACCTCGGTGCTGCTGGGAGAAATTCTCGAATTGATCGGCAATCACGAGCAACTGCGGGACCCGCGTATCGCCGAGCTCGACCGATACGACGCATCCAACGACTCCCGGATGCGCGAGAGCCTCGAAACGTACCTGGCGTGCTTCGGTGACGTTCGCTCCGCAGCCGATCGTCTGCACGTCCACCCGAATACCCTGCGCTACCGCATTCGCCGCGTCGAGCAGATCCTGGACCTCGATCTGACCGATTCCGATGCGCGTCTTCTGGTGGAGATTCAGCTGCGGATGCAATAGGGCCTGCGGCCCACGTGCATAGAAATTCGTAGCAGGCTACGAATTTCTATGCACGTGCAGCACCGCTGCTCGCTCTGATCACCAAGCTCGGCTCGATGCTCGAACGCCTGGTGCTTCGGTTCCCGGTATCGATCTGGTCCAGCAAAATTTCGACACTGCGGACGCCCACCTCGCTGAATTCCTGGCGGATCGTCGTCAACGGAGGTGAGAAGAATTCCGCGTCGGGAACATCGTCGAATCCGATGACGCTGACGTCCTGCGGTACACGTTTGCCCTGAATTTCGAGCGCACGAAGTACCCCGAGGGCCATGGAGTCGTTTCCGGCGAACACTGCTGTGACACATGGAGTTCGGGCCAGCTCGGTTCCGGCCGCGAATCCCGATTTCGCGGTCCAATCGCCGCTGAGCGTGGGCGGCGGTTCGATGCCCGCATCCTCGTGGGCCATCCGCCATCCGGTCACGCGATCGGCGGCCTCGTACCACCCGAGCGGTCCGGCGACGTGCCACACCGCACCGTGCCCGAGGTCGAGCAGATGTGCGGTGGCGGCCCGCGCTCCGGCGATCTGATCGACCGAGACCACTGCCAGTTCGCCTGCGGGAGAACCCTCGACGGCCACCAGTGGAAGTTCGCGGGCCAGCTCCGCGATGTCGCCGCCGTCGGTTCGCAGTGGTGCGATGACGACGACGCCGTCCACTCCCTGTTTCTGCAACCTACGGACGCACGTGATGATCGCCGACTCGTCGAACGACGTCGGAACGCCGACCACAACGGAGTAGCCCGCCTGCCTCGCTGCGGATTCGACGCTGTAGAGCGTCGACACCGGACCGTAGAGGGCGTTGCCGGTTCCGACGATTCCGATGGTGCTGCTGCGGCCGGTGACCAACGCGCGAGCAGCGGTGTTGGGGCGATAGCCGAGCTCCGAGATTGCTTGCTGCACTCGCGTTTTCGTCGCCTCGGTCACGTTGGGGTGACCGTTGATGACGCGAGAGACGGTCTGATGGGACACACCCGCGAGCCGGGCGACGTCGGTCATGGCCGGTCCGCGGGTCGGTGTCATCTTGTCGCAGCTCCTCTGACGTCGTGGAGGACAATCACAGCATGTCCGGTCCCGCACCGCTCGAGACCGTGCCGATCACGTCGTCTTCGTCATCGACGCCGACGTCGGCGGTGCTGTCTCCCCCGGTTGGCCGGGGGAGAACATCTCGGCCGGCACGGGGACGCCGAGGTAGCTGGTGGGTGACTTGGCCAAGTCGCCCTTACTGCCCTTACCGCTCGCTGCGCGACGCTTGGTCCAGATGTCGAACGCCACAGCGGCCAGCAGAACCAGGCCCTTGACCAATTGCACTCTTTCGCTGGGTGAGCCGATGAGCGACATTCCACTGTTGATCACGGCGATGATCAGTCCGCCGGTGAGTGCGCCGACGATGCGGCCCACGCCGCCCTGCACTGCTGCGCCGCCGATGAATGCCGCCGCGATGGCGTCGAGCTCGAAGCCGTTGCCTGCGGTGGGGCCTGCCTGATTGAGTCGACCGGCGAAGATGATTCCGGCCAGGGCCGACAGCACGCCCATGTTGACGAAGATCCAGAAGGTCACCGGCTTGACCTTGATGCCGGACAGTGATGCGGCATGGATGTTTCCGCCGATGGCGTAGACGTGCCGACCGAAGACCGTCTTGCCTGCGAGGGTGGAGTAACCCATGACCAGCACGGCCAGGAGGATGAGTACGTACGGGAGGTTCTTGAAGCGAGCCAATTGCACCGCGATGGCGAGTACGAGAGCGGCGGCGAACGTCATCTTGATCAGGAACAGCGGCATCGCGTCCACGGTCTGGCCGTACTTCTGGCGGCCTGTTCGAGAACGCCACTGGCTGAACACGATTCCAGCGACCGCGAGGATCGCGACGAGCAACGTGAAGATGTCCGCCCCACCCAGTGGTCCGAGTCCCACATTGCCCATGAAGCCGGGCAGAAAGCCGTTCGACAGGGTGCGCACCGGTCCGGGGAACGGCCCGATGCCCTGGTTGCCGAGCACGATGAGAGTGACTGCGCGGAACACGAGCATGCCTGCGAGGGTGACGATGAACGCAGGAATACCGAAGTATGCGACCCAATAGCCCTGCCAGGCACCGATCAAGCCACCGACGATCAACGTGATCAGCACCGCCAGTGGCCATGGCACGTTCTGTTGGACCATGAGGACACCGGCAATGGCACCGGTGGCCGCCACGACCGATCCGACGGACAGGTCGATATGGCCGGCGATGATGATGACGACCATGCCGATGGCCAGGATGAGAATGTACGAGTTCTGCACCACCATGTTGCTGATGTTCTGCGGCACCAGAAGCTGACCGCCCGTCAGCACGGTGAACAGCACGATGATCAGCGCGAAGGCGATGAAGATTCCGCTCTGGCGAAGGTTGCGTGTGAGCAACCCCCGCACGGTCGACAACTGATTCATCGAAGTACTCCTGTTCCACGGGTCATGAGATGCATGAGCGATTCCTGGGTTGCGTCCTCGCGAGTGACCTCACCGGTGATGTGGCCCGCGGACAGCGCGTAGATCCGATCGCACAGCCCGAGCAGTTCGGGGAGCTCGGAGGAGATCACCAGCACCGCCTTGCCGGCATCGGCGAGATCGTTGATGATCGAATAGATTTCGAATTTTGCGCCGACGTCGATTCCTCGCGTCGGCTCGTCGAGAATGAGCACGTCCGGATCGCTGAAGATCCATTTGCTCAGCACGACTTTCTGCTGGTTGCCACCGGAAAGTTTGCCGACTACGGCGGAGACGTTCGGTGCCTTGATGTTCATGCTCTTACGGAAGCCCTCGGCGACTTTGAACTCCTGGTTGTCGTCGACGAAGCCTCCCGTCACCAGTTTGTCCAGCGCCGCGGTGGAGATGTTGCGTTTGATGTCGTCGATCAGATTGAGGCCGTACCGTTTTCGGTCCTCGGTGGCATAGGCGATCCCATGATGAATGGCATCGTTGACGGATTTGACGTGTATTTCCTTGCCGTACTTGTACAGCCGCCCCGAGATGCCGATACCGTAGCTTCGGCCGAACACGCTCATGGCCAGCTCGGTCCGTCCGGCACCCATCAATCCGGCAAGGCCGACGATCTCACCTCGCCGCAACGTGAGGTTGGCCTTGTCGACGACGGTTCGGCCCTGCTGCGTTGGACTGTGTACGGTCCAGTCCTCGATGCGCAGAACTTCCTCTCCCACAGTCGATTCGTGGGGAGGGAAGCGGTGCTCGAGATCGCGGCCGACCATGAGCGAGATGATGCGATCCTCGGTGACGTCGGGGTCTCGCATATCCAGCGTCTTGATGGTCCGGCCGTCACGGATGATCGTGGTTCGGTCGGCCACGGCCGCGATCTCGTTGAGCTTGTGCGAGATGATCACGCAGGTGATGCCCTCGTCCCGGAGGCCGCGCAGTAGATCGAGAAGATGCGCAGAATCGGAATCGTTCAGGGCCGCAGTGGGCTCGTCGAGAATCAGCAAGGTCACGTCCTTTGACAATGCCTTGGCGATCTCGACGAGCTGCTGCTTACCGACACCGAGGTCGCTGACGACGCTGACGGGGTTTTCCCGCAGCCCTACTCTTTTCAGCAGGGCTGCGGCCTCGGAATTGGTTCGGTTCCAGTCGATGAAACCGCGCTTCGACCGCTCGTTGCCGAGAAAGATGTTCTCGGCGATCGAGAGATGCGGACTCAGTGCGAGTTCCTGATGGATGATGACGATGCCCTCGGCCTCGCTGCTCCGGATGTCGGAGAACTGGCACTCTCGACCGTCGAACACGATGTCGCCGTCGAATGTGTCGTGGGCGTACACACCCGACAACACCTTCATGAGCGTCGACTTTCCTGCTCCGTTCTCGCCGCAGATCGCGTGGATCTCGCCGCGATTCACCGAGAGAGTGACATCCTGCAGCGCCTTGACGCCGGGAAATGTTTTGGTGATGCCGCGCATCTCCAGAATCGGGCTCGTCATCGCCGAACTCACTTCAACTGATCCTCGGTGTAGTAGCCACCCTCGACGAGCAGCTTCTCGTAGTTGTCCTTGTAGACGATTTCGGGCTGCAGCAGGTACGCGGGAACGACCTTGTCGCCGTTGTCGTAATCGGTGGTGTTGTTGGTCTCGGGGGTCTGACCGTTGAGCATCGCCTGAGCCATCTGGATGGTGACCTCGGCCAGCTGACGGGTGTCCTTGTAGATCGTGGCGTACTGCTCACCGGCGATGATGGACTTGACCGAAGGAACCTCGGCGTCCTGCCCGGTGACGATCGGGTAGGGCTGACCCGCCGTGCCGTACCCGTTGCTCTTGAGCGCGGAGAGGATGCCGATGGACAGGCCGTCGTACGGCGAGAGCACACCCTGCACCTTCTGGCCCGAGGAATACGTCTTGGTGAGTAGATCCTCCATGCGCTTCTGGGCGGTGGCCGGATCCCAGCGCAGTGTTGCCGCCGTCTCGAAATCGGACTCGCCGCTACCGATCTTCAGAGTTCCCTTGTCCAGGTACGGCTTCAGGGTTTCCATGGCACCGTCGAAGAAGAAGGTGGCGTTGTTGTCGTCGGGCGAACCGGCGAAGACCTCGATGTTCAGCGGGCCTGCGGGCGCGTCGTCCTTGTCGGTGCCGTCCTCGTTCTTCAGTCCGAGACCGACGAGAAGCGACGTGGCCTGATCGACGCCGACCTTGTAGTTGTCGAACGTCGCGTAGTAGTCGACGTTGGGCGAGTTACGAATGAGGCGGTCGTAGGCGATGACGCCGATGCCGTTGTCCTTGGCTTCCTGCAGCTGGGTGGTGATTGCAGTGCCGTCCACCGAGGCCACGATGAGAAGCTTTGCGCCCTGGGTGATCTGGTTCTCGATCTGGTTCACCTGGGTGGGAATGTCGTTCTCGGCGTACTGCAGATCGACCTTGTAGCCCTGACCCTCGAGTGCACTCTTGAGGTTGTCGCCGTCGGCGATCCATCGAGCCGAGGACTTGGTCGGCATCGTGACGCCGATCAGGGCGCCGGCGGTGCTGCCGCCTTCGGCCGGAGCCTCGTCTGCGGTCTTGGTGCTCGAGCCGCACGCGCCGAGCGTGAGGGTGAGTGCAACCGCGGCCGCGGCCATGGATAGGTGTCGAAACTTCATCGTTTCTCCCTGCGTTGTGGAGTAGACCGTGAAGCGGGGCCGTTGGGGTGTCCCATGTGGTTCGCATCACATCAAAACGAAAGTGTGAGCGATAACAACGGCATTGTCAAAGATTTCTTTTCTGCACCTGCGTGAGCAGTGTGAGCGCTAACATCTGCGACGCTTCACACATCCGGAAGGGCGAGTCGAACAGGTCAGTGCAGTTCGTGCACCGACTGCTTGCCGCTCTTGAGCCAACGACCCGGCAACCGGCCGACAAGCTCGCCGAGCGGGTGCACCGCTGCCGACAGAATCTCCACCGAATCCTGCAGGATGTCGATCGAGATGCTCATTCGCTCGATGTTGGGAGCCACCGACGTCAGCGTCTCGGAGAGCTTCACCAACTGGTCCAGTGGCCCGCCCTTGGCCGTCAGACGCTCGACGGCACCGTCCTCGGCCAACATCGTCTCGAGGATCCCGTTCTCGGCGATGGCCCTCTCGATCAAGCCGTCCTGACGAGTCAGCACCTCGAGCGGACCGTCGGTTGCCGTCAGTCGTTCGAGTGGTCCGTTGGTGGCCGTGATGCGATCGAGCAGACCGCCTTCGGCCAGCAATCGTTGGAGTGGACCGTCCTCGGCCAGTAGCCGATCGAGCGGCCCGCCGGGAGCGAGGATCCGTTCGACCGGACCGCCCGGAGACAGCAGGCGCTCGAGGGTTCCGTCCTCGGACGTGAGGCGATCGACGATGCCGCCCTGGGCGAGCAGGCGATCCAATGGCCCGCCCTCCTTGAGGGCGTTGCCCAGGGCGCGGTCGTCGGAAGTGAGCTGACCGAGTTGGGCGAGCAGTTGCATCGTGCCGCCGCGTGGATTGGCCAGCGAGGCCACTCCCGCGGTGCCGGACGCGCCGGTGGCCAGTGCCATTCGGGTGGTTGCCAGCGCTACCTCGGCGACGCCGATCGCCTGTTCGGCAATGGCAATTCCGGCGCGCGCGGGAAGTGTGATCGCTGACACCCAGTTCATGGTTTTACTGTAACTGCTTGTAGCTCGGAAAATCAGTGAAGAACTTTCAGTCCCACCACACATCCGACGATGCCGACCAGAAGCGCGACCTTGAGCAGCGACGCTGCCTCGGCTCCGGTGATCATGGCGTATGCGACGGTGAGGGTGGCACCGATTCCGACCCAGACGGCGTAGGCGGTACCGGTGGGCAACGACCGCATCGCGATCGCGAGACCGACCATGCTGAGCACCACCGCGATTCCGAAAACGACGGACGGCCCCAGTTTGGTGAAACCCTCGGACTTACCGAGCGCGGTTGCCCAGATCGCTTCGAGAACGCCGGAGACGACAAGAATCAGCCAAGCCATCAGAAATCACTCCTCTGACACCGTCTTTTCCAGCGGGTACGGTGCCCCTCGTCCGATTGTCGGAAGTGACTTGTACGATCGTACCAATTTCGGCCGGCGGTGGCCACGGGTTTCGGATTGTCAGTACGCGTACGTGTTCGCCGGTGCCTCGATTCGTTCTACCGTCGACACCGTCATCGTGGGCGTGAATGCGGTGTCCTCGGTCGCCGTGGCCGCGTCGACGACCCCCTGAATCTGTACCCAGGTGCCGTCCGGAATGTCGTCGAGAGCTGCGCTACCTGCGTCGAGATGGATTCGAATCGACCTGGCGTCCGCCGCGCAGCAGATGATCAGAATGCGGGCGAGGTCGAGGCCGCTCGTCGTACCGTCGGTGCGCGGCGAGCCGCCGTTCGCGGTGGCGACAGTGAATCCGGTGACGCGAATCTCCCGGCCGTCGAGACTGCGTTCGGAGTCCCTGACCGCGCGTTGAACAACATCGAGTAGCGGAACCTCGGGTGCAGGCTCGCTCGGCAGTGGCGGAAATGCAGTCTTCTGCTGATCGGCTGCGGAGGTGACCGAACGATCGCCGACCGCTGAGACTCCCAACGCGGGAGGTGCGATGAACAGGATGACCGCGACCGGCACCAGCAACAGCCAGTACGGGCGTGCGTCGTGATCGTGACCGTCACCGTCGTCCGGCCCGCCGCGCCGGATGTCGGCGACGACCGAGGCGACGGCGAGGACCACGATCAACACCCCGGCGGTCAGCAGGAACGGATGCAGTGAGGGTTTGACGTATCGCACAAAGCTGCCGTCCACCGAGATCTTCACCATGGCTCCGCCGAGGAGCAGAAGCAGAAGGTTCTGCACTTCCCGCTTCATCGCGCGCCCAGAACGAGGTAGCCGCACACCGAGGCGCACACGATAGCGACGACGAAGGTCAGCGGCGCGAAGCGCGCAACGAAACCCCGCCCGAAACTGCCTGCCTGCATCGCCATCAGCTTCACGTCGACGGCAGGTCCGACGACGAGGAAGACCAGACGCGGTAGCAGCGGCAGCATCGACATGCTCGCGGCGACGAACGCGTCGGCCTCCGAGCACAGCGCGAGTATCACCGCCAGGACCGCCATCACCAGGATCGACAGCAACACTTGCCCCGCGAGATGCGCGAACACCCAGTCCGGAATCAGCAGGTGCAGCAGGGCGGCGGCAGCCGCTCCGAACACGAGGAACGCCCCGGCCTGCAGCAGATCCGCACGCGCGGATTCGCGGAACGTCGCCCATGTCGAGGTTCCGTGATCGTGTCCACGGTCGGCCAGTCGCGCGGTGATCCACTCCGCCTTGCCGAACCTGGTCCACAGCCAGCCCATCACCAGGGCGGTGGCGAGAGAGCCGAGGAACCGGGCCAGCACCATCCCCGGTTCGCCGGGAAAGGCGACGGCGGTCGAGACCAGGACGACGGGATTGATCGCCGGTGCCGACAGCAGGAACGCCAGGGCCGCCGACGTGGGGACACCCTGATCCATCAACCGACGCGAGACGGGAACGGCACCGCACTCGCAACCGGGCAACGCCATTCCCGCGAGCCCGCTCACGCCGACAGCAGCGGTTTCGTTCTTCGGCACCACTTTCCGAAGCACCGCGGGTGAGACGAACGCTGCGATGCCTCCACTGACGAGCACGCCGAGCACCAGGAACGGCGTCGCCTGCACGAAGATCCCGGTGAAGACGGTCGCCCCGGTTCGTAGGGCGGGGGATGTGGCGACCCAGGCGGACAGGTCGGAACCGAACACGATCCCCAACACGAGCAGAGTTGCGAATATGTGCATGGATGAGACCGTCGGCCTGCTCCTCGTACGGCGATCGGTGTTCGCAGGGAGCATCGCGGTCCATCATGCCCCCTCTGCAGGCGCTCACAGCAACCTCACAGCGAGAGTCCAGCGAACGAGCAGCAACACGCGCGAAGATGGACACCGTGAGCGAAACACCCGAAGCGCGAGTACTGATCGTCGACGACGAACCGACCATCGTCGAGCTCCTGTCGGTCAGTCTGAAGTTTCAGGGATTCGAGGTGGCGACGGCGTCGTCCGGTCCCGAGGCTCTCGACAAGGCGCGTAACTTTCGGCCCGAGGCTCTTGTTCTCGACGTGATGATGCCCGGCATGGATGGGTTCGGTCTGTTGCGCAGGCTGCGGGCCGACGGCATCGACGCCCCTGCGCTGTTCTTGACGGCACGGGATTCGGTGGAGGACAAAGTGACCGGGCTGACCCTCGGTGCGGACGACTACGTCACCAAGCCGTTCTCGCTAGAGGAAGTAGTGGCGCGGCTCAGGGTGATCTTGCGTCGGTCGGGTAAGAGCGAGGATGCGCAGTCGTCACGAGTTGCGTTCGCAGACATCGAACTCGACGACGACACCCACGAGGTGTGGAAAGCAGGCGAGCCGGTCGCGCTCTCTCCGACCGAGTTCACACTGTTGCGGTACTTCATGGTCAACGCGGGAACGGTGTTGAGCAAGCCGCGGATCCTCGATCACGTGTGGCACTACGACTTCGGTGGTGAGGTGGGAGTGGTGGAGTCGTACGTGTCGTATCTGCGCCGCAAGGTCGATACCGGAGACACCCGGTTGATCCATACGCTGCGGGGAGTCGGCTACGTCATGCGCCAGCCACGGTGACGGGCGTTCGAGCTCGACTTCGGAACCTACCGCTGCGATTCACGTTGGTCGCAGTGCTACTGCTGCTGGTCGGGCTGGGTTTGCTGGCGTCCGGTGTCGCGGTGACGTCGTCGCTGGAGACGTCGTTGATGCGTCGCCTGGATCAGCAATTGGTCGAGGCGTCGGACGGGTGGGCAAGGCCGCGCGACGACCGGCCGTTTCCGCCCGTCGACGAGCCCAGCCCGAGTCGACCGCCGTCGAACTTCTACGTGCGTTCGGTCGCGAACGACGGCACCGTGCGGGGTCCCATCAACGATGTGGCATCGGATGTTCCGGATCTCGCCGGCGTCACCTCGGCCCTTCCCACGACGGTCGGTTCCGAGGGTGACCCGTCGAAGGAGTGGCGGGTGATCACGGTGACCAACAGTGAGGGCTCCACCACCGTGGGAATGTCCTTGGGCCCCAATCAACAAACCGTCAGCAGACTGGTGGCACTTCAGCTCTGGATCGGCGCGGCCGTGTTGCTGGCACTGGCCGTGATCGCCTACTTCGTGGTGCGGCGCAGTCTTCGCCCGCTGCGTGAGGTGGAGACGACGGCTGCGGCGATCGCGGCCGGAGACCTGCACCGTCGGGTCCCCGAATGGAGCGAGAAAACCGAGGTGGGCCGACTGTCGGCTGCCCTGAACGGAATGCTCTCGCAGATCCAACGCGCATTCGCGGCAACTGCGGCCTCGGAGGAGGCGGCCCGTGCGTCCGAGGACCGGATGCGCCGATTCGTCGCCGATGCCAGCCACGAGTTGCGCACTCCACTGACCACGATTCGCGGCTTCGCCGAGCTGTACCGGCAGGGTGCGATGAGCGACATCTCGTTGCTGATGACGCGAATCGAGGGCGAGTCGGCGCGAATGGGCCTGCTCGTCGAAGATCTGCTCATGCTCGCGCGTCTCGACGCTCAGCGGCCCCTCGACATGCGACGCGTCGACGTATTGACCATCGCCGCCGATGCTGTGCACGACGCCCGAGCGGTCTCGCCGACGCGCGACATCTCTCTGAAAGTGCTGTCGGGCCCAGGAATTCCCGAGGTGATCGGTGACGACGCTCGGCTGCGTCAGGTGCTCGCGAACCTCGTCGGGAATGCGGTTCGGCACACTCCCGACTCTGCGTCCATCACCGTGTGTGTCGGGACTACTCAGTCTTCGGTGGTGCTCGAAGTTCAGGACACCGGGCCCGGTCTGGCCGAGGCCGAGGCCGCGCACGTCTTCGAACGGTTCTATCGAGCCGACTCGTCGAGGACACGAGAGAGCGGCGGCAGCGGACTCGGACTGTCGATCGTCGCAGCGTTGGTGGCAGCGCACAACGGTACCGTCGAGGTGCGGAGCAGTCCCGGAACGGGTGCAACGTTTCGCGTCGAATTACCCAGGCCGACAGGCTGATTCGCTTTCCTCGCGGGAGTTCTTCTCGTTCGCTCTAGCTCTTTTGCGTTCGGCGAGCTTGGTGTACGCGGCGGCAGCGAGCGGCGCCGCGACGAGCATCGACACCAGACGGATCACCTGCACGCACGCAACGAACGTGACGTCCGACCCTGTCGTCGCCGACACGGCCAGCACCGCCGCCAGACCGCCGGGTGTGGTCGCGAGGTAGCCGGTCAGCATGCTGACTCCCGTGACCGCCGACAGCACCCAGCCGAACAGTGCGCACACCACCCCGATCGAGAGGACCAGCAGCGCAGCCCACGGAAAGATCCGTCCGATGGCGCGCAAGCTCGCGACGGTGAAGGCAAGGCCTGCTTGCCATCCGATGACGATGAAGGCCACCGGTAGCAGCACGCCGGGCACCGAGATGTCGACGGGCCATCCGAGCAACTCGCATGCGCCGGCGACGATCAGCGGGCCGAGGGTGGCGGGTGCGGGTAGTCGGATCAGCCGTGCGAGCAGGATTCCGGTGACGACGGCACCGATCAGAAAGATCGTGCCGATGTACCACGGAGTGGTCGACTGCTCCTCGGTGCCCGCCCCGCCGCCGGTGTCGGTGTGGAAAGCGAAGGTGACGATCAGGGGCATCGTGACGACCACCAGGGCGACGCGGAGGTACTGGACCACCGCGACGATGCGCTCGTCCCCGCCGAGTTCGCGGGCAATGGACACCAGACCCGTTGCGCCACCGGCAATCAGCGACAGTGCCCCGGTCACCGGGTCGACGTCGCGATGCAGGGCCAGCAGTGCGCCGCAACCGGCGCTGACGACGAGCGTCCCCGCGCCGACGAGAACGGCGGGAATCCAGTTCTCGCCCAACGCCCCGAGCGTGTCGGTGTCGAGCATCAGACCGATGGTCACCGCCAGCGTGCCCTGGGCTGCCATGGACGCGGGCCGGGGCACCGCCGCAGGGCCGAGGCCGGTCAGAGCGAAGACCACCGCGACAACGAGCGCAGCGAACAGCGACGGTGCCGTCAGACCCAGGGCTTGGAAAAGGGCCCAGCCCCCGACGGATACGGCCGCGAGGCCGATCCATCGGAGGCTGCGCCCCAGTACTCGGGTCACGCGGTGTCGAGCGCTCACGCTCCGGACTTGACGAGCAGAACCGGGACGGGGATCTCGAGCAGCAGACGCTGAATGGTCTGCCCCATCAGGAACTTTCCGACTGCCGAGCGGTGGCGTGAGCCGACCACCAGGATCTCGGACTTCTGCTCTTCCACCAGTGTCAGCAGGGTGTTGACGGCGTCGGGATCGGGCCTGCCCACTGCCACGGTCCAGGAGACGGAGTCGGCGTGATCGATGTCGGTGAGGGCCGTGTCCACTGCGGTGGAGACCGCAGCAGTTTCGGCTGCCTCGGCCGACGGCTCGGCCGATCCCGACAGTGCGTGCAGGACTACGAGGTCCGTCTCGCGAATGCGTGCTTCTCGAACTGCGGCCGCAAGTGCTGCGCGGCCCTCGGGTGAATTGTTGTGCAGTACGCCGACAGTCATGACGGTGTCTCCTTCAGGAAGGTGGGGTGGGGGATCAGCCGAAGGGGATCTGGCCGAGAACGATGCCGACGGCCAGCATGGCAAGGGAGACGACCACCGCTCGCCACAACACCTTCTTGTGGTGATCGGCCAGCGACACTCCGGCGAGGGTGACCAGCAGCAGGATGGCCGGAACCAGCGGGCTCTGCAGGTGGACGGGCTGGCCGGTGATCGAGGCGCGGGCCATCTCGACCGGGTCGATGCCGTACTTGCTCGCGGTCTCGGTCAACACCGGGAGGATGCCGAAGTAGAAGGCGTCGTTGGTCATGAAGAACGTCAGCGGGATGCTCAGGATGCCGGTGATGACGGCCAGGTACGGGCCCATGCCGGACGGAATGACGTTGAGCAGCCACTCGGCCATGGCCTCGACCATGCCGGTGCCCTGGAAGACGCCGGTGAGGATTGCTGCGGCGAGCACCATGGCGACCACGGAGACGATGGAGGACGAGTGCCGTGCGATCGCGTCGCCCTGCTCCTTGACCTTGGGGAAGTTGACCGTCAGAGCGATGGAGGCAGCGATCATGAACAGCACCGGAATCGGGAGGATGTCCATGACGAGGATGACGAGGAGGACGACCGTCAGAGCAGCGTTGAACCACAGCAACTTCGGACGCAGGGTGTCGCGATTGGGATCGAGGCCGTCGAAGAACTGACCCGACTCGCCGTCGCTCGATCCGCCGGTGCCGGCTCCGCCGGTTCCCTTGCCGCCCTTGCGGATGCTTCCGCCGCCGCCCGAGGCGACCAGTTCTGGCTCGTAGACGAGCTTGCCGATGCGTCGACGCTCCATGATGCCGAGGTGAACGGCGAAGAGCAGCACGATGATCAGGCCGACGATCATCGACGGAACCATCGGGACGAAGACGTCGGACGGCGAGATGCCGAGAGCGGATGCGGCGCGAACCGTCGGGCCACCCCACGGGATGATGTTCATCGTGCCGTTGGCGAGGCCGGCCACGACAGTCAGGATGACCGGGCTGACACCGAGTTTGAGGTACAGCGGTAAGAGCGCGGACGTGACGATGATGAAGGTCGTCGAGCCGTCACCGTCGAGCGAGACGACCATGGCCAGGATGGCAGTTCCGACAACCAGTTTCATCGGGTCGTTGCGTACCAGGCGGAGAATGCCGCGCACCAGTGGGTCGAACAGTCCGACGTCGATCATGATTCCGAAGAAGATGATCGCGAAGAACAGCAGGGCCGCGGTGGGGGCCAGGGACTTGATGCCGTCGGTGATCATGTCACCGATGCCGAGTCCCGCTCCGGCCAGCAGACCGAAGATGACGGGAACGAGGGTGAGCGCAACGACGGGCGTGGCTCTCTTGGTCAAGATCAAGAACATGAAGGCGGCTACCATGAGGAAGCCGAGTATCACCAACATCGTGCACTCCTTCTCGAAATGTGTGAGGTGGGTCCGGTTGGACTACGTGTTGTGACTGAAGTTACGTAACCGGCATCACATGTTCGCCGTTGTGCGCACTACCCGCGCAAGCAACGTAAAGAGCCTTTTGCGCATTGTGCTCGAGCACGTCCCGGCCTAGCCTTGGCTTGTGCGATTGAGGACTCAAGTGCTGCTGCTGCAGGCCGCGTTGGTTGCGGTGGCGCTGGCTGTGGCCTTCGGTGTGTTCGCGATCAGTAGCGGTGAACAGGCGAGCGAGGAATACGGCGAACGTGCGTTGGCCGTTGCTCGGACGGTGGCCTCGGATCCGGAAGTCCGTTCGCTCGTAGAGCAGTTCTCGGCCGCGGATACGGCAGGCACCGATGCTGCGCCGGCCGGAGTGTTGGCAGCCGGCGCGCTGCAACGGGCGGGCGAGAGTGCGCGGGAACGCACCGATGCCTTGTTCGTCGTGATCACCGACGATCGGGGCCTGCGCCTGGCCCACCCCGATCCGACCGTCCTGGGGCAACGAGTGAGTACCGATCCGTCCGGTGCCTTGGCGGGCAACGAGGTGGTCGAGCAGGAGCGCGGCACGCTGGGTGACTCCGTTCGCGCCAAAGTTCCCGTGCTGGCGCTCGGTTCGGACGACGTGGTGATCGGTGAGGTGAGTGTCGGCATCTCCACGACGGCCGTGCGCACCGAACTGGTGAAAGATCTGATCAACGGCGCACTGGTGACGGGAGCAGTGCTGCTGTTGGGTGTCCTCGGCTCGATCCTGTTGGCGCGCAGATGGAAGCGGCTGACCCTCGGGCTCGAACCCGAAGAACTGGCCGAACTCGTCCGCGAGCAGGAGGCGGTGCTGCACGGCATCGGTGAAGGCGTGGTGGCCATCGACCCCGACGGCGTGGTCACGGTTGTCAACGACGAGGCCCGCACGTTGCTGTCGATCGACGGCAAGCCCGGGATGCGTGTCGAGGACATCGGCCTGACACCCAGATTGCTCGAGGTCATCGAGTCGCCGACGGCAGAACCGGTACTGGCCGCCGTGAACGAGGTCGTGGTGATCGCGGCCGCTCGAAAAGTACTGCGCGACAATCGAGATCTCGGCACGGTGCTGACGGTGCGCGACCGAACCGATGTGGAGGCGCTGACGCGTCAGCTCGATGCCGTGCAATCGATGTCTGCCGTGCTGCGCGCGCAACGGCACGAGTTCGCGAACCGCATGCATCTGGTCAGTGGACTGCTGCACGAAGGCCACCCGAACCGCGCGTCGGAGTACATCGACGAGATTCTGGGTGTGGGGCCGAGATCGGAAGCAGTCGAAGGAATCGATGCCGTGTCCGACGACTATCTGCGTTCCTTCCTCACCGCCAAGGCTGCGCACGCCCGCGAGAGTGGGGTGCGCCTGGTGCTGGGGGAGAACACCTGGGTCGGCGGCGAACTGGTCGGACCGGTGGATGTCACCACCGTGCTGGGCAACCTGATCGACAATGCGATCGACGCGGCCCGGCTCGGGGCACGTCGGCCTGCCGAGGTGGAAGTGGAACTGGTGCAGGAAGATTCGACTCTGCACATCGTGGTCGTCGATTCGGGTGACGGCGTCTCGCTGACACCCGAGCAGGTGTTCGTCGAGGGTGTCTCGACCAAGTCGACCGCGGACACGCCCGGTGGTCGAGGTGTAGGACTGGCACTGAGTCGACAGATCGCACGTACCCGCGGCGGCGATGTGACGTTGGCCGATGTCGGTGGGCAGATCACGGCAGAGAACGACCGCGGGGGCGCGGTGTTCATCGCCACGATTGCCGACGCACTACTGATTCAGGAAGTGACGCAATGAGAGTTCTCGTCGTCGACGACGATTTCAGGGTTGCGGATCTGCATGCGGCACTGGTGAATTCACTCGACAACTACGAGGTGGCCGCGGTGGCGACCAGTATTGCCCAGGCGCGAGAAGTGCTGGCGACGCAGACGTTCGACCTCGCTCTGGTCGACGTCTACCTGCCCGACGGGTCCGGTATCGATCTGGTCCGTGAGCTCCCGTGCGACGCGGTGGTGCTGTCGGCCGCGGCGGATCAGCAGACGGTCCGCTCGGCGATTGCCGCGGGTGCCTGGACGTATCTGATCAAGCCGTTCCCACGTTCGGCGCTGGTCGACAGGCTCACTGGATATCTGAATTATCGGGGTGCGCTGAATCGTTCGGAAGAGCTGACTCAGGCGGACATCGACGGAGGCCTCGACGCCCTGCGCCCGCGAGCTGCGGCACCACTGCCGATCTCGCAGTCCGTCACCCGAGATCTGGTGCTCGACGCGGTGCGCGGTACGTCCGAGCCGATGTCGGCCGGCGAAGTCGCTGCTGCCATCGGGATTTCGCGGGCGACCGCGCAGCGCTACCTGGCCACCCTGGTCTCCAAAGGACGGTTGCGCATGCAGCTGCGCTACGGGTCGACCGGGAGGCCGGAGCAGGAGTACTCGTCAGCGCCGGGTGCGTGAGAACGCCACCACCGCGGCCCCGAGAAGCGATATCGCGGCAGTCACCAAGGCTGCTGTGTTCCAGCCCGTCGTCAATGCCGCTGCGCTGTGATTGCTTGCCAATTGGGTCATTCCGCGGGCTCCACTCCCAGCCGGAACAGCCACTACCGCAACGACGGTGACACCGATGGCGGATCCGACGTAGCGCGCGGTGTTGTTGGCTCCGCTGCCCATTCCGCCGCGGCCGGCGGGAACACTTGCTACCGCTTCGCGACCGAGAGCGGCGTTGAGTACTCCGCTGGAAATTCCCGCTACGAGCAATCCGGGAAGCAACCGGGGCCAGGATGCGTTGTCGGACAACCCCGACACCATCACCATTCCCGTTGCGACACCCACCAGACCGACGGCGAGTTGCGTCCGACCGCTTATCGACGGCGGGATCCTGCGGGCCAAAAGAGCGGTGACGACCGACGTGCCGGACCATCCGAAGAGCAGCAGGGCGGCCCCGAGGGCATCGATCCCCAGTGCGGTGCCGACGAATCCGGGCATGTACGACATCAACGCGATGATCCCGCCGCCGGTGGCCAGTGCCGCGACGGTCGCGGCGACGAAGGGCGGGTGTCGGAAGAGCGACAGATCCAACATGGCTGTTGCACTGCGCAATTCGAGGATCGTGAAGGCGGTCAGCAACAGTGCGGCGAGGACGAAGAGAACGATGGGAGTGACGGCAGTCCAGCCCTGCCTGCCCTCGACCAACGCTGCCAGCAACGCGGCAATGCCCGTGGCCAACAGCAGCGCGCCCACCGGATCGAGCCCGCGCGGGGCGTCGGACTTGGATTCCTCGACGAGTACGTGCGCGGCGACGGCCAGTGCGAGCGTGGCGACGGCAAGAATCACATAGGCCTCGCGCCAGCTTGCCCACCGATCGAGTACGGCGGCCAGCAATGGGCCGAGAGCAATGCCGGCACCGACGCTCGCGCCCCAGACTCCGCTTGCCTTGGCGCGCACGGGACCGGCGGGGTGAGTGTGGGCGATGATCCCCAGACTCGATGCGATGACCGCGGCACCGCCGAGGCCTTGGAGGATGCGGGCCAGTACGAAAATCAGCGTGTTCGGAGACACGGCACTGATCAGCGTGCCCACGGCCAACACCGCGGCCCCGAGTGCGAAGGTGCGGCGACGGCCGAAGTCGTCGGCGATGGTCCCGGTGGTGAGCAGTGCGGCGGCCAGACCGATGCTCATGGAGCTGAGAATCCAGGTGCGCCCCGCTGCGTCGGACATCAGATCGGCCGCGGTGCTGTTGATCGTGGCGAGCGGAGCGGTGAACGCCATCAGAGTGAGCAGGGTGCCGAGGGTCGCGATGGCGAGTGCTCGGGTGCTGTTCGTGGTGCTGATCGGCGTGAGTGCGCTGTCGGTCATCGTTGTCCTTTTGGTCTGGTGATCGAACTGTAAACGCCCAACTTGGTTCGGTCAACAGACTGTACGATTGCCGCATGGCTCTCGGAATCGACTACGCCCGCCAGGACTGTTCCCTGGCCCGGGCTCTGGAACTGGTCGGCGAGCGGTGGACCATGCTCATCGTGCGCGACTGCTTCTTCGGAGTCCGACGCTTCGGCGATTTCCAGGTTCACCTCGACATTTCCAAGGCAGTTCTGGCCCAACGCCTCGGTGCGCTGGTCGACGCGGGATTACTCGAGCGGCAAGCCCGAGCCCTCGACGGCGGTCACGACGACTACGTCCCGACGCCCGCCCTCGAAGGACTGTGGCCGGCTGTCTTCGCCCTGAGCTACTGGGGCGAGGAACAGACCGCGAAACCGGCCGGGAAGCGTCGAAAATTTTTTCATGCGCCCTGCGGAACCGACCTCGGACCTCTGGGAATGTGTCCCGAATGCGGAGTTGCGCCCGGGCCACACGACATCGACACCGACGTCGGCCCCGGCTACGACCCGGACACCCGATCCGACGAGGTGTCGATGCAGCTTCGGACGCGTCGACGCTTGCTCGAGCCTCTGCGCTGAGCGGGGTGCGTCAGTTCGGGACCTGAGCTTCGTGCCCGAGGTGGCGTAGCGCTGCTCGGAGCTTGGCCGCGGCCTCGTCCTGTGATTCTGCGGAAGGGTTCGGATCGGCCCCGGAGATGTCGAAGTTACCCATGTCGTAGGCCGGGAACACGTGCAGATGCAGGTGCGGCACCTCCAGCCCGGCGATCAGCAGACCCGCGCGAGGTGCGTCGAACGCAGTCCGGACGGCCTGACCGATGATCTGTGCAACGGCGGTGATCTTGGCGAACACGGCACCGTCGACGTCCTGCCACTGGTCGATCTCCTCGCGCGGAACCACCAACGTGTGGCCCTGCGTGACCGGCGCGATCGTCAGAAACGCCACCACGTCGTCGTCCTGCCAGACGAACCGTCCCGGAATCTCGCCGGCGATGATCTTGCTGAAAATGGAAGCCATGTGAACAGGATGCCCTACTGGTGCTTCTCCCAGGTGATTGCCAGGGTGGTCGCAGGGTGGGTCCAGCTCCGGGCCCGAGTCTGGTGCCCATGACAACGAACTCCCTCGCTCGAGCAGCAGGCCAGCGGCCCGGCTCGAACGCCACGGCCACGCTCGAGGTGGTCATCCCGGTGTACAACGAAGAGGCAGACCTCGAACAGTGCATTCGTCGTCTCCACGAGCATCTCGACGACCGAATCCCGTTCCGGTCCCGCATCACGATCGCCGACAACGCCAGTACCGACGGAACGCTCGCTGTTGCTCATCGGCTCGCCGACGAGATCGACGGAGTCGGAGTTCGTCATCTGGACGAGAAGGGTCGCGGCCGCGCGCTCAAGGCAGTGTGGTCCACGTCGGACGCCGACGTGGTGGCCTACATGGACGTCGATCTCTCCACCGATCTGAATGCGTTGATGCCGCTCATCGCACCCCTGATGTCGGGCCACTCGGACCTTGCCATCGGGTCTCGACTGAACCGATCGTCTCGGGTGGTCCGCGGAGCCAAGCGTGAATTCATCTCGCGCAGTTACAATCTCATTCTGCGCACCTCGCTGCGTGCACGATTCTCGGACGCACAGTGCGGCTTCAAGGCCATGCGTACCGATGTTGCCCGACAGCTGCTCCCGCTGGTCGAAGACACCGGATGGTTCTTCGACACCGAATTGCTGGTCATCGCAGAAAAAGTTGGCCTGCGTATTCACGAGGTGCCCGTCGACTGGGTCGACGACCCGAACAGCAGCGTCAACATCGTCGACACCGCCGTCAAGGACCTGCAGGGATGCTGGCGCGTCGGCCGTGCCCTCGCAACCGGTGTACTGCCGGTCGCCGAACTACGTCGAAGCCTGGGACGGGAGCCGCTCGTGCCCGGTGTGCCGCACGGAATGATCAGCCAAATGGCGCGATTCGGCATCATCGGTGTCGCCAGCACCATCGCCTATGCACTGCTGTATCTCGTGCTGCACTCGCTGATCGGCGCACAAGCAGCGAACTTCTTCGGGCTGTTGATCACCGCGGTACTCAACACTGCGGCCAACCGCGCCTTCACCTTCGGCGTCCGCGGGTCCGAGGGGGCCGGGAAGCATCAGCTCCAGGGATTGGTGATCTTCGGCTTCGCGTTGCTGGTCACCAGTGGGTCGCTGGCCGTGCTGCACGCCTGGGTTCCCGACGTGTCCCGGCACGTCGAGCTTGCCGTCCTCGTCGTCGCCAATCTCGTGGCTACGGTATGCCGATTCGTCGCTCTGCGGTGGGTCTTCGGTAGCTCCGACGCTGTTGTTGCTCAGTCGGCCGGTTCGGAGAAGGACCTGTGACGGCAACGATCGAACGGCCCTCCGCGGCGGCACCGTCGGCCCCCGTGACGTCCCCGCGGTGGGAATGGGCCGGGCTGGTCGTGTTGCTCGTCGGGACCGCAGTCGCCTACATCTGGGGCCTCGGAGCCTCCGGTTGGGCCAACTCGTTCTATTCCGCTGCGATACAGGCGGGTTCGGTGTCGTGGAGAGCCTTATTCTTCGGATCCTCCGACGCCGCCAACTCGATCACGGTCGACAAGCCCCCGATGTCGCTGTGGTTGATGTCGTTGTCGGTGCGCATCTTCGGGCTCAATTCCTGGGCAATGCTGGTGCCGCAAGCGCTCCTCGGAGTCGCCTCGGTGGCTCTGCTCCGTGCCACCGTCAAGAGACGATTCGGCGGAGCGGCCGGTCTGCTCGCAGGCATGGTGTTGGCCCTCACCCCCGTTGCTGCACTGATGTTTCGGTTCAACAACCCCGATGCGTTGCTCGTGTTGCTCATGATCGCCTCGGTCTGGGCGCTGCTGCGAGGCGTCGAGACCGGAAAGACCAAGTGGCTCTTGATCACCGGCATGTTCGTCGGATTCTGATTCCTCACCAAGCAACTCCAGGTGATGCTGGTCGTGACGCCTCTGGCACTGACCTACCTGATCGCCGGGCCGCCGAAATTCCTGACCCGAGTGCTGCAGCTCGTCGGTGCACTGGGCGCACTGATCGTCTCGGCCGGATGGTGGATTCTGATCGTGGAATTCTGGCCGGCATCGTCCCGGCCGTGGGTCGGCGGATCGCAGAACAATTCGATCCTCGAACTCACGCTCGGCTACAACGGATTCGGCCGTCTCAGCGGTGACGAGACCGGAAGTGTCACACCGGGCGGCGGGGGAGCAGGCGGAGGCGGTTCGATGTGGGGGGAGACCGGCATCTTCCGCATGTTCGACGCCTCCCAGGGCGGCCAGATCGCGTGGCTCATCCCGGCTGCCCTGATTCTGCTGGTTGCCGGACTCGTGTTGTGCGGCAGAGCACCTCGCACCGACGGGCAGCGAGCATCGCTGATCGTGTGGGGTTCCTGGTTGCTCGTCACCGGGCTGACGTTCAGCTTCATGGCCGGAATCTTCCACTCGTACTACACCGTTGCGCTGTCGCCCGCGGTCGCCGCTGTTGTCGGAATCGGCAGTGTGGTGTTGTGGCGACGACGCGATACGTACTGGGTCCGTATCGCGATGGCCGTCGCGGTGGCGTCGACCGTGGCGATGGCGTGGGTGTTGCTGGGCCGCAGCGAGAGTTTCGTGCCGTGGCTGAAGTGGGCAATTCTCGTGGCCGGAGTTCTCGCTGTTGTGGCGCTGCTGATTCCGGCGCTGACCCGCGGCAGGCTTGCGGCAGTGTCGATTCTGGCGGTGATGTTCGCCGGGCTCGCCGGGCCGACGGCCTACGCAGTCGACACGATCGGCACACCACACACGGGGTCCATCGTCTCGGCCGGTCCGAATACCGGAATGCGAGGATTCGGCGGTATGGGAGAGGGTCGCCGAGGGCAGGGTGGGTTGCCAGGTGGGATGCAGCTGCCGGCCGGTGTCCAGCTGCCGGCGGGTATGCAGCCGCCGGCGGGATTCCCGGGTCAGGCAGGGTCTCCCGGCCAGATGCCGGGCGGTGCCGAGATGGGCGGCATGGGCGGCGGAATGGGTGGTCTGCTCGAAGGCAGTGAGCCGACCACCGCGATCACCGAGATGCTCGAGCAGGACGCGAGCTCCTACACCTGGGTGGCAGCGGCAATCGGAGCCAATACAGCAGCCGGCTATCAGCTGGCCACCGAAGACCCCGTCATGCCCATCGGTGGGTTCAACGGCACCGACCCTTCGCCGACCCTCGAGGAGTTCCAGCACTACGTCGCGGACGGGCGGATCCACTACTTCATCGGCGGCGGCGGGATGCGGGGGATGGAGTCGGGTAGCTCGGCCGCGATCTCGGCCTGGGTCACCGACAACTTCACCGCGACCACGATCGACAACGTGACGTTCTACGACCTCACGCAGTAACTACCGAACCACCACGAGAGAGCCCCGCACCGCGACAGGTGCGGGGCGCTTTCGCGTCGAGCAGATAGTCTGTTGCACTGTGCGCGTACTAGTCATTGGTTCCGGTGCTCGTGAGCACGCCCTTCTACTTGCGTTGAAAGCCGACTCGTCGGTCGAGAAGCTCTTCGTGGCTCCCGGCAACGCAGGTACCGCGAAGCTCGCCGAGCAGCACGCGGTCGACGTCGCCTCCGGGGAAGCGGTGACCGCGCTGGCGAAGAAGATCGAGGCCGATCTCGTGGTCATCGGACCCGAGGTGCCCTTGGTTCTCGGGGTCGCCGACGCACTCCGCGAGGCGGGCATTGCCGCGTTCGGCCCCTCCGCCGACGCCGCGCGCATCGAGGGATCCAAAGCGTTCGCCAAGGACGTGATGGCTGCCGCCGGTGTCCGCACCGCGCACAGCGAAATAGTCGACTCGCCCGCATTGCTGGACGCCGCCCTCGACCGCTTCGGTCCGCATTGGGTGGTCAAGGACGACGGTCTGGCCGCAGGCAAAGGCGTCGTCGTCACCACCGATCGCCTCATCGCTCGCGATCATGCCGCCGAGCTCCTCGAGAACGGTCACCCGGTACTCCTCGAGTCGTTCCTCGACGGCCCCGAGGTTTCCTTGTTCTGCCTCGTCGACGGCGAGACCGTCGTGCCGCTGCTGCCCGCGCAGGACCACAAACGCGTCGGCGATGGAGATACCGGTCCCAACACCGGCGGCATGGGTGCGTACACCCCGTTGCCGTGGTTGCCCGCGGACGCGGTCGAGCAGATCGTGCGCGATGTGGTGAAACCCGTTGCCGCGGAGATGGTGAAGCGCGGCGTGCCGTTCTCCGGCCTGCTGTACGCCGGCCTGGCGATGGGAGCCGACGGGCCGGCCGTCGTCGAATTCAATTGTCGCTTCGGTGATCCCGAGACCCAGGCGGTGCTCGCGCTGCTCGATTCACCCCTCGGTGAGGCGCTGAACGCGACGGCAACCGGCACCCTCGCGTCGCTGCCGCCGCTGCGCTGGAAAGACGGCGCGGCTGTCACCGTCGTCATCGCTGCCGAGAACTACCCCGGTCGGCCGCGTATCGGTGACGAGATCCTCGGCTCCGACGGCGCAGGCGTCCTGCATGCGGGTACTGCGGTCAAGGACGGAGTGGTGGTATCTGCGGGCGGACGCGTGTTGAGTGTGGTCGGCACCGGATTCGATCTCACCGCCGCCCGCGACGATGCCTACTCCCGCATTGCTGGAATCCGCCTGCCGGGCAGTCATTTCCGTACGGACATCGGACTGGCTGCAGTGGAGGGGCGCATCTCGCTGTAGAGGGGCTGCGTCGGCGGTGCGCTGAGTGTCCACAATTTCGCCTACCACACGGGATCCCGTGTGTCGGCCGAAAAAGTGGACACTCACGTCAGTTGTCCACAGGTAGCAGCGTTATCCACATTTCTCGAATCGCAGGCCCACGAGTGGATTTCCGACGCCAGGCTGTAGTCCATGGGGGTATACACGAGGCAGCAGCTGTTGGACACCGGCGTCAGCGAGGGCGCAATTGCGTATCGGACGAGAGCCGGCACACTGACCAGGCTGCTTCCGAGCATCTACTGCACCGGCGAACCGACGTACCGGGACCGGTGCGTCGCCGCTACGCTCTGGCAACCGCACGCAGTGCTGAGCCATCTCGCCGCGGCGTGGTGGTGGAATTTGCTCGAGCACGAACCCGATCACGTGGACATCACAGTTCCTCGCATGTCGAGAACTCGCGGTCCGAAGTGGCTGCGGGCGTACCGACGCAGTCTCACCGAGTCGAGCTTCGCGGACGGTCTGCCGGTGGTGACCATAGAGCAGTCCATCGTCGACGTCGCTGTGTCGCTGACCCGGCCCGAATTGGAGCAGTTCTTCGACTCTGCGCTGAGCCGCGCGGTGAGCTGGCGCGGGGTCGCGAGGCAATGCGAGAAGTCGGCCGGGATGGCCGGCATCACCGAGGTGAGAAGGCAGCTGCGACTGTGTTGCCCGCGCACTCTGTCCGAACCCGAACGCTTGGTGGCTCGGGCACTCACGGCGGCGGGCTACTTCCTCGAGATCAACGCGGACGTGGGGCCCTACTACGCGGATCTGATGGACCGTCGGGCTCGGGTGATCGTCGAAATCGACGGCCGTGAGTTCCACAGCGCACCGGGTGTGTTCACCAACGACCGCGTGCGCCAGAATGCTCTGCAACTCGACGGCTGGCTGGTGTTGCGCTATTCGGCGGCGATGGTGCTGACCGACCTGGATTATGTGGTGCGGCAGATCGTCGACACCGTACGACGTCGCCGGAAGGCACTGACGTGAGTGTCCACAATTTGTGCTGTCAGACGGGATCCCGTGGCTGCCTCGAAATAGTGGACACTCAGTGCACCTGCGCCGGGCGAAGCGACGTCAGTAGTGTCGAAATATGCACAGCGAATCGCAGCGATCGAAGGTCGAGCCGTTTCATGTGATGGATGTGTTCGCGGCAGCGGCCGAGCGATCACGCACTCACGGCGATGTACTTTCGCTGGCCGCAGGTCAGCCGTCCACTCGGGCACCCGGGCCCGTGTTGCGCGCCACCCGTGAGGCCCTGGACGCGAACCTGCTCGGGTACACCGAGACGCTCGGGATTCTGCCGCTGCGTCAGGCAGTCGCCGAATATCACAGCGCGCGGTACGGCATCACCGTCGACGCCGACGACGTGGTGATCACCACCGGGTCGTCGGGCGCATTCACCCTGCTGTTCCTCGCGGCATTCGACGCGGGAGATACCGTCGTCATGGCCAGGCCCGGTTATCCGGCCTATCGAAACACGTTGGCGGCGTTGGGCTGTCGGGTCGTCGAACTGGACTGCGTGGAAGAGACTCGATTCCAGCCCACCGTCGCGATGCTCGAGGAACTGCCTGAGCCGCCGGCCGGGCTGATCATCGCGAGCCCGGCCAATCCCACCGGCACGATCATCGACGCCGATGAGCTGGCCGCCATCGCGCGCTGGTGCGACGAGCACGAAACGCTGTTGATCTCGGACGAGATCTACCACGGCATCTCCTACGGCAATGCGCACACGTCCAGCGCGTGGGAGACATCGAAAGAATCCGTCGCGATCGGATCGGTGTCGAAGTACTTCTCGATGACCGGTTGGCGGTTGGGCTGGATGCTGCTGCCGGTCCGATTGCGCAGAGCCGTCGAACGATTGGCGTCGAACATGACGGTGTGCCCCCCGGCGATCTCACAGGTTGCGGCCATCGCCGCGTTCACCGAGGAGTCCCGCCGAGAGCTGGATTCGCATGTCGAGCGCTACGCCGTCAATCGCCGAATTCTGCTCGACGGTCTGCCGGCAATGGGCATCACCGATGTCGCACCGGCCGACGGTGCGTTCTACGTGTACGCCGACATCGCGCACCTCACAGACGACTCGCGGAGCTGGTGTGCCCGAGTGCTTTCCGAGACCGGGGTTGCGCTGGCACCGGGCGTGGATTTCGACACCGTGCGAGGCAACCACACAGTGCGATTCTCGTTCGCAGGCACCACAGCCGACGTCGAAGAAGCGTTGGAGCGACTTCGTCGCATGTGAGTGTTTCCTCGCAGCAGGCTACGAGGCAGGAGTGGAGCCTGCGGAACGACAGGAAGGCGCTGCGTTCACATGCGGCGCAGCCGCTCCAGCACCTCGGAAATGTCGACGGCGGAGACGTCGCGGTGCGTCACGAAGCGCACCTTGCCCGCAACGGTCACCGCGGCGATGCCCAACTCGGCCAGCTCGCTCACCGTGTGCGCTGGGTCTTCCACAGTGGCCAGCACAATGTTGGTTTCGGGGTTCGGCACGTCCCAGCCCCGCTCGCGCAGACCGGAAGCGAGGGTTGCCGCGTTGGCATGGTCCTCGGCCAGATCACCGATTCGATCCAGCGCGACGAGCCCCGCCGCAGCCAGAATGCCACCCTGACGAACCCCGCCGCCCAACATCTTTCGGACGCGTCGGGCCTCGTGGATTCTCGCGGCGTCGGAGACCAACATCGAGCCGACGGGCGCTCCGAGGCCCTTGCTCAGGCACACCTGCACCGTATCGGCGCCCGCAGTCAACGACGCGATCGGAACATTCTGGGCCACAGCGGCATTCCACAGTCGCGCACCATCGAGGTGAATCTTCAGACCCGAGTCACGCCCGGCAGCAACGAGTCCCGCCCACTCGTCCGGTCCGAAGACAGTACCGCCGGCGAAGTTGTGGGTGTTCTCGAGCGAGAGCAGCGTAGTCCGCAGCGCGAAGTACGGCCCTGCGCCGCCGGCCTTGGCGCGCACGGTCGACGCGAGGGGACGGCCAGGGCCTGCGTCGTGGGGCAGTGCGTCGGGCATCCCGCCTGCCAACCACGCCGCGGTGCCGAGCTCGGATCCCAGCACGTGCGCGTGCTCGGGGGCCAGGAACCGATCGCCGCGCTGCAGATGCAGCATCAGCGCGATGATGTTGCCCATCGATCCCGACGGGACCCACAGTGCCGACTCGAATCCGAGCATGCCTGCGACTGCCTCTTCCAGTGCCGCCATCGTGGGGTCGTGATCGAGGACGTCGTCGCCCACTTCGGCGTCGGCCATGGCTTTTCGCATGACCGAATCCGGTCGGGTGATGGTGTCGGAGCGGAGGTCGATCGTTCTGTGTGCCACGGGTAACGACAATTCCATAGCTCGAAAGCAGTCCGACGAACGCCCTCGAGCTGGCACGATGACTTGAATGTCCGCAGGTCCGACCGAGTCGCATCACAAGGTGTCGGGTGCGACTCCGAAGGGGGTGCGCCGCCGGCAGGCATTGGCGTCGGCCGCTGCGGACCTCCTCGTCGAGGGTGGCTTCGACGCGGTTCGGCACCGATCCGTGGCCTCGCGAGCCGGGTTGCCGCTGGCGTCGACCACGTACTACTTCGAGTCCCTCGGAGACCTGGTGGCGGCGGCCGTCGACGTCGTCGGAACCCGTGAGATCGACGTCATGCGCGGTCGTATCGAGGACGAGGGCACGTGCTCGAACAAGATGGAATCGACGGTCGACCTCATCGTCGACCTGCTCATCGGGCCACAGGTCGGACACGAGCAACTGATCGCGCGATACGAACGCTTCATCGCGTCGGCCCGGCATCCCGAACTGCGAGAAGTGCAACTGCGGCTACGCGCCCAGATCGACGACCTCCTCACCGACGTGCTGCGTCGATCGGGCCGAACCGTGCAGGAAGAGCAGCTACGACGACTCGTCGCGGTGGTCGACGGAGCAGTGGTGGGTGCGCTCAGCGAAGTGGACCCAGACCCTCGTGACATGGCCCGAAGCATGCTCTTGGCCGTCATCGACGTGGTCGCTCCAGCGGAACAGGTACCGGCCGAGTGACTATTCGGTCTCGCCGGAGTCCGTGTCGCGGGTGGGTGGCACCTCGCACACGCCGTCCGCGCAGACGAGGCCGTGTTCGTCGCCGACCGTCTCCAGAGGACCGGTCATGAGTCGGCCGCGGCTTTCTGCAGGACATCTGCGAACACCGACGGGTCCTGCGCACCGGAGACACCGAACCGTCCGTCGATCACGAAGAACGGCACTCCACTGATCCCGTAGGCGATGGCCTGCTCCTTGTCCGCGCGCACTGCCGGCAGGAACTCCTCGGACTTCAGCGCCTCGAGCACCTCGTCACGGTCCAGGCCGATCTCTGCGGCCAGGTCGGCGAGTTCATCGATGCGGCCGACATGGCGGCCCTCCTCGAAGTAGGCCGCCAGGAGCCGTTCCTTCATCTCGACCTGCTTGCCCTTGGATTTGGCGAAGTGCAGGAGCTCGTGCGCCTTGACGGTGTTGGTGTGCTGCAGGGCGTCGAAGTCGTACGTGAGCCCCTCGCCTGCAGCCAGCTCGGTCATCTGGCCCAGCATCTGCGTGACCTGGGCGGCCGGCATGCCTTTGTGAGAGACGAGGAAGTCGACCTCGCTGCCGTCGAAGTCGACCGGTGTGTCGGGTGCCAGCTCGAACGAGTGGAACTCCACCTCGAGCGTTCCGCCACCGGCGGTGAACTCCGCGGCGGCTGCCTCGAAACGCCGTTTGCCGACGAAGCACCACGGGCACGCTATGTCGGACCAGATATCGACCTTCACTGTTCGGCTCACCACGCATGCAACATCGGAATGAGCTGCGGGTATTCCAGCGGCAGGCGAGAGTAAACAGTGCAGTCGTCTGCCGAGACCGACAACTGCGCCACGTAAGCTGGACGCTCGTGAGCATCCCGAATGTCCTGGCCACCCGTTACGCGAGTCCCGAACTGGTGGCGCTGTGGTCGCCGGAGCACAAGATCGCCCTGGAACGCCAGTTGTGGATCGCCGTGCTGCGTGCACAATCCTCACTCGGAGTGGACGTCCCCAACGCCGCGATCGACGACTACGAGGCCGTTGTCGACCAGGTCGATCTTGCGTCGATCGCCGAGCGCGAACGGGTCACCCGACACGACGTCAAGGCTCGAATCGAGGAGTTCAACGCCCTCGCCGGCCACGAGCACATCCACAAGGGACTCACCAGCCGCGACCTCACCGAGAATGTCGAGCAGCTGCAGATCCTGCGCTCGCTCGAACACGTGCACGCGCATGGCGTCGCCGTTGCGAAGCGGCTGGCCGAACGCGCCGCCGAGTACTCCTCGCTCGTCATGGCCGGCCGCAGCCACAACGTTGCAGCTCAGGCGACGACGCTGGGCAAGCGCTTCGCGTCCGCCGCCGACGAGCTGCTGCTGGCACTGGCCCGGGTCCAGGAACTGATCGCCCGTTACCCGCTGCGCGGAATCAAGGGTCCGATGGGTACCTCGCAGGACATGCTCGATCTTTTCGGCGGTGACTCCGCCAAGCTCGTCGCGCTCGAGCGCATTGTCGCCGATCACCTCGGTTTCCGGCACACGCTCACCAGCGTCGGCCAGGTGTATCCGCGTTCGCTCGATCACGAGGTCGTCTCCGCGCTGGTTCAGATCGGTGCCGGACCGTCCTCGTTCGCGCATACCGTCCGCCTGATGGCCGGGCACGAGCTCGTCACCGAGGGCTTTCAGGCCGGACAGGTCGGCTCCTCGGCGATGCCGCACAAGATGAACACCCGCTCGTGCGAGCGTGTCAATGGCCTGCAGGTGGTGCTGCGCGGCTACGGATCGATGGCCGCCGAGCTCGCCGGAGCGCAGTGGAACGAGGGTGACGTCTTCTGTTCCGTCGTGCGCCGCGTCGCGCTGCCCGACGCCTTCTTCGCCATCGACGGTCTCATCGAGACCTTCCTGACAGTGCTCGACGAATTCGGTGCCTACCCGGCCGTCATCGCGAAGGAACTCGACCGGTACCTGCCGTTCCTCGCGACGACGAAGGTGCTCATGGCCGCCGTGCGCGCGGGCGTCGGCCGCGAGACCGCGCACGAGGCGATCAAGGAGCACGCCGTCGCCGTTGCACTGGCGATGCGTGAGCAGGGACAAGAACCCGACCTGCTCGACCGCCTCGCCGCAGACGATCGACTCCCACTCGACCGCGCTGCCCTCGATGCGGCACTGGCCGACAAGACGGCCTTCATCGGTGCAGCCGACGCCCAGGTCAGTGCTGTCGTCTCGGCCGTGGAGCGGTTGATCGCGAAGTTCCCCGGCGGAGCGTCCTACAGCCCGTCGCCGATTCTGTAGTCAGGCCAGGACCAGTCGGTTCAGGACGTCGGGGAGGTCAGCGACGGAGTCGATCACGTGGTCGGGCTCCATCGCGAATTCGTCCGTGATGCGTCGATCCAACGCGTCCTGCTGGAACTTCCCGGTGCGCACCAGCACCCCCGTCATGCCGACGACCTGGGCGGCGAGAACGTCATTGTCCAGGTCGTCGCCGACCATCACGACATCGTCCGGGTCCACGCCCATCCGCTCGGATGCCGTCCTGAAGCCCAGCGGAGCCGGCTTCCCGATGGCCTTCGCGGTATGGCCCGACGCCTGTTCCATTCCGGCCAGATACATGCCGGTGTCGATGCGCAGACCGGCTCCCGTGCTCCACATCAACGACCTGTGCATCGCGACGACGGGTATGCCGCGGCACAACCAGTCGTAGACGCGACTGAGACGTTCGTGGGTGAACTCGGGACCGGCACCGCCGACCACCACGACGTCGGGATCCTCGGACGTCTCGTCGACGAACTCGATGCCCGGCATGTCGCTTGCGATCTCGCCGTTGTTGATCAGTACCACCCGCGAGTCCGGATAGTTCTCGCGTAGATGATCCGCGGTGAGCGACGCGGCAGTGACGATCTCGTCGGAATGGACGTCGAGGCCGACATCGCGCAACGCAACGGCGATCTGCTCACGCGTCTTGGACGTCGTGTTGGTCAGAAACGCGCGGGCAATGTCCTTGCTGTCCAGAAACTTCAGCGTTTCCGCGGCTCCGGGCACCGCCTGCCACGACGTCACCAGAACGCCGTCGATGTCGAAGAGAACCCCGCCGATACCCATCGGCAAACAGTAGTCTCCGGGTCCGGTCACCGCAGCGTCAGCAGACCAGCGCCTACGCTCAGGGATTGTGAATCCATACACAATCTTCGCCGAGATCATTGCCGGGACGGCCGAGTCCTCCCGTGTGTACGAGGACGAGACAATGGTCGCGTTCATGGACATTCGACCGCTCACCAGCGGACACGTGCTGGTGGTGCCCAGGGAGCAATTCCGAACGCTGGCGGAGTTGCCACCGGAAGTCGGCGCCCACCTGTTCGTCGTCGGTCAGAAGGTGGCTGCCGCTGTGCGCGAAAGTAATCCACGTGTCGCCGGCGTCAACCTGTTTCTCGCCGACGGGACGGTCGCGGGCCAAGAGATCTTCCATGTGCATCTGCATGTGATCCCACGGATGATCGGCGACGGCTTCGGCCTCCGTGCTCGACCGTCGTCGCCGCAGCGATCCGAACTGGACCGACGAGCTGCGGAGATTGCTGCCGCGATTACTCGTCAGTGACCTTCTGGGCCTTGGACAGTGCGTCCGCGTAGACGTTGATCGTGTTGGTGTAGCGGCTGTAGCTCTTGTTGGCACCGTAGTCCCAGAGCACCATCTGTTGCGTGTCGACGGCCGCGATGGTGTCGAATCCGGGGTAGCGGCTGGGGATGTCGGCAAGCTTCACGTCAGCTGCGTTGGCGACGTCGTGGTAGACGAATGCGACATCGGCATCGACGGTCGACACGTTCTCCCAGGACACCTTCTTCCAGTACCCGTCATCGGTGCCGTCGGGGGTGTACATCTTCAGGCCCCAACTTCGGTAGTCGCTGAAGTCCGGGTCCGCGGACGGGTCGAGTACGTAGGCGACGTCGAGGGGCCAGACTCCGACTCCCGTGAGGTCATGCCGTTCGGAGGCAACCTTCTCGAAGTTGTCGACGGCAGCGTCGTACTCGGCCTTGATGTCTGCCAGTTTCGGGGTGTCGAGATCGACTCCGAGTGAGGACGCGAGTCCGGCGTAGTTCTCGATGGTCTGTGCGGTCGATGTCGTATCCAAGGTGACGCCCAGGGTGGGAGCGAGCTGATCGATGGTGTCGGCCTTGGACGCGTCGGCCGTGGTGGTCAGCTTGCCGAATTGGCCGAATCGTGGGTTGAACTCGCCGATGACAAGATCCGGTTCGAGGGCGGCGGCTTTCTCGAAATCGAATGCGCCCCAGCTCTCGCCGACCGATTCGATGCCGGTGAGGTCGGAGCAACTCAGAATGGGGCTGGTGCCCAGCGGAGTCGTCGACCAGATAGCGATGGGCTTGATTCCGTACGACAGCAGCGCCGCGGCCGATTCTTCGTCGGCGATGATTCTGGTCGGTTGGGAATCGAGCGAAATGGTCCGTCCGCGGCCGTCGGTAAACATGAACGGTCCCGACGCTCGGTCGACTGCGTCGACGCGGTCGTTCTCGCCGCACGCGGCGGGGTTCGCGTTCAGGTCGACGATCGGTGCGCCGCGGCTTTCCTGTTCGCTGCTGCATGCGGCCGCAGTGAAGAAGACGAGGACCGCAATGCTCCCGGTCAAGACACGTGGACGGGACCCGAACCGGCCGGTGCTGCGTATTCGATGAGAGATCATGTGTCGCTTTCGTCTTGGTTTGTCGGCCAGAAGCCGGGTGCGGTGGTGCAGGTGCCGTCCACGTCTCGGTGCCGACAGATGTTAGCCTCCTCAGGGTCGACTAAGCGAGGGTAGCCTGTCCTTATGGACGTCAGTGGCGAAACTCCTGGTCACGCCCAGTACGACGCAGAGTGCAGCCGATCGAAGGGGACACGCCGGATGGATCCGCACGGAATCGGGACCGAAAAACTGCGGGCGCAGGTCGCAGAACTGATCGGCGTCGAACCCGATTCCGTCTCGCTCGATGCGAATCTTTTCGAGTTGGGACTGGAATCGATCGTGCTGATGCGGTTGGTCGGCAGGTTCCGCAAGCAAGGTTCGGCGGTGACATTCGCCGATCTTGCTGCGCGGCCCACGGTCTCGGCCTGGTCCGAATTGGTCGGTGTCGCGGTCGAACCGGCACCAGTGTCCACTGCCACCAAGTCGAACGCGGTGAACACCGGCAGCTTCGACCTCGCGGTGCTGCAGCACGCCTACTGGATCGGCCGCAGCGCAGAGCAGCGGTTCGGCGGTGTCGCTCCGCATCTGTACACCGAGTTCGACGGCCGAGGAGTCGATCCCGATCGACTGCGCAACGCGTTCGACGCCGTTGCTCGTAGGCACGACATGCTGCGGGCTCGGATCACCGACAACGGACAACAAGTGATCGAGTCGGCCCCGGGGTGGCGCGGGTTGACCGTGCACGATCTGCGGAGGGCGGACGATGCAGCAGCCTTACTGGAGCGAACTCGGCAACGTCTGACCCATCAGATCCTCGATATCGAAGCGGGAGAGGTGTTCTCGGCAGATCTGTCGATGCTGCCGGACGGTCGAACTCGGTTGCATCTCGATATGGACATGATCGCAGGCGACGCCGTCAGCTTTCGCATTCTGGTCGCAGACCTGGCGCAGGCATACGACGGTCGGGCACTCCCCACCATCGACTACAGCTACGAGCGTTACCTTGCCGACCGGCCGGACGATCGCCGCAACGCACGTGCGCAGGCCGAACGGTACTGGTCCGACCGACTCGATTCTCTGCCCGGAGCGCCCACTCTGCCTCTGCTCGAACGTGATTCAGGCACACCCGTGGCAACGCGGCGGGCGTTTCATCTCGACTCGCATGCGTATTCGCAACTGCAATCGCAGGCTCGTGCGCACGGCGTCACTCCGGCGGCCGCGGTGGCAGCGGCCTTCGCCGAGGTGGTCGGGGCGTGGTCGCGTGAGCAACGATTCATCCTCAACGTTCCGATGTTCGACCGTGCCCCGACGCACCCGGCCGTCGGCGAACTGATCGGCGACTTCTCGTCCTCGGTCATGTTGGATGTCGATCTGAGCGAGAACCTGTCGTTCGCGGAGCGGTCCCGGCATCTGCGGGCACGCCTGCACGAGGACGCCTCGCACGTCGACTATTCCGGAGTGGAGGTACTTCGTGAGCTCGGTCGTCGCAGAGGGGAACCGGTACTCGCGCCCGTCGTCTTCACCAGTGCGCTCGGATTGGGCGAGCTGTTCGACGGCCGTGCGCGGGAGGTGTTCGGGGACCCGGTGTGGATCATGTCGCAGGGACCGCAGGTGGTTCTGGACGCACAGATCACCGAGCTGGACGGCGGTGTGCTGGTCAATTGGGACATTCGCGAGAACGAGTTCCTGCCAGGGGTTCCCGAGGCGATGTTCGACGCCTTCGAGTCGCTCGTTCGAGGCCTCGTCGACGAGGATGCCGTCTGGACGAAGCCGGTAGGCCGGCTGGCTCCGTCGCGTCAACTTCTCTCGCGGACCCCGGCCCGCGATGTACCGCGCACGGATGCGTCGCCGACAGTCGGGACCCAGACTCTGCACCGCGCCTTCTTCGACCGGGCGGCCGGAAAACCGGACGCGATCGCTCTCGAGTGGGGCGACGACGAGTCGATGACCTACGGCGAACTGTGCGACCGCGCTCTGAGAGTGGCTGCGGCGCTGACAGATCGCGGGGTTGCGGTGGGCGACACCGTAGGGGTGACGCTGCCGAAGGGGCCCGACCAAGTCACCGCAGTTCTCGGTGTGCTCGCCGCGGGTGGGGTGTACGTGCCGATCGGCGTCGACCAACCGGCGACTCGGACTGCGCTGATCGCTGAAAAAGCCGGCTTCACGGTGACGATCGGGGGATCGGGTGACGACGGCCTCGATGTGTCCGAGAGTGGAGCCTGCGGAATGCCCATTTCCGACGCGGTCCTCGCTGATCCTGTGACCGCACCCCATCTCGGACCCGACACCGCTCCCGCATACATGATCTTCACGTCCGGTTCGACGGGCGAACCGAAGGGTGTCGTGGTCTCACATCGTGCCGCGATGAACACGATCAGCGACCTGATAGAACGATTCGAGCTGGACGAGGACTACCGTCCGTTGTGTTTGTCCGAGTTGGACTTCGACCTGTGCACCTTCGACCTGTTCTCGGTGTTCGCGGCCGGCGGTACGGCCGTGCTCATCGAGGAACACGAGCGCAAGGATCCGCAGCGCTGGGCCGCTCTGATCCGTGCCCATCGAGTCACGGTGATCAGCTGCGTACCGCCGCTGCTGGACATGATCCTGTCCACCGGTGAAGATCTGGGCGATTCGCTCGAGGTCGTCATGCTCGGCGGCGACAAGGTGGGTATCGATCTCTACCGCCGGTTGACGATGGCGGTTCCTGGGTGCCGGTTCGCCGGGCTCGGTGGCGCTACGGAAACCGCGATCCACAACAGCATCTGTGAGGTCGTGGACGTCGATCCGAACTGGCGCACAGTCCCGTTCGGTGTGCCGCTGCGGTCCATGGCGCTTCGGGTCGTCGATGCGCGTGGGAACCAGGTGCCGGACTTTGTGCGCGGCGAGCTGTGGGTGGCGGGCGTCGGTCTCGCCGACGGCTACCTGGGCGATCCCGAGCGTACGAACGAGCGCTTCGTCGACGCCGATGGATACCGCTGGTACCGCACCGGCGATCTGGTTCGCTACGGCACCGGCTCGATGGTCGAATTTCTTGGCCGCGTGGACAATCAGATCAAGATCAACGGATTCCGCATCGAGCTCGGCGAGATCGAGTCCGTCCTCGGCAGCGATCCCGAGGTCGTTGCCGCCGCAGCAGTTGTCGATCGCTCGGGCTCCGCCACGGTGATGGCAGCAGTGGTGCTCACCGATCGCGACGCGGACCCGGATGAGACCGTTGCGGGCATCATCGCCAGGGCTGCCGAGCGTCTGCCTGCACACATGGTGCCGGAACGGACGGTGGCACTGCGAGCCTTGCCGCTCACCGTGAACGGCAAGATCGATTCCGTGGCCATCGTCGAACAGTGCCGCGCAGCAGGTGATACCGAGCGAGTGCAGGCGCGAGTGGCCCCCAGAACCCACCTCGAGCGCGCACTCGCCTCGATCTGGCAGACGGTGCTCGGCGTCGACGAGATAGGCGTCACCGACACCCTGTTCTCGCTGGGCGGCGACTCCGTCCTCGCGACCACCATCGTGGCCCGAACGCGTGCTGCCTTCGACATCACCTCCGTCACGGTGAGGATGTTGTTCGCTGCCCCTACGGTTTCGGGGTTGGCGGAGTCGATGATCGTCGCGGCAGGCGATACCGAGCTGCTCGAGGCGACGGCAGAGATCTACGTGTCGATCGAATCCATGTCCGAGGACCAACTGCTGGCGGCCCTCGATCAGCAGCACACGCCCTGACTCGACATCACTCACACCTTCCACGATCGGGAATCCACAGTGCACCCAGTCATCGAGCACCCAGATATCGAGAACCCAGCCGACTTCGTACCGTTCGACGAGAGCCGAGCCCGGACGTACCTCGACGCCGGACTCTGGCGCGAGACAACACTTCCCGACGTGTTCACGTCGTGGGTACACCGGTTCGGCTCTCGTCGCGCGGTCGTCGCCGAAGCCGAGGAACTGACGTACGACGAGCTGTATTCGCGTGTACGTGCGACCGCAGCAGGGTTTGCCGACCGCGGGATCGAGCCCGGTGATCGGGTGGTGGTGCAACTGCCCAATTCGGTGTCGTTCGCGGTTGTGCTGTTCGCGTTGCTCGAGTGCGGCGCGGTTCCCGTGCTCACTCTCCCCGCACACCGACGCCGCGAAATCGTCCATCTTGCAGCCACATCGAAAGCAGTGGCGTACGTGATTGCGAAGCGGGACGGAAGCTTCGACTACCGAGCGCTCGCCGACGAGGTAGTGGCATCGGTTCCGAGCATTCGGGACGTCTTCGTCGATGGTTCGTGCGGCTCGCACAGCCCGTTGGCTGCCGTCGTCGGTACGCCACGGGAGTTTCCACGTGCATCTGCCGCGGATGTCGCCGTGCTGTTGGTATCCGGCGGAACGACGGGTCTGCCGAAGTTGATTCCGCGTTCCCACAACGACTACGAGTACAACGCACGGGCGAGCGCCGACGTCTGTGAGTTGACGGCCGACGATGTCTATCTCGCTGTTCTCCCCGCTGCCCACAACTTTCCGCTGGCGTGTCCTGGTCTGCTCGGTGCGCTCGGGGTCGGAGCGACGGTGGTCTTCTCCCGTACCCCCAGTCCCGACCAGGTGTTCGCGCTGATCGAGAGCCATCGGGTCACGGTGACCGCCCTCGTGCCGACGTTGACGCAGCTGTGGGTCGAGGCCACCGATTGGGAGGAGGCGGACCTGTCCAGTCTGCGGTTGTTGCAGGTCGGTGGCGCAAAATTGACGCCCGAGATCGCCAAGCTCGTCGAACCAGCGCTCGGGTGCCGGTTGCAGCAGGTGTTCGGGATGGCCGAGGGCCTGTTGAACTACACGCGGGCAGGCGACGAACCAGACGTGGTGATCGGCACCCAGGGGCGTCCCCTGTCCGAGCACGACGAGATCAGAATCGTCGACGCCGACGGGAACGACGTGCCGGTAGGCGAGGTGGGCGAGCTGCTCACCCGCGGTCCGTACACCATCAACGGTTACTACGCTGCGGCAGAACACAATACGACGGCCATCACCACCGACGGCTTCTATCGCAGCGGAGACCAGGTTCGACAGTTGGCCTCCGGTCACCTGATCGTCACCGGCCGGATCAAGGACGTCATCACGCGAAACGGTGAGAATGTCGCGGCCGACGAGCTGGAGGATCTGCTGCTCACGCACGACGGAGTGGGCCGAGTGGCGGTGATCGGCGTACCCGATCCTGCTGTGGGCGAGAGCATCTGCGCGGTGATCGTGCCGAACGGCGGTGCTCCGAACGACAGTGCTCCGAACGACAGTGTCCCCAGCGTTGCCGAGGTGCGGGCGTTCCTGACCGACGCAGGCTGCGCCGGGTTCAAGCTACCCGACCGGGTGGTGGCACGAACGTCGCTGCCCGTTACGGCAATCGGCAAAGTGGACAAGGCATTGCTCGTCAGGCAGTGCGCCGAGCGGGAGGCGAGTCGATGAGCCCGGTGGATCTGGACGACGTCAAGCGTCGACTGCTGCAGGATCGGCTGCGGCGCGCCAGGGGCGGTGGCACCGTCGAGGTCGAGCGCGGTCCTCTCGCGAACCTCGAATCGCCCGAATACGACGCGCTGAAAGCACGATTCGGATCCATCGACGATGTGTGGCCTCTGTCTGCGCTGCAACTCGGGTTGGTCTATCAGGTCGGCGTCGACGCACACGCCGCCGGGCTCTACACCGTTCGGACCGTCGTCGAGGTCGATCGGATTCTGGACGGCGACGGGGTAAGGCACGCCCTGCAATCGGTGGTCGACACCACTGCGGCGTTGCGGACAGCGTTCGTCACTCCCGACGGCGGCATGCCGGTGCAAGTCGTGCTGTCGACGGTGCAGGCACCGTTGACGGTGGTGGACCTCGGTAGTTGTTCGGCGAGCGAGTTCGACGAGCAGTGGAACCGGGTACTCGCCTACGACCGGCAGCGGTCGTTCGACATCGCTGCGCCTCCACTGTTCCGGGTCACGCTGGTGCACTTGCCCGACGGTGTCGACCGCCTGCTGACGACCTATTGGTTCGGGTGTTTCGACGGCGGCTCCTCGGCGTTGTTGGTCTCTCGCGTTCTGGAGCAGTACGACGGCGCGAGCCCGAACCTCGATCACGGCTACCGGGAGTACCTGCGGTGGTTGACCTCTCGCGACCGGTCCGGGTCCGAACGTGCATGGCAACGCTGGTTCGGCGACGTCGACACCCCGACATTGGTGGCCGATCCGGGTCGGGGCGGTGACGAGGCTCCCCGGCGCGTCGAACGCAGACTGTCGCGGGCGGTGTCCGGTCGACTGGATTCGGTTGCGCGCGAAACAGGCTCGACACTGTTCACGGTGCTCGCTGCCGCCTGGGCCAGCGTGCTGATGCGTGTATCCGGTCGATCCGACGTGGTCTTCGGCACCGCAGTTGCCGGGCGTCCGATGGAGGTGCCGGGCTCGGAGCGTGCCATCGGTGCGTTCATCAGTACCGTTCCGCTCAGGGGCGCGGCTGGCGGATCCGATACTGCCGCAGATATCGCCACGCGGGTGCAGGACCAGCGCCTGGATCTGATGGCACACGACACCCTCGGTCTCGGCGGGATTCAGAAGGCGATCGGTGCCGGTGCGCTGTTCGACACCCTGCTGGTGCTGCGCAACGCGTCCGGTCCTGCAGCCGACGCCGATGCCACGCGGGGACGGCAGGTGCGACACATCTCGACCGTCGACGGCTCGGAGTTCCCGGTGTCGATTGCCGTCGACCCGGGGAGCGAGCTGAACCTGTCGGTGACGTACCTGCCCGGCTCGGTGGACGACGATCGCGCACGGTACCTGCTCGACTCCTTCGAGAGTGCTCTGAAAACCGTTGCCGATCAATCCGATCTGCCGATATCGCAGTGGCCTGCACCGGCAACCGAATCGATGAGCATCGCGGACAACGGTTTCGACGACAGGCTCGAGCGGCTGCGCGATTCCACGATCGCCGAGTTGCTCGCCGACCGCGCCGCGTCCATCCCCGAGACGACGGCGCTGGTGTGCGGAGACGAACGAGTGACGTTCGGGAAACTGGACTCTCGGGTCGATGCGTTCGCGCGTGCTCTGCTGCGCCGTGGAGCCGGGCCGGAGCGCATCGTTGCCCTCGCGCTGCCGCGGTCCGTAGAGATGGTGGTGGCGCTGTTCGCGGTACTACGCACCGGGTCGGCCTACCTCCCCCTCGAACTGGACTACCCCAACGATCGACTCGACGTCATGTTGGCCGATGCAAAACCGGCGATCCTGGTGACGACCACTGAAACGCAGGCGCGTGGACTGTCCAGCGGTGCCGATCCGATGATCATCGACGATCCCGCTGTGGCCGAGGAGTTGATGGCTCGTGTAGACCCGTCGGAGGCCGTTTCGAGCGAATTCGCGCCCGGCACACCCGGTCGCCTCGAGCACCCGGCCTACGTCATCTACACCTCGGGTTCGACCGGCACACCCAAAGGCGTCGTCACCCCGTACCGGGGCCTGACGAACATGCAGATCAACCACCGAGACGAGATCTTCGGCCCCACCATCAACACTGCCGGTAATCGGACGCTGCGGATCGCGCACACCGTGTCGTTCTCCTTCGACATGTCGTGGGAAGAGCTGTTGTGGCTCGTCGAAGGCCACGAGGTGCATGTCTGTGACGAGGAATTGCGCCGCGACGGTCAGGCATTGGCGCGATACTGCGAGCAGAACCTGGTCGACGTGGTGAACGTGACGCCCACGTATGCCGGGCACCTGCTGGATCTGGGACTGCTGGACGAGCACGACGGGCATCGGATTCCGCTGGTCCTCCTCGGCGGGGAGGCGGTTCCCGATTCGTTGTGGCAGCAACTGGGAGACGTCGGATACAACCTGTACGGCCCCACCGAGTACACGATCAACGCGCTCGGTGCCGGCACGCGGCAGAGCAACGGCCCGTCGATCGGTGGGCCGATCCTCGGTACGCGCGCCTATGTTCTGGACCAGTGGCTGCGACCCGTTCCGGTGGGATCCGTCGGTGAGCTGCACCTGTCGGGTGTCGGTCTGGCCCGCGGCTACCTGCACCGATACGGCCAGACCGCAACCAGATTCGTCGCAGATCCCTGGTCGCCGGGTGAGCGGATGTATCGCACCGGCGATCTGGTTCGGATCAGGCCCGACGGCCTCTTCGACTATCTCGGCCGTGCCGACGACCAGGTCAAGATCCGCGGCTATCGCGTGGAAACCGCGGAAGTCGAGCGGGCAGTGGCGAACTGCCATGCGGTTGCCGGCGCGGTGGTTCGGGCGGTGGAGATCGGCGCGGGCACTCGTGCGCTCGCGGCGTACGTGGTCCCCACCGACGGCGTAGCGTCCGAGGACCGTTCCGCGCTGTTCGGATCAATTCGGGACGAGCTGGCGTCAGTCTTGCCGGAGTACATGGTTCCCACGTTGTTCGCTGCGCTGGAGCGTATTCCGATGACCATCAACGGCAAGCTCGATGTGCGGGCTCTCCCCGCTGTCGATGCCGCGGGCGGGGGCACGTTCGTGCCGCCGCGAACACCGGTGGAGACGATGTTGTGCGAGATCGTCGAGGCGGTTCTCGGGGTCGGCCGGGTGGGTATCGACGACGATTTCTTCGCCCTCGGCGGTGACAGCATCACCTCACTCGCTGTGGCGTCGCGGGCGCGCACGGCGTCCATCCCGCTGGCACCGCGGGAGGTGATGCGCAAGCGAACGGTGCGGATGTTCGGGGCGGAGCTCGTCACCGAGGACACCGCCCGACCCGCGGTATCTGCCGAGGCGGCCACCATGGATCTGTCCCAGGACGAGCTCGACGAATTCGAAAGCAGTATGTGAGTGACGAACACGACGGCCGAGACCGCGGCAACTCCGCAATCCAAGATCGCTGCAGTTCTGCCGCTCACCGCGCTGCAGGTCGGTATGTATCTGCAGTCGAGTCTTGCTGCAGCGAAACAGGATCCGTACCTCTCGCAGACGGTGTTGGACCTGACCGCCCCGGTTCGAGTCGACCGCCTCACTCGAGCTCTCGAGCACCTACTCGAGCGTCATCCGAACATCAAAGCGTTATTGCGCCAGCGCCGCAACGGTGATCTGGTGTGGGTGGTTCCGCGCGCGTCGGCACCGGAACTGACAGCTGTCGAAGATGACTGGAACGATCATCTCGACCGCGACAGAGCCGCCGCATTTGTGTTCTTCGACGGGCCGTTGATTCGGTTCTCGTATTCGGTCGGCCCCCGGCCGCCGCGGGTACTGATCACCTACCATCACGCCCTGATGGACGGATGGTCCGAGGCCATCTTCGTTCGGGAGCTCATCGCTCTCTACGAACACGGAGAATCGGCTGCGTTGCCGCCGGCACCCGACTACCGCAATTACCTTGCGTGGACGGCAGGTCAGGACCGCGACGCGGCCAGGGCGCACTGGGCGGATCACCTCGACGGCGTCGAGCGCCCCACGTTGATCGCCGGTGATGCACCGCAATCGAATTCGTGCTCGCGCATCGATCTCGACATCGACGAGGCGCTGGCCCGACGCGTGGCGAACTATGCGCGCAGCCGCGGTGTGACGACGAACGTGGTGGTGCAGGTGGCCTGGGCGTCGATGCTCGCGGCTCGCACCGGAGCAGGCGACGTGACGTTCGGAATGGCGAGCTCAATAAGGCCGTTCGATCTCGACGGTGCGGACGCGATGGTCGGTCTCTTGCTGAACACCGTGCCTGTTCGGATTCGATTCGGTACGAGCGGGTCCGTCGCGGATGTGGTCGATCGCCTGCAGACAGATCACCTCGACCTGGAGGAGCACCGATTTCTGGGACTGTCCGAGATCGCCGGAACCGTAGGTGGCGATGCGCTTTTCGACACGATCGTCGTGTATCAGAACTACCCGGCACTACCTTCCGATGCGAGCGCTGCCGTCGACGAGGTCACGGTGCTGGGCGCTCATATGAGCTTTCCGATGGCTCTGATCGTCGGTCCCGACCCTGCTCTGTGGGCTTTCGTGCTGCACGACGTCGCAGCCGTCGATCATCGTTCGGCCACGGAGTGCGCCGAGACCTTCGTCGAGATGCTCGACCGGATGACGAGCCGTCCGGACGTCGATGTGCCGCAGCTCCTCTCGGCCCCCGATGGTCAGGGATACAGCGTCGGCCCGGAACGGGCAGTGTCGACACTGGAGATGGCCCTCGCCGACAGGTTCGCAAAGTCGAGCGAGGACATCGCGTTGACGGTCGGCGGTGACGCGATCACCTACACCGAACTCCGATCCCGGGTGGCCGAGGTGTCGGCCCGGCTACGCAGCTGGGGTATCGGGACCGAGAGCCACGTCGCTATTGCTCTCGGCAGGGGCGTCGACATGGTGGCGGCACTGCTCGCGACCATTGATTTGGGTGCGGTGTTCGTACCCATCGACATTCGCTACCCGCGTGAGCGCATCGACCACGTGCTCGCGGACTCTCGCCACGACATTCTGTTGGTCGACGATGCGACCCCCACCGCGCTGACCGCTCTCGAGACCGCGACGAGAATCGATACGAGCTCGGCTACCCAGGTGGTGGAAGAACCCTTCGCCCGGAGCATCCCGGGTGACTGCGGGGCCTATCTGGTCTACACCTCGGGTTCGACCGGAACGCCCAAGGGAGTGCTGGGAACCAGAAGCGCGCTCGCCAATCGTCTGCACTGGGCAACGCTGCACTGGGGCGGTCCGACGAGCCGGATCGCCAAGAGCTCACTGTCGTTCATCGACGGAGCAACCGAACTGCTGACCGGAATTCTCGCGGGCCAACGTCTGGTGCTGGCGCAGGATCACGAGTATGCCGATGCGAGGGCGTTGGTCGAGCTTCTCGCTCGATCCGGGGCCCAGCAGATCACCGCCGTGGGGTCACTCGCCGCGGCATTGGCGACGACGTCGCCGCAGGAATGCGGTTCGCTGACCAGTTGGATCCTCAGCGGAGAGCCGTTGACCAGCAACACGATCGATGCGATCGGAGGAGCCACGCCCGATGCGTCGGTGCACAACTCCTACGGTTCCTCCGAGGTGGCGGGCGACGTTGCCGTGCACAGGGTCGCAGGCGACCCGGCCGTCATCGGAGCGGCGGTGGACAACACGGTGCTCGGCGTGCTCGACGAGCGACTGCGTCCGCTGAGAACAGGGATCGGCGGTGACCTCTACGTCTCGGGCGTGCAGGTCGCCCGTGGATATTTCGGTAGACCGGTCGAGACCGCCGCACGATTCGTTGCAGACCCGGGCGGGGACGGCGGACGGATGTACCGCACCGGTGACCGCGCCCGCATTCTCGACGACGGTTCGCTCGAATTCCTCGGACGTGCAGACCGGCAGGTCAAGGTCCGGGGCCATCGCGTCGAGCTGGGGGAGATCGAAAACCTCACTGCCGATATCGATTCCGTCGATGCGTGCGCAGTGGTCGCGGTGACCGACGACGCGGGCGCAACCGTACTCGTTGCGTACGTGACCCCCGGCGATGTCGATGCGGCCGCACTACGCGACGTCCTGCGGCGTCGGGTGCCCGACTATCTGGTGCCTGCGTTCTGGGTAGCGATCGATCGCCTACCGAGTACTCCCAACGGCAAGACGGACTTGGTGGCGCTGACGCAGCGCGGTATCCCAGAGACCGGACCGAGCCGGTCACGTGCAGCTGCCAGCGACGGCGAGCATTGCCTCGTCGAGCTGTTCGCCGACGCGACTCGTGCGAGTGCCGAGTCGATCGGGGTCGACGACGATTTCTTCGCGTTGGGCGGCGACAGCATCACCGCCATCACCTTGGTTCATCACGCACGGGGTGCCGGATTGGCGATCACGACCGCCGACGTCTTCGAGTGCCGCACTGTCGCTGGACTGGTCGAGCGAGCCGGACGCAACGAAACCGTCAGCACTGCAGCAGAACCTGAGAACAGCGCGCCGCTCCTGGACGCACGGGACGTGGCCGAGTTGCGCGCACTCGGTATCGATCCCGAGCTCGCACGTCCGGCAACTCCGCTGCAGCAAGGCCTGGCATTCCAGTCGGTCGCTGCAGGGGACGGACTCGAGGAAATCTACGTCATCGCCACCGAGTTCGAGGTACGAGGCGAGCTACACATCGGAGAACTCGAGGACGCGCTCGACGCACTGTCCGAGCGCCACCCGGCTTTGCGCTCACGCTTTCTCACCCTGAGTACGGGGGTCACCGTCGCGGTCCGCGACACGGAACGAGTGCACGTGCGCAGGCACGTGGTCGACGATCCGGAATCACCCTCGGCGCGCGCTCTGGTCGACGGGGATCGAGCCCCCTTCGACATCGAGCACGGCCCCCTGGTGCGAGTTCTCCTGCTGGACTGCGGGGAACAGCTGCATCGGGTGGTACTGACCGTGCATCACCTTCTCGTCGACGGTTGGTCGATGGGGACCGTCGGCACCGAGTTGTTCATGCTCTACCGTCGCCGAGATCCAGCGGCTCCGGCGTCGTTCGACGACTACCTTCGTTGGCTGTCGCGGCGGGACGGCTCGTCCATCGATGTGTGGCGTCGAGCGCTCGGCGGCGACGTGGTGCCGACAATCCTGGCACCGACAGCCTCGCCGTCCGAGGAGCGATCCGAGGCTCGAGAGATCGAAATGCGGTGGGATGCGCAGGACTCGGCACGCCTGGCCGCCTCCGCTCGTCGTCGATCGGTGACCGCGAGCGAATTGATCAATGCGGCATGGGCCGTGGTGCTCTCGGCGTTCACCGATTCCGGATCGGTGATGTTCGGATCCACGGTGTCGGGACGCCCGACCGACCTGGACCGTGTCGGCGACATGGTCGGGTTGTTCATCAACACCATCCCGGTGCGCGTCGACATCGGGCCCGACGCCACCGTGTCGTCGGTTCTCGCGGGCCTCCGCGATTTCTCCGTCGCCGTGGCCGCACACCATCACGTCGGTCTCGCTGACATTCAGAAGGCACTCGGCGGGGGAACGCTGTTCGACACCCTCGTGGTGTTCGAGAACTTCGCTGCCGCCGATACCTCCGGTGTCGACACCGAGGACTTCTCGGTCTCGGTCGCCGGGTTCCACACGGTGACGCACTACCCGTTGACGTTGACGGTGTTTCCGGGTGAAGAACTGCGGTTGGTCGTCGAATATCGGAGCGACGCAGTATCGGTCGAGCTGGCCCGGGCGGTGGCGTCGGCCATGACGGCAGTGCTTCGGACATTTGCCGACGCGGGGGATCCACCCATTGCGTCGGTGCCCCTCGTGGACGAGGCAACGGCGTACCGGCTCACCGACGAACAGGCCGGCATCGCGCGCACCTATCCGTCCGAGACGTTGGTCGACCTCTTTGCCGAACAGGTGGCGCTGCAGCCCGATGCGATCGCCGTTCAGGACGCCGCCACGGCACTGACGTTCGCCGAGTTGGACTGCGTGTCCAACAGAACCGCACGGTGGCTCATCGGTGCAGGTGTGGGTGCCGAGGACCTCGTGGCCGTCATGGCCCCGCGGACCGCGATCACGATGGCGGCAATCCTCGGCGTGATGAAGTCCGGGGCCGCGTATCTGCCCGTCGATCCGAACTGGCCGGCCGAGCGCACCGGCCAGATTCTCGACGACGCACAGCCGGTGGTCACGGTGGCCGCGGAATCCGTTGCATCGCTTGCTGCTTCACCCGCCGATTCGGTCGGCATCACCGATGCCGAACGGCGGGCACCGATGCATCACGACCACCCTGTGTATTCGATCTACACCTCGGGCACGACAGGTGTGCCCAAGGGCGTTCTGGTTCCACACCGTGGCCTGACGAACCTGTACCACTCGCATCGCGAGAACGTGCACGAACCGGCTGCCCGACGCGCGGGCAAGTCGACTCTGAACGTGGCGCACGCGTGGTCGATGGCGTTCGACGCGTCCTGGCAGCCGCAACTGTGGCTGTTCGGCGGCCACACAGTGCATTTGATCGATCCCGAGACAGTTCTCGACCCAGTGGAACTGACGGCTCGGTTGACCGCGCTGTCGGCAGACTTCATCGAGGTCGTGCCGTCGTTGCTCGAGCAGATGATGAGATCGGGTTCGATCGACACACTCTCGACGGTCGGGGTCGGGGGAGAAGCAGTGTCTGCCGAGCTGTGGAATCGGTTGCGCAGCATGCAGAATCTGGTGGCGTACAACTTCTACGGGCCGACCGAAGCGACGGTCGATGCGGTGTACACGTCCACCGAACTGTCCTGTGATCCGGTGATAGGCCGGCCGGTGACCAACATGCGGGCCTATGTGCTGGACAGAAGTCTTCGACTGGTGCCGCCCGGTGTGTTCGGCGAGCTCTACCTCGCCGGGCCCGGCGTCGTGCGGGGATACCGGAATGCGCCGGGGCGCACGGCACACCGATTCGTTGCCGATCCCTTCACGGCAGACGGCACGCGGCTCTACCGGACCGGGGACCTCGTCGCGTGGACCGAGAACGGCACACTGCGGTACGGGGGACGCTCGGACGATCAGGTGAAAATTCGCGGTCACCGCGTCGAAGTGGGCGAGGTCGAGGTCCGGCTCCGCGAGTTCGACTTCGTGGCCGACGCGCGGGTGGTGGTGCGAGGTTTCGAGAACGGCAATGCCGCACTCGCCGGCTATGTGGTGGCAGAACAGGGACATTCGCTCGATACCGACGTCGTTCGTGCCCGACTGCGCGGTCTGCTGCCGTCGTACATGGTGCCGGCGTCGCTGACCGTGCTCGATGCATTTCCCGTCCTACCGAACGGAAAGCTCGATACTTCTGCATTGCCCGAACCCGAGCTCGCGACGCGCTCCGGCCGTCCCCCGAATACCGATGCAGAGCGGCAGATCTGCACGGCCGCAGCTGCGGTGTTGCACGTGACCGAGGTCGGTGCCGACGACGACTTCTTCGAGCTGGGCGGAGACAGCATCATGGCGATGGAGCTGGCCGCGAGGCTCCGGTCTGCGGGCCTCACGGTGTCGCCGCGGCACATCGTGTCACTTCGAACACCGGAAGGCATTGCACAAGAGATTGTTTCGACAGGCTCGCAGCCCGATGTCGTCACGATCGATCCGTACGGAACCGTGCCGTTGACACCCATTGTGCGGTGGATGGACGCGCTCGATGGGCCCATCGACGAGATCTCGCAGGCGGTGTTGCTCGAGGTCCCGGCGTCGCTCACCGAGGATTCGTTGACGGAGCTCATCGCCCTGATGGTGGCCAGGCATCCGATTCTGCACTCGTGCTTCGAGCGCAATCCCGGCTCCGAGTCGATCTTCACGGTGTTGCCCGACGGTATTGCCGACGTGCGTCGGTGGATACGCATCGTCGATGTCGACGGATTGACCGAGTCCGAGCTGGCCGCCCGTGTCGGTGTCGAGTCGCGAACTGCGCAAACCCGATTGAGCCCGGCCGACGCGAGGATGGTCGACATCGTGTGGCTGCGACACCGAACCGCCCCACAGTCGTCCGGAGAGCTGCTGATCACGCTGCATCACCTCGTGGTCGACGGCGTGAGCTGGCGGATCCTGTTGCCCGATCTGGCCGCTCTGTGGAAACACACACCCACCGAGCGAAGCCCGATCGGTCCGTCGATGCGGCAGTGGGCGCACGAGGTGCTCGCGCTCGCAACCGCACCTCGGGTTCTTGCCGATCTGGACTACTGGGTGAGTATCGGCGACGGTGCGACATCGATTCCTCTGGCGCGTCCGCTCGATCCTGCGGTCGATACGGGTGCCCGCGTGCGCACTGTCGACTTCGCGCTGCGACAGGACGAGAGTGGGCAACTATTGTCGGCCGCTACAGTTCGCCTCGGCGTCTCCGTCGAACACCTGTTGTTGGCCACGTTTGCAGCTGCAACGGCGGAGTGGATCGACAGTGAGATCACGACCACGCAGTCGTTCCTGGTGGACGTCGAAGGTCACGGACGGACGGGGGTCGCGTCGGATCGGGTGGATGGTTCGTCGGTGGTCGGCTGGCTCACGGCAGTGTTCCCGCTGCGCATCACCGCGCGGAGCGAGGATTACCGCACACTGATCGCGTCCGAGGCGAATTGTGCTGCTGCAGAATCTGTTCTGTACGAATTGGCGGAATCGGCCAGGCAGTCGAGGGAGTCCGTACCGGGGGATGGATCCACGTACGGAATGCTGCGGTGGATGGGCGGCGATGCCGAAGGCGTGCTGCGCCGAACTCCTCCTGCAGCAATCGAATTCAACTACCTCGGTCGTTTCGACGCGGCAATCGGCGGGCCGTTCGGTGCCAGCCGGTTGCGCAGCAGTCTCGACTCGACCCCCGGTGGCGCGACACCGTGCGGCTATGCGCTGATCGTGGACAGTTACATCCACGACGAGCACGGCTCGTCGGTGCTGGGGGTGACGATGACCTGGCCTGGGGAGGTGCTCGACGGCGTCGAGAAACTCGCGACATTGTGGCACGAGGCGTTGTCTGCAACGTGTCGAATCCTCGACACCGCGGCAAGCTAGTGAGGCAAGCATTACCTCATTAGTGTTACCTTGTCAGTCGCCTCACCCGGTCGGGTGTGGGACGCCGAAGCGCGTGGTCGAGTCGAGAGGTACCGAGCAACGATGAAGGTTCGTACGAAGTGGACGAGGAGCGCCGCGTCGATTGCGCTCGCCGGAGGGCTCACCATCGCTCTCGCCGCCGGCTGCAGCAGTACAGAGGAAGCGCCGGCAACCGAGTCCACCACCGCTGCGGCGGAATCGGCATTCCCGGTCACCATCGATTCCGCACTCGGATCCGCGACGATCCCCGAGGCTCCGACGCGCATCGCCACCTGGGGTTGGTCCAACCAGGACGCCGTTCTCGCCCTCGGAGTCGTGCCCGTCGCCATGCCGACCTTCGACGGCGCACAGTACGGAGCGGACGACCGCGGCATCTTGCCGTGGGACGCGAAAGCGCTCGCCGACCTGGGCGGAGAGACCCCGGCGCTGCTGACCGGCGACGGAACCGGAGCGGTCCCGGTCGAGCAGTTCGCCGCCGCAGCCCCGGATCTGATCTTCGCCCCGTACTCGGGATTGACCCAGGAAGAGTTCGACAAGCTCTCCGACATCGCACCGGTCGTCGCGTACCCGGACGAGCAGTGGACGACCTCGTGGGAAGACCAGCTCACCATCGCGGGCAAGGCCCTCGGTAAGGAGAAGGAGGCCGCAGATCTGGTCTCCGGAGTCGAAGGTTCCATCTCCGACGCGGCCGCGAAGTATCCGGCGCTGCAGGGCAAGACGGTCACCATCGCACTCCCCAATGCCCCCGGCACGTTCGCCGTCAGCAAGGACGACGACGTCCGTGTCGAGTTCCTCGAACAGCTCGGTCTTGTGAACGAGCCCACCATCCAAGAGGTCGACCCGGCCAAGGATCCCGATGCCGTGTACTTCGAGCTCAGCCTCGAGCAGGCCTCTCTGCTGAAGTCTGATGTGCTGTTCGTCGTCGCCTACGACAAAGAATCGCTCGGCGGCTTCCTGGCCGAACCGGCTGTGGCCTCTCAGCCCGTGCTGGCGCAGGGTCGTACCGCATCCACCGAAAGCCTCAGCGTCGACAAGAACTTCGCGTTCGGCGGCCTGACGGTGCTCACCATTCCGTACATCCTCGACGACGTGGCATCGGCGCTGAACACCGCCGCCGAGAACGTCCAGGGCTGATCCGAGCCCAGGCCCACCCGACGCACCACACATCTGCATTCCCGCTAAGGAGCGTGTTTCACAGTGGCAAGGTCTCATCGACTTCAGGTCGTCTTTCCCGAAGTCATCCGAACGGCCACCGTGATCGACACGCAGCAACTCAGTTCGGGAATGCGCAGGATCGTGTTGGGTGGGCCGCAGCTGCGGGAATTCTCGCGAGACGGCTTCGACTTTCCGGCGCTGCGTAGCGAGGGATTCGACGACTTCGTCCGCCTGTTCTTCCCGCTCGACGACAACGGCACGATGGCTCTACCGGTGCAACACGAGCGCACAGTGGAGTGGCCGCGGGACCCGCGGCCACTGACCCGCAACTACACCGTGCGCACCGTCGATGCCGAGACTGCCGAAGTGACGCTCGATTTCGTCACTCACGACACTGGAATCGCGTCGACGTGGGGGCGTCGCTGCGCCGTGGGTGATTCCATCCCACTGCTGGGCCCGGTGCGCTCGGGTCACGCACCCGCCGAGGTGGATTGGGTGTTGCTCGTCGGCGATGAGACCGCGTTGCCTGCTGTTGCTCGCTACCTCGACGAAGCCGGAGCAGGTGAGCGAATCCGGGTGTTCGTCGAGGTGGCCGACGCCGAGCGAGAACTACCACTGCCGACGGCCGCCGACGCCGAGATCACCTGGGTCCACCGCGACGGCGCGGTTGCCGGCACCGGAGACCTGCTGGAAACAGCCGTACGTAATGCGCCCTGGTGGGAGGGAACCGTGTTTGCCTGGGTAGCAGGCGAATCCACAACACTCAAAGGCATCAGGCGATACCTGCGCGAGGATCGCGCGATGCCGCCGGAGATGGTCGAGGTCACCGGCTACTGGCGTCGCGCAGAGGTTCTCACCCGCGCGGACGATCCGGAAGTTCCCGATCTGAACGCCCGCGAATCCGAGCCGTTCGACAGGCTCGCCGAACGAGCGGAAATGTTCTCCCCCTTCGCGATCAGGGCCGCCAACACGTTGCGTATCCCGTTGCATGTCTCCCGCGGCATCCGCACCGTCGACGAACTGGCCACGGCCACCGGCACCGATTCGCGGGCCCTGGCAAAATTCGTTCGCTACCTGCGGTCCGTCGACGTGCTCACCGAGGATTCGGACGGCGGTGTGATTCTCGCCGATATCGGTGAAGCCATGCTCGGTGACGACTGGATTTCGCACTGGCTGGATTTCGACGGTATCGAGGCGCGAGTGGAATTGTCGATCACCGGACTCGTCGAGAGCCTGCGCACCGGCGCTGCCAGTGCGAGCCTGCTGACCGGCAAGACGTTGAGCGAGGACCTCGCCGGCTCGCCTCGGCTGACGGAACTGCATCACAACCACATTGCGGACGAGGCAGCCTTCCTGGGTCCTGCTCTGGTCCAGGACTATTCGTTCGACGGCCTGTCCACGGTGGCGGTGACCGGTGCCGCATCCGGGGTGGTGCTCGGCTCGATCCTGACGGGCCACGACGCGATGTCGGCAACCGTTCTCGGACTACCGAGCGAGCTCGACCTCGTCCGACGAGATCTGCAGAAGTGGCCGGAACTGCACGGGCGCGTGATCGAATGCGCTCAGAGTGTCGTGTCCGAACCGCGCAACAACCCTGCGGGTGGGTTCGACGCATACCTGTTGCTCGAGGTCACCGGCCACTACCGCGACGACGATCTGGCGTTGCTGCTGGCGAGCGCGGCAGCAGGCCTGTCCGAGAGCGGGAAACTGATTGTGGTGGAACGACTGTCGGACGATGGTGTGATCAACGAGGATCAGGCCGAGTTCGATTTGTTGATGCTCTGTATGCACGGCAGTGGAGTGCGAACCAGAGCCGAGTTCGAGTCGGTCGCAATCGCAGCAGGCCTGGTGGTGACCGCGTCTCGTCTCGTCGGCTGGGGTATCGCGGTCCTCGATCTGCAGCGTGCGACCGAAGCCGTTGTGCGCCAGGGGTAGTTAGGTTAGCGTTGCCTATCGAAGGCGCGCAGCAATGCCCCGAGCATGTCGGTTGCGCGCGATGCGCGGTCCAGGACCGAATCACCGTCAGGAGTGCACACACTATGACCGTTGTCGAAGAGACGGCGTCGGGCACGGCCGAGACCACCACCCTGCAGTACGGATTGCAGACGGTGGTCACACTGGCCGAATCCGGCTTGTTCGACGAGTACGTCGTGTACGAGGACAGAGGACGCTGGGTGTTCGCGGGCGGCGTGGTCGCTCGCATCGTCCTGCAACCGGATGTCGTCACGACCACGTGGGGGAACGGCGAGCCGACGGTGCGTCGGTGGTCGGGTAGTCCGTCGACGGCGTTGCGGGAGGCCTGCGACGGTCTGACCCGAGAATCCTGGAATGCGTACGGGTTCGTCGGATTCGGGTTCGCGGCCCACCTGCACGGTATGACGGGCTCGTGCGACTCCGACGAGGTGCTCGGTCATCTGGTCGTACCCCGCGTCGAGGTCCGATTCGGTGCCGACCAGCACGACGTCGAGGTGACCGGGAGCGAGGAGGACCGCGCCGCGGTGCTGGCCGTACTCGCGGACGCCTCCGCCCAGGAGCCGCCTACAGTGCATTCGATCGATGTCGGCGGAGATCTCGACGACTATCGCGCTCGGGTACAGCAGGCCGTCACGGAAATTCACCGCGGTGACTACGCCAAAGTGATTCTCTCTCGCACGGTGCGCATTCCGTTCGATCTGGACATGCCGGGCACCTACCGAGCCGGACGCGCGGCGAACACCCCGGCTCGCTCGTTCCTGCTTCACCTGGGCGACCTGCGTGCAGCAGGCTTCAGCCCGGAACTGGTTGCGTCCGTGGACGCACACGGTGTGGTCACCACCGAACCGCTGGCAGGCACGCGGGCCTTCGGTCTCGGCTCCGAGGCCGACTCCGCAGCGAAGACCGATCTCGAACAGGATCCCAAGGAGATCACCGAACACGCTGTGTCCGTCCGTACCTCGTTCGAGGAGCTCGAATCCATCGCGTGCCCTGGGTCGACCGCGGTCTCGGATTTCATGAGCGTGCGCGAGCGTGGAAGCGTCCAACACCTCGCATCGACCGTGCGGGCACGCCTGCGTGAGGACCTGTCCTGCTGGGATGCCTTCGGGGCGCTGTTCCCGGCCGTCACGGCGTCGGGAATTCCCAAACGCGAGGCCATCGAGGCCATCGGGAGGCTCGACGACCCTCGCGGTCTGTACTCGGGTGCCGTCGTGAAGGCGTCGTCCACGGGGGAACTCGAAGCAGCCCTTGTGCTTCGAGCCGTCTACGAACAGCGCGGATCGGCATGGCTGCGCGCCGGTGCCGGCATCGTCGGCCAGTCGACACCCGATCGCGAATTCGACGAAACCTGCGAGAAGCTCGCCAGCGTTGCCCCATATCTCGTCCGCACGAAGGAGGAAGACGCCTGATGCATCGCACCATGTTGGGTGGAAAGATCCACCGCGCCACAGTCACTCATGCCGATCTGCACTACGTCGGCTCGATCACCATCGACTCCACGCTGATGCACGCCGCCGATCTGATCGAGGGTGAGCAGGTCCACGTCGTCGACATCACCAACGGAGCGCGCCTGGTGACGTACGTGATCGAAGGACATCCCGGTTCCGGAGTCATCGGAATCAACGGTGCCGCAGCGCATCTGGTCTCACCGGGCGATCTGGTGATCATCATGTCGTTCCGGCAGGTGGAAGATTCGGAGCTGTCGGCGCACAGTCCTTCGGTGGTGCACGTCGACTCTGCCAACGAGATCGTGGCCCTCGGAGTCGATCCGTCCGAGCCGGTTCCGGGCGCGCTGGACCAGCTGTCCGGGGCGAGCGTTCGATGACATCGCACGAGAACTACGACATCGTCGGAGTCGGATTCGGGCCGTCCAATCTCGGTCTGGCCATCGCGATCGAGGAACACAACCGAACGTGCGCGCCGGCCGAGCGGCTGACCTCGTGCTTCATCGAGTCCAAGGACGAATTCGCCTGGCATCCCGGAATGCTGTTGCCGGGGACGACGATGCAGATCTCGTTCCTCAAGGACTTGGCCACCCAGCGCAACGCCAGCAGCGAGTACACATTTCTGGCCTATCTGTCCGAACAGGGCCGACTCAACCACTTCATCAATCTGCAGACGTTCTTCCCGAGCCGGCTCGAGTTCCACGACTACCTGTCGTGGGCCGCAGGCAAGGTCGACGCGACGGTGCACTACGGCACCCGAGCGGTCGATGTCGTCGACACCGGTGACGGTTTCGGCGTCCGCACCGAGGGCCGACGAAGCGGCACCGTGCGCGGTCGAAACATCGTGCTGGCCGGTGGTTTGACGGCCACCCTGCCCGACGGGGTGACCGCGTCGGCGCGGCAGTTCCACAATCACGACCTGCTCGGGCACCTGGACCGACTGCCGTCGCGGACGCATCGTACGTTCGTCGTCGTCGGTGCGGGGCAGAGCGCTGCCGAGGTGGTGGACTACCTGCACTCGACCTACCGCGATTCCTCGGTGCACGCAGTGCTCCGCAAGTACGGGTACAGCCCGGCCGACGACAGCCCCTACGCCAATCGCATCTTCGATCCGACGGCCGTCGACGACTTCTATTCGTCGTCGCACACGCTGCGTGATCAGTTGCTGCACTATCACCGCGGCACGAACTATTCCGCGGTCGATCTGCCGCTGATCGAAGAGTTGTACGCGCGTGAGTACGCCGAACGAGTCAGCGGAGAGCGCCGGCTGTTCGTGCACGGAGCATCGCGATTGGTCGACGCCGTCGAGGATCAGTCCGGCGTCCGGGCTGCCGTCGAGCACGGCCCTACCGGGCTGACCGAGGACGTACTGTGCGACGCTGTCGTCTATGCCACCGGCTTCACGTCCCTCGATCTCCCCGAGATCCTCGGTCCGCTGTTCGACGCCGTCGAGTTCGACACTCGCGGTCCGCGCGTGACGCGGGACTATCGGCTCGTCCTGCGTGAACCGAGCGCGGGGTCGATCTATCTGCAGGGCGGGACCGAGCACACGCACGGTCTGACGTCGTCGCTGCTGTCCAACATCGCTGTTCGTAGCGGTGAGATCGTGAAGTCCGCCGTGAGCACGAGGGTGCGAACGGTGGTGTGAATCGGGTGCGTACGAGCGTGGGCGACGAGCCGGAACAGCGAGATGTTCCGGCCGAAGTCGTCGGTCTCGCGCGCACCGATGCACGGCGGGCCGCAGGGCTGTTCGTCGTCATCGGAATCCTCGCCGCGCTGTGCCTGGTGAGTATCGCGGTGGGTACCGAATACATCCCCCTCGGTTCGGTGTGGCACGGCCTGTTCTTCTCCGACGGGTCGACCGAATCCGTAATCATCCGCGAACTACGGCTTCCGAGAACAGTTCTCGGCCTTCTCGTCGGGGCGGCGCTCGGGGTTGCCGGTGCACTGATTCAGGCGATGACGCGAAATCCTCTGGCCGACCCGGGCATCCTGGGTGTCAACGCCGGGGCGGCGTTCTTCGTCGCGATCGCCGTGGGCGTGCTGGGCTTCACCAGCATCGACTCCTACATCTGGTTCGCGTTCGCCGGTGCCGCGCTCGCCGCGGTCGCGGTGTACGCACTGGGGTCGATGGGGCGAGCGGGCGCGACGCCGGTTCGCCTGACGCTGTCCGGAATTGCGCTCGGTGCGGTACTCGGCGGAATCACCTCCGGCATGCTGCTGCTCGACCCGGATGCCTTCGACCGCATGCGGTTCTGGAGCGCGGGGTCTTTGGCCGGGCGCGGCCTGGACATCGTGACGGCGACCGGACCGTTCATCGCGCTCGGGCTGTTGCTGGCTGCCCTCGTCTCACGTCCGCTCAACGCGATCGCACTCGGTGACGATCTGGCGCAGTCGTTGGGGGCGCGAGTGATCCGTACGCGCATCATCGGTGTTGTCGCAGTGACTCTGCTCGCCGGTGCCGCGACCGCCGCGGCCGGGCCTATCGGATTCGTCGGACTGATGGTCCCGCACATGGTGCGGTGGTTCGTCGGACCGGATCAGCGCTGGATTCTGATCTACACGGTGTTCGCGGCACCGGTGCTACTGCTGCTCTCCGACGTGGTGGGCCGCATCGTGATCCGCCCCGGGGAGCTGCAGGTGGGCATCGTCACCGCTTTTGTCGGCGCTCCGGTACTGATCGTGCTGGTCCGCCGAAAGAAGGCGAGCGGACTGTGACCCCGGGACAGCACGGCAACGTGGACTTCGGGCGGCGACTGTGGATCGTTCGACTGCATGATCGGGTGGACGGTCGAATCGACATCCGAACGGTGGCGGTGTGTGCTGCACTGCTACTGGTGACTGCAGTGGTCGCCGTCGTTGCGATCGGTACCGGCGATTACTACATTCCGCCGAACAAGGTGCTCGCCGCGGTGGTCGGCGACGCCTCGCGCATCACCGAGATCATCGTCATGGAGTGGCGGTTTCCTCGGGTGGTCCTGGCATTCCTGTTCGGCGGTGCCCTCGGCGTCTCCGGTGCGGTTTTTCAATCGTTGACGCGAAACCCGTTGGGCAGCCCCGACATCATCGGATTCGCCACCGGGGCGTACACCGGCGCGCTCGTCGTCATCCTCACCCTCGGCGGTGGTTACTACCAGACCGGAGCGGGCGCGCTCGTGGGCGGACTGGCCACGGCCGCAGTGGTGTATCTGCTTGCCTACAAGCGCGGCGTGCAGGGCTTTCGGCTGATCATCGTCGGGATCGGCGTCAGCGCGATGTTGGCCTCGATCAGCACCTGGTTGGTCGTGAAGGCCGATCTGGCCGACGCGATCGCGGCCGCCGTCTGGGGCGCGGGAAGTCTCAACGGGTTGGGGTGGGCGCAGGTGTGGCCCGCGCTGGCTGTGTCGGCCGTCATTGCCCCGTGCCTGGCAGTGTTGTCGCGTCGGCTACCGATGCTGGAGATGGGGGACGACGCGGCACGAGCGCTCGGGGTGCGGGCAGAACCGACCCGCCTGATGCTGGTATTTCTCGGCGTTGCGTTGATCGCATTGGTCACCGCGGCCGCGGGACCCATCTCGTTCGTCGCGCTCGCCGCGCCGCAACTCGCTCGCAGGCTTACCGGCACATCGGGAGTGTCGATGGTACCCGCAGCCTGTATGGGAGCGCTGTTGCTGATCGTGAGCGATGTTGTTGCACAGCGTGCCTTTGCCCCGACTCAGCTGCCGGTCGGCGTCGTGACCGTATCGGTCGGCGGCGCATACTTCGTGTGGTTGTTGGCGCGGGAAGGCAGGATGCAGTGACAGAGCCTCGATTGCACACCGACGACATCACGGTCGGATACGACAAGAGCGTGATCATCGAGAACCTGACCGTCGCGATTCCCGACGGCAAGTTCACCGTCATCGTCGGGCCCAACGCCTGCGGTAAATCGACACTGCTGCGAGCGCTCTCGCGGCTGCTGAAACCTTCGCGAGGGGCCGTTCTGCTGGACGGCAACGAGATTGCGTCGTATCCGGCGAAGGAAGTGGCTCGACGCCTCGGCCTGTTACCCCAGACCTCGATCGCCCCTGACGGTATCTCGGTGGCCGATCTCGTTGCGCGAGGACGATATCCGCATCAGAAGTTGATCCGGCAGTGGTCGACGGCTGACGAGGCTGCCGTGGTCCAGGCCATGGACGCCACCGGCGTGACGTCGCTGTCGGCCCGGCAGGTCGACGAACTGTCCGGCGGACAGCAGCAACGAGTCTGGGTGGCAATGGTTCTCGCGCAACAGACACCGCTGTTGCTTCTGGACGAGCCGACGACGTTTCTCGACATCGCCTATCAGATCGAACTGCTCGATCTGTTGGCCACGCTGCCCCGCGAGAACGGCAATACTCTGGTCGCGGTGCTGCACGACCTCAACCATGCGTCCCGGTATGCCGACCACATCATCGCGATGAAGGACGGCGCGGTGGTCACCGAAGGTCCGCCTGCGGAGATCGTCACCGCAGAGCTGGTCGAGTCGGTGTTCGGACTGCCGTGCCGCATCATCGACGATCCGGAATCGCATACGCCGCTGGTGATACCCAAGGCGGTGGGTCGCAAGCTAGGCAAGGCTTAGTTTAGAATGTGGGCAGATGGCATCAGAGCTAGCCGGAAGGTTCTCTCGAGTAAACGACGAGATATGTATCGAGGACGAAGATGAGTGAACGACCGAGTGGCTTCTACTACGCCGACGTCGTTGCGGTGGAGCAGCTCACGGTGCACATGGTGCGCGTGACGTTCGGCGGCGAGCATGTGGCGGGCTACCGCACCCTCGGGGTGCCCGACGAGTGTGTCGGCGTCTATTTTCCTCGGGCCGGGGAGATGAAGCCGCCGCCGATGACCGAGGTCGACGGTGTGTGGTGGTTCCACGGTCTGGACGACGCACCGGAGGGCCGCAACTACACCATTCGGCGCCTCGACGTGGATCGCGGTGAGCTGACCATCGACTTCTTCGCACACGAGGGCGGCGTCGCGGCCACGTGGGCGCAGCAGGCCGCCCCGGGGCAGACGGTGTTGTTCACGCGTCCACGATCCTGGTATTCACCTCCCGCCGACGTCGAATGGCTGCTGCTGGTCGCCGACATGACCGGGCTGCCCGCACTCGGCCGGCTCGTCGAACAATTGCCGGCCGGCGCGAAGGCTCACGCCATTGTCGAGGTGCTCGAGCGCGGCGATATTCAATCCTTCGAAACCTCGGCCGACGTCACGTTCGATTGGCGTGTCGGGACCGGAAACGGAGATAGCGCAAGCGTTCTCGACGATGCCGCGTTGGCGTACCCGCTACCCGAAGGATGCGGCTACGTGTGGTTCGCCGGTGAGGCGTCGTCCTCGCGTCGGGTGCGGAAGTACTTCCGTAAGGATTTGGGTTACGACATAGCGCATTTCGACATCATCGGATATTGGCGGGCAGATTCCGAGAAGTGGCTCGAGAAGTACAAGCAGTACCAGGAGGAAGCGCTGGCGGTGTACAACGGCGTCATCGAATCCGGTCGCACCGAGCAGGAAGCCAGTGAGGCATTCGATGCGCTGCTCGAGCGGGTAGGGCTTTAGCCAGCGTTGTCGAACTCGTAGTCCGGCAATTCCAGCGTCGCCGCGTCGGGAGCGAGGAACTTACTGGTGACGGCCTGTACCGGCTTCGATCCGGCCAGGCGCAGCACGCTACGGAAAGCAGCAACTCCCACAGCAGTTTTGGGATGCGCAACGCGAGGCACGCCGGGCGGAAGCTTCTGAGCCTGCTCGACGAACGGCCGCATCCGCGTCTCGAAGGCCTCGAATCCGGCGCGATGATCGCTCGCCCGGGCGAGTTCGCCGGCCAGAACATACGCACCGGTGACCGACAACGTGGTGCCCATGCCACTCAACGGCGTTGCGCACCAAGCGGCGTCGCCGAGCATCCCGATTCTGCCGTTCGACCAGCGCGGGGCCTTCACCTGCGCGAGGTAGTCGACGTAGAGTTCCGAATCCGGTCCCAGCGAGTCGAGAATTCGGGGCACTTCCCAGCCGACGTCGGCGAACTTCGCCCGTAAGGCGGCAATCACCTGCTCGGTGGACGCGCCCTCGTACCCGCCGTCGTAGGACACCCAGGACAGGCTGAAACGCGTCGTGCCGAGGTTGTCCGGGCGCAGATTGGCGACTCTGGATCCGGGGGCGTTGCACCAACGCCACCAGCCGTCGTCGCTCGGTCCCTTCGGCAACACCCCGTAGGCGGTGTACAGGCCGACCGGTGTGGTCTCGGCCTCGGCAGGAAACACCAGTTCTCTGCTGCTGGAACGGACTCCGTCGGCGAACAGTACGAGATCGAACCTCTCCGATGCGTTCGACCCGAACGTGACATCCACGCCGTCGGCATCCTGAGCCACACCGACGACGCGATCGCCGTACCGGTACTCGGTTCGCGGACCGGCTGATTCCACGAGAATCCGAGCGAACTCGCCGCGCAGAATTTCCAACTCCGCCGTCGGTCCGTCATGGGAGCTGTCGCCGACCGGGAAAGCGGCGATGGTGGCGTCGTTCTCGTCGACGAATCGGGTGCCCTTCTCGGTGGTGCCGTTGGCGAGCAACGTCGCGTCCATGCCCATCCGCCGCAGCACCTCGCGACCCGATCCACGGACGTCGATGTTCTGGCCGCCGTGCCGCAGGTGCGGAGCGCGTTCGACGACGGTGACGTCGTAACCGGCCTTGTCGAGCCAGAAAGCCACGATGGGTCCGGCGATGCTGGCACCGGTGACGAGCACACGCGAAGTCATGAGGGCGGTAATGCCCAGGCGGGTGGCCGTTCAATCCGGAGGGGGGAAAGTAGCTGAGCCTCACCTTGGTGGTGTACTTTCATCGAATTGTCCGAATAACCCGTTTTCGTCAGGAGAACCGTGTTCACCGTTCGCCGTCTGGCGCTGCTCTCGTGCAGCGCAACCCTCGCCCTCGGTCTCGTCGCCTGCAGCTCGGATAGCTCTTCCGACGAAGGCACGTCCACCTCCGAGTCCGCCACCGCAGACACCGCGCTGGTGGTGTACTCCGGCCGCGGTGAAGAACTCGTCGACCCGCTGATCGAGCGCATCGGCGGCGGTATCGAGGTCGACTATTCGGGCAACACCAACGCCCAGGCCGCGAAGATCCTCGAAGAGGGCGACGCGACGCCGGCCGACGTGTTCTACGGACAGGATGCAGGTGCCCTCGGCGCTCTCGACGAGGCGGGCGCACTCGCGCCGCTGCCCGAGGACATCCTCTCGCTCGTCCCCGAGCAGTACCGTGGCACCGACGGCACCTGGGTCGCCACCTCCGCACGGGCCCGCGTGCTGGCCTACAACTCCGACTCGGTGCAGGCAGCAGACCTACCCACCGGCATCGACGGACTGCTCGACCCCCGTTGGCGCGGACAGATCGGCTACGCACCGACCAACGCGTCGTTCCAGGCCTTCGTCACGGCCCTGCGCGTGCAGCGGGGTGAGGACGGTGCTCGCACCTGGCTCGAAGGATTCGTCGCCAACGAGCCCGTCGCCTTCGAGGGCAACGGCCCGCTGCTGACTGCCGTCAACGACGGACAGGTCGCCACCGGCCTGCTCAACCACTACTACTGGTACCCGTTCAAGGACGAGAACGGCGCTGACGCTCCCGTCGAGCTGCACTACTTCGAGCCCGGTGACCCCGGCGCGCTGATCAACGTCGCCGGTGCCGGTGTGCTGGCTGCGTCGGACAACCAGGAGGCTGCATTCGACTTCGTCCGCGAGCTGCTCTCGACCGAATCGCAGACCTACTTCGCGAACGAGACCGCCGAGTACCCCGTCATCGACGGAGTCACCTCGGATTACGACCTGCCGCCGCTGTCCGAGCTGGGCTCCACCGATCTCGATCTGGGCCGGCTCTCGTCCCTCGAGGAGACCCAGACCCTGCTCACCGACGTCGGAATCATCTAGTCGGTGTTCGTGTCTGCACTCCAGCCGCTTCGGCGTCGCCACTTCGGCGGTCGTCCCGTTCTCGGGACGACCGCGTTGTGCGTGGGAGCGCTGACGCTGACACCCTTGCTGTACCTGTTCGTTCGAGCGTTCGACGGTGGTACCGAGAAAGTACTGCGACTGCTCCTGCGGCAACGCACCCTCGATCTCGTCGTCCGGACAGCCACACTCGCGCTCACCGTGGTGGTCGCTTCCGTCGTGGTGGGGACGCTGCTGGCCTGGTTGACCGTACGGACCGATCTGCCGGGTCGACGCATCTTCTCGATGATCCTCGCGGCACCGTTGGCCATCCCGTCGTATGTGTCCGGGTATCTGTGGATTGCCGAATTTCCCTCCCTTGCTGGATTCTCCGGCGCTGCGCTGGTGCTCACCGTGTCCTGCTTCCCGCTGGTGATGTTGCCGGTGTCCGCGGCGTTCGCCACCGCGGACCCGTCGTTGGCCGAGGTCTCGCGCACTCTCGGTCGAGGAGCTGTGCGCACGGCGCTCACCGTCGAGTGCCGTCGCGTCGTTCCGGCCGCGGCGGCAGGCGCACTTCTGGTGTCGCTGTACACCATCAGTGACTTCGGGGCGGTGGCTCTGATGCGATACGACGCCTTCACTCTCGGCATCTACAGTGCGTACCGCGGCGGACTCGACCGCACCGCGGCGGCGGTCCTCGGCCTGGTGCTCGTGGTGGGTGCGTTGGTGTTGACCCTTCTCGAACGGCGTGCTCGACGCGGCGCCACGGCGCGCGTGGGATCAGGCACCGACCGGATGGCCGAGCCTGTGGTTCTGGGCCGGTGGCGCGTGCCTGCTCTGGCCGTTGTCGTTGCTGCCCTGAGTGTTTCGGTTCTGGTACCGATTCTGGCCCTGGCCCGGTGGCTCACTCGATCGCTGCGCTTCACCGTCGACTGGTCGGATGTGCTGGCTGTCACGGCCAAGACCGTCCAGTACTCGGCGACCGCTGCCCTGGTGGTGGCTGTGCTCGCGCTGCCGGTCGCGCTGTTCGCGGCCCGATCCACCTCCAGGGGTGCCCGCACCGCGGAGTTGTCCACGTACATCGCGCACGGTCTCCCGGGCATCACCGTCGGACTTGCCACGGTGTTTCTCGGAATCAGGTTCCTACCGTCGTTCTACCAGACCGCAGTACTGCTGGTGCTGGCGTACGTGGTGCTGTTCCTGCCGTTGGCCGTCGGCAGCACCAGGGCCGTCGTCGACGCCACTCCTGTTGTTCGTGAGGACGTTTCGCGCACGCTCGGTGCCGGACGTGTGCGTACCGACCTTCGGGTGACCATTCCCGTCGCAGCACCGGGCATCGCTGCCGGGGCCGCACTGGTGTTCCTCACCGTCGCCAAGGAACTGCCGGCGACCCTGATGCTGCGACCGCGTGGAGTCGACACCCTCGCAACCACTCTGTGGTCCACCACCGAGGCGTTCCGATACGGCGAGGCGGCTCCCTACGCCGTGGCGCTGATCGTGATCTCCGTGGTTCCGACGATCGTTCTGACGCGGGCGCTGGGGCGCACGACACGGAAGAGGGTGGCATCGCCATGAGTACGGTGGTCTCCGGTCTTGTTGCCTCCTATGGCAGTACGACGGTGCTACACGGCATCGATCTCGACCTGGGCGACGGTGAGATGCTGGCCGTGCTCGGCCCCTCCGGCTGCGGCAAGACGACTCTGCTTCGATCGATCGCGGGGCTGCACCGGATCGACGCGGGTCGTATCACCTCCGACGGGCGGGACCTCTCCGTTGCCGGACGTGTCCAGGTACCCCCGGAGAAGCGGGGGATAGGCCTGATGCCGCAGGAAGGCGGCCTGTTCCCGCACCTGACCGTGCGTCGAAACATCGAATTCGGTTTGCGCACAGGGTTTCTGCGGCCATACCTGTCCGGTCGAGCGGAGCGGATGCGACGCGTCGACGAAATGCTCGAGCTCGTCGGACTGCCCGACGCGGGTGGTGTCCAGCCCAGCGAACTCTCGGGTGGTCAGCAGCAGCGCATCGCATTGGCACGTGCGCTGGCTCCGGCTCCGTCGGTGGTCCTGATGGACGAGCCGTTCGCCGCTCTCGATGCAGGTCTGCGCACCTCGATCAGGCAGGACGTGCGAGAGTTGTTGCAGGCCAGCAAGACCGCGTCGATCCTCGTCACCCACGACCGAGCCGAGGCGCTCGGCACGGCGGATCGTGTCGCTGTACTGCTGGGCGGACGCTGCGCCCAGATCGACACGCCGCGCCAGGTGTACGAGCGGCCGGCCACGCCCGCCGTCGCGCGGTTCGTCGGCGACGCGTACTTCGTCGATGCGGTGGGCCACGGCGGTTACGCCGAGACGATTCTCGGACGAATCGATACCATCACCCGCGCGAGTGGAACCGGGCAGGTCCTGCTCCGCCCGGAACAGTTGTCGGTCTCGGATCGGGGTGGCGGTGCATTCGTCGTCGAGCAGGAGTTCTTCACCGGCCCAGAGTCTTCGGTGACTCTGCGGCACCGCGATACCGGGCTGCGACTTCGGTGCATCGCCCGCACCTCCGATCGATTCGCCCCCGGCAGTGTCGTGGACGTATCCGTCACGTCTCCGGTGCACTGGTTTCCGCGTCAGGTGAGTTGAGGGCTATCGGGTCGGTTCCGCTGCTCGCTTGGGCATGAACAGTGCCGCGACAGCCATCACCGCTGCCGCCGCCAAGACACCCAGAAAGACCGGATGGATGGCGTCGGACAGTTGTTCGGGGCTCGGATCGCCGGAGACGCGCGAATTGACGATGGCACCGAAGATTGCGACACCGACTGCGCTGCCGATGGACCGGGCGAACATGTTGGTCGAGGTGGCGACGCCGCGCTCGGACCATTCGACGCTCGACTGGGCGGCAATGAGGGTGGGGCTGGCGATCAGGCCCATCCCGAGGCCGATCACGAAGCACACCGCGCCCACCTGCCACACCTGTGAACCGACACCGAGGCCGGTGGCGAATGCCGCTCCGACGACCGCGATGGAGGCACCGATGAGCGCCGTGGTGCGGAAGCCGAAGCGCAGATACACCCGTCCGGACTGTGACGCCGCGATCGGCCAGCCGAGGGTCAAGGTGGACAGCGAGAAGCCGGCGACGATCGCGCCGGTACCCAGAACGCCCTGTACGAACGTCGGCACGTACGAGGTGAGTCCGAGGATCAATGCACCGACGAGCAGCGAGATGAAGCTGCTGACCACCAGGACCCGACGCGTGAACACCCACAGCGGCAGGATGGGCTCCTCGGCGCGGGACTCCACCCACGCGAACACCGCAAGCAGTACGAAGCCCACGACGAAGATCACCAGGCTGATCGGCGAATTCCAGGCCCAGGACTGGCCGCCCTCGAGCAGGCCGAGCAGCACCATCGCCGCGCCGACGGTCAGCAGCCCGGCACCGAGGTAGTCGATCTTCGGCTTGGTGCGCTCCACGGCTCCCTCGTCGAATTTGCGCCACAGCATCACTGCGGCGAGCGCGCACAGCGGAATGTTGACGAAGAAGATCCAGCGCCACGACAAGTATTCGGAAAAGATCCCGCCCAGCGCAGGACCGAGCACCGAGGAGATCGCCCACACGCTGGCGAGGTAGCCCTGCACCTTGGCGCGCTCGGCCAGGGTGTAGATGTCACCAGCGATCGCCAACGCACTAAGCACACACGGACTAGCGTGGGAAGCTCGACCAACGCAGTACCGAGGAGCCCACCATGACGAACGTTCTCTTGTATGTGCGAGTTAGCAAGAATCTGACCGGCAAAGCGCGCTCGACCGAGCAACAAGAGAATGTGTTGCGCGCCGAGATAGCCGAGGGTTACCCCGATTGGGAAATCGTCGGAGTCGTCAAGGACGAAAGCATCTCCGCATCGGAGTACACGACGAAAGAGCGCCCCGGCTACCTCGACCTACAACACAAGGTGTCCGAGGGTGGAATCGACATCGTTGGAATCTACGAATTCTCTCGACTGACCAGACGCGGACCCGGCAGCGATTGGGAACACCTGACCGGATTGTTTCGCCTACACGGCGTGAAGCTCTTCGACAACGGCATCGGCCGCGCTCTCGACTTCAACAATCCAGAAGATGTCCACTACGCCGAAACAGCCGCTTCTCAGGCGAAGGTCGAATCGGCTCGCATATCGAAGCGAGTCAAGCGCGATACGGCAGCACGGGCCGCGCAAGGTGGGGTGCATTCACAGCTCGGATTCGGCTGGAAGAGGGACGACGAAACCAATGCTTGGGTACTCGATCCGATCGCGGCCGAAGCAATCCGAACCGCCGCTGTCGACATACTCGACGGATCGGCAAATCTCACGACGATCGCGAAGCGCTGGAATGCCGCAGGCATCACGACGGCCAACGGGTGCGCCTGGACCAACGGAGGAGTCCGCAAAACGATCGTGCGCGCTTCAGTGGCCGGATTGCGAGTGTTCCGTGGTGAGACGTTGAAAGAGCGCGGCGCGTGGGAACCGATTCTCGACATGGACACCTACGCCAGACTCAAGGCCGTCCTGAGTGACCCGTCGCGGCGCATGAACCGAGGAACGGTACCGAATCACCTACTGACCGGAATAGCGCGTTGTGGTGTCTGCCAGCGGGGTTTGTCGTTCATCAACAGCCAACGTTTCGATCACACGTACCGGTGCCCAACGGGCCACGTCTATCGGAGCGAAGTCGAACTCGACAAGCACATCGAAAAGAAGCTGTTCGAGGCGATCTACCGGTACACGACGGATCTGTTTGTGATGACCGCCGACAGCGAAACCGAACCGGACGACAGCCACGGTACGGCGGCACACCTTGCCGAAGCCGCGAAGCTCGAAGAACAGTTGACGCACGCCCGAAATGCTATGGCCGAGGGCAGCATTCCTATGGCCGAGTACCTGGAGATCGCCAAGCTGATACAGCCGAAGATCGACGGCCACAAGCGAGACGCCGAACGCGCAGCGCCGAACCGAGTTCTGTACGACTTCGCGTCTGCCGTCGCTCTCGACCCCGAAAGCAAGTACGGGATGACAATCGACGGAGGAACGCCGCCAGTATGGGAGAACGCCGATCTCGCGACCCGCCGTAAGTTCGTCCGAGCTGCCCTCGAAATCGTGGTGAATCCGATCGTCGGCAAGCACACGAACAGTCCGTTCGATCCTGCTTTCGTGTCGGTGCGCTTCCTGGGATAGCCGAACCGTCTCAAATGAGACAGCCCCTGTCGATTCTGTGGCAGGGGCATTTTCGTGTCTGGACTTTGTTGTCACACCACCGCAGTCGGTTTCGTTCGTCTCCGTCGATCTGAGGGCCGCTAATCGCAGGGCATGACCGCGCACCTGAATTCGGACGACAGGAAACAGTGGGTCGCGTTCGGAGTCGGAGAAGGATTGTCGCAGCAGGAGATTGCGGACACGCTCGGGGTGAGTCTTCGGACGGTTGCGGGAGATAAAGTGCAAGATTGCATTTTACCGTCCGACGCACCACCGGTCACCCGCAAACACAAGCTCGGACGCGAGAAGCTTTCACGCGTACTCGGGTGCGCGGCCTAGACCGAACTCCGCGCTGTACCTGTCCGATTTCCGCTTACGAACCTGCCTCGATGGCTCGTTGGCTCGCTCCACCAACAGCTGCATGGCGTGATCGTGGCATAACGAACCGCTGTACCAATCGAGCGCATAAGCGCCACCCCGAGCGCACCGGACGCCTTCGATCGACTCGTAAGAGCATTTCTTCCTGCCGTAGCTCGTGCCCTTCTTCGGAGCTGAACGAGCAGAATTCGGTATCCCTGTGGGCACAGTCGATTTCCCTTCGTAGGCATAGAGAAAGCCACCGCAACAGGTCAGGAGCACGCCATGCCGATAGCGCGGGTTCACCTGTTGCGGTGGCTTTCTGGTGTCGACGGCCACGACGACAATTCTGAGATTACCTGGTCAGGCGGGGTAGCGCGGACCGGTCCGCATTTGCCGAACAAAAGGATTACCGTTCATTACAGAACAACACGTGAGACTACAGACAGGACAACAGATATGAACATCGATCCTCGAAAGCTATTGAGTGTGAGCCAGTTTGCCGATCTAGTCGGAGTAGGACCGCACACGATTCGAGCATGGATCAGAGAGGGGCGTATCGAGGTCTACCGAATCGGCAACCGCGTCATACGGATTGACCCCGATCAGGTCGACGCGATAGTCACCAAGCAACCGCGCAAGTAGAGGACGGCCCACGATGACATGGACACGACTAGACGATGACTGGGCCGACGTAGCCGACGAACTCGAACTCTCACACGAAGCCGAGCTGTTCCACATCCGAGCGCTGGTGATCTGCAACAAGTCTGGAAGCGATGGACGACTCAGTGCGCGAACATTGGCGAAGCTCTCCGCAGTCTTCGATGACGTACCCGAGTTGATCGAAGAACTCGTGGACAAGATGGGCTGGATCGACAACGGGGACGGCACCCTTCAAGTCCCTTGGGATAGTCAGGAAAAGGCCGAGACCGTATCGAAACGCAAGCGCGACAACGCAGAACGCAACAGGAAGTTTCGAGCGCGTGGAGAGGAGATGAGGCGTGACCGGTCACGTAACGCGTCACCAGAGCCTAAAGCCCCTGACCAGCAGAGCAATAACCATGACGCGTCACGCGATGCATCAGATGACGTCTCACGTGACACTACCCCTTACCTTACCGTCCCTTACCGTCCCAAAGACGGTAAAAGGGAAAGGGAAGAGGAATTTTCAAGAGAGGTCGTCGCTCCGCTCGACTCCGCGCCTGGGGGCGCTCCCTCGCTCACTCCCACTCAAGACGACGACAGCGAACCTACAGACAGCGCACCAACTAGGCCGCGCAAACCTCGAAGAGAACCGAAAGTTGTGATGCAGCTATGACTTTCTTCGATGACAACTGCGAAGTGACCGTATCGGTATCGACCTGGAGACCAGACGCGCGCTACAAGTTCGTGGAGACCGACGACGGCGAAGAGGTGTACCTGTTGCACAGCATCCACTTTCAGTGGAAGGTCCAACCCGAGTGGGACGAGTTCGGCGCTGTCAAGAAGTGGCCTGGTGACGGTAACGATTGGGCGCACCCCGAGAACGTCCGAAAGTGGTTGGCACAACTGTTGCACGAGATCTTCGGCCAGCAGTTTCGAGACCAGACCGGTAAGCCGAGCCTGATACCGAAGACGTTCGAGCCGCGCATCATTCGGTCGATTCGTGGGAACGGCTACGGCGCGTCGATATGGCTCAAAGCCGAGGAATCCGAATTGGACTGGTTCGATTACGACTACGACGACGACGACGAGAAGGACCACGACGACCTAGCGCTACCCGAGGAATACGAAATGCTCGCCCTCGCAGTTAAAGACGCAAAGCGGGTTGTCTCAGAGGCCATTTCCGCCAACCTGAGTGGCACGCTGCCGGACGAACCGTGGTATTAGGTCACCCAGTAGCCGGAAACAAAAAAGAGCCGCCTGCGTTGAATACAGACGGCTCTTACTGCGGGCCAACTAGATCGAGAGGACGACCCGTGCACGACGGCCGGTATCGGGATCGACGGTGAACCTCTCGCCCTTGGCGTAGAAGCGAACACCCTCGATCTTCGGGAACGGACGGACGGAACGATCGATTACGGGAGCGCTCACGGCAATCCTCCAATAGCTGAGCGGGATAACAACTCTCGCCAGCTTACACCCCGATCCCAGTAAGGACAACGCAGATGATGACCGATCACGAACTCGACCAGATCAGAACAACCCTCGACGCGCTCCGAGAACACGGGCCGATGACGGCCGAGCAGATTCACGAGCGAACCGGAAAGCCAACCGACGCAGTCGAAAGCCATCTGCGAATCCTTCTGCGCTGTCGACTGATAGACCGAGCCGGCGATGACTACAAGCCACGATGATCGACCATCCGCGCTTGCAGGAAACCATCCTGCGGATCATCAACCAAGGTGAAATCGATCTGTCTGACCTACTTTTCGAGATTCGACGCGGACACCCCGAGATGCCGACCACCGCTGTCGTCCGAGAGCTTGCCGCGCTGATTGCCGAGCTGGCACTCATTCCGACACACATCGTTCACGTCACAGTCGTTCGACCACAACAGGAGACACCATGAAAGCATTCCTCATCGCCGGATCGATCCTCGCCGGACTGTTGATCTTCACGGCGTGCACTTTCGCTCTCGCGCTCGGATCGAGCAATGCACCGTCCCGCAACGTGAATGGAACGCCCTATCTGCCACCACCGACCACCACGACTGCTCCACCGACAACGGCACCACCACCACCACCGACGGCGACGCCAGTCGAGATACCGTTACCGCCAACAGAATCAGGCCCGATGCCCGATGTAGTTCCGAACATCGACGGGCCGAACATCTCGTGCCGGAAGATCTTCAAGTGTGGGGTGAACTGGTGAGCGGAATACTTCAGCGCAAGGTCGAGATCATCGCCAGAGAGACGTTGGAAAACCTGAGCGATGACGACAGAAAGCTCTATCCGACAGACGGTTTGGTCGAACTGGTCGAGAGCACCGATGATGACGAGTATGTGATCCTGTACGGCGGTCTACCGCTTGCCGCTGTGTTTCGTTCGTACCTCGATGACGACGCCAATCTCAGCTATCCGATGGCGTACTCGACGGTTGTGCCTGATCACCTTCCCGAGGGGTGGACGTGAAAACACCCTGCCTAGATTGTGGACGAGTCACAGAACGGATGACTCGCGGATTCTGTAGCGCGCACTATCAGAGCCGTCGATCGTCTGGAACCCTGCCGCCGAAGCCGCCCTATCTGAAAGACAGCCTGTGCACGATCCCCGGATGTGATGGTGCTTTCGAGGCAAAGGCGATGTGCAAGAAGCACTATCAACATTTCTTGCGGCACGGTATTCCGGAACCACTCGTGCGCCAGTTCGATTGCAAGTACTGCGGAAGGTCGATCGTCACTACCGAGCCGCTGAAAATGTTTTGCGGTCCCAAATGCGTTTCGGGATGGAATGATTCGAACAGAGCGATTACTCCGCACAGTCGCGCAACGAAGAATGCTTGGAGTCGCAAGAAGCACGGGTGGACACAACTCGGGTCCGATAGAGAGGTCGCATGCATTGAATGCGGCAACCCTTTTCGCTATACCAACGGGCGCGGAAGGCATCCCAAGCTGTGCAGCGAGCAATGCCGAAGTGACCGGCGAATGAGACTCGAACTGAAAGAGTTCTACGGGATCTCGCTAGAAGAATATCGCGAGACATTTCAGGGACAGAATGGAATCTGCCCAATCTGTTTGGGTCCGTTACTCACTCAAGGCCGTGCGCGTGCTGCCGTCGATCACGACCACCAGACCGGAGTGGTTCGGGGACTACTTTGCAATGCGTGCAATCTTGGACTAGGCCAGCTGGGAGATACCCTGGAACACATAGAACGTGCTGCCGAGTATCTGAGATCTCACGCGACCAAATATTCCGCTACACTCTGAGTTACGCACAGCCGCAACATGTTCTAGGCAGGGCCACAACCGGTGGGGTTCATGGTCACGACGCCCGAACACGACGCCAGCACATGCGTTCTCAGAGTGTAGACAGACCTCTATCCAAATCCAGCCAAAGGCACAGCCATGCACAACCGCATGATTCTGCGCTCGGCAAGTATGGAAATGCGTTCAGGCACAACCGATACAGCACCAGGGCGTCTGCTCGAAGGCTATGCCGTTGTGTACAACCAGGACACCGAAATCAATTCCTGGGAAGGCAAGTTCACCGAGCGTATATCCAAAGGCGCTTTCGCCGAATCGTTGAAACGCCGCCAGCCTGTCGTTCAGTTCGACCACGGTCGAGATTCCCGCGTGGGGTCCGTACCGATCGGAAAAATCGAGGAGCTACGCGAGGACAACAAGGGATTGTTCATCCGTGCAGCACTTTTCGACAATCCAACGGTCGAGCCTGTTCGTCAAGCTATCGAGGCACAGGCGATTTCCGGTATGTCGTTCAAGTTCCGCGTAACCCGTGACGAGTGGACGAACGACAAAGGCCGCAAACTCAGTACCGCCGAGGTAGACCGCGCACTCCGAAACGGAGACCCGTTGCGCCGCAATATCAAAGCAGTCGATCTAGCCGAACTCGGACCCGTCGTATTTCCGGCCTATGCCGGTACATCGGTAGGCGTTCGATCTGAAGACACAAACCCACCTGAGTTGCTGAAAATGCGACTCGCACTTATGAATTGGAACTGAAATGGCATATCCACGAAAGAAGAAGGCAGCACCGAAGTCTCGCGATTCGTTCGTAGACACATCGGCTCTCGATGACCTTCGCGCCGAAGCCGCAGAGATCCTGGAACGGTCGCAAGAAGCCGGTTCGATCGCAGACGACGACCAGGAACGCTTTGACGAGATCGAAGCCGAGGTCGAACGGATCAACGCGGCCCTCGATTCGCAGGAGCGTCTACGGGCGCTTGTCGATGCTGGCGCAGTCGAAACCACGTCCCCCGTTCGTAAGACTGGTGGTGCTCGGACTCGCGACCGTGCAGAGTCCCCTCTCAAGGGTGCCCAGGTGCTCCGTAGCGGCGATAGCTTCGAGCAGTGGGCAGTAGACAACGGCAGAGTTGAACGGGCCGACGAGAAGCCCGATCTCGATCTCTACCTCCGTGGCGTGCTCGGCGGCGGTTGGGCCGGTGCTGACCTCGAACGCGGCCTTGCCGAGGGTACGTCCACCGCTGGTGGTGTCATGGTCCAAGGTCAACTGGCCGCTGGTGTCATCGATATGGCGCGCTCGAAGTCGCAGCTCGTGAACGCGGGTCTGTCCGTGGTGCCGATGACCTCGAACACGCTCACGGTTCCGAAGCTCACCGCGAATCCGGCACCCGCTACCCGCAACGAGAACGCGGCCATCGTGCAGAACGACCTCACGTTCTCGGGTGTCACTCTGACGGCGCGGTCCGTCGCTCGGATTATTCGGGTATCTCGTGAGTTGGTCATGGATGCCCCGCAGACAAGCGGCGTTGTTGCAAAGGCGCTCGCGGATTCGTTCGCAGACGAGTTCGACCGGATCGGCTTGTTCGGTACCGGTACAGCACCCGAGCCCCGAGGACTGTTGAACTACGCGGGAATTCCTGTCGTCAACCACGGTGCCAACGGCGCGGCGCTGACCTACGATTTCCTGTTGGGTTCGGCCGGTGCCGTTCGGGCAGCGAATCACGAACCGACAGCTCACCTGTTGAGTTCTCGTGGTGCAACCGCGCTCGGTATGGCGAAGGACTCGACCGGGGCGTATCTCGCTGCCCCGCAGGGACTCTTGCCGTTGCTCTCGACCAACCGGATTCCGAACAACATCACCACCGGAACCTCGAACGTGTCGAGCTACGTCTTCACCGGTGATTTTTCCGCACTGGTGTTGGGCGTACGTGAATCCTTCGAGCTGACATGGCTTACCGAGCGATTTGCTGACACCGGCGAGATTGCAGCGGTTGCGCATGCTCGGATCGACTACGCGGTTCTCGATGAAACGGCGTTCGTGATCGACAAGGGAATTCTGTAATGCCCAGTGGTGGTTTCGTATTCCTCGCTCGGATCTGGAAGGCGAACGCGGTCAGTGCCGAACGTGAGTTCTGGTCGGAGTTCGATCGGAGCAAGCGCGAAGGTATCGATCTCGATCTGTGGCGCGCAATCGGCAGCACCGAGGACGGCGAACAGTAGCCACCGCATAGTCATTCGATGAACCCGCGCATCGTTTGAACGAACATCACAGCTCGAAAAGCAGTACAGTTTGACCTGTCTCGATTCGTCACCGAGACAACAGAATCCGGTGCTGGAGTTCCTCACAGTACAGCGGCACAATCGGATTCACGGTTGAGGTGTCAGCGATTCACCTCGATCACATAATGGCCTGTTCGACAGTAGAGAGATCCCGGTTCCCGTCATAGCTCCGTACTCCCGCTGTCGAGCAGGCCATTTTTGTGGCCCAAAACACCGTCTCATTGCCACGCTGAGACACGAACACCACCACCTTGGACCGAGTGCCCAGACGACAGCCATGAGTACGCCAGAAGCGCAGTGAGACAGCAGCAATCACGATGTGCTGTATACATGAACTCGAATCGTGTTGGTCAATTCGGTTGTAGTGCAATGGAATACACCACCTTGCACGCGCTCGATGGACACCACCACCTCGATAGCCATGCCTGTATGCCACTGCCTCGATACCGATGTGCTCACACCATGATTGCTGTCTGCTCTTGACCAATGAATCTGTTCACTTGCTTAGATCACAAACACTTTTGCCTTTGTCACTATCACCACTTCGACAGCGCAGTCGAGCCGTATGGATAGCGTGCCTGCCCTGCGTAGCGTGTCGCCTGCCTACCCTGCTCGAATGGTGCTTGTGCACAACCCAATTGACTATTAGTTCCTGAACTTGACATTGAGACTGTTTGTGTCGCAACTGGTTTCGTCATCAAAGTCGAATCAAAGAATGCACCTCGATGTGTGGACTCAGAATGCAGTAGTCCGATAGTCGTGCATCGAATTGTGCTCCGTCGCAAAGCACTTGATTGCACACTGCCTATCACCCTGCCCCACATTTTGAAATTCACCTAGTCGCATTCTTTCTATTCCACTGCTCGCACACCTGACCGTAGGCCGAGATTGGAGTAGAGAATACGGTGCCAGAAAGGGTGGGGGGGAATGGATAAACGTATTTCTCAGGCATTACGTCGACCCCGGAGTCGGCCCGTTTTCCCTCTAACACGTGAAAATCTGGCATCGTCGGCAACAAAACGCCTGGTCAGAGGCTTGCGAAAGTGGTACGAACGTCTAGGTTTGCCGAGCCGCCACCAGAGCGCACCAAACAATTGCCCTGAATTGCATTGTGGTGCAACGGAATTACTCGAATCTGATCGAATTCGTGAACTCGGAGAAATCATCTCAGGCGGCAATTCATTCGCCACTCCGCAGGCCGACACGCCCAACCGTGACCAGATTGTGACCATTCTCACGTACTGACTTCAACCATTGTGCCGCATTGGAATTCGCTGTGTGTGCCCTTAATTTTCTGGCGATCGTGATGCCCATCGGCTGCACGGCACCCGCACCGAGACCCTGGACCGCCCGAAAGGCGATCAGGGCGGGCATGCTCCAGGCCAGGCCACACAGGACCGAGCCGAGCAGAAACACCGCGATGCCGAACAGCATGATCTTCTTGCGGCCGAACAGGTCGGCCAGTTTGCCGTACAGCGGCACCGATACGGCCTGCGCCAGAAGATAGATGGAGAACAGCCACGGAAACTGCGTGAACCCGCCCAAGTCGTCGACGATGGACAGCACCGCCGTGGCGATGATGGTCGCGTCGAGAGCGACCAGAGACGTGCTGAGCATCAACGCAACCAGTATCGGTCCGCGTTCGGAGCGGAATCCGACATCCGAGGTCGTGTTGTTCGTTGCCACGGCTATCAGTCTGATGCCTACCGGCACCCCCGCCGCCACCGGCCCAGATAGTGTTGAACACCGTGCGACCATCATTGAGTAGCTACGAGCATCTGGCCGGCGGCAAGGTCCGCGATCTCTACACCATCGACGACGCGCATCTGCTGCTCGTCGCGAGCGACCGCATCTCGGCGTACGACCACATCCTCGACACCCCGATCCCGGACAAGGGGCGGGTACTGACGGCGATGAGCGTCTTCTTCTTCGAAGAACTCGGCGGCGTGAACCATCTGGCCGGCGATCCGCTCGACGAGCGCATTCCCGCCGAACTGCTCGGCCGCGCCCTGGTGGTGAAGAAGCTGAACATGGTGCCGATCGAATGCGTCGCGCGTGGCTATCTCACCGGCTCCGGTCTGACCGATTACAACGCGACCGGAGCGGTGTGCGGCGTCCAACTTCGACCCGGTCTGATCGAATCGAGCAAACTCGACGAGGTCATCTTCACTCCCGCCGCCAAAGCAGAACTCGGCGAGCACGACGAGAACATCACCTTCGACCAGGCCGTCGAGCAGGTCGGTGCCGAACTTGCCTTCAAGCTGCGCGAGGACACCATCGAGATCTACTCGCGCGCCGCGAACTTCGCTCTGGAACGCGGAATCATTCTCGCGGACACCAAGTTCGAGTTCGGGACCGACGCCGACGGCAATCTCGTTCTCGCCGACGAGGTGCTCACTCCCGATTCCTCGCGGTACTGGCCTGCTGATTCGTACGAGGAAGGTCGCGTCCAGCCGAGTTTCGACAAGCAGTTCGTCCGAGACTGGTTGACCGGCGAATCCGGCTGGGACCGCAAATCCGACACCCCACCGCCACCGTTGCCCGACGACATCGTCGCCGCAACTCGCAGCCGTTACATCGAGGCCTACGAGCGCATCTCGGGTCTGAACTTCGACGATTGGGTCACGCCATGACGATCACCCCTCCCATTGCCAAGAAGGTGCCGCTCGAGCGCACCCATCACGGCGATACGTTCATCGACAACTACGAGTGGTTGCGCGCCAAGGAAGACCCCGAGGTGATCGCCTACCTCGAGGCCGAGAATGCGTACACCGAGCAGCAGACGGCCGGTCTGGAGTCGTTGCGCGGCAAGATCTTCGACGAGATCAAATCGCGCACCCAGGAGACCGACCTGTCCGTTCCGACGCGCATGGGCCAGTGGTGGTACTACTCGCGCACCGTCGAAGGAAAGTCGTACGGCCTCCAATGCCGTTGCCCCGTCGACTCTGCCGACGACTGGACACCGCCGACGCTGTCGTCCGACGTGGACGTCCCCGGCGAGCAGATCCTGCTCGACGCCAATCTCGAGGCGGAGGGTCACGACTTCTTCTCCCTCGGTGCGTTCTCGATCAGCCTCGACGGCACGTTGCTGGCGTACTCGACCGACACCGAGGGCGACGAGCGGTACACGCTGCGCTTCAAGAACCTCGACACCGGAGAACTGCTGGCCGACACCATCGAGAACGTCGCGCCTGGAGCCACCTGGACCGCCGACGCCACCCACGTCTTCTACCTGACGGTCGACGAATCCTGGCGTCCCGACACCGTCTGGCGACACACCCTCGGTAAGACCGGAGACGTCAAGGTCTTCCACGAGCCCGACGAAAGCTACTGGGTCGGGTTCGGGTCCACCCGCAGCGAGAAGTACCTGATGATCTGGGTCGGTTCCAAGATCACCTCCGAGTGCCTCGTTCTCGAATCCACCGATCCCGAGGGTGAGTTCCGCGTCGTACTCCCGCGCACGGACGGCATCGAGTACAGCATCGAACACGCCGTCGTGGCCGGTGAGGATCGCTTCCTCATCACCCACAACGGCTCGGTGAACGGCTGGGGCACCGAGGGCGAGAAGGCCGAGAACTTCCTGCTCGCCGAAGCCCCGGTGAGCGATCCGCTCGATCAGCGCATTCTGGTTCCGCATCAGGGCGACGTCCGAGTCGAGGACATCGACGCCTTCGCCGGCCACCTGATCTTCACCTACCGGCGAGAAGCATTGACCCGCATGGCGATCTGGCCGCTGACCGACGAGGGATACGGCGAATACCGCGAGCTCGAGTTCGACGAGGAGCTGTATTCGGTCGGAGCCGGCTCGAACCCCGAGTGGGACCAGCCTCTGCTGCGGATGGTCTACACCTCGTTCATCACCCCCGGTCAGGTCTACGACCTCGACATCGCCAGCGGTGAACTGCTGCTCCGTAAATCGCAGCCGGTTCTCGGCAAGTTCGACGCCGGTGACTATGTGCAGCATCGTGATTGGGCTACCGCGCCGGACGGCACGCAGGTTCCGCTGTCGGTGATCGCTCGCAAGGACGTCCCCGAGGGGCCTGCTCCCACATTGCTGTACGGCTACGGTTCGTACGAGGCGTCGATGGACCCGTCGTTCTCCGTGGCGCGCCTGTCTCTGCTCGACCGCGGCATCGTCTTCGTCGTCGCACACGTGCGCGGCGGCGGCGAGATGGGGAGGCATTGGTACGACCAGGGCAAGACGCTGAAGAAGAAGAACACCTTCACCGACTTCATCGCTGCGGCGCAGCATCTCATCGACACCGGTCGCACCTCACCGAAGCATCTGGTCGCCGACGGCGGTAGCGCAGGTGGTCTGCTGATGGGTGCGGTGGCCAATTTGGCACCCGAGTTGTTCAACGGCATCCTCGCCAACGTTCCGTTCGTGGATCCGCTCACCTCCATCCTCGACCCGTCGCTGCCGCTGACGGTCATCGAATGGGACGAATGGGGAAACCCGTTGGCGGACAAGGAGGTGTACGAGTACATGAAGTCGTACAGCCCCTACGAAAACGTCGAGGCCAAGGACTACCCGTCGATCCTGGCTATCACGTCCATCAACGACACCCGCGTCCTGTACGTCGAGCCCGCCAAATGGGTTGCTGCCCTTCGTGCCACCAAGACCGGTGACTCGGACCTGCTGCTCAAGACCGAAATGAGCGCCGGACACGGCGGAGTCAGCGGACGCTACGAGAAGTGGAAGGAAGCGGCCTTCGAGTACGCGTGGATTGTGAGCGCCTCCGGCGCACGTGCATAGAAATTCGTAGCGTGCTACGAATTTCCGCTCACAAGCGGCGGAGCCGCTCTAACGCCACACGTAGCGGACCTGCGGTCGCCCGGCCTTACCGTATTCGGTGTGCCGGGTGACCAGGCCGTCGTCGGCCAGACGCTCGAGGTAGCGCCACGCCGTCACTCGGGAAACTCCGACGACCTTCGCGGCCTCGGATGCGTTGAGGCCGTCGGTCGATTCCTTGACGCTGGCGGTGATGCCGTCCATCGTCTGCGGGGCAATGCCTTTGGGAGTCGAGACGCGTTCGTCGGCCGTGCGCAGGTGTGCCATGGCGCGGTCGATGTCGCGTTGACTGGACGCGTTCTCGCCGGCCGGTAACGCATCGTGGAATTCGCGATAGCGCTCGAGCTTGTCGCGGAATGCAGCGAACGTGAACGGCTTGAGCAGATACAGCACGATGCCGTGCGCCACCGCCGAACGCACCACCGACAGATCGCGCTCGGAGGTGATGGCGATGACGTCGGGGCTCGGGCGCAGGCCGCCGAGCGCCGCTGCGACGTCGATGCCACTCGCGTCGGGCAATCCGATATCGAGCAGCACCAGATCGACGGATTCGGTACTCGCGAATCTCATGGCAGCAGCGCCTGTGTGCGCTACCCCGGCCACCTCGAAGCCCGGGGTGCGCTCGACGTACGTCTTGTGGGCCTCGGCGATCAACGGTTCGTCGTCGACGATCAGTACCTTGATCACGACGGGGATCCCGGGATGGTTGCAACCAGCACCGAGCCGTACGTCACTTCCGACGTCAACGTGCCGTTGTGCCGCGTGATCACCTGTGTCACGAGCGCGAGGCCGAGCCCGCGGGAGCCGGATTTGGTCGAGTATCCCCGTCGCAGAGCAGCTTTCAATGTCTCCGGCGGCATACCGGGACCGCTGTCCGCCACGCGGACGACGAGTTCACCGTCGGCATCGCGGACCGTCACTTCGACCCACGGTTGGTCGGATTCTTTCGAGGCATCGATGGCATTGTCTATCAGATTGCCTACCAGCGTAACCAATTCACGCGCACTGAGGACCCCCTCGTGTTCCATCGCTGTGTCGTCGGTGATCGTCAGCTCGACGCCCTGCTCGGCGGCCTGACTGACCTTGCCCAGCAGCAGTGCCGCGAGTGCCGGTTCGCCGACGGCGTTCATCAGTCGGTCGATGAGAGTTTGCGACAGCTCCAAATCGGCCGTCGCGAACTCCACGGCTTCCTCGGGCCGACCGAGTTCGACCATCGTGATGACCGTGTGCAGCCTGTTCGCCGATTCGTGAGCCTGCGACCGCAGCGACTCCGCGAAACTACGCACCGAGTCGAGCTCACCCATCAACGACCGCAATTCGGTCTGATCGCGAATCGTCAGCACCTTCCCCAGACGTCGCCCCTCCCACATCACCGGATCCTGATTGACAACCAGCACACGATCTTTCGTCAGATGCAGTTCCCCGCGCACGATGCCCGTGTCCATCTGCTGCATTGACTCCGGCAACGAGGTGAACGACACCGGGCCTTCCGGCAGATCGAGGAGGCGTCGAGCCTCGTCGTTGACCAGCTCTGCGTCGTCGCCGCGTCCGAACACGAGCAATCCCTCACCGATCGAATGCAGGACGGCGTCGTGATGCTCGTACATGGTGCGCAGCTCCGCCGGTGCCATGCCCAGTGTCTGACGCCGGAGCCGGCGGCTGAGCAAGGTCGATCCGACAGCCGCGACGACGAAGGCGGCGAGCACGACCCCGATGATGAGCGGTAGCCCCTGAAAGAACTGGTCGCTGATCTTCTGGCGAGTGACACCGGCGGAGACGAGGCCGACGATCTCGCCGGACGAATCGGTGACCGGGGTGACCGACCGGATCGAGGGGCCGAGGGACCCGACGTAAGTCTCGGTGAAGGTCTCGCCCTGCAGCGCACGGTCGATGTTGCCGCTGAAGGGCTTACCGATCAGGTCGACGGTGGTGTGTGTGAAGCGCGTGCGATCGGGGGCCATGACAACGATGAAGTCGACGCCGGTGACCTGCCTGATCTTTTCCGTCTCCGGCTGCAGACGCGAGGTCGGATCGTCGGATTCGATGGCCAGCGGCGTCGACGGTTCGTTGGCGATACTCACGGCGATTGCCGTGACTTCGCGTCGGGTCGCGTCGTCGCTGTTGGAACGTTCGTTGAGCACCGTCAGGATGCCGCCGGCGAACACGACGACCGCCATGACTACGAGCTGCAACACCAGCACCTGGCCGGCAACGCTCAGCGGCCGTTTCGAGGACACCACTTTCCTTTCGCGCAAGAAACATCGATGTGAACAGAATGAACGTATAGGTGACTCCAGTCACTGCGTGCAGCAACATCATCTCTCAGCAGGGGTGATGCACCTCACTCCACTCCCAATAGTTACGAAGTCCGCAGTTCGACTCGCGCTTCACTTCAAACCAGAAGGAACATTCATGACAACCATCGATGCCGAGCGGTTCGACAATCCGCCCACCGAGCCCAAGAAGAAGCGCGACAGAACTCACTGGCTGTACATCGCGGTGATCATCGCGGTGATCGCCGGTGTCATCGTCGGCCTGGTGTGGAAAGACTTCGGCGTCTCGCTGGCCGTGCTCGGCACGCTGTTCGTCAGCCTGATCAAGATGATGATCAGCCCGGTCATCTTCTGCACCATCGTCCTCGGTATCGGATCGGTTCGCGCCGCAGCAAGTGTCGGTCGGGTCGGCGGCCTTGCCCTGGCCTACTTCCTCAGCATGTCGACCATCGCGCTCGGTATCGGCATGGTCGTCGGCAACCTGATCCAGCCCGGCGACGGTCTGGACATCCCGCCCAGCGGCGGAGCCGATGAACTCGTCAAGACGGCCGAGGCGGCCGGCGGCACGATGGACTTCATCGCAGGCATCATTCCGACCTCGCTGCTGTCGTCGCTCACCGAAGGCTCGGTACTGCAGACGTTGTTCGTCGCCATCCTTGTCGGCTTCGCCCTGCAGGCCATGGGCAAGAGCGGCGAAGGCATCCTCAAGGGCATCGGTGCAGTACAGAAGCTCGTCTTCCGCATCCTGACGATGATCCTGTGGCTCGCCCCGATCGGTGCTTTCGGTGCCATCGCCGGTGTCGTCGGCAAGACCGGATTCGACGCGGTACTGCAGCTCGGCACTCTGATGCTGGCCTTCTACGTCACCTGCTTCATCTTCGTGTTCTTCTTCCTCGGCCTGATCCTGAAGTTCGTCTCCGGATTCTCCATCTTCAAGCTGGTCAAGTACCTGGCCCGTGAGTACCTGCTCATCGTCGCCACCAGCTCGTCCGAGTCGGCCCTTCCGCGTCTGATCGCCAAGATGGAGCACGTCGGAGTCGAGCGCACCACCGTCGGCATCGTCGTCCCCACCGGCTACTCGTTCAACCTCGACGGCACCGCGATCTACCTGACGATGGCCTCGATCTTCATCGCCGACGCCATGAACCTGCCGCTCTCCATCCCAGAGCAGTTCTCCCTGCTGCTCTTCATGATCATCGCCTCGAAGGGCGCAGCCGGAGTCTCCGGAGCCGGTCTGGCCACCCTGGCCGGCGGCCTCGAAAGTCACGCCCCCCAGCTCCTGGACGGCGTCCCGATCATCGTCGGAATCGACCGCTTCATGTCCGAGGCCCGCGCCGTCACCAACTTCTCGGGTAACGCCGTTGCCACGCTGCTGGTCGGCACCTGGACCAAGACCCTGGACAAGGAACGAGTCAACACGGTGCTCGACGGCAACCTGCCGTTCGACGAGGAAACCATGGTCGACGACCATTACCCCGAAGACGACGCACCCGCCGACAAGCAGGTCAGCATCGAGAAGCACGCCGCCAAGGCGTAAGGCCTGCCGGGCGACGCGCATCCCCCCGTCGCCCGGTTCGGAAAAACGCAAGTACGACCCCGCCACCAGCGGGGTCGTACTTGCTTTTGTACGTCGGTTCCATTCTGTCGGTACTCACAGGTAAGTTCGGATGATGACTGAAGTTCAGAACATCGGCATCAACACGCTGGGTGGTGCGCCCACCTCGCTCGACGAGTACGCCGGAAGGGCCGTCCTCGTGGTCAATGTCGCCTCCAAGTGTGGACTGACCCCGCAGTACGAGAAGCTCGAGAAGCTTGCCAACGAATACTCGGCCCGTGGCCTCTCGGTCGTCGGAGTGCCGTGCAACCAGTTCGGTGGCCAGGAACCCGGCACCGCCGAAGAAATCGAAACTTTCTGCTCCACCACGTACGGCGTCACGTTCGCGATGACCGAGAAGGTCGACGTCAACGGTGACAACCAGCACCCGTTGTACGCCGAACTGACCAAAACCGAGGACGCCGAAGGCAAGGCCGGAGACGTTCAGTGGAACTTCGAGAAGTTCCTGATCTCGCCCGACGGCGTCGTCACCGATCGCTTCCGTCCGCGCACCGAGCCGGACGCTCCCGAGGTCCTCGCCGCGATCGACAAGATCCTCCCGAAGGAAACGATCGCCGTTTAGCTTCTGTCTGCATCGACGTCGAGCCTCGTTCACGCTGGTGTGCGAGGCTCGAGTCATGTCTGGACGCCTGATCGTGTCGGTGAGCGGAATCAAGAACGACACCTACGAGCATGCCGCCGAGTTCGCGCAGATCCTGGACGGGCGCTGCGTCCCGTTGTCGCTGCTCGTCGCACCGCGATTGAAGGACAAATACCGACTCGCAGCGGACGTGCCCACCCAGGAATGGTTGCGGGCCCGACGCGACGGCGGCGATGCGATCGTTCTGCACGGATACGACCAGGCCGCCACGAAGCGTCGACGCTCCGAGTTCGCCGCTCTGCCACGTCACGAAGCTCGACTGCGCCTGATGGCCGCGGACCGCGTGATGGAACAGACCGGACTGCGCACGCGAATTTTCGCCGCTCCGCGCTGGATCGCCTCACCCGGAGCCGTCGAAGCCCTACCCGACGCCGGCTTCCGAATGCTCGCCGCGCTCAACGGAATTCACGACCTCGACCGCGACGGCGTCCTTCGTTCGCGAGTCTGGGGAATCGGTGAAGGATTCAAAGCCGAACCCTGGTGGTTCAAGGCACTGGTACTCGGCGCGGGTCGCACCGCGCGCCGCGATGGAGTGGTGCGCCTGGCCATCAGTGCCAAGCAGCTCGGACGCCCGGGGCCGCGACAGGCAATCCTCGATGCCATCGACCTATCCCTCCACCACGGAGCCGAAGCCGGCGTGTACGAATGGATCCCGCGCACCAACTCTCGCGTGGCCTAGCGGGTCGTTTCGCTCGCTCTCGCGTCAATGGACCCTTGCATGGCTCAGACGTATGCAAAGTGACATCGACGCGCACCGGGTCAGGGCGTGAATGTGCCAGTGCAGTGCCCAGACGTATGCAGTGGTCCATTGACGCGAACGGGGTGATCGCGGTCGTAGACTCGCAACAATGAGTGCCTCGACTGTGACCCTGGACGATATCGTTGCCGCACATCGACACATGCGTGAACGCAATCCGCTGGTGCAGTGCCTGACCAACACCGTGTCGGTTCAGTTCGTGGCGAATGCGCTGTTAGCCGCGGGTGCCGCTCCGGCGATGGTCGACAACCCCGAAGAAGCAGCCGGTTTCGCGGGTATCGCCGACGCGGTTCTCGTCAACCTGGGGACCCCGACGGCAGCGCAGGTGGAGAGTTCTCGGCTGGCGTCGGCCGCTGCGAGGGACGCGGGTAAGCCATGGGTACTCGATCCGGTAGGGGCGGGCGGCCTGCCGTGGCGAACGCAGGTGGCCGTCGAGCTACTTGTCAACCGGCCCAGCGTCATTCGCGCGAACGCGTCCGAGGTTCTGGGTCTGGCAGGTGCTCGGGGCGCTTCTAGAGGGGTGGATTCGTCTGCGCGAGCCGAAGATTCGGTTGATGCGGCGCGTTCGCTGCTCGATCGAGCTGACGTGGTGGCAGCATCGGGGGAGACCGATCACATTCTCGGCCCCGGCGGCATGGTGAAGGTGGGCGGCGGAAGCGCACTGCTGCAACGGGTTACGGCTACCGGGTGTGCGCTCGGTGCGCTGACGGCTGCCTACTGTTCGGTTGCTCCGAACGCGCTGATCGGTGCCGTCGCCGCGCACGCGCATGTCGCGGCGGCGTCGGAGATCGCGGCCCGGTCGACCTCGCGGCCGGGATCATTCGCCGTTGCGTTCCTCGACGGACTCGACACGGTCGACGAGTCGGCAATTCGTGAATTGGTTCGGCTCGACATCGGCTGGCCTGAATGACCCGCGCTCCAGTATGCAGCTGGTGCTCCACTGTGCCGCAGTATCCGCGGGAAGGTCGCAAAAAGTGCGCGTAGTGGTGCGAAAAATGCAGATCGCTGCGAAGGTAACGGACCTTTGATCGAAATGTGATGTAACGGAACATGTTTGCGAGTGGACATACCTGGCGTCGGACAATACGAACCAGGCGGTCTACATGAAACGACTTCTACTCGTCACCCTCAGTGCGTTCGCCCTAGTCGCGTGCGGCAACTCGGACGGTCCGGTCGCAGCGCCGCCCACTACTGCGCCGACTACTGCGCCCCCGGCAAGCGTCCAACCCCAGGCCAACCAGCCGCAAGCTGAGGCCGAGGCGAGCCGGCCGACAGTCGACACAGGGGATGCGGAGCCGAGCGGGCCGATCGATTGGAACACCGAAGAACTACCCGAGAACAACTCCATTCCCGACGCGACCGAGCCTGTGACCTGCCTCGACATGTCGTCCAGCTCGGTGACCGAAGCCGTGAACTCGCTGCCGCTGGTCTTCGCCGATTCACCGTGGGTCGCGACGCGGATGGGCGACCCGTGTGCGTCGTTCACCTGGGTCGAAGCGCTCCCGTCTGGGGCAACGGTGAGCTCGCCGACACATCTGCTCTTCTTTGACAACACCGACTACCTCGGCACCGCGACGCTGGAGCCGTACGGGTTCACGTCGGTGGCGGCCCAGTCCGCCGACACGATCACAGTCAACTACCGCTGGCCACTCGCCGGTGACGCGAATGCGAACCCGACCGGCGGACCCGCCACGATCGACTACCAGTGGGACGGAACGCAAGTGACCATGATCGGCACCCTTCCGCCCGAGGTCATCGGTTAGATCGAGACGGCCGATTCCTTGGTCAGCTCGCGGAATTCGGCGTCGGACATGTCCTTGAAGCGGCCGTAGTACGCGCCGGTCGCCTGGTCGGCAATCACTGCCTGATGAATGGGGAACGCCATCTTCGGAGCCACCGCGCGCAAGAACTCGACCGTCTCGGACAGCTTGGACCACGGTGCGGCCGCGGGAAGAGCGAGTACGTCGACCTGCTGCTCGGGAACGAACAGTGAGTCACCGGGATGGAACAGCTGGCCCGGGTTCTCGGGAGTACCGAGCAGGTAGCCAGTGTTGTCGATCTCCGGCAGTTCCGGATGGATGACGGCGTGGGTGCCGCCGACCCCGGTGACCGTGATGCCGCCGACGGTGAATGCATCGCCTGCGGGAGCTGCAGTCCACCGCTCGCCCAGTTGGCCCGCGGTCATCGGATCGGCATGCAGTGCCGCTCGCGGATTTGCCTCGAGAAGCGCCGGAAGTCGTTGTAGATCGACGTGATCCGGGTGCTGATGAGTGACGAGGATGGCATCGAGTCCGGTGATGCCCTCGAACCCGTGGGAGAACGTGCCGGGATCGAACAGCACGGTGGTGCCGTTGAGTTCGACGAGAACGCAGGAATGTCCGAAGTGTGTCAGCTGCATGGACTCCACAGTAAGCGCGGTTTCGCGCCTCCCGCCAGGGCTGCGTAGACTCCCACCTGCCGGTAACTGTCTTGCTGTACGTATTTCAAGGAGCGCTTTCGTGGCCCGAGTCGTTGTCGATGTCATGCCCAAGGCCGAGATTCTCGATCCGCAGGGTCAAGCGATCGCGGGCGCGCTGGGCCGTCTGGGTATCTCCGGTGTATCCGACGTCCGTCAGGGCAAGCGTTTCGAGCTCGAGGTCGACGACACGGTCGACGACGCTGCGCTGGAAAAAATTGCAGAATCACTGCTTGCCAACACGGTGATCGAGGACTGGAAAGTGACCCGCATTTCATGAGTGCACGCGTAGCGGTCATCACCTTCCCCGGAACCCTCGACGACGTCGACGCCTCCCGCGCAGTCACCCTGGCCGGCGGCGAGGCCGTCAGTTTGTGGCACGCCGACGCCGATCTGAAGAACGTCGACGCCATCGTCGTCCCCGGCGGATTCTCCTACGGCGACTACCTCCGGGCCGGCGCAATCGCGCGCTTCGCCCCGGTGATGGAGTCCGTCGTGAAAGCAGCCGAGGGCGGTATGCCGGTTCTCGGTATCTGCAACGGGTTCCAGGTGCTGTGCGAGGTGGGACTGCTGCCCGGTGCGTTGACCCGCAACGAAGGACTGCACTTCGTGTGCCGCGATCAGTGGCTGGCAGTGGAGAACACCGACACCGCGTGGTCGTCGCGCTACGAGCCCGGTGCCGAGATTCTGATCCCGGTCAAGAACGCCGAGGGTCGATTCCAAGCACCGCAGAACGTGCTCGACGAGCTCGAGGGCGAGGGTCGCGTCGTGTTCCGGTACAGCGGCACCAACCCGAACGGATCGCAGCGGGGGATCGCCGGAATCTCGTCGGCCAACGGTCGAGTCGTCGGCTTGATGCCCCACCCAGAGCATGCGACCGAGCCGCTTACCGGTCCGAGCGACGACGGCTTGGGCATCTTCTATTCGGCATTGGACACGATCGTCAACGCCTGAGTTTCATGTCGGTGGCCGCGGCTACTGTGCCGCCATGACACTGACGCTGGGCATGATCACGTTCGACACCACCGATCCGGGACCGCTCGCACGCTGGTGGGCGGCGCAGGTCGATGGGTCGATCGTGGAGGAGAACGACGGCTGGTTCTACGTCGTCGAACTCGCTGCGGCACCGTATCGATTGGCGTTTCAGAAGATCGACGACCCGACTCCCGGAAAGAACCGTATCCACCTCGACATGACGACCGCCAACCTCGACGGTGAGGTTGCGCGCCTGGTCGAAGCCGGTGCACGCGAGGTTGCGCAACACGCCATGGGCGACTTTCGCTGGGTGACGCTGAGCGACCCCGACGGCAACGTGTTCTGCGTGTCCGGTTCGCACTGAGCGCCGAATGCCGGCTCAGGCATGGGTGACTCTCGTGGTCGGTGTACTCGCCGTCGTCGGAGTCGCTCTCACCATTCGTCAGCGCACCGTTGCCGACAAACGGGCCCAGGCCTGGCAGCGAATCGCCTGGTGCCTCGACCACACCGTCAGCGACAGTGATGATGAAGCGGAGCTCGGCTGGGACGTCTTTGCGACGGTCACCGACTCCCCGCTCATCACCAGCACCGAACGCAAGGTGCTGCTGGCCGTGGCGGGCCGATCTGCACGTCGCGCACTGGCACAACCGCACGAAACCGAGGACACTGACGGTGAGAGCGAGCAGGAGGACCCGCGATGACCAGTACCGACGCACGCAACATCAAAGCACCACGGCCGACGGTCGCCGCTGCCGCTGCCCGCGCCTACATCACCATGGCCGAACGCGATCATCAACCCGTACCCGACTGGATTCGCGACGCCGCAGCGGGACGGCCGACCACCCCGCCGCCCGAATAGCGGGTCTACCGGCACGTGATCGCGGTCAGGCCGCGCGCGCTCGCAACTCCGTCAAGGTTGAGGCGAAGATGCCCGTTGGCCCGTGCGATACGTCGCAGTACTCGCCGTCTCGCCAGTAGAACACCGAGCGCGACAGTGGGCTCGGCGTGTCACGAGTGAACATATCTGCCAGATCGGCAAGCTCGGCTGCGGCAGCGAGCGCCACATCGGCGTTGCGCGGCCGGTGAAAAATGAACTCGTAGGCATTGGGAACGACGAACAATACGCCGTACAGACACTCGCCGAGGTGTGTGGAGATCAGCGTGTTCATGTCGGCAACCTTCGACGCGAGGTAGATCGAATCGCCGCTGAGGACCTCGATGTCGATGCTGTTTCTGCTGAGGATTCGGCCGTCCTCGAACTTCAGCGTTGCGGTGTTTCTTCGGCCGGCAGCCCAGGCGGCGTTCATGTCTCGGCCGACGAGATGCCGATCGGCGAGCGTCAGCGCTCGATTGGGAGACGACAGATTCAGTACACGTCTGGGTGCGTCCGGTGCGTCGAGCAGCGGGACCGAGTAGTCGTATTCCGCCATTGCTTCGAGTGCGGACGGTGGGACGATGCGCTCGCGCAACCTCGAGTGGAACTCGTCGTCCGGCAACGAGGTGATGAACGTCGGGTCGGCTTCGCGCATCACCTCGATCATGACGTCGACATGGCCGTCGATGATGCTGTCCCACGCCGATCTGCTTGCCCCCGAGCATCGGGCGAAGAGGTTCTCCAGTGGAAAGTGCGGGCCTGATCCCGCCGCCAATGTTGTTGCATCCTTGCGGTGAACCACCACCCCGCGCTTTCGGAATGCTTCGATCGTCTTCATCCGCACGATCGCGAATGTCGTTGCGTGAACTGCGCCGTAGTTCGGCAAAGACTGAAATTTCATGGTGTTCCCCCGAGTCGGTGTGTGCTCTTGATGCGTTCGACGCGGTGGCTGCCACAATGGTTCCCATGTCGTCCAACGCTTCTGCAACCGGTCTCTGCAACTTCGTCGACGTGTCGCCGTCGCCATTCCACGTCTGCAACACGGTGTCGGTGCAGCTCGAGGAGGCCGGTTTCGTGCAGCTCGACGAGATCGACGCCTGGCCGACCGAACCAGGTCGCTACTACCTGATCCGCGGAGGTTCACTCATCGCCTGGAGTACCGAGACGGGCAACTCGGGTCGTTCCGCAGGCTCCACTCCTGAGGGCCCGTTCCGCATCGTCGGCGGGCACACCGACAGCCCGAACCTCCGCGTGAAGCAGCATCCCGATCTGCAATCCGCAGGCTGGCAGATGGTGGGTCTCGAACCGTACGGCGGCGCGTGGCTCAACTCCTGGCTCGACCGCGATCTTGGTATCTCCGGCCGGCTGAGTGTGCGTGACGGCAACGCTGCGCGCGAAGTGCTCGTCAAGGTGGACGAGCCGATTCTGCGAGTCCCGCAGCTGGCGATCCACCTGTCCGAGGACCGCAAGGGTGTCACTCTGGACCCGCAACGGCACGTCAATGCCATTTGGGGCGTGGGTAATTCGCCGAAGTCTTTCATCGCCTACGTCGCCGAGAGAGAAGGCGTCGACCCGCATTCGGTTCTGGGTTGGGAACTGATGACCCACGACCTCGCACCCAGCGCCATCGTGGGCGTCGAGTCCGAGCTGGTCAGTGCGCCGCGTCTGGACAATCAGGGTACTTGTTACGCCGGGACCCAGGCTTTGCTTGCAGCAGTGGATAATCCGACCGATGTCACGCCCGTGCTTGCCCTTTTCGATCACGAGGAAGTCGGCAGCATGTCGGATCGCGGTGCGTTCTCGGATCTGCTGAACACCGTGCTCGAGCGCATCGTGCTCGGACGCGGCGGTGGCCGGGAGGAGTTCCTGCGCACGATGGCCGGATCCATCTGTGCCTCAGGCGATATGGCGCACGCGACGCACCCCAACTACCCGGACCGGCACGAGCCGGCACATCGCATCGAGCTCGGCGGGGGACCGGTGCTCAAAGTCAACCAGAACCTCCGCTATGCAACGGATTCCGCGGGTGCAGGTGCATTCGCACTCGCCTGCGATCAGGCCGGAGTTCCGTTGCAGCGCTACGTACATCGTGCGGACCTGCCTTGCGGATCGACCATCGGGCCGATCACCGCGTCACGCACGGGGTTGTCGACAGTGGACGTCGGCGCAGCGCAGTTGGCCATGCACTCGTCGCGAGAGTTGATGGGAGCCGCCGACGTGAAGTCCTACGCCGACGCGCTGGCGGCCTTCCTCGCCCCTGCCTGAGCCCGTTCAGTCCGTCGCAAAAGCGCGCGCATTCGTCAGGTGCGCGGAGTTTCGTGCCCGATTCCGGGGCAATTCCGCTCGCGTCTGGCAAACGCGAGCGCGTTTGCGAGATCGGGGGGCGGACGTCGAATGTCGGTGCGCCTTGGACCGCGGAGCTCGCGATCATCGTTCGGCAATCGCAAACGCGCGCGCATTCGTCAGGTGCGCGGAGTTTCGTGCCCGATTCCGGGGCAATTCGGCTCGCGTCTGGCAAACGCGCGCGCGTTTGCGAGATCCGGGGGGCCAGGCGAGATCCGGGGGGGTGGGCCGAAAACCTAGACCGGATCGAGTTGCAGGCACGCATCCGCCGCAAGCCAGAACAACTGTTCGCGCACTGTTGTCGCCTTGGTCCAACCGCGGTGATCCCAGTCGGCGGCCAGGGAGTCGCCCGCGTACAGCAGCTGCGCGAATCGCACCCCGCGGAACTGGGCAACGGCGCAGAAGGCCGAGGCTTCCATGTCGACGGTTCGGCAGCCCTCCTCGACGCGGCGCGAGACCCGGGCACGGGTCTCCCGGTAGAGCGCATCCGTCGTCCAGGATCGGCCGGTGACGAAGTCGACTCCAGCGTCGGTCAGTACGGACTGCAGTACGGCCACGCCTTCTGGATCGGCGTCGACCACTCGCCCAGGAGGGAGGTAGTGGAACGAAGTGCCCTCGTCGCGGAGGGCGCTGTCGACCACCATGACGTGTCCCATGCCGAGGTCGTCGGACAGGGCTCCCGCGCCGCCGACGGCCACGAACTGGGTGCATCCCATCGCGATGGCCTCTTCGAGGAACAGTGCGGCCAGCGGAGCGCCGACGCCCGGGTGGAAGACGGCCAGTTTCTCCCCGTTCCGTTCGATCTCGTAGACGGGGTGTTCGCCGTGCTCGGAGCGCATGATCGAGACGACTCGGGCGTCGCCTTTCGCGCAGATGCTCTCGATCACCTCGGAGAAGAAACAGACGACGGCTTTCGGCGGGACGTCGACTCCCTTGGCCACCATCGACGGGTCGATGACGCCCGTTTCGTCCAGATCGTCCTCGGTCAGTGCGATGTCCATCAGGTGATGTTCGCACGAGGCCGAACCGTCCGATGCCGTACATGTCGGCAGCACCTTATAGACTTCCCCTGGCATTTCGCTCCATCGAAGGGACCTATTCCTCGTGTCCGCTAGCTCTGTACCCACAGACACTGTCTCCAACGCCGTCGCCACCCCCGACGTTGCGCAGCCGTACAAGGAACTCGGACTCAAGGACGACGAATACGTCCGCATCAAGGAAATTCTCGGCCGTCGGCCCACCGATGCCGAGCTGGCGATGTACTCCGTCATGTGGAGCGAGCACTGCTCGTACAAGTCCTCCAAGGTGCACCTGAAGTACTTCGGCGAGACCACCACCGACGAAATGCGCAAGCCCATGCTCGCCGGCATCGGTGAGAACGCGGGCGTCGTCGACGTCGGCGACGGTTGGGCCGTCACGTTCAAGGTCGAGAGCCACAATCACCCGTCGTACGTCGAGCCCTACCAGGGTGCAGCCACCGGCGTCGGCGGCATCGTCCGCGACATCATGGCCATGGGTGCGCGCCCGATCGCCGTCATGGACCAGCTGCGTTTCGGTGCTGCCGATGCACCCGATACGCGCCGTGTCCTGAGCGGCATCGTCGCAGGCGTCGGCGGGTACGGAAACTCCCTCGGCCTGCCGAACATCGGCGGCGAGACGGTGTTCGACGCCTCCTACGCCGGTAACCCTCTGCTCAACGCCCTGTGTGCCGGCGTCATGCGCGTCGAGGACATGCACCTGGCCTTCGCGTCGGGTCTGGGTAACAAGATCATTCTGTTCGGTGCCCGAACCGGTCTCGACGGCATCGGTGGCGTGTCCGTGCTCGCGTCGGAGACCTTCGACGGTGACGAGACCGGTGGCGGCAGAAAGAAATTGCCTGCCGTGCAGGTGGGCGATCCGTTCACCGAGAAGGTGCTCATCGAAGCCTGCCTCGAGCTGTACTCGAACAAGTTGGTAGTCGGCATCCAGGACCTCGGCGGTGCCGGATTGTCTTGTGCTACTTCCGAACTCGCCTCGGCGGGCAGTGGCGGCATGCACATCGAGCTGGAGAAGGTGCCGATGCGCGCCACCGGCATGACGCCCGCGGAGGTGCTGTCGAGCGAATCCCAGGAGCGCATGTGCGCCGTGGTGACGCCCGAGAACGTCGATGCGTTCATGGCTGTCTGCACGAAGTGGGACGTGCTGGCTACCGTCATCGGTGAGGTCACCGACGGTGAGCATCTGCAGATCACCTGGCACGGCGACACCGTCGTCGATGTTCCGCCGAAGACCGTCGCGCACGAAGGACCGGTGTACAACCGCCCGGTCCAGCGTCCGGACACCCAGGACGCGCTGATCGCGAACACCACAGCGTCGCTGCAGCGCCCGGAAACCGGGGACGAACTGCGGGCGACGCTGCTGAAGATGATCGGCTCGCCGCAGTTGTGCAGCCGTCGATTCATCACCGAGCAGTACGACCGCTACGTGCGCGGCAACACCGTCCTGGCCGAGAACGCCGATGCCGGAGTGATCCGAATCGACGAAAAGACCGGGCGTGGAATCGCTTTGGCCACCGACGCGTCGGGTCGCTACACCGCACTCGATCCCTACCAGGGTGCGCAGCTCGCGCTCGCCGAGGCGTTCCGCAACGTCGCGGTCACCGGTGCGACGCCCAAGGCCGTCACCAACTGCCTGAACTTCGGCTCGCCCGAGGATCCGGGCGTCATGTGGCAGTTCCAGCAAGCCGTCCGCGGGCTGGCCGACGGCTGTGTCACCCTCGGCATTCCGGTCACCGGAGGCAACGTCAGCTTCTACAACCAGACCGGTGCCGAGCCGATCCTGCCGACGCCGGTGGTCGGTGTACTCGGCGTGATCGACGACGTGCATCGCCGTATCCCGACCGGCCTCGGACTCGAACCCGGCGAGACGCTGATTCTGCTGGGTGAGACCCACGACGAATTCGACGGATCCATCTGGTCGCAGGTCGAACACGATCACCTCGGCGGCGTCCCGCCCAAGGTCGATCTGGCTCGCGAGCAATTGCTGGCCGACATTCTGCTGTCGTCCTCGCGCGACGGACTGGTCTCGGCGGCTCACGACCTGTCCGAGGGTGGTCTTGCGCAGGCCGTGGTCGAAGCGGCCCTGGCTGGTGAAACCGGTTGCCGCATCATCGTTCCCGAGGGTGCCGATCCGTTCGTCACGCTGTTCTCGGAGTCGTCGGGTCGTGTACTGGTCGCGGTTCCGCGCACGGAAGAGACCCGTTTCACCGGTATGTGCACGGCCCGCAGTCTGCCGTGGACGCGCATCGGCGTTGTCGACGAAGGTTCGGATTCGATCGAGGTGCAAGGGCAGTTCTCCGTCCCGATGGCGGAACTGCGTGAGACGTTCGAAAGCACTCTCCCCAGACTTTTCGGCTGACCGAGGTGGGGGGACAGACATCGGTCGGGGAGCAGGCATCGAAGCGGCACGACAGAGAAGTCGACGCCGAACTCGAGCAGGATCAGCATCATCGGTACCACCTGCCGAACCTGGAATTCTCGGTTCCCTCACCCGACAAGCATCCGTTCGTCATGTGGGCGTGGGGCCTGTTGCGCCTCGACTTCACCGGAATCGCCTTCAGCGCGTTGTTCTTCTGCTGGTCGCTCACGCCGTCCCTGCTCCCGCGTGGATGGCTGTTCCAGGGCATCATCGGCGGAATCAACGCGGCCATCGGTTACGCGTTCGGCGTAGCTGTCGGATGGGCAGTCGCTCGATGGTGGCTCGCCTCGCGGTCGTGGTGGCCGTTGCCCCGCAAGGTCGAACTCGCCGTCAAGGCTGCGGTACCCGTCCTGGCCGTCGCCGCATCGATGGTCATGCTGGCGATCTCGGCGCAGTGGCAGCGCGAGCTCGCCGCGTTGATGGACGCCGAGGGCACCACCACAACGGGTTACCTGCGCACCGGTGCGCTCAGCATTGCCATTGCGGCGCTGCTGATTTCGTTGTCGCGGGTGTTGCGCGACCTCGTTCGGCTGCTCGCCCGTCAGATCAACCGCGTCGTGAAGATGCCCCGCGAAGTGGCCAACGCACTCGGGGTCGTCGTTCTCGTCGTGTTGTCCGTCGCTCTGGTTCAGGGCGTGCTGCTGCGTGCGGTCTCGGCGGTCACCAACTCGGCATTCAGTCTGCAGAACGACGAAACTCGGGACGGGGCAGAACAACCCGTCGCCGACGAGCGATCCGGCAGCCCGGACTCGTTGGCTCCCTGGGACACCCTGGGTTTCGAGGGTCGTAACTTCGTCTCCAGCGGTCTGCGCGCCGACGAGATGGAACGAGCCACGGGCCGTCCGAGCCTCGAGCCCATCAGGGCATACGCGGGATTGGAAACCGCGGAGACCCAGGACGAACGGCTCGACATCGTGGTGGCCGAACTCGAACGCACCGGGGCCTTCCAGCGCAAAGCCCTCATCGTCGTTCCGACCACGGGCACCGGTTGGGTCAATCCCACCGCCATCGAAGCGGAAGAGCTCATGTTCGACGGCGATGTCGCCACCGTCGCATCGCAGTATTCGTATCTGCCCAGCTGGATCTCGTTCATCGCCGAGGGCGACAAAGCGGCTCAGGCCGGCAAAGCGCTCATCGACAAGGTGCACGATCGCTGGCTGCAGGAGCCGGAGGCCACGCGCCCCAAGTTCTACGTCTACGGCGAGAGCCTCGGTACCCAGGCGGGCGAGGGTGCCTTCGACGGCTTGGCGGACATCAGGGCCACCACCGATGGAGTCCTGTGGGTCGGACCGCCGAACAACAACCGCATCTGGAGTCAGTTCGTCAGCCGACGCGACCCGGGAAGTCCCGAGGTCCGGCCGGTCTACTCAGAGGGTCTGACGGTGCGCTTCGCCGACAACTCGTCGGGCATCCCGCCGGAGGACCAACCCTGGTACGCACCACGGATCCTCTACGTCCAGCACGCGTCGGATCCGGTGGTCTGGTGGTCGCCCGATCTGCTGTTCGAGCGTCCCGACTGGCTGTCCGAACCACCGGGGCCGGACCGACTGCCCAGCATGCGCTGGTTCCCGGTCGTCACTTTCTGGCAGGTGGCAGCCGACCTGACCAACGCTGCGGGTGTCCCCGACGGACACGGCCACAACTACGGAACCCTGGTGCTCGACGGCTGGGTCGCCGTCGCCGCGCCCGAGGGCTGGACCGATCGCGACACCGAACGAGTGCGCGGAGTCATGGAGCAATTCGCCGGGCGAGACGGTCCCGAGAAGTGAAAGCCGCGCTGGCAACCGGACTCGCGACCACGGTGTGGAGTACCTACCTCCTCCCGGCGCTCGGATTCGATGCCCGTGCGCGGGCGGTGGCCAATGCCTCGTTCGCAGTGGGTGTGGCTGCACTGTCCCGAACGAGCGCGAACGAGCTCGGTCTGCGCAACGCTGCTGCCGGACTGAAGTGGGGCGCGGCGGCGTCGGCCGTTCCTGTTCTCGGATCTGCCGTCGTCGCGGCAGTTCCGGCGCTGCGCCGCCGGGTCCGGCCGTCCGAGGACGAGCTGGCCGAGTGGGTGCTGTTTCGCATTCCCGTGGGAACGGTGCTCACCGAGGAGTTGCTGTTCCGCGGTGTCCTCGACGCCGCGTCGCCCACCCTGTCGCCGATCTTCTTCGGCCTGTGGCACATTCACCCGGCCCGCGCAGCAGGAGACACCGTGATCGGGACGGTACTGGCGACGACCGCGGCCGGCGTTGTCTTCTCCTGGCTCAGGGCCCGCAGTGGGACTGTGCTCGCCCCGGCGCTGCTGCACTATTTCCTCAACGCGAGCGGCGCTGTGCTGGCGCGTCTCGCTGCGAACGAGAGGAGTCGGTAGCGGTGCCACCGCACAAGGAAGTCAGCCCCGCTGAGGTTCGCGACGCGGTACTGGCGGTTGCGGAGTGGATCAAGGGTGAGGCGGACAAACCGGCTCGCGCACAGATCGCCGCGGCGGTGCGCACCACCGCCAGAACTCTCGGCCAGAATGCGCCCGGATCCTCGGTGGAGGTACGCGTACCGCCGTTCGTTGCAGTGCAGTGCATCGTCGGGCCTCGGCATACTCGGGGAACTCCGCCCAATGTCGTCGAAACCGATGCTCTGACGTGGCTGCAGGTGGTCACCGGAACCCGCGATTTCGACGAGGCTCTCGCCGACGGTTCCATCGATGCGTGCGGCAGCAGGGCAGCCGAAGTAGGTCGCTGGCTGCCGCTGCTGTCCATCAGGTGACGGAAGCGAATCGGACACTCGTTCACCTGGTGGGAATCTCCCGTCCACACGATGCGTTGACTCCGGCCGTGTGCCCGTAGACTCAGGCACGGCCCCCCGCCCCGTCCCCCAAGGGAGCAATGCCCGTGACCAACGCCGATTTGTCGGTCGACAGTCCGAATCTTCTGGTAACCAAACCCCTCGACGAACCGGAGAACGAGCCGCGCGAAGAGTGCGGAGTGTTCGGAGTATGGGCACCGGGCGAGGATGTGGCCAAGCTCTCGTATTACGGCCTTTATGCGCTGCAGCACCGTGGCCAGGAAGCTGCCGGAATCGCAGTGTCCGACGGTTCCCAGGTATTGGTGTTCAAGGATCTCGGCCTCGTCAGTCAGGTGTTCGACGAGCAGACGCTCGGGGCGATGCCCGGGCACGTCGCCATCGGGCACTGCCGGTATTCCACCAGCGGGTCGGTCACGTGGGAGAACGCGCAGCCGATCTTCCGTACCACCACTGCGGGCACCGGGATTGCGCTCGGTCACAACGGAAATCTCGTGAACTTCGCCGAGCTCGCCACCAAGGCACGTGATGCAGGGCTGATCAACGATCGGTTGCAGGGCAACGGCACCTCGGATTCCGACGTCGTCACGGCGCTGCTGGCGCACAAGGCCGCCGATTGCACAATCGAGCAGGCCGCGATGGAACTGCTGCCGCAGCTCAAAGGCGCGTTCTGTTTGACGTTCATGGACGAGCACACCCTCTACGCCGCCCGTGATCCGCACGGTGTTCGCCCGCTCTGCCTCGGCCGCCTCGATCGTGGCTGGGTGGTGGCCAGTGAAACGGCTGCGCTCGACATCGTCGGTGCTGCGTTCGTTCGAGACATCGAGCCCGGCGAGCTGCTCGCGATCGATGCCGACGGCGTCCGGTCGTCGCGTTTCGCCGCCCCCGAGCCCAAGGGATGCGTATTCGAGTACGTCTACCTCGCGCGGCCCGACAGCGTGATCGGTGGCCGTTCGGTGCACTCGACCCGCGTCGAGATCGGACGACGGCTCGCCAAGGAGCATCCGGCCGAGGGTGATCTGGTGATTCCGGTGCCCGAGAGCGGAACTCCCGCCGCGGTCGGTTTTGCTCAGGGGTCCGGAATTCCCTACGGCCAGGGGCTGATGAAGAACGCCTACGTGGGGCGCACGTTCATTCAGCCGTCGCAGACCATTCGTCAGCTCGGCATTCGGCTCAAACTGAACCCACTCAAAGAGGTCATTCGGGGCAAAAGGCTGGTGGTGGTGGACGATTCGATCGTCCGCGGCAATACCCAGCGTGCGCTGATCAGGATGCTGCGAGAAGCCGGTGCGCTCGAAATTCACGTCCGCATCGCGTCCCCGCCGGTACGGTGGCCATGCTTCTACGGCATCGACTTCGCTTCTCCCGCAGAGTTGATCGCCAACGGCGTCGACTCCGAGGACGGGATTCTCGAAGGCGTCCGCCAGGCCATCGGTGCCGATTCGCTGGGGTACATCTCCATCGACGGCATGATCGCGGCGTCGGAGCAGCCCGAATCGCGGTTGTGTGCAGCATGTTTCACCGGCAAGTACCCGATCGATCTGCCCGCCGACAATGCGCTCGGCAAGCACGTTCTCGAGGGTCTGCTGGCGTCGGCAGCCGGCCAGCCGGTGGCCAACGACGCGAATGTGAGCGCTCTCAGTAGGCCTTGACCTGCGGTTTGCCGATAGGGAACAGCAGGGTTTTCTCAATGCCACATATTGGAAACAGTCCATCGGTACTGTCCCGAGTTACATAGGACACACCGATTTGGATAGAGGCTCAGATGACCCTGTCGCCCGACGACGGACGCATGCAGCGCTACAGCGCGGCATCAAGGACAGCTGTGCGCAAGCACGGCAAGAAGACCGCTGCAGTGGCAGCACTGTCGGTACTCGCGTTGACGGCCGCAGCATGCGGCTCCGGTCGCACCGACGCCGGCGGATCCGGTGACGGCGACGGCGGAGACACGATCACCGTCGGCACCACCGACCAGGTGACCTCGCTCGATCCGGCGGGCTCGTACGACAACGGCTCGTTCATGGTGATGAACCAGACATACCCGTTCCTGATGAACTTCGCTCCCGGCAGCTCCGAGCTCGAGCCCGACGCCGCCGAGAGCTGCGATTTCTCCGAACCGACCGTCTACACGTGCACCCTGAAGGACGATCTGAAGTTCGCGAACGGCAACCCGCTGACGAGCGAGAGCGTGAAGTACTCGTTCGACCGGATCGTCGCGATCAACGACCCCAACGGGCCTGCGTCGCTGCTGACCAATCTCGACAGCATCGCGACGCCGGACGAGAAGACCGTCGAGTTCACGCTGAAGGCAGCGAACGATCAGACGTTCCCGCAGATCCTGGCAACACCGGCAGGTCCGATCGTCGACCAGACGGTGTTCCCGGCGGACAAGGTTCTCGACGACGACGCCATCGTGGCCGGCACCCCGTTCGCCGGCCCGTACTCGATCTCGAGCTACGCCAAGAACTCCCTCGTCAGCTTCACCGCGAACGGTGACTACAAGGGCATCCTCGGCACGCCGAAGACGTCGTCGATCAACACCAAGTACTACACCAGCTCCGACAACCTCAAGCTCGACGTGCAGAACAAGGCCATCGACGTCGCGTGGCGCTCGTTGACGCCGACGGACGTCGAATCTCTCGGCAGCGTGGACGGTCTGACGGTGCACGAGGGACCCGGCGGCGAATCGCGCTACATGGTCTTCAACATGAACACGATGCCCGGCGACACCCCCGATCAGAAGTTGGCCGTACGCAAGGCAATTGCGGCCTCGGTCGATCGTCAGGCACTGTCCGACGGTGTCTACAAGGGCACATACACCCCGCTCTACTCCGTCGTCCCCACCGGCTTGGCCGGTGCGAACACCGCGTACGGAGATGTCTACGGCACCACGCCCAACCGCGACGAGGCAGCCGGATTCCTCTCTGCCGCAGGCGTTGCCACCCCGGTGCAGCTCAACCTGCAGTACAACCCGGACCACTACGGTTCGTCGTCGAGCGAGGAATACGCCGCGATCAAGAGCCAGCTCGATGCGACGGGCCTGTTCAACGTGAACCTGCAGTCCACCGAGTGGAGCACCTACACCAAAGAACGCGTCGCCGACGCCTACCCGGTGTACCAGCTGGGTTGGTTCCCGGACTACCCCGACGCAGACAACTACCTGACGCCGTTCTTCGCGCCGGACAACTTCCTGCAGTCGCACTTCGAGAGCCCGGCCATCACGTCACTGCTCGACCTCGAGCGCACGACGGCCGACGAGAACGCGCGGATGCAGATCATCGGACAGATTCAGACCGAGCTCGCCACGAACTACCTGCCCACTCTTCCGTTGTTGGAGGGCAAGCAGATCGCCGTCGCCACCGATGCGATCAGCGGTGTGGACGAGACGCTCGACGCCTCGTTCAAGTTCCGGTTCGTCACGCTCGCCAAGAGCTGACGGCGTGCCCACTACCGACAGCACGGCGGTAGCGGGCGAGAAGCAAGCACAGCAGGCGAGCGCGCCGTCACGGTACGGCGCGCTCGCCCGTTATCTCGGGGTCAGATTTCTGCTGATCATTCCGACTGCCTGGATTCTCGTCACCGTCGTCTTCTTTCTGATGCGGGTGATCGGTGATCCGATCACGGCGGCCCTCGGTGGCCGCCTCCCTGCCGAGCAGATCGCCCAGCGCAAGGCCGAGGCCGGCTACGACCGGCCGATCCTCACGCAGTACTGGGAGTACCTGACCGGCCTGCTGCGCGGCGATTTCGGCCGCTCCGCCACCGACAATCGCGCAATCAGCGACGTCCTGCTCGTCAATGGCGCAGCCACACTGGAATTGGCCTTCTGGGCGTTGCTGGTCGCCTTCGCCGTCGGTATCCCGCTCGGCTTCTTCGCCGCCACCCACCGCGACCGATTCGGCGACGCCTCTTTGCGGATCTTCGCGATCCTGGCGTACGCGGCCCCGGTGTTCTTCGTCGGAATGCTGCTCAAGCTGTTGTTCGCAGTCAAGCTCGGCTGGCTACCGGTGGCGGGACGAGCCAGTACCAATGTGGAACTGGCACTGCAGAACGTCGCGCCCAAGACCAACATTCTGATCGTCGATTCGTTCCTGTACGGCGACACGGGCTACACCCTCGACGTGCTGGAGCACGCTGTGCTGCCTGCTCTTGCGCTGGGTCTGTTGACGGCCGGCGTATTCCTGCGGCTGGTGCGCGTCAACCTCATTCAGACGTTGCAGGCACCGTTCGTCGATGCCGCTCGGGCCCGCGGGTTGACCGAGGGAACGGTGACGCGAAGACATGCGTTCCGTAACGCGATGATCCCCATCGTCACCGTCATCGGCCTGCAGATCGCCGTGCTGCTCGGCGGCGCGGTGCTCACCGAAACCACCTTCGAGTGGCAGGGGCTGGGGTACGAACTCGCCCGGTACCTGCAGGCACGCGATTTCGTTGCGGTGCAAGGCATCGTGACGTTCCTGGCCGTGGTGGTCGCCGTCGTCAGCTTCGTCACCGACGCGATCGTTGCCCTCATCGACCCGAGAGTGAGGTTCTGATGAGCACCGAAGTCGTGCTGTCCGACGTACCTCCCACCCGTCCACACCGTCGAGGGTTTCCCGGCGTCGCGTTCGTCAAGTCCACCTCGGGATTGCAACGCGTCACGTTGATCGTCGGCTTGGCCCTGATGGTGGGGTTCGTCATCGCGGCGGTGTTCGCGCCGCTTCTCGCGCCGTACGGGTTCTCGCAGACCAGCGATGCCGGGCAGGATTTTGCTCGCCAAGCGGCGCCGTCCGCCGAGCACTGGTTCGGTACCTCGGTCCGCGGCGAGGACGTGTTCTCGCGGGTGATCTACGGTGCCAGAACGGCATTGATGGTGATCGCGTCGTCGTTGATTCTCTCGCTGATCATCGGCGTTCCTCTCGGGCTCGCCTCGGGATACATCGGGCGCTGGTTCGACCGCGTGCTCGTACTGTTCATGGACGCGATGTACGCATTCCCGTCTCTGCTTCTCGCGGTGGTCATCTCGATCGTCGTGGCGGGTGGACAGTCGTCGAGCTTCGGTGGCATCGCGTCCGCAGCAATTGCCATCACGGCCATCTTCGTACCGCAGTACTTCCGGGTGGTCCGCAACGCCACGGTGGCGGTCAAAACCGAACCGTACGTCGATGCCGCACGGGTCACCGGGGCCGGCACACCGCGAATCCTGTTCCGGCACATCCTCGCCAACGTGGTGCAGACGCTGCCGGTCATCATCACCCTCAACGGGGCCGAGGCCATCCTGACCCTTGCCGGACTCGGTTTCCTCGGGTTCGGCATCGAACCCACCTCCGCCTCGGAATGGGGCTACGACATCAACAAGGCCCTGCCCGACATCTCCAACGGCATCTGGTGGACGTCGGTGTTCCCGGGCCTCGGCATCGTGCTGGTGGTACTCGGTCTGACCATGGTGGGTGAAAGTGCAAGCGAGACACTCAATCCGCTGCTGCGCACCCGCAAGAAGTTCAAGAAGGCGGTGAAGGTATGACATCGAGCATAGTGACTCCACGTGAATCCGCACTGTCGGTGCAGTCGTTGTCCGTCACATTTCTGACCGATGCCGGCGAGGTCGATGCCGTCACCGAGGTCTCGTTCGAGGTGTTCCCCGGCGAGGTCTTGGCCGTGGTGGGGGAGTCCGGCTCGGGCAAATCCGTCAGCGTCCGATCCGCCATCGGTCTGTTACCCGACACCGCACGCGTCGAAGGGCACGTGGTGCTCGGCGGCCAGGACGTGACGACGCTGAGCAACAAGGCGTGGGCGCAGTTGCGCGGCAACAAGATCTCGATGGTGTTCCAGGAACCGGGCAGCGCTCTCGATCCGCTGTTCACCATCGGGTATCAGATCGTCGAGGCACTCCGGGCCCACACTCCTGACGACGGTAAACGGATGTCGGCGAAGGATGCCAAGGCGCGGGCCGTCGAGTTGCTGACGATGGTGGGTCTGCCCAACCCCGAGCAACGCTTCTCGTATTACCCGCACGAGCTCTCGGGCGGGCAGAAGCAACGCGTGATGATCGCAATCGCCATCTCGTGCGAGGCGAAGGTCATCATCGCCGACGAGCCGACAACGGCCCTCGACGTCACGGTGCAGGCCGAGATCCTCGAACTGCTCCGCGATCTCAAGGATCGGCTGGGCTGCGCCATCGTGCTGATCACCCACAGCATGGGCGTCGTATCCGATCTGGCGGACCGCGTCGTCGTCATGCAGAACGGCCGCGTCGTCGAGGAAGCTCCGGTGGCGCAGCTGTTCGCCGCCCCCGCCGACGACTACACCAAGAAGCTACTGGCCGCGGTGCCGACTCTCGCTGCGGTGGAGTCGGACAAGACCGTCGACACCTCGGGCGAACCGGTACTCGACGTGTCCCGGCTGATGGTGCAGTTCTCCGGTGGGGTCGGCTCCCCGGCGTTCCGTGCGGTCGACGACGTCTCACTCACCATCCACCGGGGCGAAACCCTGGGTCTGGTGGGTGAATCCGGCTCGGGCAAGTCGACCATCGGTAGATGTGTTGCGGCATTGCAGAAGCCCACCAGCGGCAGCGTGACGGTGATGGGACAGAACATTGCCGGGGTCAGCGAACGCAAGCTCAAGCCCCTGCGTAAGCGCTTCGGCTTCGTATTCCAGGATCCGTCGGCGTCGCTGAACCCGCGACTGACCGTCGGACAGTGCATCGCCGAGCCGATGATCGTGCACAAGTACGGCTCCAAGGACGCCATCGCGGCCAGAACGACCGAGCTTCTCGACGCCGTGCAACTGCCGTCCGGCACCGACAAGCGGTACCCGCACGAGTTGTCCGGTGGACAGCGGCAGCGCGTCAGCCTGGCGCGCGCACTGGTGCTGGGTCCGGATCTGGTGGTGGCGGACGAGCCGACCAGTGCGCTCGACGTGTCGGTGCAGGCAGCAGTGTTGGACCTGTTCGAGGCGCTACAGCAGGAATTCGGGTTCGCGTGCCTGTTCATCAGCCACGATCTCGCCGTGGTGGACCGCGTCGCGCATCGTGTGGTGGTGCTGCGCAACGGGGGAATCGTCGAAGAGGGAACCCCGTGGAAGATTCTGCGATCCCCGGAGGCGGACTACAAGAAGAAGCTGTTGGCCGCGATTCCGGGCAAGCGCCTGCACACGTGAGTTCTTCTCCTGACCGGGCACTCCGGTACCGTTGGGGCCGCGCCGAACCGGGCGCCGACATGAACTAGTACACAGGCTGGAGCCGAATGACCGAGGAATCCCAACCCACGAGCGCAACTCACTCGGGCGGTGCCTCCTACGCGGCGGCCGGGGTCGACATCGCCGCAGGAGACCGAGCAGTGCAGCTGTTCGCGCCGCTCGCCAAGAAGGCCAGTAGGCCCGAGGTGATGGGCGGTCTCGGCGGTTTCGCCGGTCTCTTCGCGCTCAAGGGCGACTACCGTGAGCCGGTCCTGGCCGCCTCGACCGACGGCGTCGGCACCAAGGTGGCCGTGGCGCAGGCCCTCGGTAAGCACGACACGCTCGGCCTCGACCTGGTGGCGATGGTCGTCGACGATCTCGTCGTCTGTGGAGCCGAGCCGCTGTTCCTGCAGGACTACATCGCCGTGGGCCGTGTCGTTCCCGAGCAGGTCGCAGAGCTGGTCAAGGGCATCGCCGAGGGCTGCATCATCGCCGGCTGTGCGTTGCTCGGCGGCGAGACGGCCGAACACCCGGGGTTGATGGCCGACGGCGACTACGACCTCTCGGCCACGGGCATCGGCGTCGTGGAAGCGGATTCGATCCTGGGACCCGAGCGGGTGCGTCCCGGTGACGTCGTCATCGGCATGGGATCGTCCGGTCTGCACTCCAACGGCTACTCGTTGGCTCGCAAGGTGCTGCTCGAGATCAATCACATGGACCTCGGCGGCCACGTCGAGGAGTTCGGTCGCACTCTGGGCGAGGAATTGCTCGAGCCGACCAAGATCTACGCCAAGGACTGCCTCGCGCTCGCAGCCGAGACCGACGTGCGCACGTTCTGCCACGTCACCGGCGGCGGACTCGCCAACAACCTCTCCCGCGTCATGCCAGAGGGACTGGTGGCCGAACTCGACCGCACCACGTGGAGTCCGGCCCCGATCTTCTCGCTCATCGCTCAGCGCGGACGCGTCGAGCGAGCCGAGATGGAGCAGACGTTCAACATGGGCGTCGGCATGGTCGCGATCGTCGCTCCCGAGGATGTCGACCGCGCGCTGGCCGTGCTGACCGCACGTCACATCGACTGCTGGACTCTGGGCACGGTGAAGAAGGCCACCGGTAAGGACATCGCTGCCGAGCGTGCAATGCTGCTGGGCAACCACCCGCGGTTCTGAACGGCAGGGTTCTGATCGCCCGAGCACCGGACGAACAAGTGAGGGGGAGCCGCTCAGCGGCTCCCCCTCAGTCGTTCAGTGCACAGTACTAGCGTCGCCAGTCCTCGTACTCGTCTTCCTCGACTCGGGAATGCACATCCGAGTCAGAGTGGATGCCACGATGGGAGTTGGACGAACCACCGGAGAGTTCTTTCTGCAGACTCTCCAAGTCCGTTGTCGGCGAGCTGTACTTGAGCTCACGAGCGACCTTTGTCTGCTTTGCCTTAGCCCTGCCTCGGCCCATGGCGGTGCCCCCTCGCGGACTTGCGGGGCGGCCTGGGGAAATTTGGCGGCCCCGTTAGAGTTGGTATTTCTTCCTGGCACACACTCTAGCGCGCGAATCGCCACGATGCGCATACGGTGCCACGTGTCGGTGGTGGGCACTCCGGCGCGACACGCCCGGGGGAAGGGTTCGCGCTGCCTGTACCTGCAGATATCCGTGCACAGGCAAACTATCTTCGTGTTGCGACACGAGAACTACGTGCTGCGCGTCATGGCCTTCGCGAGGATTTCAGCGCCGCGGCCGCATCGCGGTACACCTTCGGTGCCAAGTCGGGCTCGTCGAGCAGAGTGGCCATCGCGGTCGCGTCGGTACCTCGGAACAGGTCGCGAACCGTCACCCCGTGCTGCGGCACCGACTCCACGACCACGACGTCGCCGCTGCGAAACACGCCGGGCTCGACGACCCGGAAGTACGCGCCCACATCACCGCGATCCGCGAAGCGACGAATCCATCTGGGCTCGTCCATCCACCGCGCGAACGTTGCACAGGGCTTACGGGCGATCGTCACCTCCAAGGTGACCGTTCCGACGCGCCACCTGGACCCGATCACCGCGTCGGTCACCGGGACACCGTCGGTGCGGAGGTTCTCGCCGAATCGCCCCGGCGGAACCGGCACTCCCAACTCGTCGGCCCAGTACTGCGCCTCGGCCTCGTCGTAGGCGTACACGGCCTGATCGAGACCGCCGTGGAACTTGGTGTCCCGGCAGTGGTCCCCGCCGATGCCCAGCTCGTGCACATCCACCGGACCGTCGACCGGCCGCTTGTCGATGCCGCTGTCCACGACTCCGCGACGTCCGAACGGAACATCGGCGTGCACGACGCAGACCGCGAGAACGGTCCCGGTCACCGGCCGCGAAGGCGGTCGACGGCCGCGCGGCCGGCCTGAACGTCGTCGTACGCCGGGATCGAATCGGGATCGATCGACGCCGCACACGGACCCGCTTCGAGGGCAGTGTCCACCGGAATCGTTCTCTTGAGCAGAGCCAGCGCGATCGGGCCCAGCTCGAAGTGATCGATGACGGTGCCCAGACGGCCCACCGATCGTCCGCCTGCGGTGACCGGATCACCGGTGCTGGGCCGACCGTCCGCGGACCCGTCCAGGTGCAGCAGCACCAGGTGCCGCGGTGGTCGACCCAGGTTGTGGACACGCGAGACGGTTTCCTGGCCGCGGTAGCAGCCCTTCTCCAGGTGCACGGCACCGAACTCGGCGGCACTGCCGATCCAGCGAACCTCGTGCGGAATGGTCTTCTCGTCCGTGTCGACGCCCACCCGCGGACGCAGCGATTCCACCCGCAACGCGTCGAACGTCCAGGTTCCGGCCGGAGCGGCACCTGCGTCGCGCAGTCGGAGGAACCATTCGGTGAGGTGTGCGCGGGGGATCACCACGTCGTACGAGTTCTGGCCGGGCCACGGCATCCGCCGAACGAATCCGCCGCCGTCGATCGCCGTCGCACCGTAGATCTCGCTCGGTACCGGCACGCCGGCCTTGCCGAGCACCGAGGCCGCGTCGGTCCCGAGGACGGTGAGAACGGCCAATTCGTCGGCCTCACGGGGTTCGGCCTTCGCCCAGAACACCATCTTCTTCAGAAACGACAGCAGATCGGGGCCCGCGGTGCGTTCGGTATCGATGTACGTGACGCCGTCCAAGTCGGTCTGAACGAAGTGGTGCTCGATGCGGCCGTTGACGTCCAGGCTCAAATTTTCGGCCGAGCTGCCGTCGGACAGGTTCGAGACGAGCTGGCTCGAGATCGTGTTCAACCAGCTCAGGCGCTCGTCTCCGCTGATGGCGAGAACGAAGCGATGGGATCGATCGATGACGGCGGCCCCGCTGACGGCGTCGCGTTGTTCGCCGAACGGATTGCCGTAGTGCCAGGCCACCCCGGTGTCGACGCTGTCGTCCGGGGATGGAACCGCACCGGGAAGAGTGAGAAGAGGACTTGGACTGATCGTCACGGAATCGGACACCAGTCCATAGTAGGAGCCCGACGTTTTACCTACGCGCAACGCGTCCGATATCAGGGGGCGCCGTGCTCTGTCTAGGTTTCGATCCGTGAAAGCTTTGAGACACCCCGCAGCGCAGATCGGCTTGGCCGCAATCGGCGGAATCGTGTTCGGACTGATCGTCGGTGACTGGGCCGCGAACCTGAAGTTCGTCGGCGATCTGTTCATCCGCCTGATTCAGATGTCGATCGTGCCGCTGGTCATGGCGTCGGTGATCGTGGCAACGGGGTCCATGTCCGGAACCGGCACCGGCAAGATCGCGGTGCGCACGTTCAAGTGGATGATCGGTTTCTCGTTCGTGGCAGCAGTACTGGCATGGGTGCTCAGTACTCTCATCCGTCCCGGTGCGGGCATGGAGTTCACCCAACAACTGGACCCGAGCCTCGAAGAAAGCGCGAGCGAGGCGCTCGGCTGGCAGGACACCCTGCTGAACTTCGTCTCGACCAATGTCTTCAGCGCGATGTCCACAGCGACGATGGTGCCGATCATCGTGTTCTCGTTGCTGTTCGGGATCGCGTTGCGCAGCCACATCACCAAGACCGGCGACGACCGAGTGCTGACGTTCATGGACCAGATTCAGCAGATCGTTCTGACCATGATTCGCCTGGTCATGACCATCGCTCCGGTCGGTGTCTTCTGTCTGCTCGCAGCTCTCGCCGGGGATGTCGGGTTCTCCGTCGTCTCGACGGCCTTGAGTTATTTGGGCACCACCCTGCTCGGGGTCCTGATTCTCTTTGCGCTGTTCGTGGTCGTGGTGACCGTACGAACCCGATTGGATCCCAGGAGCCTGCCGAACAAGCTCACCGAGCAGACGGCGATTGCGGTCACGACCACGAGTTCTGCCGTCACGTTCCCGACCGTTCTGAAGAACACCGTGGAGAAGGTGGGCGTCAGTCAGAAGGTCGCGAACTTCACGCTCTCGATCGGGCTGACCATGGGCTCGTACGGTGCCGTCCTGAACTACATGATCGTCGTGATGTTTCTCGCGCAGGCCGGCGATGTCGAACTCACTGTCGGCCAGATTGCCCTCGGGATGGGTCTGGCGATCCTGCTGAACATGGGCACGATCACGGTGCCGGGTGGGTTCCCGGTGATCGCGATGTTCCTCGCAACGTCCTTGGACCTGCCGTTCGAGGCAGTCGGCCTGTTGATCGCCGTCGACTGGTTCGCCGGAATCTTCCGCACCTTCCTCAACGTCAACGGAGACACGTTCGTCGCGATGTTGGTGGCCAACGCCGACGACGAGATCGACCGTGACGTCTACAACGGAACCAAGACGGTAGTCGCCGAGGACATCGACCTCGACGAGTACCGCGACGTGATGGCGCAGGCAGATCGAGCCGACTGACCGGCTGGCTCTACAGTGACGGCCATGGCCGATTCGGTAGTGGTGACGTTGGACGGCCGAGTGCACGACGCCGGACAGCCGTTGTTGTTCGCCGACGAGCTGGCTGCCGTACGCGGCGACGGTGTGTTCGAGACATTGCTCGTGCGGGGCGGCGCAGCCTGCGCAGTGGAGTTGCACCTGGCTCGTCTGGCGGCGTCGGCGGCGGCACTGGACTTGCCTGCTCCCGACCTGGACGAGTGGCGAACGGTGATCGACACGTCCGTCGGTCTCTGGTCCGAGGACTCGGCGAACGAGGCCGTTCTCCGGTTGGTGCTCAGTAGGGGACGCGAGAGCGGCGGGGAGCCGACGGCGTTCGTGACGGTGGGGCCCCTTCCCGAGCGGGTGCGGACAGCACGTGCGAACGGGGTGTCGGTGATCACGCTTGATCGAGGTTATTCGGTCGAATTCTCGTCGACAGCGCCCTGGCAGCTCGCCGGAGCGAAAACGCTGTCGTACGCAACGAACATGGCGGCGCTGCGGCACGCGTCCGCCCAGGGGGCCGACGACGTCATCTACCTGAGCAGCGAGGGGCGGGTACTGGAAGGACCCCGTTCGACGGTGGTGCTCGCGCGCGGTAAGACACTGGTCACACCGTCGGTGGAGCAGGGCATCCTGGCCGGAACCACCGTCGCGGGTCTGTTCGAGGTGGCCGAGGCCTCCGGGTGGACCTGCGAGCGTGGACATCTTTACCCGGCGGATCTCATTGCGGCAGATAGCGTTTGGCTGGTCTCCAGTGTGACCCTCGCGGCGCGGGTCACGACGATGAACGGTGTCGTTCTCGGCCGTCCCGGCAGCGGCGAACAGGTGTCCGAGATGGTCGATCGAGCCGTGGACGTAGCCGCTACGCCATAGGTGCCGAACGACCCTGCCGAAAGACTCTTCCCTACTACTACTCGTAGTAGTACATTCGAATCAGTCGCGGGCCAATGCCCTGACCTGCGGTGTTGCCCGTCACAGCTCGGGTGGAAGAGTTCGGAGTATCGATGGACGCGTTGGATGTCTCGCGGTGGCAGTTCGGTATCACCACCGTTTACCACTTCATTCTCGTACCTCTCACCATCGGCCTCGCGCCGCTGGTGGCCGCCATGCAGACCATGTGGGTGATCACCGGCAAGGACTCCTGGTATCGGCTGACCAAGTTCTTCGGCAAGCTGTTCCTCATCAACTTCGCGCTCGGCGTCGCGACCGGAATCGTCCAGGAATTCCAGTTCGGGATGAACTGGAGCGAGTACTCGCGCTTCGTCGGTGACGTGTTCGGCGCGCCACTCGCTCTCGAGGGATTGCTGGCCTTCTTCCTCGAGTCCACGTTCCTCGGGCTGTGGATCTTCGGTTGGAGTCGGCTCCCCAAACTCGTTCACCTGGCGACTATTTGGCTCGTCGCCATCGGCGTGAACGCCTCTGCCTTCTTCATCATCGCAGCCAACTCCTGGATGCAGCATCCCGTCGGCGCGATCTACAACGAGGAGACCGGCCGCGCCGAGCTCACCGATATCTGGGCCCTGCTCACCAACAACACTGCGCTGGCGGCATTCCCGCACGCCGTAGCAGGTGCATTCCTCACCGCCGCAACCTTCGTCGCCGGCATCTCCGGTTGGTGGATGGTGCGCGAGGCGCGAAAGAACAAGCTGGACAAACCGGCTACTGGGGTCACTCCGCAGGCTGCGCTCTCCGATAGTGGGGTCACTCCGCAGGCTGCGCTCCCGGCCACCGATTCACGCACGATGTTCCGATCGGCCGCGCGCATGTCGTTCATCGTCATGATCGTCGCAGGCGGCGCGCTCGCCATCACCGGGGACATTCAGGGCAAGCTCATGTTCGAGCAGCAGCCGATGAAGATGGCATCCGCAGAATCGTTGTGCGACACGGAAACCGGAGCCAGCTTCTCGCTCTTGACCGTGGGTACCCACAACAACTGCGAATCCGTGGTGCACCTCATCTCGATCCCCGGTCTCACCTCGTTCCTGGCGGAGAACGACTTCGGTGCCACCGTGCAGGGCGTCAACCAACTCCAGGATCAGTACGAGCAGCAGTTCGGCCCGGGCAACTACAAGCCCAACCTGTTCGTCACGTACTGGGCATTCCGGATGATGATCGGTCTGGCCGCAGGCTCGGCCCTGCTCGCCATCGCGGGATTGTGGGTCACCCGAGGTGGCCGGATTCCCGACCAGAAGTGGTTCTCGTGGCTGTCTCTGCTGGCCATTCCGACGCCGTTCCTGGCCAACAGTGCCGGCTGGATCTTCACCGAAATGGGCCGTCAGCCATGGGTTGTCGCGCCCAATCTCTCCGGAGTCGACCAGATCCGCCTCACCGTCGACCAGGGCGTCTCCGACCATCCCGTCGGGCTCGTTCTCGCGTCGCTGGTGACGTTCACACTGCTGTACGCCGCTCTCGGAGCTGTCTGGTTCTACCTGCTCCGGCGCTACGTCATCGAAGGACCTCTCGACCACGACGCGCACCCGCACGTCGACCCGCCGGATTCGGAAGACGAAGAGCCGAAACAGCTCTCGTTCGCGTACTAGGGGATAGCTATGTCACTGCCCGAATTCTGGTTCCTCATCATCGCCTTCTTCTTCGTCGGCTACTTCGTGCTCGAAGGATTCGACTTCGGCGTCGGCATGCTCATGCCCATTCTGGGTAGGCACCCGGACGCAGCAACGGGGGAGAAGCGCAGGCGGGCCGTCCTGAACACGATCGGTCCGGTCTGGGACGGCAACGAAGTCTGGCTCATCACCGCGGGCGGTGCCTTGTTCGCAGCGTTTCCGGAGTGGTACGCGACGCTGTTCTCGGGCTTCTACCTGCCGCTGCTGCTGATCCTGGTGGCGCTGATCCTGCGTATCTGCGCCATCGAATGGCGCGGAAAGATCGACGACCCGGTGTGGCGTCGGCGTTGCGACATCGGCATCGGCATCGGCTCGTGGGTTCCGGCTGTTCTGTGGGGCGTTGCGTTCGCCAATATCGTGCGCGGAGTCGCCATCGACGAGAACAAGAAGGTCACCGCAGGATTCTTCGACCTCCTCAACCCGTACGCACTGCTCGGCGGAGTAACGATGGCCGTGGTGTTCGCACTGCACGGTGCCGTGTTCATCGCGCTCAAGACCTCCGGCGACGTCCACGAGGACTCGGTGAAAATGGCGACGTGGCTTTCGGTTCCGGCCGTACTCGTCGGTGGAGCCTTCGCGCTGTGGACACAACTCGCGTACGGGAAGACCTGGACCTGGGTCCTCGTCGCCGTGGCAGCAGTGGCACTGCTACTCGTCGTCGCGCTGACGGCGAAAGTACGCGAAGGCTGGGCCTTCGTCTTCACCAGCATCGCCATCGTCGCCGTCGTCGTGCTGCTGTTCGCCTCCCTGTTCCCCAATGTCATGCCGTCCAGCACGGACGCCGCCTTCGATCTCACCATCGCGAACGCGTCGTCCAGCCCGTACACGTTGAAGGTGATGACGTGGGCCGCGGCCTTCGCTGCTCCCGTCGTCATCGGCTACCAGGCCTGGACGTACTGGGTCTTCCGGCAACGCATTTCGAGCGCCCAGATACCGGACTCGATCGGACTGACGGTGAAACCGTGAGCGCACCCGCTCGCTCTCGGGCACCGGTCGATCCCAGACTGTGGAAGTACTCGCGCTCCGCGCGCGGTTACCTGGTCGCGACGGTCGGGCTGTCTACCGTCGTCACCCTGTGCATCATCGTGAGTGCACTTGCCATCGGCCGCGTTCTGGCCGGTGTGATCACCGACCCGGCTGCCAGGTCGTTGTCCGCTTGGACGACGGAACTGATGGTGCTGGCAGGTGCGACGGTAATCCGCGTGCTGGCGACCGGAGCTCAGTCTCGATACGCGCACCGGTCGGCATCGCGGGTAGTGGCCGAGCTCGAGCTCGAAGTGCTCACTACGGCAACCAGTTTCGAGCCTCGGGAGCTCGATGCCGAACGCGAAGAACTGGCCGTAGTCGTGACTCGCGCCATCGGTGGACTGCGGGCATACCTGATCGGTTACGTACCGGCGCTGGTGCTGGCCGTCGTCGTCACCCCGCTGGTCCTGATCGTGATCCTCACCCAGGACGTGACGTCGGCGGTGATCATCGCGGTGACCCTGCCGCTGATCCCGGTGTTCATGATCCTGATCGGACTGCTGACCAAGGGTCGAGCAGCCGCGACGCTCACCACGATGACCCGGCTGTCGACACAGTTGCTCGACCTGTTGGCCGGTCTGCCGACACTGCGGGCGCTGGGGCGCGAACACGGGCCCGCAGCCCGTATCCGAGCACTGGGTGATGCGCATCGGCGAACGACGATGCGCGCGTTGAAGGTTGCCTTCCTGTCGTCTATGGTTCTCGAACTGCTCGCGACCCTGTGTGTCGCATTGGTGGCCGTCGGCATCGGACTGCGGCTGGTATTCGGGGAGATGACACTCGAGGCAGGCATCGTCGCATTGATCCTTGCGCCCGAGGTGTACTTCCCACTTCGGTCCGTGGGCACCCAGTTCCACGCGGCCGAGGACGGCGTCGAGGCCGCGAGCCGAGCATTCCGAGTGTTGGATCGCCGGACGGTTCGGCCGAGTGGTGGTCGAACGGTCGACGCCTCGGCCGCGAACATCGAACTCGACGGGCTCACCGTCACCAGTAGGGACGGCGAGGCTCCGGCAGCGCTCAGTGCAGTGTGCCGAGCGGGCACCGTCACGGTACTGACCGGTCCGAACGGAGCGGGCAAATCGACTGCGCTGCAGGCAATCTTGGGTTTGGTGACGCCGTCGAGCGGCGCGGTGAGAATAGGGGGAGTTCCGGTGGCCGACCTCGACCTCGACCAGTGGTGGGCGCAGGTTGCCTGGCTCCCGCAGCGGCCGGTGTTGTTGCCCGGCACGCTGTACGAGAACGTCACCCTGCACGGAGTGCCCGAGCCGGCTGCCTTGGACGCGGCATGCCGTTCGGCCGGATTCGACGAGGTGCTTCGAGATCATCCGGCCGGCTGGGACACCCGCGTCGGTCAGGGCGGCGTGGGGCTGTCGCTCGGCGAACTGCAGCGCCTCGCGCTCGCCAGGACTTTCGTCTCCAGTGCGCCGGTCATGGTGCTGGACGAGCCGACCGCACACCTCGATTCGGCGCGCGAAACGACTGTGCTGCAGGCTGTTCGAGCTGCAGCTGACCGCGGAGTGACCGTCGTGATGGTCGGTCATCGGCGGTCGGTGTTGCAGGCCGCCGACCGTGTCGTGGAGGTACGCAGCAAGGCGACCCTGCACTCGAGGGTCGATCATGTCTGATCTGCGTCGGGCGCTGGCGTTGTTGGAGCTCTCTCCGCGACGGGTGGCGGTGGCTGTGGCTGCCGGAGTAGCAACGCTCGGGAGTGCGCTGGCCCTGGCCGCGTTGTCGGCCTGGCTGATCACCCGAGCTTGGCAGATGCCACCAGTACTGGATCTGTCCGTCGCAGTGGTAGCCGTTCGGGCGCTGGGCATTTCGCGGGGCGTGTTCCGATATCTGGAACGACTGTCCACTCACGATGCGGCACTGCGTGGTACGACGGCAGCTCGCACGAGAATCTACGAGAGGTTGGCGAGCGGAAACGGGGCGATCCATGTGCGGCGCGGTGACGTTCTCGCTCGCACCGGAGCGGACGTGGACGTGCTCGGCGACGTCGTCGTGCGGGCCGTCGTGCCCATCTGCGTCAGCGTCGTGATGATGTTCGCGGCGGTGGGCCTGCTCGCCGGCATCTCGCCTGCTGCCGCGTCGATCCTGGCGGTGGCGTTGCTGATCGCCGGAGTGGGGGCACCGGTGCTGGCGGCGCGGTCGGCAAGGATCGCGGAAGAGTCCGGTGCCGACGCCGACGCACGGTTCGCGGAGTCGGCCGTCCGGGCACTCGACCACGCTGCGGAACTACGGGTCGCGGGGCGACTCGACGCAACACTGGCCGAAGCTCGAAGCGCAGCACAGGATTCGGTGGCTGCCCGGGATCGCGCCGCCCGTCCGTCGGCCCTTGCCGATGCCGCTGGGCCGCTGTCGATCGGAGCGTCGGTGATCGGGTCGTTGCTCGTCGGGATCGGGCTGTACGGACCGGACGGAGGTACCGCCGACGGTATGACGCCGATGGCACTGGCGATCATCGTGTTGGTTCCGCTGGCTGCCTTCGAGGCGACCGCGGCACTCCCCGTAGCGGCGATCGCCCTGATGCGCGGCAGAATCGCAGCCACTCGAATCATGGCGATGTTGGAGGCTCCGCCGCTGCATGTGAGCAGAACTTCGACCCCTGCTACAAACTTCCGTGCACATGCGCGAAGCGCTCTCATCGGCCCCAGTGGATCGGGAAAATCGACGATGTTGCGCGCACTTGCCGAGGAATACGGCTCGGACGCAGCACTGTTCGCCGAGGATGCACATCTGTTCGATACGTCGATTCTGGAGAATCTGCGGGTGGTACGCGGGGACGTGAACGAGCAGGAGGCGTCGGAGGCACTGCGGAAAGTGGGCCTCGGATCGTGGCTCGACGCACTGCCCCTCGGTGTCCACACGCCCCTCGTGGGCGGCGCACACGCGGTGTCCGGGGGAGAGCGACGCAGGCTGCTGCTCGCGCGCGCTCTGCTCAGCAGTGCACCGATCGTGCTGCTGGACGAGCCGACCGAACATCTCGACAGAGTCTCCGGGATGCGGATACTGCGGGAGCTGCTCACCACCGACTGCGGCCTGTTCGGTGCCGACCGAACCGTGGTGGTCGTCACCCATCAACTGCCGGAGAACACCGACGCCGACCAGGTGATCGACCTCGGCGTAGACACGAAGAAAAAACACTTTGCCGACTCGGAATCTCGGGCGTACGTTGGAAGTACACGAGAGAGGAGGTGGTCTGAAGTTGATGAACTCTAGGACGCGTGAGGTGGCTGTCAGCTAGCCGCTATCGCTGACGGATTCACTGCGAAGACCGCGCGAGCGGCAAGCGAATCCCAGGCAGCTACCCGGCCCCCGAGCCCCCGACCTGTCCGGTCGGGACCTGAAATCAGGTATGGCTCGGGGGCCGTTCGCATGCAACGAGAAGAAATGAACTTAGCCGATGTAGCGCGACAACCGCGCGGACAACCGCGGTGCGAGTGGGCCGTCGGCGACAACGCGTTCCTCGACGTACGCCAGATCTCCGCCCTCGACGATTCCGTACAGGCGGCGCGCTCCGCCGACCAGCGCACCCGAGGTGCTGCGGATGACGACGTCGGTGGCGAGTTCCCACGAGGACTTGGTGAGCGCGTGTCCGTAATAGAGTTCGACCACACCGGTGCTGTGGGTCAACAGAAGTTCGATGACCTCTTCGTTCTCGGAACCTTTGAGTCCGTGGCCACCGCTGACGCGCCAGAATCCGGTTTCGCGGAGGTCGGGGTGAGCGTAGTTGCCATCGGAGTCGAGCCGCCACGAGCGCGATTCCCAGCTCAAGTAGCTGCCGCCGTCGTGGGTGATGACGATCTGCTGTCCGAAAGGGTAGTCGGTTCCCAGTTCGGGGTCGTGTCCCTCGCCCTCACCGCGCCAGACGCCGACGAGAGGCAACAGCGCCAGCATCGACGGGTCCAGGTCGGGACCGAGCCGCAGGTTGGCGGTGTCGTCGGGATGAGGGATGTCGGGCAGTACCGGGATGTTCCGAGACGATGCCTCGGCGAACTTCTGTTCGGCCGCCGCTATCGCTTCGTCACCACTGGTGGCGGGGACATGGCGTCTCTCGTCGACCCTGCCCTCGTCAGCACTGCCGGGTTGCCCCGCAACCGGATCCGTCACGACTCGTCGTTGACCAGTCGGTAGACGACGTAGAGCGAGAACGCGATGATGGCTATTGCCGCAAGCACCAGCAACAACTCGAAGAAGATGACCACGAGTGCGAGTTTAACCCGCATGGTTTCCCTCTGAGAACAGTGGCCCGAATCCGACGTGTGTCTTTGGTGACATCTAACCGACTTGGGCACGGAAAGTGCGCTGGGTCACTCGTACTGGTGGATAAATCCTGAACAACAGGTACCTTCTTCGGGGGACGTCGGACGCCCGTGGGCGAATTTCCGACGTTGTTCACTGTGTTGTCGTGAAGGCTGGGGAGGTCTCTGCAGAAATGCTGCGTCGTAAGCGTGTCCTGACATCGTCGTTCGGTTCCGTGGTGTTTCGATCGGCGGTCGTCGCACTGACGCTGGCGCTCGCAGCACCTGCCGCCGCGCTGGCCGCCCCGGATTCGGGCTCGTCCGATTCCGGTTCGTCGGATTCCGGGTCTGCCGACTTCGGTTCGTCTCAGGGCCCGAACATCGATCCGAACAACTACGCGCAGGACTGCCCGGATGTACTGCTGTTGGCGGTGTCCGGAGCCACCGACTCCGCCGCAGATCGCAATCCGCTGAACGAAGAGGCGCAGACGATCGCGTCGAATTGGGTCGGCAACGTCACGGTTCCGGTCGGTGAGGCGAACGCGGACAGCCCCGGGACCGTCGGCTGGCTCTACGTTCCGTACACCTCCACCTACGGCTTCGACGTGCTCGACGACGTGGCGACGTACCAGGAATCGATCGACGACGGCATCGCGTCGACCAACCGGTTGATGAACGAGTACAAGACCAAGTGCGGCGAGAAGACCAAGTTCGCGCTGCTCGGGTACAGCGTCGGCGGGGAAGTTCTCGATCGGATCTCGGTCGACCTCGGACACCGTGATCCCAACGCGCTCGTCACGTCCGACGACGTCGTCGGCGTCATCATGGTCGGGTCGCCGTACCGCCCGGCCGGGGTGCCGAACTTCGGCGACGAGGTCGGTGAGTCTCTCGGCGGTTTCATGGATCAGTCGCCCCGCGACTACGGCACCATGACCGACAAGGTCACCTGGTCGTGTCGGCCCTGGGATCTGGCGTGCGATGCACCGGACAAGATCGAGCTGCTGCAATTGGCGCTCGGCGTACTGGGACAGATGCGGTTGACGCTGCTGAATCCGGTGCAGACCGTGTCCGATTTCGGCCGGACGGTCGCTACCATCGCCACCCGCGCGATCATCGACATCGCCACTAACAAGTCCTGGCTCGAATCGGACGAGACTTTGTTGCAGGTTCTGGTCAAGGTGTCCGACCGGCGATACCAGGTGAACGACGCAGAGGCTGTCGCAGCGCTGTCCCCCGACCAGCTTCTCGCCGATCTGAACTGGGCACTCGGACCGGGCGCGGAGACCGTGGAGGCGAAGTTGCGCGCCGAAGGCGAAGGTCTGGTGGACAACAACAAGGGCATCGTCGACGTGGTCCTGGGCCCCTACCTGGCGCTCGGCTTCCTGCAGCACCTGTCCTACTGGTACAACGACCCCAACGACGGTGTCGAGTGGGAAAGCGAGAAGATGGTCGCGTGGGTGACCGATCTCGCTCGTACCGAACGCGAGAAGAACAACGCACCCGCTCCGGTCGATCCGGCCACGCCCGAGGCTCCCATGACCGAGACGCCCGCGCCTGCGCCGGAGCCGCGGCTGCTGCCCGAGCCGGGTACGCAGACCCGAGTCAGTGACCTCGGTGCCTTCCTCGAGTCCCAGGGCATTCCGGTCCCGGAGGGATTGTTCCCGCCGCAGTACTCCACGGTTCCAGAACCGGTGCCCGCGACCGGCTAGAGGACGAAAAAGAACCCCGCACCTGCCGAGCAGGTGCGGGGTTCTTCGTTTCTGTCGGTGCTTCGAAGTCAGACTCCGACGGTGACGTCGGCAGAGTGCACGCCTGCGCCTTCGGGAGCGATGACGGTGTCGCCGTTGCCCGATGCCGACAGTGCACGCAGCGTCCACTGGCCGGGAGCGGCGAAGAAGCGGAAGTCCCCGGTGCCCGACGCGACGACCTCGGCGGTGAATTCGCCGGTGCCGTCGAGCAGACGCACGAACGCTCCCGCTACCGGCTCACCGTCGCCGGCGAGAACGCGGCCGGTGATGACCGTTTCCTTTTCGACGTCGACACCTGCGGGGATGGTCTGGCCCTGTACGGGTGCTCCACACATATCAGTGAACCTCCAACTCGATGGGTGCTCCGACGAGGGAGCCGTACTCGACCCAGCTGCCGTCGTAGTTCTTGACGTCTTCCTTGCCCAGCAGCTCCTTGAGGACGAACCAGGTGTGGCTCGAACGCTCACCGATGCGGCAGTAGGCGATGGTGGCCTTCTCGTCGTCGTAGCCCTTGGCCTTGTACAGCTCTTCGAGCGCATCGTCGGACTTGAATGTGCCGTCCTCGTTGGCGGTGGTGCTCCACGGAATGTTGATCGCGGACGGCACGTGGCCACGCTGCTGAGCCTGTTCCTGCGGCAGGTGAGCCGGGGCGAGGATCTTGCCCGAGAACTCGTCGGGCGAGCGCACGTCGATCAGGTTCTTGTTGCCGATGGCGTCGATGACCTCGTCGCGGAATGCGCGAATCGACAGGTCGGGAGCCTCGGCTCGGTACTGCGTGGTTTCCCGGCTGACGACGTCCTTCGACAGCGCGCGTCCGTCGAGTTCCCACTTCTTTCGTCCGCCGTCGATGAGCTTGACGTCCTTGTGGCCGTACAGCTTGAAGTACCAGTAGGCGTAGGCGGCGAACCAGTTGTTGTTTCCGCCGTACAGGACGACGGTGTCGTCGTTGCTGATGCCCTTCGCCGACAACAGGTCCGAGAACTGCTCCTGGCCCAGGAAGTCGCGGCGAACCGGGTCCTGCAGGTCCTTGCGCCAGTCGAGCTTGACTGCACCTTCGATGTGTCCGCCGTCGTAGGCGCTGGCGTCTTCGTCGACCTCGACGAAGACGATCTTCGGTGCGTTCAGGTTCTGCTCGGCCCAGTCGGCAGAGACCAGGACGTCGGAGCGAGCCATGGTGTTCCTTTCGGTCTTTCTTGTACGGATTGGAAGAAGGGGTGTTTGGACAGGAGTGGAGCCTGCGAAACGACCCGGTTCAGGAGGTGCTGCGCACTCGCGCCGCGAGCGGGTAGATCATGCACCCGAGGCAGACCGCGAACGCGGCGTTGAGAAACGCCGCGAACAGCGCGAAGCCTGCGGCCACGGTGCCGACGACGGGAGCGCCGAGCGCGAAGCCGAGAACTCCGACGGCGGCGAACACGAATCCCACCAACTGAGCGAACTTCAACGGAGCCACCGGCTCGCGTTCGCTGGTCGGGGAGAGCCGCGGAGCGACGAACGTCGCGTAGATCGTGCCGTACGGACTGTGCTTGGGTCCGCGGACGGCTCCGATTCCGAACACGATCGCCTGTAGCCCGAGCAGGATTGCCGCTGCGGGGACCGAGAACGTGGTCAGGAGAATCACGACGACCAGAACGGCAGTGGTGATCCACGCTGCGAAGCGCGGGCCACGGACGTCGACCTGGTCGAGCGTGGGGGAGACGGTGTGGGTGTCGGGTGTCGACATCGAGAAGTACTCCTGTGCGGGGCCGGGGCACGCTACATGGGCAGTGCTCGGACGTGGATTCCTGTCGAGGGGCCGACATCACGCATGGGCGTGGCGGCAGAAGGAAATCAGCAGCAGCGACAGCAACAACCGCCCAGTCGGCACAGATCAACCGTGCGTCGACTGGTGAGCATCAGCTCGTGGCGGGAGAACACGAAGAGCATCCTACCTGCTACCAGCGGCGCATCGAACCGCCCACCCGAGCGTAGGTGGTCACAGGGCGTCGAGCGCCGACCGCAGAGCCGCCGCGGAGGGAACCCCCGCGATTCTCGAGCGCCGACGCAAGTCGGTGTCGAGCACGAACGTGGTGGGCAGCGACAGCACCCCCAGCTCGCGAGCGAGGACCGGATGGGTATCGATGTCGAGCTCTACTTCGCGGGCCCCACCGCGGTCGTCGAGTACTTGGCCTACGACGCGACGGACGGCGGCACAGGGTCCGCACCAGTCCGCCGAGAAGTGCAGCACGGTCGCGGTGTCGGTCGTGACGCCTGCCTCCAGCAGGAGAGGACGTACAGCGTCGGAGTCGGAGTCGGTCTCTCGTACCGCGCGCACGGTGCCGGATCGGCTCCGGAGGTAGAAACCGGTAGCCACGGCAAGGACCGCCACGACCACCAGAACTGTGATTCCAGTCACGGCTTCTCGATCTCGTTCAGGTCGATCGTCACGTTGTCGCCCGAACCCTCGATGACGATCTGCGACCCTTCCGCGTACACGTCGGTCGGCAGCAGTCCGAAGGGCAGGTTCTGACTCTCGATGGTCTTGGTGAACAACCCGAGCACCGTCGGCTTGGCGAAGTCGGGAATCGTGAAATCCGCCCGACCCTCCGGACCGAAGTAGAAGTCCGATGCCACGATGGCGACGCTGTCTCCCTCGAGCAGCAGATCGGCTTCGACGCTCACGGTCGTTTGCAGTGGGCCGACCGGCACCGTTCCGGTCAGCACGACGCCTCCGGTGGTCGTCTTGCCCGAGCCGCCGGAGCCGCCCGTGCCGTCGGACTTGTCGGCCGGCGGCGCAGAAACCTGCAGGTCGACGATGCCGAGGAACCGCCCGAGGTCCGTCGCCTCGATCCGGACACGGCCGTCGAGTTCGTCGACCGGAATGGCCCGGACGTTGTTGTCGATCAGGTCGGACAGGGCGATGTGTACGCCGCGAAGGTTGGCTTCGATCGTCGTCGAGCCGACGTACTCGGTGGGGACGTCCTGAGCCCTGATCTCGATGTTCTGGTAGCGGCCGTCCGCTGCCTGGGTCAAGAACGGGAAGCCGTGCACGATCACCTGGGGGTCCGAATTGAGTTCGCCACCCGCGCGAATCGCTCGTGAGACCCGGTACTCGGAGTACGCCGCCGCGCCGAAATCCACGACGAGCGCAAGGGCCAGCAGGCTGACGAGTCCGATGAGAAGTGTGCGCACGCGTCCATTGTGACCGACGGGTGCCGCACTGCCCGCTTCGGCCAGTTGTACGGACAAGCTAGTCTGTGTCCTTGACGAACACTCCAATCCAGCTCGGGCTGGACCGGCCAGCAGCAAGAACGGAGACGCAGTGGAGCTCCTACTACTGACCTCCGACCCCAATCCGGAGGGCGTTCTTCCATCCCTTGCTCTTCTGGCGCATCACGTGCGCCCGGTGCCCACCGAGGTCTCCTCGCTACTCGAAGCGGGTTCGGCCGATATCGCTCTCGTGGACGCCCGCACCGATCTGGCTGCAGCACGCGGGTTGTGTCGACTGTTGGGAAGTACCGGCTCGGCCATCCCCGTCGTCGCAGTCCTCACCGAGGGCGGGCTGGTAGCCGTCAACTCCGATTGGGGCCTGGACGACATCCTGCTTCCCGGTACCGGGCCGGCAGAACTGGACGCGCGCCTGCGGCTGCTCGTCGGGCGTAGCGGCGGCGTCGCGAGCCCGGAGACATCGGGCAAGATCACGCTCGGCGAGCTGATCATCGACGAGGGCACCTACACCGCGCGCCTGCGTGGTCGTCCGCTCGACCTGACCTACAAGGAATTCGAGCTGCTGAAGTATCTGGCTCAGCACGCGGGCCGCGTGTTCACTCGCGCCCAACTGCTGCAGGAAGTGTGGGGCTACGACTTCTTCGGTGGCACACGCACCGTGGACGTCCATGTTCGACGCCTGCGCGCCAAGCTCGGTACCGAGTACGAATCGCTGATCGGCACCGTGCGCAACGTCGGATACAAGGCGGTCCGGCCCGCGCGGAACAGCAAGGGCGGCCCAGCGGCATCGGACGGCGCGGGCGGGGATTCCGGCGATGCGGATTTCGAGTTCGAGCAGGAGAGTACTCTCTCGTAGATGAGTTCGGATACTGCGTTCGGCGTCCATCCCATCGACGGCGACGCACCGTCTCCTCGCGTTTCCGGCGAGATTCATGGGATCCTTTCTCGCGCAACGGAAGCCGACGGTACCGCGCCCCTGTCGGAGCAGGCAGTGAAGGCGGTCGACGCGGGCGAGGACGTCGTTCGGCTCGTCGCCATCGAAGGTGATCGCGTCGTCGGCTACGCCGGAATCGCCGACGGGATGGCCGAGGCGGTGGTCGATCCGGCTTCCCGCGGTCTCGGCATCGGTCGCGAATTGGTTTCTCGCGCACTCGATATCGGGTCCGAGGCGCGAATCTGGGCGCATGGCAACATCGCCGCGGCGCAGTCCGTTGCAGCTCGTCTCGAGCTGACGGTGGTTCGGGAGTTGCTGCAGATGCGTCGGGCATCGGCCACTCCTGATCTCCCCGATGTTGTTGTGCCGGATGGTATTACGTTGCGGACCTACCGAGGCCATCAGGACGACGCAGAGCTGCTGCGAGTGAACAATGCGGCGTTCTCATGGCATCCCGAGCAGGGTGGCTGGACCGATCGCGACATCGCCTCGCGCCGCGACGAACCGTGGTTCGATCCGGCGGGTCTCTTCCTGGCGTTCGAGGAGGGCAGCGACCACCTGCTGGGATTTCACTGGACGAAAGTGCACGCCGCCGAAGCGAGCGAGCCGGCCATCGGTGAGGTGTACGTCGTCGGCATCGATCCGGAGTCCCAGGGCCGTGGTCTCGGCCGAGTGCTGACCCTGGCGGGCATGCATTACCTGCGCAGCCGCGAACTGAGCCAGATCATGCTGTACGTCGAGGCGGACAACACCGCCGCCGTGCACACGTACACCAAGCTCGGGTTCGTGAATTACCACGTCGACGCCGCGTACGCGCGCACCCCGTAAACGGACATTTCCAGCGCGGTGTTCATCTTCCGTTCACCCACGCGGGGGTAAACGTCTACCACCTGCCCTTACCTTTCTCCGTGGGTGGCAACCTACGCCGCCTGGTGCGAGGTTCTCTCGAGGAGCCGGCACCCACACAGTCACAGCGCGGCCGATCAGGTCCGAGCCGTGGACACGGCCCAAGATTCCTCGGAGGAAACAGGTGAACCTCAAGCGCAACGGTGCTCTCATGAGTGCAGTGGCCATCAGTGCCATGTTGCTGACCGCATGCGGTAGCGACGCGAACGTCGCCACCACGGACGGCGCATCCGAATCCTCGGCCAGCTGCGAAGGCAAGTCCCCACTGACCGGTGAAGGCTCGTCCGCTCAGCAGAACGCCATGTCCAACTTCACCTCGATCTACTCCGGCGTGTGCGCCGGAAAGGCCGTCGAGTACACCACCAGCGGCTCGGGCAACGGCCGCACGCAGTTCGTCGCCGGCCTCGTCGACTTCGCCGGATCGGATTCGGCCATCAAGGACGATCAGGCCGCCCAGGCCGCCGTTCGTTGCGCCAACAACCCGGCCTGGAATCTGCCCCTGGTCTTCGGACCGGTCGCTGTGGCCTACAACCTCGACGGTGTCGACAACGTTGCGCTGAACCCGGACGTCATCGCGCGCATGTTCACCGGCCAGATCACCACCTGGAACGATCCCGCGATCGCCGCCCTCAACGAAGGCGTCGACCTGCCGTCCACTGCGGTCACCCCGGTCTACCGCTCCGACTCCTCGGGCACCAGCGACAACTTCCAGCGCTTCCTCGCAGCATCCGCTCCCGAAGCGTGGACCCTCGACCACAGCTCCGATTGGGCCGGCGGCGTCGGCGAAGGTGCCAACGGATCCTCGGGCGTCGCCCAGGCCGTCGCGGCTACCCCCGGATCGGTCACCTATGTCGAGAAGGGCTTCGCCGACCAGGAGAGCCTCGGCACAGCTGCCGTCGACTTCGGCAACGGACCGGTCGAGCTCAGCACCGAGACGGCAGCCGCAGCGATCGACGCGGCAACGTTCTCCGGTGAGGGCAACGACCTCGTGATCGACATCGACGCGCTGTACGCCAGCAACGAAGCCGACACGTACCCGTTGGTCCTCGCGACCTACGAGATCGTGTGCTCGAAGGGCTACGACGCCGACACCACGGCAGCGGTCAAGTCCTTCCTGCTCAGTGCAGCCAACGAGGGCCAGCAGGGCCTCGAGGAAGCCGGCTACGTGCCGCTCCCCGATTCCTTCAAGGAACGTCTGGTCACCGCTGTCGAAGCAATCGCCTGATTCAATGAGACGTGATCTTGCTTCGGCTCGCGACACCGCGAGCCGAAGCAAGACCGTCCTCGACCTCCACACGAGACAGTGAGCGGTATGAGCGACACCCACTCGATGACCGGCGTCCCCTCCGCGGCTACCGTGCCCACCACGGGTGCCGCGCACCAACCGGAAGAACCACAATTGTCAGACTCGAAAGCATCGGGAACCGTCACACGTCCCGGTGACCGGATCTTCTCCGGCCTGGCCACGGGCTCGGGCATCTTCATCATCGCCCTGATTGCCGCCGTCGGTATCTTCCTGCTCTGGCGCGCGATCCCCTCACTGTCGAACAACACGGTCAACTTCCTGACCTACAACGGCGCGTGGGACACCTCCAACACCTCCGCGATGGTGTTCGGTGTCCTCGATCTCTTCCTGGTCACCGTTACCGTGTCGCTGTTCGCTCTGATTCTGGCGATGCCTGTTGCTCTCGGTATCGCCATCTACCTGACGAACTACGCACCCAAGCGGGTCGCAGGACCGCTCGGTTACATCATCGACCTGCTGGCCGCGGTCCCGTCGATCGTCTTCGGTCTCTGGGGCCTCTACGTCCTCGCGCCCGCCATCAGCCCGTTCGCCGAATGGCTGAACTCGTCGCTGAGCTGGTTCCCGCTCTTCAGCACCGGATCGGTGTCGATCGCCGGCGGCGGCACCATCTTCACCGGTGGCATCGTGCTCGCCGTGATGATCCTGCCGATCATCGCCGCCGTCACCCGTGAGGTATTCATCCAGACGCCGAAGGGTCAGGTCGAAGCCGCTCTCGCGCTCGGAGCCACCCGCTGGGAGGTCGTGCGCACCACGGTCATTCCGTTCGGCAAGTCCGGTTTCGTCTCGGGTTCGATGCTCGGACTCGGCCGCGCACTCGGTGAGACCATCGCGCTCTACATCATCATTCGCAGCACCCAGGCGACCTTCGGCGGAACGTTGTTCGACGGCGGTTCCACGTTCGCTACCAAGATCGCGTTGGCTGCGGGCGAGTTCAACAACCCGCTGCAGGCAGGTGCCTACATCGCCGCAGGTCTGGTGCTCTTCGTTCTGACCTTCGTCGTCAACGCCGGTGCTCGCGCCGCCATCGCCGGAAAGAAGGACTGACCCATGACCGCAACCATGGACAAGCCCGTCAAGGAACCCACGTTCCAAGGCGTCAGCGCTCGACGCAAAGCGTCCAACCTGACGGCGACCATTCTCGTCAGCCTCTCCGTGCTGGTAGCACTCGTTCCCCTGATCTGGGTGCTCTACACGGTGATCTCCCGCGGATTGTCGGCCGTCGTCTCACCCACCTGGTGGCAAAACTCGCAGGCCGGTGTCACCCAGTTCATCGCAGGCGGCGGCGCGTACCACGCCATCATCGGAACCCTCCTGCAAGGATTGTTCTGCGCCGTCATCTCCATCCCGATCGGCATCTTCGTCGCCATCTATCTCGTCGAATACGGTGCCGGTACTCGGCTGGCGCGAGTGACGACGTTCATGGTCGACATCCTCACCGGCGTGCCGTCGATCGTCGCGGCCCTGTTCATCTACGCCTTGTGGATCGCCACCTTCGGCTTCCAGCGCTCCGGTGTGGCTGTCGCCTTCGCGCTCGTTCTGCTGATGATCCCGGTGATCGTGCGCTCGGCCGAAGAGATGCTGCGTATCGTTCCTCAGGACCTGCGCGAGGCGTCCTATGCACTCGGCGTGCCGAAGTGGAAGACCATCGCCAAGATCGTCATCCCCACCGCGCTGTCCGGAATCGTCACGGGCATCATGCTCGCCCTGGCCCGCGTCATGGGCGAGACGGCACCGGTGCTGATCCTGGTGGGATCCGCTACCGCAATCAACTTCAACATCTTCGCCGGGCCGCAGACGTCACTGCCGCTCATGATGGTCGACCTGCAGAAAGCAGGAACCGGCGTGCTCACCGCTGAGCGCATGTGGGGAGCAGCCCTGACGCTGATCCTGATCGTGGCAATACTCAACATCGGCGCGAAGTTGGTCTCGAAGTTCTTCTCGCCCAAGAACTTCTGACCCACCCGACTCCAGCGAATCGTAAGGAACGAAGAACATGGCAAAGCGTCTCGATCTCAAAGACGTCAACATCTACTACGGCAAGTTCCACGCCGTCTCCGACGTCACTCTGGCCGTGCCGCCGCGCAGCGTCACCGCGTTCATCGGACCGTCCGGCTGCGGTAAGTCGACCGTGCTGCGGTCGCTCAACCGCATGCACGAGGTCACTCCGGGTGCCCGCGTCGAGGGCTCGGTGCTGCTCGACGGCGAGGACATCTACGGCAGCGGCGTCGATCCTGTGGGTGTGCGACGCACCATCGGCATGGTCTTCCAGCGCCCCAACCCGTTCCCGACGATGTCCATCAAGGACAACGTCGTCGCAGGTCTCAAGCTGCAGGGCGGCCGCGGCAAGAAGGAACTCGACGAGATCGCCGAGCGCTCGCTCAAGGGTGCCAACCTCTGGAACGAGGTCAAGGATCGCCTCGACAAGCCCGGTGGCGGCCTTTCCGGCGGTCAGCAGCAGCGTCTGTGCATCGCTCGGGCCATCGCCGTCTCACCCGACGTGCTGCTGATGGACGAGCCGTGCTCGGCACTCGATCCCATCTCGACGTTGGCCATTGAGGACCTGATCCAGGAACTCAAGCAGGACTTCACGATCGTGATCGTCACGCACAACATGCAGCAGGCCGCACGCGTGAGCGATCAGACCGGGTTCTTCAACCTCGAAGCGACCGGTAAGCCGGGCAAGCTCATCGAGATCGACGACACCGAGAAGATCTTCTCCAACCCGACGCAGAAGGCCACCGAGGACTACATCTCCGGCCGCTTCGGATAACCACGTACCGCGAAAAGAACCCCCGCCGAGCGAAAGCTCGATGGGGGTTCTTCTCGTTGTGCGCCTGCCCTGACACGAGCATCGAGTAGCGCTGTCGGGCAGCGCTACTCGACGACAGTGGTTCTACGAGGTGGGAATGTTGTTCTCGTGCAGATCGACCGGGAGCTGGCCGGTGACGAGGAAGATCACTCGGCGGCCGACCTCGACCGCGTGATCGGCGAAGCGTTCGTAGAAGCGACCCAACAGGGTCACATCCACTGCGGCGGCGACGCCATGGCCCCAATCACGGTCCATCAGAACCGTGAAGAGGTGACGGTGCAGATCGTCCATCGCCTCGTCTTCTTCCTGCAACTTTGCAGCGCGCTCGGGGTCGCGTGTCTCGAGAACCTCGCGCGCGGAGGCACCGATCTGAACGGCGAGGCGTCCCATCTCGGCGAAGTATCCGTTGACGACCTCGGGGAGGGCGTGGTTCGGGTGCCTGCGGCGGGTGATCTTGGCGACGTGCAGGGCGAGTGCGCCCATCCGGTCGATGTCGGCAACGATTTGGATACCGGCCACCACGGACCGGAGATCGCCTGCGACCGGAGCCTGCAGGGCGAGGAGTGTGAACGCCTTCTCCTCGCAGACCGCACTGAGGTCGGTGATCTTGTCGTGCTCGGAAATGACCTGCTCGGCGAGCACCAGGTCTGCTTGGAGGAGTGACTGGGTGGCCTTCTCCATGGCCGTACCAGCCAGGCTCGCCATCTCTCCGAGGAGATCGGCAAGCTCGTTCATCTGTTCGTTGTAGGCGACGCGCATGAGCGAAGTTTAGTAGGTCACACCGACCTGTTTACTGTCCCGAGGGTTAACGGAGCATGAATGGAGTCAGGCACACGTGTCGTCGGCGGCATTGGTGAACGACAAATCCTCCGGCAGGGGCGTGTTCTCGATCGACCCCTCCACCTGCGTTGCGTCGACTACGGTGCCGAACGCCGCCGGAGATTGCGTGTATCCGGGGTAGTTGGAGCCGAGCACCACCTCGACGACGTTGTTCAGACTCGGAGCCAGCTCGATGGCTGCGCCCGGGATCGCCGACGCGACGGTCGCTGCGGCCGCTTCCTGGTCCTGGGAGTAGCGCACGACGGTCTGGGCGGCAGAGCCCGAGAAGTTGCCTACCGTCAGGATCTGGAATCCGTAGGTCGCGAGCTCGTCCGATGCTGTTTGTGCCATTCCGGCGATGTCGGACGCGTTGGATACCTGCAGCGACACCGTCCCCGGCTCGACGGCCAGTAGCGGGGCGGCGGGCACCGCGGGGGGAGCCGACGATTCGGGGGCGACCGGGTCTGCGCGTTCCTCGCCGGGCAGCGGATCGTCGTCGATGATGGCCTGGAAGATGGCACCGATCGCGTCCTCGTTGGGGATCTCGTTGCCGTAGTCGTTGGTGCCGGTGGTGGGAATGGTGAGGAACGTGACCGCGCCTGCATCCACGTTCTGCAGCGACCGTCCCAACGTCACCAGGTCCTGCGTCTTGACGTTCTCCACGAACGTGTCCGAGGTGAACGCGTTGACGAACCCGTTGAGCTTTCCCGGATCGAGCAACACCTGGTTGGACAGTGCGGATCTCAGCAGGGACGAGAGGAAGCGCTGCTGTCGCTTGATACGGCCGTAGTCCCCGTTGCCCTCGGACTCGATGTTGCGGGCCCGAACGTAGTTCAACGCGGTGCGGCCGTCGATGCGTTGCGTACCGGGGTTGGGCAGCACGTCACCGAGTTCGTAGTCGAACAGCGGTTGCGCGGTGCACACCTCGACGCCGCCGACCTCGTCGACCATGGACTCGAACCCGGCGAAGTCCATTCCCACGAAGTGACCGATCCGCAGACCGGAGATCTTCTGGATCGTCTTGACCAGGCACTTGGGGCCGCCGAGGGCGTAGGTGGCATTGAGCTTGTCGCCGTAGGCCTCCGGGAACATCTCACCGGTGTAGGTATTGGTGTCGTTGTCGAACTGCTCGCACTCGGGGCGCGTCACGTCGAGGTCGCGGGGGAACGACACGGCGACGACGCGACTGCGATCGGCCGGAATGTTGACGAGCATGACTGTGTCCGAGCGGGCTCCCTCGGCGTCGGCGACGGTCCCGGCACCCACCTCGCCGCTGGCCCCGGTGCGAGTGTCGGTACCGACGATCAGGTAGGTCTCGTCGCCGTACTGGCCTGCGGCGTCGACGACGTCCGTCGAGTCGGGATCGAGCGCCGCGACCTGGAGAAATCCCTGGTCGGTGTTGCGGAGATATCCCCACACCACGCCGGTCAACGCCACCGAAAGGACCGCGATGACGGACACCAGACTCCGGCCGATCATGCGCAGCCGCCGGCGTCGTCGTACCCGGCTCATTGCCAACCGCGTCAGGGCCGGGCGATCCGAGGCGGGCGCGCCCACCGGTTCCGGTACGGCGTGCGGCGGCGTCGGCGGTACCGCTCGGGAGGGTGGTGGTGTGGCATCGGTGATCGGGGCGATGATCTCGGTCGGTTCTTCGATTTCGGGCCGGTCGGTGGGGGCCCGACGACTCGATCCCGAACGCGACATCTTGTCCACCAGCTCGGCTACCGAGACGGTGTCGGCATTGCGCGGCGATCGTTTGCCGAGCCTGCCGCTGTCGCCCGGCTGCGGTGGTGATTCCTGGTCCGGTGTGGACGGGCGTTCAGAGCGAGGCCGATGCTCTCCGTTTTGTCTGATTGAGGACAACGGGCGCTCCCATGGGGCGCGACCCTCGGGCACGGACGGGCCCGACTCTCGATCGTCTCCCACGAATTCGAACCTGGCCTTCCATCACACGCGCACGTTGCCTACTCGGCAATCCCAGCCATAGTACTGACTCGAGCGGCATGGTTCACTTCGTGCGAGGTGAGAGCCGATCAGCTGGGGATCAGCCGCCCGAATGCATCAGGTCGGCGCCGGCTGGGACGCAGATGTCCTCCGGATCGTCCAACCAGCCGTCGGGTAGAGAAACCGCGCCCGGTGAACCCTGTCGTCCGCGGGGACCCTCCGCGTCCTTGGGAAACGGAACGGTCGGATCCAGTTGCGCCAGCAGGTCGTCCAGCTCGGCGAGGGTGGACACCAACGCCATCGAGACTCGAAGATCCGATCCCGCGGGGAAGCCGCGGAGGTACCAGGAGACGTGCTTGCGCAACTCGCGCAGGCCCTTCTTCTCACCGTGGTGCTCGGCGAGCAACTCGGCGTGGCGGGCGATGATCGTGGCCACCTCGCCGAGGGTGGGTGGAACGGGCTCGGGCCGGCCGTTCAAGCGGGCGCTGAGTTCGGCGAACAGCCACGGCCTGCCCAGACAACCTCGCCCCACGACGACGCCGTCGCAACCGGTCTCGGCCATCATCCGGACCGCGTCGGACGCGGAGAAGATGTCTCCGTTGCCCAGCACCGGGATGCCGCTGACATGTTCCTTGAGTCGAGCGATCTCGTTCCAGTCCGCAGTACCGGAGTACCGCTGCGACGCGGTTCGGGCGTGCAACGCCACCGCTGCGGCACCCTCGTCGGCGGCGATTCTGCCCGCGTCGAGGTGCGTGTGGTGGTTCTCGTCGATGCCGACGCGGAACTTGACGGTGACCGGAATGTCGGTGCCCTCGGTCGCCTTCACCGCCGCGGCGACGATGCGACCGAACAGGTTCCGTTTGTACGGCAGAGCGGCACCGCCGCCCTTACGGGTGACCTTCGGCACCGGGCAGCCGAAATTCATGTCGATGTGGTCGGCCAGGTTGTCGTCGACGATCATCTTCGCCGCGGCGTACGTGGTGTCCGGATCGACGGTGTAGAGCTGCAGCGACCGTGGAGTTTCGGTGGGACCGAAGGTCGTCATGTGCATCGTCGCGGGCTGTCTTTCGACCAGCGCGCGGGCGGTCACCATCTCGCAGACGTACAGGCCCGACGTGCTACCTGCTCGCTCGAGTTCCTGCTCCCGGCACAGGGTCCGGAACGCCACGTTGGTGACGCCCGCCATCGGTGCCAGGACGACGGGGCTGCGCAACTCCAGGGAGCCGATCTGCAATGTCATGGAAGAGCCTTTGGAACGGAGGGAGAACGTGCAGGGAAAAGAGTGGTGCCCGGCACCGAAATCGGTACCGGGCACACCAGTCGAACGAAATTTACGACGCGCGTGCTTCGGCCTTGGCGCGTTCGCGGGCCAGGGAGCGGTCTCGCATTTCCTCGAATTTGGTGGCTTGGCGTTCGAGGTCTTCGAGGAATGCGGCGAGTTCTTCGCGTGTGTTCTCGCCGCGGGCGGTGAAGTCGGTGCGCTCGAAGACGTTCCATTTACGCAGGACCGGCCAGACGACGTCTTCGAGGTGCTGACGGAGGTCGTAGATGCCGTGCTTGGCCATGAGCACACCGTTGCGGCGGAAGTTCGGCATCCCGGCACCGGGCATGACGAAGTTGGTGACGATGTCGGAGACGGCCTGCAGTGTCTGATCGGGGGAGATGTCCATCGCTGCGCCGGTGATGTTGCGGTAGAACATCATGTGCAGGTTCTCGTCGGCGGCGATGCGTTGGAGCATCCGGTCGGCGATGGGGTCGTCGCAGACCTTGCCGGTGTTGCGGTGCGAGACGCGGGTGGCCAGTTCCTGGAAAGTGACGTACGCGACCGAGTGCAGCAGCCCGACCTGTGATCCGGCGGGGGAGGCGTAGCCGTTGGTCATGTGGATCATGCGGGCTTCTTCGAGGGCGACGGGGTCGACGCCGCGGGAGACGACGAGGTAGTCGCGCATGACGATGCCGTGGCGGTTCTCTTCGGCGGTCCAGCGACCGACCCAGGTGCCCCAGGCACCGTCGCGAGAGAAGTTCTCGGCGATCTCACGGTGGTAGGAGGGCAGGTTGTCCTCGGTGAGCAGGTTGGTGATCATCGCGGCCTGGGCGACGTCGGAGAGCTTGGACTGCTCGGGGTCGTAGTCCTGGCCGCCGAGGGCGGCGAAGTTGCGGCCTTCGTCCCACGGCACGTAGTCGTGAGGATGCCATTCGCGCGCCATCGTGATGTGACGGTTCACGTTGTCTTCGGCAGTGGGTGCCAGCTCCTGCAGAAGCTCGAGCTGTGTCAGATCCCTCGCCATTAGATCGCCTCCATAGATTGCGTACGACCGGTCCAGCTTACGGCGCCGTAGGTTCGGTGTGAACCTCGTCGCGCCTGTTCACTTGCTGTTCCGTCGGTGGTGATGTCCGGTGTCGACCGACGTGAATCCCCCGAATGTCGATCGACCGGTCGGCCTGCGTGAGAAGGTGCAGTTCCCCCTGCACGTCGCTCTGTCTCGGCCGATCGTTACTTCCCAGTGTACGTACCGGACAGGTGTGATCACTGTTACCCGGACGGTGTGTGGTGCCCCCAGTAGGACTCGAACCTACGACCTGCGGATTAAAAGTCCGTAGCTCTACCAACTGAGCTATAGGGGCGCGGCTCGAAAGTGTAACGGGCCGCGCAGTGCTGACGGCATGTACCCCCGACAGTGCCGCCGATGGGTCAGCGTCCGAAGCTGCTGCATCCGGTCGGTGCAGGAATGCCGGCCAATCGGTCGTCGATCCAGGCATACGCACCGGGGATGCCACTGATGGCGACGATGAGGTGTTCTCCCAGATACTCCTCGAGTCTGACGTCCGCTCCGTGAGCGCACCACTCGTCGTAGAGGGTTTCGGCCCCCTCCCGCGGAATCCAGAATTCCTGTTGTCCCTGGTAGATCATCGTGGGCACGGTCGGGGCGAGATCACCGCCGAGGCGAGTGGCCGCGATGACGTTCCGGGCGATCTCGGTGCGATCGACGTTCGGCACGTCCGACAATGCTTGTGCCGGTATCGGGGCGATCGCGCCTCCCGGCGCGAGCAGAGAAACGCACATGTCCTTGGCGACGGTGGCGAGGCGCAGGCCGTTCGCGTTCATCAGCGAGAACATCTCGGGGTATTCGCGGGCCACCCCCAGAGCTGCGGAAAGAAAGAGAGTGGACGCGACGGTTCCGTTCATCGACGTCAACAGAATCCGGTAGTCCGTCGGCGGGCCACCGAACGCCGCACCGACCAGGTTGACCTCCGGTGCGTACGTCGGTGCCAGTTGTGCGGCCCATCCGGTGGCGATCGCCCCGCCCGAATAGCCTGTCACCGCGATCGGCGATGACGCGGACACGCCGATCTGCGGTACTCGGACCATCGCGCGGAGGGCATCGAGCACCGCGTGCGCCGCCATGCGTCCCGCCGCGTACGCCTGCCGCGGACCCTCGTGATCGGTGACGACGACTGCATAGTTCTTGGCCAGGAACGCCTGTACCGCGGGGATCTCGCGGGCAATTCCCCGCGGCAGTGTCCACGACGGTGCACACGTGTTGCCCAGCGAGTTGATTGCCATGTTGTACGCCACCACCGGTCGGGTCCCGCGCCCTGTCCACGGAGCCGAGGGCACGATGACCGTCGTGACGCCGGCAACCGGACGATCCTTGGAATCGTTGGTACGAAACAAGATTTGCGTCGATGTGACGGGGGTGAGCAGCGGCCCGACGGTGACGGGTCGCGTTGCGAGGACCGAGCCAGGGGGTTGCTGTTCGTACCCCGCGGGCGGATCGAACCAGGGTTCGCCGAGCGGGGTCGGCAGGTAGAGGTCTGGATCGGGAACGGGGGCCACGAAGTTGCCGAAGGGGTCTGCCATCGCCGTGCCGGTCGGCGTGAGCATCAGCAGTGAGACCACGAAAAGTGTTGTCACGGAACGAAATATGCGGACCGAAGCCTTCATGGCATGCACTCGTTTCCGATAGGCCGAGCCGGCTGTGTGATGTATTTCACAGTATGCCGACGCGGTCCCGGGGGCTGCGCGATACCGGGAAAGTGTCGAAAACGTTATCGATCAAATTCGTGCGACATCGATTATCCAACATGGTATTTCGTACCCGAAACCGAAGCATCGACTGTAATCGGCTGGTGTTCAACGGCTTTGATCTGTTAACAAGTCTTACAAATCATTTGCGCTCGAGATGTGTTATGGCCGATAGTAATTCGACTTTCAACTGAATTCGTAGGCTGCAGCGCGGGTGTTCGCGATGTGGATCGGGAACGACGCGGTTCGGCGGTCCTGGACGGGAGACGCCCGGCAGAAGACGGCTCGAGTGCGCACCCCCTGCAGCGCACTCGAGCCGCGCAGACCATACCATCGGGCTTGTTTCGGTTGCCTAATCAAATCTTCTGTCGGCAGTGCCCGCCGAACCGAACCGCTGGTGAGTCGACTCGTGTGTCGTTCGGGTGAAGTACTCTCTATCTGTACTACCTGTGGATACGCAGGGCGCTTGGGCTCGGAGGCACGAAGTAAATGGCACAACAGGAGCGCGCACGGCGGACCCGGGCGGCCATCGTAGAGGCGGCGGCGGCGGAATTCGCCAAGCGTGGATACGCAGCAGCATCCGTCAACACCATCTTGGAAGGCTCGAATGCCACCAAGGGTGCGATGTATTTCCATTTCCAATCCAAAGAGGATCTGGCCAGAGCGGTGCTCGCGGCCGGACTGGATCGGTACGTGGCGATAACGGAGAAGTGGGCAGGCACCACCGCACACCCCTTCTATGTCATCCGGGGCATCGTGGACGACATAGCGCAGAACTTCCAGAACGACGTGATCGTGCGTGCCGAATTCCGACTGATAGTCGAGCCGGAGTTCTACGCGGAGGTTCATTCCGGCGGCGGTCGAGTATGGGGAGCGCAGGGGCACAAGCAGGCCGAGCGGGCTCTGGCGATGGGGGACCTCAAGCCGGAGTTTGATGCGGCCAAGTTCGTCCGAGTTCTCGCCGCGTCGATGGCTGGTCAGCGCTACATGTCCGATCTGGTGGCCGACAACGCGGACCTGCGCGAGCGGTTCGAGGAGTCGGTCGAGGTAGTTCTGTTGGCCATGGCGTCGGATCGTTGGCTTGCCGACTTCACCCGGCACGGGTGGGAACAGTTCGGTGAGAACTACGCAAAAACCGCCTCTGACCTGCCGGTTTGAGATTTGCCAGGAAAGTGTCCTAAGCTATCCCAGCTCCCAACGGAACGCCGTTGAGGGTAACGTCGAAGCAGTTCGGCGGGCCCCCTTCGTCTAGCGGCCTAGGACGCCGCCCTTTCAAGGCGGTAGCGCGGGTTCGAATCCCGTAGGGGGTACGTAGGAAGAGATCGGTTTGACAACCCGGTCGGCAGTACAGCAGTCTTCGTCTCACTCTTCACGAGATGCGGATTTGCAGTTCGGAGAGTTACTGCGCTAGAAATAGCGCGGCAACAACAGCAAGGCCCTGTGGCGCAGTTGGTTAGCGCGCCGCCCTGTCACGGCGGAGGTCGCGGGTTCGAGTCCCGTCAGGGTCGCAACATCGGTGCGAAATCACCGACATTGCGATGGCATTGTTTCACCGGTGCCGCCCGGCCAGGTAGCTCAGTTGGTACGAGCGTCCGCCTGAAAAGCGGAAGGTCGCCGGTTCGATCCCGGCCCTGGCCACCACGGTTTTGGATCGACACGCACCTTGAAAGCCCCTTCCGGTATCCGGGAGGGGCTCTTTCGTGGTCACGACGTCTCCGTGCTGTGTCGACAGCGTTCGTCGAGCGATATGGTCGACGCGTGGACGTGATCGATCGAGCGCAAGAGGATCTGGCGCGTGGAGACACCATCGGTGCTCGGGATCGGCTCGTCGGTGCCCTACGCCGGAACCCTGCCTCGCCGAGCATTCTCGAGCTGCTCGCGTACACCTATCTGGTGCTCGGCGATCGCGCTGCCGCCGGCGCGGCATGGTTCCTCACCGACAAGTCCGACGACGATCCAACGGCGTCGGCCGCATTCGCCGCACTGGCGCGAAAGTACAGGTCACCGTTGGCGCTGGCCGAGGCTCTTCCCATCCACGCGCCCTCGGACTGGTATCCGGTCCGTGCTCGGATCCGCCTCGAACGACTCGGGGCGGCTGTGGAAGCCAATGGTCAGCGCTGGGTGCCGCCGCGTGACGTCGTCTACTTCGACGAGGACGGGCTGAACTCCGACGACTTCTACGATTCGACCGTCGATACTGGAGATGCCGAATACGACGGCGACCGAACCGGGTCGAGCTACCGCTCGGTGCGACAGCGTGCGATCGCGGCTGCGATCGTCATCGCAATCGCGGCCACGTCGGCGTCGGTGGTTCTGGCGCTCATCTTCGGGTGACGATCGGTTCCGGGACGAGCGACTGCGCGCTGAGCGTAGAGTCGCAAAGGAAATTCCGGACGACGACCGAGGGCGACTTCTTTTCATGGGCACAGTGAACGGCGCACCCTCACCGGCACCGAGGGACGACAACTATGCCGTCAATCTAGAACAGGCGCGGGTCTTCGCCCGAGGCTTGGCCGAACACATCAAGACGTGCTCGGCGTCCATCGAAAGCGCACAGAACAAGGCATTTCGAGCTCGCGCGGAACGCGCAATATCCCGAGCCCGAGCGTTCGAGTCCGAGGCATCGACGCTGCGGGCCGAGCTCTACGAGATGTACCGCCATATCGATGCGATGACGGCCCGGTTTCCGGAACTGCGCACCGATCCGGCCGTCCGCGGTTAGCCCGTCGGCACCGCTGCGGAATCGGTGACGGCGCCGAACGCGGCCTCGGCACCGCGACGGCCCAGGGCCGAGCCCCACGTTGCGTACACGGCATCGGTGGTCGAGGACCGTGCGATATCGCGTCCCTCCGCGACGGTGATCAGGGTGCGGGACAGATCGAACAGGCTGACTCGATGATGCCGGGCTGTTGCGAACAGCTCGTCGATGGCGTCGGCGACGGATCCACCGTGAATGCCGATGAGCACTCCGGTCGCGATGTCCACGTCGGTGCGAGACGCAGGTGAATCAAGCAGTCTGTCGGTCATCTTTTTCCTCGAGATGGTGTTGTCGGTGCGGATGACCGAGGCGGAATCTGGCGTCGAGCGGCTTCACTGTCTCACACGGACACGACATTTCATACCGTCGGTTTTGCCCGCACGTGCATCCGCTCGCCCTGGGGTCCGAACAGGCTCAGCAGCTCCACCGGCCGGTTCCCCACGGCACCGAACCAGTGCGGCACCCGGGTGTCGAATTCGGCCGCCTCACCGGGTTTCATCGTCAGATCGTGCTCGCCGAGAATCAGTCGCAGCGTGCCGTTCAGCACGTAGAGCCACTCGTATCCTTCGTGGGTTCTGGGGCGAGGCTCGGAGTCCTCCGGTTTCACGAGAAGCTTGTAGGCCTGCAGTCCGCCCGGACGCAGGGTCAGGGGAAGAATCGTCACGTGTTCGCGAACGGTGGCCGTCGTGCGCACCCGTGGGTCGGCGACAGGGGGTGCTGTCACCAGATCGTCGAGCGGCATCTGATGGGCCCGAGCTATCGGCCACAGAAGTTCCAGGCTCGGTTTGCGGTCGCCGGATTCGAGACGCGAGAGCGTGCTGATCGAGATTCCCGTGGTCTCGGACAGTGACGCCAGCGTGGTGTTCTTCTCCATCCTGATGCGCTTGAGACGTGGACCGAGGCCGGCGATGACCTCGTCGAGGCTCAACGATGCTTCCTTCATCCCTGTATTGCAGTTTCGGCAAACGAATTTGTCAAGTCAGGTGAGTGGTGACGCGGGGTGATCGAGACTCCGATTGCTCTCGAACCGTCGAACCAGCCCACTGAGCGGATCGACGAATTCGATCGAGCGGGCGAGCAGCCGGAGTGGATCGGAGTAGTCGTCGTCGGCGACCTCGCGGAACGAGGGATAGAAGTTGTCGCCGACGATCGGAATTCCCAACGAGCACAGATGAACCCGAAGTTGGTGGGTCTTACCGGTGCGGGGGTGCAATCGATACCGGCCATAGGATCCGATGGTGTCTACCAGATCGACGAGTGTCTCGGCGTTGGGTTCTCCCGGAACCTCTCGGGCCTGAAGAACGCCGCGCTCCTTGATGATTCGGCTGCGTACCGTCAACGGGAAATCGATGTCGGTTGCGAGTGGGGCAATGGCCTCGTACTGCTTGGTGATGGTGCGTTGAGCGAACAGTTCCTGGTACGGCCGGCGAGCCTGTTGCCGCACGGTGAACACGAGAACGCCTGCCGTGAGCCGGTCCAGACGGTGCGCCGGGCTCAGCTCGGGTAGGTCGAACCGGCGTCGCAGCAGAACGAGGGCCGAGCGAGCGACGTAGGCGCCGCGCGGAGTGGTGGCCAGAAAATGCGGCTTGTCGACCACCAGTAAATTCTCGTCGCGATGGAGGACGTCCGGGGAGAACGGAACCGTCGGCTCCACCGGCGGATCGCGGTAGAGGTAGATGTCGGCACGCGGTCTCGCGATCGTCGCCCCATCGATGGGAATGCCTGTTGCGTCCACGATTTCGCCGCCCGCAACTTTCTCGGTCAGCCTCGCCGCGTCCTGCGGGAACCGTGCACGCAGGTACTCGAGCACGGTGGCTCCGGTTGCGATGTCGGGCATCCGGACCCGAGTGGGGTCGAGGCCGTCGCGCAACGGCAGTGGGGCGGCAGGCATGCATCGACTGTAAACGGTCCGAGCATGGAAACACCCCGGCCGGAATTCCCGGCCGGGGTGTGGTCTGTGGTGCAACCGCTCGGGTTTCGACCTAGATGGTGACGACCATCTTGCCGGTGTTCTCGCCCTTCATCAGACCGATGAACGCCGAAGGAGCGTTGTCGAGACCGTCGACGACCGTCTCGTCGAACTCGATGGCACCGTCGTTCAGCCACTCGGTCATCTTCGCGCGGAATTCCTCGGTGACGTGTGCGTAGGAGCCGACGATGAAGCCCTTGAGTGTCAGCTCCTTGCCGATGGCCAGCACGAGGTTGCGCGGAGCGGGAGTGGGCTCCGTGGAGTTGTACTGAGCAATGGCTCCGCACATCGCAATTCGGCCGTACCTGTTCATCGAACCGATAGCGGCTTCGAGGTGCTCCCCGCCGACGTTGTCGAAGTACACATCGATACCGTCCGGTGCGGCCTTGCGGAGCTGCTCGGCAACCGGACCGTCGTGGTAATCGAATGCTGCGTCGAAACCGAGCTCGAGCAGGCGAGCGACCTTGGCGGGAGATCCCGCACTGCCGATGACGCGGGAAGCGCCGAGCGCCTTGGCGATCTGGCCGACGAGCGACCCGACTGCGCCGGCAGCGCCGGAGACGAAGACGACGTCACCCTGCTTGAACGAGGCAACCTCGGTCAGTCCGGCGTACGCCGTCGTTCCGGTCATTCCCAGTGCGCTCAGGTAGGCGGACGCCTTCGCGGCCGAGAGATCGACTTTGCTCGCTCCGGTGGCCGGGACGATGGCGAGATCACGCCAACCCTTGCCGTGCAGAACCGCATCGCCGACGGCGAAGCCCTCGGCCTTGGACTCGACGATCTCGCCGACGGCACCGCCGTCGAGTGGTGCATCGATCTGGAACGGCGGGACGTACGACTTGACGTCGTTCATCCGACCGCGCATGTACGGATCGACCGACATCACGATGTTGCGGACGAGGATCTGCCCGTCTGCGAGTTCGGGGAGGTCGACGTCCTCCGCGCGAAAATTATCTTCGGTCGGCCAGCCTCGAGGGCGGGACGCGAGGTGAATTTCGTGTGCCTTCATGGTGTTTCCTCTTACTCGTCTTCGGTGACTGTGACGGTGACGTCGATGTTGCCGCGGGTGGCGTTGGAGTACGGGCACACCTGGTGGGCTTTGTCGGCCAGGGCCTGTGCGTCGTCGCGGCTCAGGTTCGGCAGCGTCACCTCGAGGGTGACGGCGAGCTGGAAGCCGCCTGCGTCGTTGGGTCCGATGTCGACGCGAGCGCCGACGGCCGAATCGGTGACGTCGGCCTTGTCCTGGCGCGCCACCATCTGCAGTGCGGAATGGAAGCATGCGGCGTAACCGGCGGCGAAGAGCTGCTCGGGGTTGGTGCCGTTGCCGCTGCCGCCCATGGCCTCCGGGATGGCGAGGTCGAGATCGAGGCGTCCGTCGGAGGTGCGGGCGTGGCCGTTGCGGCCTTCTCCGGTCGCGAGGGCTTCGGCGGTGTAGATGGTCTTCATGATTCTCCTTCTGTCGTAAGCGAATCGGTGTGATGTAGAGCGCTCGTCAATGCGTCGAGCGCGTCCTTGAGTCTGACGAGATCGTCGACTCCCATGCCGGTCTTCTCCGCCAGCTTGCGGGGGATGTCGAGTGCCTTTGCGCGCATGGCGCTACCGGTCTCGGTGAGGTGGATTTCGACGCGGCGTTCGTCGGTGCTCAGTCGTCGACGCTCGATGAAACCGAGACCTTCGAGTCGCTTGAGCATCGGCGAAAGCGTGCCGGTGTCCAGATCGAGTTCGGCGCAGATCTCCTTGACGCCGCGCCCGTCCTTCTCCCACAGCACCAACAGCACGAGGTACTGCGGGTAGGTGACGCCGAGCTCGTCGAGCATCGGGCGATACACCGCAGTCGTAGCCCGCGATGCGGAGTACAGCGCGAAGCACACCTGACGGTCGAGTGCGAGTTCGTTGGTCACGAGAAGAACAGTAGTGCACGTTTAAGTCGTGCGCAACCTAAAATCCCTCGTGCGCGTTTTGCGTACCCTCAAGGGCGCAAAACGCGCACGACGAGGGATCAGCTCTGCAGGGCGCTCTTCAGGCCGTCGAGCACGATGGTTGCCGCCGTCGGGCCTGCGTTGAGGTACCAAGGATCGTCGTCGACGCGCACGATGTGGTTCTCGGTGGCTGCGCTCATACCGGTCCACAGCGGGTTGGTGGTGTACGACGCGGCGCTCGAATCGGCCTCCGCGTCCTGGCTCGATACGAACACCCAGTCGGCGTTCGCGAGCTGAATTTCCTCCTCGCTGAAGTCCTGCGAGGTCTTGTCGAACTGCTGACTTTCGGGCCGTGCCAGGCCGGCGTCCCAGGCGATGTAGCCGGCGAACGAGGGCACGCCGAACACTCGCGCCCGATCCGCGGTGAAGCGGACGAAGGAGACCGTGGGCGCGCCGTTGCCGGAAACCGAATTACCCAGTGTTGCAGCGTCGGAGACGAAGGTATCGATGAAGGTCTGCGCTTGCTCGGTTCGGCCCAGCGCGTCGGCGAGCAGTAGGAAATCCTGCTTCCAGTTCACTCCGGTGCCTTCGGTGAGCACGGTCGGTGCGATGGTCGAGAGCGTCGGGTAGATGTCTTCGGAGCCGGTCTTGTTCGCCAGGATGAGGTCGGGTTCGGTAGCGGCGATGGCTTCGATGTCGACGCTCTGGCGGTTGCCCACGTCCACCATCTGCGTCAGCTGGTCCGTGTACTGGGGGAACGAGAAGCTGATGTAGTCGGGCACCAGGTCGGCTCCGTCACCGTAGGCGGCTCCGGTCGGAACGACGCCCAGTGTAAGGGCCGCGTCGAGCTGGCCGGTAGCGATGACGACTACCTTCTTCGGTTCGGCGGGGATGTCGGTGGAGCCGCCGAAGTGGCCGACCGTGCGCGGGAACACTCCGTCCGAAGCTCCCGAACCCATTCCGTCGGGGATGCCGGTCGGTCCCGGTGCGTCCGTCCCGGCGTCACCGGTGGCCGCTTCGGTACTGGTGGAGAAAGTGGCGGTCTGCTCGGCGGTGCCGGCGCAGGCGACAGTGGTCAGCGCGGTGACTGCGGCGATCGTGGTGGCCAGGAGTAGACGTTTCACTTCGTTCTCTTTCACAGATCGGACGTAGTCAGGGAACCCTAGCCTAAAACTGTCCGAGCTGACTTCGCGATCGATCCATCTGTTACGGTGCTCTGCATGCAGCGCATGTATTTCTGGTTTAGCAGGCCGGCCCCGGGTGGGTCAGCCAGCGACGCCATGCGCTGACCTCCACCCCACGAGCCGGATACAGACCGGCTCGAAGTGTGCGTGGAGCATGTTGAGCCGGCCTGGGAACAGGAACCCTCTCATGACGCTCTCCCTCGACACCCCGTCACTCGATGATCAACGGACGATCAGCATCAGTCCGCTGGTTGCGCCGTCGGTCGTGCGCCGCGAACATGCAGTCGACGACGCGATCTCGGCGAGTGTCCGTACCGGACGCTCCGGTGTCGTCGACATTCTCGACGGCCGCGACGATCGACTGATCGTCGTCGTCGGCCCGTGTTCGGTGCATGACACCGATGCTGCCCTCGAGTACGCCCGCCGGCTTGCCGCCACGGCAGCCGAGTTGGGCGATCGACTGCACATCGTCATGCGGGTCTACTTCGAGAAGCCCCGGACGACGCTGGGCTGGAAAGGCCTGATCAACGACCCGCACCTCGACGGCAGCTTCGACATCAACGAGGGCCTCCGAGTGGGACGCCAACTGCTGCTGGACATCTCGGCGCTCGGCCTGCCTGTCGGATGTGAATTCCTCGACCCGATCACCCCGCAGTACATCGCAGATCTGGTGAGCTACGGTGCCATCGGAGCACGGACCGCTGCGAGCCAGGTGCACCGTCAGCTGTGCAGCGCGCTGTCGATGCCGGTGGGGATCAAGAACTCCACCGAGGGCGACATCCAGGTAGCGGTCGACGGAACCCGTGCTGCGGCCGCGAGCCATGTCTTCCCCGGAACCGATCTCGACGGCAAGGCGGCGCTGATTCGGACCGTCGGAAACCCGGACTGCCACGTCATTCTCCGCGGGGGCGTCGACGGACCGAACTACCATGCCGAATCGGTCGCCGATACCGTTGCGCGACTGCGTAAGTCGGGTCTGCCGGAGCGTGTCGTCATCGACGCCAGTCACGGCAACAGCCGCAAGGACCACAACAAGCAGGTCGACGTGGTCACCGATGTGGCCGGCCGAGTCGCAGCAGGCGAACACGGCATCGTCGGGCTCATGCTCGAAAGCTTCCTGGTGGCGGGGCGTCAGGATCTCGAACTCGGGCACCGCGAGGATCTGGTGTACGGGCAGTCGATCACCGACGCCTGCCTCGACTGGGATACCACGGCAACACAATTGAATGCCCTCGCTGCGGCCGTGGAGGCGCGTCGGAGCTCGCGTACCGCGCGTTAGCGGACCCCGCGCGGCCGGAACTGCACGCTGATGCGTGGGCCGGTCGCGCGGGTGGACTTGGGGATCGCGTGCTCCCACGTCCGCTGACAGGATCCGCCCATCACCACCAGATCTCCGTGTCCGAGCGTGAACTTCAGCGACGTACCGCCGCCGCGAGGCCGAAGCATGAGTTGTCTTGTGGCACCGAGCGAGACGATCGCGACCATGGTGTCCTCGGTGGCGCTGCGGCCGATGTTGTCGCCGTGCCAGGCGACGCTGTCGGACCCGTTGCGGTAGTAGCACAGCCCCGCGGTGGCGAAGGACTCGCCGAGCTCGGGGCGGTAGTGATCGTCGAGCGCGGCACGCGCGTCGTACAGTGCCGCGTTCGGCCAGCGCTCGCGCTCGGCGTAGAACCGAACCAGACGCGGTACATCGACCACGCGGTCGTACATCTGTCTGCGTTCGGCGCGCCAATCCACGTCGGTCACCAGGGAGTCGAAGAGGTGGGAATCGGACAACCAACCCGGGCGTACGTCGATCCAGGCACCGAGCGTGAGCTCCCGTCGGGTGACGGACTGCAGCGACCCGACGCCACCGTCGTCGTCACCGAAGAGCGAACCTTGCATCGCGAGCGACATGGTTCGACTGTATCGAACAGGTGTTCCCATTTCCACCGACCGGCGGTATCGTCCCACCATGGGACACGCAATACAGGTTGTTGTGGACAGCACCGACCCCCATGCGCTGGCGACATGGTGGGCGCAGACGCTGGGTTGGCAGGTCGAACCCAGCAACGAGGACTTCATTCGCGAGATGGTCGCCGCAGGCCACGCCCGCGACGAGGACACGACGGTCTACGAGGGTGTCCTGGTGTGGCGAGCAGGCCAGGGCATCACCGATCCCGACTCGCCCGGCAGCCCGAGGGTGTTGTTCCAGTCGGTCCAGGAGCCCAAGTCGGCGAAGAATCGGTTGCACCTCGACATCCGCGTCGGTGACGAGCGTGAATCGGTAGTGACGGAACTCGAAGCGCGGGGTGCGTCGGTACTTCATCGGGGCCAGCAGGGTCCGAGCGTCTGGATCACCATGACCGACCCGGAGGGCAACGAGTTCTGCGTCAGCTGACCCGGTACGAGCCGGGGGTCTGACCGGTCCAGCGCTTGAATGCACGGCGGAACGCGCTGGGTTCGGAGAAGCCGAGTCGGGCCGAGATGTCGTCGACGCTGTCTCCGCGGCTCAAACCGGAAATTGCCGCATCGCGCAGTACTTCTTCGCGCAGCTGGTTGATCGAGGTGCCCTCCTGCCGAAGGACGCGTCGCAGGTGCGGCGGACTGATGTTGAGCATCGCGGCGATGTCGTCGGTGCCCGGCGCGCCGCCTTTGAAGCCGGTCTCGAGCGCCCGGCGAACCTGGCTCGACGCGGTGCTGTCGTAATCCCTCGACGAGAACAGCAGATTGGGTGACTCGGCGAGATACTCGGCGAGGGTGTCCTCGGTCTGCACTATCGGTGCTCGCATCACTGCACTGTCGAATTCCAATGTGGCGCGGTCGGTTCCGAACTCGACGTGCGTCCCGAAGATGGAGTCGTACATCTTTCCGGCCTCGGGACCGGGAAGCGAATACGGAAGCTGCACCGACAGCAGTTTGACCCGGTTCCCGATGAGCCACGCCGCGAATCGATGCAGCAGAATCAGCAGGAAGTCGGTCAGCAAGCGTTCGGCGAGGGCGTTGGCTTCCGCAGTCAGATGAGTCGTGGGCGTGACGTGGACCGTCAACACCGTGGACTCCTCGGTTCGGTCCAAGGTCATGGGGCGCACCGGAATCAGCACCCGCATGGTTTCGGACATCCTGATCAGCGCCGCCCAGAGGTTCTCCGAATGAATCAGGGTCTGGCAGATCACGCGAAAGCTGCCGCGTCTCACCGGTACTGCGGCGAGGCCGAACAGTTCGTCGCCGGTCATCGCCCAGACTGCCTGGGTGAAGGCCGTGACCTGGCGGGTGGTCAGCCGTTCGGCCGGGTTTCCGAGAATGGTCGGCCCGATCCCGGCCATCGACAACGGGTAGGTCAGATCCATCCCGCCGCTCGTGGCGAGGTCGACGGCCTGCCTCACGAAATACGCCGGGATCGTCGGCTGCGGAGTCACAATCTCCGTAACCTCTCGGCTGCGTCGGCGAGTACCTCGTCCTGCTTGCAGAAAGCGAAGCGTACCAACGACTTCCAGGGAGTTGGTTCGTCCACGAAGGCCGTGACCGGAACCGCGGCGACGCCCACCAGATCCGGCAGGGAGCGGCAGAATTCGTACGCGTCCCCACGCCCGATAGGCGCTATGTCGGCGCACACGAAATATGTTCCGGCGCTGTACTTCACGTCTGCGCCGGCAGCCGCAAGGGCGTCCGAGAGCGTGTCTCGTTTACGCTGCAGCCCGTCGCGCATCGAAGCGATCCACGGCTGCTCGTGCTCGAGGGCGTAGGCGACGGCCGGCTGAAAGGGAGTGCCGCCGACGAAGCTCATGAACTGTTTGGCGGCGCGGACGGCGTCGATCAATCGGGAAGGGCCGAGCGCCCAGCCCGTCTTCCATCCGGTCGCGTTGAAAGTCTTCGCGGCACTGGAGACGGTGACGGTGCGCTCGAACATCCCCGGCAGGGTTGCGATCGGCGTGTGCACCGTTCCGTCGAAGGTCAGGTGCTCGTAGACCTCGTCGGTGAGGACGAGCAAGTCGTGTTCGACGGCGATCTCGGCGATACGGACCATGGTGTCGCGGTCGAAGACGGTACCGGTGGGATTGTGCGGCGAGTTGACGATCAGCATGCGTGTTCTGGGACCGACGGCACGACCGAGCGCGTCGGTGTCGACGGTCCACCCGTTTCCGTCGGACACCAGCGGCACGGCGGTGCGGGTCGCCCCGGCAAGAGCCACGGCGGCCGCGTACGAGTCGTAGAACGGCTCGATCAGCAGCACCTCGTCACCCGGCTCGATCAGGCCGAGTAGCGAGGCGGATATTGCCTCGGTGGCACCGACGGTGATCAGAACCTGCGAGTCGGGGTCGTAGCGCAGCCCGAATCGCCGTTCCCGGTCGGCTGCAACGGCGTTGCGCAGTACCGGCATGCCGGGGCCGGGGGAGTACTGGTTGAGTCCGTTCGCAATGGCCTCACGGGCGGCCTCGAGCATGGCAGGCGGCCCGTCGGTATCGGGAAATCCCTGCCCCAGGTTGACGGCGTTCTTCGCCACCGCCAGAGCGGTCATTTCCGCGAAGATCGTCGATGCGAACGGGCGCAGGCGCGCCACCGTGCGCGAGGGCAGCATCTCGGACATTCGTCCAGCGTAGTTCACCGGCCGGAACCGGGCGTTCGCCCTGCATCTGTACTGTGCCTGTCATGCGATTCGGATTGTTCGTCCCACAGGGTTGGCGCCTGGATCTGGTCGGTATCGACCCCTCCCGGCACTGGAATGTGCTGCGTGAGCACGCGCTCACCGCCGAGGCCGGTCCGTGGGAGTCACTGTGGGTGTACGACCACTTCCACACCGTTCCCACCGCGACCGACGAGGCGACGCACGAGGCATGGTCGCTGATGTCCGCACTGGCCGCGAGCACGTCCCGGATCAGGCTCGGCCAGATGTGCACCGCGATGTCGTACCGCAATCCGGCCTACCTCGCCAAAGTTGCTGCCACGGTGGACATCATTTCCGGCGGACGCGTCGAGATGGGTATCGGCGGCGGTTGGCACGAGCACGAGTTCCGCGCCTACGGTTACGGGTTCCCCTCTGCGGGTGAACGATTGGCCCGGCTGGACGAGGGCGTGCAGATCTTCAAGCAGGCATGGACGGCCGGCGAGGTGTTTCTCGACGGAGAGCACTACCAGATAGACGGCGCCGTGGTCCGGCCGCTGCCGCTGCAGGAGGGCGGAATACCGCTGTGGATCGCAGGCGGGGGCGAGAAGGTCACCCTGAAGATCGCCGCGAAGTACGCGAACTACACGAACTTCGATGGAACCCCCACCGGATTCGCCGCCAAATCGGCGCTGCTGCGTGAGCATTGCGCCACCGTGGGCACCGATTTCGATGCCATCGTCCGCTCGGCGAACTACAACGTCGTCATCGGGTCGACCGAGTCGGAGGTGGAAGACAAGCTCCGCGCCCTGGAGAGTCGGCTCACCGAATACGTGGGTGCGGACAAGGCCGAAGGAGCTCTGACGGCGTTCCGCGGCATGCCGGCCGTGGGAACCCCCGAGCAGATCGCCCAGAACCTGACGGCGCTGCAGGAGCAGGGGATGACGTACGGAATCTTCTACTTCCCGGAAGCTGCTTACGACCGCTCCGGCATCGAACTCTTCGAGCGCGAGGTCATTCCGACTCTCGCGTAGGTCGCCGCAGATCGTCGGGAAGATCCGCCGGGTCGATGAGCAACTGTTGGTTCTTGGCCTTGCGGACCTTCTCGGACAAGCCGATGTTCGCGTGCAGCAACGCCCACTCTCCCTCGGTGATCTCGTCGGTTGCGCGAGCGAGAACCGTTGGATCGGGAGTGCCCCAGGCGATGGGCATCGCCGAGACCAACTGCCATGTTCGCCCGCCCTTGTTCCGGCCACGATCTGCGAGCACCGACACTGCAGGCACCTGCGCACCCCGCTCCATCGCGTGGCCGGGCAGCGCCCGGACGCTACGGGTGATCAGCACGTAGTACGGTTCGTCCACCCCGGGCTTGCCGATATCGATCAGGGCCAGCAGCAGCGCCCCGCCCGGTCGTGTCTCGGCCACCATCGCGGGGACCAGTTCGCCTGCAGCATATTGTGATTCGATGGACCCCATCTTCCGTGGTGCCCAGAGCATCACCCACAGCGAGGTGGCCGCACCGATGAGGAACACCGCGCCGAGGATGTAGGACCACGCGGTGCCGATCCAGACGAACCACACCCCCAGGGCAGTCAGGATCACTGCGGTGAGCGCCGCGGAGGCACGCAGCCTGCGAAGCTCGGTGAACGTCTCGTTGACCGACTTCGCGTGGGCTACGTCTACAGGGAACTCGAATCGGCGCACACTGCTATTCCTAGCACGCCGCCGATGCGGACACGAAGCCTCAGATGGCCGGGCCCAGCAGGTCGTCGGCGTCGGTGATGCGGTACGCGTACCCCTGCTCGGCGAGGAAACGCTGGCGGTGCGCGGCGTACTCGGCGTCGAGAGTGTCGCGCGAGACCACCGAGTAGAAATGGGCCTGACCGCCGTCGTGCTTGGGTCGGAGCAGTCGCCCGAGGCGCTGCGCCTCCTCCTGCCTCGATCCGAAGGTGCCCGAAACCTGTACTGCGACAGATGCTTCGGGAAGGTCGATCGAGAAGTTCGCCACCTTGCTCACGACGAGCGTCTGAATCTCTCCCTTGCGGAAGGCGTCGAACAGCACCTCGCGTTCCTTGTTCTTGGTCGAGCCCTGGATCACCGGCGCGTTCAGGGCTTCGCCAAGCTCGTTCAGCTGATCGAGGTACGCGCCGATCACCAGCGTCGGAGCGTTCTGGTGTTTCGCCAGGATCGATTTCACGACGGCGATCTTGGTGTGCGCCGTCGAGCAGAGCTTGTAGCGCTCCTCGGGTTCGGCGACGGCGTACGACATGCGCTCGGCGTCGGTCAGGGTGACACGCACTTCGATGCACTCCGCCGGGGCGATCCACCCCTGCGCCTCGATGTCCTTCCAGGGCGCGTCGTAGCGCTTCGGGCCGATCAGCGAGAAAACGTCGCCCTCGCGCCCGTCCTCGCGGACGAGGGTTGCCGTCAGGCCGAGGCGTCGACGCGACTGCAGATCTGCCGTCATGCGGAACACCGGGGCGGGGAGCAGATGGACCTCGTCGTAGATCACCAGTCCCCAGTCGCGGGAGTCGAACAGTTCCAGGTGCTTGTATTCACCCTTGGTGCGACGCGTGATCACCTGGTAGGTGGCGATTGTCACAGGGCGAATCTCTTTTCGCTCCCCCGAATACTCGCCTATTTCCTCCTCGGTGAGCGAGGTGCGCGCAATGAGTTCGCGTTTCCACTGCCGACCGGCGACGGTGTTGGTGACCAGAATCAGCGTGGTCGCCTTGGCTCTGGCCATTGCCGCTGCGCCGACCATGGTCTTGCCGGCACCACACGGCAGCACGACGACGCCCGAGCCGCCGGCCCAGAACGAATCCGCCGCCATCTCCTGGTAGTCGCGCAGTGTCCACTTGCCACCCTCGGTGTCGAGTTCGATGGGGTGCGCTTCGCCGTCCACGTATCCGGCCAGGTCCTCGGCGGGCCACCCGATCTTGAGCAGCATCTGCTTGAGGTGGCCGCGCTCGCTCGGGTGGACGATGACGGTGTCCTCGTCCACCATGGCACCGAGCATCGGCGCAATCTTCTTGTGGCGCATCACTTCTGTGAGCACGGCGCGGTCGAGACTGATCAGAGCCAGGCCGTGGATCGGGCTCTTGACCAACTGCAATCGGCCGTAGCGAGCCATGGTGTCGACGATGTCGACCAGCAGCGGCTGCGGCACCGCGTAACGGGAGAAGTTCACCAGCGCGTCGACCACCTGCTCGGCGTCGTGGCCGGCCGCGCGCGCGTTCCACAGGGCCAGCGGGGTGATGCGATACGTGTGCACGTGCTCGGGGGCACGTTCGAGCTCCGCGAACGGTGCGATGGCCGCCCGCGCTGCACCCGCGAGCTCGTGATCGATCTCGAGCAACAGCGTTTTGTCGGACTGAACGATCAGCGGGCCGTCGGTCACGGTTCCTCCTAGAGACTTCCGCCGCGCCCGAAAGAGCGCAACTTCTCCATTGTCCACAGGTAGGGGCGCGTGCGCACGTGAGCGTCGAACTACTCGACCAGAGCGACCGAGGTGATGCGATGCAGGGTGAAGCGCCGAACCCCTCCGGTGGCGGGGTCGAACGCGTCGAGTTGGCCGCCGCCGATGCTGATCGGATCGACGATCCGATGGGTCGCGACTCCCTGTGCATCGACGTAACCGATGCTGACGCTGCGTTTGACCTTGGCTGCCGTCTGCAACAGCGTCATCGTGGCGGTGCTGCTGGCACGAGATCCGTCGGCGCGCACCACCGCGCCGGCGTTGCCTGCTGCCCGGTCGGCCGCACGCATCCCGCGCACCAACGAACCCAGCTGTTCCTCGGTGGGCACAGCCGGAGTGCGGAACGTCTGGCGTGGACGCCTCGCCGATACCCGCGAACCGCGGGCGCGCAGATCGACGATGGTTCCGGACGAGTCCTCGCCTGCAGGCGCGAACCCGGCCCCGGCCAGCACCGTCAGTACCTCGGCGAGCGGGGCCTGCGAGATCGCGACGGTCGGGGCGAGGGCACGAAGGGCCAGCGATTCTGCGGCCGGGGACGCCATCACCTCCGCCAGCAACGCCGGATCCTCGCATCGGACGAACGACGAGGCGACGCCGGCACGCAGGCGACCGTGTCGGCGCGCCACGTCGTCGATGAGATAGGTCAAGGCCTGCGGCACCGGTGTGCGTGAGTGGGTCGCGAACAACGCGTGCAGCTCGGATGCGCTCAGTCCCACGTCGAGGGCGCGTCGCAGGCTCGTGTCGCTGATCCGGTACATCGTCGCTGCGCCTGCGGATTCCACATCGGCGACCAGTTCGATCCGATCGTGCAGGTCCGGCTCGAGCGGACCGGGGGCCACCAGCGTGAGGTCGGCCTGCACCAGGACGTAGTCGATGGGTTGGGGCAGGGCGGCGCGCATGTCGGCCTCCGCGTTGCCGTCGTGCAGCAGCGAGCGTCCCGGGGTCGACATCGCTCCGCGGGCGACGATTCCCAGAGCGGTTGCTTCGGCGACGACGTGTCCGACGGGCGTCACGCCGAACCGTCCGGACCAGCGGGGACGACGCCACGCCAGGGTTCGGGCGAGATCCGCCGGCTCGGCCGAGTGGCCACTGCCGAGTTCGGCGAGCAGTTCCAGGATCATCCGTCGATCCCGCGGTGCTGCCGGAGAGCGGACTTCCTCGGACAGTGCGGCGATGGGCTTGTCGTTGGGGTCGCGCATCCCGATGACCCACGGCGCCCGCGGCACCTCGAGCCAGGCGGACGCGAGCGTGTGCCAGCGGGCCGCCGGGGCAGCGGTGAGCCAGGCGTCGACTGCGGGTGTGGGAGCCCAGTAGTCGTCGCCGGTGTCGGATGTGGGAACCGGGTCCGGTGTTCCGCTGGAGATCAGATGGGCTGCTGCGAGCAGTTCGACGAGGATGCTGACGCGGTCGTCGTCGAGGCCGGTTGCCTTGGTGACCTTGCGGAGCTCGCGTACGCCGAGTCCACCTGCTTTGAGGGCAGGGGCAGGCGAGGCGGACAGGGCTTCGATGATCAGGGCGCAATGCCGACCGAGTTCGAGCGCCTCGCCTGCGGCAGCGGCATCGACGTCGGTGAGCGACTGTGTCTTGGTGGGGAGTTTCGGCTCGGCGAGCGACCGTGGGTCGGACATCGGCTCGCCGCGCAGAATCTGCCCCACCTGGACGGGCAGCTCGACGGTTTGCTCGTCCAGCCAGATCAGCAGGCCGGCGGCGAGCAGCTTCTGCACCGGCCGGTCCGGCGGAGTGCCCGGTGCCGCGTCTCGGGTGCGGCCGGTCGGGGACGATCTGGCGAGGGTGTCGAGCAGATTGCGTTCCCCGTCGCCCAGTTCTGCGAGAGCTGCGGTGATGTGCGACTCGGTGAGATTGTCGACCGGATCGAGCGCGCGCCCGATGCGCCACGGCACGGCGTCCGCGGCGGTGGCGCTGATTCGGAGACCGGACGCGTCGCCCCACACCAGCAACCGCTCGCGGAGCTGAGCCAGAGCCTTGTCGACGCTCTTGGCCGGTGCGCGTTTCGCTATCGCGGACAGGAGTGCGGCGCGGGTGACGGGCCGCTCGTAGGCCTCTTCGATGGCGAGGATCTCGAGGACGGTCAGGGCGAGTGTGTCGAGGGTGTCCGCGGTGTGCAGAATCGACCGGCGCTGCTCGGCCCGTCCGGCGAGCACGGCCAGGGAGGCGGGCGGCGGAGCGGTCAGATCGGGACGCAGCGACATGGCCTTGATCAGCTCGGCGTCGGAGCGAGCTGCGATCCACTGGGGTAGATCGGGGGGCGTGTCGGTGTGTCGAGGCACAGTCGTGTCGGTCATCGTCTATCAGATTAGAGACCTGGGCTGGTGCTTGCCGCAGTGCAGGTGTCAAAATAGGCGCATGGTGAACAAGTCGAAGAAGCCCTATGTCGATCCAGGCTGGCCGGACACCGCTCGCGGTGACCACGCGGTGACCGAACTCTCGTCCGCTCGATCGGGTGGCTTGTCGCCCTTCGGTGAGGACACCGAGTTCCCGCTGCCCGTCGAAGACCTGCCCTACGCGCATCCGGTGACCGTGGTCAACCGGTAGCCAAGGCCACGCAGCACGAGAAAAGCCCCCGACGATGTCGGGGGCTTTTTTCGTACGAGATGCGAACCGTCGCAGGCGCTTACTGAGGCAGGAATGCCTTGTTGGCCTGGTAGAAGTTCACGATCTGCGGATCGAGCTGAATGCCCTGCGCTGCGTTCTGGACGAACGAGGCGATGGCCGGATCGTTGGTGATGTTCTGCACGGCGGCGACGATGCCGTTGACGACCTCGGCGGAGCTGTCCACTGCCGCCGTCAACTCGGGAACCTCGGGAAGTTGGGGTGCCTTCGGAGTGACCGGAACGCTGCGCTCGGTCGGCGCGCTGCTCAGGCCGAGGCTCGAGGAGCAGGACGGCCATGCGCCCCAGCCCTGCGAGTCGAGGACCTTCTCTGCGACTGCGATCTGCTCTTCGCGGCTGGCCTGGTTGGCCGTGGCTGCGTACTGCTGGCCGCCGTGTGCGTTCCAGGTGCTGGGGGAGAACTGCAACCCGCCCTGGAAGCCGTTGCCGGTGTTGATGCCCCAGTTGCCGCCGGCTTCACACTGTGCAAGGCGATCCCAGTCGGAATCCGGTGCCGCGTTTGCGGTGCCGGTGAAGGCAATGCCCGCGGTGCTCATGATGGCTCCGGTGACAGCGACCTTGGCGACGGTCTTGCCAGTGGTGCTCGGCTTGCGATGACGTCCGCTCATACGAGTTGAAATCCTCTCCACACGCGCCTGCGAGGTCAGCTGTCGGGTTCGGGCTGAGAGGTAGCCCGGCCTTTTCGCTCATTCTTCTCGAATGGGCAATTGGGCTTCACCCCAAGGGAAGTCGGTGCAACGTCGTGAGTTGCGACAACTTCCCGGTTGTCCGTGGAGGACGTGGGTCCCCCGTCCTCGTCCCCTGGGTGATCGTCGAGGGTGTTCCGGTATCCGCGGGACGAGGTTTGGCGCTGCGGACCGGAGTTCGGCCGAACTTTCCGGCCGATGCTGACCGTACTGAAATTCCCGGCTTACGTCACTATTTGGTAACTGTCGATTTTGCGGAGTCGTCTCGAGCGCATTCCGTGCCTCTTTTGTGCATCGTGTGTCTGCCCAGCTAGTGGGCGTCGTCGGCAGTGAACCCCAGCCCGTTGCCGACCTGTTACCCAAGCGTTATGTGATGGAAGTCACAGCGGCCGAGACCCGTCCGGAAAGTCACCGAACGGCAACGATGTCCTTCCCGAGGGGCATCAGAGATACGGGAATCAACTTCAGGTTCGCGATCGCGAGCGGAATGCCGATGATGGTGATCGCCATTGCGACGGCCGTGACCACATGAGCCAGCGCCAACCACCAGCCGGCGAGTATCAACCAGAGCACGTTCCCGACGAGCGCGCCGGACCCGGACCCGGGCTTGTCGACGATCGTCGACCCGAACGGCCACAGTGCGTACACACCGATCCGGAACGACGCGATGCCGAATGGGAAGGTGACGATCAGGATGCACAGCAGAAGGCCGGCGAAGAAGTAACCGATGGCCAGCCACAGCCCACCGAAGACCAGCCAGATGATGTTCAGGATCAATCGCATGATCTACCGAGCCCGCCGTCCGGACGCCAGCGCGTACACCAACGCCAGTACGAACCCGGCCGGTGCCGAGAACATGGCCGTCAGGTAGAGGCTCAGCGGGGGCTTCGCGTCGGAGAAGACCGGAAACAGCAGGATCGCGACGATGGCGACGAGGCCTATCGCGAACAGCGCGAGCGCGATGCGCAGCAGAACGGTGTTGCTCTTAGGGGTCGGTGTGTCCACCTGCACCACGGTAGTGCGAAGTACAGGGTGCGAAGAACTCGAATGCTTCGTCGAGACTCACCGCGCTAGACTGATGTATTCGCGTCCTACGTTTCGTGGGGCGCGAAATTTGTGCAGACCGCCGGTCCGAACATCGGGCCCGCGCACAGGAAACGACCGACAGCAACAGATGAACGGGTGAGCTCAGTGCCGACCGGCAAGGTGAAGTGGTACGACGTCGACAAGGGATTCGGATTCCTCTCTCAGGAGGAAGGCGAGGACGTCTACGTGCGTTCGTCGGCGTTGCCGGAGGGCGTCGAAGGCCTCAAAGCCGGTCAGCGCGTCGAATTCGGCATGGCTGCCGGCCGCCGCGGACCCCAGGCGCTGAGCCTGAAGGTGCTCGAGCCCGCACCGTCGGTGCGGCAGAACGCCGGTAGCACTCGCCGTGAACCCGTCGAGCGCAAGCACACGCCCGACGAGCTGCACGGAATGGTCGAGGACATGATCACACTGCTCGAGGCGACGGTGCAGCCCGAACTACGTAAGGGCAAGTACCCCGATCGCAAGATCGCGCAGCGAATCTCCGAGGTCGTCCGGGCTGTCGCCCGTGAGCTCGACAGCTGACGTCCACCGACGCTACGGGCGGGTGCCGATCGACCAGATGGCGTGGCTGACGAACCCTTCCTGATTGGTATCGGTGTCGATGATGCCGGTGGGCAAGCGCACCTCGATGCCGAGCAGTGTCCGGTTGCTGTCGTCCTTCGTGGGAACCGTGACGCTGAGCTTGGTGTCCGGCTCGTTGAACTCGGTGTTCTCCACCACGTCGCCGCTGTCGTCGCCGTAGACCACGGCGAGCACCCACGGCGCGGAGTAGATGGGGGCGGGCAACGAGAGCTGGACCGTCTCGGCATTGCCGACCTGGATCTCGGTGGTCTCACCGACGTTGGTGCACAGCGGGTCGCTGACAGCGCAGTACAGATACGGCTCCACCACGACGGCTCGGCCGTTGGCGTATGCGGTGACGGTCGGATCCTTCTCCGGCGCTTTCCCGATCAGCAGGGCGAGCACCGCGACGAACGCGACGGCGATGACGACAAGACCGGCGGCGGTGATCGCCGCGATCTTCTTGGTACGGGGAGCGAGATTCACTTGGTCACGTTTTCGCCGAAGGAGCCGTCGGACATTTCTTGTTCGACGTGGTCGGGGCGGTTGCCGCCGAAGCCGGGCAGAAGCGATCTGCCGCGGTAGGTGAGGAATGTCTGCACGAGCCCGATCGTAAGCAACACCGACACGACGGTGAAACCGAGCCAGTATACGGTGGGGAGCAGCACACCCAGGGTGCCGCCCAGAACCCAGCACAGCTGCATGACGGTTTCGGAGCGGCCGAATCCCGACGCTATCGACTCCGGCGGCAGATCGGCCTGCAGGGATGCGTCGAGGGAGACCTTGGCCAGCGCACTGGCGCTCGATGCAACGAGCGCGGCCACCGCGGCGGTGAGCAGGCTGTCGGTGACCGCGGCGACGACGGCCACCACCGTGACGGCGAGGGTGCAGCGGAGAACCACCAGGGACGGTCGGCCGAGTTTGATCCTGGCACCGAGCGCGTTTCCCGAGAAGTTGCCGAGACCGGCTGCGGCTCCGACGAGTCCGAGCATCGCGGCCTGCTGGAGCGGCTCGTGTTCGGTACGGGATTTGGCAACGAACGCTATGTAGAGCGTCAGGAAGCCGGTGAGAATCCGGATGGTGCCGTTTCCCCACAGTCCCACGATGACGGCCCGGCCGAGGGGCTGTCTGCGGTTCTTGGTGCTGCTCGAGTTCTTGGTGCGCGGCGGTGGGCGGCGCAGGTTTTCGGTCGGGGCGCTGTTTCCGGCGAAATCGCTGCCGTTGTGCTGCTCGGCGTGATAGCTCAGGGTGGCCGGCACTTCGCCCTCGGTGATCTCGACCCAGGACGGGATCTGCATGCTGAGGTAGCCGCCGAGCACGGTGATCGCGGCGACGAACCACAGTGCGCCGGGTGAGCCTGCGAAGAACGCAATGCCGCCGGCCACGGCCCCTGCCGCGATGGTGCCGCCGAGCAGGCCGAAGACGGTGAGCCGAGAATTGACGCGGACGAGGTCGATCTCCGGGGGCAGCACCCTCGGCGTCACCGCACTCTTGAGCACTGCAAAGGATTTGCTGAGCACGAGCATGCCGAGCGCGGCGGGATACAGCACCCAACTGTCGAAGTTGAACACCAGCACCACCGCCAGCACGGTGCGTAACCCGAACGATGTGGCGAGCGCGATGCGTCGACCGTGCTGCAGCCGGTCCAACAGCGGTCCGATCAACGGGGCGATCAGCGCGAACGGCGCAATGGTGATGACGAGATAGAGCGCGACCTTGGTCTTGTCCTCACCGGTGGCCGCGGAGAAGAACAGTGTGTTCGCCAAGGCGATCGCCAACGCCGCATCCGACGCGAAGTTCGCCATGGTCGCGTAGGTCAGCGCAGTCAGTCCGGACTTGTCCGCGCCGTCGGCTTTCGCAGCTCGCTGGAACGACGCGATGCCCTTGCCGGTGAGCTCGCGCCCTCTCATGGCGGCGACGCGAGTGACGGTCAGCTTCTTCGGCATCGGCGGGGGCTTGCGAGTGCCGGCGCGGCCGCGCGGAGCGGTGATCTTCTCGGTCCGCGGTGGGTGCAGGGGAGGCAACGGCTCGCGACGACTCGGAACATGGGTGGCGGCAGGTGCGGGCGGGTAGTTGGCCAGACCCGGATGATCCATCGAGCTGTCTTGCTCGGGGTCGTGAGCGGAGCCTGCGGGGCGAACTTGTCCTGGGCCGTGAGCGGAGCCTGCGGAGTGAACCTGTTCCGAGCCGTCCGCACCCCGTGGGGTGTGGGGGAGACGAGGATCGGTCACGGGGTCAATTCTGTCCTACCGGCGCGGTATCGGTGAATCGCACCTCGAAGATCTTGGGCCAGAATTTGCCGGTCACGAGGAATCGGTCCGTACCCGGGACCTGAGCGATGCCGTTGAACACGTCGGCTCCGCCTCGATCGGCGGCAGACATCGAGTCCCACAGCGGTGTGCCGTCGATGACGGCCGTCACCTTCCCGGTCTCGGGGTCGATGCGCATGATGTCGAACGTCTGCCACACATTGGCGTAGATAGACCCGCCCTCGGCGCACTCGAGTTCGTTGAGCCGCTCCACCGGATTGCCGTCGAGCGTGACGTCCACTGTGTCGACGGCGTCGAAAGTGGTGGGGTCGCGGAAGGTCAGGGTGGATGTGCCGTCGCTCATGACGAGGCGGTCGTCCGGTGTTCCCCGACCCTGTGTTCCTCGGCCCTCGGTGCAGAGTCCCCAACCTTCGCCGTCGTAGTTCACTCGGCGCTGTTCGGTCAGGGTGTCCCGGTCGCGCGCGATGGCGACTCCGTCTTGCCAGGTGATCTGCCACAGGGTGTCCCCGTCGACGGTGATCCCTTCGCCGAACAGGTCGGACGGCAGATCGACCCGCTCGAGCTCGGTCATGTCCGCGAGCGAGGTGCGCCTGACGAACGACGAACCTTCCAGCCCGGTGCCCTCGTAAAGCACGTCACCGTCGATCTCGAATCCCTGGGTGAACGCGTCGTCGCCGCGGTCGTACGTGCGCACGACTTCCGCGGTCAGGTTCGGCACCGAGTCGGAGGTCGGCGCTTCGGCCGTCGATCCTGGTGTCGACGAGCAGGAGGCCACCGCCAGTGCAGAGGCCAGGACGGCTACGAAGGTGCGAGCGCGGACGGTCATTGCATCCATGATGGCAGCCCGAACTGGGCGTCACCGAGTCGATGCGGCAAACTGAATGTGTGAGTTTCGTATCTTCTCCAGAGCTCGATTCCATCCGCCCCGTCTTGGCCGAGGCCGTGGACCTCGCGCGGCAGGCTCTGCTCGACCTGGGCGAGGGAGGTGTCGGCGAGTATCTGGGGGTCACCGCCGAGGACGCCAGCGCGGCCACGCACCGCTTCGCCAGCGATCTCGAGGGCTACCGAGGATGGCAGTGGGCTGTGGTGGTCGCGGCCCCGGAGGACGCCGATCGCGCCACGGTCAGTGAGTTGGTTCTGCTGCCCGGGCCCGACGCTCTGGTGGCACCGTCCTGGGTGCCCTGGGACGAACGTATCCGCCCCGGGGATCTGGGACCGGGCGATCTGCTGTCTCCGAGGCAGGACGACCCACGCCTGGTACCGGGCTATGTCAGCTCCGGTGATCCCGCCATCGACGAGGTGGCAGGCGAGATCGGTCTCGGCAGAACGAAGGTCACCAGCCTCGAAGGACGTCTCGACGCCGCCCAACGCTGGCACGACGGCGATTTCGGCCCTGATACCGAGATGGCCAAAGCTGCGCCGTCGACGTGTGGGCGCTGCGGCTTCTACCTGCCCATCGCCGGATCGTTGTCGGTTGCATTCGGAGTGTGCGGCAACGAGTTCGCCGCGGACGGGCACGTGGTGCATGCCGAGTACGGCTGCGGTGCGCACTCCGACACCGAATTGCCTACCGGAGCAGGATCACCGCAATTCGAGCCGTACGACGACGCGGCCCTCGACGTCACCGTGGCACCGACGCCTCCGGCCGAGACGAGTCCTCCGGTCGAGGCGAGTGTGTCCGACGATACCGTTGTGTCCGACGAGACCGTTGTGTCCGACGAGTCGAGTGCGTCGGCCGAAACCATTGCGTCTGACGAGACTGCTTCCGCGAACGAGACCACCGACAGTGCGGACCCGAGCGACGCGCCGACAGGCACAGCCGATGCGCAGAACGAGGCAACGGCGCCGCAGGAGGAGGCACCTGCGGTTGCGGACACGACGGCCACGGAAGTTTCTCACTCCGAGGTGACAGAAGATGCTGTGCACGAAGAGGATTCGGTATCTCCGAGCTGATCGACCCGTTCGATACCGGGTCGCTGCGCGAGTCGATTCTCGTGGCCTGGGGCTCGTCTCCCACCCGGCTTCGTGAGGACTCGGCGTCCGAGTCCGACTTGGTGCGCGGAGGCTATCGTGACCGGCTTTTGACCGAGCTCGCGCAGAACGCTGCGGACGCGGCGGCGCGGGCCGGTGTTTCGGGACGGTTGTCAGTGTGGACCGATGATGTCGGTTCCCTTCACATCGCCAATACCGGTGCTGCGCTCGATGTTTCGGGTGTGCATGCGTTGACCGCGCTGAGGGCATCGGCCAAGACTGCAATGGATGGCGGCGTCGGGCAGTTCGGAGTCGGTTTCACCGCGGTGCGATCGGTGTCCGACGAGATCGAGGTGCGCTCCCGTGACGGCGGTGTGCTGTTCAGTGCACGGCGTACCGCGGACGCACTGCGCGAGCGCGGAATGGCCGTGCCCGAGGCGGGCGTGCCGGTACTGAGGTTGGCGTGGCCCGTGGTCGAACCCCCCGCAGCGGGGTACGACACCGAGATCGTGTTGGCGCCGCGACCGGATTCGGACGCGGCGTCCTTCGCGTCCGGATACGCGGACGAGGCTGTCGATCTGCTTCTCGAACTCGAGGCACTGGACTCGATCGACATCGACGGCTATGTGATCGACTGCATCAGAACGACACTCGACGCCCAGAGTATCGACATCGCGATCGGGTCGCGAACATGGCGACAGTTCAGCACCCCTGCCGCGCGCTGGCTGGCTCCGGTCGTCGACGGTCTACCCGTTCCGGCGTCCCCCGACGTGTTGCGGGCTCCCACCCGATCGGACGAGCTGTTGTCGTTGCCCGCCTTGGTGATTACCGATGTACCGATGCAGCCGGACCGACGGCGCGTGCTTCCGGGTGTCTCGTTCGATGCGCTGGCACACGGGTATGCGGATTTCGTGGCGTCACTGCCCGCAGCGTCGAGAGTGTCGTTCGTTCCCGAGGTCGGATTCGCCCGAAGCGAGGTCGACGGGCAGTTGCGAGAGCTGATCTTTCGCCGATTGTCCAGCGCTCCATGGCTTCCCGGTGCGCGCGGACGCGACCTCGTGCCGGAGCGGTCGAATGTCGTCGCGGATGCCTCCGCGGAACTCACCTCGGTGCTGATCGACGTCGTACCGGATCTGGCCGACGCGACGCTGTCGGGCGCGCGCTACGCGTCGGCGCTGTCGGCAGTGGGGGTGCACCGGATCGGGTTGGCGCGGCTGGCGGAGATGCTCGGTGGTCTGGGCCGCGAACCGTCGTGGTGGCAGCAGCTGTTCGACGCGTTGGCGCCCCTCGTCGTCGACGGTGTTGCGGCGGAAGAGCTTGCAGCTCTGCCTGTTCCGCTGGCAGACGGCCGCACGGTCACCGGTGCGCGAACAACGGTGATCGGATCGGATGCCTCGGCGGCGGTGACGTGGGTGCGTCTGGTGCATCCGGGCGCAGTGAGTCCGCTGCTGACGAGGCTCGGGGCTCGCGAGGCAACCGCGTCCGAATTGCTGACGGACCCGGCTCTCGAAGCGGCGCTCGACGATCTCGACTGGGACGGCGACGACGTCGACACCCTGGTGAGCGCGGTTCTCGCCCTGGCCGCGGAGGCGGGTGAACTACCTGGTTGGATCGGCGGCCTGCCACTCGAAGACGAGGACGGCGAGCTGCGCAGTGCCGACGAATTGTTGCTTCCCGGAGCGCCGTTGGCGGATCTGCTGGTGCAGGATTCCCCGTTCGGCGTTCTCGCGCCTGCGGTGGTGACGAGGTTCGGTGAGCGGGCGCTGCGCGCGGTGGGCGTCGGGTGGGGTTTCTCGGTGATACGCGACGAGCTGCCGACCGGGCCGGACCACGATCTCGACGACGAGTCGGGGTGGTGGTCCGAACTGTCCGCGGAACCGGCGACGCTGCTCGCAGTCCGAGATCTCGATCTCGTTCGTTCGGACGCATGGTCGGAGGCGCTGACCGTTCTGCTCGACGATCCGAGTACCCGTGCGGCTCTGACCGATCGAGACGGTTACACCGCGTGGTGGCTCAGGCGTCATGCGCGGATGCAGAGGGTGCCCCTGAGCGCGTTCAGAGCTCCGTCCGACGGGACATTCGCAGGCCTGCTCGATCCGCTGGATCACCCGCGCGCCGACGAGTTGTCGGCCGTATTGAGCGCATCGGCCTGCGACAGCGTCGAGACGTGCCGGTTACTGCTCGAGGCACTGGGGGATCCACGGCGGAGTCCGACCTCTGCGGTGATCGCACGGACTCACACGCTGATCGCCACTGCGGTTGTCGACGGGCGCATCGACATCGCCGACATCGACCCGCCTGATCGAGTCCGCACTCTCGGCGGAGCGGTCATCGACGCGTCGGATGCGTTGGTGATCGACACACCATGGCTGGCAGGCGTCGTACCGACGGAGGTTGCAGTTCTCTCGGACATCACCACAGCAGCCGCTCTGGCAGACGTTCTGGACATCAGACCGGCGTCGGAGGCGATCAGCGGAGAAGTACTCGGAGTCGGACGTGTCAGCTCCTGGGACCGTGAACCTGGAGCGGTATTGGCTTGTGCGGTAATGGGATTGCCGCTTCCGCAGGGCGGAGTGGTGGTCCACCGAGAACTGGTGGTCCGATCGACCGGAGACGTCAGCGGTGACCACGCCGTGCCGTTCTGGGTCGACGCAGACAGGACCGTACATTGTTCGGAGAGTTGGGAGCGTCCTCGTGGGCTTTGACGCCACAGTGCTGGACTGGATGGTCGATCATCGCGTCGACTGGCTCACCACGGTGTTCTGGATCGTCACCACACTCGGCAACACGGTGTCGATGTTCCTGTTGGCCACGGTGGTTGTCGTTGCGGTGCTTCGCGTCGGACGCAGGGCGGATGCCGTTGTCGTTGCGGGTTCGATGCTCACCGGCTGGGGTCTGATGAATGCGCTCAAATTCGCGTTCGCGCGGGAGCGTCCACCGATTCCCGAGCGGCTGGTGGACATTGCGAGCCATTCGTTTCCGTCGGGCCACGCGATGATGTCGATGTTGCTTGCCACGGTGGCGATCGCGCTGATGCTGCGATCGCCGCATCCGTGGCTGCATCGGCCGGTACTGCTCGTGCTACCTGTGGTCGCGGCCCTGCTGATCGGATTCTCTCGGATCTACCTGGGTGCGCATTGGACCACGGACGTGCTGGCCGGCTGGGTGTTCGGTGCCCTGTGGGGGCTGGGATGGATCTATGCCGTCAGGCTGATCAGCGCGAGAAATCCGAGCGCTGAGCGATGACGAGCAGCTCGTCGCGCATGGCCGGGCTGGAGACAGCATTGGCGCGTGCGTAGAGGGCGCGGAGCGAGCGGACGTGGTTGCGACGGTTGCGGTACTGAGAGACGAGCTTCATGGCCTGGCTTTCGTGGATCAAGAGGTTGTATTAACTGACATAACCCATGGTCCACGTTAACTTTGTGTTACTCAACCGGCTGAGGGGTTAGTTTGCCCACGTCAGGGGCGGTGTGGTGATCGAGCTAACGTGATGCTGGTCTCAATCGAGGCCGCGCTGGGCGGTTTTGCTTCCGCGACGTGACGCCGCTCTCTGTATCAGGAAGATTCCGAACCCTACTGCACCCACGGCCAGCCCCGACCAACAGGTTGCGAGGGCGTCGTCGGTGCGGTCTCCGGTGGCGGTGAACACCACCAGTGCGACGATCCAGCCGAGGATGCCGATTGCCAACACCGGCACCGGATCGGTCAGGCTGCGCGGGATCTGGGGGAGGTCGGCCACAAAATCACGCTACGCCACCATATTTCCCCAAGTCTCACGATGTGCTTTATCGTTCGCTCATGCAATTGTCGTCGCGGCTACTCGACAACTACTTCAAGATCACCGAGCGCGGCTCGACGGTGGGGTCCGAGGTGCGGGGAGGCGTGGTCACTTTCGTGGCCATGGCCTACATCGTCGTCCTCAATCCGCTGATTCTGGGCAGCTTCTCCGCCGACGACGCAGCGGCCAAGACCGACGTGCTCGGCAACATCCTGCCGGTGGCCCAGGTGGCTGCCGTGACAGCGCTGGTGGCCGGGTTCATGAGCATCGCCTTCGGCATCATCGCCAACTACCCCTTCGGTATCGCGGCGGGCCTCGGCATCAACACATTGCTCGCCGTGACCATCGCACCGCAGGTGACCTGGCCCGAGGCGATGGGGCTGGTGGTCATCGACGGCATCATCATCGTGCTGCTGGCCGTCACCGGATTCCGCACAGCGGTCTTCAATGCGATCCCGGCGGAGCTGAAAGCAGCGATCGCCGCCGGCATCGGAGCGTTCATCGCCTTCATCGGGCTGGTCGACTCCGGGTTCGTGCGCCGTATCCCCGACGCCGCAGGTACGACGGTTCCCGTCGGGCTCGGCATCGATGGGTCGATTGCGTCGTGGCCGACGGTCATCTTCGTGTTCGGGCTGCTGCTGATGGGCGTACTCGTAGTGCGCAAGGTTCGCGGCGGACTGCTGATCGGGATCGTGGTCACGACGATCTTCGCGGCGATCGTCGAGGCCGTCACCGATGTGGGGCCCTCCAACGGCGTCGACCCCAAGGGGTGGAATCTGTCGGTGCCGCAGTTGCCGAGTCAGTTGGTGCAATCGCCGGATCTCTCGCTGGTGGGCAACGTCGATCTGTTCGGAGCGTTCACTCGCATCGGAGTGCTGGCGGCAAGCCTGCTGGTGTTCACGCTCGTACTCGCCAACTTCTTCGACGCGATGGGCACGATGACCGGCTTGGGCAAAGAAGCGAAGCTGGACAAGGACGGAACGCTGCCGAACATCGGTAAGGCTCTCGTGGTCGAGGGGGCCGGAGCGATCGTCGGTGGCGGTGCGTCGGCGTCGTCGAACACCGTGTTCGTGGAATCCGCGTCCGGAATCGCCGAGGGTGCTCGCACCGGGCTGGCGAACGTGGTCACCGGATTGTTGTTCTTGCTGGCCATGTTCTTCACTCCGCTCACGGCCGTCGTTCCGATCGAAGCGGCCGCTCCGGCTCTGGTCGTGGTGGGTGCGCTGATGATCGGACAGGTGCTCGACATCGATTTCCGACGCTTCGATTACGCGCTGCCCGCCTTCCTGACCATCGTGGTGATGCCCTTCACGTACTCGATCGCCAACGGGATCGGCGTCGGTTTCATCACCTGGGTGGTTCTTGCGGTCGGATCCGGCCGGGCGAAGTCGGTACATCCCCTGTTGTGGATTGTTGCACTGCTGTTTGTTGCATATTTCGCGGTGGGACCCATCACCGAAGCGGTTACATGATGCGCGGTGCGTGCCAGGGCGTATTCTCTGCGCTGTGACGTCGGGAAACATAGTTAATGACAATCGGGAATTGGCAAGCGATCTGTCGCTTGCGGTGGTGAGGCTGACTCGCCACCTTCGAGGTAGGCGAGTGGACTCGCAAGTATCGCTGACTCAGCTGTCCGCTCTGGCCACGCTGAGTCGGGAGGGCGACATGACGCCCGGTGCGCTGGCGGCGCGGGAGAGGGTTCAGCCACCGTCGATGACGCGGGTGATCGCGTCGTTGGCCGAACTCGGCCTCGTGGTGCGCACGCCGCACCCCACCGATGGACGCCAGGTGATCGTGTCGCTTTCACCGGCCGGCCAAGAGCTGATCGCCGACGAGGCGAGCGCACGCGAGGCATGGATGACCGCCCAGCTCGCGGGCCTCACGCCCGAGCAGCTCGACATTCTGCGGGACGCGGTGAACATCATCGGTGCACTGGTGAGCGACTCCGAGTAGTTACCTAGGTTTATTATCTGAATGGTGGCCCCTGCTTCCTCTGCGTCCGGTTCGTCGATGTTCGCTGCTCTGAAGACTCGCAACTACCGATTGTGGGCGTCGGGGCAGATCGTCTCGCTGGTCGGAACGTGGATGCAGCGGGTTGCCCAGGATTGGCTCGTACTGACGCTGTCCGGCGGCAATGGCTTCGCCGTCGGCATCGTCATGGCTCTGCAATTCGGGCCGACGCTGTTTCTCTCGGTGTGGGGCGGAGTACTGGCAGACCGATACGACAAGCGCAAGCTCCTCATGATCACCCAGGTGTTCGCGGCAGTCTGCGGTCTGGTGCTCGGCGTGCTCGACGTCGGCAACATGGTGGAGTTGTGGCACGTCTATGTCATTGCCTTCATCCTCGGCTGCTCGTCCGCCATCGACGCACCCGTGCGGCAATCCTTCACCATCGAGATGGTCGGCAAGGAAACCCTCTCCAACGCGATCGCGTTGAACTCGATGACGTTCAACATGGCGCGGATCGTCGGGCCTGCGGTGTCCGGTGTGCTCATCACCCTCGTCGGTACCGGCTGGGTATTCCTGATCAACGCGGTGTCGTTCGCCGCGGTGTTCGGCGCCCTCCTGGCCATGAACGTCGGTCAACTCTTCCGTGTCGAACCGGCACCGCGCGCCAAAGGGCAGGTGCGAGAGGGCTTTCGGTACGTCTGGGGGCGGGGAGACCTGCGCGTATTGCTGGCGACGGTATTCATGGTCTCGACGTTCGGTCTCAACTTTCCCCTGAGTCTGTCGGTGCTGGCGCGCAACACGTTCGGCAGTGGAGCCGACGCATACGGATTGCTGTCGACCACCCTCGCGGTGGGCACATTGGCGGGAGCGACCCTGGCGGCCCGGCGCGCCGCGGCCCCACGACTACGGCTCTTCATCGGTGCCGTCATCGCGTTCGGGCTCTTCGAGCTGCTCGTGGGGTTGATGCCCAATTACGTTCTCGTAGCGGTGCTGTTGGTGCCCACCGGCGCGTTGACGTTGACGTTCACGACGTCGGCGATGAACATTCTGCAGATGTCGGTTCCATCCGACATGCGCGGACGCGTGATGGGCATCTACATGCTGTGCTTCCTGGGCGGAACTCCGCTGGGCAGCCCGGTGCTCGGCTGGCTCGCCGACGTCCTCGACCCACGCGCACCGTTGTTGTTCGGCGGCGTCATCTCACTGGCCACGGGTCTCTTCGCTGCGGTATACCTGCTGCGGCACAACAATTTGCGGATCACCGTGGTGCCGCCCGCCGAAGGTCACCGGCTGCCCACCCTCGACACGGTCTCCGCAACCGCCAAAGTATGACGCGTCAGATCCACCCGTGGCGTCGAGCCAGTGCGCAGGCCTCGTGCCGGTTCGCCGCGCCGAGCTTCGCAGCGGCGGCGGACAGGTAATTGCGGGTGGTCCCCGGAGACAGATGTGCGCGCTGTGCGATCTCCGCTATGGATGCGCCATCGGCGGCGAATTCGAGCACGTCGGCCTCACGCGGTGTGAGCGGTGAGTCGCCGGCCCCGATGGCTTCCGCGGCGAGTGTCGGATCGACGTAGCGCCCGCCGCCGTGCACGGTGCGCACCACCTCGGCGAGGGTGGCGGCCGAGGTGGTCTTCGGCAGGAACCCCCGCACTCCCGCCTCCAGTGCCTTCTTCAGGTAACCCGGTCGACCGTGGCTGGTTACGATGATCGACGCGCAGGCGGGCAGGGTTTCGGCAATCTTCTGGGCCGTCTCGATGCCGTCGATGCCGCCCATCTGCAAATCCAGCACTGCCACATCGGGTGCCAGTTCGGCGGCCACGGTCAGCGCCTGCTCACCGGAGTCGGCCTGACCGACGATCTCGATGTCGTCCTCCAGATCGAGCATGGTCGCCAGTGCCGTTCTGATCAGATTCTCGTCGTCGGCCAGTAGAACTCGAATCATGATGTGGTCCTCGGGTTCTGGGTCGGCAGCGCCGCCGTGAGGGTGAACGCTTCGGTGGTCTTCTGCGCGTCCAGGGTGCCTCCGACCGAGACCAACCTTTCGCGCAGGCCGCTCAGGCCGGTGCCGTCGTCGCGGCCGGTCGATGGTTGCGGATGATCGTTGATCAGTCGAATACTGTTGTCGGTCAGCTCGATCCGGCAATACGTGGCCTCGGAATGTCGCAGAATGTTCGTCACTCCCTCACGAACCACCCAGGCGGCCGCCTCGGCCGCGCGCTCGGACAGGACCGACGTCTCGCCGATCAGTTCGGTGGAGATACCTGCGGCGGACAGCAGCGATCGAGCTCCGTCGAGTTCCGACGCCACATCGACCGATCGGTAACCCCGAACCAGCTTTCTGGCGTCGGCCATGGATTCCTGGGCCAGAATGCGAACCTCGTCCATCTGGCCCGCCGCTCGGTCGTCACCTCGACGAGCCAGCGTCGCGGCGAGTTCGCTCTTGACGGCTATGGCCGAGAGCGCTCGTCCGACGACGTCGTGCAGGTCTCGTGAGAACCTCAGTCGCTCCTCCGCTACCGACAGCGCAGCCGCGGCGTCGCGGGTGGCGTCGAGTTCGGTGACGATGCGCAGCAACCACGCCGACAGTTGCACGGTGAACGCCATGAAGGCTATGAAGACGCCGAGTATCAGAGTTTCCACTGCCGGGGTTCCCAGAGCCGCCGCGAGCGCAGCGGCGGCGACGGCCGCCACCAGAGACCATCGCAATGGAATCCGGGTCGCAACTGCGGTGGTGACCAATACGCCGGCCCACAGGGTGTTGCTCGTGGTCCCGCCGGCGACCAGGACCACAGCGGCGACGGCCAGGATCGCCAACGGGATTCGTGGGTCGGCCGTCGACTCGCCGCCGAGTGCGGGGGTGCGCTGCACGACCACGAAGGCGGCGGCGGAGCAGGCCGCGATCGCTGCCATCGAGAGATAGTCGACGAACTGCAATGACGTCAGCATCCCTGCCACGGCAACAGCGACGGAGATCAGCAGAAACGACTGGCGGGTGTAGACGCGTACCTTGTCCACTGCACTGCTGTCGTTCCAGCCGTGCAGTGGATTCAGGTACTCGTACAGCTTCATGGTCTCCAGCCTTGCAGATGGACGGGGAAGGGGGCGGTCTAGGACCGCGGTTCCCAGCGGAAGTGCGTCCGGGCGATCAGCAGGCTTCCGACGATCCAGGCCAGCATCACCGCCAGAGGCATGGCGGCCTCGCCGAAGGTGCCGGCAAATCCGAGCGACGCGTCGCCGGGGGTGGTGTTACCGAACCAGCCCAGATTCAGCAGGTCCGAGACCGCGGCCATGGGGGTCAGGTCGATGACGTTGCTCAGTGAATCAGGGACGACGCCGCGCAGCGCGGCCGAGCCGGCCAACGCGATCAGAATGACCGGCAGGCTGGTGATCTGTGCCGCTTCGGCGTTGCGAGTGAAGGCCGAGGTGATCAGTGCCAGTGCGGCGAACAGCCCGGCACCGCCGAGGAGGGCCACGGCGACGAGCAGCACGTTGACGGGAACTGGCCCGCCGAAGGCGATCACCACAGCTCCGACGATCAGACTGAGGGCGACGGTGAGGATCAGCGAGGGTATTGCGGGGCCGAGCAGGATCTGGACGTCCGAGCTCTCGCCGGTGCGAAGTCGCTTGAGCACCAACTCGTCTCGACGTGTGGCGTAGACCGAGAGCATGTTGTAGTAGACCACGAGCACCACCAGGAACAATGCGAAGATCTCCAACGCACTCGCGACGCCTGCGTCTTTCAGTCCGCCGTCACTCCGGCTGCCGATGATCAGCAGCGCGATAGGGAAGATCAACGGCATGACGATCGCGTTGAACAGAAGTACTCGGTTGCGTCCGAGCAGTGTGAATTCTGCTCGCGACAGGGCGGTCATCGTGCTCATGCGCTCATCACCTCGGTCTTTTCGATAGCTGGGTCGTTCACGGTGGAGTTGTCGAATTCGTCTGCGATGGAGAGGAACACGGTCTCCAGTGATGCCGCGCGGGCATCCAGACCGTGCAGAGTGACGCCATTGGTGCGGGCCCACACGAGCAGGTCGGTGAGCGTGTCCTGTACCGATGATGTCTGGATCGAGACGGTGTCACCCGAGACGTCGATCGACGTACCGGGCAGCGACGGCAATGCCGTGCCGGGGGCCTTCAACTCGATCTTCGCCGGGTGGTCGGCGACCACCTCGTCCACGGTGCCGCTGCGAACGACTCTGCCGCGGTGCATGATCGCGAGTCGATCGCACAGGGACTCGGCCTCGTCCAGGTAGTGAGTCGTCAACATGATCGTCACGCCGGAGTTCTTCAGCTCCTGAATCAATCGCCATGTGTTGCGACGACTTTCGGGATCGAGCCCGGTGGTCGGCTCGTCCAGGAACAGGATGCGCGGACGGCTGATGATCGCGCAGGCGAGGTCCAGTCGACGTTGCTCCCCGCCGGAGAGAAACTTCACCCGAGTGTCGGCGCGATCGGCCAGATCGACGCGGCCGAGCACCTCCGCTACCGGCAACGGATCACTGCAGGTGCCGGCCCACATCCGCAGACTCTCGGCGGTTGTCAGATCCTGCGGCAGGCCGCCCTTCTGCAGCATGATGCCCAGAGACGGGCGCACCTTACGGCGATCGGCCACCGGATCCATTCCCATGATCCGGACCGTTCCCTTGCTCGGCCGCGAAAGACCCTGGATCACTTCGAGAGTGGAGGTCTTGCCGGCACCGTTGGTGCCCAACAATCCGAACAGCTCGCCCTCGGCGATATGCAGATCGAGGGCTTGGACGGCCTCGTACGCGTTCTTGCCCGAGCCGTAGCGCCGCGTCATTCCGTCGACGTCGATGATGGTCATGATTGCTTCTCCCAGTGCCGCAGTCCGATGACGAACCGGACGCCCATGAAGGCGACGATGACGCCGAGTGCGACGAACGCCGGAAGGGACGTGCCGACGATCGCGAAGAGCACGGCGACAATGGCCAAGCTGATGACGATGACGACGATCTCACGCGCCATCGTCGGAGCCGGCCCGATCTCCATCAGATCGGTGAACAGATTTCCTTCGTCTGGTTGCTTCATGACTACGAGTCTGCTGCGCCCGAACCGCCGAAAACAGTGCAGCGCATCATGACTTGGAGTGACAGCGTCACGGTCCAGCCATGACAAAAGTCATGTGCTTCCCGGTTTCGCCCTGTTTGCCACGTGTTCGGGTACTTTCAGCTCGTGAATCGCACCGAGTCGGCGAGCCCCGACCGTCGTACGCAGATGCGCGTCATTCTGGTGGGCTCGGTGCCGAACCTGGTGCAGTGGTTCAACCTGTATCTCTACGCGACCTTCGCGCCGTATTTCCGGACCGAGTTCTTCGATCCGGCCTCGGACGATTCACTCGTGTACGTCTACGGACTCTTCGCATTGACCTTCGTCGTACGCCCGCTCGGATCGTGGCTGTTCGGCAGGCTCGCGGACGTGCGAGGCCGACAGTTCGCGCTCGTCGCAGCAGTCACGCTGATGTCGGCCGGATCGGTTGCGTTGGCGGTCACTCCCACGGTCCACGCGATCGGTGCCTGGGCGGCGGTGATCCTCGCGGTCGTGAGCATCGTCCAGGGCGTCGCCACCGGTGGCGAATATGCGGCGGCGACGGTGCTGCTCTCCGAGTCGGGCACGCGCGGTCATCGCGGATTCTTCGCCTCGTTCCAGGCCGCGACCATCGTCGGCGGCCTCGTGCTCGCGCAGACGTGTCTACTCGTGCTGCTCGCGAGCACCGACCGAGCGGCAATCTCGGAGTGGGGCTTTCGCCTCGCGTTCGCCGCGGGAGGTGCGGCCGGCTTGGCGTCACTCTGGTGGGCGCGCGGGCTCGATCGCGCCCCGCGAGAACCGACGGCACCCCAGGCCGACCGGGACGCCACGATGGGAGCACTGTTTCGCGGTCATTGGCGTCCGCTGATGTGGGTGTTTCTGTTGACCGCGGGAGGAAGCGCGGCGTTCTACACCTACACCGTCACGGTTCCCTCGATCGTTCGCGAGACGTTCTTCGCCGCGGACGGCGACCGGGGAGAGCTCACCGCGACCGGTCTGGTGCTCGCCGCGTTCGTGGTGCTGATGGTGCTCCAACCGATCGGCGGCGCACTGAGCGACCGCATCGGCAGAAAGCCTCTGCTCGTCGTATTCGGGGTGCTGGGGATACCTGCCACCGGGGCGCTGGTGCTGACCGCTACCCAGGAGACGTCCCCGCCCGTGGTCTTCGTCATCCTGGTGAGCGCGTTCATCGTGCTCACGTGCTACCTGTCCGTGAACGGCATCGCCAAGGCGGAGGTGTTTCCCCCACACATCCGGGCGCTGGGGGTCGGCTTCGGCTACGCCGTCGCGAACTCCCTCTTCGGGGGCACGGCACCGTTGCTCTACCACGCCACGAGCAGCCACGGCAGTTTCGAATTCATCGCCTACATGACGGTGCTCATCGCGGTGACGCTGTGCGCCGCCCTCCGGATGCAGGGCGGCTCGGCGACCGCGCTCGACAAGCCGAACAGCCCGCTCTAGAAACCCCAGCCCATAACGGCCGGGCGCGCTGTTCCAAATGTCAGATCGAGCGCATGCAGGGATTCCTCGGTGCGAGCGGTGAGGCGATTCGCCGCGGCGAACAACCGAGCCCGGTGGGTGCCGAAATAGATGCTGGCCAGCACATCGATGTCCAGTTCGATGTCCGGTTCGGATTCCACCCGGGTGCAGGTCGCTGTGCCATCGGTGACGCTGAACGAGTAGGTACCGCCTGCGTCGAGGAACGGATCTCGGACAGCGATGATCAGCGATGTGTCGAGAGCGTAGGTCCGCGCCTCGAGCGCTGCCTCGACGTGCATGATGCGGGCCCACAGAGCGTCGTGGTGTGCGGTGACCTTCGGAAGCCGATTGTTGGTCAGCAAGAACGGCAGTGCTTCGTCGCGTGCCTGTCGGACCTCGATGGTGTCGACCAGGTCCACTCCGACCAGGATCTGCCACAGCGCTGCGTACGCGTCGTCGGTCACCGCGATGAATTCCTCCACCACCACCCGGCTGGGGTTGCGTCCGCGTCGGTAGGCGACGTAGCCGTCGGGATGGACGATGAAGAACAGTGCCGTCAGTCCGCCGCGCCGGTTCTCGCGGTCGGCGAAGAACCGTTCCCACCGAATCGGTGGCTTGGGCTGCGCGCCTGCGGTCTGCTGCTGCCACCGGTGGTAGATGTCCGGGAGCAATTCGGTGGCCTCGGCCGATTCGATCAGTCGCACGCCCGTCGCCGGGGGAGCGTCCTTGCGGAACTGAGCGAACCGACGGTCGATCGAGACGCTGATCTCCTCGGTGATCGGGCCGTACCCGAAGCGTCCGTAGATCGTCGCCTCGCTGGCTGTCAGCAAAGACAGCGGCGCGCCCGCGTCGTTCAGAGCGCGGTGCTGCTGGGTGAACATCGACCGCAGGATGCCGCGTCGACGATGCGTCGGCGCGACGGACACCCAGGAGACTCCGGACGCCTCGACCTGCGCACCACCGGGAACGGTGACCGACATCGGGAAGTGCATGGCCACACCCACCGGGGTCTCGCCGTCCCACGCCAGGTACACGTGCTCGGACTGGGTCAGGATCTGCGTCTCCGCCAAGTCCTCGGCGTTCTGGTGCTCGCCGAAGGCATGGGCGTCGAGCAGCGCGACGGCATCCCAGTCGTCGTCGGTGGCGGTACGGATGGTGATCGATTCGTCGGTAGTCATCGCTCTTTACTTTTCCATATAGAAGTAGGCCTTCGCCGACGGAGTCCCGGAAAAGCCGGGTGACAAGATGAGCGGGTGGTTCATGTAATCGATGTCGACGATCCTCTCGACCCCCGGCTGGACGATTTTCGCGACCTCAACTCCTCGGACAAGCGACCCGATCTGCCTGAGGGCAAGGGCTTGGTGATCGCCGAGGGTGTGCTGGTTGCGCAGCGCCTGCTGACCTCGCGCTTCCCGATGATCAGCCTGCTGGGCGTGAATCGACGGCTCGACGCCTTGCGCGATGATCTCGCCGAATCGGATGTTCCGTTCTATCGGACGTCGGCCGAGGTGATGGCCGAGGTCGTCGGCTTCCATCTCAACCGTGGAGTGTTGGCGGCGGCAAACAGGCCGCCTGCTCTCGATCTGGACGAGGTGCTGGCCGACGCCACGACGGTGGCGATCCTCGAGGGCGTCAACGATCACGAGAATCTCGGGTCGATGTTCCGTAATGCAGCAGGCCTCGGCGTCGACGCTGTGCTGTTCGGTGCCGCGTGTGCGGATCCGCTGTACCGGCGGTCGGTACGGGTCTCGATGGGGCACGTGCTGCGGGTGCCCTTCGCGAAGGTGCCCGAGTGGCCGCGCGGCCTCGATCGTGTTCGTGCGCACGGCTTTCAGCTGATCTCGCTCACACCCAATCCGGAAGCCGTGTCGCTGGCTGCGGCGATGACGGGGGAGAAGGTGGCGCTGTTGCTCGGCGCAGAGGGCCCGGGTCTGACCGAACATGCGATGCGCGCCACCGACATTCGCGCGCGCATCCCGATGGCACCTGGCACCGATTCGCTCAACGTCGCGACAGCGGCGGCGATGGGGTTCTACGAACGGGTGCGTCTGACGTGACCGATCGCGACCCGGGCAATCTGTGGACCGGTCTTCCGATCGCCGTGGTCTCGGCGATTCTCGTGGCGGTGGCACTGGCGGCGTTCGGACTGGAACTGGCGCGAGTGCATCCGTTGCTCGCGATAGGCCTCAACCTCGTCGTCGTGGCAGGCGCAGCCCCGACGGTCCTGCGGTGGCTCCGCGTCCCGGTGTGGCGCTGGGCTGTCTACGGTGCGAGTGTCGGTGCGCTACTGAGCTTCGTGGCCCTGGCGGCCCTGGCGTTCTGACCGACCGCGGGCAGGGTTGCGCACTACCGTTCACGATCGACGGAAACCCGTCGACCGGCGATCGTTGTGTGCAACGGTGCCCATACCGAGCCACTATTTTCGCGAGAACCAACGCTTCTTCGGTCGCGGTGCTGGTTCGGTCGATTCCGGTGCGGGTGCGTTCTGGGCCTCGACATTCTGACGCTGCGGCTCCTGGCCGGGAACGTACATCGTGAAACCGCAGACCGGCAGGGTGGCCGGATCGAACTCGTCTGCGTGCGGGGCACCGGTGTAGCGGAATCCGAGCCATTCGGCGTTGGCGGCCTCGGCAAATTCCTGCGGGTGGAACGGCAGTGACTGCGGATCCGGCATCACTCCGGGGGGATAGATCAGCGGATGCTCACCGGCCCAGAAGGATCGCTCCCACACCAGCGGCAGGCCCGCGTCCTCGTAGATGTACACCGGAGTAGCGCTGAACGATCGCCGAAACTCACCGCGTTCCCAGTAGGCGAACGCTCCCCACGCGTGCTGGGGATCCGACGCGACGAGGTAGGTGTGCTCGGATGCCAGAGGGCGAGTGAACGATTCGGGAAGCGTCGACGGTGTCGGCACCGAAAGATTGGACCCGCACACCACGGTCACGCCCGGATAGCAGCCGATGAAGACGTGATCGTCGTCCACCCCTGCCGATGTCGATATCGGACCTTGTGCGAGGGGCACAGCGGTCAGGTGGGGGTAGAGGCGGCCGACGAGGGCCGTCGCAGCATTCCAGTCCGAGGTGGTCGCCTCTCGGAGTACAGAAATCGGATCCGGTGTGTCCACGTACCAGATCGTTGACGCTTTGGCCCCCACTACCGGCACCTCTCTCTCCGTAAGCTTCGTCGAAAGCCTACGGCGTGAGCGTCGGCGATTTGTCACCGAGCGGTGAATCGGTCATCTACGACGTCAGTTGTGACCGCTGCTGCGTACTCCGAGCAGGACGTCTTCCCAGGATGGCATGGCGGGTTTGCCGCGCTTGTCCTTACCACCGTGTCCGGGTGCAGCCTTGGGGGCGGGTTTGGGGTCTCTGGCCACCGGCTCGCGCGGCTGATCGACGTCGGGAGCCGGGGCTTCGTCGTCTTCGATGTCGACGGTTTCGGCGTCCAGTTCACTGTCCGAGGTGGTGCCGTAGTACTCGTCGAAGCTCTGCTGTGAGGCTTCGTCGTCTGCCGCTGCAGGCGCGAGGGCGCGTACCGGAGCGAGGCCACGTAGCTGACGTCCGAAGTCGGGATCGATCAGTTCGTGTGCGGTGTCGTCCAGTGGCGCGATGGTGCCGCCGTGTCCGTCGGGCAGGAACTGCCAGTGCGCCTTGTTGGTGGTGCGTCCCGCCTGCCACTTCAGCTGTGCGACCCACTTGTTGTCCTCGTCGCGCCACGCATCCCACTCGGCGTCGTCGAGGTTGTGCCCGCGAGCGCGGAAGGCGAGTGTGACGACATCGAGCAGAGTCTGGACGGCGGGTCCGTCGTGGCGCAGCGGATGACCTGCCTGAGCCATCGACGCAGCCTGTGAGCGTTCGAGCAGAACGGGGTGAGCGAACACCTCGACGCGGCTGACGGCCATTCCGGAATCGGCGGCGACCTGTTCGATGGTCGCTCCACTCCGAATTCGAGCCTGGATTTCCTTCGGCCGCAGCAAGCTGTCCATTTCGATCTCAATCTGTCCTAGTCGAGCGATGTCGCCGCGTGAGGCTGCGCGGAGTTTGTCGTCGGCTGGAAGCCGGAATCTGTCGCCGGTCTTGGGATCTGCGCAGACGACGAACTTTCCGTCGGCCTCGAGACCCACCACATGTAAGTCTCGCACTGTGACCTCCTCATCGCGCCGGCTCGCGATACCGTCGAATTCGACCCTAGTTCACCCGATGTCCTCGGTGGGTGTTCGACACGCATCGCTTCCGCCGACGATCGTTTCTCTACCAGAGCGTAGACAGCTGCGGGCTCGGCTGCACTCGATCGCCCGAAGTTGCGTCAATTGCCTTGTGGCGCAATGCCGATCCGTCCCTGTGTAAGTACAGCGCGCCCAGGCCGAGGCCGATAGTCAGGGCGAGAGCGTGCCCGACGGCGGTGAACGACGGGCTCTGAATGCCGCTGACGGCGACGACCCCGATCCACAGTGCAGCCCAGACCGGTCGCCACGGCATCGGCAGGAACCTGATCATGGACCCGGCCACCGCTGCTGCGGCGTAGCTGACCCCGACGTCGACGGCCATCGCCAGCGAGTCGGCCAGCCAATCGGCGCGGATGCCGATGAACAGCCCGACAGCAACCAGCACCGTCGCGCCGACGTGGCCGGCGCTGAACGTGAGCAGGAATCGTCGCCAACCGGACATCCATTCGGCGACGGCGAACAAGAGTGCGACGCTGGCCAGCCACAGCCAGTTCACCCGGCCTTCGGTGAGAAAGACGCTCGTGACGAGGGTGGCAAGATGGCCGTCGGTCAGATTGTGCAGGTTGGTACTCGCCGCATGCAGCACGTGCCAGCGATCGTGTGGTCCGATTTGTCCGAGCGCCACCGTGCCTGCCACCTCGAGGACGCAGTAGATCAGTGTCACGCGAACCCGGAGTGCGAAAGCCAGGAGCCTGAACATACGAGCGCTCCCTCCGAGGTCTTTACGCTTGCGTACTTCAACGCAAGTGTAGGCCTCGAAGGGAGCACTCCAGCTGGGAGCTTGCTGGCAATCAGCTCAGGGTGGACACGACCCAGTCGATGCTCTTCGTCAGCGCGGTGATGTCGTCCGGCTCGATCGCGGGGAACATACCGACACGCAACTGGTTGCGGCCGAGCTTGCGGTACGGCTCGGTGTCGACGACGCCGTTGGCCCGCAGGATCTTGGCGACCTGAGCTGCGTCGACCTTCTCGTCGAAGTCGATGGTTCCGACAACCTGGCTGCGGTGATCAGGGTTGGTCACGAACGGCGTTGCGAACTCGCTCTTCTCGGCCCAGTCGTACAGGCGCGAGGACGAATCGGCGGTGCGCGCAGTGGCCCAATCCAGGCCGCCCTTGCCGTTGAGCCACTCGATCTGATCCGCGAACAACAGCAGAGTCGCCACTGCCGGGGTGTTGTACGTCTGATCCTTGCTGCTGTTGTCGACGGCGATCGGCAACGACAGGAAGTCCGGAACCCAACGGCCACTGGAGGCGATCTCGTCGACGCGGGCAAGCGCGGCCGGGCTCATCAACGCAACCCACAGCCCACCGTCCGCGGCGAAGCACTTCTGCGGTGCGAAGTAGTAGACGTCGGAATCGGCGACGTTGACCGGAAGACCGCCGGCACCGGAGGTGGCGTCGATCGCGACGAGGGCGTTCTCGGAGCCGGCCGGACGGCTGACCGGGATGGCCACGCCGGTGGACGTCTCGTTGTGTGCCCAACCGATGAGGTCGACGGATGGGTCGGACGTGGGTTCGGGCGCACTGCCCGGCTCGGCCTTGACGACGATCGGATCGCCGATGAAGGGGTTGTTCTTGGCCACCGAGGCGAACTTCGAGCTGAACTCACCGTTGGTCAGGTGCAGCGACTTCTCGCGGATGAGTCCGAACGCAGCGGCGTCCCAGAACGCGGTGGTGCCACCGTTGCCGAGTACCACCTGGTAGCCCTCGGGCAGCGAGAACAGGTCCTTCAATCCACTGCGTACGCGTCCGACGACGTCCTTGACGGGCTTCTGCCGGTGGCTGGTGCCGAACACGGACGCGCCGACGTCGACCAGGGATTGCAGCTGCTCGGGGCGAACCTTGGACGGGCCGCAACCGAAGCGTCCGTCGGCGGGAAGAAGGTCGGCGGGAATGATCGGCAAATCGGCCATGGAGTAGCGCGTCCTAGCGTCGAGGGAATATGGCACCCACAGGTTAGTCGGGTGCCATGACACCGTCGACTACCGGATCAGCTCCCAGCCGTCGACGGAGTCGGGGGTGCGCGGTTCGGGTCCGGTGTAGAGGGCCGCGGGGCGAACGAGCTTGCCCAGTCGCTTCTGCTCCAGAATGTGGGCGCACCAGCCGGCGGTACGACCGCAGGTGAACATGGCGGGCATCATGTGTGCCGGAACCTCGGCGAAGTCGAGGATCACGGCGGCCCAGAACTCCACATTGGTCTCGATGGCCCGATCGGGCCGGCGTTCGCGCAGTTCCGTCAACGCGGCCTGTTCGAGCGCGGCGGCAACCTCGTACCGTGGAGCGTTCAGGCGCTTGGCGGTGGCGCGCAGCACGCGGGCTCGGGGGTCCTCGGCGCGGTACACGCGGTGCCCGAAGCCCATGAGCTTCTCCTTGCGATCCAGGATCCCGGTGATCAGCGCGCGAGCGTCCCCGGTCTTCTCGACCTCCTCGATCATCGGCAGTACGCGGGCCGGCGCCCCACCGTGCAGTGGGCCCGACATCGCGCCGATTGCACCGGACAGGCAGGCGGCGACGTCGGCCCCGGTGGAGGCGATCACGCGTGCGGTGAACGTCGATGCGTTCATGCCGTGCTCGGCGGCCGAGACCCAGTACGCGTCGATAGCGGCGACGTGGGCGGGGTCGGGCTCACCCTTCCATCGGACCATGAAGCGTTCGGTGACTGTGGCAGCCTGATCGATGCGGCTCTGCGGAACGGCGGGCTGGTAGATGCCGCGAGCGGACTGGGCGACGTAGGACAAGGCCATCACCGAGGCGCGGGCGAGGTTGTCGCGGGCGGTGGTGTCGTCGATGTCCAGCAGCGGCTGGTAGCCCCAGATGGGGGCGAGCATCGCCAGGCCCGCCTGGACGTCGACGCGGACGTCGCCGGTGTGGATGGGAAGGGGAAACGGTTCGGCCGGCGGGAGACCGCGGCCGAATTCGCCGTCGACCAACAGGGCCCACACGTCGCCGAAGGTGACGTTCTGCGCGACGAGTTCTTCGATGTCGACACCCCGGTAGCGCAGTGCGCCGCCGTCCTTGTCGGGTTCGGCGATGTCGGAGGTGAAGGCGACGACACCTTCGAGACCGGGCACGAAATCCTCGGGAACGTGTTGAACAGCCATGGCCTGTGGACTCCCTCGTCGCGTTTACGCCCGGCTCTGCGCCGCATGCGGGCGTACTGTGCCAGAACCATAGCGAGCATGTACGCGGGAGTAGCGTCTGGGTTCGTGTCTGCAGATGAACAGCGGTTGGCGAACATGCGAGTCGACTACGGCGAGCCCGAGGACCTCGATATCGATGCTCTGGCCGGCGGGTGGCTCCCACTGGCGCAGCAGTGGTTGGCCGACGCTGTGGCGGCAGATCTACCCGAGCCCAACGCCATCGTGTTGGGGACTGTCGACGAGGCAGGCCGACCCGCTACTCGGACGGTGCTGTGCAAGGGTCTCGATGCCGACGGCGTGGTCTTCTACACCAATTACGACTCGGACAAGGGCCGCGCACTCGCGGCGAATCCCTACGCGTCGGTGACCTTCCCGTGGATCGCGAGTGCCCGGCAGCTCACCGTGCGCGGCTCGGTGGTCAAGGTCGACGCCGAGACCACCGAAACCTACTGGCGCACCAGGCCGCGCGGCTCCCAGCTGGGGGCGTGGGCGTCCGAACAGTCGCGACCCGTGGGCTCGCGTGAAGACCTGGCCGCCAAGTTGGCCGAGGTCACCGCAACGTTCGACGGTATCGACGTGCCGGTGCCACCGAACTGGGGCGGCTTTCGCGTCGAGCCCGAGACGGTCGAATTCTGGCAGGGCCGAACCAGTCGGATGCACAACAGGATCCGCATCACGTTGGCAAGTGGTGTGATCGAGCGTCTGCAGCCGTGAGCGGATTGCGCGGCATACTTGCCGACACGACACCGCTGAAGACCCCGGCCTATCGCCGGTTGTGGTTGGCGAACATCGTCACCGTCATCGGTGCCCAGCTGTCCATCGTGGCTGTGCCGCAACAGGTATTCCAGATCACGCTGAGCTCGGCCTATGTGGGTCTGACGGGTGTGTTCGCTCTCGTACCGCTGATCGTGTTCGGTCTGTGGGGCGGTGCGCTGGCCGATGTGATGGATCGCCGCACCCTGTTGATGATCACCACCTGCGGCCTGATCGGAACATCCGCACTGTTCTGGCTGCAGGCGTTCCTCGAACTGAACAATGTGTGGATCATCCTGGCGCTCTTGGCAATTCAGCAGGCATTCTTCGCGGTCAATCAGCCGACCCGCAGCGCGATTCTGCCGAGGATCCTGCCGGCCGAACAGCTACCGGCTGCGAACTCGCTGAACATGACGGTGTTCAACTTCGGCGCGATCGCAGGCCCGCTCAGTGCAGGCATTCTGATCTACTACATCGGGCTCGAGACTCTCTACCTGATCGACACCATCGCACTGTTCGCAACACTGTGGGCCGTGATTCGGTTGCCGGGAATTCCGCCGGCGAAGTCGGGTCAGCGAGCCGGATTGCGTTCGGTGTTCGACGGTTTCGCATATCTCGCCACCCAGAAGGTGCTGCTGGCATCGTTCGTCGTCGACATCATCGCCATGGTGTTCGGTATGCCCAGGGCTCTCTTTCCGCAGATTGCACACGAGAGCTTCGGTGATCCGGCGTCGGGCGGACCGGTGCTGGGCATGCTGTTCGCGGCCATGTCCGCAGGCGCGGTGGTGGGTGGAGTGTTCTCGGGCTGGCTTCCGCGCGTGCGTAGGCAAGGCCTGGCAGTGCTGATTTGCATCGTCGTGTGGGGCGTGGCGATGATCGGCTTCGGGCTGGCCGTCGGCGCGGCCACCGACGGGGCGACCGCCGTTGCCCTGTGGTTCGCGCTGGCGTTCCTGGCTCTCGGCGGCGGGGCCGACATGATCTCCGCGGCGTTCCGCAGCACGATGCTGCAGACCGTCGCTACCGACGAGATGCGCGGCCGACTTCAAGGTGTCTTCATCGTCGTCGTGGCGGGAGGGCCTCGTATCGGCGATGTGCTGCACGGGGCCGCAGCCGCGTCGGTGGGGACGGCAGCTGCTGCGGCCGGCGGCGGCGTGCTGGTCGTCATCGGTGTTTCGATTGCTGCGCTGGCTCTCCCGGCATTCATCCGCTACCGAGTGGGTGTCGTAGTAAAGAATGGTTCTCATGGGTGACGAACAGACCTACTCGTTGACGAGCGGCAAATATCGGGCAGACATCGCTGCCGTCGGAGCGGGCCTGCGGGTTCTCGAGTACGACGGCGCTGCGCTCACCGAAACCTGGGAGGCCGGCAGCAAGCCGCCGCTGTCGGCGGGGCTGGTGTTGGCCCCGTGGCCCAACCGGACGGCCGACGGGACCTTCGCTTTCGAAGGCGTCGAACATCGGTTGGAGATCTCCGAGCCCTCACGGAACAACGCCAGCCACGGATTCGTCCGCAAGGTGGCATGGACTCTGGTGGAGCACACCGACGATCGCGTCGAGCAGAGCGTGGACGTCGGGACGCATCAGGGTTGGCCGTTCTCGCTGACGGTGACGGTGGTCCACGAGCTGTCGGCGGACGGTCTCACCGTGACTGCGTCTGCGAAGAACACCGGTGAGTCCGCCGCGCCCTACGGGATGGGTTTTCACACCTATGCCCGGGTCGGGGACGTGCCGCTCGACGAGTGCACGCTCGAACTCTCGGCCGGGACCCGGCTACCGCTCGATCCGGTGCGCAATCTGCCCGTGGGCAATTCGGTGCCGACGGCCGATACCGAGTACGACTTCCGGGAGCCACGGACGCTGCAGGGCGTACAGCTCGATACCCCGTTCAGTGCGTCGCTGCCCGACGGCGACGGCCGTGCGAATCATGTTCTGCGTGGCCCCGACGGCACCGCGACCGTGTTGTGGACCGACGCGAACTTCGGCTGGGTACAGGTGTTCACCGCCGATCCGGCCAACGATCAGGCCTATCCCGAGAGGGGCCGGGCGTTGGCGATCGAACCGATGACGTGCCCGCCCGATGCGCTGAACTCCGAGATCGATCTGATCGTGCTCGAGCCGGGGCAAACCTGGTCGGGTACCTGGGGAATGAGGTACGAGAAGTGACGATATTGGTGTGCGGTGAAGCGTTGGTCGACTTGGTTCCGGTGCACGAGGGACCGCTGCTCTCACCCAAACTCGGCGGCGGACCGTTCAACGTCGCCATCTCGATCGGTCGACTGGGTTCGCCGGTTGCGTACCTCTCACGGATCTCGCGCGACTCGTTCGGTGAGCAGATTCTGGCGAGTCTGCGCGACGCAGGCGTCGACATCTCGTGGGTGCAGCGCGGCGACGAACCGACCACCTTGGCGATGACCACCCTCGCCGAGGACGGCAGCGCCGAGTACTCCTTCTATGCCGACGGCACCGCCGACCGGCTCGTGGCCGATCCTGGCGATCTCCCGGACGAGATCAGCGTGCTCTCGTTCGGCACGTTGTCTCTGCTCTACGAGCCCGGTGCATCGATGTACGCAGGATTGCTGCATCGGGCGCGGGCGGCAGGCAAGCTCACGATGCTCGACCCCAATATCCGGCCGGCCGCCATCGACAGCACCAGCGGCGACATCACTGCCGACGGTTTCCGTGACCGCTTTCGCTCGTGGTTGCCCAGCATCGACATCCTCAAGGTGTCCGAGGACGACTCGTACTGGCTGGGGCTGGGAACGCAGGGGACCACCGTCGACGACTGGCTCGCGGCCGGGGTCACCGCAGTGGTCATGACGCGCGGCGGCGACGGAATCTCGGTCTTCACCGCGTCCGACGAAATCTCGGTGCCGGGTGTGGCCGTCGATGTCGTCGACACGATCGGCGCAGGTGACACCGTCCACGGTGCCCTGCTCAGCTTTTTGGAGAAGGAGACCATTATCACATCGAACGCGGTCAAAGCGATGAGCAAGCAAGATTGGCAACAAGCGCTCGATTTCGCCGCGAAGGCAGCGGCAATCACGGTTTCGCGCCCCGGTGCCGACCCTCCCTGGGCGTCCGAGGCGTCGAGAGACTAGTTTCACTATCGACGTTAGAACTGTCCGCTTCAAGTACGTGTCCGTTACACGAGTTCGAGAGGGACCATTCGTGCCCGCTGAGAATGATGCCAAAGCCACCCTCACCTATCCCGGTGGCGAGTACTCCATGTCGATTGCCGAGGCTTCCGAAGGCAACAACGGCATCGAGCTGGGAAAGTTGCTGGCCACCACCGGCTATACGACATTGGACGGCGGGTTCGTCAACACCGCATCGACCAAGTCGGCCATCACGTACATCGACGGTGACGCGGGCATCCTGCGCTACCGCGGATACCCGATCGAACAACTTGCGGGCAAGTCGTCGTTCATCGAGGTCAGCTACCTGCTGATCTACGGGGAGCTGCCGTCCGCAGACGAGCTCGAGACGTTCACCGACCGGATCCGTCGCCACACGCTGCTGCACGAGGACCTCAAGCGGTTCTTCGACGGCTTCCCGCGCAACGCGCACCCGATGCCGGTGCTGTCCAGCGCAGTCAACGCACTGTCGGCGTACTACCAGGATTCGCTCGAGCCCAACGATCCCGAGCAGGTCGAGCTCTCCACGATCCGCCTGCTGGCGAAGTTGCCGACCATCGCGGCCTACGCCTACAAGAAGTCGGTCGGCCAGCCGTTCCTGTACCCGGACAACTCGAAGAGCCTGGTCGAGAACTTCCTTCGCATGACGTTCGGCTTCCCCGCCGAGCCGTACGAGGTCGATCCCGAGATCGTCAAGGCACTCGACATGCTGCTCATCCTGCACGCCGACCACGAGCAGAACTGCTCCACGTCGACGGTGCGCCTCGTCGGATCCTCGCAGGCCAACCTGTTCACCTCGATCTCCGGTGGCATCAATGCGCTGTGGGGCCCGCTGCACGGTGGAGCCAACCAGGCCGTGCTCGAGATGCTCGACAAGATCAAGGCCGAGGGCGGCGACGCCACGGACTTCCTGCGTCGAGTGAAGAACAAGGAAGACGGCGTCAAGCTCATGGGCTTCGGACACCGGGTGTACAAGAACTTCGATCCGCGCGCGACGCTGGTCAAGGAAACTGCGCACACGATCCTCGGCAAGCTGGGCAATGGCGACGAACTGCTCGAGATCGCCCTCAAGCTCGAAGAGACCGCTCTCACCGACGACTACTTCGTCGAGCGGAAGCTCTACCCCAACGTGGACTTCTACACCGGCCTGATCTACCGCGCGATGGGCTTCCCGCCGCGCATGTTCACGGTGCTGTTCGCAATGGGCCGTCTCCCCGGTTGGATCGCGCACTGGCGCGAGCAGAACGAGGACACGACCGGCAAGATCGGCCGTCCGCGCCAGATCTACACCGGCTACACCGAGCGCGACTACCAGGACGTCAGCTCCCGCTAGTTCTTGCTTCACAACAACGCCGCCGGCTCCCATTGGGAGTCGGCGGCGTTGTTGTTGTCGGCCTGCGTCGAGTTCGCAGTTACGCGGGCGATATGGCCACTTTCGGCTGCATAACTGCGATCTCGCTGCGGGACGGCCGAGTGCGCGCGCCGAGTTCGAGGTTATGGACGTATTTCGGCCGGAATCCATCCATAACTTCGAGTTCGCGGCACCGTCAGGCGTCGAAGTGCTTGCGATTCTTCAGCACCGGCAGCGTTTTCCGGACGGCGTCGACCATTGCGGTATCGATGTCGATGGTCAGCATGCCCGGAGTCGCGTCGAGCTGACCGAGGATCTCGCCGGTGGGGGAGCAGACGATGCTGTGGCCCACGCCCAATGGTGCCTTTCCTTCGGCGGCAGCGGGTTCGGCTTGGTCGCAGGCTGCGATGAACGTCGTCGAATCCAACGCGCGGGCGCGGGCGAGCAGGGTCCACTGGTCCACTTTGCCGTCACCCGATCCCCACGATGCCGGAACGAGAACGAGTTCCGCACCGAGGTCGCCGAGCTTCTGGAACAGCGCCGGGAAGCGGATGTCGTAGCAGGTCGCGAAGCCCACCCGAACTCCGGCGATGTCCACCACCAGTGGGTCCGAACCCGGTGCGACGGTGTCGGATTCGGCGAATCCGAACGCGTCGAAGAGGTGTATCTTGTCGTAGCTCGCATCGATGCCGGGGCCGGTGACGAGCAGTGTGTTGGTCACTCGGTCATCTGCCGCGGGGGTGAACATTCCGGCGACGACGGTGATCCCGGCATCGGACGCGATGGACCGCACCGCGTCGGCCCATTCGCCGTCGAGAGGCTGTGCGAACTTTCGGATGGGTCCGCCGAAGCAGCGCATCGTCGCCTCCGGAAACACGACGACGTCCGATCCGGCGTGAGCTGCGGCGCGGGTGTGGGTCTCGATGAGTTCGAGGTTCTCGGTGGGGTCTTCGCCGCTGGTGATCTGGGCGAGGCTGATGCGAATGGACGAGCTCACGGTGTGACTCCTGGTTTCGTCGGAGGAAGACAGGTATACATATCGTATGCAGCCGCTGTCGGGGAGGGAGAAGGCGTACCTGTTCGTGCGCGATCAGGTGCTGTCGTCACCGGCCGCCACCGGCACTTTTCTCAACGAGCAAGAGCTCGCCACGCGAATCGGCGTATCGCGCACACCGGTTCGTGAAGCGCTGCTCATGTTGCAGTCCGAGGGCCTGGTCGAGATGGTGCCCAAGCGCGGCGCGCACGTGCCGGCGATGTCCGGACGGCAGATCGCCGAACTGATGGATCTGCGCGGTGTCCTCGAGCGGCATGCAGCCACCCGAGCGCTGCGCGCCGGTGATGCGCCGATAGAGCAGATGCAGAACGCGCTGACGCAGCAGGAATTGTTGATGAACTCGGCCGATGCGGATGCACCCAAGCAGTTCATCGACTGGGACGGCACGTTTCATCAGAGTCTGATCGATTCGGCGGGAAGCGAACTGCTCTCGCGTACGTACGCCGGTCTGCGAGCGCGCCAGCTTCGCGTGGGCTTGAGTGCGTTGTTCACCGCGGCCAACCGGCAGCATCGGGTGTGCGCCGAGCACCAGGCCATCATCGACGCACTCGGTGCGGGCGATGAAGGCCTGGTACACGAGAAGATCGACGCTCACCTCGAGGTCACACTTCAGACTCTGCTGCGCGCGTAGCGTTTTCGTGCTCCTGGTTCAGTAGTACGTAGTGCTCGTCCTCGGTGGGGTCGGGGTTGCGGCCGAGTGCCAGGCCGACGAGTGTCACCGCTCCGACGATCACGATGTATCCGGCGATCGGCACCCAGCTGTCCGTCTTGTCCAACAGGTACACGAAGATCAGCGGGGCCATCGCGCCACCGAACACCCCGGCGATCGTGTACGCCAACGAGCTACCGGTGGAACGCAATCGCACGCTGAACTGCTCGGTGACGAAGGCTGCCTGTGGCCCGTACATGAACGAGTGGAATGCAAGGCCGACAACGACTCCCAGGATCAGGAGCGGTAGCGATCCGCCGCCGATGACGAGGAAGAAGATCGCGCTCCAGGCAACACCGCCGACGGCCGCGACGCCGTACACGAGGCGCCGGTTGATGCGGTCGGACACTGCTCCGGCGAGCGGTATCAGGCCGAGTTGGCATGCCGATCCGATCAGAATGGCCGTGAGTACCTCGCTGCGCTCGAAGCCCAACTTCTGGGTTCCGTAGGTGATCGAGAAGACCGTGAACATTGCATAGATGACGTCGGGTGCGACACGAGACATGATGCCCGCCAACAGCGGTCGCAGTTCGGTCTTGAACACCTCGCTGATCGGTGCCTCGGAGCGGTCGCCGCTCTCCTGGAGCGCCTTGAACACCGGGGTGTCCTCGAGCTTCAGGCGGATCCACAAACCGAACCCGACGAGTACGGCCGAGAAGAGGAATGCGACCCGCCATCCCCAGGACTCGAACTGCTGGTCGGTCAGTGACAGTGTCAGGATCGCGAGTGCGCCGTTGGCGAGCAGGTTGCCTGCCGGTGGTCCGATCTGGGCTGCCGAGGACCAGAAGCCGCGTTTGCGGGGATCGCCGTATTCGCTGGAGAGCAGAACGGCTCCGCCCCACTCGCCGCCGACCGCAACTCCCTGGCAGAACCGCATCGTGACGAGGATGATCGGGGCCGCGATGCCGATGGTGTCGTAGCCGGGGATCAAGCCGATGGCGAATGTCGTGACGCCGATCAACAGCAGGGTGATGACGAGTAGCTGTTTACGCCCGATGACGTCGCCGAGACGTCCGAAGACGAATCCACCGACCGGACGGGCGATGTACCCGACGGCGTACGTCGAGAAGGCCAGCAGTGTTCCGGTCAGTGGGTCGCTGTCCGGAAAGAAGACGAGCGGGAACACCAGCGCTGCGGCGGCCGAGTAGACGGCGAAGTCGTACCACTCCAATGCCGTTCCGGTCAGGCTGGCGGCAAAGGCCTTGGCCAGGCCCTTTCTATCCACCGAAACAGGTTCGGTCATGACGACTCCTTCGTGTGCCTGGGATCACTCTATCCGTTGTACCTGCTCCATACTTGCTGTATACAAGACGTATGCGCAAGGCTTTGGGCGTATCGGAAACAGAAAATTTACGAGGAGAGGGTCCTTACTGATGCTCACATTCACGCTGCCCGACGGCACGACCGAGTCGGTTGAAGTGACCGCGCTGCTCAATGCGGGCTATGCCGGTCGCAACCAGGAAGAAGTGGCGTCGCACATCGCCGAGCTTGCCGAACTGGGCGTCCCTGCCCCGACGGTGACCCCGGCGCTGTATCCCATCTCGCCGTACCTGGCGCAGCAGACCGATGCCGTCGCCGTCCAACACGGTCGCACCTCGGGTGAAGCCGAGTGGGCCCTGGTTGTCTTGGGCGACACGATGGAGGACGTATTGCTCACGGTGGCATGCGATCACACCGACCGGGACCTCGAAGTTCACAGCGTCGCGTGGAGCAAGAACGCGGCTCCCGACGTGCTCGGCACCGGCGCATGGCGCTTGAGCGAGGTGGCCGACCGACTGGACGAGATCACCCTGACCGCGTGGGCCGATGGAGTGCTCATCCAATCGGGAACTCTCGGTGATCTTCTCGCCCCGCAGTACTGGCTGGACGTGCTCACCGAGCGCGGACTGTTCTCGCGTGGAACGGTGTTGATCTCGGGCACCATCTCGATGCACCACGGGGTGAATCAGTTCTCCGACGCATGGAAGGTGGAGATGACCGACCCCGCGACCGGCAATGCTCTGACCTGCGAATACAAGACGAATTTGATGCCAGCGCCGATTGGCTGACCGTCACGACGTAAAGTCGGAGCGGAATATGCCCCAGATCGACAGTCGGCGTCGGCGGGCCGGCATCAACCGCAGGAGACTTCAGTGACGAAGCCAGTGATCGAATTTCAGGCCGGACCGGCACCCTTGGACTTGGTGACGGTCGACCTCGTCGAAGGTGACGGCGCAGAGGCAGTTGCAGGCGGCACCGTCGAGGTGCACTACGTCGGTGTCGAGTTCGATTCGGGCGAGGAGTTCGACTCGTCCTGGAACCGCGGCGAATCCATTCAGTTCCCGCTGCAGGGACTGATTCAGGGCTGGCAGGACGGCATCCCCGGAATGAAGGTCGGCGGACGCCGTCAGCTCACCATTCCGCCGGAGCTCGCCTACGGCCCGGCCGGTGCAGGTCATCGCCTCTCCGGCAAGACCCTCGTGTTCGTCATCGATCTGCTCGACGTCAAGTAACAGCGCGACGTACCCGCTCGGCTTCGCGGGTTGCCGAGGCGTTGGCCGTCCCGCCTCGGGAACCTGCCAGTTTTGCCTTGATGTGTTCGGCCACGGTCACCGGTCGGTACCGGGGCTCTGCGCCGGCCTCGATGCACGAGGCCAACGGCGCGATCACAGCGTCGAGATTGCCGTCGTGGAAGAAGGCAGCAGAACGTCTGCGCTGGATCGTCCCGCCCGACACCGGTGGCCGCACGCGATGCAGAGTCGACATCCAGCGATCGTTGGTCAACCGGGCGGTCAGATCACCCAGATTGACCAGCATTGCGCCCTCGACAGGCTGCACGTCGTGCCACAGTCCGTCTGCACCGAGGACCTGTAGGCCGGGTACCCGATCGGCCCAGAGCACCGTCACCAATCCGTAGTCGGTGTGCTCGCTCATTCCGGTGAGTTCGCGGTCCGGTACATCGGTGCCCGGGTCGAGTGCGTAATTGTTCATTCGTAGCGTGTCGAGCGACTGATCGGTGATGCGTGAGAACAGGTTCGGCGATTCCCCGAGTGCGTCGGCGAACACCCCGGTCAGCGTGCGTGCCACGCGGCCGGCTTCGGCGAAATACGGTTCGACGGCGCTTCGGAACCCGACCGAGTCGGGCCAGGTGTTCGGCTCACCGGTGCCGATATTGAATGCTTCGAAGTAGTCGTTCATGCCCGACGCCGAATCGAGCCCGAGGCTCAGGCTCAACGTTTCGCTCTTCGGTGCGGTGTAGCCGCGGTTGAGCTCGGGCGGGCAGATGTAGGCCGATTTCTGCGCTGGGTCCAGTCCGAAGAACGAATCCATCGCCGACGCGAGCCCAGCAACGATCTCGTCGGGGATGCCGTGGCCGACGATCTGCATGAAACCGACTGTGCAGCATGCATGATCGACCTCCGACGCCACGCTTCGGCGCGCGGTCGCGTCGGCCCTCGAGGAGTGGGCACCCCGCACGTACGGCGAGATGTCGACAGTGGGAACGGTGAAATCCGATGACGAGTGCACCGGTCCATACTCCTCGCATCGGGCAATCCTGCGGGTTTCTCCCGCGTAACGAATGCCGACCCTAGCGAATCTGCAACTCCATCACCAGGCGCGCGCCGCCCAGTGGACTGTCGGTGAAGTAGACACGGCCACCGTGCAATTCGGCCTGCTGCGCAACCAGGGCCAGACCGAGACCCGAGCCACCCTTGGCTGCCCTGGTGCCGCGCTCGAAGCGGCCGAACACCGATTCGCGTTCATCGACGGGTACCCCGGACCCGTTGTCGTCGATCACAACTCGCACCGTCGTGTCCACGCGTTCGGCGGTGATGACGATCGAGGTTGCGTTGCCGTGCCGAACGGCATTGCCGATCACGTTGTCGACGGCCAATCGCAGACCGGTCGGTAGTGCGCGCATCGTGATCTCGCAATCGGGAGCGGACTCCACGCGGATGTCGAGCTCGGGGTGCAGTCTCTGCGCGTCCTGGGCGGCGACGTCGCAGATGTCGATGATGTCGGTCTCGACTCTGTCGCCCTCACTGGACAACTCACCCGACGCCAGTCGTTCCAGGGCGGTCAGCGTGGTCTCCACGCGTCCTTGCGTTCGCTCCAGGTCGCCCAGAATCTCCCGTTGCTGCGCGGGTTCGAGGTCGAGGGTTCGCAGGACCTCGAGGTCGGTGCGCATCGCCGTCAGTGGGGTGCGCAGTTCGTGTGCGGAGACGGCTGCGAAGTCGCGTGCGGTGTCGAGCGCGGCATTGGTGCGGTCCTGGGCCTCGTTCAGTCTGGTCAGCATGCCGCCGATCGCGACTGCGAGTGCATCGGCCTCGGTCACACCGGTGCGGGTGTCGGGCGCGGTCGGAGGTTGAGCGCTGACCTGCCGGGTCAACGTCACCAACGGTCTGACGGCTCGCCCGCCGAACAGCCAGCCCAGGCCGGTGGACACGGCAATTGCAACCAGCCCCAGCATGAGCACTTGTTTCTGTTGCTCGTCGGTCACCTGTTGTGCTTCGAGGGCCGGCACTCCGATCGAAATGGAGACGGTGGAGACGACGGTCGACACCGCCGTATAGACGCGGAACCGTTGGCCGTCCACGTCGACGGTCTGCGATCCGGTCTCCAGCGCGGGCAGCCGTGTCGGTGTCGACGCGACCACAATGTCACCGCTACGGATGGTGACGGCGAATGCGCCGGAGAGTTGATCTATGAAGGCCTCCAGCGTCGACGAGTTGGGAACCAGCACCTGCGACGCTGTCGTCAGCCGCTCGTCGAGCTGATTGACGTTGTTGCGGGAAATGGCGACCGACGTGACCACCGCGAGGGCCGCAACGACAAGGGTGGCACCCAAGGCCGTGGCGGCGGCGACGCGGGCGCGCAGCGAGAAGCTCATGCGGCTTCTCGGACGACGAACCCGACGCCGCGGACGGTGTGCAGGATGCGCGGGGAACCATCGGATTCGAGTTTGCGACGGAGATAGCCGACGAACACGTCGACGACGTTGGTGTCGGCGACGAAGTCGTAGCCCCACACCAGTTCGAGCAGTCGCTCACGCGTGAGGACAACGCCCTTGTTCCGGGCCAGAATTGCCAGCAGCTCGAATTCCCGCTTGGTCAGGTCGATGTCGACTCCGCCGCGATGTACTCGATAGCCGGGGATGTCGACCACGAGGCTCCCGATGGCCACCGCCGAGTTCGGTACCCCCGAATCTGTCACCGGCACAACCGGATTGGTGCCGCGTCGGCGCAGCATGGCGCGGATTCTCGCCACGAGTTCGGCCAGTACGAACGGTTTGGTGAGGTAGTCGTCGGCACCGGATTCCAGCCCGGCAATGCGATCGTCCACCGAGCTTCGAGCACTGAGCACGCAGATCGGAATGTCGTTTCCCATGGCGCGCAACGCGGTCACGACGCTGGCTCCGTCGAGTACCGGCATGTTGATGTCGAGCACGATGGCATCGGGCGTGGATCGGGAGACCACGCCGAGTGCCTCCGCTCCGTCGGATGCGGTGATGACGGTGAACCCCGACAGGCGCAGTCCGCGTTGCAGCGAGGACAGCACGTCGGCGTCGTCATCGACGACGAGGACGGTGGCGGGGGAACTCGACGATTCGGTCACCGGTCCAATGCTAGGCAACCCAGCTGTCGACGGTAGTTCGGCGTTCCTCGGGTGTCTTGGCGAAGAACTCCTCGAGTGCACTGCGGCGGCCGGTGTCGGCATCGAGCGACCAGGCGAGTGCCGGTGCCTTGGCATAGAGCTGCTCGTAGTACTTCTCGAAAGTGCAGGTGCTGTTCACCAGGGAAAGAGCGCCGGGGAAGGGGCGGATGTTCGACATGATGTTCTCCTTTTCTCTTCTGTGTTTCCCAAGGTAGAGGCCCATGTTGCGGCCTTGGTGAGCCGTCGTTGGCGATTCTCTGAGAATTGCGCGGGGCGAGGGTGCGGGTTGCACTCCGGACGGTTGGGTAAGACTGACACCATGTCGCTCGTATGGTTTCGCCGTGACCTCCGTCTGGGGGATCTGCCCACCCTGACCGCCGCCGCCGAGTCCGGAGATCCGGTGCTCGGGCTCTTCGTGCTCGACGACCGCTTGCTGAAGCCCTCCGGCGGGCCGCGGAAGGACTTTCTCTTTCGGTCTCTCGAGGCGCTGAACGAGCAGCTCGACGGCAGACTGATGGTGGTGCACGGCGACCCCGAGACCGTCGTGCCGAAGGTGGCGAAGGCGATCGACGCGCAGGACGTCCACATCAGTGCCGACTACGGCCCGTACGGCCGCGATCGCGACCAGCGTGTGGGTGAGAAGGTGAATCTGGTCGAGACCGGATCCCCGTATGCGGTCGCCCCCGGGCGGATCGTCAAGAACGACGGTGAGCCGTACAAGGTTTTCACGCCGTACTCGCGCCAGTGGCTCGAACACGGCTGGCGCGGTCCTGCCGACACGTCCGCGAAGACCGTGGAGTGGATCGACCCCGACGACGTGAAAGGTGTTCGGCGGGTGAAGATTCCTTCGGAGAAGGAGGCGTCCGACGCGGCTGCCGGGGAAGCGGCCGCGTCCAAGCAGTGGAAGGACTTTCTCGACGAGGTCTCTGCATACGACGACGAGCGCAATCGTCCCGACCTCGATTCGACGAGTCGGATGTCAGTACATCTCAAGTACGGAACCATTCACCCGCGGACGATGTTGGCCGATCTCGGCAAGCTCCGCAGCGAGGGGTCCGCGTCGTACCGTCGGCAGATCTGTTGGCGAGACTTCTACGCCGACATCCTCTTTCAGCGACCCGACAGTGCTCGAGAGAACTACGTCAAGAAGTTCGACGCAATCGAACTGGACTCCGGTAAGCATGCCGACGAGTTGTTCGATGCCTGGTGCAAGGGGGAGACTGGCTTCCCGATAGTCGATGCCGGTATGCGGCAGTTGAACTCGGAGAAGTGGATGCACAACCGGGTCCGCATGATCGTCGCGTCGTTCCTCGTCAAGGATCTGCACCTGCCGTGGTGGCGGGGTGCGCGGTACTTCATGCAGCACCTCGTCGACGGCGATCTGGCGAACAACCAGCACGGCTGGCAGTGGACCGCGGGAACCGGGACCGACGCGTCGCCGTACTTCCGAGTGTTCAATCCGATCACCCAGGGCGAGAAGTTCGACCCCACCGGCGATTACGTGCGGCGTTGGGTACCCGAGCTACGCGGTGAAGAAGGAAAAGCCGTGCACACGTTGAAGTTCGGCCGGCCCAAGGAATATGTGGAGCCGATCGTCGACCACAAGCACGAGCGGGAAGTGGCGATCGCGCGATTCAAGGCAATCTAGCGACCGTTATCGCTTGCGCGACAACCCTACCCCCACCAGACATATCATTCCGCCGACCACCGCGAGGTAATGCGGAACCTCACCCAGCAGCAGCCAGGCGAGAGTGATGGTGATCGGCGGGACGGCGTACGTGGTGATGCCGAGCTTGCCTGCGTTCATTCGCGTCAACGCGTAGGCCCAGGTGCTGAAGGCCAGTGCCGTCGGCACCAGGCCCAGGTAGATCAGTCCGCCGGTGGCTCCGGTCGAGGCCGTCGACAGGTCGTCGAGTAGAGCCGGTGCGAAGGGCAGCGTGCAGACCGCGCCGATGGTGCAGGCCATCCACGTGACTTGAAGTCCGGGAATGGTGCGCAGCACCGGCTTCTGGCTGAGCACTCCGATGGCGTACGTCACCGCGGACACCAGACACAGTGCGATGCCGAGGAAGTCGGCGTCCGTCTTGGTCGTGGACGTGGTGGTCACGGCGGTGACGACACCGACCATGACGGCACCGGCGAACGCGATGCCGGCACCGATCACCAACCACCTCGGAAAGCCCTCGCCCAGAAGCAGACCCGCGAACAGGGCGACGAGTATCGGTCCGATCTGAATGATCATCGAGGTCGTCCCGGCGTCGACGCGTTGTTCGGCAGCATTGAGGGAGACGTTGTAGATGCCGAACCAGAAGACACCGATGCTGATGATCTGCAACCATTGAGTCCGGTTCGGCTTGACCCACTGTCTTCTGACGAGGACTATCGCGCCGAGTGCGAACGATCCGATGAGTAGTCGGCCCAATGCAAGTGGCCCTGCACCGAACGATTCACCGACTCCGCGAATGGCCACGAAGGCCGAGGCCCACGAGACCACCGTGACGACGACTGCGCCGAGAGCGAGCCAATCCACGGCGGGCCGGGTATCGAGATCTGTCATGGTGACGACGTTAGCGCGCTGGAGTTCCCCGTGGCGCGCGGGTTTCGGCCATGGTTACGCGAATTTGCGTCGTGAGCGTCCCCACCGGTCGTGCGCGTTTTGCGTACCTGGACATACGCAAAACGCGCACGACGGGTCAGCGGCCGAGCAGCTTCTCCAGTGCATCGAGGACGGCCGGATCCTCGATCGTCGACGGGACGCCGTACTCCTCGCCTGCGACGATCTGGCGCATGGTCTTCCGCAGGATCTTGCCGGATCGGGTCTTGGGCAGCGCTCCGACGATCGTCACGTCGCGGAACGTCGCGAGCGCACCGATCTGATCGCGCACCATGGCCACCAGTTCGGTACGCAGCTGCTCCTCGGTGATGTTCTCCCCGGCTTTGAGTACTACGTAACCACTGGGGCGCTGGCCTTTGAGGTCGTCGTGGATACCGATGACCGCGCATTCGGCGACGGCGGGATGGCCGGCCAATACCGCCTCCATCGATCCGGTCGACAGACGGTGGCCGGCGACATTGATGACGTCGTCGCTGCGTCCGAGTACGTAGACATAGCCGTCGGCATCGATGTATCCGGAATCGCCGGTGAGGTAGTAGCCGGGGAACGTATCGAGATACGAACGCTGGAAACGTGATTCGTCGTTCCACAGGCCTACCAGTGCGCCCGGTGGCAGTGGCAACTGCACGACGATGTTGCCCTCGGTGCCCGCGTCGACGGGGTTGCCGGTGGCGTCGAGGATACCGACCTGGAAGCCGGGTACCGGTACCGTCGGCGATCCGGGTTTGATCGGAAGTGGCTCCAGGCCGCGAAGATTGGCGCAGATGGCCCAGCCGGTCTCGGTCTGCCACCAGTGGTCGACGACCGGGCGGTCGAGTGTGCGCGAAGCCCACTCGTAGGTATCGGGATCGAGGCGCTCGCCGGCGACGAACAGGGTCTCGAGCGAGGAGGTGTCGTATTTCTCGAGCTCGGTGGCGTGCGGATCGACCTTGCGGATGGCGCGCAGCGCAGTCGGTGCGGTGAACAGGGCGCGGACGCCGTGATCCTGGATCACCCTCCAGAATGCCCCGGCATCGGGAGTCCCGACGGGCTTGCCTTCGTACAGAACCGTTGTGGCACCGGCGAACAGGGGTGCGTAGACGATGTACGAATGTCCGACGACCCAGCCGACATCGGACGCCGTCCACATCACTTGCCCTGGCCCCACGTCGTAGATGTTGCGCATCGACCACGTCAGCGCGACGGCATGGCCGCCGTTGTCGCGGACCACGCCCTTCGGCTTGCCGGTCGTTCCCGAGGTGTAGAGAATGTACAGCGGATCGGTGGCCAGCACCGAAACCGGTTGTGCTGCTGTGGCGTCGGCGACGAGGGTGTCCCAGTCCAGCCACTCGTGGTCACCGGTAATTCCCTCTCGTGATTTCACGATCACCGACGGTGTGTTCGCGGTGGTGAGAGTCAGTGCCCGTGCCACCAGCGGCAGATACTCGATGACGCGACCCGGCTCGAACCCGCCGCTTGCGGTGATCAGCAGTGCCGGTTCGGCGTCGTCGATGCGCGCTGCGAGTTCTTTGGCTGCGAAGCCGCCGAAGACCACCGAGTGCACCGCGCCGAGCCTCGCGCACGCCAACATCGCGACGACGGCCTCGGGAATCATCGGTAGATAGATCACCACACGATCGCCCGGCCCCACACCTTGCCCGCGCAGTACCCCGGCGAATCGAGCGACCTGGTCGAGGAGTTCGGCGTAGGTGTAGCTGCGGGTGAGTCCGAGCATCGCAGAGTCGTAGATCAGTGCGGTCCGGTCGCCGTGCCCGGCATCGACGTGCCGGTCCAGGGCATTGAAGCACGTGTTGAGGCGGGCCCCGGGGAACCAGTGTGAGCCGTCGAATGCGGTGGTGGGAGGGGTATCCCAGTCGACTTCTGCCGCCGCATACAGCCAGAATTGCTCGCGGTTGTCGATGCTGCTGTCGAATGCTTGCCGATACTCACCACTCATGTTGTGGAGCGTAGTTCGGGGCTGCGTGGTGCGGGCGGGGTTGCGCACTACCGGCGACGACCGGCGGGATCCCGTCGACCGACGGTCGTTGCGTGCAATGGTGCCCATCGGCGTCGATATCGATGGCTCGGCCGCCGAGATTGCGTCAACGCCTCTGCCTGAGCATTTCGCGGCCGCCGTAGAACGCGGCGCTGGCCGCGAACATCCCGGCCACCAGCAACAGCCATCGCATCGCATACGGCTCCTGTGTCAGGCCGGTGGCCGCCTCGTACGTCTCGCTTCCCTGGGAGAAGATGCCCGGTGCGAACAGCAGCAGGCTCAGACCTGCGCCGAGCGCAGGAATGCGAACCGCGTTGACGAACCGGCCGAGGCGAGCCACCAGCGTCCGGTCGAGTAGGGCATACAGCGGAAACAGAATCGCGTCGTGCACCACAGCAGCGCCCACGAACCACAGCCCGATGGACTGCCACCAGACGTCGGCGTTCCACAGTGCCGGAAAGCCTATTGTCAGAACCACGACACCGGCCAGTGCGAGGCAGCAGGCCGTCACCACCAGGTGCAACGGGCCTGCGCCGTACCGCGCCCGAAACGTGCTCATGCGTTCTCCCCGAAGAATTCGACGGATTCGATCCATTTGGTGGCATGTACCCCGGGAATCGCCGGCATCATGATGCGAGCGGGATAACCGTGATCGAGGGACAGATCGGCACCGTTCACTCGAAGGGCGAGCAGCGAATCGGGATGCACCATCTGGTGGCCACCGAAGGTGACGCGGTTGAACGACCCGGAAGGTTCGAGGGAACGTACCTCGCCGGTGTCCACGGAGTCGATTCCTGCGAGTACAGCGAGATCTCGCAGCCGGACACCGGTCCACGTCTGAACCGTCGACCAGCCTTCGACGCAGGAGATCGGCAATTCGACGGTGTGCAGATCCATCTGTTCGAGTTGGGCTCTGGTGAGCACGACCTCGTTGCTTCCGGCGCGCACGGTCAGCCGCCACGAATCTCCCGTCCGCGCCTCGTCGATGCCTGCGGCCTCGGCAGTCCGGTTGATCTGAAAATCGTTGGGTCCGTCGCCGTAGGAACGGCCGCGGGGGAGCAGAATCGCCGCTCCGCGAAGAAAGCCGCCTGTCGTCTGCCCCACGCTGAGGACGGCGACAAACAGTGCGCTGCCGCCCACGAGTGCCAGTGCGCCGCGCCGACTGATGGTCGCAGGGGCGGGATCGGTTGCAGCAAGACCGGATTCGTCGTCGACGTCGGGAACGGTGTCGGCCACTCGAATGCGCATCAGCTCCAGGAACGGACGGGTTCTCAGTGCCGTGACCATGGTCGGAAACTTCAGCACCACGTGAGCGAGGAAGCCGGCGACGAACACCCAGGCACCCCAGTAGTGCGCGGTGTAGAAGCTGAAACCGAAGAGGTAGTCGTACTGAATGTTCAGCACTCCGGTGATGATCTCGAACAGGACGCCACCGACCAACGCCAGCAACGATATTCGTTCGAGGAGGTGGGCGACACTTCGAACCGGTGGCATCTCGATCAGTTTCGGGATCACCGACCACAGCTTGGCCAGGACGATCGGCACCATGATCAGTCCGAGTCCCACGTGGAGGCCCTGAGTGAGTCGGTAGAACCAGACGGGTTCGGTCGGCCAGTCGAACGACGGTAGCCGCAGCCATCCGACGTCACCCGGCATGGATTGGCCGAATTGGGGACCGTAGGCGGCCCAGGAAATGAATCCGGTGATCGTCACGATCGGCAGCGCGACGAGCAGTACGGATGCCAGAACAGAGGTGAACCAGACGCCGCGGATCGGGCTTCGAAACGTAGGAAGTCGTTGCATTCTGGTTCCCGTCTCCAATTTTGTACCCGCTAGTACAAACTAGTGAGGTCGAGCGTAGCGCACTCGGGGTCCGGTCACCAGAGTTCGTTCGCTCGTCATGTCTCGGTGCGCAGTCGACGAACCGCAGCGACCGCAGCGTCGAGCGCATCGCGCAGCGGTTGCACGTCACCGGCGATCCGCGCGATCAGCATGCCGCCCTGCAGCGAGGCGATCAGAGTGGCGGCGGCAGCGGCCGGATCGGTTGCCACGTCCAGTTCCCCGCGGTCGACCATGCGACGAATTCCCTGCTCCAGTGGTTGCTCCCAGCGCCGGAACGCGGCATGGAGACTGGGGACGAACGCTGCATCGTTCTTGAGTTCTGCCGCGAGCGAGCCGAGGGGACACGAGAACGGCCCACCGGGCTGCTCGTGGTTTCGGACGACCTCGGCGGCCCACGCGTCGATGTCGTCGAGGCTGTCGATGTTGGCCAGGCGTGGCTGAGCGGCGAGAACACGTTCGAGCTGACGGGCGATCACTGCCTCGACCAGGTCCGACTTGTCGGAAAAGTAGTGGTACAGCTGCGACTTTCCGGTTTCGGAGGCGGCGAGTACGTCGTCGAGCGTCGTACCGGCAACGCCGTGGGTGTACATCATCGTCGCGGCTGCATCGACGATCGCAGCTCTTGTTCGTCGACCCTTTGCGGTTCGCGGTAGCTCCTTGCTCACACGCCCTCGATTCCTCGCTCGAAGTTGTGAACGGCGAGTTCCGTGAATACCCGACCGTTCGACTCTATGGTCCGCCGGACTTGCAGTCCCGTCGCTACGGCCAGCGCATACAGTGCGCTCACTCCGACGCTGGCCCAGCTGAACCACTCGCCGACCGATTCTCCCGTCTCCCAACGGACCGTTTCGGTGTGATCGTCGCTCTCGAAGGCGGTTTCGACGATGGCCGTACCCGTCTCGTGCAGCAACCCTCGAACCGTTGCCAGCAGTGCGGCAGGGTCGCCGCCGATACCGATATTGCCGTCCGCGAGCAACACGTGCGACCACTGACCCGCACCGGGGAGCGCCGAGAAGATGTCTTGCTGCATTGCTCGTCCACCACGGTGATTCGTCATCTCCACGGCAACCGACGAGCTGTCCACTCCCAGGGCGGGCACTCCGGCTCGAGTGAGCGCTTCGGTCAAACGCCCTGGTCCGCAACCGAGATCGAGTGTGGGACCGGTGCAGAAGGCGATCGATGCCTCGTCCGACCGGATGTCCGCTGCGGTCGCAAAGGTGCCGCCCATCCAACGCGCAATCGGGAGTGGGGTGCGTCGGCCGTGGGAATCGGCGATCCAGGAGGGCAGCCCCGCTCGGCCGCGGCGATAGACGTCGTCTGCAATCACCCGATCGAATGTACCAGTGAGTACAGGAAGTGGTCTGCCATCAATATTCGACGCGGCACCGTCAAGATTGCGTCAACACCTCTGTTCGACGCCTCCGCACAGCGCAAGACTGCTTCTCATGACACTTCTCGACATGCTTCCGTCTCTCGGTGCCGCCTACGTTGCGCGGTGCGATCCTTCGCTGTGGCCCGCCGACACGCACTGTGTATGCGGCCGGATCGTCGTCGACGGCGTTGCGCTGGAGGATCTGGCCGATGCCCAGGGCACACCGGTGCAGTGGGGCCGCATCCTGGTGACTCGGGTGCGCTCGGTCATCGCAGGCGAAGTGGGCGTCGATGCCGAATTCGGTGACCTGCTGCAGGCTGTGGTGGTCAACCGGCATTCGGTGGGTCCGGTGGTCAAGGTGGACGTGCACAGCCCGGGGCGCAGCTGCGTCAGTCCGGTCGAGTTGCCCGCCGACCTCCGCGCGGGTGACGTGGTGGCGCTCGTGACCTCGCAGGTGAGCGGAACTTCGTAGCAGGTTACGGCGGGAGTGGAGCCTGCGGAACGACCTATTGGGGGCGCCCGTTCACATGCGGCGCCAGCCGCTCACCCCAGCGTGCGGTAGCGAGCGAGTCTGGATCGCGTGCGGGCAGCGGTGCCGACGGTCGACAACCCGCGCAGTTCTCGGATGATGGCATCGGCGATGCGACCGGAGAATGCGGCCGGCTCGTCGGCCGCGTCGGGGAGTTCGGGGACGACGGCGTCGACGATGCCGTCGCGCATGAGGTCGACCGACCGAATTCCCTGCGCCTCGGCCATGTCCGGTGCATGTGCGGTGTCGCGGTGCACGATGGCACTGGCCCCCTCGGGCGGAAGTGGTGCAAGCCAAGCGTTCTGGGCGCACAGCACTCGATCGGCAGGCAGCAGTGCGAGTGCGCCGCCGCCGGTGCCTTGGCCGAGCAGCACCGACACCGTGGGGGTGTCGACGGTGACCAGATCGGAGATCGAGCGGGCGATCTCGGGTGCCAGACCTCCTTCCTCGGCCTCCCTGGACAGTGCTGCACCGAACGTGTCGATGACGAGCACGAGGGGCAGCCGGAGCTCCTCGGCGAGACGCATGCCGCGGCGTGCTTCGCGGAGTGCTGCCGGGCCCATCGTTGCCGTGGCGGTACTGCTGCTTCGGTCGTTGCCGAACAGCACGCACGACACGCCACGAATACGGCACAGTGACAACAGAATCGAGGTATCGGCCTCACCCTGGCCGGTCCCGCTGAGCGGAACGTGCTCGGACGCAGCATGTTCGATGATCTGCCGAATCCCTGGCCGATCTGCCCGGCGAGAAGACTGCACCGAGTGCCAGGCCGACTGCTCCGGTACGACGTACCGCTCGTCCTCCACGAGATCGGGCCACTCGGTGACGTCGAGGATGACGCGCAGGGCTCGGGTGAGAAGATTTCTCAGTTGATCGACCGGCACCACCCCGTCGATGACCCCATGTTGGTAGAGGTTCTCGGCGGTCTGGACACCCTCGGGAAATGGCTTGTCGTACAACGCCTGGTAGACGCGGGGGCCGAGAAATCCTATGAGCGCTTCGGGTTCGGCGACGGTGACGTGAGCCAATGATCCCCAGGATGCGAAGACGCCGCCGGTCGTGGGATTGCGGAGGTACACCAGATAGGGCAGATGGGCCATCTTGTGCGCGGTGACGGCGGCGGCGATCTTGACCATCTGCACGAACGCGAGTGTGCCCTCCTGCATTCGCGTTCCGCCGGAGGTGGGGGAGGCGATCAGCGGGAGCCGTTCGGCGGTGGCGCGTTCGACAGCAAAGGTGATGCGCTCGGCCGCCGCAACGCCGATGGAGCCGGCGAGAAAGGCGAACTCGCAGGCGATGATCACCACTCGTCGGCCCTCGATGGTGCCCTCGCCCGTCAATACCGATTCGTCGACGCCACTCTTTTCGCGAGCCTTGGCCAGGTCCTTCAGATAGGCCTCCCCAGGACGAACGTCCACCGGCGTGGAGTCCCACGACACGAACGATCCGCCGTCGAGAACGGAATCGAGAATCTCGGCGGCGGACGTCCGTGGGCTCATGACGCGAACTCTATCGAGCGAACGCTTCCTTCCAGGACACGGTCTTGCCGATTCGGAGAATGGAGCGCTGGTAGATCTTCGCCGCGCCCATCGCCAGAATCGCGGTGGTGATGATCATCAGGACCGCCGATCCGACGATCTGCACCGGAGAGGTCACACCGGCAGCGATGCGCAACGGCATCATGATCGCGGAGAACGGAGGGATCCAGCTCAATGTGTTCGCGAGGGTGCTCTCCGGATCGCTGACAGAGTAGAAGGCCGCGAAGAACATGGCCATGATCAGGATCAGCAGCGGCATGGTCGTCGAGTTCACGTCCTCTTGCCGCGAGACCATCGAACCGCCCGCCGCATAGAGCACCGCGAAGAAGGCAAAGCCCAAGATGAACCAGGCCAACGTGGCAGCGAAGACACTGACGGCGGCACCGGTGACGGTGAGCACGCCCGTGCCCAATCCTGCTCCCACACCGGCTATTCCGTACAGAGCGAGCTGCAGGATGCCGACCGCACCGATGCCGAGGATCTTGCCCCAGAGCAGCTGCAGTGGGCGAACGGTGGAAAGCAGCAGTTCGACGACACGCGACGACTTCTCTTCGACGACACCCATCGCGACGTACATGCCGAAGCCGATGATCTGGGCGTACAGCAGGAACACAGCGGAGAGGGCCAGCGCGGTCCGTTGACCGGCTTCGGGGTCGGGCGGATCGATCGCGTCGACGGTGACCGTCGCGGCGCTCGTTGCTGCCCCGAGCTCGTTCTGGTCGACGCCCTGTTGCGCCAGTGCAGTATTCGTGGCTTGCGTCGCGACACTGCCCTCGACGACGGCGCGCAGCGTTCCGGTCAGGTCGGACTCGGTGACGGCGGTGTACGCGCCTGCGGTTCCGTCGGGAACCAGCGCCACATCGAGATCCCCGGATTCGACGCCGCTGCGTGCGGCCGCCGGGTCGGAGACCTCGCGTACCTCGACGGGCGAACCGACGGCGTCTCCGGTTGCTTCCACTATGGCCGCGATGGATTGATCGCCCGCGATTCCGACCACGTCGCGTTCCTCGTCACCGCTGCCGGAGAAGATCGAGTACGCGATGATGCCGCCGACGATGACGGCCAAAATGATGACGTTGCTGATGACGAAGCTCTTCTTCATCACCTGAACGGTGAACTCGCGCTTGGCGATCAGTGAGACCGCGCTGAAGGAATTCAGTTGTGAGCTCATTCCACTACCGCCTCTCGGAACAGGTCGCTCAGGGAAGGTTTCTGAATGGAGAATTCGTGGACGGGGCCGGTGGCGAGTGCAGCCCGAAGTATTTCCTGATCGTCGGTGCCGGGTGCCAACCCCAGTACGGTGACGCCGTCGCTGTGGCCGAGGGTGCTCACTCCGGCGATGCCCGACGCCCATCCGGGGGCAGCGTTCGGTGCGTGGACGTGCAGGTGCGAATCTCCCGATCCGCGGAGCTCGTCGACGGTGCCGACGGCCTTCATCGAGCCGGCGGCGATGATGCCGACGCGGTCGCACAGGCGTTGAACCAGATCGAGCTGGTGGCTCGAGAACACCACCGGCACTCCGGCAGCGGCCTTTTCGCGTAAGACCTCGCTCATGACGTCGACGGCGATCGGGTCGAGGCCGGAGAACGGCTCGTCCAACACGAGAACGGCGGGATCGTGCACGAGCGCTGCTGCCAACTGCACGCGCTGTTGGTTGCCCAGGCTCAAAGCGTCGACAGTGTCGTTGACGCGCTCATCGATGCCGAGACGTTCGGTCCAGCGGATCACCGCAGATTTGGCATCCTTCGACGACAAGCCGTGCAGCTCGGCCATGTACGCCAATTGCGGGCCGACCTTCATCTTCGGGTACAGGCCGCGCTCCTCGGGCATGTACCCGATGGTGCGGCGGACGTCGAGGTCGACGGGCCTGCCGCCCAACAGAACCTGGCCGGAGTCAGCGGACAGAACTCCGAGTGCGATGCGCATCGTGGTGGTCTTGCCTGCGCCGTTACTGCCGACGAAGCCGAAGAGCTCGCCCGGCCGGACGTCGAAACTGAGGTTGTCGAGGGCGATCTTGTCGCCGTATCTCTTGGAGACGGAGTCGATCGTGAGGGTGCTCATGGTGCCCTTTCGGTCGTTACTGCTGTTCGAAATCTTCGGTGTCTTCTGGTTCGGGGTCGGGGGTGATCCAGGCAAGAATGATTGCGGGGGTGGAGATTCCGATCATCAAGGCCGCGAGAGTCCAACCGCCGCCGGCGTAGGCGAGACGGGGGAGATCGGGAAAAGTCGTGGACAGGAAGATCAGAGCGAAAGCCGCGACCAAGACCAGCCCTTGCGTGACAGTCAGGCCGATGGAGCGAGCCTCGTTGCGCTGCTGTACTTCCCACTCGTCTAGCGCGCCAGTGGGGGCATCGCTGTGGCGGCCGGAGACCGTCTGCAGAGCTGTCCAGATCGGAATGAAGATGACTGCGGCGGGAATCCAGACGATCGCAGCCCATGAGAAGAACAGCGTCGAGATGCTGACGACGACGAACGTAAGGTCGGCGGCGATCACGGCGACGGCGAGAATGCGCCGACGTTTCTGCGTGCGCCACTTCGGAAGCCAATGCCTTGTCTTGGCATCGTTCTCCAGGAATCGCCGCGTGCGATAGGCCTGGTAGCGGGTGAGGATGTCGGGTTGCGGGGTCATTATCTCAGCCGTCCTCGGGGTCGGGGTCGGGGTCGGGGGTGGTCCACGCGAGAAGCATTGCGGGGGTGGCTCCTCCAGCGCTCAATGCGGTCAGCATCAGTGCGCCGCCGGAGATCCCGAGATTTGTTGCCCCGAAAATCGATCCCAGAAACAGGTACGCAGCGGCTGCGGTGCCCAACGCCTGAGTGACCGTCAGGCCGATGGATCGGGCCTGGTTGCGGAGCTGCACTTCGAGCTCGTCGAGCGCTTCCACCGGTGCTTCGGCGCGCCGATTGGATACGATGCCGAGGACGATGGTCGCGAAGGCGAACACGATGTAGCAGATTCCCCAGGATCCGATTGCCCACTCGAACAACGGGTCCGACAGTGCGAAGCCCGCGGAAGCGGTGAGCAGCATCAGAAGGATGGTAACGAAAGCTCGGCGTCGTTTCTGGGCTCGTAATCCCGGTAGCCAGTTCGCATAGGTCTTTTCGTTCTCCAGAAACACTTTCGTCCGGGCTTCCTGATATCTACCGAAGATGCTGGGACTGTGCGTGTTCATCGATCCTTCTCCCTTCGGAAGAGTTCGGCGGAGAGTGGTCCGAGTTCTTCCCGTGAGAACACTGCTTCGATCGGCAGATCGAACACGTCGCAGATGCGCATCGCGAGGTCGAGGCTCGGGTAGTGGTCGCCTCGTTCGAGGGCCCCCACCGTCTGGGGATTCACTTCGACGAGTTCGGCCAGTTGCGCGCGGCTCATCTTCCGTTCAGCCCGCAGAACACCCACCCTGTTGTAGATCGGGAGCGCGGTACCGCGCTTTACGGGGCTCATGACAATGAAGTGTTGTATAAACCCAACGATCTGTCAACGGGTAATAACGGATTGCTCGCGTTGGCTACGTTTCCTGTTGCTCTCGGGCGTCGGCGACGATGGCGCGCATCGTCGTCAGAAACTCGTCGATCGTCGCCCGCTGTTCGGGTGTGAAGCGGTCCAGCTCGGCTACTGCTCGGCCGATGATCGGGCCGAAGAACGTAGTGCCGAGCTCCGACGCGTGAGCGGTCACGCGTAGCAGTACTCGCCGGCGATCGGATGGGTCCGCTTCCCGTGCTACCAAGTCTCGCTTGCTCATTCGATCGACCAGGGCCGTGACCGACGCGGATTCCAAGCCCAGCTGGGTTCCCAGCCACCCGGGCGTGGCGCGCGTTCCGGCTCGGTCGGCATCGAGCAGGCAGATGAGCGCCCGGATATCCGTCGGGTGGAGCGCGTGTCTCTGCGCGAACTCCGCGCCCAGAAGGTCGAGGTCGACGGTCAACGCACGTAGCTGATGGACGGCGGAGGCAGGCTCGGTCATGTGCTGATCCCTCGGGAGATGCTGGACGTAACGTCTCTCTATTGTCTACTATCTCGATCATCGAGAGAATAGGGGTACCAGTGACGCTGGACAGATTCTTCACGGCCTACGACCGAGTACTGCAGAAGTGGCCGACAGATGCCCAGGCCATCGACGTGAGCACGGTGCACGGAACCACGCGAATCAACGCCTGCGGTCCCGTCGACGGTCCGGCGCTGGTGCTGCTGCCGGGGGCCGGCGCTACGTCGACGGTCTGGTTCGCCAACGTTGCGGCGCTCTCGCAGCACTATCGGGTGTACGCGGTGGACTTGATGGGCGACGTCGGACGGAGCGTTCCTGGGGAGCAGTCCATCGACTCTGTCGACAAGCTGCTGAACTGGGTGTCGGCGGTGCTGGATGAGCTGGGACTGCCAACAGCAGCATTGTGCGGCCATTCTTATGGGGCGATGATCGCGTTGGCTTACGCCCTACGCAACGAAAACCGCGTCGATGCGCTGACGCTGCTCGATCCCAATTCCTGTTTCGGCTCCATGCGTCCGCGATACCTGATTCACGCCCTGCCGATATTGCTGTCTCGCAACGAGAAACGCCAGCGCAGCTTCGTGCGATGGGAAACCGATGGTGTGCAACTGGATTCGGACTGGCTCGACGTACTCGCTCTGGGAGCCGCGTACGCCCCGACCACAAAAACCATCGTCCCGAAGCGGCCGAAGCCTGCTGCGTTCGAGAACTTCGGTGTGCGTACCACCGTGGTCCTGGCAGGGAAAGGGAAGGTGCACAACGCATCCAAGATCGGAGCGACTGTGCATACTGTTCTGCCCCAGGCGAGGACGGTGACAATAGCGAACGCCACGCACCACGGGTTGCCGATGCTTCCTGCCGCCGAGGTGAACGAGATTTTGCTGAGTTGACGTGAATCGGGTGCAGCCGACCGCGCTCACCGCGGTCAGCTGCACCCGATTTCGATCACCGCGACTACTGTTCCGACAGCTGCCCGTCGGCCATCGTCCAGTGACGAGTGCTGCGAACGGTATCGAGCATTCGGCGGTCGTGTGTCACCAGCAGCAACGTGCCCTCGAAGTTCTCCATCGCACGTTCGAGTTGTTCGATGGCCGGCAGGTCGAGGTGGTTGGTCGGCTCGTCGAGCACCAGCAGATTCACTCCACGGGCCTGCAGCAGTGCGAGTGCGGCACGGGTTCGCTCACCCGGCGAGAGTGACGACGCGGGCCGGAGTGCGTCGTCGCCGCGCAGACCGAACTTGGCCAGCAGGGTGCGGACCTCGGCGTCGGGCCACTCGGGAACTGCTGCACTCAGGGCGTCGGATACGGTGCCGTCACCGACGAAATATGCTCGTGCTTGGTCGATTTCACCGATGGCAACACCCGATCCGAGTGACGCGGTGCCCTCGTCCGGGTCCAAGCGGCCCAGCAGTACCGATAAAAGCGTGGTCTTGCCGGAGCCGTTGGGTCCGGTGATCAGGATTCGATCGCCCCACTCGATCTGCGTCGTCACCGGGCCGAACGTGAACCCGGATCGGCGCACGAGAGCACCGCTCAGAACCGAGACGACGGTGCCGCTACGGGGAGCCGCCGCGATTTCCATGCGCAGTTCCCACTCCTTGCGCGGTTCTTCCACCACTTCGAGTCGTTCGATGCGGCGTTGTGTCTGACGAGCTTTCGCGGCCTGCTTCTCGGTCGACTCGGCGCGGGTCTTGCGGGCGATCTTGTCGTTGTCGGTCGCCTTTCGTCGCGCATTGCGAACGCCCGATTCCATCCAGTTCCGCTGCATCTGCGCGCGAGACTCCAACGCGGACTTGGTGTCTGCGAACTCGTCGTACTTCTCCCGTGCATGCTGACGCGCTATTTCGCGTTCCGCTAGGTAGGACTGGTAGCTGCCGTCGTACACATCGATGCGGCGCTGGGCCCGATCGAGCTCGACGACGCCCGTCACCGTCCGCGCCAGAAACTCACGATCGTGACTCACGACGACAATTGCCGCCCGCGTCGCGACGACGAACTGCTCGAGCTGTTCGAGACCGGCGAGATCGAGATCGTTGGTGGGCTCGTCGAGCAGCAGGATGTCGTAACGCGCGAGCAGAATCGCGGCGAGACCGGCGCGGGCAGCCTGCCCACCCGACAGGTCCGTCATCAGTGCGGACCCGTCGACCTCGAGGCCGAGATCCGCAAGCACTTTCGCGGTTCGCTCCGCCAGATCCGCACCGCCGAGCGCAAGCCACTTCTCCAGCGCCGGGGTGTAGAGATCCTCATCGCTCGAACCGAGAGCCTCGGCGGCGGCGTTCATGGACGATTCTGCCGCCGTGACTCCGGTGCGTCGACCGAGGAAATCCAGCACGGTCTCGCCGGCAATGCGTTCGGGCTCCTGCGCCAGGTAACCCACGGTCGCATCGGGCGGGCTGGTGTAGATCTCACCCTCGTGATCGGCTGTGCCCACACCGGCAAGAAGGGTCAACAGCGTCGACTTACCCGCGCCGTTCGCACCGACCAGACCGATGACGTCGCCCTCGGTCACCGTCAGATCGAGGCCGGAGAACAGGGTGCGATCGCCGTGAAAAGCGGCGAGATCGTCGATACGAAGCGTTGCGGTCACACGGAAACACTAAGGGGCGGGAACAACACCACCCCACTCACCGTTGCCATTTGTATGACGTATTCAGCCGAGACCAGTACTGTCCCGACCATCGTGCTCAACGACGGCACGTCCATTCCCCAGCTCGGGTTCGGTGTGTGGCAGGTTCCCGACGACGGTGCTCAGGCCGCAGTCGCCGAGGCGCTGAAGGTCGGCTACCGCAGCATCGACACCGCCAAGGTGTACGAGAACGAGGCCGGCACCGGCAAGGCGATCGCGGAGTCCGGAATTGCCCGCGACGAGCTGTTCATCACCACCAAGTTGTGGAACGACGATCAGGGCTACGACTCCACGTTGAAGGCGTTCGACGCCAGCATGGATCGCCTCGGCCTGGAGTACCTCGACCTGTACCTCATTCACTGGCAGCAACTCGATCGCAACAAGTACATCGATACGTTCAAGGCTTTCCAGAAGCTCAAGGCCGATGGCCGGATCGGTTCGATCGGCGTCTCCAATTTCACCATCCCCACCCTGGAGAAGCTGATCGACGCGGTCGGCGAGACGCCGTCGGTCAACCAGATCGAGCTGCATCCGCGTCTGATCCAGGAAGAGATGCGCGCTTTCCACACCTCGAAGGGCATTGCCACCGAGGCCTGGAGCCCGCTCGGGTCCGGCACCGTCCTGGACGATCCGGCCTTTGCGCCCATCGCCGAAGCACACGGAGTGACCCCGGCCCAGGTGATCCTGCGCTGGCACATCCAGCTCGGCAATGTCGTGATCCCCAAGTCGGTCACCCCCGAGCGCATCGCCAGCAACTTCGACGTCTTCGGCTTCGAGCTGAGCAACGACGAACTTCAGCAGATCAACGCGCTGGACTCCGCCGACGGCCGCACCGGCCCGGACCCGGACAAGTTCAGCAGCTGATGTGAGCGGAACTTCGTAGTGGGCTACGAAGTTCCGTGCACGTGGGGCCTAGTCTGTACCCATGTCGGAACCGCTCGACGGCAAGACCGTTGCCCTCACCGCCGAGCGGCGTGCGGACGAATTGGCCACCATGCTCGAACGCCGCGGCGCGAACATCGTTCACGCCGCGGCGATTCACGTTCTGCCCCTGATCGACGACTCCGAGTTGAAGTCCGCCACCGAGGGCATCGTCGAGCGCCCACCGCAGATCGTCGTCATCAGCACCGGCATCGGTTTTCGGGGCTGGCTCGACGCGGCCGCCGACTGGGGTATGCGCGACGACCTCCTCGCAGCGCTGGGGCAGACGCGAATCATTGCCCGAGGTCCGAAGGCGCGCGGGGCAATTCGCGGCACGGGGCTTCGCGACGAGTGGTCGCCGGCCACCGAGGCCTCGCAGGAAGTCTCCGATCATCTTGCTGCCCAGGGTGTTTCCGGAGTGGACGTCGCGGTTCAGTTGCACGGCGTCATCACCGAGTGGGAACCGACGATTCACCTGAGCGATGCGCTCAGCGAACTCGGCGCACACGTCCGACCGATCCCGGTGTACCGCTGGATTCGCCCGGTCGATCAGGCCCCACTCATCGATCTGTTGGCGCAGATCATCGAGCACCGCGTGGACGCGGTCACGTTCACCAGCGCCCCCGCCGTCGCGTCACTGCTCTCGACCGCCAAGTACAACGGCCTGCTCGACGCCTTCCTGGACGCGCTTCGAGGCCCCGTCGCCGCGATCTGCGTCGGGCCGGTGACGTCAGCCCCGTTGGAGGCGTTGGGCGTTCCGACCTCGATGCCGAGCCGTGCGCGTCTGGGTTCCCTGGCCAAGTTCGTCGTCGAGCAGCTCGGTTAACCCAGAGTCTCGAGCAACTCCGTCACCGCGGCCCGTCCGGCGCGATTGGCCCCGATCGTGCTTGCGGACGGCCCATAGCCGAGCAAGTGGACGCGATGGTTCGCCGCCACTCGAGTGGCGAGCCTGCCGTCCATGACGATCCCTCCGCCGTGCCCGCGCAAACGCAGTGGAGCCAAGTGGTCGAGGGCGCTGCGAAAACCGGTGGCCCACAGAATCACGTCCGCGTGTTGGCTCGATCCGTCGTCCCACACCACCGAATCTGTGGTGATCTTCGAGAACATCGGCTTGCGCTCGAGTGCGCCGCGCTCGCGTGCGGCCGTCAACGACGGCGTCAGCAACAACCCGGTCACCGACACGACCGAGCCCGGCGGCAGACCCGCCCGCACCCGCTCCTCGACCATTGCCACGGCCGTGCGTCCGGCATTCTGATCGAACTCGCCGTCCCGGAACACCGGTGGTCGGCGTGTCACCCACGTTGTCGTCGTCACCTGGGAGATCTCGTCGAGCAGCTGGACGGCCGAGATCCCGCCGCCCACCACCACGACGTGCTTGCCGGCGAACTCGTCGGCCGTCCGGTAATCCTTCGTGTGTAATTGCCGGCCGGTGAACGTCTCGGCTCCGTCGTAATGCGGAACGAACGGCTTCTCCCACGTTCCTGTCGCGTTGATCAATCCTTCGGCCATGACGACCGTCTCCCCGGCCTCGATCCGGAAAAGAGGGTCGCGATCGCACACGACGGTGACCGTGACGGGGCGTCGAACATGCAGTTCGAAGCGTTCTTCGTACTCGCGGTAGTAGTGGGGAACGGCTTCGGCCGCCGCGATGGTGTCGGTCGGCTCGTCGCCCAGCGTTTCCGCGAAGGTCATCCCGGGCAGATCGTGTACCCCGTTGACGGTGCTCAGCGTCAACGAGGGCCACCGGAACTGCCAGGCACCGCCGGGGCCGGGGGCGCTGTCCAGCATCACGAAGCCTGTCTCTGCGTTCAGGCCTGTGCGGTGAAGGTGGTAGCCGGCCGAGAGTCCGGCCTGCCCCGCGCCGATGACGGCAACTCGAGTATCGATCACGGTCACCAGTAGATCAGCCACCCAGTAGGTAAAACCGGTACTGGTCGGTAACCTCTGCTTTCGTGATCGGACTCTCTCGTGACGGCGATGTCGTCACTCTCGAATTGCAGCGGCCGGATCGACGCAATGCGTTGAACACGGAGCTGTGTCTTGCCGTGCGCCAGGGTGTCGAACGGGCCGAGCGAGACGGTGCGCGGGTTGTCGTCATCACCGGGCAGGGCACCACCTTCTGTGCGGGCGCGGATCTGACCGGTGATGCGTTTCCGGACTCGTTCGGGCAGATTCTCGAAGAGATGTTGATCGCCGTCGAGTCCGTGTCGATTCCGGTGGTCGCGGCGATCAACGGTCCGGCCGTGGGGGCAGGCACCCAGTTGGCGATCGCCTGCGATCTGCGGGTGGTCGCGCCCGACGCATTTTTCGAGATCCCGTCGACGCGCCTCGGTATCGCGGTGAGCAACTGGACCATCCGACGGTTGGCTGCGCTCGCCGGTGGGGGAGTGGCGCGCACGATTCTGCTCGGCGGGGAGCGGGTGCACGCAGAGCAGGCGTACACGTGCGGGCTGGCCAACAAACTCGGTGACGGCGATGAGGCGATGAAATGGGCCGAGTCGATTACCGAACTCGCCCCGCTGGCCCTGAAACACCTCAAGCTCGTGTTCAACGACGACGAGATTCACGATGATCCGACGCCGGAGCAGCAGGCCGCATTCGAAGCCGCGTGGAGCAGCGAGGACATGAAGGAAGCGCGCCGCGCACGTGCCGAGAAGCGCAAGCCGAAGTTCGTGGGCAAGTGATCAACGGAGCGCCCGACGCGGGCGATACCGCCTGGCTGCTGGCCAGTACTGCGCTGGTGCTGCTGATGACGCCCGGCCTGGCCTTCTTCTACGGCGGTATGGTGCGTTCGAAGAGCGTGCTGAACATGATGATGATGAGCCTGTCGGCCATCGCCGTCGTGTGGCTGCTGTGGTTGGCGTTCGGATTCTCGATGGTGTTCGGCGACAACGTGATCGGTGGCTGGATCGGAAACCCCGTGCAGTACGCCGGTTTCGAGGGTCTGCTGGGTGGTGTGTACACCTCGGCCGGGGGAGCAGTATCGATCCCGTTGGTGGGAACCGTTCCGGCACTGGTGTTCGCGGCATTCCAAGCTGGATTCGCCATGGTGACGGTGGCGCTGATCTCCGGCGCTGTCGCAGACCGCATGCGGTTCGTTCCCTGGGTGCTGTTCGCGGCGTTGTGGTCCACCCTCGTGTATTTCCCGGTGGCGCACTGGGTGTTCTCGCTCGACGGGCTCACCAGTGAGTTCGGTGGATGGTTGACCAACAGGCTCGGCGCGATCGACTTCGCCGGCGGTACCGCAGTGGAGATCAATGCCGGAGTCGCCGGGCTGGTGCTTGCGCTCGTGGTCGGCAAGCGGAGCGGGTGGCCGCGAGATCCCATGCGCCCGCACAATCTTCCGGCCGTCATGCTCGGTGCCGGGTTGCTGTGGTTCGGTTGGTTCGGCTTCAACGCGGGGTCGTCGTTGGCCGCGGACGGCGTCGCCGCGGTGGCCTTGGTGAACACGATGGGTGCCGGCGCGCTGTCCATGGCCGCCTGGCTCGTCGTCGAGAAGTGGCGGGACGGTCACGCCACGTCGTTCGGCGCGGCCTCCGGCGTCGTGGCCGGGTTGGTGGCCATCACACCGTCGTGCGCGGCGGTCACCCCGATAGGTGCCGCAGCAATCGGCATCGTCTCGGGTGCACTGTGCGCTCTGGCCATCGGCCTCAAATACCGCTTCGGGTACGACGATTCACTCGATGTCGTCGGCGTGCACCTGGTCGGTGGCCTTGTCGGCACGCTGATGATCGGGCTCGTTGCCAGTGCGCAGATGCCGGCGGGTGTGGACGGTCTGTTCTACGGCGGCGGCCTGCATCAGCTCGGGGTACAGGCGATCGCGGTGGTGGCAGTGTTCGTCTACTGCGCGGTGATCACCACCGGCATCGCGTTCGCGATCAAGGCGGTCATGGGTGTGCGTGCCGATGCACAGCACGAAGCCGACGGCCTCGACGAGCACGAGCACGCCGAGTCCGCGTACGACTTCGGAGTGGGCCACGGAGGCAGCAACAAGCCTGGTCTTTTCGGTAAGTAGAGCCAACCCGTACGCGCCCTTTACGAACCACTTGGTACTTGAAAACTGTTGTGTCCCTTTTGGGTTGATGCGTCCGATCGTTGTTCGCTTCGGCCCCGTTCGTTCATCTTCGGTTCGCCTGACCCGCTTGTCGTTCCCATAGTTTTTCGCTGCTCGGTATCGAGTGATGGACACGACGAAAGACAGAGGAACATGAAGCTGACTCGATTCGCGGCAACGTCCGCATTGGTCATTGCAGCGATGACGACCGCCATGGGCACCGCCTACGCGGATCCGGCACCGGCTCCCGCCGCTGCCGTCGGGTGGAACGTCACCCAGGCCGGCAACCAGGTCCTCGTCGACACGACGGCCGGCACCCTGAGCAACGAGGACAACCACCTCGTTGTCCGTGACGCCAATGGCGCACTGGTCGAATCCGTACCGCTGGCCATTGCCGCGGACGGTTTCTCGCACCCCGTCGCCGCCGTCATCGACGGAAACCACGCCACCCTGACCGCCGATGCCTCACCTGCCGCGGCAACCCCGGTCTCCACCTCCCTTCCCGGCCTGCAGCAGGTCGACCTGCCCGCCGCAGTCGCAGGCGTCAAGGACAACCTCAGCCTCACGGCTTCTGTCGGCGGATTCCTCGGTGCTGCAACCGGAATCGTCGGCGGATGCATCCTCGGAATCATCACCGGAGTCGTCGTGACTGCCCCGGTCGCGACTCTTCTCGGAATGGGCCCCATCGGCGGCTGCGTCATCGGCGCGATCGCTCTCGGTTCCATCGGATCGCTCGCCGGCACCGCCGGCGGTGGCCTCGGTGCGGTTGCAGCCAACGCCGGACAGTTCATCCAGCTCCTCAACGCTCCGCCCGCAGTCAAGAAGTAGTACACCGTAAAGCTGTGGCCCGCACCGGATGTCCGGTGTGGGCCACAGTCGTCCGGAGGTCTAACGAGCCAGGGCGAGATCGCCCACGTGAGCACGCCGAGCTGCTGTCACGAGTTCTACGACGGCGTCCGCCACCTCGTGTGCTCGTTCGAGAATCACCATGTGTCCGGCCTGCGCGACGCGGACCAGCCGTGCGTCGGGAAGATGGGCGGCAAGGGTTTCCGAGTGTCGCATCGGGGTCATCAGGTCGTCCGAGCCGCAGAGCACCAAGGTGGGAATCGAGGCGAGCGCGGCCAGGCCGGCCACTTCGTCGAGTGCGCAGAAAGCCCCGAGGAATCCCGCCATCGTCACGATGGACGTCTCCCCGAGCATCGCCGTCGCCAGTGTCACCACCCGGGGGCTCACCTTTCGGGATCCGCATCCGGCCGTCCGCACTATCGGCGCACATACGCCGCGACTGAGTTTCTTGGCACCCGACATCAGTCGAGGGGCGCGTCGGACAGCCGCCTGAAACGCAGACACAGCCGGATGCGCAAGGCAACTACCGAGTCCGTCGTCGGTGATGCCGCCCGCGGACGTTGCGATCAACCCGACCCCGACCAGACGCGTGCCGATGGCGTCGGGGTTCTGGCGCGCGTAGGACAGCGCCGTCATTCCGCCCATGGAGTGTCCGATCACGACGAACGGTCCCACCGGTACGACCGCGCGGATGACGTCGGCCAGGTCCTCGCCGAGCTGATCGATGGTGCAGCTCTCCGAGGTAGCCGCACTCGATTCTCCGTGACCCCGGTGGTCGTACATCACGATTCGCACGTCGTCTCCCCAGATCTGCTCCACCTGTCGACGCAAATCGGTCCACGACTGCATGCGCAGGCAGTGTCCGTGCACGAACACCGCGGTCAGCGGCGCATTCGGGTGTCCGAATTCCCGAACCGCCAGGGCAGTGCCATCAGCGGCAGCGACGGTGCTGCGGCGACCGACCTGATGGATCTGCTCGCTGGTGTTCATGTGCGCTCCGCGGGGGTGAGGGTCACGTGCTACGACGACGGTGTTGCTCGGTACTTCGCTCCTGCGACACGCCGTGTTACCTGAATCACATTCTTCTCGGATGTGGTAGCCGCTGCGACCAAGCCGAAAGGGAATCTGCGCCGAAGCACTCATGAGCGTTCAGGAGAGGACGCGCGTTGCCAGTGAGGAGATCGGCCATGAGCGAGACCGTGGACAGGCTGGAAGAGGTCGTGCCGCACGCCGTGGCGGGAGATCGAACCGCCCTCGAGCAGGTGCTCGTGCTGATCCAGCCCCCGGTACGCAGGTACTGCGCCGCCCGGATAGGCAACCTCGACGTCGCCGCCGACGATGTGGTGCAGGACGTGTGTCTTGCCCTGGTCACCGCTATTCCCAAGTACCGCGACATGGGCAAGCCCTTCATGGCCTTCGTATACGGAATCGCTGCCCACAAGTTGGCCGATGCCGGACGTAAATCGGTACTGCGTCAGACGTTCTCCATCGACGAGATGCCCGAGGAGCAGTCTCAGGACGCCGGTCCGGAGCAGCTTGCTCTCGGTGGTGAACTCCGTAGTCATGCCCAAGCGCTGATGGACACTCTGCCCACGAAGTACCGCAAGATCATTCTGATGCGAGTGGTCTGGGGTCTCACGGCACCACAAACTGGCGAAGCGCTGGGAATGACGGCCGGTGCGGTGCGGGTGGCTCAGCATCGGGCGATGAACATGCTCCGTGCCGAACTGTCCAACTTTTCGCTGCTGGCGGCACCCGCAGTCGCCTGATAGAGCCTCGAACGCGGGAAATGTCCGAAACGCCGGATTTTTTTACATTAGCTACACAGACGTAAGACATCACGGCAACGCGACGGATCTACGTTACTGATCCATGACCGCCGTACAGCCTGCGCCGACAGACACCGCGCTGAAAGAGACGCTCGAGGACTACACGCTGCGCTTCGCGCCGCGTAGCTACCGCAAGTGGGGAACCGGTGTTGTCGCGACGTCCGCACTCGGCGGAATCGCGTATCTCGCGGACTTCGCCATCGGTGCCAATATCGGAATCTCGTACGGAACCGGCAACGCACTCTGGGGCATCCTGGTGTTCGCCGTCGTGATCTTCCTGACCGGGCTCCCGCTCGCCTACTATGCCGCCCGTTACAACATCGACCTCGATTTGATCACTCGGGGAAGCGGATTCGGCTACTACGGTTCGGTGGTTACCAACGTCATCTTTGCGACGTTCACGTTCATCTTCTTCGCGCTCGAAGGTTCGATCATGGCGCAGGGACTCGAACTGGGGCTGAGTATTCCGTTGCCCATCGGGTACGCGGTCTCGACCATCATGGTGATTCCGTTGGTGATCTACGGCATGAAAGCCCTTGCCAAACTTCAGGTCTGGACCACCCCGCTGTGGCTGGTGCTGATGGTGCTGCCGTTCGTCTACCTGGTGATCAGCAATCCCGATTCGGTCGGAGAGTTCTTTGCCTACGGCGGGCAGGACGGAGCCGACGGTAAGGGCGTCAATGTCGGATCGGCATTGCTGGCCGCGGGCGTGTGTCTCTCGCTCATCGCGCAGATCGCCGAGCAGATCGACTACCTACGATTCATGCCGCCGAAGACACCGGAGAATTCTCGACGCTGGTGGACGGCAGTGCTTCTCGCTGGACCGGGCTGGGTCATCTTCGGTGCGCTCAAGCAGGTCGTCGGCCTCTTCCTCGCCGTGTACCTGATCGCCAACGTCGTCGACGGATCCACCATCGCAAACGAGCCGGTGCACCAGTTCCTGGAAATCTACGAGAACTTCATGCCGGGCTGGCTCGCGATGACCCTCGCGGTGATCTTGGTCGTCATCAGCCAGATAAAGATCAACGTCACCAACGCGTACTCCGGATCGCTGGCGTGGACCAACTCCTACACCCGCCTCACCAAGACGTATCCGGGACGCATGGTGTTCGTGCTGTTCAACCTCGCGATCGCGCTGATCCTGATGGAAGCCAACATGTTCGACTTCCTCAACAGCATCCTCGGCTTCTACGCCAACTGCGGTATCGCATGGATCGCCGTCGTGGCCTCGGACATCGTCTTCAACAAGTACATTCTGAAGCTGTCGCCCAAAGTGCCCGAGTTCCGACGCGGCATGCTCTACAACATCAACCCGGTCGGCTTCGGGTCGATGGCGGTGTCGGCGATCCTGTCGATTCTGGTGTTCTTCGGCGCCTTCGGATCAGCGATCAAACCGTATTCGCCGATCGTGGCTCTCGTTCTCGCACTGGTGCTTCCGCCCATCCTGGCGATGGCGACCAAGGGTAAGTACTACCTGCGGCGCACCGACGACGGTATCGATCTGCCGATGTTCGACGAGCACGGCAACCCGTCCGACGAGCTGGTGATGTGCCACGTCAGTGGCATGGAATTCGAGCGACCCGACATGATCGCGTCCAACGTGCCGGGGCCGAACGGGGAGAAGCAGTACATCAGCTCCCTGTCGCTGAGCACCGACAAGACGGGGGAGCACATCCTGCCTCCGCAGTGACCCGCCGCGCCGCACGTGCGCGTTTTGCGTACCCACAGGGGCGCAAAACGCGCACGACGGGCGAAGCCCTTACACCGTGCGGGTCAACCGATCGGCGAGGAGCTTGGAGAACTTCGCCGGATCCTTCAGATCCGTACCCTCGGCGAGAAGTGCCGTTGCGTAAAGCAATTCGGCGGTCTCGGCGAGGTGCGGGTCGTCACTGCGATCTTCACGCGCCTTCTTCAATCCCGTCACCAGATCATGGGTGGGGTTGAGTTCGAGGATGCGCTTGGAGGTCGGCACGAACTGTCCCGACGCCTTGTACATCTTCTCGAGCTGCGGAGAGAAGCTGAATTCGTCGCCGACGACGCAGGCCGGTGACGTCGTCAGTCGTGTCGACAGACGTACCTCCTTCACGTCCTCGCCGAGGGTTTCGGTGAGCCAGGTGAGCAGGTCTGCGAATTCCTTGTCCTGCTCCTCGCGCTTGGCCTCGGACTCCTTCTTCTCCTCCTCGGTGTCGAGGTCCACCTCGCCCTTGGCGATGGACTGGAACGACTTTCCGTCGAATTCGGTGACGTTGCCGACCCACACCTCGTCGACCGAATCGGTGAGGAGGAGCACCTCGAGCCCGCGAGCCTTGAAGGCCTCCATGTGCGGCGAGCTCTCGATCTGCTGACGGGATTCGCCCGTCATGTAGTAGATCTGCTGCTGGCCGTCCTTCATCCGGTCGACGTACTCGGCGAGGGTGGTCACGCCCTCCTCGGAGTTGGTGGACGCGAACGACGCGATGCCCAAGAGGGTTTCGCGGTTGTCGTTGTCGGAGATCAGTCCCTCCTTGAGGACCGTGCCGAACTGCGACCACAGCGTCTTGTACTTGTCGGGCTGCTCGCTCCGCAGCTCCTTGACCGTCGAGAGCACCTTCTTGGTGAGGCGTCGGCGGATCGCGCGGATCTGCCGATCCTGCTGCAGGATCTCGCGAGAGACGTTGAGCGAGAGGTCTGCTGCGTCGACGACACCCTTGACGAAGCGCAGGTACTCGGGCAGCAGTTCTTGCGAGTCGTCCATGATGAACACGCGCTTGACGTACAGGTGCACGCCGGCCTTGCTCTCGCGCATGAAGAGGTCGAACGGTGCCTGCGACGGAATGAACAGCAGCGCTTGGTATTCGAACGTGCCCTCGGCCTTGAATGGAATGACCTCGAGCGGCTCGTCCCAGGCGTGGCTGACGTGCTTGTAGAACTCCTTGTACTCCTCCTCGGACACCTCGTCCTTGGAGCGGGTCCACAGCGCCTTCTGCGAGTTGATCGTCTCGGTCTCGATCGTGACCGTGTCCTCGCCGCCCTCTTCCTCACTCTTGACGCGCTTTTCGACGTCGATGCGAATGGGCCAGGCGATGAAGTCGGAGTACTTCTTGACCAGTTCCTTGATCTTGCGCTCGGACGCGTAGTCGTGGAGGTGGTCCTCCTCGTCGGCCGGCTTGAGGGCCAATGTCACCGAGGAGCCCTGCGGGGCGTCGTCGACGTCGGTGATCTCGTAGGTGCCCTCGCCGGTGGACTCCCACTTGGTGGCAGTGCTCTCGCCGGCTTTGCGGGTGAGCAGCGTGACCTTCTCGGCCACCATGAACGTGGAATAGAAGCCGATGCCGAACTGGCCGATCAGTTCCTCGGACGCAGCTGCATCCTTGGCTTCCTTGAGCTTCTTGCGCACCTCGGCGGTGCCGGACTTGGCGAGCGTGCCGATCAGGTCGATCACCTCGGACCGGGACATGCCGATGCCGTTGTCGCGGATGGTGAGGGTGCGGGCGGCGGAGTCGATATCGATCTCGATGTGCAGATCCGAGACGTCGACGTCCAGGTCCTTGTTGCGGTACGACTCCAGGCGCAGCTTGTCCAGCGCGTCCGAGGAGTTCGAGATCAGTTCACGGAGAAAGCTGTCCTTGTTGGAGTAGATGGAGTGCACCATCAGATCCAGGAGCTGACGCGTCTCCGCCTGGAATTCGAGCTGTTCGGTACTCAATGTCTCCCCTTCTAGCAGCAAAACCGACGCGAATATTCTACGGCAAGGCTACGGGTGAGCTGCGCAGACGTCGGCGCCGCCTACTGTGGTGGCCGTGACGAAGACGAAACTCGTACTGGGAGCAACGGCAGCACTGAGCGGGGCATGGTTGGCCCGTGCGCTGTGGGGTCTTCCGTCGGCCATCGGTGCCCGACGCGTACACATCACCCCGTACGCCGCCGGATCGCCGCGATACCGCGACCGTCGGTTCCACAATTCGGACCCCAGCTCGAGCTACGTGCCGGGACGAGGCGACAAGGGCGAGAAGAACATGCTCGTTTCGCTCGTCACCGAACGCGGCAAGGGGCGGCCGCAGCGACCGATCCCGCTGGCCCCGCCGATCGCTCCCGTGGATGCGGGTGAGCTTGCGGTCACCTGGTACGGCCACTCGAGCGTGCTCATCGAGGTCGACGGCTATCGCGTTCTCGCCGACCCGGTGTGGAGCAATCGCGTGTCGCCGTCGACTGTGGTGGGGCCCGCGCGGCTGCATCCGACTCCGGTCGAGTTGATCGACCTGCCGCGCGTCGACGCCATCGTGATCTCCCATGATCATTACGACCACCTCGACAAGGCGACGGTGCAGAAGTTGGCGAGCACGCAGTCGGCACCGTTCGTCGTGCCGTTGGGAATCGGCGCGCACCTGCGCAAGTGGCGGGTGCCCGAGGAACGCATCATCGAGTTGGACTGGGACGAGCAGACGAACATCGGTGGCCTGACCGTCACCTGCACCGAAGCTCGGCACTTCTCGGGCCGTGGCCTGACCCGCGATTCGACGCAGTGGGCGTCCTGGGCCTTTGCCGGTCCGGTTCGCCGCGTCTTCTTCGGCGGCGACACCGGCTACACACCGAAGTTCGCCGAGATCGGCAGCAACTACGGCCCGTTCGACCTGACCCTTCTTCCAGTGGGTGCCTACGACGTGCGCTGGCCGGACATCCACATGAATCCGGAGGAAGCGGTGAACGCGCACGTGGATTTGACGGCGTCGGGCATCTTCGTGCCCATTCACTGGGCGACGTTCAATCTGGCTTTTCACCCGTGGTCCGAGCCGATCGTGCGGCTGCATGCCGCTGCCCAGGACGTCGGGGTACAGGTGGCGGTGCCGATGCCGGGGCAACGAATAGACGGCACGCGAACGCTGCACGACGATCGTTGGTGGGCTCGGCTGGGCTGACCGACCGGGTTTAGGCTGCACGCATGTCTATCGACGCCGACGCGCAGCGTGACACCGGGCTGACCCAGGCGGACGTCGCCAGGCTCACGTCCGAGGGAAAATCGAACGACGTTCCGGCCCGCGCGTCTCGGTCGGTTCGCGACATCGTCCGCGGCAACGTGTTCACTCGTATCAACGCGATTCTCGGTGTGCTGTTGATCATCGTGCTCTCCACGGGCTCGGTGATCGACGGTATGTTCGGGCTGCTGATCGTCGCGAACAGTGGCATCGGCATCATTCAGGAGGTTCGCGCCAAGCGCACGCTGGATCGGCTGGCGATCGTCGGTCAGAACAAGCCACAGGTACGACGTGACGGTATCTCGCAGCAGATTCCGCCGGACGAGGTAGTTCTCGGCGACATCGTCGAACTGGGGCCCGGTGATCAGATCGTCGTCGACGGCGAGGTGATCGAGACCGCGAGCCTGGAGATCGACGAGTCGTTGCTCACCGGTGAAGCCGATACGGTGCACAAACTTCATGCAGCGCAGGTGCTTTCGGGCAGCTTCGTGGTCTCGGGTTGTGGGGCATATCGCGCGACGAAGGTGGGTCGCGACGCCTACGCGGCCAAGCTCGCCGAGGAAGCCAGTAAGTTCACCCTGGTCAAGTCCGAGCTGCGTAGCGGTATCGACAAGATCCTGAAATTCATCACGTACCTGATGATTCCGGCAGGCGCGCTGATCATCTACAACCAATTGTTCTCCAGCGGTCAGGCTTTGCGGCCGGCCCTGGGCGGCATGGTGGCCGCGCTCGTTCCGATGGTTCCCGAGGGCCTGGTGCTGATGACGTCCATCGCGTTCGCGGTGGGTGTGATCCGGCTCGGTCAACGGCAATGCCTGGTGCAGGAGCTGCCGGCGATCGAAGGACTCGCGCGCGTCGACGTGGTGTGCGCCGACAAGACCGGCACCCTCACCGAGAACGGCATGCGCCTGTCCGAGTTGGTGCTCGCAGACGAGCGCGACTCCGATTCCGTCACACAGGCTCTCGCGTCCCTGGCGCACGACGATCCGCGGCCCAATGCCAGTGTGCAGGCCGTGGGTGAGGCCTATCCCGATGCACCGGGGTGGACGCAGAGCGCCGTGGCGCCGTTCTCCTCGGCCAAGAAGTGGAGCGGTCTGTCGTATGGGGAGCACGGGAACTGGTTGCTCGGTGCCCCGGACGTGTTGTTGGACCCGAACTCGGAGACGGCCCGACAGGCCGAATCCGCCGGATCCAAGGGTCTGCGGGTATTGCTGCTGGCCAGCAGCGACGCCCCCGTCGACGATCCGGCCGCGCCCGGTGTCGTCACCCCGCGAGCGTTGGTGATTCTCGAGCAGAAGGTGCGCGAGGATGCCCGAGAGACGTTGGAGTACTTCGCAAGTCAGCATGTGCAGGTCAAGGTCATTTCCGGTGACAATGCCGTTTCGGTCGGTGCGGTCGCCGGCTCGCTCGGACTCCCCGGCGGTGACGCTCCGATCGACGCGCGAGAGCTGCCCGAGGACTCGGAGAAGCTGGCCGACACACTCGCGAATTCCACTACGTTCGGCCGCGTTCGGCCCGATCAGAAGCGGGCGATGGTCGGCGCGTTGCAATCTCGTGGTCACACGGTCGCGATGACCGGCGACGGCGTCAACGACGTGCTGGCCCTCAAGGACGCCGATATCGGCGTGTCGATGGGTTCGGGAAGTGCGGCGACGCGAGCCGTCGCGCAGATCGTGTTGTTGGACAACAAGTTCGCCACACTGCCTTACGTCGTGGGGGAGGGACGACGCGTCATCGGCAATATCGAGCGCGTCTCCAACCTGTTCCTCACCAAGACCGTGTACTCGGTGCTGCTGGCGTTTCTCATCGGGCTCTCCGGCGTGCTGTCGCAGATCTTCCATTTCGAGCCCATTCCCTACCCCTTCCTGCCGCGGCACGTGACGATCGCGGCCTGGTTCACCATCGGCATTCCGGCCTTCGTGCTCTCGCTCGCCCCCAACAACGAGCGCGCGCGCAGCGGGTTCGTCTCCCGGGTGATGCGGCTGGCCGTCCCGTCCGGACTGATCGTCGGCTCGTGCACGTTCGTCTCTTATCTGCTGGTGTACGCGGGACCGAATGCCACCGAGGCTCAGGTGACACAGGCCAGTACGACTGCGCTGATCACGCTGATCATGATCGCGCTGTGGGTGTTGGCCGTCGTCGCACGGCCCTACAACTGGTGGAAGATACTGCTGCTCGCCGGATCGGTCGGCGGCTACCTGCTGCTGTTCGCAATTCCGTTCTGCCGTACCTTCTTCAAACTCGACCCGTCGAACGTCGGAGCGACCACCGGTGCACTGATCATCGGCGGCATCGGCATCGTGCTCGTCGAGGTCGCCCACCGGTTCGGATCGGTACTACGCAACAGGCAGTACAAAACGTAAGCTGCCAGGTGTTCGGTTGCACCCCGAGAGGTAGGAGTAAGTCATGGGCTTCGCAGACAATCTGAAGGGCATCGTCGACAAGGGCAAGGACCTTGCGGCCGAGAACTCGGACAAGATCGACGATGTGGTCGAGAAGGCGGGGGACTTCATCGACAACAAGACCGGCGGCAAGTACTCCGACAAGATCGACAAGGTCCAGGAAGCAGCCAAGAAGGCAATTCCGGACAAGTAGAGCGAATCGGGCTGTCGCTGCCGTCGGTCGCGCCGTAGGGTGCGGCTGACGGCACAATCGTCGGGGTGGACGGACCGATTCTTCTTCTCGTAGTCATCTTCGCGATCGCCGTCGCCGGTTTCGCCAAGCGTCTGGACCTCCAGGTCCCGCTCGTTCTGGTCACCGTCGGGTCCATCGCGTCGTTCGTTCCCGGCGTTCCGCATGTCAGTCTCTCGCCGCAACTGATCCTCGGCGTGGTGCTTCCGCCGTTGCTGTATTCGGCCGCGCTCGATTACTCGTTCGTCACCTTCCGGCGGAACCTCGGCCAGATCCTCCGGCTCGGCCTGGTCATGGTGGTCGTGACGACGGTCGCCGTCGGCTGGTTCGCAAATCTGCTCATTCCGGAACTGACTCTCGGTGCGGCCCTGGTGCTCGGTGCTGTCGTCGCCCCACCCGACGCGGTGTCGGCCATCGCCGTCGGCCGCAAGCTCGGCCTGCCCGCGAGAATGATGGCCATCCTCACCGGCGAGAGCCTGGTGAACGACGCGGCCGCATTGACCCTGTTCACCCTGGCCGTGGCGTCGGTGACGGGTAGCCGCATCGAACTGGGTTCGCCGGTGTTGTTCTTCGCCTACGAGATCGTCGGTGGCGTGCTGGTCGGTCTGGTCCTCTCGCGCATCGTCCGGTTCGTCCGCAAGCGCATCGCCGACTCGGCCCTCGAGACCGTGCTCGGTCTCGTGCTGCCGTTCGCGGCCTATCTGGCGGCGGAGGAAATCCACGCGTCCGGCGTCCTTGCTGTTGTCACCGCCGGCTTCGTGTTGGGCCGCGTCACCGCCGACGTCTCGGTCGCCACTCGGGTCCAGGAACGCCAGGTGTGGCCGACGCTGGATCTGCTCCTCGAGGCTTTTGTGTTCGCCTACATGGGTTTACAGCTGAAGTTCGTGATCCGGGAAGTGCAGCGCGAGGGATTGCCGGTCCATCACGTTTTTGCGTACGCACTGGTGGTGTTGCTGGTGGTCATGGCCGTTCGTCCGGCCTGGATCTTCGCCAATTCCGGTCGGGACGTGTTGCTGCGCAGACTTTTTCGGCGAAAAACACCTCCCGAGACCGGTCTGACCTGGCAGCAGAACCTGGTGCTGTCCTGGGCCGGGATGCGCGGAGTGGTGACGCTTGCTGCAGCCGCCGGTGTGCCGCTGACGACGGTGGTGGGGGACGAATTCCCCGGTCGCGCAGTGATCCAGGCCGTGGCGTTCGTCGTTGCGGTCGGGACGTTGCTGTTGCAGGGCCTGACGCTGCCGCTGCTGATCCGCCGACTCGACGTCGCCGATCCACTCGAGCAGCAGCGCACCGCCAATCAGCGGCTGCTCTCGCAGGCCATCGCTCGCACTGCGGCGGAGACCTACCTCGAGCGTGCTGCGAAGGACGGTATCGCCGGAGTGGACCGTGAGCGGGTGGCCGAGGTGATCTCGCGTGTTCGCCGTTCGGTGCGGGCTCGGTTGGACGCGGAGGAGACCGAGGATCGGGAGGAGCGAATCGCTGCGGCCGGCGCGCTGTTCGATTCGTTGCGTCACAACGTGCTGGTCGCGCAACGAGCGGCCCTCATAGCGGCCCGCGACTCGGGGGAGTTGGAGGACGAAGCTCTACGGGCAGTGTTGAATGGTCTGGACGTGGAAGAGATTGCGGCCGAGGCCCGCATCCAACGACGCGCGACGTAGACGAACACAATGTAGGAGCGCAGAGACAGTGAGGTCGAGCGGGTTGGTGGCGGCCGCTGCACTGGCATTCGCTCTGTCCGCCTGCAGCACGCCGGTGGTGCCACCGGCACCGTCCGTCCAGGCCCCGACAACTGCGCCCGAGGGCTCCGAACGTGGCTCGATCGTGTCGTCCATGCAACTTGGCCAAGTCGACATCGGCGTCGCGTATCTCGGCGGAACGGCATCGAAGATCGTGTACCGCACCACCGACGGCGTCACCGGCGGCGGAACCGAGACGTCGGCAACGGTGTTCGTGCCCAAGGGTTCTGCGCCTCCCGGCGGCTGGCCGATCGTGTCGGTGGGCCACGGCACCACCGGCGTCACCGACGAGTGCGCACCCTCGCTGTATCCGAATCTGTTGGGCACCATCGGATTGGTGACGCCGTTCCTCGAGCGCGGCACCGTGGTGGTGGTGACCGATTACCAGGGCCTCGGGACACCGGGGGATCCGGCGTACCTCGACCGAGACGCAGCCGCGTACGACGTCATCGACGCGGTGCGTGCGGCCCGTAACGTGGTGCCCGACGTCGGCACCCGGTGGGGTGCAGTGGGCACTTCTCAAGGTGGACAAGCGGTCTGGGCGGCTGCCGAGCACAACGCAGACTACGGCGACGGCTTGCAGTTGGTGGGTGCCGCGGCGCTTTCGCCCACCGCCGATCTGACTCGCATTCTCGCCCCCGAGACCGAACAGACGTTGGCGCGTCAGCTGCTGTTGCCGTATCTGTTCGAGGGGCTGCACGTCGCGGATCCGAGCGCCGAGCGTTCGGACTACATCCGCGGCACGTTCGCCGACAACGTGACCGCACTGACGGCATGCAGCGATCTGCTCGGATTCTCCAAGGCGGACGCCGGAGCCGTCATCGATCCGGCCGATGCTCTCCCGGCCACCGAGCAGGCAGCGAACCGGATGACGGACTGGCTCGAATCGGTGTCGTTGCCGACGTCCCGTACCGAAGTTCCGCTGTTCGTGCTGGTCGGCGAGCGCGACGACCTGATCGATCCGCAGTGGACTCGCGCTGCCGTTGCGGTGGCCTGCGCGATGGGCGACGACGTCGAGTTCAGGTCCGAACCGCAGCAGGGCCACGCCGAGTTGGCAGCCAACGGCACCGGAGTCGACTGGCTCGTCGAACGATTTCTGAACGTACCGACGTCGAGCACGTGCGCGCGATGACGGCTGCTCTGGCGTGGCTGGCGGTGATCGTGGCGGTGATCGTCACGGTGATCGCCGTCATCAGCCTGCGTGGTCGACGCGATCTGACCACACCGGCCGAACGCGCCGTGCACTCCACCCTGCACACCGCTTCGCTGGCGGCCAAGCCGCTGCGTGACGGTCTCGACGCCCGCTCGGCATCGGTCGCGGCACCCCATCTGCGGGTGCTGACCGGGGCGGAAGCGCTCGGTATCTGCGATCCCGACGGTTCCCTGCTGGCCTGGGACGGTCCGTGGGAGGAGCTGACACCGGCCTTCGTCGAGGCGGCGAAACGAGCCGTGGACGGGCAACGCCGAGTGTTGGTTCGCCTGCCGCTCGGTTCGATCCACCCGGTGAAGGCGCTCGTGGCGCAGCCTTTGGTGGTCGACGATTCGCCGGTGGTCGGGGTGTTGGGTGCGGCCATGGTCGACGAGCCGGGGCCGGGAGTGCTCGGTGCCATCGCCGAGGTCGCACGCTACGCATGCGGGCAGATCGAGCTCGCCGAACTCGATGCGTCGAGGGCTCGGCTGGACCGCGCCGAGGTACGGGCGCTCCGGGCACAGATCAGCCCGCACTTCATCTACAACGCACTGGGAACCATCGCCTCGTTCGTCCGCACCGATCCCGATCGGGCCCGGGAACTGGTGCTCGAGTTCGCCGACTTCACCCGATACTCGTTCCGCAACGCCGGCGAATTCACCGTGCTCGCGGACGAGCTTCGCAACATCGACCGGTACCTGACGCTCGAGCGCGCTCGCTTCGGTGATTCCTTGCAGGTCTCTTTGCAGGTCGCGCCCGAGGTATTGGGCGTCGCGCTGCCGTTCCTCGCGCTGCAGCCGCTCGTCGAGAACGCCGTTCGGCACGGACTGTCCGGCAAGGCCGACGGCGGCCGCGTGACGATCATCGCCGCCGACGAGGGCACCGACGCGGTGATCAGTATCGAGGACGACGGTGTGGGAATGGACCCCGAGGTACTGCGGTCCGGCAGCCTGCACACCGAGGACGCGGCCCATGTCGGATTGGCGAACGTGGACGATCGGCTGCGGGCGGCCTTCGGAAACGACTACGGTCTCGTCGTGGACACCGCACCGGGCGCAGGCACCAAGGTGAGCATGCGCGTGCCGAAATTCAGGCCGGGTGTGCGGGCATGACGCAGGCCGGAACCACGGGCGGACGCGGACTGGTCGTGCTCGCGGTGGACGACGAGCGTCCCGCGCTGGACGAGCTCGCCTTCCTGCTACGCGAGCAGGATGCCGTCGCCGAGGTCTTCACCGCACAGGACTCGACCACCGCGCTCCGGCAGCTCAAGCAGACCTCGGGGCAGTCCGTTGTCGACGCCGTGTTCCTCGACATCAACATGCCCGGCCTCGACGGACTCGAGCTGGCCGGCATTCTGTCCGCGTTCGCTCGGCCACCCGCCGTCGTGTTCGTCACCGCCCACGACGACCGGGCGCTGGCTGCCTACGATCTGGGTGCCGTGGACTACCTGCTCAAGCCCCTGCGCGAGGATCGGCTCGCGGAGGCCGTTCGGCGGGTCCTGGTTGCCCGCCGTCGTCCGACGGAGACCGCCGACACCTCGGCCGACGAGGTCATTCCGGTCGAACTCGGCGGAACCACCACGTTGGTGCACCGCTCCACGGTCGCCTGGGTCGAGGCCGACGGCGACTACGCCAGATTGCATACCGCCACCGGTTCGCACCTGGTTCGGATACCGATCTCGGCGCTCGAAAGTCGTTGGGCAGAAGCAGGATTCCTGAGGGTGCACCGTTCCTATCTGGTCTCGCTGCGACTGGTGACGGGAATCCGCAGCGTCGGATCGGGTCTGGTGGTGTGCTTGCGCGGAAGTGGAGATCTGGCGGCCTGCGAGTTGCCGGTGAGCCGCAGGCACGCGAGGGAGCTCAAGGACAGGCTGGTCCGCGGGCCACTCCAATCGTGGTCGTCGCGATGATCGGGGTCGAGGCGTGAGTCAGCCGCATCGGCAGCGTGTCGTGCTCTCGCAACGTCGCGGCGCACGGATGGTGCGCACCCGCGTCGAAGTGCAGGAGCAAACCGAGGTGGGCGACGCGCTGGTTCGTAGTCTCGTTCGTGCGCAACTGTTGTTGTCGGTGCGGTTGGCGGTGATGACGCTGTCGATTCTGTTCGCAATTCCGTTGTCGGGCTTGCTGCTCGCGCGTTTCACCGATGTCGCGCTGCTGGGTGTCGGGTTGCCGTGGTTGGTGCTGGGGGTGGCGATCTATCCGCTGCTCTTCGGGGTCGGCTGGGCCTACGTGCGCCGAGCCGAGCGCAACGAGACGGAGTTCGTCGGTCTGGTCGAGGACTAGGGCGTCGGTGAACCAATCCATTCCCGTCGCCACGGTGATCGCGCTGCTCATCGCAGCTGCGGCCACCGTGGGCATAGGCGTCTACGGAGTTCGGTTGGCCCGCACCACGTCGGACTTTCTGGTGGCGTCGCGTTCCGTCGGGCCGCGGTGGAACGCCGCGGCCATCAGCGGTGAATATCTTTCTGCTGCATCGTTTCTCGGTGTCGCCGGTCTCATCGCCAAGTACGGTGCCGATGCACTGTGGTATCCCGTGGGTTTCACCGCGGGGTACCTGGGTCTGCTGTTGTTCGTCGCCGCGCCGCTGCGCCGGAGCGGTGCGTACACGGTGCCGGATTTCGTCGAGTTCCGGCTCGGTGCACCATGGTTACGCACCGTGGCCATGCTGGTGGTGGTGGTCATCTGCGCGCTGTATCTGGTGCCGCAGTTCCAGGGCGCGGGCCTGACACTGAACATCCTCCTGGGAGTGCCGGGCTGGGTGGGGGCACTGGCGGTCGGGCTCATCGTCATCGCCAATGTGGTCGGCGGTGGAATGCGATCGATCACGTTCGTGCAGGCGTTCCAGTACTGGCTCAAGCTCACCGCGATCGCGATCCCGGCCCTGGTGTTGGCCGTGCACTTCTTCGCCGACGACCGTAGCGTCGGTAGCCCGGCCCCACCGACCGTGTCCGAACAGACCGTTGTCGACATCACCACCGACGTTGTGGTTCAGGTCGATTCGCCGATCGTCGTATCCGTGGCAGGCACCTTGGACGAGGAGAGCGTGGACGGACGAGTGAGCCTGGCGGCGGGCGAACACCGGCTCGGATCCGGCACCCTGCTCACCCTCGACGCAGGCTCGCCCGTCCCGGTGGTGGCGGGAGCCCCGACCACCGACCGCGCATGGTCGATGCCCGGCGGGGGACTGGGCGGCGGGCATCCGCTGTATCAGGTGTACTCGCTGATCCTGGCGACGTTCCTCGGAACTCTCGGACTGCCACACGTGCTGGTGCGGTTCTACACCAACCCGGACGGCCGCGCCGCACGACTCACCTCGCTGACTGTCCTGGCGCTCCTCGGCATGTTCTACCTGTTCCCGACGGTGCTCGGCGTGTTCGCCCGCCTTTACGTACCGCAACTGCTCATCACCGGGGCATCGGACGCCGCGGTACTGCTGTTGCCCGGCTCCGTGCTGTCCGGGATTCCGGGGCAGCTGCTTGCCGCGCTCGTGGCCGCCGGTGCCATCGCGGCGTTCCTGTCCACCTCGTCCGGTCTGCTGGTCAGCATCGCCGGGGTGTTGAGTACCGATGTGCTCTCGGGCAAAGTGCGCGACTTCCGTGTCGCTGCGATACTCGCCGGCGCCGTACCGCTCGCCCTGTCGATCGGCGTTGTCTCACTGGACCTCTCACGCACCGTCGGGCTCGTGTTCGCCGTCGCGGCCTCCACCCTGTGCCCACTGCTCGTACTGGGCATCTGGTGGCGCGGACTGACCGCCGCAGGAGCGGCAACCGGACTGTTCCTGGGCGGCGGGATCTCCCTCGTGGCCGCGTCGATCTCCGTCGTCACCCCCGTCTCCGACGGCATCCTCGGCGGCTGGGCGGCAGCGATACTCGGCTACCCCGCCGCGGTGAGTGTGCCCATCGCCTTCGCCGCGATGATCGTCGTCAGCCTCGCCACCCGAAAAACGGTGCCGTCGGACATCTCCCGCATCTTCGCTCGACTGCACCTGCCCGAGGGCCTCGACATGGGTAAAGACCGAGAGCGCGAACTGTAGCGAGAGGGGCCGCTCGACTGCCATTCTCGACCGCTCGTCGCACACTCCCGCAGCCCGCCGTGTGATCGAGGCCACCTCCTGATTTTGTGACCTGACTCTCATTACTGTTCCGGATCAGCTAGAGCTCACATCTACTTCAGGAGTCCCAGGTGACCGCACCGGAAACCAATTCGCCACCGGACGCGCAAGCGTTCGTAGACATGCAGGCCAGTCCGGAGTTCCAGGAACTCCGACACCGCCTGCGTAGCTTCGTGTTCCCGATGGCCGGGTTCTTCCTGGTCTGGTACGTCGTCTACGTGTTGCTGAGCACCTACGCAGTCGACTTCATGTCGACCAAGGTGTGGGGCAACATCAACGTCGGCCTGCTCCTCGGCCTCGGGCAGTTCGTCACGACGTTCGCCATCACCGGCATCTATGTGAAGTTCGCCAACCGTGAACTCGATCCTCGCGCCGCAGCCTTGCGCGCCGAGATGGAAACTTCCCAGGGAGCGAAGCAGTGAACATTCTTGCCCAGGCCGCCGACACCACCGTGGGCGAACCACTCGTCAACATCGCCATCTTCGGCGCGTTCGTCCTCATCACGATGGCCGTCGTCATTCGCGCATCGAAGAAGAACGCGACCTCCGCGGAGTTCTTCACCGCAGGCGGCGGATTCTCCGGGCCGCAGAACGGCGTCGCCATCGCCGGCGACTACCTCTCCGCGGCAAGCTTTCTCGGTATCGCCGGTGCCATCGCCGTCTACGGCTACGACGGCTTCCTGTACTCCATCGGCTTCCTGGTGGCCTGGCTCGTCGCGCTGCTCCTCGTCGCCGAATTGCTCAGGAACACCGGAAAATTCACCATGGCGGACGTGCTGAGCTTCCGGCTCAAGCAAGGCCCGGTCCGCACCGCGGCCGCGCTGTCCACCTTGACCGTCTCGCTGTTCTACCTGCTCGCACAGATGGCAGGTGCCGGCGGACTCGTCGCACTGCTGCTCGACATCTCCGACCGCACCGGGCAGTCCATCGTCATCGCCATCGTCGGTGTGCTGATGATCGCGTACGTGCTCATCGGCGGCATGAAGGGCACCACCTGGGTGCAGATCATCAAGGCTGTTCTGCTCATCGCCGGCGCCGCGTTCATGACGGTGCTCGTGCTCGCCAAGTTCGGCCTGAACTTTTCCGAACTGCTCGGCAGCGCGCAGACCATGGTGGCCGGATCGGCCAACGAGGCCGTCGCAGCTCGAGACGTCATCGAGCCCGGTGCCCAGTACGGCGGCAGTGCCACCTCGAAGATCAACTTCCTCTCGCTCGGCATCGCACTCGTCCTCGGCACCGCGGGTCTGCCGCACGTGCTGATGCGCTTCTACACCGTGCCCACCGCCAAGGAAGCTCGTCGTAGCGTCGTGTGGGCCATCGCGCTCATCGGTGCGTTCTACCTGTTCACCCTGGTGCTCGGCTACGGTGCCGCAGCGATCGTCGGACCCGACCGCATCCTGGCCTCGGCCGGCGGTCAGAACTCCGCAGCTCCGCTGTTGGCCTTCGAGCTCGGCGGCGTCATTCTGCTCGGTGTCATCTCGGCGGTCGCCTTCGCGACCATCCTCGCCGTCGTCGCCGGATTGACGATCACCGCGTCGGCGTCGTTCGCTCACGACATCTACGCGAGCGTCATCAAGAAGGGCAAGGTCGACGACAAGAAGCAGGTCAAGGTCTCGCGCATCACGGCCGTCGTCATCGGTCTGCTGGCCATCGGCCTCGGCATCCTCGCCAACGGGCAGAACATCGCCTTCCTGGTGGCCCTCGCCTTCGCCGTCGCCGCGGCTGCGAACCTGCCGACCATCCTGTACTCGCTGTTCTGGCGTCGCTTCACCACCACCGGCGCACTGTTCAGCATGTACGGCGGCCTGATCTCCACGATCGTGCTGATCATCTTCTCCCCGGCTGTCTCCGGATCGCCGACGTCGATGGTTCCCGGCTCGGACTTCGCCTGGTTCCCGCTGTCCAACCCGGGCATCGTGTCGATCCCGCTGGCATTCATCCTCGGCATCGTCGGAACCCTGATCTCGAAGGACACCGAGAACACCGACAAGCAGGCCGAAATGGAGGTTCGCTCCCTCACTGGCATCGGTGCGGAGAAGGCCAGCGCGCACTAGTACACCTGTAGATGCGTCGAGAAGTGCCCGTGTGAGCAAGGCCTCACACGGGCACTTCTCGTTCAGCGGTTACCATCCCTGCTGTGGCCAAGCTGAAGGTTTCCCTCGACGTCCCACTGACCCCCGAGCAGACGTGGGAGCACGCGTCCGATCTGTCCGGGTACGAGCAGTGGCTCTCCATCCACGAAGCGTGGCGCGGCGAGCTGCCCGAGCAGCTGGCCGTCGGCACCACCTTGGACTCCATCGCCAGCGTGAAAGGCATGCGTAACCGGGTTTCCTGGAAGATCGAGTCTTACGATCCGCCCAAGAAGCTCGAGCTCAAGGGCAACGGCAAGGGCGGTGTGAAGATCGGTCTGAACATGTCCGTGAAATCCAAGGGCGACGGTTCCGAGATCACCATCGACATCAACCTGGGCGGTGCACCGCTGTTCGGTCCGATCGGTTCCGGCGTCGCCCGTGCACTCAAGGGCGACATCGAGAACTCGCTGAAGACGTTCGTCAAGATCTACGCCTGACGGTGTAGGAGTGGAGATGCATGCCTGGTAGGCACAGCGCGCCGTCGTCCGCGACGAGCAGCAGAGGGTTCGCCAAGTACGTCGTCGTTGCCGTCGTCCTGCTTCTTGTCGTCGGAGGCGGAGTGTTCGGGGCTCAGAAGGTCTTCGGCAGCGAGTGCGGCGACTCCTCGTCCTACTCGCTGGCCGCGGACCCCGCGATTGCGCCGGTGCTGCAGAAGATCGTCGACGGCACATCCGCCGAGGATCTCGATTGCGCTCGTATCGAGGTGACCGCGAGCGAATCGGGTCAGGTCTCGGCCGCGGTGGCCAAGGGTGTCGATGCTCCCTCGCTCTGGATTCCGGATTCGTCCTTGTGGATCGGTAAGACCGTGCGATCGACTGCCGCGCTGATCGACCTCGCGAGTCAGTCGGTGGCCAGCACCCCCGCGGTGCTCGCAGCCCGCAAAGACGAGGTGCCGTTCTTCGACACGTGGCTCACTGCCTTGAAACTCGAAGGCCTGCGTATCGGAAACCCGTTGACCAACACCATGTCCGACGCGGCGATCCTGGGCGCGGTGGCCGAGGCCGGATCGGACGAGAAAGCCCTCGACTCGGTCTCGGCGGCGCTCGTTCCCGTCGCGCAGGCTCAGGCCGCCACTCGCGGAGAGGCCGATCCGACGGTTCGTCTGGACGACGTGGTCGCCGACGGCGGAGTCGCGGTGGTCTCGGAGCAGACCTACTTGGCGTACCAGAACGAGAAGAACCTGGAGCTGGGCGCGACGGTGCCGCCCACGGGCAGCGTCTTCCTGAACTTTCCGTTGGCCGTGACCGAGCCTGGTGAGGACCGACACGAGGCCGCGAAGTCCGTGGGTACCGCTCTGGCCTCGGCCATCGAATCCGAGCAGGGCCAACAGGCGTTGTCCGAGGCCGGGTTCCGAGGAGCAGACAATGCGGTGTTGGATTCCGGTCGTGGGATCGGCGAGGTGTCGACCCTGACAATTGCTGATCAGCAGGCCGCCGAGTCGACGCTGAAGCAATATCAGGTGTTGGCGCTGCCCTCGCGGGCGTTGGTGATGGAGGACGTCTCCGGATCCATGAACTACAGCGCAGGTGCAAACACGCGCATTGCCATGACGGTGCAGGCCAGCGAGACCGGCAATCGCCTGTTCCCCGACAATGCGTCGATGGGATTGTGGGCGTTCTCTATCGGACTCGGCGGTGGCAGCCAGGATTACAAAGAGCTGGCACCGATCCGGCGGATGGACGAGAAAGTCGGCAACACCACCCAACGTGAGGTGCTGCTGCAGCAGACTCGAACTCTTCCGTCGCTGGTCGGGGGCGGTACGGGCCTCTACGACACAACGCTGGCGGCGTTCCGCACCGTGCAGGAGGGGTACGATCCCGATGCAGTCAACAGCGTCATCATTCTCACCGACGGTGCCAACGAGGATCCCGTCAGCATCTCGCTCGACGAGCTGTTGTCGACCCTGCGCGCCGAGCAGGACCCGTCCAAGCCTGTCGTCATCGTCACCATCGGTATCACCGACGACGCCGATGCCGGTGTGCTGCAGCAGATTTCGGCCGCCACCGGTGGTACCAGCTTCATCGCACGCAATCCGGCCGAAATCCCCAACGTTTTCGTCAACGCGCTGAGAAGTCGTTCCGGTCGCTGACGGGAGCGGCTATGCTGTGCGCCGCGTGCTGTCCGTCACCTCGGGAAGCGCGGAACAACCGCGGCGCAGAGGGGTGTCGGGGATTGATGTAGGGGGCGAAGTCGATGTCGGGACGTCACAGCGGCAGTAGTCGTAGGTTCAGTCCTGTCGTGACGTGGGGTGCTGCTGCGCTCGCGGTGGTGGTCGTCGCGGTGGGCGGTTGGTTCGGCGTACAGGCCGTCCGAGCGGCCGGTGCGGAGTCCTGTGATTCCCTCGACACGGTGTCGCTGGCAGTGGACACCTCCATCGCCGAGCCGGTGCAGCAGATCGTCTCCCAGGCCGGCGAGGTCGACCGCGGGTGTGTGAACTTCGATATCCGTTCCGAGCGTCCCACCGATACCGCGACGGAGATCGCGGGCACGGAGAACCGCCCGGACCTGTGGATCCCCGATTCGACGTTGTGGCTACTCAAGACCCTTCGCTCGACCGGTGCCCTGCCCGAGCTGGCCAAGACGTCCGTCGCGAACACGGTGCCGGTCCTGGTTTCGAAGTCCGACGCAGTGCCGGTCACCGACACCTGGCTCAGTGTGTTGCAGCTCCCGGGGCAACGTATCGGAGACCCCCTCACCAGCAGTGCGTCGAATGCGGCCATTCTGGGTGCGCTCGCCGAGTCCGAGGTCGCGATCTCGGACGCCAAGGCCGTGTCCGCAGCTCTGGTGCCGATGGCGCAGGACTTCGGGAGAATTGCCGACAAGCCGCACGACACTCCCGATCTCGTCGCCGAGGTGGCCACCGAGGGCGGTAGCAGCGTGGCCACCGAACAGGCTTTGCTCGCCTATGAGGCAGACAACCCGGGCGCGGAGCTCACCGAGTCGGTTCCACCGACCGGCAGTTATTTCCTCAACTACCCGTTGGCGGTAACCACTCCGGCCGGCCCGGACTACGACCGCGTCAAGAAAGCCGGAGCCGCGTTGGCCTCGGTTCTGGCCACGCAGTCGGCCACCGACACATTGGTCGCGGCCGGCTTCCGTACCGCGAGCGGCACCCCGCTGCCCGACGGCGAGGGCGTCGGATCCGTGGCCTCGCTTGAGATCAAGAACCCCCTGTCCATCGAGACGACACTGCGCGACTGGGCCGTACTCGCGCTGCCGTTGCGCACCCTTGTCGTCGAGGACGTATCGGGTTCGATGGCCGCGACGTCGGGTGACTCGACGCGTATCGCGTTGACGGTCGACGCGTCGGTCGGTGCGAACGATTTGTTCAGTGACCAGACGCAGATGGGTCTGTGGGCTTTTTCCATCGGACTCGGGGGCGGCCAACAGGATTACCGAGAACTGGTGCCACTCGGCCCGGTGAGCAACACGTTCGACGGTAAGCCGCAACGTCAGGCCATTCTCGACGCCATTCGTGGCCTGCCCAGGCTTGTCGGTGGCGGCACTGGTCTGTACGACACGACCTTGGCCGCGTTCCGGCGGGTCAAGGAGGGCTACGACCCCAACTACGTCAACAGTGTCATCATCCTGACCGACGGAGCCAACGAAGACAACGGCAGCATCACCCTCGATCAACTGCTGGCAGCGCTGCAGAAGGAGCAAGATCCGGTGCGTCCCATCGTCATCGTGACCGTCGGTGTCACCAGTGACGCAGACCCCGTTGCGCTGCAGCAGATTTCGGCCGTCACGGGTGGAACGAGTTACGTCGCCGAGGATCCGCGCGACATCCCCGATGTGTTCGTCAAGGCACTGAACTCGCGCACCGAGCGCCTCGCAGGGGAGTAGTTCAGCCCCACAGGAAGCTGATTGCAATCGCTGCGGCGCACGCGAGAGTCACCAGGGTCAGCGTCACTGCATCCGAGGCCTTGAAGCGCGAGTCGGTCGCGGTGATCATTCCGGTGCCGCCGCGAGCAGTGATCGCCGTACCCATCTCGTCGGCTCGTCGGATGGCTACCGACATGACCGTCGTGACGATGTCGACCAGCGAATTGTCCGAGGCGCTGTTGACCACGGGCTTGGGGCGCAGGCGTCGGGCCGCGTTGAGGGTGCGCATCTCTTCGATCAGCAACGGAAGCGACCGCAGGCTCAACGCCACGGCGATCGCCCACTCGTCGACCGGCAGTTTCAGCTTCTTCAGCGGGGCACCAAGTTTCGATACGGCCGGGGCTATGTCACTCATCGAGGTGGTCCAGCCGATCATCATCGAGGCACCGAGCAACACGAAGACGAAGAGCGTCGCACGCAGATACAGCACCACTGCTGCGCCACCGATCGGCAGATTGATCAAGGCACCGACGCCGAACAACGCCCAGATCCACCATGGTGGGCGCGGGAGCGCCGTGATCGGAATGTGCGCGACGATCCCCGCGATCACCAAGAGCCCGAACACGATTCCGAGCGCAGGCCACGTCGGTGCCACCACCAGAGTGACGCTGAGGAGCAGAACGACGACAAGTTTGGTGCCGGCCCACAGGCGATGGATCGGTGAGAACCGGGGGACTTGACGCAGCACGACGGTGGTCACGAGGGCACACTCCCCAGGATCGAATCGGAGACGATGTGGCCGTCGGACATCGTGATGGTGCGGCTGCAGACGGTGTCCATGCCGTCCACATCGTGTGAGATCACCACGATCGCGACGCCGCGTGCACGCAGTCCGGCGAGTACGCCGATGATGTCCTCGCGTCCGGGTGGATCGAGACCGGCCAGAGGCTCATCGAGAACGAGCACGCGCGGCCGGCGCGCAATCAGCCCGGCCAGCACGACGCGACGCATCTGCCCACCGCTGAGCGAATCGATCTCGCGGGCAGCCAAAGACCTGTCGAGACCAACTGCGTCCATCGCGGCTGCGACTGTGGCAGAACCTGTTTCGGGCCCAGCTGCGGCGGCGATGTCCTCGGAGACGGTGCGGCGCTGCAATTGCAGGCGCGAATGCTGAAATGCCAGTCCGACGTCGCCCACCCGGGAGGTCATGGCCTTGCCGTCGAGCTGCGCGGTGCCCTTCGTCGGGCCGGTGAGTCCGGCCATGATCCAGGCGAGAGTGGACTTGCCCGAACCGTTTCCCCCGAGAACGAGAACTCCTTCACCACGCTTGACGGTGATGTCGATCCCGTTCAGTGCGACCTGAGCCCAGGGAGTGCGACGGTTGTAGGTGTGCTGGACGTCGGCCACTTCGAGTAGACGCTCGCTCGAATTATCGTGCAGTACAGCAGAATTGACGGTGCTCGGTTGCATCCACGCCGAGTCGTGCTGCACCTGATACCCCTCGTGCAAGTGCACCACGCGATCGGCGGCAACGGTTTCCGCGACATGATGGGTGACGAGCACGACCGACATGCCATGTCTGCGAGGTAGTTCGGCGAGGAGTGAGACCAGATGCTCGCGTCCGGACGCGTCGATCATGGCAGTTGCCTCATCGGCGATGAGCAGGGCAGGACGGCGGGCCAACGCTGCGGCCACGGCCAGGCGCTGCATCTCGCCGCCGGACAGGGATGCGGTGTCACGGGCACCCATGCCGCCGAGACCCACCTCGACGAGCATTGCCTCGACGTCGGGCCGGGAGTCGCCGGGCGGTAGACCCCACACAACGTCGTCGGCGACGCGAGTACCGAGGATCTGGCTCTCGGGTCGCTGCATGACCATGGCGGTGCCACCGTATCGGCCGAGACCGGTTGCGCCGGGCCTGCTGACGGTGCCTTCGGATGGTTCGAGGCCGGCGATGATCCTCGTCAGGGTCGATTTGCCGGAGCCGTTGTGACCGACGATCGCGACGAACTCACCGTGTTCGATGTGTAGGTCGACTCCGGTCAATGCAGCTGTGGCGCTTCCCGGGTACCGATAACCGACCGAGGCGAGGGTGACCGGCAACGGCCCGATCTCGTCGTCGTCGGTGCTCGAGACAAGAGCTTCGGGGGTGGGGATGGTGGAGAGACGGTCGAGGATGGCGGTGAGAATCAGCCAGGCGAACAGTGTTCCGGTGACGATCCCGAACGCGATCGAACCGCCGACCCACCACCACCAGTTGTCGAGCACCGCGGTGGAGCTGCTGCGGAGCACATCGGCGGCACCCTGCAAGGCCGACGTGCGCTCGAGCAACCTGGACACGCCCTCGAGGGTGTTGCGAAGGGTGTCGAGGAACAACGTTCGTAGCGGAACGAGGATCAGGAGCAGCAATACCGTGAGGGCTCCCAGTGCGGGCCCGACGACCATCGAGGTGACCAGTACACCGAACAGGCCTTGCTTCTTGCGCTTCGCTCGCCCGACCAGGCCGCCCAACAGCGCCGCGCTGGCCACGGTGAGTGCCGTCTGAGTACCGGCAGCGACGAATCCGACGAGGGTGCCTGCTACCGCAGCGGTGAGAAGCGCGCGGGTCCGATACCGAAGTGCGACCACCGACATCGGAACGGCCGCGACGACCTGAAGGATCGCTGCCATCGGCACGAGCACACCGATCACCGTCAATGCGACTGTGAAGCTGCTCATGACCGCGGCGGTCGCCAATTCCTGAGGACCGAGGGGCCCTGACTTCGGAGTGCGAGAAGAACTGACGGTCACCGCTCCAGTGTGCCAGCTCGACTGAGGCACACTGTTCGGCGTGACTTCCGTGGTTTGGGGCGGCCGGCCTCTGTGCGGTTGCTGCTGTGGTGAGCATGAAACAGGAAAGCGCGGAAAGCCCTGGTAAAAAGGGCTTTCCGCGCTCAGGGTGAATCAGCGGCTGCGCTGGCTCGTAGCCGGACCTGCTGCACGACGGCTGTGGCCGCCGCCACCGCTACGCGGCTGTCCTCCGGAACGGGGCTGTCCGCCACCGCTGCGCGGCTGACCACCACTGCGCGGCTGACCACCCGAGCGGGCCGGGCCGCCGCGTCGTGCGTTGCTGTTGCGCGGGGCTCCGGTGCGGGCGGGTGCCTGCTCGACTCGCGGTGCAGGCTCGACGTAGCGGGCCTGCTCGCCCACGAGGTTCGCCACTGCGGGCGAATCGGCGGTGACGCGGATCGGGGTGACCTTGATGTCTGCCTTGCGCAGCAGCACTGCGGTGTCCTTGCGCTGCTCGGGCAGTACGACGGTCACGACGTCGCCCGCACTGCCGGCGCGCGCCGTGCGGCCGGAGCGGTGCAGGTACGCCTTGTGCTCGGCGGGCGGGTCGACGTGGACGACGAGCTGAACGTCGTCGACGTGGACGCCGCGGGCTGCGACGTCGGTGGCGACCAGAACGCGAGCCTGGCCGGAGGAGAAGGCTGCAAGGTTGCGGTCGCGTGCGGCCTGCGAGAGGTTGCCGTGCAGGTCGACGGACGGGATTCCGGCGTCGGTGAGCTGCTTGGCCAGCTTGCGGGCCTGGTGCTTGGTGCGCATGAACAGGATGCGTCGTCCGGTTCCCGAGGCGAGCTGATGGACGAGCTTCTTCTTGGCTTCGACGCCGTCGACCTCGAAGACACTGTGCGTCATGGCCTCGACGTGGGAGGTGGCCTCGTCGACGGAGTGCGTGATCTGGTTGTGCAGGAAGCGCTTGACCAGCTTGTCGACGCCGTTGTCCAGTGTCGCCGAGAACAGCATGCGCTGACCCTTGTCCGGGGTGGCGGCGAGGATGCGGGTGACGACAGGCAGGAAGCCCAGATCGGCCATGTGATCGGCCTCGTCGAGGACGGTGATCTGAACGCCGTCGAGCGTGAGGTGGCGCTGCTTCATCAGGTCTTCGAGGCGACCGGGGCAGGCGACGACGATGTCGACTCCACCTTTGAGCGCGGAGACCTGGCGAACCTGCGACACACCGCCGAAGATCGTGGTGACCTTCAGCGAGTACGCGGCGGCGAGGGGCTCGATTGCGACGGCGATCTGGGTGGCGAGCTCACGCGTCGGCGCGAGGATCAGGCCACGCGGGCGGCCGGGCTTGCGATTGCCGGGAAGCTGGCCTGCGAGCCGAGCGACCATCGGGATCGCGAAGGCGAGTGTCTTTCCGCTGCCGGTCTTTCCGCGTCCGAGCACGTCGCGTCCCTGCAGTGTGTCGGGGAGCGTATCGGCCTGGATGGGGAATGCTTCGGTCTTGCCCTGGCTCGCGAGTACATCCGCGATGGCCTGGGGTACACCGAGTGCAGCAAATGTTTGTGGGGTCGTCATAGTGATGAAAAGTGCCTTTCGGGCAGGGTGTTGCACCTGCGGGCCTTGGGCCGAGATGCAAGGTGGCGAGACTGCCGGTGGGCAGTTTCGATCGCCGTAAGAGAAGCCTGTGCGGGGTGCACATGGTGATTCGGGAGCATTCCACGACGTCTGACGTGCAGCTACGCGCGTCGTCACCGAGTGTAACCGAGTTGTGGCTCGGTCTCTTCCCGCGCAGGTTCGTCACGCGGCGCCGTCGTCGAAGAGACCCGTGATCATCACGTTCTCGATTCGCGAGTTGTAGAGCTCGACCACCGGCATGGGCGGGGCGCTCGAGTCATAGGTGTGCCCCGTGGGTGAGATGAGCCTGTATCGATGCCGCGCGTTGCGTTTGTCTCGCAGCGCTTCGGCCGTCCAGCCTTCCCCTTCTTTCGCGTAATTGCATGCGGCACAAAGGCCTGCGCCGTTCTCGGCGCTGGTTTTACCACCCGCGGAGTGTGGCCGGATGTGATCGTGGTGTCGGATCGGCGCGTCGCACCACGGGGTGCGGCAGGTGCGATCTCGGAGGTCGATGAGGCGTCCCAACGCGGTGGGGAAACCTCGCGACGTGGACTCCACTGCCGTCAGCGCTCCGGATTTCGGATGGGCATAGAGGCGACGTAATGCGACGTGCGTCTCATTACCTTGTGCGCCGTCGAGTGTGTCTCGAATCAGTTGCCGTGCGACATCGGACGGGATTTCGCCGTAGCCGTGTAGATATGCGGACGTGGAACCACCGGCGAGCAGTGTCGAGTCGGAGATGACGATGTCGACGGTCACCGGCGGGCCTTGGGCTGCCGACGCGCCGGTGACTCGCTCGAACACGAGGTCGGCCATGATCTGGTCGCGGGTGCGTGTGTCGCCACCTGCGTTGAATGATGGTGTCGGCATCTCGTCGCAGTGTCGCCCACATGCAGACGGACTTCTCCATCGATGTGAGGACAGTGAAGAAGCCCATCGACTCAGGTGCTGGACGGGTGCTGGTGCGCCTGGCTGCGTAGGCCTTGGCGCGTCGCTTCACCTGGGAGGCGGCGTCGAGTTCGTTGGCAAGTGCGCGAGCGCGACCCTCGATGGTGCGGTCGCCGGCACCGGCCAATGTCGCGGGGTCTGCGCAGAGTCGTTCGTCGATGGTGCGGCGATCGTCGACGGTGAGGCATGCGGTCTCGCGAGCGAGAATCATGACCCGCCATTCGTTGAGTTCGCCGGCTTTCAGTCGCGCGAGAGTGTGCGGCATTTCGTGCACCAGCGCGCGAGCGAGTCCGAGGTGAGTGCCCCCGCGGTTCGGTGATTCGCGTCGGGCAAGACTGATCTGTGACGCAATCCCACTGCGCCACTGAGCTTTCGGTTTGCCGAGCTCTTTGCGTTCGTTGCTGATGGCTGTCGCGACGGCATCGGTCACCACGGCTTGCGTTGCCACGCTGACGCACTTGACCGTCTCGAGAGCGGAGATCAAATCGATGCCTGCTGCTGCGTCGGCATCGAATTCGGATGACTGAAGACGCGCGACGAAGCGCATCACCTCGTCAGGTGTTAGCGGCAAATTTTTGAAAGCTGTGACCACGAGTTCCCCCCACTCGAATGTATGTTCGATAGTACGGGTGAATTCGATGGTTCGCAAGACCTACTTCGGACGTCAGGTGACTACTACGGCGATGGCGATGGAGCTGACAACGGCGTTGTTGAATGCGTGCAGGATCAGCGGAGCCCACAACGATCGGTACCAGAGACGTAGTGCAACAAGGCCGGTGCCCAGGAAGAGGATGTACAGCATCGCCGGCGGTGCAATGTGGCACAGTGCGAAGACGATGGTGACGAGCGCAGCACTGACCGCTGTCGGCATCTTGGACCTGAGCCAATCGAGCAGAATCCTGCGAAACACTATCTCCTCGATCAAGGGAACGACGCCCGCAATCAGCACGAGGACCGCGATGATCGAGGCCGGTCCGATTTCGACTGCGTCGCGTTCTGGTTGCCGTCCGGTGCGACGTCGAGGAGTGCGCCAATTCCGGCCGTGGCCAGCACGGCGACGAGCATCAGGAGTGGAACCTGCCACTGAAGATGGAGGAGGCTGTGCGCGGGGGATCGAAAGCCCAAGTCCGACAACGACCATCGACGTCGACGGATCAATGCGAAATAGAGGCCGGCGCATCCGATAATGCCGGCCAGAACCATGGCGAGCAAAGCTGCCTCGGCGACCCCGCCGATCATGAACCCCGCCACGGCCCCGATCAGTCCGCCGATCGCCGTTCCCCGAACCCGCTGACGACGGCCAACGCGACGTCGCCCACGGTGGGTGTAGGCAGTGGCGAGTCGGTGAAGCGCGGGAACCTCTTGTGGTTCACGTGGACGAGTGGCGCATTCTCGTCAGGGGAGTGGTCCACACCTGCACTATTTCGCCATACGCTCGCCTCCGCAAGTGCCGCATCAGGGCATCATGGGAGTCTTGCAACGCTCTGTGGTGCCCTCGGCAGGATTCGAACCTGCGACCTACCCTTTAGGAGAGGGTTGCTCTATCCCCTGAGCTACGAAGGCTGGTAACTGTCCGTCGATCGTAAACTGCTGCAGCGCAACACTTTTCGATCTTCGGAACAATCGGTTGCGGATAGGTTTGCTGCCAGAGTGCACAGCCGACCCACATCGCGCTCGCTAGTCTAGCGGCCCACCCCGCGGATCGGGAAGCAGGTTCTGAATCGACGCCACTCGACCGGTCAGTGACGCAATCAGCTTCAATGCGGTGCGGTGCTGGTGAGCGGTGTAATCGGCAATCGCTTCGACGCCGACGAAGCACTGAATATCGCGGGCGAAAGCGTCGAACGTCGTCGCCAAAATTCCCGCCGACGCGAACACGCCCACGACGATCAGCTGGTCACGGCCGCGTCGGCGCAGTTCGACCTCCAGATCGGTGGCGTAGAAGGCGCTGTAACTTCGCTTTGCGATCGGAACGAAGTCCGGCTCGGTGATCACTACCTCCTCGGCGTTTGGGCCCAACCCCCACATCGGTCCCAGCAGTCCGCGCTGCTCGAGGGCACTCGCCGCCCGCGGACCACTCGCCAGAATGGGGACCCCACTCGATCGAGCCCACGCGACCACCTTCGATGCCGCCGCACACACATTCGAGCGGACGGAGTCGTCGAGCACGTTCAGGTAGTACGGCTGCATGTCGTGGATCAGAACCGCGGCACGTTCGGGCTGTAGCTCCCACTCGGGACCTCCCACGCAGTCGCGCAGCCGCTCGACGTCGTAATCCTCTACTGCGACGCTGAATGTAGCCATCCGACAACCCTTCCCTCCCACGAACGCGCGTGCATTCGCTAGGCGCGCGCAGTCTTGCTATCCGTCCGCTGACCATTCCGCTCGCACTTGGCAAACGCGCGCGCGTTTGCGAAATCCTGAGGCCCCGCGAAATCCTGAGGCCCCGCCCGACCCCGCCCACAACCTAGTCCGCCGCAATGGCCTCCACGATGTTCAGTCGCGAGGCGTGCACCGCGGGCGGAGCCGAGCCCAGCAGCGACAGGCCCAGGGCGACGAGGCCGTACAGCAGCACCGACCAACCGGCGGTGTAGGCAACCGGGATTCCAATGCTGGCCCCGAGGATCAGGGTGCTCAGGTATTGGAGACCCGCGCCGATGAGTAGGCCGAGCACACCGCCCACGATGCCGACCGACAGGGCCTCCGCCAACACCATTCGTGCCAAGGTTCCCCGTCCACCGCCCATGGCTCGCAGTACGCCGAGTTCGCGTCGACGCTCCAGGACCGACAGCGTCAACGTGTTCAGCAACGCGACCGCGGCGACGAGCGCGACGATCCACTGCAACGCGATGGCCAGGGCACCGGACTGTCTGATGGCAGCACTGGTGCCCTCGAGTGCGGCAGCGCCGGTGTACACGAAGACCTCGGGCGGCAGGGTCGAACGCAACGAATCCTCAACGGCCGCAACGTCTCCGTCGACGCTGACCTCCAGATAGGTCGCACCGGGTCGGTCGTACCAGCTCTGCATCGAGTCCAACGAGATTGCCATCGTGCCGCCCGCGGCATTGATGTACTGGACCAGATCCAGCACTCGCACGTTCTTCACGCCCGTCGGCGTCGGCAGATCGATGTAGTCGCCCACCGATACACCCAAGGTTCTGCCGAACCCCTGGGACAGCACCACACCGTCACCGGCGAGCACCTGGGACCGCACGGTGTCGGTGAGCGATGCGAGCGTCACCGCATTGCTGCCGTCGGCGACGCCCTGGATGGATACCGTCTCGCCGTCGATCGTCGCGTATGCCCACTGCCCCTCGACGACGCGAGAGACACCGGAAGTCGAACGGACGGCGTCTGCCACTTCCGTAGGAACGATGGGGCCCGACGGTATGGCGTCGGGCGAGGACATCGACACGTACAGGTCGGTGTTCGCCAACGACGACAGCGATTCGGCCGCCGAGTCGGTCATGTTGGTCAACGAACCCGACACTCCGACACTGACTCCCACCGCAATCACGATCGTCATGACCGTTGCCCAGATCCGTCGCGGGGCACGTTCGATGGTGGCCGTGGCCAGCCGGCCGGCACCACCCCAGCGGCGAGGGACGGCCGCCGTGGCCGACACGATCGGTCCCGTCCCCCCGACGCACAGCGCAACGACGCCGAACATGAACAGCGCTCCGGCCCCGAGGGTGAGTTGGCCGTCGACGTTGACGGCGAACACGAACGATCCGGCAATGGCGACGATGCCGAACGCGGTGGCAGCGGCAACGAATCTGCGACGTGGTCCGCCTGCCGTTTCACCGCCGCCGACGGCGAGTGCCTCGATCGGCGAGATGCGATACACCTGCACCGCAGCGACGGCCGAGGCTCCGACGCAGGCCAGTACGCACGCTGCGATCGCCACGGGAATGGCAAAACCGGGCAACACGTACTCGATTCGAGCGTCGAATGCCTGCGACAGGAACGGTGGAAGGCTCTCGATGGCAATGCGGCCCATCGCGATTCCGAGTGGAACACCGACGGCACCGCCGACCAGTCCGACCAGAACGGACTCGAACAACAGGTCGCGGACAATGTCCGCGCGCCGTCCACCAACGGCTCGCAGGAGAGAAATGGTGGGTCGACGCTTCGCGATGGCCATGTTCATGACGTTGAAGACGAGGAAGGCCGCGACGACGAACGCGATGAGCGAGACCATGAGCGTGGCATTGCGCGTCAGACTCATTGCCTGGTTCGCGCGGTCGGCCCGGAAGTCGGGGCTCATCACCGACACTCGGCCGGCGAGTGCGGCGTCGAGGTCGGAACGCAGTGTGTCGCCGTTGCCCAGGACGAAGATCGAATCGAGCTGATCGGGGCGATCGGTGAGTGCCTGCGCAGCGGGAAGGAGCGCAACCGCGAACATGCCCCCACCGATGCGTTGCGTGCCGGGGCCGTCGATCACGCCGACCACCGCCGTCGGAACGTCATCGATCGTGACGGTGTCTCCCTGGTTCAGACCCGTTGCGGCACCGACCAGTACACCGGAAGGATCGGACAACAGTCCTGCCGCATTGCCGACCGCGCCCTGCAGATCCGACTGCAGTGCCGTGATGGACGAGTCGACACCGAGGACCGTCAGGTCTCCGACGTCGGATCGAACGGTGCTGCGCAGCAGGGGAACCGCGGTGTCGACACCGGGAACCGAGCGCACCACGTCGAGTTCGCTCTGGTCGAAGCCGGAGTCGGTGACACCGACGACTTCGTAGCTCGCGTTTCCTGCGATCGTCACCGCGAGACGTTCGACGGATCCGGTCAACGACCCGTAGGTGCCGAGGACGGCGATGAGCAGCCCGGCGGCGACGGCCACGACACCCGCCGAGACGAGCGAACGCACCCAGTGCATGCGGAGGTCGCGAAGGCTGATGACTCGAAATCTGCTGAGAGCGGTACCGATCACCGATCGAGACCGGCCGTCGGCGCGTCGGTCTCGACGCGACCGTCGATCATGCTGACGATGCGGTCGGTGGAGCGCGCCGCCTCCAGATCGTGGGTCGCCATCACCACTGCGCGACGTCCCTCGCTGGCGTGTGCGACGTCCGCCAGTATTTCGAGGATGTTGTGGGAGGTCTTCGAGTCGAGATTGCCGGTGGGTTCGTCGGCGATCAACAGTGCCGGATTCATCATCAAAGCTCGGGCGATTGCAATGCGTTGGATCTGACCACCGGACAGCTGCGCCGGCCGGTGCTCGGAGCGTTGCGAGAGCCCGACCATCTCGAGCAGTCGCATCGCGTCGGACTTGGCCTTCTTGATGGGAGTGCCGTCCAACAACTTGGGGACGGCGACGTTCTCCCACGCCGACATCGTCGGCAACAGGTTGAAGAACTGGAAGACGAAGCCCACCTGGTGGCGTCGGAAATCGGATTGAGCGTTGTCGTCGAGGGTGGTGACTTCGACGTCGTTGAACCTGATGGAACCCGACGTCGGGGTGTCGAGTGCGCCGAGCATGTGCAGCAGCGTCGACTTACCGGCACCGGACGGTGCGACGAGCGAGACGAACTGGCCGCCCTCGATCGTGAGATCGATGCCGTCCAACGCCCGCACCGGTTGCTCTCCGGTGGGGTACTCCTTGACCACCCCGGACAACTCCAGCATCAACTTCGCCACGGACGAATCCCCTTGCTTCTCGAATGTATCTTCGACGCTACCTGCCGTCGGATCGAGAAACCGGTCGGAACTCTCAGATCAAGCTGCGCCGCGCGAGGATTCGAGTCGGCGGGCCACCAGCGCGGCCTGCAGGTGTCGGATTCCGGACGGACGTGTGGGGTCGAAGCCGGTGAGCTGTGCGATCCGCTTGAGGCGGTAGTCGACGGTGTTGGTGTGCAGATGGAGCTGGCGAGCAGACCGCTGCCGGTTCAGATCGTGCGAGATATGGATCTCCAGGGTTTCGAGCAGCTCGGGTGACGAATCGAGCGGCTCGAGTATCTGAGTCAGGTGGCGTCGGCCGGGGCCCGGACGCGTCAGCTGGTACTCCAGCACGAGGTCGTCCATGCGGTACAGGCCGGACGGTCGATGCAGTTGATGGGCCAAGGAGAGCAGCTCGTGTACCTGATCGGCCGCGGTGGGGATGTCCCCGGTGGCGGCCTGCTCGGCCGTGACGGTGACGGGCACCTCGGCGGCGGTACCGATGCGATGCACCAGCGCCTCGACCCACTCGTCGTCGTGGACGCCGGGGATCAGGACGGTGCCACCCTCGGTGCTCAGCAAGGACAGGGGAGTGCGGCCGCAGATCGTGGCCAGTTCGGCCTGGACACGACGCAGCTTTCTGCGTGCGGCGACCGTCTTCTGGATGTTGGGGTCGTTCTCGTCCGGGTGCGGCGGCACCGAGATGGCGAGCACGAGGTAACTGTCGGCGAGTTCGATGCCGGACTGACGTGCCATCGACACCGCGTTGTGGCCGCTGAGAAGTGACGTGACCAGAGTGTGCGCTGCAGTGTGGTGTTCGCTGGCCACGGCCTGCAGTTCTTCCACATAGCTTTTGCTGGCGGCGATGGACACCTTCTCCGACAGCAGCACGAACATGCGCGCGGCTTCGATCAGCTGCGCTGCATCGCCCTCACCTGCTCGCTTCGACACGAGATTCCAGCCGATCTGGATGCCCTCGTGGTAGACGCTGAGCACGGATTCGAGCGGAACTCCTTCGCGAGCCCACTGGCTGGCCTTGGCTCGAAGCTCGGCCAGGTCGGATTCCGCCGGGGCGCGGCGTTCGTCGAGCATCTGGACCGCGATGCTGATGCATTTGACGGTGAATTCGGTGACGTCGCCGTGGAGCTGTTCGCCTGGCAACGACCCGCAGGGAGTGTTGGCTGCGAAGTGTCCTACCAGGAGCCGCGCCACCGCGCGGAAGTCGCGAAGAGGAGCCGACGCAGGCTGACCCGCGACCATGATTCCGAGGCTAGTCGAGTTGTGAACGGTCACAGATCAACCCTTCGTGTTGATTCTTCAGGTCATGCGGACTGCAAACTCATTGGCGCGTATCAACGCGATTCGATGGCTCAATGTAAACAATCGAACCTGAAACCGCGCCGTTTTCGTACTTAAAGTTTGTTTCCTGGCCTCTAACAGGATCGATCATAGGTTGTTATCTACGTGTGATCCATGGTTTCGGCAAAACTCGTTGTGATCTATCTCGAGCGACCGACGTGGCCGCCTGCGACTTGCCCTAAACAATCGGGAAGCTGTTCACGGCATACGCGGCGCACATCTACCTTGATCCCGTCGGAAGTGGGCAACGAAGGGACGAGCATGCACAGTGATATCGGTCAGTTCACTGTCCTCCGGGAGTTGCGCCCGACGATCGAGGAAAATCTCGCCCGTCACCGCGTCGAGTCGGTTCAGTGGGTACCGGCCGATTTCGTGCGTGCCGAGATGTACTGGGGATCGCGTCCCTCGCCGCTGACCGAAACTGCCAAAGCCGCGTTGGTGACCAATCTTCTGGTCGAGCAGAACATTCCGCTCTACCGCCGAGATGCAGTGGCAACCGAGATCGGTGCCTGGCCGTCCTGGCTCACCGACTGGAGTAGCGAACGACGTCGGCACTCGGTGGCCCTCACCGATTACCTGGTCGCCACCCGCAGCGTCGATCCGGTCGCCCTCGGACGAGCTCGAGCGCAATGTATGACGGTGGGGTTCGACGCCCCCATGAACGGTGCACACCTGCTTCGGTCACTGGTTCAGGTGGTCCTCGACGAGTCGGTCTCGACTATCAGTCATCGCAACACCGCGGACCAGTGCCATGATCCGGTGGCGGATCGTCTCCTCGGACGCATCGTCGCCGATCAGGAACTGCACGTCCGATTCTTCACGAACTTGGTCTCGGCAGCGCTCACCGTGGCACCGGGCCTGACGGTCACCGCTATCACCGAGGTCGTCATGAACTTCCAGCTACCGGGTACCAACCTCCCCGGTTTCGCTCGCAGTGCAATGCTCATCGCGCGCGACGGAATCTACGACCTTGCACGCCATCTCGACGAGGTACTGCGGCCCATGTTGGCCCAGTGGCGCATCTTCGAGCGGACAGATCTCGGTGCCGGGGCCCGCAGTCGCGATCACCTGGCGGACTATCTTGACCATCTCGATGCCCAGGCCGCCACCATCGAACGCAGCTCTGTACGAACGCAGGAGTACGCAAACGCATTGCGCGCCAGCTGAGACCACTTACCTCGACGGGGTGGATCGACTAACCTGAACTCCTACTCTTCTTCACGCTCCACACCTCGTGTTCGGGGCAACGACCGGAGGCCCCCATCGTGACAGGCTCTCGACCGATCATCGTCGGCATCGACGGATCCGCCGCGGCGGACAAGGCAGTGATCTGGGCGGCCTTGTGCGCGCACCGACGCGATCGGCGGTTGCACATCGTCACCGCCGTCGACATGCCGGGCGTTGTCGATCTGAGCGAATTCGCCGGAGAAGCAACGGAATTCGTTGCCACGGCCAAGTCCAGGTTGGTGGCGGCAGAGACCCTGGCCGCGCTGGTCGTCGACGATCCCGCGTTCGAGGTGACGTCGAGCGCCATCGAGGGCGGCGTCATGGACGTTCTCATCGGCGTCTCGGCGCAGGCCGAGATTCTGGTGATCGGTGCCAGCGAAACCGGCGCTGTCACATTGTCTTTGGCAGCTCACAGCGTCTCACCGGTGGCCGTGGTGCGGGGCCGTGACATCGACGGTCGTCCGGTCGCCGAGGGCCCGGTCGTCGTCGGAATCGATGGATCGGACGTCAATCAGGCTGCCGTCGAGTCGGCGTTCGTCGAAGCGTCGGCGCGCGATGCCGTATTGATCGCAGTACATGTGTGGTCCGATGTGGACCTGACGCAATCGTTCGGCCGCGCGCCCAAGGATTGGCACGCCATTGCCGACGGCGAAGAGGCACTGCTGGCCGAGAGCCTCGCCGGCTGGCAGGAGCGGTTCCCCGAGGTCGAGGTGCAGCGCATCGTGGCGCAGGACCGACCGGTACGGGTTCTCAGTGGCCTGTCCGAAACCGCGGCATTGATAGTGGTGGGCAACCGGGGACGCGGCGGATTCGGAGGAATGCTGCTGGGGTCCACGAGTTTTGCACTGGTTAACACTGCGGACTGCCCAGTGCTGGTAGTGCGAAAAGCACTCACATAGCGACGGTCAGCAAAAAGCTCACGTCTTCGAGGGCCTCGACGCTGTGGCGAGCGTCGGGGATGACGAGCAGATCGCCGGTCGAGCCCTTCCAGGATCGCTCGCCGCTGATCAGCTCGAGCTTTCCGCTCAGGACCAGCACCGTCGACTCGCCGGACAGGTCGTGTTCGGCCATCTTGTTACCGGCGGCCAACGCCACGACAGTCTGCCTCAGGTGGCGTCGGTGACCGCCGTACACCGTCTGCGAACTGCGGCCACTCGACGCACCGACGGCGAGCTTGAGTTGTTGGCGGGCAAGTGCGGTGAGTGACTTCTTGTCCATGATCGTCAGTATGACGTACGGTCTGCGGTCGCGACGGGGGAATCCTGAACGCGCTCAGGAAGGTTGGGTAGCCTGTCCGTACTCGACGAAGCGAAACCGAGTCTCGTCCGCTCTGCTGCTCTGCCACTCGCCGGCCTTCGCGATCCACCCGTCCGGAATCTCAGGGGCGACGGTATCGCCGGAGATGTCGAGATCGACCTCGGTGACTTCGAGGTGCGTCGCGATACTCAGTGCACTGCGATAGATTTCACCGCCGCCGATGACCCACACCGGGCTTCCGCTCGTCAGGGCCACAGCGTCGGCAACACTCGGTGCGCATTCGGCACCGTCGGCGGTCCACGACGCGTTACGGGTGACCACGATGTTGCGACGGCCCGGCAGCGGGCGGAACTTCGCCGGCAACGAATCCCAGGTCTTGCGGCCCATGATCACCGGGTGCTCGGCCGTCGTTGCTTTGAAGTGCGCCATGTCCTCGGGAATGCGCCAGGGGATGCCACCCCCGTCGCCGATGACCCCGGCCCGGCTCTGAGCCCAGATCAGACCGACGAATTGCGGGGCAGTCACACTGCGACCGGAGCCTTGATTGCCGGATGGTGCTGATAGTCCACTATCTCGATGTCCTCGAAGGTGTAGTCGAATATCGAATCTCGTTGTGCCAGTTTCAGAGTGGGGTACGGATACGGCTCGCGGGAGAGCTGCTCGGTAACCTGTTCGCGGTGGTTGTCGTAGATGTGGCAGTCACCGCCGGTCCACACGAATTCGCCTACTTCCAGGCCCGTCTGGGCCGCCACCATGTGTGTGAGCAGTGCGTAGCTGGCGATGTTGAACGGCACACCGAGGAACATGTCTGCGCTGCGTTGGTACAGCTGGCAGGACAGTCTGCCGTCGGCCACGTAGAACTGGAAGAACGCGTGGCAGGGCGGAAGCGCCATCCGCGGGATCTCGCCGACGTTCCAGGCCGAGACGATCATGCGCCGCGAATCCGGATCGGTCTTCAAGGTCTCGATGACCTGGCTGATCTGGTCGATGTGCTCACCCGACGGGGTGGGCCACGACCGCCACTGCACTCCGTAGACGGGGCCGAGCTCGCCGTCCGGAGCTGCCCATTCGTCCCAGATGCTCACGCCGTGCTCCTGCAGCCAGGTGGCGTTGGAGTCGCCGCGCAGGAACCACAGCAATTCGTACACGATCGATTTCAGATGGACCTTCTTGGTGGTGATCAACGGGAAGCCCGCTGCCAGATCGAAGCGCATCTGATGCCCGAACACGCTGGTGGTGCCGGTTCCGGTGCGGTCGGACTTGGCCGTCCCGGCGTCGATGATGCGGTGCAGCAGATCTTCGTACGGAGTCGGAACCATCACGACGGTCATCGTAGCTGCATACTGGTTTCATGCCGGAATTGCCCGAGGTCGAAGCCCTTGCCGGCTTCCTGCGCGAACATGCCGTCGGTGCGGTCATCGGCCGCATCGACATCGCCGCGCTGAGTGTTCTCAAGACATTCGATCCGCCGATCACCGAACTGCAGGGCCGGGACGTCACCGATGCCGCGCGTTTCGGTAAACACCTGGCACTGCGGGCCGGCGACCTGTGGTTGATCACGCATCTCTCGCGCGGCGGTTGGCTGCGGTGGGTGGACAATCCCAGCGCCGCGCCGCCCAAGCCCGGCAAAGGTCCGTTGGCGCTGCGGATCCACTTCTTCACTCCCGAGGGAGCGACGCCCGCCATCGACCTGACCGAAGCCGGTACCAAGAAGCGATTGGCGGTCTGGGTGGTCCGTGACCCTGCGCAGGTGGCGAGCGTCGCTCGCCTCGGACCCGATGCGCTGACGGTCACCGAGCTCGAGTTCGCCGAGATTCTCGCCGGCACCACCGCGCGACTGAAGACCTCGTTGGTGGACCAGTCTCTGTTGGCCGGCATCGGCAACGCGTACTCGGACGAGATATTGCACGTAGCGAAGCTCTCGCCGTTCGCGTCGTCGAGCAAGCTCGATCCCGAATCCGTCGCGACGCTTTACGCGTCGATGCGCTCGGTGCTGTCCGACGCGGTGGCCCGCTCGGCCGGGCAGGATGCGGCGCGGCTGAAGGGGGAGAAGCGATCTGGCATGCGGGTGCACGCCAGAACTGGGCTGCCGTGCCCGGTGTGCGGAGATCCGGTACGCGAAGTCGCGTACGTCGATCGATCGTTTCAGTACTGCGCCACCTGCCAGACGGCCGGCAAAATTCTTGCCGACCGTCGAATGTCACGTCTGCTCAAGTGACGGGTTCGAGTTTCTGGCTGGCGTAGCCGCGGTAGCCTTCCCACGCCTTGCGGCGGTCGCTCCGTGGATCCTTCTGCACCCGAGTACGGGTGTCGAAGATCAGTGTCTTTCGGTCGCCTTCGTCGTACGCCGGCCACGACTCCAACGGCTTTCCGTTGGTGGCGAACGCAATCCAGTGCGATTGCACCTGCTCGGTGACCTCGGAGAACGCCTTGCGTCCGCCGGCCAGGGTGAGCGCCTTACCGAACAATGTCTCACTGATGCCGAACACGGCGAACAACTCGAAGCCGTGGGTGGCGTCCAATCCGAGCAGCTTCATCGATCGCGGCGCGAAGTCGAATCGGTAGAAGTACGTCGGTGCGTGACGCGAATGTCCTTCGGCCACTTCCAGTGACGGCTTCCAGAAGGTGAAGTCGCCGCCGAAGTCGATGGCGGCACGCTCGTTCGGGTAGCCCCGGTAGCCCGAAGTGACCACCGCTTCGGCGTCGGGATCGGTGAGTGAGAACAGCTTGGTGATGCGCTCCGGATTGGTGGGCAACGCGTCGAGAAACTTCGGAAACAGCGTTCCCTCACGGGCATTGGTACCGATGATCAGCGGCACGCGGTGCGCGGTCCCGTTCGCATACGCCTCGACCGGGCTGATCGGTAGGAAGTCGCCGTCGATCACCGGGCCGAACGGGAGCAGGCCCGGAGTGCGGTGCAACGTGGTGAGACCCAGCTTGGTTCCCGCGCGTCCGAGCCGTAGTACCTCGGCGTTCTCGAGGGTCTCGGCAGCGTTCTCGACGGTGCCGCCGAGGTAGCCGACGTATTCACGCGCCCATTGATCGGCGCGCTCCTTGGTGGCGGTCATGCCGGGAGCGGAACTCTCGGAAATGGCCTGAGCGAAAAGGCCTTTGGCCGAGGGAGCCGTCATCAGGGTGGTGACGGCGTTGCCGCCGGCAGACTCACCGAAAACGGTGACGTTGCTCGGATCGCCGCCGAACTCGGCGATATTGCGCTGCACCCATTCCAGAGCGGCTACCTGATCTCGCAAGCCCAGGTTGGAGTCGAACGGCCGCTCCGGAGTGGAGAACTGGGACATGTCGAGGTAGCCGAGAGCGCCGAGTCGGTAGTTGACCGAGACGTATATGATGCCGTCGCCGTCCTTCAGTGAGCGGCGCACCAGTGAGCCGCCGCCGTACAAGGGAGTGGCCGACGTGCCGAGGGTGTACGCGCCGCCATGGATGAACACCATGACCGGACGCGGGTTCGCGCTCGGTGCGCTGGGGGCGAGCACATTGAGCGTCAGGCAGTCCTCGCTGGACGGCTGGTACTTGCCGATCGCGAGCATCGTGCCTCGCTTGTGCTGAACGGAGGCATTGCCCCACTCGGTGGCGTCGCGCACGCCGTCCCACGGTTCGGTGGGTTGCGGCGCCCGGAAACGCAGTGGGCCGACGGGTGGGGCGGCGTAGGGAATGCCTCGCCAGGTGGTGAGGTCACCGACGGGCTTTCCCTCGATGATGCCGTCGGAGGTGGTCACGCGTGTCGTCACAGCCATGTCGCGAGTGTACTGATCGGTCCTTACCCGTGGGTAAGAACCGGCGGGGTTCGGTACCGGGCAGACTCGAGTGCATGCCTTTCGAGTACCGAGCCGAGATCGTGCAGCTGCTGCGGGCCCCCTCGCACGCGTATTTCGGAAGATCCAAGGACGGCCCGGCCGAGGTACCGACCGACCTGCCGCCCAGTGTCGAGATCGTGGCCCACAAGGGCATCCGGGGTGATCGCTTCTTCGGAGTCAAAGCACACACGGAGGCCGCGGTGAGCTTCCTGGCCGTCGAGGCATGGGAAGCGGTGGGGGACGTGCTCGGTGTGGAGGTGCCCGATCCCTCGGTGGCCCGAAGAAATTTAGTTGTGCGTGGTCTCGAACTCGACCCGCTCCGCGGTCTCGAGTTCGAACTCGATTCCGGCGACGGCTGGATCACGTTCCGCGGCGGGCGGCCGGCCCACCCGTGCGCGTGGATGGACCGCATGGTGGCCGACGGCGCACGTAAGGCGCTGATCGGTCGCGGCGGACTGCGCGTGGAACCACTGTCCGACGGCATTCTGCGGGTCGGGGAGTTGATGGTGCGTTCCCCTGTCGAGCTGGACGCGGCACGAGCGTCGCTGTCGGTCAGGCGCGCGCAGCCGATCTGACCTGGCTCTTCTCGGACCCGCGTGGATTCTTGCTGTGTGGATTCTTGCTCACCAAGCAAATCTATGCCCATAATGTGGGTAGCGGTGTGACGGATCACACCACACCGATCCTCATGGCGTCGGTCACTCGTCCAGCAGGAAGAATTGCCGATGTCCGACATGTGGATCGTGATCAACACCGTCGTCGCCGTGCTGGCGGTGGTGGTCTTCATCGTTCGTTTTCACTTCAACCCGGTGATCTCGCTCGTACTCGGGGCCGCGTACCTGGGTCTGGCGACGAAGCTCGGCGTATCGACCACCGTCGACACCATCACCGGCGGATTCGGCGAGATCATGGCCGAGGTGGGGCTGCTCATCGCGTTCGGTGTGCTCATGGGGTCGGTGCTGCAGGAGATGAGCGCCATCCAGCGTCTCGTCGGCACCCTGCTGAAAACGTTCGGGCCCAAGCGGCTCCCGTACGCGCTGTCGCTGACCATCGCAACCGTGTTGCAGTCCATCTTCCTCGACGTGCTGCTCGTGATCTCGGCGCCGCTCGCTCGTAACCTCGCCCCCAAGATCGGTAAGTACGGCACAGCGAGAATGGCTACGGCACTGGCCATCTCGCTCGAATGCGGAATCGTGTTCATGGTCCCCGGTGTCGCGACGCTCGCGCTGGCCGGACTGCTCGGCGTGCCGCTGGGCAAGATGATGATCTACGGACTGATCCTGATCGTTCCCGTCGTCGTGCTGTCGGTGGCCATCATGTCGTTCGTGTTCCGGCACGGCTGGTGGAACGAGGAGAAGGACGAGCAGCAGATCGTCGTAGTCCCGGAGCCTGTGATTCCCGAGCCCGTCGATTCCGACGACCAGCCCCTCGAAGCCGGCGGTGGCGTGGCGCAGAAGGTGCGCACCGAGAAGCAGACCTCGCTGCTGGTGTTGCTCTCGCCGCTGCTGCTCGCGCTCGTCCTCATCGCCGTCGGCGCGGTACTCGAAGTGGCCGAAATATCGGTACCTGTGGTCGAATTCATCGCGAGTCCGGTGATCGCGCTGCTCATCGGCTTGGTCGGGACGTGCCTCATCGGCCGCTTCCACGTCGGTCAGGCCCGGGTGGAGAAGGCTCTCGCCCGAGGCTTCGCCGAGAGCGGGCAGATCCTGATCCTCACCGGTGTCGGCGGGTCGCTCGCGGCCGTCATCAACGAAGCCGGTCTCGGCGACATCCTCGGCCAGTACTTCACGGCCAGCACCGCGGCGCCGCTGTTGATGGTGTGGGTCATCGCTGCCGCGCTGCACATCGCCGTCGGATCGGTGACGATCTCCGCCATCACCTCCGCCGGCATCCTCGCCCCGGTCGCTCCGCTGATCGGTCTCGACCCGGTGTTCATCGCACTCGCCGCCGGTGCCGGATCCCTGTTCGCCGTGCACGTCACCAGCAACACCTTCTGGCTGCTGCAGTCCTTGATGGGTCAGTCGACCAGGGGCACACTCAAGACGTGTTCGGTGGGTGTCTCGCTGGCGTCGGTCATCGCCATCGCGTTGATCGTGCCGATGAGCTGGATTCTGTGAGCCCTGATTCTGTGAGCCCTGATTCTGTGAGCCCTGATTCTGGGAGTATCGAAAGGAACACGATGGCATTGCCGCTCAGCGGAGTTCGAGTACTCGAACTCGGCAACTACATAGCCGCCCCTACTGCGGCGCGGATGCTCGCCGACTTCGGTGCCGAGGTGATCAAGGTCGAACGGCCCGGAACCGGAGACGAACTGCGTAACTGGCGGTTGTACTCCGGCAGCACGTCGATGCTCTACCGCACGATCAACCGGAACAAGAAGTCCATCGTGCTGGACCTGCGTACCGAACAGGGTCGCAAGGACGTCGTCGATCTGGCCGCGAAGTGCGACATCGTGCTCGAGAACTTCCGGCCCGGCACCCTGGAGAAATGGGGCATCTCGCCGGAGGTGCTCAGCGCAGCGAACCCCGAGTTGATCATCACGCGTATCTCGGCCTTCGGGCAGACCGGCCCGATGTCGCAGCGACCTGGATTCGCCGCTGTCGCAGAGGCATACGGCGGCTTCCGCAACCTCGTCGGTGATCCGGACCGCCCGCCGGTGCGAGTCGGTGTCTCGATCGGGGATTCGATCGCCGGTCTGTACGCGGCATTCGGTTGCGTCATGGCGCTGTTCCAGCGTCAGACGCAGCGCGCAGCAGAGAAATCGGACCCGTTGTCGCTCGAGCAACGTTCCATCGATGTCGCACTGAACGAGTCGATTCTGTCGATGATGGAATCGCTGATCCCGGATTACCTCGCCTATGGCGTCGAACGTGAACGAACGGGCGGCCGGATGGAGGGCATCGCCCCGTCGAACGCCTACCCGTGCAACGACGGCCACTCGATCATCATCGCCGGCAACGGCGACGCGATCTTTCAGCGCTACATGGAGACCATCGACCGTCCCGAGCTGGGAGCCGATCCGGACCTGGCGTCCAACGCGGGCCGATGGCGGCGGCGCGACGAGTTGGATGCCGCTATCTCGGCCTGGACCGGATTGCACTCGCGCGAAGATGCTTTGAAGATCCTCGACGCTGCTGGGGTGCCGTCGGGACCGATCTACACCGCGGCCGATATCGTCGCCGACGAGCAGTATGCCGCCCGCAACATGATTCAGCACTTCCAGGTGGACACCGGAAACGACGAACTTGCCGACGTCGGGTTCGTCGGGGTGGTTCCGGTGATCGGCGACGCAGCCCTGCCGATTCGTTCGGTCGGACCGGATCTGGGCGAACACACCCGAGAAGTACTGTCGACACTGCTCGGACGTACCGACGAAGAGATGGGCCTGTAGATGTACCGATTCGACCCTTCCGCCGAGTTGCGTGACGTCACGATGCGCGACGGTCTGCAGCTCACCGGCAAGATGCTCTCCACCGAACGTAAGCTCGAGATCATCAGGGCCCTCATCGAACTCGGCGTACCGTCGCTCGAGATCGGCTCGATGGCGCGGGGCGACAAGGTTCCGCCGATGGCCAACACCCTCGAGGTCATCGGTGAACTGACGGCCGAGGAACTCGCGCACTGCTGGGTGTGGGTCGCCACTCCACGTCACGTCGAGAAGGCCGCCGCCGCGGGGGCTCGACACTTTCAGTACTGCTTCTCCGCGTCGGACTCGCACAATCAGGCCAACATCGGGCGTACCACCGAGGTGTCGCTCGCGGCCATGCCCGATGCCGTCGACATCACGCGATCGGTGGGCGGTGCGATCGAGCTGTGCATCGCGACGTCCTTCACCTGCCCGTTCGAGGGGCAGGTACCGCCCGATCGGGTCATCGAGATAGCCAACGACGAACGTGCAACCGGTGCAACCGATATCGTCATCTGCGACACCCTCGGGCAGGCCGTCCCGGTGCAGGTGTCGTCACTGATCTCGCGGGTGCGCGCCGAGACTCCGGATCGCAGAGTGGTGTTCCACGGGCACGACACCTGGGGCCTGGGCGTTACGAACACTCTTGCCGCGATCTCCGCCGGAGCAACGATGGTCGACGGTTCGCTCGGCGGACTGGGTGGCTGTCCCTTCGCCCCCGGGGCCAGCGGCAATACCTCGTCGGAGGACATTCTGTTCGCCACGCGGCCGGACTGGTTCGAGCCGAAAACCCTGGCAGCCATGGTCTCTCTGTCCGAGGAGCTGCTCACCGAGCTGGGCGAGCCCATGCGATCGAAAACCGTTCAGGGCGCACGATCCGAAGCTCGAGCGTTCGAGTGGGTCGTATGAGCCGCATCCTCGTCACCACCGAGATCCCGGCCCCGGGCATGGATATCCTGCGCGCCGCCGGGGAAGTGGACCTGCGGGAGCTCGATCACGAGCAGTTGGTCGAGGCATGCGCCTCGGGGGACTACTCCGTCGTGGTCTCCCAGCTACGCGACCGGTTCGATGCGGAGCTGCTGGCCTCGGCATCACTCGTCGGGATATCCAACTATGCCGTCGGATACGACAACATCGACGTCGCGGCGGCCACCGAACGCGGCATCACGGTCGCCAATACCCCTGGGGTGTTGACCGATTCGACCGCGGACATCGCGATGCTGCTGATCCTGTCCACGGCTCGCCGCGCCGTCGAGGCCGATGCGTTCGTCCGCTCCGGCTCGTTCACCGGATGGGAGCCGGAACTGCTTCTCGGCAGCGACGTCTCGGGTCGAGTGCTGGGGCTGGCCGGCTTCGGTCGTATCGCCCGCGCCACCGCTCGCCGGGCGTTGGGCTTCGGCATGACGGTCAAGTTCTGTCCCCGTCCGCCCGGCGATCGCGAGGTCTCCGAGGACGAGCTCGGTGGGTTCGCAGGCCGCGTCGAGCATGCGTCGTGGGACGAGATCGTCACGACAAGCGACTTTCTGTCCCTGCATGTTCCGCTCTCGGACTCCACCCACCATCTGGTGGACTCAGCCGCACTCGCGGCGATGAAATCGTCGGCGATTCTGATCAACACCGCGCGGGGGCCGGTGGTCGACGAGGCGGCACTGGTGGTCGCACTGCGTGAGAAGTCGATCGCCGCAGCAGGTTTGGACGTCTACGAGCGTGAACCGGCCCTCGAACCCGGCCTGGCAGACCTGCCCAATACGGTGTTGCTCCCACACGTGGGGAGCGCGACGGTGTCGGTGCGTTCGGAGATGGCACGGCTGTGTGCCACTAACGCCGCGGCCATGTTCGGGGGTTCGCTGCCTCCGCACCCGGTGAATCCCGACGCCTGGGGTCACGTGGGGTAGCGTCCGCCGAGGGTTCTCGTGATCTGCTCGGCATGCGAGATCAGCAGGTCCACCCAGGCCTCGCACTGCGATTGCGGCATCCGCAATGTCGGGCCGCTGATCGTGACGGCACCGACGATGTCTGCCGCCGAGTCGAACACCGGAGCGGACAGGCCCGATGCTCCGGTTTCGCGCTCACCGGTGGTGATCGCGTAGCCGTCGGACCTGGTCTGTGCCAACAGGGCTCGCATCGTCTCGGCTTCGGTCACCGTCTGCTCGGTCATCGATTCGAGCTCACGGGAGAGGACACGCTCGGCCAGTTCCGAATCCCACGCCAGCAGGACGCGACTGGCCGATCCCGCGCTGAGCGGGATGACCTTGCCCACGTACATGTCTCGTCGCAGCGCATGCCGTGTCTCGGCGATCGCGACGCAGACACGGTAATTCTGTTCGGGCCGAAAGAAACACGCCGTTTCGGTCGTCAGATCGCGCATGTCCTTGAGTATCGGGTTGACGACGGAGAGCACGTCCAGGTCCTTGGTCGCCGTCGCGGCCCAGTAGGCCATGCGCACCCCGATGCGAATGCGATCGCCGTTTCGGTCCAGGAAGCCTTGCTGCACCAGATTGGTGACCAGTCGCTGGACGGTCGAGGTCGGTAGTCCGGTGGTCTGTTGAATCTCTCCGAGAGTCAACGAGGGACGGTCGAACGAGAAGGCGTCGAGTATCTCGGTGATCTTGCCCAGCACCAGAAGCGGCTGCTGCTTCGACGTGCTCTCGGTGCTCACCCGACCAATCTACTCGGCCCGGCGGCTCACCAAGTGGTTGATCGGCTTGGTCAGCAGCAGGATCATCAGCGACCACAGTCCGAGCGAGGTGAAGGTGACACCGAAGGCGATGAGGATCAACACCGAACTGATCGCGCCGTTGCGGACGCGCTCGAGGTCTCTCGAATCCTCGGCCACGATGGACGGGTGCCGGGAGACGATGATGTCCGCGACGAACATGGAGATGACCGATACCGCGATGGTGGCGACATAGAGCGTCGACGAACTCGAGTCATAGCCGTTCTTCTCGGCGATCAGCTTCGTCGGGAACGGCAGGAAGACGATCGAGAGCAGCCACACGAAGTTCACCCACATCAAAGCCCGCGTATAGCCGATCAGATTCCTGAAGACTCGATGGTGACTGAGCCATTGGGTGTAGATCACCAGAAAGCTCAGCACGAAAGCATAGAACTCGACTCCGTGTTCACGAAAGACGTCCACAAAAGTGTCGCTCTGGCCCGGATCCGCCAGCTCGACGAGTGGCAGCACCAGCAGCGTCGCGGCAATGGCGACCACAGCGTCACTGAAATTGACCAGTCTCTCGAAACCGCGTTGGTATTCCATATTGCCCTTTCCACTCCTCATGTCAGCCCATTCTGTATCGCATGTCAGCACGGTGCCCTCTCTGCGAGTAGCGTCCGGACGATGTCCGATCGACGAACACTCACCACCGGTCGAGTCGTGTTTCTCGTTGTCGCCGCTGCGGCGCCGATGGCGGCCATGATCGGCAACGTACCGTTGGCTCTGATACGGGGCAACGGTGCCGGCCTTCCCGCTGCCTATGCAATCAGTGCTGTTGTACTGCTGTGCTTCTCGGTGGGTTTCGCGGCGATCAGCCAGCAGGTGTACAGCACCGGTGCGTTCTACACCTACATCGGTCTAGCGCTGGGAAAGCCACCCGGTGTAGCTGCCGCATATGTCGCAGTTGTCGCGTATACCTCGCTGGCGTGTGGCCTTTCGGGAGCATTCGGATATTTCACGCATCTGGTATTTGCCGATTCCGGTATCGACATTCCGTGGTACGTGTTCACGGCCATCGCTGTCGTAATTGTCGCATTCCTCGGCTTCCGAAATGCCGACCTTTCGGCCAAGGTGTTGGGAACACTGATGGTGCTCGAGTTCGCTTTTCTGACTGTGTTCAATGTCCTGGTGGTGGGTGACAAGGGAACAGCGGCGGTGCCACTGGAGTCGTTCACCCCGACGCAGGTGTTCTCCGGATCGCTGGGGATAGCGATGATGTTCGCCTTTTCGAGTTTCATCGGCTTCGAGTCTGCTGCACTGTACGGCGAGGAAACCAAGGATCCCAGGCGCAGCATCCCGCGCGCGACGTTCATCGCGGTCACGCTCATCGCGGTGTTCTACGTGTTGACGAGTTGGATCATCGTGGGGGCCGCGGGCGGTGTCGACGCACCGATACTGGCCGAGAGCGAACTGGGCAATCTTCTGTTCACGCTGGCGCAGCAGTACGGCGGAACCGTGCTGTACGACGGTACCGCGGTGCTGCTGTGCACCAGCGTGCTCGCGTCCTATCTCGCCGTGCACAACGCGGCCAGCCGATATCTGTTCGCCCTCGGGCGAGAGCGCGTACTTCCGGTGCGGCTGGGCCGAATTCACCCGCGTCATTCGAGCCCGCACATCGGAAGCATCACCGCCTCGGTCGTGGCTGCACTCTCACTCACCGTATTTGCGGTGACCGGTGCCGACCCATACCTGATCTACGCGGCCGGTGCCATCGGGCTGGGAACGTTGGGAGTCATTGCTCTGCAAGCCGCTGCGGCGCTGTCGGTGGTGGTGTTCTTCATCGGCCATCCGGATCGCTCACTGTGGCGCACCGGAATTGCGCCCGGAATCGGTTTCGCCGGGTTCATGACCGGATTGGTACTCGCCGGAACGCATTACAGCATCCTGACCGGTTCCGATTCCGCGATCGTCAACGCGATCCCCGTGGTCCTGATTCTCGCCGCGATCCTCGGGGTCCTGGTGGCACTACGCATCAGACGCGCCGACCCGAAGACCTACGAGGGCATCGCCGCCGCCTACATGCGTCAGTGATCGGCTGTCCGACGGGCCTCGAGTAGCCTCAGCCAGATCTCGCTGACCGTCGGATACGACGGCACCGCATGCCACAGGTCGTCGAGCGAGACCTTGCCTACCACCGCGACGGTGGCGGCGTGAACGAGCTCGGCGACGCCCGGTCCGACGAACGTCGCGCCCACTATCGTGTCGCTTGCGCGGTCGATCACGAGCTGCGCACGGCCCGAGTAATCGTCCTGCTGCAGAGACGAACCCGCGACCGCGATGTCCTGCGCCACGATCTCGACGTCGATGCCGTTCTTTCGGGCTTGTGCCTCGGTCGATCCGACGGACGCCACCTCGAGCGGCGTGAACACGACCTGGGGTACCTGGCCGTGGTCCGCCGTTGCTCGGAATCGCTTCTGGTCCAGCGGCTTTCCTTCGGCTTTGGCGGCAATGACGTCACCGGCCACCCGGCCCTGGTACTTCCCCATGTGCGTCAGCGGCGCGCGGCCGTTGACGTCACCCACCGCGTACAGCCAGTCGCGGCCTGCAACCTCGAGGTGATCGTTCACCTCGACGTATCCGCCGTCGGTGAGTCCGACGGCGGACAGTCCCAGATCCTTGCTCGCCGGGGTTCGGCCTGCCGCGACCAGAACCTCGTCCACTGTGATTTCGCTGCCGTGGAGGGCGTCACCGCCGACCGTGAGAGTGACCGGCCCGCCATGGATTCGACCGATACCGGTGTCGGCGGGGTTCTCGCGTGACACCGACCCGAGGGAGGCGTCGAGCATGATCGTTGCGCCGCGCTGTTTCAGAGCCTCGGCGACCAGTTCACCGGCGAACGGTTCGGAACCGGCCAGCAGCGACGATCCGCGGACGATCATCGTCACCTTCGCTCCGAGAGAGAGCAACCAGGTGGCCGCCTCCGTAGCGACGACGCCACCGCCGATGATCGCGATGTGCCCGGGCGTCTCGTGAATGTTGGTGGCATCGCGGGAGATCCACGGAAGGGCGTCGCGCAGGCCGGGGGTGTTCGGTACCGATGCGGTGGTTCCGGTGGCGAGGACAACAGCGTGACGAGCGGTGAGCGTGCGGCCGTCGACCTCGACGGTCTTGTCCCCGGTGAGTCGCCCATGGCCGCGGATCACCGAGATTCCGGCCGATTCGGCCCACGTCACCTGCGAGGAGTCGTCCAAGCTGTGGGTGTAGGACTCGCGCCGGGCCAGCACCGCGTCGGCGTCGAGGGGCTGATCGCCCACCAGCTCTTTGACTCCCGGCATGTTTCGCGCGGTGTCGAGTACTTCGCTCGGACGCAGCAGAGCCTTGCTGGGCATACAGGCCCAGTAGGAGCATTCACCGCCGAGCAGTTCGTGTTCGACGATCACGGCGGTGCGATCGCTGCCCTGTATTGCGTACTGTGCGGCATTCTCGCCCACCGGGCCACCGCCGATGACGATCACGTCGAATTCCGAGCTGTCCGATGCCATAGCTCCACAGTGACATAGGCTCGCCGTTTATGGCGACCACTCGGAACAAGATTCTGATCACCGGAGCGAGCTCGGGCCTCGGCGAGGAAATGGCCCGACGGTTCGCCGCCATGGGCCGCGATCTGGCGCTGTGCGCGAGGCGAGTGGAGCGACTCGACGAGCTTCGCGTCGAATTGATGCATCAGAACCCGAACATCACCGTCTCGGTCCGTGCCCTCGACGTCACCGATCACGATGCAGTCGGCGAGGTGTTCGGCACGTTGCGAGACGAATTGGGCGGCCTCGACCGAGTGATCGTCAACGCCGGACTCGGCAAGGGCGCGAAGATCGGAACGGGTCGGGCCGAGGCCAACCTGCAGACCGCGCGCACCAACTTCGTCGGAGCCCTGTCGCAGGCCGAGGCCGCACTGTCGATTTTCCGTCAACAGAAGCACGGGCATCTGGTGTTCGTCTCGTCCATCAGTGCCGACCGGGGACTGCCGGGAGCCAAAGCGGCCTACTCGGCGAGCAAAGCGGCAGTGGCCTCGCTGGGCGAGTCGCTGGCAACCGAACTGGCTCGAACCGACATCGCCGTCACCACGCTGCTCCCAGGTTTCATCGCCACCGACATGTCCGCGAACGCGGGCGACAGTGCCGCTCTCACAGCCACTCTGGACCAGGGGGTCACCGCGATGGTCGATGCGATCGAGAGCGAAACCCGCCGCGCCGCGCTGCCCGGCCTCAAATGGCGGGGCATCGACGCGGCGCTGCGGTTTCTGCCGAACGTGCTGACGGATCGAATGGTGTAGCTGCAGGAGTGGAGCCTGCGGAACGACCAGAGTTATGCAGGAGTGGAGCCTGCGGAACGACCAGAGTTACTGCAGATACCCCTCGACCTGGTTGACGCTGTTGGCGGTTGCGGCATCGGGGTCCTTGCCCGCGTCGATGCGCGCGCGGCGCTGGCGCAGTAGGTCCCAGCACTGATCGAGGGCGTGCTCGAGGGAGGCCAGTTCGGCCTTCTCCGTATCGGGGTCGATGTCGCCGGCCTGGGACTCGGTGCGGAGCTTGTGCTCGGTGGCGATGAGCTGCTGGATCTTGGTGTGGATATCGTGCTCGTTCATGGCGACCACGGTAGACCTACCAGGGTTTACCGGCCAGGTTTCGCGTCGCGAGAGCTCGTTGTAGCGCTGAGGTGAGCTCGGCCGACGATCCGACGAGGGCGTCGTCGGTGCACACGAGGGAGAGCGTGTAGTTGCCGTTCATTCGAGAGATGTAGGTCGACATTCTGATGGTGGACACTGCGTCCGCCGGTTTCGGGTGTATTGCCCGGGTGGCCAGCCCACCCGAGCGGTGCGGACCGAGGGTGGTGACGGCGCTCGGGATATCGCCGATGTTGGAGCACAACACTTCTCCGCGTCCCGGTGTCGACGTCAGCTTCGCGGCTATTCGGTGGGGGAGCAGCTGAACGATCTCCGATGGATAGCCGGCCGGCGCTCCGACGGGCTTGCCGAACGCCGCCTTGCACGCTGCTCGGATGGCCGCGGGCGAGTCGTCTCCGCGGACCGCGACGGTGGCCATGCCGATCGAGTTGGCATCACCGGATCCGGTGCGGAAGGGAATGTCGACGGCGACGGCGGGTGATCCGAGTTCGCGCATCGTGGCGGCGACGACGGAGACGAACAAGGAATTGGCCGAACCCCCGCCGTGTTCCGCTGCCGAATCCCACTCTGCGGCATCGATATCGACGATCACCGCGTGCATCTGCCGCGCCCGGTGCGGGGCGACGCCGCCGGTATCGGCGGTGGTGAATGCGCGTAGTTCGGCTCGGGCCCTCTTGCTGACCCACAACCTGGCCGTCGCTGCAATGGATCGAAGAAGGACGGTCAGGATCATCGTGATCGCTTCCCTCGCATCCGATCCCGGATTCTCGAGGGGTGCGGGTGTTCTCCCGCCGGGGAATGCTCGAGCGGCGGCGTCGATGAGACCCCGCGCGTCGGCCAGTGCATGGGAGCAGACCAACGACACCACGGTGCCGCCGTGTGTCAGGGGAGCGGCCGTCAATCGCCAACCGGGGCCGTACTGCGGGTCGAGTGGAACGTCGGCCTGCGAATCGGCCCAACCGATGACGTCGTCGACGGCCTCGTTGCCGTACTCGAGCGGCAGCGAGTCCGATGAGATGTTCCAGCGGAGTCGGGCACCGGGTATGCGGGGCTTGCCGACTCTGCGGCCGAGTTGTCCGATGGCCAATTCTTGGTGGACCCGGACGAGATCGTGCCTCGTCACCGTGTCATTTGTGCGCCAGATGCCCTGCAGTGCAATGGGAATTCCATATCCGCGATGGGTGCGGAGGAAGATCTCGTCGATCACCGACAGTCGCGTCGAGATCACGGGCTCGGGGTGCCGTGGCGTCCCGCGCCCGAGACGAACTTGCTTGCACCGGAGAGCGCGTCGGCGGTGATCGAGATGGCACCGTGTCGAAACTCGTTCTTGAGTGCTGATTCCTCGTCCAGGCCGTCCTGCTCGAGCACGGACAATCGATCCTCGCGCAGGCAGGTCTGGGGCAGCAGAGCGAGTTGAGCGGCCAAGGCCTCCGCTTCCGAGCGGGCCCGCCCCACCGGAACGACTCGGGTGATCAGTCCGATGTTCAGAGCTTCCTGGGCATCGACGGCGCGACCGGTGAGAATCATGTCCATCGCTCGACCGGTACCGATGATGCGCGGCAATCGCACTGTGCCACCGTCGATCAACGGAACACCCCACCGGCGACAGAACACGCCGAAGGTGGCGTCGTCCTCGGCTATACGCAGGTCGCACCACAGTGCCAGCTCGAGTCCGCCCGCGACGGCATAGCCGGAGACCGCCGCGATGACAGGCTTGGACAACCGCATTCGCGTCGGACCCATCGGGCCGTCACCGTGTTCGGTCGCGTGGTTCGAGCGGGATGTGCCGAGCGCCTCGAGGTCGGCTCCCGAGCAGAACGTGCCGCCCTCGCCCCACAGCACCGCCACCGATGCGGCCTCGTCGGCGTCGAACTCCTCGAATGCCTGAGTCAGCTCCTGGGCGGTGGGGCCGTCGACGGCGTTCCGCACCTCCGGGCGCGACAGAATGATCGTGGTGACGGGGCCTGATCGTTCGATCCGTACCGGCATGTGTGAACCCTACTCGAGTACCCTTGCGTGAAGCAATGAATCAGTGCTTCAATCCTTGCATGCCCTATCGCCGAACCCCCGCGGTGCAAGCCAGGCTCGACGCCGGCCGGGAGAAGCTGTTCGCTGCGGCCATCGAGGTGCTCTCGACGCACGGCTATGCGGGGCTGTCGATCGCGTCGGTCGCCGCAGCCGCGGGAGTATCCGCAGGCAGCGTCTACACCCACTTCGAGGGCAAGGCAGACCTGGTGGTCGCCATCTTCCGCGAGGTCTGCGGCCGCGAGGTCGCCGCTGTGGTTGCCGTTGCCGGGCAGGGAAACACCGCCGAACGGGTGACGGCAGTGGTGGAGACCTTCGCCGGACGAGCCCTGAAGAACCGAACGATGGCCTACGCGCTGCTCGCCGAACCGGTGGACCCCGCCGTCGACGCCGAACGGTTGGTCTTTCGGCGGAAATTCACCGAGGCATTCGCCGACGCGATCGCGGCAGGCATCGCCGCCGGAGAGATCCCGGAGCAGGACGCGGCGATCTCGGCGGCAGGTTTGGTCGGTGCCGTCGGCGAAGTGCTGGTAGGGCCGTTGTCTTCACATGAATCCAAGGATCCGGTCCCGGGTCTGGTCGCATTGTCGTTGCGCGCGTTGGGAGTTCGATATGGACACGCATGAGGTATTCAATCAGGCAGTCGACCTGAGTCCGTACGACACATCCGCGGATGCGTCGTTGCTCGACGGCCTGGAGCGGGCCGGCGGCGGCTGGGCAGTCGACGAGGTACGGCAACTGGGAGCCCTCGCCGGAGGAGTACAGGCTCAGGACTGGGGTCGGCTCGCGAACGAGAACCCGCCGGTGCTGAAGACTCACGATCGCTACGGTCATCGCATCGACGAAGTCGAATTCCATCCGCACTGGCACGATTTGATGACCGTCGCCGTCGAGCACGGACTGCACGCCAGCCCCTGGACCGACGATCGCGTGGGTGCACACGTTGCCCGAGCCGCGAAGTTCTACGTCTGGGGGCAGACCGAGGCCGGTCATATGTGCCCCATCTCGATGACCTATGCCGTCGTTCCGGCATTGCGGCACAACCCCTCTCTGGCAGCGCAATACGAGCCGTTGTTGGCTTCGCGGGAATACGACTTCGGTCTGCGGGTCCCGTCCGAGAAACGTGGACTGATCGCCGGTATGTCGATGACCGAGAAGCAGGGAGGATCGGACGTTCGCGCCAACACCACCACGGCTACTCCGTCGTCGGACGGGACGTATTCGATCACCGGCCACAAGTGGTTCACGTCCGCGCCGATGTCGGACATGTTCCTCACCCTGGCGCAGGCACCGGGCGGGCTCTCGTGCTTCATGCTGCCGCGGGTGCTGCCCGACGGCACCCGAAACCGAATGATGCTGCAGCGATTGAAGGACAAGCTGGGCAACAAATCGAATGCATCCGGCGAGCTCGAATATCACGGGGCCACCGGCTGGCTCGTCGGCGAAGAGGGTCGCGGAGTGCGCACCATCATCGAGATGGTCAATATGACGAGGCTGGACTGCGTCATAGGATCGGCGGCGGGGATTCGCAACGCCACCGTCCGCGCGGTGCATCATGCCCGGCATCGAGCAGCGTTCGGCACTCAGCTGATCGATCAGCCCCTGATGCGAAACGTGCTGGCAGACTTGACCATCGAATCCGAGGCCGCGACGGCCGCCATGATTCGCCTGGCACAGGCCACCGACGGATCGGCCCGCGGCGACGAGCAGGAGAGTGCGCTACGCCGAATCGCGTTGGCCATCACCAAGTACTGGGTGTGCAAGCGGGCACCGGCCCATGCTGCCGAAGCGCTCGAATGTCTGGGTGGCAACGGCTATGTGGAGGAATCGGGTATGCCTCGGTTGTTCCGCGAATCGCCGCTGATGTCGATCTGGGAAGGGTCGGGCAACGTCGCCGCACTCGATTCCCTGCGTGCGTTGGCGCGGCAGCCGGACAGTGTCGAGGCCTTCTTCGGTGAGATCGGCCAGGCGTCGGGCGTGGATTCTCGACTGGACGACGCCATCGCGCGGGTCGGCAAAGAACTCTCCGACACCTCCGACATGGAGTACCGGGCCAGGCGCGTCGTCGAGCTGATGGCTCTGACGTTCCAGGGTGCGCAGCTGGTGATGCACGGGAATCCCGCTGTGGCCGATGCCTTCTGCGCCACTCGACTCGACCGCGACTGGGGCATTGCTTTCGGCACGCTGCCGACGGGAGTCGATTCGGCGGCGGTGTTGGCGCGGGTGTGATGTTGCGGATCGGCTCCTCACATTCGGATGTGTGACGCCGATCGGAGTCGGTTATCCGAAACTGGGGAGCTGATCCGCTGCCAAGCGCTGGTCTCCGAACCAACCGGCCGGCGCGGGCAGGGCTGCTGCGCGGGCGAAGGCTTGCTCGAAGCGGCGCAGTAGAGCTCGTGGATCGTCCAAGTCTCGCCAGTTCCAACGCACAACAACCCACCCCAGGTCTCGGAGTCTGTCCTCGCGGTACTTCTCGTCGAGGAGCACCCGCTTCGAGTCGTACTTGGATTCGCCGTCGAACTCGCCGATCACCTTGAACTCCCAGAACAGAAAGTCGACGCGTCCGACGAATCGGCCCGCACCGTCGTACACCCACTGATTGAGCAGCGGCGTGGGCAGCGGCAGCGTCTCGAAGAGCATGCGACTCCGAGATTCACCGACACTTTCGCTCCGTCCGCTCATCAGCGACACCGCTCGCCGAGCGGCGGAGATACCGGTGCGGAAGCGGGCCGACTCCACTGCCGTCGACAGGGCGTCGGAATCGGTGTGGCCGGACCGCAGTGCGCTATCGCCCACGCACACGGCTCGTTCCACGGTGGTGGTTCGCGCGATGTCGACGATGGTCCTCGCTGCCGTGGTGACGGGAAAACCGTTGATCGTCGTACGCTCGGTGGGTTCCAGCGTGGTGCCGTGGAGGATACGTAGCTGTCGACGCTTGCTGGCGTAGTCGAGACCATGCGTCATGTGCACCTTGTCCAGCGGAAGTTGCCAGATGTCGAAGCCCCAGGCAATCGCTGCCGAAACATGACTGAGCACTTCGCCCATCGGTGCGGACAGCAGGTAGGACCGTGCGAGCAGCGAGTGACGTTCTGTCGGACTGGCCGACTGCATCACCTTGCTCGGCACGTAGAAGCCGGGGCGCAGGACCGATAGCTCACCGGTGCGGCGGAGTCGCCGAAGATCGTCGTCGGTCAGGCCGAAGGTGAGCGCATCGGCTCGCGTGAACAGATCCGTCTGGGGTAGGTCCATGACTGCTTGGACGCGCCGACCGTCGAATCGGATCCGTTTGCCACTAAAAAGCTCCCCAGTTTTGGATTTCAGACGCCGATCGGAGGCAGATTTCCAAAACTGGGGAGCTGATCCGCAGCCTAAGCGACACCCTAAACCGAACGACCCCGCTCAGATCGGTACCAGCGCACCAGGGCGTCGGTCGATGAATCCGACTGCACTGCAGGAGCTTCCGAATCAGTGAGCACCGGTGTCAGCTCCAGGGCCTGAGTCTTGCCCAGTTCGACGCCCCACTGATCGTAGGAGTCGACGCCCCAGATGACACCCTCGACGAATACCTGATGCTCGTACAGGCCTATCAGCTGGCCGACCACTGAGGGTGTGAGCTTCGACGCGAGGATCGAGGTGGACGGACGATTGCCGGGCATCACCTTGTGCGGCACCACATCTGCCGGTGTGTCCTCGGCGGCGATCTCCTCGGCAGTCTTGCCGAAGGCCAGCACCTTGGTCTGGGCGAAGAAGTTGCTCATCAGCAGGTCGTGCATCGAGCCGGTGCCGTCGCGGGTGGGGAGATCGTCGGTGGGCTCGGCAAATCCGATGAAGTCTGAGGGCACCAAACGTGTTCCCTGGTGCAGCAATTGATAGAAGGCATGCTGGCCGTTGGTACCCGGCTCACCCCAGAAGATTTCACCGGTGGGGGTGGTGACAGGGGAGCCGTCGGCCTTGACCGACTTGCCGTTGGATTCCATCGTCAACTGCTGCAGGTACGCGGCGAAGCGGGAGAGGTCATTCGAATACGGCAGCACGGCACGGGTTTCCGCGCCGAAGAACGAGCTGTACCACAGGCCGATGAGGCCCAGCAGTACCGGCGCGTTGTCGGCAAGCGGGGTGGTGCGGAAATGCTCGTCGATGCGGTGGAAGCCGTCGAGGAATTCGGCGAACGCCTCTTTGCCGACGACGGCCATGACCGACAGGCCGATTGCCGAATCGACGGAGTAGCGTCCGCCGACCCAGTCCCAGAAGCCGAACATGTTGGCGGTGTCGATACCGAAATCCGCGACGCGCTCGGCGTTGGTGGAGACGGCGACGAAGTGTTTGGCAACGGCGTCCTCACCGAGTGCGTCGACGAGCCAGCGACGGGCAGCCGTCGCGTTGGTGAGCGTCTCGAGAGTGGAGAACGTCTTGGACGCGATGATGAACAGCGTCGACGCCGGGTCGAGTCCGTCGAGCTTGCCGACGAGATCGGCGGGGTCGACGTTGGAGACGAACCTCGCGGAAATCCCCGCGTCGGCGTAGTGACGGAGCGCGTTGTAGACCATGACCGGGCCCAGGTCGGATCCACCGATGCCGATGTTGACGACGGTGGAGATCTTCTCGCCGGTGGCACCGACCCATTCGCCCGAACGTACTCGATCGGTGAATTCGCCCATCGCAGTGAGGACTTCGTGTACATCGGCGACGACGTCCTGGCCGTCGACGGTCAGCGACGCGTCGGCCGGTAGTCGCAACGCAGTGTGCAGAACGGCGCGGTCCTCGGAGGTGTTGATGTGCTCGCCCGCGAACATCGCGTCCCGCTTGCCTTCGACGTCGGCGGTGCGGGCGAGTTCGACGAGCAACTCGACGGTCTCGCGAGTGATCCGGTGCTTGCTGTAATCGATATGGAGATCGGCGGCGTCGAGGGTGAACGTGCGCGCACGGTCGGCGTCCTCTGCGAACAATGTCCGAAGATGAGTATCGGCGATCGTGGAGTGGTGATCGGTCAGCTTCTGCCAGGCATCCGTGCCGGTGATATCGACGCTCATACGAACCAACAGTAATCCCGTGCCGAGTCGCGCGCGCGTCGTTTGTCGTTTGCATCAGGCGCTGCGGAGGCATCATGGACGGTATGGACCAACGTGCATTGATCGAATCGATACCGGCAAAACTGTGGATCGGCGGCAAGGCCGTCGACGCCGAGGGAGGCAAGACGTTCGCGGTGAACGATCCCGCGACCGGCAAGCCCCTCACCGAGGTGGCGGACGCATCGCCCGCCGACGCGATGAAGGCGCTCGACGCCGCCGCTGCAGCGCAGAAGGGCTGGGCGGCAACGCCTGCGCGCGAGCGCAGTGAAATTTTGCGAGCGGCATTCGAGAAGGTCACCGAACGCGCCGACGACATCGCACTGCTGATGACCCTCGAAATGGGCAAGGCGTTGGCCGAGTCCAAAGCGGAGGTGAAGTACGGAGCCGAGTTTTTCCGTTGGTTCGCCGAGGAAGCAGTGCGCATCGGCGGCCGCTACACCCCGGCGCCCGCAGGCAACGGTCGAATCCTCGTCACCAAGGCTCCGGTGGGCCCGGTATTGGCGATCACGCCGTGGAATTTCCCGTTGGCGATGGGTACCAGGAAGATCGGGCCCGCTCTGGCCGCCGGCTGCACCATCGTCGTGAAGCCGGCCCGCGAGACGCCACTGACGATGCTGCTGCTCGCGCAGATCTTCGACGAGGTCGGCCTGCCGGAAGGTGTGCTCTCGGTACTGACGACGTCGAAGTCCGGTGACGTCACCGGACCGCTGCTGGAAGACCCGCGGTTGCGGAAGCTCACGTTCACCGGCTCGACGGGAGTCGGGAAGTCGCTCGTCGAGAAATCGGCGACGAGATTGCTACGGACGTCGATGGAACTCGGTGGTAACGCCCCGTTCGTGGTGTTCGACGACGCGAACGTAGACGACGCGGTGGACGGTGCAATGTTGGCCAAGATGCGCAACGGCGGGGAGGCCTGCACCGCGGCGAACCGGCTGCACGTACACAACAGCGTTCGCGAGGAGTTCACCACCAAGTTGGTGGCGAAGATGTCCGAGATGAAGCTCGGACCCGGCGTCGACCCCGATACCAAGCTGGGCCCGCTGATCAACGCAGACCAGCTCGACACCGTCCAAGAGCTCGTCGACGATGCAGTGGAGAAGGGAGCGACGGTGGCGCTCGGCGGCAGCGCACCCGGCGGCGACGGGTACTTCTACCCGGCGACCGTGCTCACCGACGTGCCGGCGGAGGCCAGGATCCTGAAGGAGGAGGTGTTCGGGCCGGTCGCTCCGATCGTCGGTTTCGACACCGAGCAGGAAGGTATCGACGCGGCCAACGCCACCGAGTACGGCTTGGCGTCGTACATCTACACGGAGAACCTGGACCGCGCGCTACGGGTGGCCGACGCCATCGACAGCGGAATGGTGGGCGTCAACCGCGGAGTGATCTCGGACGCGGCAGCGCCCTTCGGTGGAGTGAAGGAATCGGGATTCGGCCGTGAAGGCGGATCCGAGGGCATCGAGGAGTACCTCGAGACCAAGTACATCGCATTGAAGTAGAGCTAGCGGTTGGGCGTGCACACTGCGCGCCCAACCGGAGGGTCGATCAGTGTCCGAGGCGACCGCGACCGAGGCGGAGCAGGAGCATGGCCAGCGTGTGGCCTTCCTGACCGAGGCTGCTGAAACGCTCGAGTACCTTCATTTCGCGGCTGTGCACGAGGCGCGGACCGCCGGAGGCCATCCGGGTGCGGCCGATGATCTGCGAGACCTCGGAGCGGCGCTTGATGGCCGTCAGGATCTCGGCGTCGAGGCGGTCGATTTCCTGGCGCAAATCGTTGATCTCAGCCTCGCTGGAAGGCACTGCAATCTCTGAGTCGATCTTCGTCGTCATGGCCATCGTCTCTCCTCGGGTCACATCTTGGATCGCTGCGTCGTCCGTCACCGTTACGCCTTTCGTATTCGGAACTGCATCGCTCGGCGGCTCGGTTCCCGGCTCCACTTTCTGCCCGGACCTTCGAGCCCCGCCTGAAAACAGGGGCGTTGCGTCTATCGACAGGCTCCCGTACGAGTGTCATAGGAGCGGCCGACCCGACGCAGGCAATGACGTACGGTTTTTTCGATCACCGATCCAGTGTGCCACGGGCCGACCGTCCTGAAAAGTCGTCCGTCGAGGCCGGGACCACGCGATGTGGGTTTGTCGGTACGCGCCGGTAACCTGACCTGACGATGAACACATTCCTTCAAGGCCTCGCGTCCCGTAAGAACGCTGCGTCCGACGCGTTGCTGGAAGGACTCAATCCTCAGCAGCGTGAGGCCGTGATGCACACCGGATCGCCGCTGCTCATCGTGGCTGGAGCCGGCTCGGGCAAGACAGCGGTGCTGACGCGTCGTATCGCGTATCTGCTCGCCGAGCGAGGGGTGTCGCCAGGTCAGATTCTGGCCATCACGTTCACCAACAAGGCCGCCGCCGAGATGCGCGAGCGAGTCGCGGGTCTGGTGGGACCGCGGGCGAACGCAATGTGGGTATCGACGTTCCACTCGAGTTGTGTGCGCATCCTCCGGGCGCAGGCCGCGCTGCTGCCCGGACTGAACTCGAACTTCTCGATCTACGACGCAGACGACTCGCGCCGATTGCTGACGATGATCTCCAAAGATCTGCAGATCGACACCAAGAAGTTTTCGGCACGGCTGCTGTCGACTGCGATCTCGAACTTGAAGAACGAGCTGATCGGCCCGGACAAGGCAACAGAGGACGCCGACGGCGACCCCGCCGAACTGCCACGGCTCGTCGCGAAGGTCTATCGCATCTATCAGCAGCGTCTACGCGCGGCCAACGCCATGGACTTCGACGACCTCATCGGCGAAACAGTGGGCATTCTGCAAGCCTTCCCGCAGGTGGCCCAGTACTACCGCCGCAGGTTCCGCCACGTGCTGGTCGACGAGTATCAGGACACCAACCACGCTCAGTACATGCTGGTGCGAGAGCTGGTGGGTACTCCCGATGCCGACGGAGCACTCGAGGGCACCGTCGCTCCGGGTGAGCTGTGCGTGGTGGGCGACGCGGATCAGTCCATCTACGCGTTCCGCGGCGCGACCATCCGCAACATCGAGGAGTTCGAGCGGGATTACCCCGACGCTCGCACCATCTTGCTCGAGCAGAACTACCGGTCGACGCAGAACATCCTCTCGGCCGCCAATGCCGTGATCTCTCGCAACATCGGGCGACGCGAGAAGAAGTTGTGGACCGACACCGGCGAGGGCGAGTTGATCGTCGGTTATGTGGCAGACAACGAGCACGACGAGGCGTCGTTCGTGGCCTCGGAGATCGACCGACTCGTCGACGGCGGAGATGTGCGCTTCGACGAGGTGGCGGTGTTCTATCGCACTAACAACTCCTCGCGTGCGCTCGAAGAGATCTTCATTCGGCTCGGTCTGCCGTACAAGGTCGTCGGCGGCGTCCGGTTCTACGAGCGCAAGGAAGTCCGGGACCTGGTTGCGTATCTGCGGGTGCTGTCCAACGAGGACGACACCGTCAGCATGCGGCGCATCCTGAACACCCCGCGCCGCGGGATCGGTGATCGTGCCGAGGCGTGTGTCGCCGTCCACGCAGAGCAACGTGACATCAGCTTCTCCCGCGCTCTGCACGACGCAGCCGCGGGCAAGGTGGCGTTGCTCAACTCGCGGCAGCAGAAGCTGATCGCGCAGTTCATGGAATTGCTCGACGAACTGCGTGCCGTACTCACCGCGACCGACGGCGACGGAAACGACATCGCAGATATCGGCGATGTCGTCGAAGCCGTTCTCGACCGCACGGGCTACCGCGCCGAACTCGAAGCCAGCAGTGATCCGCAGGACGGTGCCCGCCTGGACAACCTCAACGAACTCGTCAGCGTGGCACGAGAGTTCACGTCCGAGGCGCGAAACCAAGCCGCTGTGGCAGAGGAAGCGCTCGAGACAGGCGACGACCGAAGCGAGGACGACGGCGGCGTCGACGGTTTGGCGGAACCGGGTTCGCTGGCGGCGTTTCTCGAACGGGTCTCCCTGGTGGCCGATACCGATCAGATTCCGGACTCCGGCACCGGCGTGGTCACATTGATGACGCTGCACACCGCGAAGGGCCTGGAGTTTCCGGTCGTCTTCGTGACCGGTTGGGAGGACGGCCAATTCCCGCACATGCGAGCGCTGGGTGATCCGAACGAGCTGTCCGAGGAACGACGCCTGGCCTACGTGGGCATCACCCGCGCTCGGCAGCGGCTCTACCTCACGCGCGCGATCATGCGGTCGGCGTGGGGCCAACCCATTGCGAACCCGGAATCGCGCTTCCTGCAAGAAGTTCCGCAACACCTGATCGACTGGCGTCGTGAGGATCCCGGCCACGGTGGTGGCCGCGCGATCGGCGGCGGCAGATCCGGCAGCTACGGCTCGAACAGTTACGGCTCGGGTGGTGGTTACGGATCGAACAGTTACGGCGGCTCCTCGTCACGCGGCCAGAGCTCGTCGCCCAGCTTCGGTGCCGCCAAGGGGCGCAACTCGAATCTCGTTCTCGCTGTGGGCGATCGAGTCAGTCACGACAAGTACGGACTGGGCACGGTGCTGGAATCGACCGGTGCCGGAGTCAAGGCAATGGTCCTGATCGACTTCGGTTCGGCCGGCCGCGTCAAGATGATGCTCATCGGCGGCGTCCCGATGACCAAGCTGTAAGAGGTTCAGAACGAGAAAGCCGGGCCCTGCGAAAGCGGGGTCCGGCTTGTTGTGCAGCAGTAAAAGAGAATTCAGTCCATTTCGGGTCCGAGGGAAATTCCTCGGGACGCGAGCCAGGGAAGCGGATCGATCTTGAGCTCGCCGGGGAGGTGGACCTCGAAGTGCAGGTGCGGGCCGGTGGAGAAGCCGCGGTTGCCCATCGTGGCGATCTGGTCGCCCGCCATGACGTCTTGGCCGACGGTGACGAGCGTGGTGTCGACGTGGCCGTAGACGGTGATAGTGCCGTCTGCGTGCTGCACGCGTACCCACATACCGAAACCTGCAGCCGGACCGGAGTCGATGACCTTGCCGTCGGCGACGGCGTAGATCGGAGTTCCGATGGCGTTGGCAACGTCGACACCAGCGTGCAGAACGCCCCAGCGCGTACCGAAGTTGGAGGTGTAGGTGCCCTGGGCAGGCAGAGCGAACAGGGGGCGGCGTGCCGCTGCTTCGCGTGCCGCACGCTCGTCGCTGAAGCGCTGCCCCTTGGCGAGCAGGTCGTTGAACTGGCTCAGATCGGCCGGAGCCGCGACGCTGAGGATCTGCGGTGCCTGCGACGGTGCCGAGCTCGACGAGTCTGCGGCGAGTTCGGTGGTCTGCGGGGCGGTGGTGGCTGCGACTGCTGCGGCGGCGGGTGCTTCACCGGCGGCGAGTGCGTACTCGGACGTGGCGACCGCGGTGGGCGAGTCGTCGTTGATGACGGCTTGGCCTGCAGCTACGACGGCACCGGCGGCGACGGCGAGAACAGCAGCGCGACCTTTGAGGGCGGTGGGAGGAAGCGGGATTCGGTGCGCTCCGCCGCGACGGGCCACGGGGGTGGTGTCTGCGGTGGTCGCAAATGTCGTGACGACGGTCGGCGCTTCGTCGGGTGCGACGTAGGCGGTGTCGACGAACTCGGCCTCGGCGTACTGATACGCGGGGTAGGAGTACGCGTCGTATGCGCTGTTGTCGTCGGCAGGCTCGTAGCTGTAGACCGTGGTCGCTTCTTCAGCGGTGGGTCGAGAGAATCGGCTGGAAGTGAAGGACGCACGGTGTTGCTGCAAGACCTACAACCTCCGTTATCCGTGACCTGGCTGTTACTGAAAGACCTCGCAGACGGTAACGAAATGATTGCGGGGCGCGCAAGTTAACAGCCCAAACTGGGGACATATGTGAGATGGCTCACAGCGCGACCAGTGTTTATGTCGTGACGGGCCACATCCGTAATCGGACACCCGGAGTGCATGAAGCGAGAGTAACGGTGTGCGCGCCTGTCGAGCCGTTACCGTGATCCGAATGCCGACTCCCACCTTCGACGACTCGTCCGCTCGCGGTGCCGAGCGTGCGGAACCGCAACGAATCGAGCCGCTGGATGCGCCGAGCGAGCGAGCGGACGATCCGTCTCCCACCTCCCGCGTCGCAGTCGCACTCGTCTTCGCTCTGGTCGCGGCGACTGCTGGAGTGGCGGCCCAGGTGATGGGCGTCGTGCAGAGCGTCGACGGTTCGCCGGTAGGCGGCGGGGCTGCGTCGGCCGCTGTTCTCGGGGTCGTCCTTCCCGTTCTGGTGGCCGTCGCAGCATTGGTCGGTGCGGCCACGAGGCGGATCGAGTTCGCGGCGGCACTACTGGCCGGGTACGGCGCGGTGGCCCTCGGCATTGCGCTTCTGGACGTCGCGCTGCTGTCCGATCCGATCGACGCCAATCGCCTCGAGCTCTTCCGTCCCCTGAGCGCCGCCATGCTCGACGCCACCGCGGGGGCCCAGGTTCTGCTCGTCGGTCACGCAGCGTCTGTTCTGGCGGGCGTTGCGGGGTGGTCCGCAGTGCATCGCGCCGGGCTCGGTGACGGGTACGGCCACTCGGTGTATTCCGAGCATGTGGGGCGCGCAGCGGCGGGTCGGGTCGGTCCGCTGCTCGGTTCGCTGCTCGGGGTGTTCGGTGTGCTCGCAGCCGTCGCGGCGTTCTCGTCGCTGTATCGCTCGGCCGACCCGGTGGTGATCGTGACCGCCGTCGTCGAATCGCCGGTGTTCGTCGCGGTGGGATCCGGGGTCGTCGGCGTCGCGGCACTCGTGGTGGTCGCGTCGGCTCTGGCCTCACTGTCGCCGCTGGTGGCGTCGGGTGCGACAGTCGGAGCCGGACTCGGTGTACTGGGGTTCGCGGGCGTTGGTCTGCTCGCCGGACTGAGCACCGGAGCGCGAGTGAGTGCCGGGCTCGGGGCCTATCTTGGGACGGCAGCCGGAATCGGACTGCTGATCTGTGGTGCGGCGCTCGCACCCGTCGCTGCCGCCCGAGACCGGCGTGCGCTGCAGCGAGCGCAGGCACGCGCGGATGGTGCGCGAGGTGCCCGCGGTGTCGCCGCTCCAGGATCGGCCAAGTGGCATGCGGCAGCAGGCGGTGCAGGCGTTCTCGCCGGCGTGCTGTTCGTCGTCGGATCGTTGTTGCCGATTCTCGAGACCGACTCGGGCACCGCCGTGCCGCAGATCCTGGCCACCCGGGTGGTGTTGGTCGCCGGTTTCGTGATGATTCTGGGGTCGGTGCCGCTGTTGTTCTCCGAGTTCGCCGCTGCTGCACGCCCGTTCGTGGCCTTGTTCTGGCTGGGCGCAGTATCGGCGGCGGCGTCGGTGTTGCAATCGGTGGTGCTCGCCGAGGACGTGGACGGTGTGGGCACCGGAATCGGCGCTCTCGCGATCATCGCGGGCGTCGTCGCCGCGGCGGTCACCGGACTGCTGGCGCTGTTCGCCGGATCGGCGGAACGCGACGACGTCGATACATCCGCGGACGTGTCGACGGACGGCGTGATGCTGGGCGTCGGGTTGGTCGGTGCCGTACTGCTCGCAATCGGCCTGGCACTGCCGCTGTATCGGGGCAGCGACGTCACCGCGGCAACCGTCACCGAATTTCCGTGGGGTTGGGATACCTGGGGGCAGATGGTGCTCGCCGTTGGCATCGTCGTTGCCGGCATCGTCGCCGCGCGCGCTCGGGCCGTGCGCGGCAGCGTTCTTCTCGCCGCAGCGGCCGTCGCCGGCATCGTTCATCTCGCGTCGTGGCCTCTGACATCTGCGCGTGCAACCGATCCGACGATGGGGCCCGCTGTTCTGCCGTTGGTGGTGGGAATCGTCGTTCTCGGTGTCGCCGCGGCACTTTCGGCCCGCCGCGCCGATCGGTGACGGCGGTTTCATCCCGCCCGTGGCGGTGAGATAGGCCACATAGCATGCATGCGCCCGATGCGCCGTCGGGGCACCTGGATAAAGTCCATGCTCAGACCCGCTCACACCCCTGGAGCGGGCGTCAACGTAGACGAGACGGTGAGCTGATGGATCTCTTCGAATACCAGGCGAAGGAATTGTTCGCCAAGCATGGCGTACCCACCTCCGCCGGTCGTGTCACCGACACGGTCGCCGGAGCAACACAGATTGCCGAAGAAATCGGCAAGCCAGTAATGGTCAAGGCACAGGTCAAGGTCGGCGGCCGCGGCAAGGCCGGCGGAGTCAAGTACTCCAAGGACTTCGCAGCAGCAACCGAGAACGCAGAAGCGATTCTCGGACTCGACATCAAGGGCCATGTCGTCAAGAAGCTTCTCGTCGCAGAAGCCTCCGACATCGCCGAGGAGTACTACATCTCCTTCCTGCTCGATCGCACCAACCGCACCTACCTCGCGATGTGTTCGGTCGAAGGTGGAGTCGAGATCGAGGTGACGGCGGAGGAGAACCCCGACGCACTCGCACGTATCCCCGTCGACGCAGTCAAGGGCGTCGACCTCGCGTTCGCACGTGAGATCGCCGAGAAGGGCAAGCTGCCCGCCGAGGTGCTCGACGCCGCTGCGGTGACCATCCAGAAGCTGTGGGAGGTCTTCATCAACGAAGACGCTCTCCTGGTCGAGGTCAACCCGCTGGTTCGCACCCCCGACGATCAGATCCTGGCTCTCGACGGCAAGGTCACGCTCGACGCCAACGCAGACTTCCGCCAGGCCGGCCACGCAGAGTTCGAGGACAAGGACGCAGCCGATCCCCTCGAGGCCAAGGCCAAGGAGAACGACCTCAACTACGTCAAGCTCGACGGACAGGTCGGCATCATCGGAAACGGTGCCGGACTGGTCATGTCGACCCTCGACGTCGTCGCCTACGCAGGCGAGGCACACGGCGGCGTCAAGCCCGCCAACTTCCTCGACATCGGCGGCGGAGCCTCGGCCGAGGTCATGGCCGCAGGCCTCGACGTCATCCTCGGTGACGAGCAGGTCAAGAGCGTGTTCGTCAACGTCTTCGGTGGCATCACCGCGTGTGACGCAGTCGCCAACGGCATCGTCGGCGCGCTGAAGAAGCTGGGCGACGACGCCAACAAGCCGCTGGTCGTCCGTCTCGACGGCAACAAGGTCGAAGAGGGCCGCAAGATTCTCGCCGACGCCGCGCACCCGCTGGTGACGCTCGCCGGAACCATGGACGAGGGCGCCGACAAGGCCGCCGAGCTGGCAGCGAAGTAGAGGAAACAATGTCTATCTTTCTGAACAAGGACAACAAGGTCATCGTCCAGGGCATCACCGGCGGCGAAGGCACCAAGCACACCGCCCTGATGCTCAAGGCCGGCACCCAGGTCGTCGGCGGCGTCAACGCACGCAAGGCCGGAACCACGGTCAAGCACGTCGACGCCCAGGGCAACGACATCGAACTGCCGGTGTTCGCATCGGTCGCCGAGGCCATGGAGAAGACCGGAGCCGACGTGTCCATCGCGTTCGTGCCGCCGGCATTCTCCAAGGACGCCATCGTCGAAGCGATCGACGCGGAGATCCCGCTGCTCGTCGTCATCACCGAGGGCATCCCCGTGCAGGACTCCGCGTACGCGTGGGCCTACAACGTGGAGAAGGGCAAGAAGACCCGGATCATCGGCCCGAACTGCCCCGGAATCATCACTCCCGGTGAGGCTTTGGTCGGCATCACGCCCGCAAACATCTCGGGAACCGGCCCCATCGGCCTGGTCTCCAAGAGTGGCACGCTGACCTACCAGATGATGTTCGAGCTCCGTGACTTCGGCTTCTCGACGGCCATCGGCATCGGCGGCGACCCGGTCATCGGAACCACCCACATCGACGCCATCGAGGCGTTCGAGGCGGACCCCGACACCAAGATCATCGTCATGATCGGTGAGATCGGCGGCGACGCCGAAGAGCGTGCAGCCGACTACATCAAGGCCAACGTGACCAAGCCGGTCGTCGGCTACGTCGCAGGCTTCACCGCTCCCGAGGGCAAGACCATGGGCCACGCAGGCGCCATCGTCTCCGGCTCGCTGGGAACGGCGCAGGCGAAGAAGGATGCACTCGAGGCCGCAGGCGTCAAGGTCGGCAAGACGCCGTCCGAGACCGCTGCCCTCGCGCGCGAAATCCTGGAATCGCTGTCCGTCAAGTAGGACTCGCTTCTGAAAGAGCCCGCCACCGATTTCGGTGGCGGGCTCTTTCGTGCGCTCGCGGTTCGCGCCGCGATCCGGGCGCGTGAATGGACCACTGCATACGTCTGGGCGCGGCAATGTCACATTCACGCGGTGCGTGCACACCAGTGGACTAGGTTGACCCCCGTGCACAACATCTTCACCACTGCCTTCGTGACGGTCCATCGGCTCTACATCAAGAAGGTCGAGCGAAAGGGCCGAACCGCAGCGGAGGTCGACGAGATCATTCGGTGGTTCACCGGATTCGACCAACAGACTCTCCAACACCATCTCGAGGCCGAGACGACGTTCGAGGATTTCTTCGCTGCGGCGAACCTGAACCCGAACGCGACCCTGATCACCGGAGTTGTCTGCGGCATTCGCGTCGAGAACGTCGAGGATCCGTTGATGAAGAAAATCCGGTTGTTGGACAAGTTGATCGACGAACTCGCCAAGGGCAAGGCGATGGAGAAGATTTTGCGATCGGGTTGAAATCACGATGAATCGAACTGTGGTGATTGCTTCGGGGCAGGACTTCACTGTTCGTCATGACAACCACAGAAAATCGTGCTCTCACCAAGAACTGGTCCGACGCTCCGACCACCGCTGCAGGGTGGATCTCTCGCGCGGGTGAGGTCGCTCAGCTTCTCGCCGTGGACGCCGTCGCCCGTGACAAGGGTCGTGAGATTCCGTCCGCTGAGGTCCAATTGCTCAAGGACGCCGGGCTCGTCACCCTGCTCGGGCCTGTCGAACACGGTGGCGCAGGACAGGATTGGCCGACGGCCTATCAGGTGATTCGTACCGTCTCCAAGGCCGACGGTTCCATCGGCCAGCTGCTGGGTTACCACCTTCTGTGGTTCTGGGCTGCCCGGCTCGTGGGCACTCCCGAGCAGATCGAGGCCGTCGAAGCCGATGCCACGAAGAACAAGTGGTTCTTCGGTGGAGCGGTCAATCCCCGCGACAACGACGTGTCGGTCACCGACGAGGGTGACACCATCGTGTTCGACGGCTCCAAGACCTTCTCCACCGGCAGCCGCGTCTCGGACGTGACCGTGCTCGAAGGTGCGCTCGCGGGCAGTACCGATCACGTGTTCGCCATTGTGCCGTCCGACATCGAGGGCCTGTCATTCCATGACGACTGGGACAACATCGGCCAGCGTCAGACCGAGAGCGGCAGCGTGACCATCGACAAGGTTCGCGTCGACTGGGCCAGCGCAGCAGGATTCGTGGACAAGGCTTTTCAGCCACGTGTGTACAACACTCTCAACGTTCCGACCATTCAGTTGGTGTTCGTCAACTTCTACCTCGGAATCGCGAGGGGTGCTCTCGAGGAGGCGGCGTCGTACACCAAGGACAAGACTCGCGCATGGCTGCACAGCACCGTGGACAAGGCCGTCGACGAGCCGTACATCATCGACATCTACGGAGACCTGACGTCGAAGTTGTGGGCCGTCGAAGCCCTCGCCGATGCAGTTGCATTGGAGGGGAAGAAGATTCACGACAATGCGTGGAACGTCACCGCTGAGGAGCGCGGTGATCACGAGGTGCGAGTGGCCGCCGTCAAGGCTCGCGCTACCGACGTGTCACTGGAGATCACCTCGACGGTGTTCGAGGCGCTCGGCGCGCGTGCGACGGCCAGCAAGTACGGATTCGACCGCTTCTGGCGCAACGTGCGAACCCACACCCTGCACGATCCCGTTGCGTACAAGCGACGCGAGGTCGGGCGCTGGGTACTCACGGGCGAGCTGCCCGAGCCCACCTGGTACTCGTAATCCCGACCATTCTGGCCCCGATCCGACCCCCGATTTCCGGATAAATGTGACATCCACGCCATCTGACTGCATGGATGGCACATTCATCCACTGAAAGAAGACGCACACATGAGCACCGAAAAGATAGCCGACGCAATCAAATTCGCGTATTGGGTACCCAACGTCTCGGGTGGCCTGGTCACCAGCACCATCGAGCAACGCACCAGCTGGGATTACGAGTACAACAAGAAGCTGGCGCAGACTGCCGAGAACAACGGCTTCGAGTACGCGCTCAGTCAGGTGCGGTACGAGGCGAGTTACGGCGCGGAGTTCCAGCATGAATCCACCAGCTTCTCGCTCGCGCTCCTGCTGGCCACCGAGAGGTTGAAAGTCATTGCCGCCGTGCATCCTGGGCTGTGGCAGCCGGCCGTGCTGGCCAAGCTCGGCGCGACCGCGGATCACCTGTCCAACGGCCGCTTCGCAGTGAACGTCGTCAGCGGTTGGTTCAAGGACGAGTTCACCCACCTGGGTGAACCGTGGCTCGAGCACGACGAAAGATACCGTCGCAGTGCCGAATTCCTGCAGGTACTGCGCAAGATCTGGACCGAGGACGATGTGGATTTCCGGGGCGACTTCTATCGGATTCACGATTTCACGCTGAAGCCGAAGCCGCTCAACACGCCCGAACGGCCCAATCCCGAACTGTTCCAGGGCGGTAATTCGTCCGCTGCGCAGGAGAATGCCGGCCGATACTCGGATTGATACTTCAGCAACGGCAAGGATTTCGACGGCGTTACCGAGCAGCTCGACAACCTCAGGCGCGTCGCGCGTGATCACCAGCGTGAGGTCAAGTTCGGACTCAACGGCTTCATCATCGCGCGTGACACCGAGAAGGAAGCCCGAGACACCCTGCGCGAGATCATCGAGAAGGCGAACAAGCCTGCCGTCGAGGGCTTCAAGGGAGCAGTGCAACAGGCGGGAAATTCGACGGCCGACAAAAAGGGGATGTGGGCCGACTCGTCGTTCGAGGATCTCGTCCAGTACAACGACGGCTTCAAGACTCAGTTGATCGGAACGCCGGAACAGGTGGCCGAGCGAATCGTGGCCTACCGTCGTCGCGGCGTCGACCTCATCCTCGGCGGCTTCCTGCACTTCCAGGAGGAAATCGAGTACTTCGGAGCCAAGATTCTCCCTCTCGTTCGTGAGCTCGAGGCTGCCGAGTCGAAGGACGAAGAGCTGGTCGCGGCCCGTTGACCTGGAGTGCCTGGATCGGTCGGGCCCGTGCAGTAGCGTGAATCGACAGGACCCGGCTCGTTGACCCTGGGTACGTAACTATCAGGATGAGGAGACGCGATGACCTACTCGCCCGGCAGCCCTGAAAACGGGGGCTCCAACCCTGGTGGCTACGGCGGAGGCGGACCGTCCTACGGTCCTCCCTCCTCGCCGAATCAGCCTCCGTCGCCCGCGCAGGGTCACGGTCAGGGCCAGCCGTTCCATCAGCCGTCGGTATCCAATCCGTTCGGGCCTCCCGTGCCGGGCACCTCGGCACCTGGCGCACCGGGAACGTCAGGGCCCGGTTCTGCTGCCCCCGAACGCAAGTCGCCCGGGTCGGGGCCGGCGAATTTGCCTAGAATCCTCACCTTCGTGGTGCTCGGCCTCGGTATCGTCAACTTCCTGCTCGGTTTGCTCGATCTCGTCACTGCCGAAGTCAGCTCGGCGCAGGAGCTGCCGAGCAGCATCCAGACGTCGTTCAGCACCACCTTCTTCGCATCCGGTGGCAGCGCGGTATCGGTGGCGCTGTTGCTCGCGGCCGGCTTGATCGCAGGCGCGTCGCTGCTGCAGAAGGACGCCAAGAACCAGGCCGTGGTTGCCGCCTTGGCGATCAGCGGCTTCCTGGTGCTGGTCTTCCAGTCGTTCAGCCTGCCGAGCGCCGAGGGTAACGAGTTCGCCAGCACCACCAGCTCGCTCGGTATCGGCGCAATCCTGGTGCTGGTCCTCGGCTTCGTTCAGGCCGCGGCCGCTGTGGTCGCATTGCTGCTCGACGCGGGCATCGTCAAGGCTCCGGCCCCCAAGCCCGCCGGCTACGGCAGCCAGAACCAGCAGAACGGCCCGAACCAGCAGGGCGGCTACGGCCAGCAGAACCCGTACAACGCGCCCACGACATCGTTCGGCGGGCCGTCGCAGCCCCAGAACTACAGCAATCCGCCAGCCTACGGTCAGGCTCCGGGAACCCCGTCGAACTACGGTCAGGCTCCCAGCGGACAGTCGTCTGGTCAGCATTCGTACAGCCCCGGCGGGCAGCCGCCGTTCGGCGGTCAGTCGGCACCGAACACGTCGCCGCAGGGCGGCTACGCACCGCCGCCGTACACCGGTCCGAGCACTCCTGCCGCGGGCCAGGCGTACCCACCGAATCAGTACCAGTACGGTCAGCCGTCGTCGGGTTACGGCCAGCCGCCGAAGTCCGAGGAGCCCGCTTCGGGGGACCAGTCGACGCCCTACGGCGCGCCCACGCAGTCGTTCGGTGCCACTCCTGCCGCAGACGACGAGAACAAGCGCGACTGATTCAGGCATCACATCCACCTTCGCGGCGCGCCTGACCGGCGTGCCGCGAAGTTGATGCGACTCTCGTTGCGATGAGCGATCTACTGAACCGAGACACTCGACGCGCGGCTGCGAGGACTGCCCGGGTCGGCACCGGCCCGACGCCGGACCAGTCGCGCACGCTTGCCGCCGTCGCGTTCAAGACCTCCGGCCTGGTCGTGGTGATTGCGACGACCCTGGCTCTGGTCACGCTCGTCTCGGTGAACAGCGATCTCACCGGGACGCTCGGAGCGATCGCCGGCATGTGGTTTGCCGCGCATCTGGTTCCCCTGACCATCGGCGGAACGTCCCTCGGCGTCGCACCACTACTGCCAACCCTGATCATCGGCTGGTCCGTTGCTCGTACCGTCCACCGAGCGGTGGATCCGGACACCGATCGCCGCATGGTTCGGTGGGTGTTCGCCGCCTCGATGGCCGGTCCGCTCGCCGTGACCGCTATCGCGTTGGCCGTTGCCGGGGACGCGTCCACCGTCATCGGCCTGTCGAGTCCCCATGCTCTCGCGGCCTTCTCCTGGGTAGCCGGCGTGCACGCGGCCGCGTCCGGATCCGGGTTGATCCTCGCCCGGTGGGATTCACTGGTGCTCCGCCGCGGTCTCCCGGACTGGGTTCGTGCCCTCGTCGCACCGTTCGTACGCGCACTCTCGATCCTCGTCGCAGGTGGCGCGGCCGTGGTTCTGCTCGCCCTGCTTGCCTCCTGGGAGACCGCGGGCGCACTGGTCGAAGGTGGCCGCGATGTCGTCGGAATGCTCGGCCTGACCGTGCTGTCGGTGCTCTACTTGCCCAATGTCCTGGTCGGTGCCCTCGCGGTGGCGACAGGGTCCACGGCCGGTCTCGGCGACGCGTCGGTGAGCCTGTTCGCGACCACAGGCGGACCACTTCCGCCGTTGCCGATCCTGGCCGTTCTCCCCGAGGGCCCTGCGCAGACGATGTGGGTCGTCATGCTCGCCGTCCCCGTCGCTGCGGGGTTGTTGCTCGGCCGAGACTGCGCCATTCGCAGCGCCGACATTCAGGTCGCTGTGTCCTCGGTGTGGGTGGTGGCGGCTGCAGCCGGAGTCCTGGCAGCGCTGTTCGGATACGCCTCAGGTGGAAACCTCGGCACCTTCGGAACCGTCGAGGTGACCGTCTGGAGCTTCGGGTTGTTGACATTCGCGTGGCTGGCCGTCGCCGGCACGATATCCGCGGCCATCGTCGTGTGGCGTCGAGCAGATCCTGAACCCGAACCTGAACCTGGACCGACCCCGGTGGTGGTACCGGCCGCCGAGGTGGCGATCGAGGCTGCTCCCGCCGAGGAGGAGGAAGACGAGCACGTCGAGGAGGTTGTCGAGGCGGAGGTCGTCGACGAGCCTGCGGTCGAGCCGGCGCAGGAACCAGCCGTCGAGACGGCGGTCGATGCCGATACCGACGAACCGTTGGACGCCGAGATCGTCGCCCCACCCGGGGACAAGGACGACGCGTCGAGCAGCACCGAGGATGGACCTGCCCGGTAGGGCTGCGGGGGCCAGCGACTAGGCTTTCTGCTGGCTCGAACGATCCCCTCGATACCTCAGGAGTAGTGCGCTGACTGCCTTGCGTGAGACACCCGCGCGGGTCGTCGTCCTCGCATCGGGGACCGGCTCGCTGCTGCAGTCGCTCATCGACGCGACGGCGTCCGAGAGCTATCCCGCGCGCATCGTCGCTGTCGGAGTCGATCGAGATTGCGACGCGGTACGCCGTGCGGACGAGGCCGGAATTCCGAACTTTCGGATCGGGCTGCGGGACTTTGCCGATCGCGGCGAGTGGGACGTCGCCCTCACCGATACCGTGCTGAGCTTCGAGCCGGATCTGATCGTCACCGCCGGTTTCATGAAGATTCTGGGTGCGCGATTTCTCGAGGACTTCGCCGGACGCATCGTCAACACGCACCCCGCACTACTGCCGTCGTTTCCGGGGGCGCACGCTGTTCGGGATGCACTCGACCACGGCGTCAAACTGACCGGTTCGACGGTTCATCTGGTCGATTCCGGCGTCGACACCGGGCCGATTCTGGCGCAGGAAGCCGTTCCCGTTCTCGATGGGGACGACGAAGCCGCGTTGCACGAACGCATCAAGACTGTCGAGCGGCGGTTGCTGATCGATGTGATCGCAGCCGTGGCCACCACAGGTGTCACCTCCGATGGACGAAAGGCTCAGATAATCCGATGAGTGAACGTAAAGCAGTGCGCCGCGCACTGGTCAGCGTCTACGACAAGACCGGACTGATCGAACTGGCGACCGGCTTGCACGGCGCGGGCGTCGCTCTGGTGTCCACCGGATCGACGGCGAGCAAGATCGCCGACGCCGGAATCCCGGTGACCAAGGTGGAGGACCTCACCGGATTCCCCGAGACCCTCGAGGGCCGCGTCAAGACGCTGCATCCCCGGGTCCATGCCGGCGTGCTCGCCGATACCCGTAAGCCCGAGCATCTTTCGCAGCTCGAGGAACTGGGCATCGAGGCATTCGAGCTCGTCGTGGTGAACCTGTACCCGTTCACCGAGACCGTCGCCAGTGGTGCGACCCCCGACGAATGCGTCGAGCAGATCGACATCGGCGGGCCGTCGATGGTGCGTGCAGCGGCCAAGAATCACCCGTCGGTTGCCGTGGTGGTCGACCCGAACCGCTACGAGGACGTGCTGACTGCCGTCTCAGGCGGCGGATTCACTCTCGCCGAGCGAACTTCGCTTGCAGCACAGGCGTTTCAGCACACTGCCGCCTACGACGTCGCGGTGGCGTCGTGGATGAGCAGTGTGCTCGTGGAGTCCGACGAGCAGTTCCCGGCGTGGATCGGCGGAACCTGGGACCGCGCGGCCGTGCTTCGCTACGGCGAGAACCCGCACCAGGCCGCGGCGCTGTACGTCGATCCTGCGGGCACGGGCATTGCGCAGGCGGAGCAGCTGCACGGTAAAGAGATGTCGTACAACAACTTCACCGATTCCGATGCAGCCTGGCGGGCGGCCTTCGATCATGCCGAACCCACCGTGGCGATCATCAAGCACGCCAACCCGTGTGGCATCGCCGTCGGCAAGGACATCGCCGAGGCGCATCGCAAGGCGCACGCATGTGATCCGGTGAGCGCCTACGGCGGCGTCATCGCAGCCAACCGAGAGATCACCGTCGAGATGGCCGAGCAGGTGGCCGAGATCTTCACCGAGGTCATCATCGCGCCGTCCTATGCCGACGGCGCCCTCGGGGTGCTGCAGCGCAAGAAGAACATTCGCGTTCTGTTGGCGGAGGCACCGCCCACGGCAGGCGTCGAGCTCAAGCCGATTTCCGGTGGCACACTGCTGCAGCAGCGCGACGTTCTCGATGCAGACGGCGACAATCCGGCCAACTGGACTCTCGCTGCCGGTGAGGCTGCCGACGAGCAGACGTTGAAGGATCTCGAATTCGCTTGGCGCGCAGGCAGAGCTGTCAAGTCCAACGCGATCCTGCTCGCCCACGACGGTGCGTCGGTCGGCGTCGGAATGGGCCAGGTCAACCGCGTCGACGCAGCCCATCTCGCGGTGCAGCGGGCGGGGGACCGCGCCGCCGGTTCGGTTGCGTCCTCGGATGCTTTCTTCCCGTTCCCCGACGGCCTGCAGGTCCTGATGAGCGCAGGTGTCAAAGCCGTTGTGCAGCCCGGTGGTTCGGTTCGCGACAACGAAGTGATCGCTGCCGCACAGGACGCAGGCGTGACGCTGTACCTGACGGGTTCGCGGCACTTCGCTCACTAGCCGCCACGCTGAGTCCGCAGTTATGCATGCCCATACCTCATTTTCGGCCGCATAACTGCGATCTCGACGTCTGTGGATGGCCGAAAGAGTTATCCACAGATCGCATTGTGGCCCGTTTCTGGGGCGTCGTCCGTGCCATTGTCGACCGATGGGGATCGAGGCTGGGCCGTTTCGGGGATCGGTTGCGCTGCAGTCCGGCCGATTGAGTCGTCACCAACTGAGCCGCGACTACCTACGAGTGTTCCGTGACACCTACGTGGGTGCGGGGACGACCCTCGATGCATCGGCCTTGGCCCTCGCCGCGTCGATGTGCGTCGGCGAGGGTGCCGTGATTGCAGGGGTGTCCGCGGCGGCAATCCACGGCGCGAAGTGGATCGACGCGAGCACTCCGCCGAGTGTGCTCGCGAACGGGCGATCGCACCAATTGCTCGGGTTGCGCATCCACCACGACGCGTTCGATACCGACGATGTGACGATCGCTCGGGGGTTCGCGGTAACCACTCCCGTCCGCACTGGATTCGACATCGGGCGCTGGGTCCGTCTCCCGCAATCTGTGGTCGTCCTCGACTCACTACTCGCCGCAACCGCCGTCGATGCTGACGCCATACGCGCGTATGCGGCGGACCGACCGGGCACACGAGGCATCCGGCACCTGTTCAGTGCGCTCGATGTCGTGGACGGCGGTGCCGAATCGCCGCAAGAGACGCGCACACGGCTCCTGCTGATCGACGCGGGGTTACCGAAACCCGAGACGCAGATCGAGATTCGTGACAGTTCGGGCAGGTTCGTGGCGCGCATCGACTTGGGATGGCGTCGTTGGCGGGTGGGGGTGGAGTACGAAGGCGTCCACCACTGGCTCGACGAGCGTCAGCGGACCCGCGACATCGAGAGGTTCGAGGATATCGACCGAGCCGAGTGGCAGATTGTCCGCGTCAATTCCGAGCAGATGCGGCTGCGACCGCAGGATGTTGTCGCTCGAGTGGGGGCAAAGCTCCGGGCTGCGGGTGCCGCGGTGTAGCGAACTCGCACTTGTGCGGGCGAATTGTCCGGTTCAGCCCGGCGTAAGTGCGAACTCGGCGGCAGCGCTCTTCCGCTCTCGATGGCAGCAATTGCCAAACGCTCGTAGCGTGGAGAAGTGACCTCTACCAAACCTGGCATCTCCACTCTCGGCGAACTCAAGGCATCTGGACATCGGCAGCGGTCGATCAAGGAAGAACTGCGTGAAAATCTTCTGAAGGCATTGCGTGACGGCGAAGATCCGTGGCCGGGGATCGTCGGATTCGGCGGCACGGTGTTGCCGCAGTTCGAGCGGGCGATTCTGGCCGGTCACGACGTGGTGCTGCTCGGCGAGCGCGGGCAGGGTAAGACGCGACTGCTGCGCACCCTGAATCTGCTGCTCGACGAGTGGGTGCCCGTGATCGCCGGAGCGGAACTCGGCGAGCACCCGTACGAACCGATCACGCCGGCCAGTATCCGCAAAGCCGGAGAACTCGGCGACGATCTGCCCATCGAGTGGCGGCACCGCAGCGAGCGGTACGCCGAGAAGCTCGCGACCCCGGATACGTCGGTGGCCGACCTCGTCGGTGACGTCGATCCGGTGAAGGTGGCAGAGGGCCGCAGCTTGGGTGATCCGGAGACCATTCACTTCGGACTCGTTCCGCGTAGCCATCGCGGCATCGTGGCGATCAACGAGCTCCCGGACCTCGCCGAGCGCATTCAGGTCTCGCTCCTCAACGTCATGGAGGAGCGCGACATTCAGGTTCGCGGTTACACCCTTCGTCTGCCACTCGACGTCATGCTGGTGGCGAGCGCAAACCCCGAGGACTACACCAATCGCGGACGCATCATCACCCCGCTCAAGGACCGCTTCGGGGCCGAGATCAGGACGCACTATCCCCTCGAGCTGGACGACGAAGTAGCCGTCATCGATCAGGAAGCGGATCTTCAGGCCACTGTCCCGACCTATCTGCTCGAAGTGCTGGCCCGGTTCACCCGACTGCTGCGCGAGTCGCCGTCGGTGGATCAGCGCTCCGGCGTCTCCGCGCGATTCGCGATCGCAGCAGCCGAAACCATCGCTGCCGCAGCCGTTCACCGAGCAGCGATCCTCGGCGAGGCCGAGCCCGTGGCCCGGCCGGTCGATCTCGGCACCATCATCGAGGTGCTGCGCGGCAAGGTCGAATTCGAGTCCGGTGAAGAAGGACGCGAAATCGAGGTGCTCGAACACATGCTGCGCCGCGCGACCGCCGATACCGTCCGGGCACACCTCGGCGGAATCAATCTCGCCGCACTGGTGACGGCAGTCGAGACCGGCGAGCCCATCGTCACCGGCGACCGCATCACCGCCAAGGCTCTGCTCGACGAGCTACCGGACGTCGAGGTCATCGGCGACATACATGAGCGGCTGAACGCCACCTCGGACGGCGAAAAGGCAGCCGCCGTCGAACTTGCACTCGAAGGCCTCTACCTCGCGCGCCGGATCTCGAAAGACCCCGACGACGACGGCCAGACGGTGTACAGCTGATGCGTCGTTCCAGATACGGGCGGTATCACGACGGGCCGGATCCCCTTGCGCCACCGGTGGATCTGCGCGAGGCGCTCGACGCCATCGGCGAGGATGTACTCGAAGGGGCATCGCCGCGGCGGGCCTTGCAGGAGATGCTGCGGCGTGGGACGAAGAACATGCGCGGGCTCGACGACCTGGCTGCCCAGGCGGCCAAGCGTCGACGAGATCTGTTGAAGAAGAACAACCTCGACGGCACGCTGCAGGAAGTGCGTGAGCTGCTGGACAAGGCCGTGCTCGAGGAGCGCAAGGCGTTGGCGCGCGCCCTCGACGACGATGCGCGGTTCCAGGAGATGCAGATCGGCGGTCTCTCACCGTCCACTGCCCAAGCGGTGCAGGAGCTCTCGGACTACGACTGGCGCTCCTCGGAGGGGCGCGAGAACTACGAGAAGATCAAGGACCTGCTCGGACGCGAGATGCTCGATCAGCGTTTTGCGGGCATGAAGCAGGCCCTCGAAGGTGCAACCGAGGAGGACCGGCAGGCCATCAGCGAGATGCTGAAGGACCTCAACGAATTGCTCGACGCCCACAACAAGGGTGAGGACACCGACGAGCAGTTCGACGAGTTCATGAACAAGCACGGTCAGCATTTCCCGGAGAATCCGAAGAATGTCGACGAGCTACTCGATTCATTGGCGGAAAGGGCCGCGGCGGCGCAGCGGCTGCGGAACTCTCTGTCTCCCGAGCAGCGAGCCGAGTTGGATGCGTTGGCGCAGCAGGCCTTCGGCGACTCGAACCTGTTGAATCAGCTCGATCAACTCGATCAGAATCTGCAGCAGGCCAGGCCCGGTGAAGATTGGGACGGCTCGCAAAACTTCCGCGGCGAGAACGGCATGGGTCTGGGCGACGGTACCGGCGCCCTCCAGGACATCGCAGATCTCGAGAACCTGGGAAACCAGCTCTCGCAGCAGTACAACGGCGCGGCACTGGACGATATCGATGCCGACGCGTTGCTGAAGCAACTCGGGCCGGAGGCTGCAGCCGATGCGCGGATGCTCTCGGAGCTCGAAAAGGCGCTTCAGCAGCAGGGTTTCATGGACAAAGGTGCCGACGGGCAATGGCGTCTGTCACCCAAGGCGATGCGTCAGCTGGGGCAGTCCGCGCTGAAGGATGTTGCAGGAAAGCTGTCTCGACGCGGCGGCGAGCGGGACACTCGCAAGGCGGGTGCCATGGGGGAGCCGACCGGAGCATCGCGGGCGTGGGAGTTCGGCGATACCGAACCGTGGGACGTGACCCGTACGGTCAATAATGCGGTACTGCGTTCAGCGGCAACAGGATCTGGTTTTCCGGTGCAGCTGCAGGTGACCGATGTGGAGATCAGCGAGACCGAGACCAGAACGCAGGCCGCGGTTGCCTTGTTGGTCGATACGTCGTTCTCGATGGTGATGGACGGCCGCTGGGTGCCGATGAAGCGCACTGCACTCGCTCTCAACCATCTGGTCAGCACCAGATTCCGCGGGGACGATCTGCAGCTGATCGGATTCGGCAGGCACGCACAGACATTGACGGCGTCGGAGCTGGCGGGATTGGACGGTGCCTACGATCAGGGCACCAACCTGCACCATGCACTGATGCTGGCAGTACGTCATCTGCGGCGTCATCCCAACGCACAGCCGGTGGTGTTGATCGTTACCGACGGTGAGCCGACTGCTCATCTCGAGCCGGACGGCCATGCGTATTTCGACTATCCGCCGTCGTCGAAGACTCTGGGATTGACGGTGCGGGAGCTCGATACCGTCGCCAAACTCGGTGCGCAGGTGACGATCTTCCGGCTCGGTGACGATCCTGGCCTGGCCAGAGTTGTCGACAAGATGGCCGAACGAGTGGGTGGACGGGTCATCGCGCCGGATCTGGACGGATTGGGTGCGGCAGTGGTGACCGACTACCTCAAGCGTCGGCGATCGTAGCTACTTCTCTGCGGCCTTGATGTCCACCGAGACTCCACCCCAGAATGCGAAGCCGGTGATGATGACGCGGGGTGCTCCGGGGTGGGCTGCACTGATGTGCTCGAAACCGCCCATGATGCCCATGCCGCGCACCTCCACGCTCACCCCGGGCGGCACGGTGACCTCGATGCCGCCCATGATGGCTACGCAGTTGATGGTGGTGTCCGCTGCGGAGAACGTGGCCCGTCGCAGGTCGAGCTCGACGCCGCCCCAGAAGGCGAACGCGTCGATTCGCGGCGCGGCGGTCCAGTCTCCTTTGCGTACGGCACCACTCATGATGGCGATCACGCGGTCGTTCGAGGGACCGCCGGACGGTGCGGATGTGGGAGGCGGAGAGAGTGCCAGGTCGCCGGTGAGCAGATCGAGTTCGCCGTAGGTTTTGGCCTGGTACACCGCGGCGGTGCGTTCGTCGTACTCGCTCACGGTGAGTTGGCCGTTCGCAAAAGCATCGCTGAGCAGCTGTGCGACCAGATTTCTGTCTGCGTCGGCAGCGCGGACGAGGCTTCGATCTCGGTCGGGGAGATGATCGCTCACCGCTCGGACCCTACCTGCGTGGCGGTCAGGCCGCATTCAGGATTGTGCGGCTACCGAGTGGCGATGCCAATGTCATCTGCATGGTGGCGTAGACGGCAACCATGATGCAGGATTTGTCGGCAGCGTCGGGCCTGGTGCCGGTACGCAACTCGACGGTGACCGTCGAGTCGGTCTCGGTCACCGTGGCGTCGGCCCCGTAGCACTCGGGAGTGCCGGTGACGAAGTGCACGGCGATGGTGTTGGGGGAGACCTGGCTCCACGACTCGAAGGGAGTGGTGGTGGCGCCGATCAGGTCAGGAGTCGGCTCGAACATCGTGCCGACGTCGCCGACAGGAACCTCGTGTGGAACCGGAGGCGGGCTGGGCTGCTGGATGTGGCCGACGGGTGTGGTGACACCGAGCGTGGGCGCTGTGTCCTCGTCGCCGCCGGAGGCCGTACTGCAGCCCGCCAGCAGCAGGCACAACATGACACCTGCAGCGAGAAACCTCATACCGACCAAGCTAGCGCCGGGAGCTGAGGAGAACCTTTGTGTTCGGGTCACGCGAGCAAGACCGTCACGAGTGCGATGACGGGAATCGACACCAGTGTGGTCACGAACGCGGTGTCGCGGGCGAGTACCACTCCGCGCTGGTAGCGGCTGGCGAACACGAACACGTTCTGCGCGGTGGGCAGTGCCGATACGACGACGATGGCGAACAGGTCGTGACCGTCCAGACCGAAGACGAACCGGGCCATGAGGTAGCCGAGCACTGGCTGCAGCGCCATTTTGAACACGGTGGCCAGGGCGACGTCCCGCCGTGGGCTGCTGCCCTTCTGCAGTACGCGGGCACCGTACAAGGACAGACCGAAGGCGAGCAGTGCACCTGGAACGGACAGGTTGCCCACGAGTTGGAACGGCTGCATCAACGCCTCGGGGAGCTCGAATCCCGTGATCGACAGGACGAGCCCCGCGGCTCCGGCCAGCACGATCGGGTTCCGAAACGGCGTCGTGACGGTCTTGAACAGGGAAACCTGATCGATCTTGGTGGAGATGTCGAGGATGCTCACGGCGACCGGCGTGTAGATCATGATCTGGAACAGCAGCAGGGGAGCGACGAAGTTGGCGTCACCCAGTACGAACACGGCGATCGGGATGCCCAGGTTGGCGGCGTTGACGTACGAGCTTGCGAGCGCACCGACGGTCGCGTCGGGCACGGCTCGTTTCAGTGCAAGCTTCGCGATGACGAAATAGATGGCTCCGACGAGCAATGCAGTGGAGCCGGCGACCGCCAACACCGGCGAGAGGATGACCGACAGGTCCGAGTTCGCCAGCGTGACGAACAGCAGTGACGGCGTCGCGACGAAGAACACCAGACGACTGAGGACGAATTGACCGTGTTCGCCGAGCACCTTCAGGTGGGCAAGCAGGTAACCCAATGCGATGACGACGAAGATGACGGTGAAGCCCTCGAGAACGCCGGACATCGTGGAAGTGCTCATTTCTTACTGGGAACGACAGAAAGGCCGCGTAGCCCTCAGGGCTACGCGGCCTTTCTCGAAAGCTGATTCAGCGGCTGGTGAACGGCAGCAATGCCATTTCACGAGCGTTCTTCACTGCGACAGCGACCTGGCGCTGCTGCTGCGGGGTGAGCCCGGTGACCCGACGGCTGCGGATCTTGCCGCGGTCGGAAATGAACTGACGAAGAAGGTTGATGTCCTTGTAGTCCACCGTGGTGACCTTGGCGGCATTCAACGGGTTCTTCTTCGGTCGACGACCCGCCTCTGCGCGGACCTTCTTCGACGGTGCTCTCTTGACTGCCATCTCTACCTTTTCCCTTACCAGCTCGACTTGTGGACGCCTGGCAGCTCCCCACGGTGTGCCATCTCGCGCATTTTCACGCGGGACAGCCCGAATTTCCGTAGGTAACCGCGCGGACGTCCATCCGCAGCGTCACGATTGCGTAATCGTACCGGACTCGAATCGCGTGGCAGACGCTGCAGTGCTGCTTGGGCCTGGGAGCGCTCGGAATCGCTGCTCGAGGGCTTGCGAATGATCTCCTTGAGCTCCGCGCGACGTGTGGCCCAGCGGGCGACGATGACCTTGCGCTGCTCGTTCTTCTCTATCTTGGACTTCTTCGCCATGGCTAACGCTCTTCTCGAAAATCGACGTGCTTGCGGACGACGGGGTCGTACTTCTTCATCACCAGTCGGTCCGGATCGTTGCGACGGTTCTTGCGGGTGACGTAGGTGTAGCCGGTTCCGGCGGTCGATTTGAGTTTGACGATCGGACGCACATCCGTGCTCTTGCCCATCAGATCTTCTCCCCGCGTGCGCGGATCTTGGCGACCACGGCGTCGATGCCGTCGCGGTCGATGGTTTTGATGCCCTTGGCCGAGAGCGTCAGGGTGACGCGACGGCCGAGGCTCGGCGCGTAGTACGTCTTGCGCTGGATGTTGGGGTCCCACCTGCGGCTGGTGCGCACGTGGGAGTGCGAGACGGACTTTCCGAAGCTGGGGGTACGGCCGGTGACTTGGCAGTGCGCTGACATGAGCAGTCCTTTCTGATCGTTATGACAATCGTTTTCGACAAAGCGCTGCTGTGAATGTAGCGTGCGTTCTCAAGTAATGAAAATCGTTGTCGAGAAGAAGGGTGCTCGTGAACAACTCACCGGACGATCGAACCCCGATGGTCCTCGTCTCCGGCTGGACCGGAGCCATGGACGCCGTCGTGACCTCGCTACTCGCGCCGGGAACCGTCGCAGTGCGCCACGACCTGAGCCGCGTCACCGAGGGAGTGGTGCGGCGCACGCTCTGTGTGCTGGGCGAGAACCCGCGCGAAACCATCCTGGAACTGGCACACGGCTGTGTCTCCTGCACGCTCCGCGAAGACCTGCTGCCGCTGCTGCGTGCACTGTCGACGCGCAGCAGTGTCGATCGCATCGTGCTCGTCCTGGACCCGGCCCTCGAGCCCGAGGCGTTGTGCTGGGCGGTGGACAACGTAGTCGTGGCAGACGTGGTGGGGCAGATCGACGGCCCGGCCTCGCGGGATGTGCGTATCGACGCCGTGATCGGCTGCCTCGACGCCGCAACCTGGTTGGCCGACGCGACCGGTGACGACGCGTTGGCCGATCGCGGCGTCGTCGCCAGTGGTGACGACGATCGAACCGTCGCGCAGTTGGTCGTCGGCCAAGTCGATTACGCCGACGCCCTTGTCGTCACTGCAGGTCCCGAGGTCGACGCGTGGGAGCGCGCCCGCCTCGCCGCCGTTCTGGCGCGGTTGGCCCCGAACGCACCCGTCGTTTGGGTTGCCCAGGACGCAATGGTCGACGGCCCAGCAGTTCTCGCGTCTGTTCCCTTCGGCGCTCGTCGCGGTGAGATCACGGACGCCCACTCGCCACTGTTGCGTGGCCAGCCGCCCTTGACCGTCGACTGCGGCGTCGCACTAGTGGAATTTACCGCGACGAGGCCCTTCCACCCCGAGCGATTGCACGAGGCTATCGACGTGCTGCTCGACGGAGTCGTCACCGCCCGCGGACGGGCGTGGGTCGCCACGCAGCCCGACGAGGCACTGTGGATCGAATCGGCCGGTGGAGGTCTGCGGGTGGCGAACGCTGGAAAGTGGCTTGCCGCAATGACTCCGGCGGAACAGGACCGCATCGACACCACCCGACGGGCAATGGCCGCGTTGCGGTGGGACGAGCAGTTCGGTGATCGAGACACCTCGTTGGTGATCCTGGTCCATCGGGCCGACCCCACCGAGATCGACCGCACTCTGCAGTGGGCGTTGGTGTCCGACGACGAGATGACCGATCCCGCCCAGTGGGCCATGTGGACCGACCCGTTCGGCCAGTGGCACGAAGACCCCTGCGACAGCAGTGAATCCCCGTATGCAGAACAATCACGAGAGGCAACAGAATGAAACCAGGCATTCACCCCGACTATCACCCGGTGGTGTTCCAGGATTCGAGCACGGGAAATCAGTTCCTCACCCGATCGACCGTTACGTCGGTTCGCGAGACCGAGTGGGAAGACGGAAACACCTACCCGCTGATCGTCGTCGACGTCTCGTCCGAATCGCACCCCTTCTGGACCGGAGCCGCCCGCGTGATGGACACCCAGGGACGCGTCGAGAAGTTCGAGAAGCGCTACGGCCGCCGAAGCCGAAAGGACGTCTGAGTTATGGCTGTTCCGAAGAGAAAGATGTCGCGCTCGAACACACGGAGTCGTCGCGCCCAGTGGAAAGCCGTTGCCCCGGATCTGGTGACGGTGCGTGTCCAGGGCACGGAGTTCCGGGTTCCACGCCGACTGGTCAAAGCGGTGCAGACCGGGGTGTACGACCCGAGCTGACCCCCTGTCGTGCGCGTTTTGCGTCCTTCCAGGTACGCAAAACGCGCACGAGGGCGGAGCCCGCTACGTTTGATCGATGAGTCGGATGGCACCGTCGACGAAAGACGTCAAACGATGGCGGCAATACCTCGCCGATGAGCGGGCCGAGGCCGCCGTCTATCGCGATCTGGCCGGCCGACGCAGCGGCGAGGAGCGAGAGATACTGCTCGCACTCGCCGATGCGGAAGGCCGCCACGAGCAGCATTGGCGAAATCTGCTGGGTGAGCGAGTCGGCATGCCGCTCAAAGGTGACATCCGTACTCGAATCCTCGGTGTGCTGGCGCGCCGGTTCGGTTCGGTGTTCGTCCTCGCGTTGGCGCAACGAGCCGAAACCCGTTCGCCGTACGCCACCGACGACGATGCAACGGAGGCGATGACCGCCGACGAGCAGATCCACGCCGAAGTGATCAGAGCGCTCGCCGCGCGCGGTCGTAATCGGCTCTCCGGCACATTCAGGGCCGCGGTGTTCGGTGCCAACGATGGACTGGTGAGCAACCTCGCTCTGGTACTCGGCATCAGCGGCTCCGGAGTGTCCAACCAGATCGTCTTGGTCACGGGACTCGCAGGATTGCTCGCGGGTGCGCTGTCGATGGGTGCAGGCGAATACGTCTCTGTGCGTTCGCAACGCGAGTTGCTCGAGGCCTCGTCCCCGGACAGTGCCGCGAGCGAAGCCGTCCAACATCTGGACGTCGACGCCAACGAACTGGCGCTGGTGTATCGGGCCCGGGGAATGACGCATGAGGAGGCCGACGCCAAAGCGTCGGAAGTGTTGCGGCTGTTGCCCACCGACGACGAGATGACGCCCGACGTCGACGAGCACGAGTCCATCGGAACAGGACTCGGAGCGGCCGGAGCCAGCTTCTGCTTCTTCGCCTCGGGAGCGGTGATCCCGGTGTTGCCGTATCTGTTCGGTCTCGAAGGCTTTGTCGCGCTGATCGTCGCGGCTGTTCTCGTCGGGCTGGCGCTGATTTGTACCGGATTGGTGGTGGGACTACTCAGTGGTGGGCCACCCGTCAAACGTGCACTGCGACAGCTCGCCATCGGCTACGGCGCGGCTGGGGCGACGTATTTGCTGGGCTTGGCATTCGGTGGGGGAGTGTAGGGCGCGGCGTTGTGGGCAGATTTGCGCATTATTGGGCCCGATCGACGGGATCCCGTCGATGCGCGGCAGTTCCGTGCACTGAGTCCCGCGTTCTTCCATTCCCGCCGCTCGACTTAATTCGCTCGCGTCGAAGAGGTTTCGCTCGATAGGGTCATCGCCATGCGTGCTGCTTGTCTGCCTTGTGCGGTTCTCGATACGAGAGCCGGTCTGAGCGTTGTGCTGCGCGCATATTCGCCCGAACTAGGTGCTGCTCTCGGAGGTAAATCGGCACAGTTCGTGAAGCGACCCATCGAATAACGCCCTCTTGTGCAAGGGGGCAGGAAGGAACATCATGCCCCCGAACAAGGTGGGCTTACGGCTGCTCAACTGGGCGTCACAGCTCGAGGACAAGACGCTCGAGCAGGCTCGCGAAACAGCGTCGATGCCGTTCGTGCATCCGCACGTCGCCCTGATGCCCGACGCTCACAGCGGTATGGGAAGCGCCGTAGGCACAGTGATTCCCACGCTGGGCGCTGTCATTCCGGCCGCCGTCGGTGTCGATATCGGCTGCGGAATGATCGGTGTCCGAACGGAATTCATGCTCGACGACGTCGACGGCCGTAATCTTACGGACCTGCGACTCGCGATCGAGGCAAGCATCCCGCTGTCGCCCGGCAACTACAACGCCGGCGTCGACCGGTGGGACTTCACCGCACCGAAGCTACTCGAACTCGAGGAGTTGGCGGCCAAGGACGGTGTCGAGCTGAACCACTCACCGCAGTGGCGTGAGCAGCTCGGTTCGTTGGGCGGCGGCAACCACTTCATCGAGCTGTGCCTCGACGAGACCGATCGAGTGTGGCTGTTTCTGCACAGTGGGTCGAGGGGCGTCGGCAACAAGATCGCCAAGAAGCACATCGCGATCGCGCAACGCTTGTGTGCGCAGTGGTGGATCTCGTTGCCCAACAAGGATCTGGCGTACCTGCCCGAAAGCTCCCGTGAATTCGGGCAGTACATCCGAGACCTGAATTGGGCGCAGCTGTTCGCTTACCTGAATCGCGCCGAGATGATGGATCGGTTCGGCGCGGTGTTTGCCGAGTAGGTGGGAACCGACGATCATCGCGAGGTCGAGCGGATCAACTGCCATCACAATTACACGGTGAAGGAAACGCACGCGCACAAGGACGTGTGGCTCACTCGTAAGGGTGCAGTCGACGCACACGAGGGTGTTAGGGCGATCATCCCGGGGTCGATGGGAACTCGTTCATACGTGGTCGTCGGTAAGGGTTCCAAGGCCGGCCTGTGCTCGGCACCGCACGGTGCAGGACGACAGTTCTCTCGGACCGAAGCCAGGAAGCGGTTCACCCACGAGAACCTGCAAGAGCGGATGAAGGGAATCGAGTTCCGCGACAGTGCAGATTTCATCGACGAGATTCCGGACGCCTACAAGTCCATCGACGTCGTGATGGAGGATGCCCGTGACCTGGTGAGCATCGAGCACGAGCTGCGGCAGATCCTCAACGTGAAGGGGACCTGAGCACTGTCCGGTCGTGCACGGAACTTCGTAGTGGGCTACGAAGTTCCGTGCACGACGGGATTGTCCCCGTTCGTCCCGTTGTGCATCGGTGTTCTCCATCTGTTCACCTATCGTGCTCCGTTCTGTTCAGCGTCCGAGGGGGCTCTGCGGTCACGATCGATGCATGACGCTCAATCCCGCAGGCGAGACCGTCGCGACCGGAATCCCGGGCACTCTCGCCGAGAACATGACCATGGCCGAGCAGCACGACTGGCATCGGTCGTTCCTGCGTCGGCACCCGGTCAGCCGACGTAACTTCCTGGTGGGAGCCGCCGCTACGGCTGCCGCGGTAGGCGTCGGGAATTCGGTGTTCGCTCGCACCGCCTACGCGCAGGACGCCCCGTTGGCCGTAGCGGGCCGACACATGGGATTCGGAAACGACCCGGCGACTCAGCTGCGGTTCTCTGCTCAACTCTCGCGCAATCCCGGCCTCACCGGCGTCTTTCTCGACCACGGCCCTACGCCTGCACTGGGCGCGACGACGTCCGCCGAGGTGCGCAACCTGATCAGCCAGGTGCCGCAGACCGACGGCGGAATTCTCTCGGCGGAGCAGTACTACGTGCACGTGCCCGTCGACAATCTGACGCCCAAGCTGCCGCACTACTACCGCTGGCGCACCGCCGACGGCTTCGTCAGCGACATCCGGAGCGCGTCTCCGGCATTGCCGACCGGTCGTATCGCTCCGTTCCGCTTCACGATGATGGGCGATCAGGGTGTCGACGAAACACCCTCGCAGCCGCCTGGTCTGGTGGCCGGAGATTACGACGACCTGTACTACAAGGCAGACAACGAACCGTCGGTCAAGCACGCGCGCAACATCAATCGGCAGATCGAGGCGTCGCGTCCGGACTTCCACATTCTCGCCGGCGATATCGCCTACGCGGATCCTTCGGGTGCCGGTCTGCCGCCGCAGTTCGCGAAGCACGGACAGACGCCGCCGAAGGGGTTCGACAAGTTCAACCCCTTCGTCTGGGACGGCTACTTCCAGGCCATCGAGGCCAGCGCGTCCACCGCTCCGTGGTTGTTTGCCACCGGCAATCACGACATGGAAGCGCTGTACAGCCCCAACGGATATGGCGGCCACGCAGCACGTCTCGATCAGCCGACCACCGGGCCCAAGGGATGCCCGTCGGCCTACTCGTTCGTGTACGGCAACACCGCCGTTCTCTCACTCGACGCGAACGACGTCAGCTACGAGATCAAGGCCAACACGGGCTACAGCGGCGGCGCCCAGAACACCTGGGTGGAGCAGACTCTCGCGAAGTACCGCGCCGATCCGAACATCGACTTCATCGTCTGCTTCTTCCACCACTGCGCGTACTCGACGACATCCACCCACGCGAGCGACGGCGGCGTGCGCGACGCCTGGGTGTCATTGTTCGACAAGTACGAGGTGGATGTGGTGCTGCAGGCTCACAATCACGTCTTCGAGCGCACCGATCCCATCCGCGGCAATCGTGCGACGCGGGTGGCCGGCGACAACGCGACGGTGTGCGGAAAGACCGACGGCACGGTGTATTACACCGTCGGCGGTGGCGGCCGTCCTCGATACACGTTCCAGGACGGTGAGGGCGTCAGCTACCGAGGCAACGAGTTGCCCGATACCGCAGTTCCCAACAGCTACGTGTGGGCACCGGACGGCACCAAGTCGGCCGAGTCCATCACCTGGTCTCGGGTGCGATTCCTGAACTACTCGTTCGTCAGAGTCGATGTGGTGCCGGGCATTCCGGGGATCGCGCCCAGCAAGATGATCATCGGTGCCATCGACGAATACGGCAACGAGTTCGACCGACTCACCTTCGAGCGGACAATCCCCGTCGCCCCGATCTTCGGTTCGTCCTGACACCCTTGTGAGCGAAACTTCGACCCCCTCTACGAATTTCCGCTCACCTGCGGCGAAGCCGCTCTACAACCACTTCTGGCGTTTGAACACCACGTAGAGCGCGCTCGAACAGATCACCATGGCAATCAGTGCCATCGGATATCCGAGTTGCCACTTCAACTCCGGCATGTCGTCGAAGTTCATTCCGTAGATGGCGGCGATGAGCGAGGGCGCAAAAAGTATTGCGCCCCAGGACGAAATGCGCTTGACCTGTTCGTTCTGTTCCAGGCTGACCTGGGTCATGTTGCGCATTTCTTCGTTCTGCTGCTGCGCCACCATGGTGGAGTGCACGGTCATTGCGTTCTGCAGATTGGACCGAAATGCCTCGATGCGGTCGGAGATGCGGATCGCGTGGTCCAGCACGTCGCGAAGATTGCGCTGCAATTCGACGTCGACGTGATACTTGTCCGAACCGCGCTTGAGTGACTCGATCATCTCGACCAGAGGCTTTGCGGCGCGGTCGAATTCGGATACCTCACGCAGTAGTGAATAGATTCGACGCGAGACGCTCGGATCGCCGGTGAACAGCTGATCCTCGATCTCGTCGATGTCGGTCTGCAGTCCCTTGATGACCGGAACGTACTCGTCGACGACTTGATCGAGGATGCCGTACAGGATTGCTTCGGGCCCGAGCCCGAGCAATTCGGGCGATTCCTCGAGTCTATGCCGCACCTTCCCGAGTTCGGGCGATTCGGCGTGGCGAATGGTGACAACGAAATCGACGCCGAGAAAAATGTGCAATTCACCGAATTCGACCTTTTCGGTCTCGTCGATGTATCGGGCGGGGCGGAGTACGACGAAGAGCTGCTCGGCGTACCGTTCGAGTTTCGGTCGTTGATGGGCCGCAATGGCATCCTCGACTGCCAGTCGATGCAGACCGAATTCAGTTGCTACAGCGTTGATTTCGGTGAGCTCAGGCCGATAGAGGCCGATCCATGCCATTCCGTGGCGATCTCGCATGCACTCGAAGGTGATATCGAGGCTCTCGGGATTAGCGGTTCGCTTCCCCTCGACGTAGACGGCGTTGTCGACGATCGGCATTTCGGATCACCTCGGTTCGAGAAACAGACGTGCCGGACGGCACCCGATCGAGACTATCGTGTGAACGGCCGAGCTAGCCGTTGCCGACGATCACCAGAATGGTCGCGTTTTCGCTGATTTTGGTGCCGGCCTGGAAATTCGTTCCGATCACGGTCGCGTCGGGGCGGTCGTAGTCGGTAATGACGTCGGTGAAGCCGGCATCCGAGAGTGACTTCAGCGCGTCCGATTCAGAGCTCCCCGCGACAACGGGGATCGTGGCCCGATCCGGCGCGGCTTGAGCGACGGCACCTCCGCCGAGTGAGAGGGCACCGGCTACGGCGATCGTGGCGATGGTCTTCTTGAATCCGATACGCATGATGTTCTCCTCGGTGAGGCGGAATCGCTGACAACACGACACTGCTCGCCGATGCTGAGTCGCCCCTCGGATGTTGCTGTGAAGCTGCTGTCAGTGCCGTGACATGCTGATCCGATGCTTCTCGACCTCCTCGGCTACATCGGTATCGCAGTCTTCGCGGCGTCAGGTGCTTTGGTCGGAGTGCACCGCCGGTTGGATCTGTTCGGAGTCTGCGTCGTCGGAATCACGACGGGCATCGGCGGCGGAATCATCCGTGATCTTCTCCTCGGCATCCATCCGCCGACGTCGTTGGACACGTGGCCGAATCTCACCGTCGGCTTCTTCGCGTCGTTGGCGGTCTTCGTGGCTCATCGACAGATGGGAAAGGTCCGACGTGGCGTTCTCGTGCTCGACGCCTTCGGGATGGGATTGTTTGCCTCGACCGGTGCGACGATCGCGTTGGCTTCCGGGGGAAGCGCCCTGTCGGGAGCCCTCATCGGCACCACAACGGCGGTGGCCGGTGGCGTCATCCGAGACGTGCTGGTCAACGAAGTGCCCCTGCTCCTGCATCGAGACCTATACGCCCTGCCGGCGTTGCTCGGCGCGTCGATGGTCGTATTGGCAGACGTTCTGACGCTGCCGGAGAACGTGGGACTGGTCGTGGGAACAGTGCTCGCGACGGGGTTGCGTCTGCTCGCGTTGTGGCGGAAGTGGAACCTCCCGCTGGCTCGGAACCTTCCAGTGCTCTAGGGGGAGTAGGTACCCCTCTCAGACAGATCTCAGTCGACCAGGACAAACTGTACGAATGCGGATATTGGTGGTCGACGACGATCGAGCCGTGCGTGAGTCGTTGCGCAGGTCGCTGACGTTCAACGGGTACACCGTGGACCTGGCGGTCGACGGGCTCGACGCGCTCGAGCAGGTGGCGGCGGGACGCCCCGATGCGTTGGTACTCGACGTGATGATGCCTCGGCTCGACGGCCTCGAAGTGTGCAGACGATTACGCAGTGTGGGCGACGACCTGCCGATCCTCGTGTTGACGGCTCGGGACTCTGTCTCCGAGCGCGTTGCCGGTCTCGATGCGGGTGCCGACGACTATCTGCCCAAGCCGTTTGCGCTCGAAGAACTACTGGCCCGTCTGCGCGCGCTGCTACGGCGCACCGCGATGGAAGCGGGCATCGACTCGGAGACCATGACGTTCGCGGACCTGTCTCTGGACCCGGTCACCCGGGAGGTCTCGCGTGCCGAGCGCTCCATCAGCCTCACCCGAACCGAATTCTCGTTGCTCGAGATGCTGATGACGAATCCGCGCCGAGTCCTCACCAGAAGTCGCATCCTCGAAGAAGTCTGGGGCTACGACTTCCCGACGTCGGGCAACGCGCTCGAGGTGTATGTCGGTTATCTCCGACGTAAGACCGAGGCGGAGGGGGAGTCGAGGCTGATCCACACCGTGCGCGGTGTCGGGTACGTACTTCGCGAAACGCCCCCGTGATGGTTGCTTCGTTCGGACGCAAGACGGCCGACGCCGGTGGGAGCGCACCGACTCCGATGCGACCACCGACACCGCTGACGCGGTCTGTGTCCCTGCGCTGGCGGGTGACATTACTTGCGGCCTCGGTCGTCGCAATCGCGGTGGCAGTCATGGCCATTGCCGCGTATACGGTGGTCTCGCGAGCGCTGTACGGCGATGTGGACACGCAATTGCGTTCTCGTGCTTCGGCTCTGGCCGAGTCGACCCTCGTCTCGTACGACCCTCGCTTCGTTGCCGGTGCCACGTTGTACAGCACCGACGTGAGTGTGGCTCTGATCTATCCGGACATGTCCAGCTACAACCCACCGGGGCCGAAGGTGCCTATCGGCGACGCCGAACTCGCTGTGGTGCGGGGCGATCAGCAGTCGTCGCTGCGGACGCTCGACGACCAGCGAGTGCTGGCCATCCGGACCAATGACGGCAGCACCCTCGTCGTGGCGCAGCGGCTGTTGCCCACCGGAGAAGTACTGGACCGGCTGGCGTGGGTCCTGTTGATCGTCGGCGGCTGCGGAGTGGTGTTGGCTGCCGGAGCAGGTATGGCTGTGGGACGTACCGGTTTACGGCCGATCGCGCGACTGACGGCTGCCGCCGAGCGAGTGGCGCGTACCGACGATCTGACGCCGATCCCGGTCACCGGTGACGACGAATTGGCCCGGTTGACAGAGAGTTTCAACACGATGCTCCGGGCACTCGCCGAATCCCGGGGCAGGCAGAGCAGATTGGTCGCCGACGCAGGCCACGAACTGCGGACACCGTTGACCTCGCTTCGGACCAACATGGAGTTGCTCATCGCGGCCGGTCGCCCTGGTGCGCCGTCCATTCCGGACGAGGACATGGCCGAACTGCGAACCGACGTGGTGGCGCAGATTCAAGAACTGTCCACGCTGGTAGGGGATCTGGTCGATCTGGCGCGGGAGGACGCACCGGAGACGGTGTTCGAGCGTGTGGACCTGGCAGATGCAGTCGAACGCAGTCTGGAACGAGCACGCCGACGTCGCAACGAAATCGACTTCGACGCAACGCTGATGCCCTGGTTCGTCTACGGCGACCAGGCGGGACTGTCGCGGGCCGTGCTGAACGTGCTGGACAACGCAGCGAAGTGGAGTCCGAACGGCGGCGAGGTGCGAATTGCCATGCGGCAGATCGCTGATGGTCTGCTCGAGTTGACGGTGGACGACGCGGGCCCGGGTATCCCCGAGGAAGATCGCGAGTTGGTGTTCGAGCGCTTCTATCGCTCCACGGCATCGCGCTCGATGCCGGGATCCGGTCTGGGGCTTGCGATCGTGCGACAGGTGGTCGTCAAGCACGGAGGCACCATCGGGGTCGAGGTATCCGAACGCGGCGGTGCGCTCATTCGGATCGTGCTACCGGGCGAAGGTGCCCCGGATCCGAACACACTCTCGGCACACTGACCGCACTCTCGGGAAACTGATAGGCGGATCTCAGCGCGCTCTCAGTACCGCCCTGCACAGTGAGTAGCAAGAAGGCGGGCGGGCCTCGGAAGTCGAGGTCCCTACTGAAGGAAGCAGCAACGATGAGTGACGACCGTAACGAATCCGAACAGCCCGGGCAGGGTGCCGGGTCCGAGCAGCATCCGGTGAACCGGGCTTCGGGCGGCGACGAGCAGAACTACTCGGCCCAGCAGCATCCGACCCAGCAGGATCCCGCCCAGCAGCACCCGACGCAGCAGTTTCCATCCCAGCAGGGCCAGCCTCACAACCCAGGGTCGCAGCCGCCGCAGCAGGGTTACCCGCAGCAGTACGCCGGCTACGGGCAGGGGTCCTATCAGCCCGGCTACGGGCCCTACGGCCAGCAGAGTCATCCTCAGGCGTCCACGCAGGTCCATGCTCAGCCGCAGCACGTTGCACCGCAGTCGAATTCGGCTCCGGGCGCTGTGAAGACCCGGTCGGGTCGCTCGGCGCTGGTCGCCGGCGCTATCGCGCTCGTTCTGGTCGGCGGCGGAATCGGCGGCGCGGTCGGTGCGATCGCGACCAACAACGCCAACGGCAACGGCGGCTCGGTGAGCAATTCGTTGAACTCGACCGTCACAGCTGCGCAGCCGGCTGCCAACTTCCCCGACGGCTCCGTTCAGGCCGTCGCGAACAAGGTCCTCCCGAGCGTGGTTCAGATTCAGGTCAAGGGTTCTCAGCAGGAGGGGGAGGGCTCGGGCGTCATTCTGAGCAGTGACGGTTTGATCCTCACCAACAATCACGTCGCGACGGGGGCGGGAGCCAACGGCAAACTCACCGTTGCGTTCTCGGACGGCTCGGTGGCCGATGCCACGCTCGTCGGTGCCGATTCGGTGTCGGACATGGCGGTCATCAAGGCCGAGGGCAAGACCGATCTGACGCCCATCGAACTCGGTTCGTCGTCGAATCTCGAAGTGGGACAGCAGGTTGTCGCGATCGGTTCACCGTTGGGCTTGGCGGGCACCGTCACCACCGGCATCGTGTCGTCGCTCAATCGCCCGGTCTCGACGTCGGGTGAATCCGGCAACCAGAACTCGGTGATCGACGCCATCCAGACCGACGCGGCCATCAACCCGGGCAACTCGGGTGGTGCGTTGGTCAACACCGAGGGCCAGCTGATCGGCATCAACACCGCAATCGCCACGCTGGGTGGCAGCGAGGGGTCCGGCGCGCAGAGCGGCTCCATCGGCCTGGGCTTCGCGATTCCCGTGGATCAGGCCAAGCGCATCGCCGATGAGTTGGCTACCACCGGCAAGGCCACGCAGGCCATGATCGGGGTGCAGGTGCCGTCGCAGGATGACGCCAACGGCGCGACCGTCGTCGAGGCCACCGAGGGTGGACCGGCGGCGTCGGCAGGAATTCCGAAGGGTGCGGTGATCACCAAGCTTGACGATCGCATCATCTCGAGCGGTGACGCGCTGATTGCGGCGGTGCGTTCGCACGCGCCCGGGGATTCCGTCACCGTCACCTACACCGACGGTGGAAGTGAGAAGACGGCAAAGGTGACGCTCGGAACCGCAGAGCCCGCGGCGTCTCAGCAGCAGCCTCAGACGCAGCAGCAGGAGCAGCAGTTGCCCTTCCAGATCCCGTCGTTCCCGGGCGGTCGCTGATGTTGCGGGAAGCGGGCAGGCACGGGACGGTTGCAACGATTTACGCACAGCGTGAGCCGGGTGGAGGCCTTACTACTACGGTGAGCGGTATGGAACTCGACGCACCACTGGCAGGACGCGCGTTGGTCGTCATCGTGGACGACCGGACTGCGCACAGCACCGAGAAGGATTCGACGGGACCTCTCGTCACCGAACTGTTGACCGAGGCAGGTTTCCTCGTCGACGGCGTCGTTGCAGTGACTGCCGACGAGGTCGACGTGCGCAACGCGCTCAATACGGCGGTGATCGGTGGTGTCGATCTGGTGGTCTCCATCGGCGGCACCGGCGTCTCGCCGCGAGATGTGACCCCTGATGTCACCGCCGAGGTACTCGATCGTGAGATTCCGGGCATCAGCGAGGCATTGCGTTCGTCCGGTCTGGCAGCAGGGTCGCTGGAAGCGGGCTTGTCCAGAGGATTGGTCGGCGTCTCCGGCAGCACTCTGGTGGTCAACCTGGCGTCGTCGCGGGCCGCTATTCGCGACGGGATGGCGACGCTGACTCCGTTGGCCAGCCAGGTCATTGCCGAGTTGTCGGGGCTGGACGCGTAGCGATACCGATGGACGAGCCGAACGACGATCGATCGGCCGAAGACGAAGCGAGCCGGGCCCGAGCAGAACGGGCCCGGCTCGCTCGCATCTTCGGCGAGGTACTTCCGGAGATGACCGGGGACGAGCGACACGACGGTCCGGGTGCAGGGTCGAGCGGATCGAAGTCGGACGAATGGTTGGAACAGCAGCGACCACCCCATTACTTTTGATGTGATCCACGACACATTTTCTTGGCTGGAATGACAGGTCTGTTAGTTACTCGTTTACCTGGCGTTAGTGAGCTACCCGGCAGTAGCTTGGGACGCCAAGCCTCAAATCGGGCGCAGTGGACGCGATGCAGACCGGACTATTCGGCCGATCCGGACACGGTCGTGTCGGTGTATTCCCACATCAGGGTGGGTTTACTCGAATGAGACGGATGTAACGGTTCGGCGCTTCCGCGAGATGCTGTGACCCCGGTTATCGCTAACACTGCTGTGAAAGTTGTTCACGCCGTCGAAACACATCACGAGTCGGCAACGTTTGATGGCCGATCGTAGGGATTGTCACGGTCAGGCATCTCCTCTAATGTTCCCCTCAGCTTCCAAGGATCAGGGCGTGGGACCAACCGGTGCCGCGCCCTTAATCTCGGAACAGTTGAACGAGGATGTGGCCTTCACGGCTCCATCCGGCTCGGGCTCGTTCGCATCGTTGCGGCCGATCTAGTTCGAGGGTGAAAGCCACAAGCTTCCCCGTGCGACACCGCGCTGGGACTGAACATGATGAGGAATAAATGACGGAGATCCAGAAGTCGCGGCGCAGCCGGGGACTCAAGTCCATGAGCGTCGCAGTTGCTGCCAGCGCTTCGGTTGTCGGCCTGGTACTCGGTACCGGAACCGCTTCCGCCGCTGTCGACAGCTCCAACTCGGTCGTCGACGCCGACGGCAACACCATCACGGTGACCCTGTCCGACACCTTCATCAACGGTGTTGCTCCGCTCGACGGCAGCCCGCTCACCCGTGAGTGGTTCGCCAACGGCCGGGCTTCCTACGACGTCCAGGGCCCCTCGGCCGACGACTTCGAGGGCACCCTCAAGATCGGTTACCAGGTCGGTTACCCGATGAGCCTCAATGGGACTGTCACCATCGAGTGGGCTACTCCGTCCGCAGAGTTGGGCATCTCCAGCGGCAACGACTCGAGCCTTGGCGCAGTAATTCCTCTCGACGGCAGTGGTATCGATATCGGTGACATCGAGACCGAAGCAACGTCCGGTAGTGCCCTCGATATCGGCGTCCAGCTGATCCCGCAGGCAACGGCAGAGATCGAGCTCGGTAACGGCCCCGGCGTCATCCAGTCCGAAGGTGCAGTCGCCGTCATCGACGAGTCGGCAGACCTCACCGGTTCCGAAGGCGATGCAGCAGGCACCAGCGGCTCCATCCAGATCGCGAACCTGCACGGCACCGCCACCGGCATCCTGGGCAACGTCACGATCCGTCCGTACGTCTCGCTCGCCAGCGCAACCGGCGACACCGCAGTCACCTACGGTGCACCGGTTCGCCTCAACTGATTTCCCAATCGGTTGTAGCTCGGTGAGACAGAATCACCTGCAGTAAATCGACATAGTCAGGCCCGTACGGATAACTCCGTACGGGCCTGAACTATGTTCTGCACAGAAGTAGTTCGACGTATACAGAGAGGCACTGAACCGAAGATGCACTCGAAAGCCCGTTTCACGGTCGTCGCTGCAGGAGCGCTCCTTTCTCTCGGTCTCGCCGCCGGTTGTAGCAGCGACGAGTCCGCGGCCTCCGGCGAGAACACCGACGTCTGCAACACGTTCGCCGCCGACCACAATGCATTCGTGGGACTGGCAGCGGCAGGACCAGGATCCGCCGAGAACATCGACAAGTGGACCGCCGACAAGCAGGCCGCAGTCGACAAGCTAAAGGCACTGCCTGGCACCGCATCAGGCGATGTTGCCAGTTCGTTGACTACCTTCAGTGATGGACTGCCGGCGGACACCCTCGAGCTCTCGACCACCGACAGTGAATCCGGTAAGGCGTTCGTCGACAACGGCGCAGCGGTGAAGTCTGCCTGCGAGGCCGACGGCACGACGATCACCCTCGACGCGCTGCCGCTGTCCACGTTCACCAACTGATCGCCCGACGGCCCTCTCGGACTGTCCCATCATCACCCCCACCAACGAATGAATGTGCCAGTCACGCACTCAGAGTGCGTGACTGGCACATTCATTCGTTTAGGGGCCCATCAAGCGCGGGCAAAGAGAGATCAGTCCCTGGAGTGCTTACCGAGGTCGGGGGAGGAGGAATCCATAGCCTCGCCGCTTCCGCCGGTCGTATCTTCGGCCGTCGAAAGTTTCTGTCCCGCTGCGGTTCCCCCCGCGAGGATGTCGCGAATCTGCACCAGCACGTCCACGTCGCTCAGTTCCTTCTCCGGCTGGCTGACGAAGCGCTTCTTCGCGGTGTTCACCGGCAGGATCAGTACGAAGTAGACCACTGCGGCGATGATGACGAAGTTGATGATCGCGGTGATGACAGCGCCGACATTGATGAACGATTCCGGCGACGACGTCACCTGGAACCCGAAGCCGTATTCGTTGGAACCGCCGAGAGCGGCGACAAGCGGGTTGATGATATTCGTGGTGAATGCGGTGACGATGGCGGTGAATGCCGCACCGACGACCACTGCGACTGCAAGGTCAACAACATTGCCCCGCAGTAGAAAGTCCTTGAAGCCCTTCAGCATGAGCCCTTCTCCCAACGCTCGGTATGTTCTGTCTCGAGAAACGTTAGTGCAGTGTGACCGTCAGGGCACTGACCAACGAGGCGGCGGCCACCGTCGTCGCATCGTCGGTGGGTAAGGCCAGCAGCACCACACGATCTCGCTGTCGGCTGCCCCCGGCGTCGGCGGAGACGAGTACGACGATGGCCCCGGAGGCCAGAACTCTGGCTGCAGGGACGGCATTCGGGTCGTCCTGCACCTCGACGGTCAACACATCGACCCGATCGCCTTCACGCAGCAGGTCGCTCACTCCGGCGTCCGCGAGATGCACCGGTACGACGCGCGCCTCGGTCCCCAGTGCCGTCGTGGCCGTCCGGGATCCGAGTAGGCGTACGTCGGTGAGCAATTCGCCCGCTCGTACCGGCCCGGTGAGCGTCTGTCCGTCCACTGCGCCCGTATCCATCAGTGCGCCCTCGGGAACACTGGCGGAATCCCAGTCGCTGACGACCACATCGGCCGGCGTGAGGACCGTCCCTGGTGTCAGATCGCGTCCGGCGGTGATCACTTCTACTCGGTCGTCGCCGGCAGCGTCGTCGACGAACAAGACCGCTGCCAGTGCCACCAAAGCGCCTGCGGTGACTCGCCGAAATTTCGGGGAGCTGACCCACGCGGGCCGCAGGGTGAGGCGATCGAGCAGGGTCGAGTCGAGTCGGTTCTTGCCGGCGGTCATGCTGGAACGCTAACGCCGCCGAGGTCGCTTCGAACGCCCAAAAGGCCGGGCTGTGGATAACGGCCCGGCCTGTGGATGAAGCGGAAAGCTACTGGCTTGCAGCAGTTTTCGTGGTCGACGACGAAGACGAGGAGCTCGACGACGACGAATCGGAGGATTTCTTCTCGGCGGGCTTCGAGTCGGACTTGGACTCGGACTTGGAGTCCGACTTCGCGGCCGCATCGGACTTCTTCTCGCCTGCGCCCTCGCTCGAGGTGCTCGAACCGCCGCGGCTGTCGGTGCGGTAGAAGCCGCTGCCCTTGAAGACGATGCCGACGGAATTGAACAGCTTGCGAAGCTTGCCGGAGCACGCCGGGCACACCGTCAACGTGTCGTCGGTGAAGGACTGGACGATGTCGAAGCGGTTGTCGCACTCGGTGCAGGCGTATGAGTAAGTGGGCATCGTGTTTCCTCCGCGCTGGTCACCGAGGAGATTGGCTGCTCTGCGAGCCGAGGCCGAACACCGCCGGTGTCTTATCTGTTCGTCGAAACTGGGGAGAGCATTAGCACTCTACAGTCAGGAGTGCCAACCAATCGAATCGGAACGTTATTCCGTACCCGAGCGTACGAGTCCGCCGCCGGGAGTCAATCTGTGCGTCACCCTTCGGTCGTGTGGCTCGCTGGGTAGTCGATCCACCACTTCGCTGTCGCGCACCACCGCCACCAGCATCGCGTCGGGTCCGCACAGGTCCAGTGTGCGGTCGTAGAAGCCCGCACCGCGGCCCAACCGAACACCGCGCCGATCGACGGCCAACGCCGGAATCAGCAACAGTGAGCAGCCGGCGACGGCGTCGGGCTCCAGCAGAGGGCCGGAGGGTTCCAGCAAACCGAACGGAGCAGTGACCAGGGAGTCGCGACCGGTGTACACCACCCACCGCAACGGTCCCGGCTCGTGCGCACTCGGAAGCAGGACGGTGGAGCCGGCACGGACCATCGCGTCGAGCATCTCGATCGACCCCGGCTCCCGGCCGACCGGCACGTACGCGGCCACCGACGGGTGTTCGGCAGCCAACTCGGCCACGACATGGCAGAGTGCTGAGGACTCCACCGCGCGCTGCGCATCGTCGAGCAGTCGGCGTTCGGCGAGGACATGTGCCCGCCAACGATCCTTGGGCGTGTTCTCCGATAATTCGGGAACGCTCACAACGGTTCACCCACCCTTCCTGTGCTGTCGTTCAACGATATGCACTCGGGGGTAGAACGCAGCACACGGCGAGCAGATCTACAGAAACCATGGATAGGGTGAGCACCATGACAGAAGCCGTTACAGCGACGACCGCCGCCACGCCTGTGCATTTCCGCACGGCCATCGTCCCCGCCGCAGGCATGGGAACCCGGTTTCTGCCGGCGACGAAAACCGTTCCGAAGGAACTGCTTCCGGTCGTCGACACACCCGGTATCGAACTCGTCGCCGGAGAAGCGGCCGATTCCGGTGCACAGCGGTTGGTCATCGTCACCTCACCCGGCAAGGACGGCGTCGTCGCCCACTTCGTCGAGGATCTCGTTCTGGAAAAGAAGCTCGAAGCGAGCGGCAAGCTCGAAATGCTGGAAAAAGTGCGCGTCGCCCCCAAACTCCTCGACGTGCAGTCGGTCATCCAGCACGAGCCGCTCGGACTCGGACATGCAGTCGCCTGTGCCGAAGAAGCCCTCGACGACGACGAGGATTCGGTCGCAGTCCTCCTCCCCGACGACCTGGTGATGCCCCGCGGTGTGCTCGACGTCATGGCTCGGGTGCGCGCCAAGCGCGGCGGCTCGGTGCTGTGCGCCATCGAGGTCCCCGACGACAAGGTCTCGTCCTACGGCGTCTTCTCCGTCGAGATCGTGCCCGATGCGGTCAACCCGAACGTTCTCAAGGTCACCGGGATGGTCGAGAAGCCGAAGCAGGAGGACGCGCCGTCCAACCTGGCTGCCGCGGGACGGTACCTACTCGACCGCGCTATCTTCGACGCGTTGCGTCGCATCGAGCCCGGCGCCGGCGGCGAGTTGCAGCTCACCGACGCCATTGCGTTGCTGATTTCGGAAGGCCATCCCGTCCACGTGGTGGTGCACCGCGGATCGAGACACGACCTCGGAAATCCCGGGGGATACCTGCGCGCTGCGGTTGACTTTGCTTTGCAACGTGACGACTACGGTCCGGCGCTGCGCGAATGGCTGAACGAACGCTTGAGTGACAGCTGGGCACCGGAACTGACAACGTACGAATAGCATCGAGGGTCGATGTACTAGAGGAAGGGCCAGATGCGCTCGGTCGAAGATCAGCAGACCAGAGTGACCGCAGCGGCGGTGGCTCCACGGCCTGTTCGGGTCGCCATCTCGGAAGCACAGGGCCTGCTCTGTGCCGAAGAAGTGGTCACCGAGCGTCCCCTTCCCGGTTTCGATCAGGCGGCGATCGACGGCTACGCAGTGCGCAGCGTCGACGTAGCAGCCGCCGGCACGGATCTGCGCAACGAGGAAGACGAGCGCATCGACCTGACGCTGCCCGTCGTCGGCGAGGTCTCGGCCGGATCGCGTCAACCCATCCGTCTGCAACCACGACAAGCAGTGCGCGTCGATACCGGCGCACCACTGCCTACCCTGGCCGATGCGGTGCTGCCGCTGGATCGCACCGACAGCGGTCGTGCCCGCGTCAAAGTGTTCCGACCGGTGCGCTCGGGTGACTATGTCCGCAAGATCGGCGACGATGTTCAGCCCGGTGACGTAGCGGTTCGGGCAGGCACGATCATCGGTGCAGCTCAGGTCGGCCTGCTCGCAGCGGTCGGCCGGGACAAGGTGCTGGTACATCCCCGTCCTCGGCTGTCGGTGATCTCGGTAGGCGGCGAACTGGTCGACACCGACCGGACGCCCGGGCCCGGACAGGTGTACGACGTCAACTCCTACGCACTGGCCGCCGCAGCGCGCGACGCCGGTGCCGACGTCAACCGCGTCGGCATCGTCAGTACCGATCCCAAGCGACTGCGCGAGGTGGTCGAGGGTCAACTGATCCGATCCGAGATCGTCGTCATCGCCGGGGCAGTGGGCGGCGGCGCGTCGGACGGTGTGCGGGAGGCGCTCGGTGAGCTGGGCGACATGGAGGTCGAACGAGTCGCCATGCATCCCGGGTCGGTCCAAGGATTCGGTCAGCTCGGACGCGACGAAGTACCCACCTTCTTGCTGCCGGCCAACCCCGTCAGCGCGCTGGTGGTGTTCGAGGTGATGGTGCGCCCGTTGATTCGCATTGCGCTCGGTCGACGACAGCCGATGCGTCGGACCGTCACGGCGCGAACCGTGGCACCGATCACCTCGATCGAGGACCGCAAGGGATTTCTCCGCGGCCAACTCATGCGCGACGAGGGAACCGGCGAGTATCTGGTTCAGGCGCTCGGCGGCGCGCCGGGATCGTCGTCACACCTTCTCGCGACACTTGCCGAGGCGAATTGCCTGGTCGTCATCGATCCCGAGGTCATCGAAATCCGCACCGGCGAAGAAGTGAAGGTTTCGTTCCTCGCTCAGAGAGGCTGACGCCAGTGGCGTGTTCAAGTGCCATGGAGGGCACCTAACCACCCCACTGCGCGTAGCGCATACGATCGACGGATGCCGCGAACGTGGTCGAGCCACCCAGGTTGGCCGGCGAAATTGGGTCCTGTGAGAGTGGCCGGCGGAACCGTGACGGTACGGCCGGTACGGGTGCGTGACGCGGCAGCCTGGAGCCGGATTCGTACCGAAGACCGTGCCCACCTCGAGCCCTGGGAGCCCAGCGGCGAAGGCAGCTGGAATTCACGGCACCACATCTCTTCGTGGCCCACACTGTGTTCCGGCCTCAAGTCCGAGGCCCGCAAAGGACACATGCTGCCCATGGTCATCGAGGTCGACGGCGAATTCTGTGGACAGATCACCACCGGCAACATCGTTCGCGGCGCGCTGCGGTCCGCGTGGATCGGTTACTGGGTGTCCAAGGAAGTCAACGGTAAGGGCGTGGCGACCGCAGCACTTGCACTCGGACTCGACCACTGCTTCGGCCCCGTCGGACTGCACCGCGTCGAAGCAACGGTGCGGCCGGAGAATCTCGCCAGTCAGGCAGTGCTGCGCAACGTCGGGTTCCGCGAAGAAGGTCTGCTCTACAAGTACCTGGACGTCGACGGTGAATGGCGCGATCACAAGCTCGTGGCGATCACCTCCGGTGAAGTGCAGGGAACCGTCGTCGATCGGCTGGTCCGTGCGGGACGCGCGGCATGGGCCTGATCTGCCCGGAAAAGATGGCACTCCTGTTGTCAAAGTGACAGGAGTGTAATTCGAGTCGGCGCGTCTGCGTCGATCTTGCACCTCCTCCCCATAACCTGATGTCGTCACGCCTGTCGCCGTTGCCAAGGGAGGAGAACATCGCCGATGCCGAACTCGGTCATCTGGATCGGTCTCGTGGCCGTCTGGCTCTTCGTTCTTCTTCCCATGCTGATGACCAAGCGTCCCCAGATCATGCAGACCACCGATGCGGCTCTCGCCACACGCGTACTGCATCGGGGTGGCACCAAGCGAAAGCAGCGCGGCCCAGCGACCGGCCATCGCAGCGATCCCGACTGGCGACCGGAGGACGACCTCCGAGTGTCTGCTCCGGCCCGTGAGATCTTCGGCCCGACCGTGGCGGCTGTTCGTATCGACTCACCCGATCTACCCGGTACCGCGGAGGACCCGATGGACACTCACGCAGCAGAGAACGATCTCGAACGCGACGCACCGGTGCAGGAACCAGCGCGCGAGAGATCAGCCGCGCACGAGCCCGGCGTCGTCGACGACGACTTCGTGCCTCGCCGACGCGGCCGCGGCGGTTTCGATCCCGAAGCCGACGCCATCGCCCGCGCTGCGCGATATGCCTTCCGGCAGCGCGCAGTACTGGGTCTGATTTTCGCAGCGATCACCACAGCGGCATTGGCGTTCATCATTTCTCCGATGATCTGGTGGCTGTGCGGTCTGTCCGTTGCCGTCCTCGTCGGATACCTCTACTACCTGCGCCGGCAGGTGCAGATCGAGGAAGAAGTGCGCCGGCGTCGGCTCACCCGAATGGGTCGGTCCCGGCTCGGGGTGGAATCGGAAACCGATGAGGAGCTCGAGCTCGTCCCGCAGCGCTTGCGTCGACCGGGCGCAGTCGTTCTCGAGATCGACGACGAGGATCCCGAGTTCGAGCATCTGGACCACTACGAGGAGCCGTTCCAGGCCAGCCGTGACGACGATCGGAACATGCGCCGGGCGCAGGGCGCGTAGCGGCCGTCCGACGCGGCTTTGCTAGGGTTACCGAGCCGGTCTCGACGACGGCAAAGGGGCTGTGGCGCAGTTGGTAGCGCGTCTCGTTCGCATCGAGAAGGTCAGGGGTTCGATTCCCCTCAGCTCCACCCCGGATTCGTGAACAGGCCCGGTCGACACTGTCGATCGGGCCTGTTTTCGCGTACAGGGCCGAGAACGCGTGTCTGGTTCGCATCGGTAACTGTATGTTTGTCCGGTGCTCAGTCGCCTCGGTCCTCGTCGCGCCGGACTGGTGGCGGACGCATTGACGATTGTCTCCATCGTTGCTGTCGGAGTATGTCTGGCAGCGGTTCTGGAACGCGGCGACGTGCAGCAACCCGACTCGCGAACCGATGCGGCACCGACATCGGAGGCGACCGCAATCGACGCGCCGGAGCCGACCTCCGAGCCGGTTGACACTACGTTCCGCAGTCCCGAGGTCGAGTTTCCCACCACCATCCCGGGGTGCGACGACGTCGAACGCCCCGTCCCGGAATCCGGCACATGGGGCCAGATCGTCACCAGTGCGGACAGTTACGACAATCCGCAGTACCCGTGGTACTCAGGGCCCCGGTCAGTGATGATGACCGACGCACTCGGCGATGCCCTGCCGAACGGCGTCGATGTCGCTTTCGGGAGCACTCGCGAGTCGCTGGTCTTCCAGCCGATTCCGCAGACGTCGAGTGAACCGGGAGACCCGAAGCCGCCGGGGGTAGCGTCTGCTTCGGCCGAGATGTGGCGCGGCCCTACCCTGGGCCTGCTCGCCGTCGATGTCTCCGCGGCGGGAGATGTTCCTCCCTGCGTCGCCGGTGCCCTCCAGGAGCGGACGACAGCGAGGGACGGCACGATCGTGGACGCAAACGAATCGTGGTACGAGTACGGCGACGATCGGACGAACTTCCGGTCGGTAGTGGCGTATGCCCCGGATGGCTCGCAGATAAGGGCGACAGCATCGGACAGCGAAGGATTTCGGTCGAGCAATGTCGGCGAGCGAGACGTCGTGCTCACCATCGACGAATTGACGTCGATCGTATCGCTGCCACAACTCAAGATCAGCGCGGCGATTCCATCCGGCACCCCCGAACCGACCAGGGGTTGCGACAACTCGTTCGCGTTCTTCGGAGACGGCGCGGAGATCGACGCCGCTACGGCATCAGAAATGAACGCCGCGCTCGAGCGTGTCGACACGGGCCTGCGCTTCGATCACGGTCTGAACAGCCTGATGCTCGCGGCTTTCGATCCCGGGGTGGTGTGCACGCACGTCGACGTGCTCGACACCGGCGCAGACCTGTCGATCTCCATTCGCGGGGGCCAGGAACTGCCGACCGTCCCGGACGTGTACGACCCCGCCTACGCCAGCAGACCCTTGTCGACGGAGACGCTCGACGGCGGAGCGGTGGTCCAGGTGGACGAATCGCCGTACTCGTATTCGCCTGCGCCACAATCTGGTTCGACCGGAGGATTGTATCGATCGGTGACCGTCACCTACCCGTCGGGTACGCAGGTGCAGGTGCGTTCACACGCCGAGAACCCGGACGAACCGCTCGATGCCGAGATTCTCCGTGACATCGCGACGGCCGAAGGACTGGATGTGCTGTGAACGTCTATCGACGGCTGGCGATCAGTGCGGTCGCGGCAATCGTCAGCGTCGGTGCAGCTGTGGTGTCGGTGGGTGCCTCGGACCAGGAGAGTGAGCCTCGAACGCAGGCGACGCCGACATCGCCGGGTGCAGTGTGGACTCTCGATGCAGCCGACGTGGTGGGCAACGATTTCGCCACCTTCGCCGACCCCGTGGGTGCGCGGTTCGGTGAGAAGGTAGGCGGCGTCATCGAGGCGGGCGAGATTCTGGTGACCGAGGTCGGCGTGACGAACCAGGAAACCCAGGAATTCGACAAGTCCGAGTTGGTCGGAATCGACGCATCGACCGGGGACGTGCGGTGGACGACGTCGGCGCAGAGCATCTCGAATTGCTCCACATCACTTCTCGGCGCACTGCTGTTGTGCACCGGCGGACACGATGTCGTTGCGGTGAACACGGCCGACGGCACGGTCACCCGTCATCCGACGGAGTGGGAAATCTTCAGCGTCGCGACGGACGGCACCGACATCTACGTGATGGAAGGCGCGATCGACGGCTACACCACACGGATTCACCGGGGGACCCTCGACAACCCGGACTCCCGGTGGTCTCTGACCATGGAGGAGACATATGTGGGAATGCAACCGTACGGAGACATGATCGAATTCGTGGGCGGGGTAGGCGTCACCAATTTTCTTTCCTCCACTGCGGTGTTCGATGCGGAGACCGGTGAGATCATCTCGAGCTTCGGTGTGCCGGACTGCGTACGAGCACGTTCGGTTCGCGGGACCGATGTCCATTTCGTCCTGGGGCGGCATTGCAGCGACCTGTTCGAGTATCGGACCGACGTGGTCGATACGCGCGGCCGTGTGCTCGGGACCGTCGACGCCGAGGCCTATCAACGAGTGACGATCGATGCACCAGCGGAACAGGACGACCCAGTTCTGTTGAACGGCAATGCCTTCGACCCCTCTACGGGGCGGAAGATCTGGTCCTGCGCCGAAGACGAGTACGGCTGCTTGTATACCGGCGACGTCGCGATCGTCGGGAACGTCGTGTTGGCGGGCGGAGCCCCTGCGCTCGATCTTCACACCGGCGCGCAGGCGTGGCCCGCGACTGTCGAGCCGCTCCCGGTCACTCCCGAGGTGCTGCACGACGACGCCGTCTGGCTGTCCGATCTCGGGGAGATCGTTGCGATCGATCCGAGCACGGGCTCCCGTCGGAAACCGGTGTCGGTGGAAGGGCTACTCGGAAACACCGAGGGGCTGTCGGAAGAAATAGACCTGTTCGCTGTCCGCGACGGAGTTGTCGTGCTGAACGAAGCCCGGATCAACGTGATCCGCTGACGGACTCCTGTAAGTCGCGCGTGTGTTGCTCGGTCGGCTCATTGCGCACAGCTAAGGTTCTGCTCATGCGCGGTTGGCGAGGATACGTAGCCGACGATGTCTTCTGGGCTTTGTTCCAGGTGCGGCAATCGGCCGTGGTGGCGCTGGCGAACTGCCCGCTTCTGCCCGCCGTACTCCGCGGACGGGCGCTGCGGGGAGCTCGCGTACGGGTGGGTGCGCGTGCGCTCGTCTACGGCGGTCAGACGGTCCAGGGCCGAGGCCTACTCAGGCTGGGTGCGGGTGCATTCGTCAATTACGGCTGCTACTTCGACACGGTCGCCGACATCGATATCGGTGATGGGGTCTTCCTTTCGGACCATGTGCGCGTGTTGACCAGCACGCACGAGGTCGGCGCTCCGACTCGACGGGCCGGGCGCCTGGTGGGCAAGCCGGTGACGATCGGAACGGGAACCTGGGTGGGCTCCGGTGCCGTCATCATGCCGGGCGTCCGGGTCGGCGCGGGCTGCATGGTGGGTGCCGGCTCGCTGGTGACGAAGGACTGCGATCCCGACGGGGTCTACGTGGGCAGTCCGGCGAGAAGAGTCCGCAATCTGAACGATTAGTCGACTCTCCGCGCATAAACCGGGCGATTACTGGTTCAGGCGTCCGTCTTGCGATTTCCAGTATGTTCGGCCATATCTGAACGTAATTCGTATTGTTTACTGCGCATAAATCGACGAATTGTCCCCGCGTCATAGTGAGGTACCATCGATTTCGTCCGCGGCTCGCATTTCGGGACCAATGAATTCTGCAAGCGAATCGAGCCACACGGTTGCCAAAAACAATTCGTCAGGGGTTGGCACGGGTGAACACTCTTTCGGTCGTTGTTCCTGCATTCAACGAATCCGCCCACGTGGGTGAATGCCTCGATGCATTGCTCGAACAGCAAGAACACATTCACGAAATCATCGTGGTCGACAACAACTCCACCGACGACACTGCCGCGATAGTGCTCGAGCGCCGTCGTCGATTCCCGATGGTGACGCTCGTGGCCGAGTCCGAGCGAGGCGTCGTGCACGCCCGGAACACCGGCTTCGATCACGCGAGCGGATCGATCATCGGCCGCATCGACGCCGATACACACGTCAGCGCAGGCTGGGCAAAATCGGTTCTGGACTTCTTCGATCGACGGCTGGACTATGCCGCGGTGACCGGCCCGATCTACCTCTACGATTCGCCCTGGGCTGCTCCCTACCGAGCCTTCGTCAACTACACGACCAAGCGCAAGCCCGATGAGCTGTGGGTATCTGCAGGGTCCGGCAACAACTTCGCCATTCGTCGCTCTGCCTGGGAGGCGGCCCGCGACCGAGTGAGTGTGCGAACCGACCTGCACGAGGACATCGATCTGTCGCTGTGCCTCTACCGCGTCGGGCTGCGCATCGCACAGATCAAATCCATGTGCGTGGAGGTATCGGGGCGTCGACTGCTCACGCCGCCCCTGGAGTACCGCCACTATGTACTGAGTTCCTACCGGACCTGGGCGTTCCACAACCTGGCAAACAAGTCGCTGCGTCGATTGCTGGTCGGGGACATGATCTTGCACACTGTTCATTGGCCGTTGACGCGCATGCTGTCCACCTGTGAATCGCGCATTCTCCCGGTATCGCATTCCGACGCAAGCGTTACATCGGACCGTCATCTGTCCGCAATTCGTGAAAATCGATTTGCGGCTGCGTCCGGGAAGTGAATTCTCGGATGCTCGACAATGAATGACAACAATGTGACGAATCGTCGGTTTTCTCGGTTTCCGAATCGCTCAAAACAATAACGACAAAGTCCGATTCGCCCGAAATAACGGGAATCGATGTCGGGTCTCAGGCGCGAACGAGGTCGAGTCCGCACCAATTCTCGTGGCTCAGATAATCGAGCAATGCAGACTCGGCGGGACCGGAAGGCGAGCGGACGCTTGCTCGGACGGCATGCGATACCGGCGGGTCGAGCGGGCGCGCAAGGTGTCCGTATCCGGGTGGGACGGCCGAGGCCGGTATCAGTGTGACGCCCAGACCCTCCGAAGCAAGCTTGACCGCGGTGGCCAGTTGGGATGCCCGAGCGACCGTCGATACCGACAACGAGTGCGATCGAAGCGCGTGCGTGATGACGTCGTCGCGAGCACTACCCCGTCGAAGTCGAACCCACGGCTGGGATGCCAGCTCCTTCAGCGTCAACACTTTCCTGCTCAACAGCGGGTGACCTTCGGACAGTGCGACGACATACGATTCGTCGCCGATGACCGTGGCGTTCGGATCGTAGTGGCCGTAGTCGCTGGAGAGCACCAGGTCAGCCTCGCCGGTACGCACCAAACGGTCGATTGCCTGAGGGTCCGATTCCTCGTACAGGGTCACCTCCAAGCTGGGATACCGTCGCCGCAACTCGCCGATGGCTCGCGGCAGTTGACACATCCCGAGTCCGGTCTCGACGACGACGACCAGCTCGCCGGCAACTGTTCCGGAGCATGCCGTCGCGGCAGCGCGAGCTCGGCGAGCGGCGGACACCGCAATCGATGCTTCTTTGACGAAGGCGCGTCCGGCGACGGTGAGGCTCAGTCCGCGGGAAGTCCTGACGAACAGCTGCACGCCGAGTTCCTTCTCCAGCGACCTGATCTGTTGTGAGACCGACGGTTGAGCGACGCGGAGCTTCTCGGCCGCCGCGGTCACCGACCCCTCCTCGGCAACAGCAAGTGCATATTCGTACTGGCGGATACTCATTCGCCAACTCCTATAGTGGTTGCCTATACACAGAACTGCAAATTGGTCTTTGATCCTATACCGGTTCGGTTCTAGCGTCGTCGGCATGACGTCCACCGTTTCTGCCGACATACAGCAGCGATCTCTGCTGTCGCCTTCCGTCCTGTTGCTCGCCGCCGTCGCGTTCGTGATCGGAACCGCTGAGTTCGTGGCCATCGGACTCGTTCCTCAGCTGGCCCGAGATCTGGACACCACAGTCGGTGCCGCCGGGCTCACCGTCACCTTGTATGCCCTCTCCGTCGGGATCCTCGCCGTCCCGCTGGGCCTCGCGCTGGCCCACCGTCACCCACGTGCGCTGCTGACCGCGCTTCTGGTCGTATTCGCGGCAGCGAACCTGGTTGCCGCAGTGGCACCCGGACTGCCCGTGCTGCTGGTCGGACGCATCGCGTCTGCTGCTACACAGGGAGTAGCGCTGGGTGTGGCCGTCAGCGCAGTCACCACCTTCGTTGCCCCGGAGGCGCGCGGAAAGGCCGTGTCTCTGGTCTTCGGGGGTCTGATGAGCGCCATGTTCCTCGGGGCACCGATCGGTACCTACCTCGGCGGGGTCGCCGGGTGGCGTGCAGTGTTCGTCGCGCTGGCCGGGCTCGGAGCGGTGCTGGCAGTGGGTCTGTGGGTTGTGCTGCCCCGTCGAATCGAGGGGACGGGGGTCCGCGGGGGCTTCCACCAACTACGGGTGGTCACCGTTCCCGGCGTGCTCGGCTTGCTGAGTGTTGCCGTCGCAATTCTGCTCGCGTCCAACTTCTTCTTTCCGTACCTCGGGGTATACCTCTAGCAGTCGGCCGGAATGGGTTCCGGCGGCATCTCGGTGGGGCTGGGGGTCTTCGGCGTAGCGGGATTGCTGGGCAATGCCATCGGGGGCTACCTGGGCGGACGCGCCGATACATTCTGGGTGACTGTGTTCGCCGTGATTGCGATGTCAGCGGTGGCTGCGCTCGCCCTGTCCGGTGGGTCCGCTGCCGTCGTGTTCCCCGCACTGGCGGTGTGGGGTGCCGCGCAGATGGCCGCGCTTCCGATCGTGACCACCGCGGTCGTGGCCCTTGGCGGCGGTTTCGCTGCGACGCTCAACGTCGCGCTCATCAACCTTGCCATTGCCGCAGGCGGCTTCGTCGGTGGCGCGTTCGCCGCGTCGGCGATCGATCTGCTGCCGTGGCTGAGTGTCGGCGGCTTCGTCGTGGTCGTCGCTGCGCTGGCGGTTCGACACCTGAGGTCGGCCGGCAAGACAGAAGTTGCTTAGCAATCAAAACGGACTGACGGTATGGTTGATCGATTGACGATCGACGTGCCCGTCGGGCCGGTAGATTGACGGGCGATATCCTCGACCGGACCGGTTCCGAGCACAGGATCTGCCCTGCAATCTCTCTTGGAGTGTGAATGTCGTTCGAGATCGTCGACCTCCCCGAAACGTGGGTCGCCGGTCTTCCTGTCCGCAGCCCCAAACGGGCACTCGGCAGGCTCAACGATCCCGCTTTGGACCAGGCCTGGTCTGCGGTGCTCAATCAGGACACGTCGGGTCCGCTGGCGTCCATTTATACCGACTTCGCTCCCGGTATCGGCTCTTACAACACACAGATAGTCGGTTATCTCTGTTCCTCTCTCGGGCAAGTTGCGCGCGGACATCTAGTAGCAAAAGTTCTCGCCGGAAAATATGCTCGATTTTCCGCGGTGGGGTATTTCCCCGAGGTTCTCACTCGACTGTGGACTCAGATCGATCATGCCGAGGAGCAGGGCGAGATAGTGCGATCGTTCACCGGCGATTACGAGTGCTATCCGCACGCATACAAAATCGATCTCTATCTGGCGATCACTCTGCCCGGTGGTTCATCGTGAGTTTTCGGGTGACAGCGCGAAGTGCGGAACTGTTCAGTGGATTGGTAGCGCCGCGAGTGGACGCGGGTGCCGAATCCAGTGGCAGCGAATGGATGGGATTCTTGCGAGATCGGTTGCGCGAGAAGCATATCGGCGCGAACGAAGTAACCACGGTGTACGTGCCGGATGCGCACGGCACGGTCAATGCGGTCGTCGCTGTCCCGGTGGATTCTCCCGCTGATGTCGATGCGGGAGATGTGTTCGTTTCAATACCGACCGGTGTGTTTGCAGTATTCACGCCGAGTGGTTCGCTGGCCGACCCTATCGAGGACGTGTGGGCTCAGGTCGACGACTGTGTGGCGTCCGGGGCAATTTTTCGGGCGTACAAAGAGGAAGTAGAAGTCGTTACAAGCTCTGGAGAAGTGGAACTTTTCATTTCAATTGTTTTGTGAACGGAACTTCTTCACGTAATTGTCACTTTCGAATCACAAAGTCGGCATCGAACCGGTTACTATTGTCGAACGCTGCCGGCCCGATCGGTCGTCGTCAATTCGGCCCGCACGCCGTCAGTCGACGGGTAGGCAGTGTGGACAGGGCGTCGATGTCATCGCAAGGTCGACAGAGCAGGGGTGCAGCAACATGGTGAGACAACTCAGAGCAGAAGCAACACGCGCAGCAGCACTGCGCGCCGCGGCAGACCTCTTCCTCGAGGTGGGGCACGCAAATGCCACACTCAGTCAGGTTTCTGCGCAATCCGGCGTGACCAAGGGAGCGCTCTACTTCCACTTCGCGTCCAAGGAAGAGCTGGCCCGCGCAATCGTCGACGAAGGTCACGAACGGGTGTCCACCGCGTGTGCCGGCCTGGTCGACAGTCGTAGCCCGGCCCTCGAATCGGTCATCGGAATCTCGTACTCCGTGCTCGAGCTCGCGGCCTCGGATCCATTGGTTCGAGTCATGTACCGGCTGCAGATGGAGATCGACGGTTCCGACACGGCGCGTGGCAGCGTATTCGGTACCTGGGGAAACATCTTCGAGCACCTCTTCGAGCGCGCGATCGAGCACGGCGACGTTGCCGATCACCTGGACGCGGGCAACGCGGCGCTACTGGTGTGCGAGATGCTCGCCGGAGTCCTGATGGTGTCCGAGGCGCAGTCACGTCTCGAAGACGCGCCGTCGAGGATGGAGAAAGTGTGGAACACCGTGCTTCCGTCGCTCGTGCCCGCCGACAAGCTGCCTTACTTCCGTGAATTCGCAGCACGCAGTCTGTCCAGTTTCGTACGCGAGAACATCACCTCTGCATCCGTCACCGTCTGAACAGATCCGCCGAGCAGTTTCGTGATCGTGTAGTGCTTGCCGGGCTCCTTCGTGCCGGGCACACTGTGTGATATGGAACACACTGTTCAGAAATCGAGAATGTCGGACAACGAACTGCGGAAGGCGATCGGCACCTTGCAGCAGCGCGCGGACGATGCGCGCAAACGCGGTGCGGACGACGACGCTGCGCGTATCGAGCACACCGTTGCCGACTACCGAGACGAGATGTCGCACAGATTGTGACAACCCTGTCGGTCGTCACCGCGTAGGGTCGAAATCGAACTGAACGTGGCAACCGGTGGGGGATACAGGCTTCGATGGCTACTTACGATCTGCGCGGCAAAAAGACGTTGATCACGGGCGCGGGCAGCGGAATCGGTCGGGCGACGGCGATCGCTGCTGCAGGGGTGGGAGCGGAGCTGTTCCTCACCGATATCAACGCCTCGGGATTGGCCGAGACTGTGGACATGGTCGGCCGCGCGGGCGGTACAGTCAGCCATTCGTTGCCCTTCGATGTGTCCGATTTCGAGGCGGTCACCGCGTTCGCGGATGACATCCATGCCGAGTTCGGCAGCCTTGACGTCGTGATGAACATCGCCGGTATCTCGGCGTGGGGAACCGTCGAGAACCTCGAACACCGGCACTGGAAGTCGATGGTCGATGTCAATCTCATGGGGCCGATACACATCATCGAGAAGTTTCTGCCGCCGATGGTCGAGGCCGGACGCGGTGGCCATCTGGTCAACGTCTCGTCTGCGGCCGGTTTGATTCCTCTGCCGTGGCACGCTGCGTACAGCGCAAGCAAGTACGGTTTGCGCGGAGTGTCCGAGGTACTCAAGTACGACCTCAAGCGCCATGGAATCGGCGTCAGCCTGGTGGTTCCGGGCGGCGTCAAAACCGGTCTGGTGGACACACTTCAGATTGCCGGCGTCGATCGCGACGATCCGCGTGTGCAGAAGTTGCAGCACCGATTCGAGAAGCGTGCCGTCGAACCGTCCGTGGTCGCCGATGCCATCCTCGCCGGAATCGCCAAGCGCAAGTACCTCGTGTACTCCTCCAACGACATCAGGTTCGGCTACTGGATGGCCCGCAAGTTCGCGCCGCCCTACGAATTCGTGCTGCAGCGAGCCAACGATCAATTCTCGAGGTTGCTCGTCCCGCGTCGCGTCGAGGGGGCGTCGAAGTCCACGTCCAGCGTGCGCGCACCCGGACCCGAGTGAGACAGTTCGTCGTGCGGATTGGCCAGAGCGCAGCCGGCAAGAGATAGACATCCGCAGCCGATGCACCCGGTCAGGTTGTCACGCAGCCTGGTCAATTGTTCTATGCGAGAGTCGAGTTCGCGCTGCCACCGCGTCGAGAGTCGGGCCCAGTCCTCGCGCGTGGGCGTCCGCTCGTCCGGAAGATCGCTCAGTGCTCGCCTGATCTCCGCCAGCGGAATTCCGACCTTCTGTGAGATACGGATGAACGCGACACGTCGTAAGGTCTCGCGGTGAAATCTGCGCTGATTCCCCGTGGTTCTGCGGCTGGTGATCAGACCCTGTTTCTCGTAGAAGTGGAGTGCAGACACGGCAACTCCACTGCGCTCGGAGAGTTGGCCTGGAGTCAGCTCGCGAACGTTCCACTCGGGCATCGGCACGACCTCGACATTACTCGAGGTCCTGCATTCTTGCGGCGCGGCTGCTCTACGAGGGTATGCGCTAGAGAACGGTGTTCACCTTGTCGGCGGGTCGCGCCAGCACGGTTCCCTTCTCTGTCACCACAATTGGGCGTTCGATGAGAATCGGGTGCTCGATCATCGCCGCGATCAACGTATCGTCGTCCGCGGATCCGAGCGCCAGTTCCCTGTAGATGCTCTCTCGGGTGCGAACAGCCTGCCGGGGTTCGAGACCGGCGTCGGCGAGCAGGGTGCGGAGCTCGCCCTCGGTGGGCGGTGACTCCAGGTATCGGATCACTCGCGGAGTGATGCCCGCTTCCTCGATCAATTTCAACGCCGTGCGCGATGTGCTGCACCGGGGATTGTGATAGATGGTCGCGGTGGCGGTCATGTTTGCAATCCTGCCACGCGGGTAGCCCGCCGACAGATTCACGCCAGGAACGGGAGTTGTTTTCATGACCGACAAGCGGATTGTCATTGCAGGTGGGCACGGCCAGATCGCGCAGCACCTGACGCAGGTGTTGACGGCGCACGGCGATCGCGCGGTGTCGTTGATTCGCAACGACGACCACGTCGATGCTGTCACCGCACTGGGTGCGTTGCCCCAGGTGATCGACCTCGAGTCTGCCTCCGTCGACGAGTTGGCGGCCGTGCTCGAGGGTGCCGACGGCGTGGTGTTCGCAGCCGGTGCCGGGCCCAACAGCGGTCCGGAGCGCAAGGACACCGTCGATCGAGCGGGTGCGGTTCTGCTGGCCGACGCAGCCGAGAAGGCCGGTGTTCGCCGCTACGTGCTGATCAGCTCGTTCGGTGCCGGAGAGCCGGTGGCAGAGGATCTGGATGACGGCTGGAAGGCTTATATCAACGCCAAAACCGCTGCCGAAGAGAATGTTTCGGCGAGATCCGGTCTCGACTGGACGATTCTGCGTCCCGGCAAACTGACGGACGAGGATCCCACGGATTCGGTGTCGCTCACCGAGCCGCCCCTCGAGTCCGGCGAGGTGACGCGTGCCGATGTGGCCGCCGTGATCGCGCAGCTGCTCGATACCGGTAAAGCAGTGAACAAGACTCTGATGTTGACGTCCGGTTCGACGTCCATCGTCGACGCAGTCGACGCGGTTGGTTGAGGCACGGACTGTGCGCGTTCATATCGATCCGTCGAACACGACACCGGTGTTCGAGCAGCTGAGGATGCAGATCCTCGGGCTGGTGCGATCCGGAGATCTGATCGCCGGCACCAAGATTCCGACGGTTCGCGGTCTCGCCGAGGAGCTGAAGATCGCTCCGAACACCGTAGCCAAGACGTACCGGGAGCTGGAACAGCAAGGTGTCATCGAGACGCGCGGACGATCGGGGTCGTTCGTCGCATCGGGTGGCGATCCCTCTCGCGATATCGCGGCACGGGCGGCGACGGAGTTCGTCAAGACCGTCCGTTCGATCGGCTTGGGCGACGATCAGGCGCGATCCTTCCTGGAATCGGCGCTGAAGGGTGCAAGCGACCGCTAAGTTGACGCTTCAACATAGTTCTGACATCGTGGGGCGGCCCATGTAGTCGTGTCAGAAGGATGCTCAATGAACTCCACCCTCGTCCGCGACGCCGTCGCCCTCGTAGCCCGCATCGGCCTGGGAGTCGTCTTCATTGCCCACGGCTGGCAGAAGCTGAACACCTACGGCCTCGACGGTGCCGCGGCCAGCTTCGAGATGATGAACATCCCGCTCCCCACGGCGTCCGCCTACTTCGCCACCTTCGTGGAACTCATCGGCGGCGGCGCGCTCATCCTGGGAATCTTTACTCCCATCGCCGGCCTGCTGCTCTTCCTCGACATGCTCGGAGCGGCGATTTTCGTCCACTTCGAGCACGGTGTGTTCGCAGCGGACAACGGCTACGAACTCGTCGTCGCCCTCGGCGTCGGCGCGCTGCTGCTGGCCGCATTCGGTGCCGGACGCATCAGCATCGACGGACTCACCAAAGGCAAGACAGCACTGCTTGCGTAGTCGGCCGGCCTAACGCCAGCTCGGTAACCACAGCTGTTGCTGCCACATCTCCGGAGTGATCGGCATCGCGGTGAGGATCGGCCACAACCAGACGAAATTCGCGATCACCACGGCGAGGTACAGGGCAACCAGTAGGAGCCCGGTACCTCGCCGTTCCGCTGATGCCGTCGCCTTGCCGATGATGTCCCCCAGCACCAACGCGAAGCCCATCACCATGAACGGAGCGAGCGCCACCGCGTAGAAGTAGTACATCTGTCGGTCCAGTGTGGTGAACCAGGGCAGCAGAGCTGCGGAGTATCCGACCAGCACTGCGGCATAACGCCAGTCGCGCCGAACGGCCACCGACCAGATCGTCCAGGCCAGCATCGGCAACGCCAGCCACCACATCGCGGGTGTGCCGATGAGCATGATGGCCTTCACGCACGAGGACGCCGAGCAGCCGGACACGCTCTCGCCGTCGGCGAAGTAGTAGAGCATCGGACGCAGACCCATCGGCCACGTCCACGGCTTCGATTCCCACGGATGCCGGTTGCCGGCCGAATTGGTCAGTCCCTCATGGAATTGCAGCACACTGCTGCTGTAGAACCAGAGGGACCGCAGTGCGTCGGGAACGAACGAGAACGGACCTCCGACTCCGATGCCGCTGCCGACCTCGTGCCGGTAGACACCGGTCTCCGAGGTGAACCACGCCCACCACGTCATCAGATACACCGCGATGGGAACGACGACCAATGCGTAGAGCGCGGGCCCGATGTCTCGCACTGCCGTTCCTCGCCACGGACGCCGGACGCCGTACGAGCGACGTGCGGCCACATCGAATGCCACACTGAGCAATCCGAAGAACGCAATGAAATACAGGCCGGACCACTTGGTGCCGCAGGCGAGCCCCAGCATGATGCCGGCTCCGAATCGCCACCATCGCACACCCATTCGCGGACCGAACGCACTTGCGTTCATTCGGCCTTCGTCACGCACCCTCGACAATCGTCGCCGCATGTCGTCGCGGTCGACGATCAGGCATCCCAGTGCCGCGGTGACGAACAGTGCGAGAAAGATGTCCAGCATGCCGATCCGGCTGCTGACGAAGGTCACCCCGTCGACGGTCAGCAGGATCCCGGCGATCGCACCGACCAGTGTCGACCGTGCAAGGCGTCGAACGATTCGAATCACCAACAGCACCAACAGTGTTCCGGCCACGGCCGACGAGAAGCGCCAACCCCACCCGTTGTAACCGAACAGCGCTTCTCCGACGGCGATCAGCTGTTTGCCGACCGGTGGATGAACCACGAGGCCGTAGGCCGGATTGTCTTCGAGTCCGCCGCCGGTGAGTACCTGATAGCCCTGCGGGGCATAGTGCTTCTCGTCGAAGACCGGGGTTCCTGCGTCGGTGGGGTAGCGCAGCATCGTGAATCGCGTGATCGCACAGATGGCGGTGATGACAAGAGTGACGATCCAGCCGCGCTTGGCATCGGTGTCGTGGAACCAGTCGCGCGCGGCAACGGTGGGCCCGGGACTGACCATCGACCGGTCGCCGGAGCGCTCAGAGGTCAGCAAGGTCACGTACCGATCGTAGGCGTTGATGCGCGGTGCCTGCAGTTCGCTGCACTGCATGCGGGACACTGAAGACATGCTCATCCTTGCCGCCACCCCGATGGGCGACGTCGGTGATGCCTCGCAGCGCCTGCGTGACGCCCTCGGCAGTGCCGATGTCGTCGCCGCCGAGGACACTCGGCGCACCAAACAACTCGCGTCCTCGCTCGGCGTGGTGATCGCAGGGCGGGTGGTCAGTTTCTACGACCAGGTCGAGACGGCCCGCCTGCCGGCCCTGGTCGAAGCCGTGGCCGAGGGCAAGACGGTGCTTTTGGTGACCGACGCCGGGATGCCGTCGGTGAGTGATCCCGGCTACCGGCTCGTGGCTGCATGCGTCGAGGCGGATCTGCCGGTGACCTGTCTGCCCGGTCCGTCGGCCGTCACGACTGCGCTCGCCTTGTCGGGTCTGCCGGTCGAACGGTTCTGCTTCGACGGGTTCGCGCCGCGCAAGCAGGGCCAGCGACGCACCTACTTCCAGTCGGTGCTCGCCGAACCACGGGCCATTGTCTTCTTCGAGGCCCCACACCGCCTCGTGGCGTGTCTCGAGGACGCCGTGCACGTACTCGGTCCCGACCGCCGCGCCGCGGTGTGCCGGGAGCTCACCAAGACCTACGAGGAGGTCCGACGCGGCGGCCTGGGGGAGCTGCTCGACTGGGCGAGAGGTGGAGTGCGCGGCGAGATAACCGTCGTACTCGAAGGAGCTGTCGCCGTCGCCGGGGAGCCCGAGGATCTCGTCGCCGACGTGGAAACGCTGGTGGAGTCGGGCATGCGGTTGAAAGACGCCTGCGCCCAGGTTGCGGTCGACGGCGTGTCCAAGCGTGAGGTCTACGAGGCGGTTCTCGCTGCGCGGAAAGAGCAGTAGCGGGTCAGCCCACTACTTGCTGACGCAGACCTTCGGTCGCCGCCTCGAGGATCGTCTTGGTTCCCTTTTTCACCAGGAAGCCTGGGAGCGGAATCTTCGGGTCGACCGTCAGCTCGAACTCGACGTGGGTGCCGTTGTCCTTGGGCGTCAACGTGTATCGGCCGTCCTGGGCCTTCTGCTGATCGCTTTCCACCAAGGTCCAGGACACCTCGTTCTCGCTCCAGGTGTATTCGACCAGCTGCTCGTCGTTGACACCGATGATCGAGACGTTCATCTTGACGTGGTTCGGTCGACCGTCCTCGAATCGATCGACCACCTCGCACTTCTTGTGCACCGGAGACCACGAGGGGATGCCTTCGACATCCGCGAGGACGTCGAGAATTGTCGCTGCGTCGGCGTCGATATCGACGGACTTGTTCACTGTGACTGCCATGGGGAGAAGGTATCTCAGCTTTCTGTACGGGGGCTGACGTTATGGGCGAACTCGCCGATGGCGCGTAGCGCGCGTCGGGCCTCGGGAACGAAATCGGCTGCCTGGAACACGTGGACCTGATCCTCGTACACCTGAAGTTCGCAATCTACCCCGGCGACTGCGAGACGCTGAGCCATGAGTTCGGCGTCGGCATAGACCATTTCGGTCGACCCGACCTGAATCAACACCGGCGGCAGACCCGTGAGGTCACCGTCGACGGGGGAGACCCGTGGGCCTCGCTGGCCCTCGACGACGATGCGCGCATCGACGCGATCGGCCAACGCAGTCAGTGCGGGAACTGCATTGGACGGAAACACCGAACACTTCGACGCGTTCTCGTGGTCGAGTTTGCGGGAGGGGTCCATATCGGTCAGCGGAGACATGGTGAAGATCCCTGCCGGTGCGGGCAGGCCGACGGTGCGCAGCGCCAAGGTGACCATGAACGCGAGATACCCGCCGGCCGAATCGCCGCCCAGGACGATCTGCTCCGGGCGGTAGCCGGAATCGAGGAGGAAGCGGTACGCGTCGACGCCGTCCTCGACGGCATGGTTGATGGGATTGCGCGGCATCATGCGGTAGTCGACCGAGAGCACTGGGCCGTCGATCTGCTTGGAGACCCGGGATGTCATTCGGCGATGGGTCCGCAGACCGCAGCAGACGAAGGCACCTCCGTGCAGGTACAGAACGACACGATCGGTTCCGGTGCCCTCGGCTCGGATCCATTCGGCCTCGCACTCGGCGAGCATGACGCGACTGCGTGTGGTGCCGCTGATCTGTGGGACGAGCAGCCCGGCGTAGTCGACCAGCCCCATCGGCCACGGAAGGGAGGGAGCCTGCGCCCACACCGTCAGAAACGGTCGGACGGTGAACTGCAGGTACTTGGACAGGATCTGTGATTGCAGGCTCGCGCCACGGATGTCACGGCGGCGTGCGGTGGCCGCCGGATCGGTCGATTTCACTACGGTGAGCGCCGGATTCATAGCCGTCGCCTCCATCCCCGTTGTCGTTGCGCGGAGCGTGTGCGCCGTGCGTCGGAACCCCGCTCTACTTGGAACCCCTGGTAACGGACAATAGCGGGTGGGTTTTCGTGAGCGCACGTAAGGTCGTGTTCTGAGTCACATTCGGTGCCGTACCGTGACATAAAACAAATGGAAAAAGGACAGCTCATGGCACTCATGCCCATCACCGAATCGATGTTTCTGATCGCCGAGTCACGGGAGCACCCGATGCACGTGGGCGGGCTGCAGCTGTTCGTTCCCCCGGGCGACCCGCACGAGTTCGCGCAAGAGGTGCACCACAAGTTCACCACCGGTGAGGTTCACGAGGTGTTCCGTAAGCGGCCTGCCCGGCCCGTACAGATCATGGGAAACCTGGCGTGGGCCTACGACCCTGACGTCGACTTCGAGTACCACGTCCGACGCACCGTGCTGCCCTCACCGGGACGCATCCGTGAGTTGTTCCAGTTCTTGTCTCTCACTCACAGTGCACCGCTGGATCGGTACCGGCCCATGTGGGAACTGCACATCGTGGAGGGGCTGGCCGACGGACGAATTGCGTTGTACACCAAGATGCATCACTCCTTGGTCGACGGCGTCAGCGCTCTCAAGCTGTCGATGCGCACGCTCACGAACGATCCGGACGATCGCAACGGGGTGGCCACCTGGGACCCGTCGTTGTTCCGCAAGCGCACGAAGCAAGCCGATGCCGAGCAGCCCGGGCGTTTGGCGCAGCTCGGAAGCGGGCTCTCGTTGGGACGCAAGATTGCCGGCGACCTGGTGGATTTCGCGCCGGCATCCGCTCGAATCGGGCTGCGCGCGTTGAAGAAACAGGGTGCACAGCTACCGCTGCAGGCACCCAGGACGATGCTCAACGTGCCGATCGGTGGAGCCCGTCGATTCGCCGCCGAGAGCTGGTCGATCGAGCGCATTCGCAAGGTCGGTACCGCGCTCGACGCCACGCTCAACGACATGGTGCTCGCGATGTGCGCCGGAGCGTTGCGCGCGTACCTCATCGACCAGAACGCGTTGCCCGAGGAGCCCCTGATCGCCATGGTTCCGGTGTCGCTGCGCAAGGAGGGCGACAGCAAGGATGCGGGTAACTCCGTGACGACAATCCTGTGCAATCTGGGAACCGACGAATCCGATCCCCTGCTGCGGCTCGAGCGCATCAAAGATTCGACCGTCAAGGGCAAGCAGATGATGAGCGAACTCAATACCCTCGAAGCTCTTGCCGTCGGCGCAATCACCATGGCTCCGTTGCTGTTCGGGCCGGTGCCGGGATTCGTCGACTACACCCCGCCACCGTTCAACGTCGTCATCTCGAACGTGCCGGGCTCCAAGGAGGATCTGTACTGGAACGGCGCGAAACTCGATGGCATCTACCCGGCGTCGATCGTGGTCGACGGGCAGGCGCTCAATATCACCGTCGCCAGCAACGGCGATTCGCTGAACTTCGGACTCATCGGGTGCCGACGCAGTGTGCCGCATCTGCAGCGCATGCTGACGCATCTGGAGAACACGTTGGAGGAGCTCGAGAAGACCCTGTGAGAGCGGCTTCGCCGCATGTGAACGAAAATTCGTAGTGGGGGTCGAAGTTTCGCTCACATGCGCGGAGCGCTCTACTCGTACTTCGGGAACACCGGCGTCGGGGTCGGTAGGGATGTGCCGGGTACCGAACGTGTTGTCAAATCGGCGAATTCGCGGTTGGACGCACCGAGCAGGTCGAGGATGCGAGACGCGGAATCGGGCATGACGGGCTGCGCCAGGATGCTCACGATGCGGAGCACCTCGATCGTCACGTACAGCACGGTGGCCATGCGATCGGGATCGGTCTTGCGTAGCACCCACGGCTGCTGCAACGAGAAGTAGCGGTTGGTCTCACCGAGTACCGACCAGATCGCCTCGAGCGCGGAATGGATTGCCTGCACGTCGAATTCGCGTCGGCAGATCTCCAACAGCGCGTCCGCGCGGGCCAGCATCGCCTCGTCCTCGGCGGTGAAGTCGCCCGGTGTCGGAAGCTGTCCTTCCAGATTCTTCGCGACCATCGTCAACGAACGCTGCGCGAGATTGCCGAGTTCGTTGGACAGATCCGCGTTGACGCGAGCGACGATGGCCTCGTGGCTGTAGCTGCCGTCCTGACCGAACGAGACCTCGCGCAGAAAGAAGAAGCGCACCGGATCGAGACCGTAGTTCTCCACCAACGACTGCGGGTCCAGTACGTTGCCGAGAGACTTGGACATCTTCTCGCCCTTGACGTTCAAGAACCCGTGCACGAACACCCGCTTGGGGAGCTCGATGTCTGCGGACATCAGGAACGCCGGCCAGTAGACGGTGTGGAAGCGAGTGATGTCCTTGCCGATGACGTGGAGATCGGCAGGCCAGAACGTGCGGAACGATTCGGACTCGAGGTCCGGGTAGCCGGCGCCGGTCAGGTAGTTGGTGAGCGCGTCGACCCACACGTACATGACATGTGCAGGATCGCCGGGAACCGGTACACCCCAGTCGAATGTGGTGCGCGAGATCGACAGGTCGCGTAGACCGCCCTTGACGAAATTCACGATCTCGTTTCGGCGCGTGTTCGGTGCGATGAAGTCGGGCGACGCGTCGTACAGCTCGAGAAGCTTGTCCTGGTAGTTCGAGAGCCGGAAGAAGTACGACGGCTCCTCGGTCCACTCGACAGCGGTGTTGGTCTCCGTGGCGACGCGGGAGCCGTCCTCGGCGAGGGTGGTTTCGGCTTCGGTGTAGAACGCTTCGTCGCGTACCGAGTACCAGCCGGAGAACGCGTCGAGGTAGATGTCGCCGTTCGCTTCCATCCGTCGCCACAGTTCCTGGCTCGCGGCGTGATGGTCGGCGTCGGTGGTGCGGATGAAGCGTCCGTACGAGATCTTCAGCAGATCCTGCGCAGTCTGGAACGCGTCGGAGTTGCGTGCTGCCAGGTCGCGGACGTCGATGCCCTCGGTCTGCGCGGTCTGCTGCATCTTGAGCCCGTGCTCGTCGGTTCCCGTCAGGAATCGCACGTCGTAACCGTCGAGGCGCTTGAAGCGCGCGATGGCGTCGGTGGCGATGTACTCGTAGGCGTGCCCGATGTGGGGAGCGCCGTTGGGGTACGCGATCGCCGTGGTGACGTAGAAGGGTGGCCGTGAGGCATCAGCTGGCGCAGTCATGGTGCGCCTACTCTAACGATCGTGAGTAGAGACCGTCCCGCACCACCGTTGCCCGAGCCCGTCGGCACCCTCGTCGACGCGCACACCCACCTCGATGCGTGCGGCGCGACCGACGCGGCGAGTGTGGCCGCGATCGTGGACAAGGCCGAGTCCGTCGGCGTCACCCGCGTGGTCACCATCGCCGACGATCTCGATGCCGCGCGCTTCGCCGTCGACGCTGCGTCCTGGGATTCGCGGGTGTGGGCCGCGGTGGCCATTCACCCCACCCGCGCGAACGTGCTCGACGACGACGCCAAGGCGGAGATCGAGCGATTGGCATCCGATCCGCGTGTGGTTGCCGTCGGTGAGACGGGGCTGGATTACTACTGGCCCGGCAAGCTCGACGGTTGCGCGACGGTGGCCGAGCAGCACGAGGGCTTTCGCTGGCATATCGACCTCGCCAAGCGGCTCGGGAAGCCGCTGATGATCCACAACCGCGAGGCCGACGAGGATCTGCTGGCGGTGCTGAGGTCGGACGGTGCACCCGAGACCGTGATCTTCCACTGCTTCTCCGGCGGTCCCGAGACCGCGAAGGCCTGCGTCGACGCCGGCTACGTTCTCAGTTTCTCCGGGACCGTCAGTTTCAAGAATGCGCACGCTTTGCGTGAGGCCGCGGTGCTGGTGCCCGACGAGTTGGTGCTGGTGGAGACCGACGCACCGTTCCTGACTCCGCATCCGTTCCGTGGCGCACCGAACGAGCCCTACTGCCTGCCGTACACCGCCAGAGCCTTGGCCGACGTTCGCGGCCAGGATCCGGCCGAGCTGGCGGCGCACGCGACGGCCAATGCCGAGCGGGTGTACGGCCTGTAGCAGCTGAAGTTGCGGCGTGGGTACTAATTCGTTACCGTACCGTGACCGAACTCGGCGTTTCGCGTACCGAGTCACGCTCGCAACCGCCAGGAATACGAAACTTGTCGACTATCAGACGTCTCAACTCCGCCCGTTCGACCACGCTCTACCTGGTCGTCGCGGCCCTGTTGATGACGCTCGTCGCCGGTGGCGTGATGGCCGTGAGCCGTCACAAGACCGTGACCATCGACGTCGACGGCGACATGATCTCCCTCAGCACGATGAAGACCGACGTGAACAGCGCCTTGGTCGATGCGGGCTACGCGCCGTCGGACAAGGATCTGGTTGTTCCCGCCCCCGATTCCGGACTGAGCGACGGCGACACCGTGGTGTTGCGCCGCGCGCGTGAGATCACGCTGAACGTGGACGGTAAGCCCGAGGACATCTGGACCACCGCCTTGACCGTCGACGAGGCGTTGCAGCAGACCGGTTTGGCCGAGGACGTGCACGTGTCCGCGTCCAGGTCCGAACGACTGCCCCTCGACGGAACCGAGCTCGATGTGGCTCTCCCGAAAAAGGTCTCACTGGTCGACGGCGGATCGCCGGTCACACCGCTCACCCTGGCCGCACCGACCGTGCGTGAATTCCTCGAAGCAGCGGGTAAGCCGCTGGAAGAGGCCGATACCGTCACCCCGGATCCCGACGCCACCGTCACCGACGGCGCGGAGATCGTCGTGACGCGCGATCGGACCGTCACCAAGACCGAGACCACCGATACAGATGCCCCGGAACAGCGCATCGAGGATCCGGCGATGAACATGAGCAAGACCGTCGTCGAGAACCCCGGCGCTCCCGGTGTCTCCGACATCACCTGGAAGATCAACATGGTCAACGGGGTCGAGGTCGGACGCGAGAAGGTCGACGAAGTGGTCAAGGTGCCGGCGCAGCCGAAGACCGTACGCGTCGGAGCCAAGCCCGGTACCGAGGTTCCGCCCGTGGAGAACGGTGCGATCTGGGACGCGCTCGCTCAGTGCGAGGCAACCGGCAACTGGGCCATCAACACCGGCAACGGTTTCTACGGCGGCGTGCAGTTCGACCAGAACACCTGGGAACGCCAGGGCGGCCTCAAATACGCTCCGCGCGCCGACCTCGCTACCCGCGAAGAGCAGATCGCCATCGCCTCGGTGACGCAGAAGTCCCAGGGTTGGGGCGCATGGCCGGCATGCACCTCGCGCTTGGGTTATCGCTGATTGCCTCAGTAGAGTCTCCCCAGTGTCCGAACATGTGAGGGGAGCTGCGGCTCTGCTCGGTCCCGCAGAGGTCCGTTCTCTCGCCGCCGAGCTCGATGTACGGCCCACCAAACAGCTCGGGCAGAACTTCGTCCACGACGCCAACACCGTTCGACGAATCGTCGCCTCGGCGGGCGTCGGCCCGCAGGACACGGTGCTCGAGGTCGGTCCAGGGCTTGGATCGCTGACCCTCGCGCTGCTCGATGTTGCCGAGGCCGTCATCGCGGTAGAGATCGACCCCAAGCTCGCGACCCGTCTGCCGATCACGGTGGCCGACCGGGCCCCGACTCTGGCCGACCGCCTGACGGTCATCGAGTTCGACGCCCTTCGTATCCGTGCCGCAGACATCGCCGGCGAGCCGACCGCTCTGGTGGCCAATCTTCCCTACAACGTCGCCGTTCCCGTGCTGATCCATCTGTTCTCGGAACTGCCGAGCCTGAGGGTGGCCGTGGTGATGGTCCAGGCCGAGGTGGCCGATCGACTGGCCGCGGTACCGGGAAGCAAGATCTACGGCATTCCCAGCGTCAAGGCCAGATTCTTCGGTGATGTCAAAAGGGCAGGCGCAGTGGGCCGTTCGGTGTTCTGGCCGGTGCCCAAGGTCGAGTCGGGACTGGTTCGCATCGATCGGTACGCCGAGCCACCGTGGCCGACGGACACAGCGCATCGCAAGGCCGTCTTCGCCGCGATCGATGCCGCATTCGCGCAGCGGCGCAAGACTTTACGAGCAGCCCTGGCGGGGTGGGCCGGTTCCCCGGTTGCCGCCGAACGGCGCCTCCGCGAGGCCGGGATCGACCCGACGGCACGCGGCGAGACCATCGACGCCGCAGCCTTCGTCCGTTTGGCCGCTACCGAAGCCTGACCGTCAGAACGGATTCATGGACACTTCGAGTGCGCCGGACGACGTGACCCGCTGCGGATTCAGCTGCTGAACGAATGCTCCAGAGGTGACCGTGATCGTGTACTCGACCCACCCGAGACCGGTGTCGATGTACGCCTCACCCCACGGATACCGCGCATTCCTGTCCTCGTGTGCGACGCCCGAGGCCCCGGTTGTCGTGTTGCGCCACTGCACTTCGGTGTGCGAAGCGAACGACAGAAAACGCCAGTTCTGGCTGTAGATCGGGTCGGTGGTCGGCGGCTGCGCGGTGATCGCCAGGAATGCGTGATACGGCCCGCCGAAGTCGGATCGAAGGCCGCTGTAGCCGTTGACCTCGAGCGTGTACGGCGCTTCCCAGGGGTACGCGCTCGGGATCGAGACGGTCGCGAGATGGGAGTGCGGCGCGGCCGCCGCCGTGCCACCCGAGACGAACAGTGCGGCCACCGTCATCGCCAGCGCCACCAGTGCCGTCGTCCATCGTCTACGCATGTCGGGCCCCTGTTCGTCGACGTTCCGTCAGATGCTGAGCAATGCTATTGGCATCCAACGATTGTGCGCGTCACGATTTCATATCAAACCACTTAGTTCGTTCAGAGGTGGATGTCGGACAGTCGCGTCAGCTCGGTCCACTTCGACGCTTCGGCACGAGCCGCGGCCACCGGTGCGTACCGATCGGCGTCGATGAGCAGGTCCAGTTCGAGACCGGTCGCCGACGCGATGTCGGCCACCGGAACCTGGTACGTCCGGTAGGGACCGAGGGGCGGGGGATCGGTCTCGAGTCGCAGCGGCTTGTCCAGGATCGGGTCGAGGGACGGCGACTGGTCCAGCACGTAGCCGGTGCACGCCGGACTCGAATCCTGGGACCACACTCCGATTTTGAAGAACCGCCTCGGAATGGCGATGCCTCGGTAGATCGGATCGTCGTCGGCGAAGATGCAGCCGCTGAACACCGAAAGTCGTTGGCCGTATTGCTCTGCGTATCCCAGGACGTAGTCCTCGAGCCCCAGCCAGAGTGTCTTGGACTGGTTCAACGTGGCTGTCTGCGGAGCACACACCGTGTAGTGGAAGGTGTCCTCGTTGGCGCGCGTGGCCACCGGCAGCTCGCCCCACACCGGGTCTCGCCTGCGAACCAGGTGCCCGCGATCGAGGTCGTTGTTCTTGTACAGCTCGTTACCGGCCTGCTGTGACGCCGGCAGTCGGTCGTCCAAGCGCCAGTCGTCGCCCCGCTCGACGTCTTTCAAGCTCATGCCGTCGATGTTGACGCCGGTGACCGCGGCGAGGCGTCGATCGGGGTCGATGGACACCGAGAAGTGGGTGTACGGCAGCACCACCAGGCCAGCGCGATCGGGCAGAGGAACGTCGATGTCGGACAGAAACTCCGGGTCGAAACCGAGTGGTGACGTCATCGGTCCATTGACTCACGCGTCGGTTACCGGAGAGTGAACCGCCGCCAGGTACCGGTCGGTCAGTCTCGCGTGCCGCTCGGCGACGACTCGGCATTCGTCACGTAGTTCCGGTGGATCGAGCACGGTGAAATCGGTTTCGAACGCTGCCAGCCACCGCGCGATCGACGGCAGCGAATCGCCGGACAGAATCACAGCGCAGGTGTGCTCGTCGATGGATTCGATTGCGCCCCATTGTTCGTCGATCATCGGAGCGATGGTCTCGATCGGTGCATGCAGCGCGATCCTCGCCTGCACCTGAGTGAACGCGCGATCGATACCCTGCGAGACGAACGCGGCCGCCCCACCGGCAGGCAACTCTCGCGGGGTGAACCGAGGACCCGTCGGGATCTTCGGAATCAGTCGATCCACTCGATACGATCGCCAATCCTCCCGCAGCACATCCCATCCCAGCAGATACCAGCGCGCTCCCGCCCGCACCAGGCTGTACGGCTCCACCTCACGTCTGGACTCGGAACCGTCGTGTTTGCGGTAGTCGAATCGGAGCCGCTCGTGCCGGTGACACACCGCCGCCACCGTCGACAGCACCGAGGCGTCCACCGCCGAACGTGGCGTCTGTTCCACCACGTCGATGCGCAGCGCGTCGAGCCGATGCTGGATGCGCGACGGCATCACCTGACGCAGCTTCGTCAAGGCCCGCAGCGACGCCTCGCCGATGCCTGCCACCGACCCGCCGGCGGCGGATTGCAACCCGAACGCAACCGCCAGTGCTTCGTCGTCGTCGAGCAGCAGTGGCGGCATCTCGGCACCGGGGCCGAGCTGATAGCCGCCGCCGACCCCCGGCGTCGCATTGACGGGGTAACCGATATCGCGCAGCTTGTCCACGTCGCGTCGCAATGTTCGCGGAGTGACATCGAGCCGCTCCGCCAGCTCCGCACCCGCCCAGTCGCGACGAGTCTGGAGCAGGGACAGCAACCGCAGCAGCCGGGCCGAGGTTTCCTTCATATCCACACAATGTCACCGAATGCGGACACATTCGGTCCCTTTTACCGACCCGATACCGCCACCCAAGTCCACCAAATGTGACATTGACCGTCACAAAGGCCACCGAACGTCACATTGACTCCTCTCGGGCGCTACGTCGCGTACCCCGAGCTGGGCCTCCTGGTGGTGAACTCGGCCGCTGTTTCTCCACTACTGTGGTTACTCGTGCTGTCTGTCGTTCCCACACCCGTTGTCGTACGGGCCCCGTCGAAGGTGAATCTGCATCTCGCGGTCGGTGACCTGCGTCCCGATGGCTTTCACGAGTTGACGACGGTGTTCCAGGCGCTCTCGTTGTCCGACGAGCTGTCGGTGATTCCGGCCACGTCGCTTTCGGTTCGGGTGCGCGGCGACGACGCGAAGGTGGTTCCCACCGATTCGCGGAATCTGGTGTGGAAGGCCGCGGTGCTGCTCGGCGAAAGAGTCGGCCGTGAGCCGTCGGTGGAGATCACCATCGACAAGGGCATTCCGGTGGCCGGAGGCATGGCAGGCGGAAGCGCCGATGCTGCTGCGACTCTGGTGGCCCTCAATGCGATGTGGCATCTGGATCTCTCTCGGGACGAGCTGGACGACGTCGCTGCAGAACTCGGTAGCGACGTACCGTTCTCGTTGCACGGCGGCACTGCGGTGGGAACAGGACGCGGTGAGAAGTTACTTCCGGTGCTCTCGCGCAACAGTTTTCACTGGGTACTGGCGTTGGCCAAGGGCGGTCTGCAGACGCCCGCGGTGTACAACGAACTCGACGAGTTGCGCGCCAAAGGCAGTCCGCCTCGCCTCGGCGGCACCGAGGATCTGATGCATGCGCTCACGTCCGGTGATGCGCGTGCCCTCGCGCCGTTGCTCGGCAACGATCTGCAGGCTGCTGCGGTGTCGCTGATGCCACAGCTGCGTCGCACCCTTCGCGCAGGGGTGACGGCCGGGGCGTTGGCGGGCATCGTCTCGGGCTCGGGCCCCACGTGTGCGTTTCTCTGCGCCGACGCCGACGCGGCGGTGTCGGTGAGCGCTGAACTGTCCGGTGCCGGCGTGTGCCGCACCGTCCGTGTTGCGAGTGGGCCGGTTCCCGGCGCTCGTGTTGTCACTAATGAATCGATTGGTTTTTCCTGATGGTCAATCTCGTCAATCTCGAAAACGTCAGCAAGTCCTTCGGCGTCAAGCCGCTGCTCGACGGCGTATCCCTCGGCGTGCAGGAGGGCGAACGCATCGGCATGGTGGGCCTCAACGGCGGCGGTAAGACCACCACGCTCGAGGTTCTGGCCGGTCTCGAACCGCCCGATTCGGGACGCGTCAGCCGAGTCAACGGCCTGCGGATGGCCGTCGTGACCCAGCGCGGGGTGTTGCCTCCCGGGTCGACCGTCGGCCAGGTTGTGCTCGACCCGCTCGGCATGGCCGAGCACGAATGGGCCGGTGATTCTCGGGTGCGCAACATCCTGACGGGCATCGGCATCGCCGATCTCGGACCGGTCGGCAGCTCCGGGCTGGACGCCTCGATCGACAATCTGTCCGGCGGCGAGCGCCGTCGCGTCGCGCTGGCTGCCGCGCTCGTGCAGGACCTGGACTTGCTCGTGCTCGACGAGCCCACCAACCACCTGGACGTCGAGGGAGTGCAGTGGCTCGCTGCGCACCTTGTTTCGCGTCGCAGCGCACTCGTCGTGGTCACTCACGATCGGTGGTTCCTCGATACCGTCGCCAATCAGACGTGGGAGGTCGTCGGGGGCGGTATCGAAACCTACGAGGGTGGCTACAACGATTGGGTCTTCGCGCGCGCCGAACGATCCCGTCAGGCCGACGCATCCGAGGAGCGGCGTCGCAACCTCGCCCGGAAGGAACTCGCGTGGCTGCGCCGCGGCGCTCCCGCCCGGACGTCCAAGCCCAAGTACCGAATCGAGGCCGCCGAGGCCTTGATCGCCGATGTTCCGCCGCCTCGTGACTCCGTTGCACTGTCCTCCTTCGCGCAGCGTCGGCTGGGCAAAGTCGTCATCGAACTGGAGGACGCGCGCCTGGAAACTCCCGACGGGCGTGAGCTGGTCAAGGACTTCACCTGGCGTCTGGCTCCCGGCGAGCGCGTCGGTCTCGTCGGCGTCAACGGTTCGGGTAAGACGACCATGCTCCGCACGCTTGCCGGTGAACTGCAGCCCGCTGCGGGCAAGCGCATTCAGGGCCAGACCGTCAAGATCGGTTGGCTGAAGCAGGAATTGGACGACCTGCCCAAGAAGCTCCGGGTGCTCGACGCGGTGAAGGAAGTGGCCGAGCGAATCACGTTGGGCGACAAGGAGATCTCTGCCGGACAGCTTGCGGAGAGGCTGGGCTTCACGCCCGCTCGCCAGCGCACGCCGGTCGGTGATCTGTCCGGTGGCGAACGCCGCCGCCTGCAATTGACGCGAGTCCTGATGGCCGAGCCGAACGTGCTGTTGCTCGACGAGCCCACCAACGACCTGGATATCGACACCCTGCAGCAGCTCGAGGACATCCTGGACGGTTGGGCGGGCACGCTCGTCGTCATCAGTCACGACCGGTACCTGATCGAACGCATCTGCGACTCGACGTGGGCACTGTTCGGCGACGGCAAACTCACCAACCTGCCCGGTGGCATCGAGGAGTACCTGCGCAGGCGGGCCGTTCTCGCCGCCGACGCGACCCCCGACTCGTTGACCACCGGCGGGACACCGCGCAAGGCAACCCGCGATGCGGCCTCGGAGCGCGCTGCCCGCAAGGAACTCAGCAAGCTCGAGAAGCTCGTCCTGCGCCTGTCCAAGCGTGAGGTCGAGTTGCACGCCGAACTCGTCGACGCGTCCACCGAGCCGGGCAAGCTCGTTGCTCTCGACACCGAGCTCAAGCAGGTCCTGGCGGACAAGGACGTGGCCGAGGAACGGTGGATGGAACTGGCTGCCGAGCTCGAGTGAGCGGCTCCGCCGCATGTGAACGGTAATTCGTAACCCGCTACGAAGTTTCGTGCACGTGCGCGCTGCGCATACTGGACACATGGCATCGGTGGTCGCGGAAGTACTCGGTTCGGATTTCTCACGTCTGCATCCCAAGGTTCAGTGGCGCTTCGGGTTGCAGTCCTCGGATCAGCTCGCCCAATTCGGGGTGGGCGTGATGGAGGAAATGACGCACTCACGTTTGGTGCCGCCGCCGTTGCTGTGGGCCGGCCGCAAGCGCGGACTCTTTCCTGCGGGCGTGGGCACGGACGTGCCGTTCACCATCGCCAACTACGCGTATGTCGACGAGTTGGGCCGCGAGACAATGTCTTTCGTGCGCCGTTTCGCCTTTGCCGGCCGTCCGCAGGGGATGAACTCCGTGATGGTGTCCTCTGCCGAGTCCGAAGAGTACGCCCTGGACTATCTGGGATTCTCCTCGGACATGGTGGTGCACACCAGGTGTGAGGTCGACGACGAAGGCGGTCTGATACTCGAGAGCGAAGTGCCCCGATTCCTGCTCGGCCCGGTGGCACCGAAATTGCCGAAGGTGGCGTCGGCGCTGACGATCGGTCGGGAGTGGTGGGACTCGGCCGAGGAGCGGCATCGCATCGAGATCAAGGTTCAGAGTCCGGTCCTCGGCCAGATCTTTCTGTATCGCGGATGGTTCACCGCGGAGGAGAGGCCGTGTCGAACAGCCGACATCCCCGGTGACGCGCGTCCTCGATCGGTGGAGTCACGCGAGTAGCGCGCTACTGTTACGCGTCGAACGATGTGCGGGTGAAGGAGTCAACAATGGCCGTTGTCGAAGCCGAGGTGTCCGGCGGGGTCGGACATATCGTCCTGAATCGGCCGGAGGCTCTGAACTCGTTGAACGGTGCCATGATCGACGGCATCCGCGACGCTCTCGATGCGTGGCGAGACGACGATGCGGTTGCGTCGGTATTGTTGACGAGTGGTTCGCCGCGGGCGTTCTGCGCGGGCGGAGATATCAAGGCGATTCGGCAGGCCGTCGTCGACGGCGATCGCGACGCCGGGCCGCAGTACTTCGCCGCGGAATACGATCTCGACGAACTGATCGCGAACTACCCCAAGCCGTACATAGCGATCATCGAGGCAGCGGCCTTCGGTGGAGGTCTCGGTATCTCGATTCACGGCAACATCCGTGTCGTCACCGAGAACGCGGTACTGGCCATGCCGGAGACTGCGATCGGCTTCGTGCCTGATGTGGGGTCGAGCTACTTCCTGTCACGACTGCCCGGTCGTGTAGGTCGGTATCTGGCGCTGACGGGTACGCGCATCACCGGACCGGACGCGCTCGCATTGGGTCTGGCCACGCACTTCTGCCCGAGCGAGGTCGTCGACGAATTGAAGGCCGACATCCTCGCCGGCACCGATATTCACGAGGCGCTGGATCGCCACACAACGGTGCCGTCGACGACAGAGCTCTCGTTCGACGCCGAGGCGGTGGCAGCGGTATTCGAGAAGGAGTCTCTCGTCGACATCATCGACGCGCTCGAGTGCGACACCCCGTGGTCACGTACCACGAAGACTCAGCTGGCGACGCTGTCTCCGACGTCACTGATGGCCACCGACGCGCTGATTGCGCGCGGAGCAGACAGCACGTTGCGGGAATGTCTGGACCGCGAGTTGCGAATGGCGACCTGGATCATCACCGAACCGGACTTCGCCGAAGGTGTACGCGCGGTGCTGGTCGACAAGGACCGCGCACCGCAGTGGAAGCCTCTGGTACTCGAAATGGTGCGACCAGAGGCTTTCCAACAGCTGTTGTGACCGTCTGGGGTCAGCGGTAACCCTTGGCAGGGTTCTGCAGGTCCAACACGATGGTCTGGCCGTTGGAACGCACATGGATCTCGGGGTTCTGCAGGCCACCCGAGACGAGGTATTCGCCGAGCAGCTGCAGCAGCTCGTCGGGGCCGACGGAGGTGTCGGGGGTGCGGATGTCACCGGTACGGCTGCCGAGCTCGTTCTGGGTCAGCCGGCCTGCGATGCGTACCGAGGCGACGCCCATGGCAGTACGACGATCGGGTGCCTGGCCGCGTCCGAGCGTCGGCGTGGAGCCGGCGGTCGATCCGTGAGACGTGGAGCGGCCGTTGGTGGGCAGGCCGTGTTCTGAGATCTGATCGCTTGTAGTCACTTCAACCTCGTTCGATTCCGTGGCGGGCTTCTCTGGACGACGTCGATCCGCGCGGGTAGTCGCTGAATCCGTGACGGACGACGTTGCTGGTGCAGGCGTTGTTGCAGACGCCTTCTCGGCGGGCGTGGTCGCTACGGCCGATTTCTCGGTGGTTGCGGCCTCGACCGCCTTCTCGGCGGGCGCTGCCGCCGAAGAATCGGTGCGGGCACTTTTTGGCGAAGTGGAGTCCGACTTCGGCGGCGTCGCCAAACGATGCGCAGGAGCGCCACCGACCTTGATCCCGGCCAATGGGTAATTCGAACCCTGTGTCATGTCGTCTTCCACTTCATCGTGTTCCCAGCTGGCTCGGTGCCGAGATGTCACGATCGGATATCGATCAGGACGTGCTACTCGGGGCCGAGCACGCTAAAACGTACTCTAAGTTTGTTCGGACCCTTTGAGAGTAGCATCACGATTGTTTAAGACGCCATTTTTTGACCCGTGTATTTGTTCTGGATCCTTAACCAGACGGCAAATCCCCAGGCAACGAACCCGGCGTACACCAGGTAGAGCGCCGCTGACGGATAGAACCCGGCGACGACGAGCAGGGGAATACCCACCACGTCGACCGCGATCCAGATCAGCCAGAACTCGGTGAGGCCGCGCGCCATTCCGAACGTGGCCAGCATCGATCCGGTGAAGATCCACGCATCGGCCCATTTGCCGAACGAGCCGAGATAGCCGAACAGCTGCGCGAACACGACCGTTCCGACGACTGCGACCACGAGCATCGCCGTCCGTTCACGCGTAGTACCCCACCGCGGGAGGACGGCGGCCCCCGTGCGCTGGGAATCGCGCATCCAGCGCACCAGCCCGTAGACGCTCACGGCGATGAACATCAGCTGGCGTCCGGCCTGGCCGTAGAGATCGAGGGCCTGCGGTGTGTGGAACACCCCGCCCAGAAAGACGGTGAACAGCAATGCATTTCCGATGATGCCCACCGGCCACGCCCATACGACGCGTCGCATCCCACCGATTGCCGAGAGCAACCCGAAGCCGTTGCCGACAACCTCGCGCCACAGCACGGGGTGGCCGAACACGCTGAATTCGGCGTCGAGCAGCTCGATCAGCACAGGGCTACTGATCGCCAGCGGCGACGAGCGGCTCGAGGGTCAGCTCGGGCATTTCCTTCTGGATGTACTGCAGGCGCCATTTGTCGCTGACCAACGCGAGCAACGCACCGTCGGTGCGGGTGAAGATCTCGACTCCGCGCTGACGACCCAGCTCGACGGCCGATGCCGCGTCGGTCCGCCGGGCCAAGGAGTAACCGAGGGGTTCCATTCGGGCGTCGACGCCGAACTCTGTCTTCATGCGTGCGGTGACCACCTCGAACTGCATGGGTCCGACGGCGGCGAGTACCGGCGACGCGTCACCGCGAATGTCGTTGCGTAGCACCTGAACCACGCCTTCGGAGTCGAGCTGCTCGACGGCACGGCGGAACTTCTTGTACTTGTCCGCACTGTCGACGCGCAGTGCCGAGAAGTGCTCGGGCGCGAACGACGGGATCGGCGGAAACTCGACCTTCTTGTCCGAATACAGGGTGTGGCCCGGAGCCAGCGCGGTCGCGTTGACGAGGCCGACGATGTCGCCGGGGTACGCGTTCTCGACCGTCGTGCGATCGCGACCGAACACCGTCAGGGCGTACTTGGTGGTGAACGGCTTCTTGGTCTGGGCGTGCGTGACGACCATCCCGCGCTCGAAGACGCCCGACACCACGCGCATGAAGGCAAGCCGATCCCGATGGGCGGTGTCCATGCCGGCCTGCACCTTGAACACCACGGCGCTGAACGGATCGGTCACCTCGCGCACGCCGCCGGAAGCATCGTCACGCGATCCCGGCGCAGGGGCCAGGGCCACGAGGGTGTCGAGGATTTGCCGGACGCCGAAGTTGAGCATGGCCGAGCCGAAGATCACCGGCGACGTCTGGCCGGCCAGGAACATTTCCTGGTCGTGCTGCTGACCGCTCGAGATCAGCAGATCGCTCTCCTCGACCGCGGTGTCCCAGTCGACGCCCTCGCGTGCGGCGGCAGCCTCGGCCGACATGAATTCCTCCGGCGCGATGGTCGCACCACCCGCGGTGCGGGTGAAGCGAATGTAGCTGCCGTCCTGCACGTCGAGCAGCCCGCGGAAATCGCCGGCAATGCCGACGGGCCAGTACAGCGGCGTCGGGGTCAGGCCGATCCGCGACTCGATCTCGTCCAAGAGCTCCAGCGGTGACTGGCCCGGACGGTCCCACTTGTTGATGACGGTGATGACCGGGATGCCGAACTGGCGGCACACCTGGAACAGCTTGAGGGTCTGGGGTTCGAGGCCCTTCGCGGCGTCGATGAGCATCACGGCTGCGTCGACGGCGGTCAGGACCCGGTAGGTGTCCTCGGAGAAGTCGGCGTGGCCCGGAGTGTCGACGAGGTTGATGACGTTGGTGATCGCGGCATCGGGTGAGGTGTGGTAATTGAACTGCAGCGCAGTCGAACTGACCGAGATACCGCGTGCCTTCTCCATCTCCATCCAGTCCGAGACGGTGGACCGGCGGCCGGCTTTGCCGTGGATCGCTCCGGCCTCGGAGATGACGCGGGCGTGTAATGCGAGTGCTTCGGTGAGAGTCGACTTACCGGCGTCGGGGTGTGAGATCACCGCGAATGTTCGACGCCTCGCGACCTCGGTCTCGAGTTCCTTGGCAGGGCTTCGGGAGGGTCCGGACTCTTCCAGCACTGCCGGTCCAGACCCTTCGAGCGTTGCGTCGACGTCGGGGGTACTGGACGGGGTACTCACGAAAACCTCATTCTCGTAGACAGGCAGGACCGATGCGGTGACCGGGCAGACATCAAGGATACGCGGCCTATTGTCCAGCGCGGGCGCGGCGGGACTGCCTACTGTGTTCGGTGGGGCGGGGTTCACGTCACGAGGAGACGCGCGTTGAGCAAGTTCACCGAGGAAATGTTCGAGACCGCGAGCACCAGCAAGCGAGGTCTGGTCACCGGCGAGCCCGACGAGGCGCTCCGACAGTCCTGGGGCGACATCCACGAACAGGCGCGTCGGATGGCAGGCGCGTTGGCCGACGCGGGCGTAGTACACGGTGACGCGATCGGCATTCTGGCCGGTCAGCCGGTGGATATCGCACCAGCGTGCCAGGCGACATGGATGCGCGGCGCCTCGGTGACGATGCTGCATCAGCCGACTCCGCGAACCGACCTCGCGGTGTGGGGCGAGGACACCGAAACCGTCGTGCGGATGATCGAGGCCAAGGCCGTCGTTCTCGGCGCCCCGTTCGACATCGCCGCCCCGGTGCTCGAGGAGCGCGGCATCACCGTGTTGAAGATCGAGGACATGAAGACCGGTCGCGATATCGACCCGGTGCCGACGGCGGAGTCCGACATCGCGCTGCAACAGCTCACCTCCGGTTCGACCGGTTCACCCAAAGCCGTGCGGATCACGCACGAGAACTTCTACGTCAATGCGTACGCGATGATCGACCGCATCGAGTTCGACGTCGAGTCCGACGTGATGGTCAGTTGGTTGCCGTTGTTCCACGACATGGGGATGGTGGGCTTTCTTTCGGTGCCCATGCAGGTCGGTGCCGAGGTCGTCAGCATCACTCCGCTGGACTTCCTTCGTTCACCGCTGCTGTGGGCCAAGCTCATTCACAAGTACCGCGGAACCGTCACGGCGGCACCGAATTTCGCGTATTCATTGCTTGCGCGCCGGTTGCGCCAGGCCGAGGACGATCTGGACCTCGACCTCTCCACACTGCGCTACGCCTGGAACGGGGCCGAGCCGGTCGATCCGGACACGATGATCGCCTTGGCCGAGGCCGGTGCGCGGTACAAGCTCAACCCGTCGGCGCTCGCTCCGGTGTACGGAATGGCCGAAACGACTCTGGCAGTGTCGATTCCGGACCCCGATCGCGGTCAGGTGATCGACGTGGTCGACGCGGACCTGCTCGAGACGCTGGGTCGCGCCGTTCCGTCCACCCGTGGAAACACCCGCTCTCTCGCCACTCTCGGCAAATTCGTGCCGGGCCTCGAGGGTCGGGTCGTAGACAAGGAGGGGCAGGTGCTGACCGCGCGCGGTGTCGGCATCATCGAAGTGCGGGGCAAGGCCGTCACACCCGGATACATCACCGTCGACGGGCCGGTCTCGACGCTCGACGCCGACGGCTGGCTCGACACGGGCGACGTCGGCTACATCACCGAGGACGAACTGGTGGTCGTCTGCGGACGCATCAAGGACGTCATCATCATGGGCGGTCGCAATATCTATCCCACCGATATCGAACGGGCTGCACAAACCGTCGCTGGTGTGCGACCGGGCAATGCCGTGGCCATTCGACTCGATGCAGGGGACAAGCGTGAAAGTTTCGCTGTAGCGGTCGAAACCAACGACATCGACAAGCCGGACGAGGTCAAACGCATCGAACGTGAGGTGATCCATGCGGTGCACTCGGAGGTGGGGGTGCGGCCGCGCACCGTCGCGGTACTCGGACCGGGCAGCATTCCCAAGACATCGAGCGGCAAGCTGCGACGGGCGAATTCGGCGTCGTTGCTGAACTGAGTGGGCGACAGGGACCTCACACCCTTTTTGCAAGGTGCGCGCGTGCGCTCGGAGGCGAGAACAGGCGCGCGCCTCGTAAAAGGGGTGTGAGCTTCAGCGCGGGTGCACTCGGTTCTGCGCTGCTTCCAGCCCGGCCGAAAGCAGAAGTTCGGCAGCGTCCGCTGCTTCTTCGACGACGACGCCGAGATCCTTGCGTTCGGCGGCCGAGAACGGCTTGAGCACGAACGACGCCGGATCCATTCGTCCGGGCGGGCGTCCGACGCCTACGCGGACCCGCAGATAGTCTTTGGTGCTCAGATGCTGGGAGATCGAGCGCAGACCGTTGTGGCCACCTTCGCCGCCGCCGAGCTTGAGTCGCAGAGCCCCGAAGTCGATGTCCAACTCGTCGTGCACCACCACGATGTTCGCCGCGTCGATGGAGAAGAACCGAGCCAACGCGGCCACCGGCTGGCCCGAGAGATTCATGAACGTGCGCGGCTTGGCGATGACCACCGAGCGTCGACCCAGACGAGCCTGCACGATGTCGGAATTGGACTTCTTGTGCGAGGAGAACGTCGCGCCGATGCGTCCGGCCAAGGCGTCGGCGACCATGAAACCGACGTTGTGGCGGGTCTTTTCGTACTGCGGGCCAGGATTACCGAGCCCGACGATCAAGGCCGGCTCTTCGGGTTCGACACTCACGGTCGTCATTGTCTCATCACGTCTTCGAAACGAACGACGCGCTGCTCCCGGCGCGGGAACAGCGCGTCGTACGCGGTCGATGGAGCGAGATCAGCTGTCGCTGTCCTTGCTGTCCTCGTCCGAATCCTCGTGGCTCTCGGCCTCTTCCTGAGTTTCGGCCTCGCCCTCCTCGGAAATCGGCTCGGTGCCTTCGCCGTCGGCCTCGAGCTCTTCCTCGGACGGTGCCTCGGTGACGTTGACGAGCAGCTGCTCGGGGTCGGAGATCAGGGTGACGCCGTCAGGGAGCTCGACGTCCTTTGCGTAGTACTGGGTGTCGATCTGGTTGTCCTCGACGGAGATGACGAAGTTCTCCGGGATCTCCAGCGCGTCGGCCTCGATCTCGATGTACGTGGAGTCGGTGACGACCAGGGTGCCCGGTGCGGCATCGCCTTCGACGATGATGTTGACCTCGACGGTGACGCGCTCGCCCTTCTTCAGGACGAGGAGGTCGGCGTGCTCGATGCTGCGACGGATCGGGTGCACGACGATCGACTTGGTGAGGGCCAGCTGCGACTTGCCGGCGATGTCGAGGGTCAGCACAGCGTTGGTGCCGTCGTTACGCAGCACAGCGGCGAACGCGCGAGCGTCCAGCGCGAGGTGCTGGGGATCGGTGGCGTGTCCGTAGAGAACGGCGGGAACGAGGCCGTCGCGACGTGCGCGGCGAGCTGCGCCCTTGCCGAATTCGGTGCGGACCTGCGCGGTGAGATTGTTTACCTTCGATGCCATGGTGCTACATGCTCCTGATAACTGTGGTTCGTGCGGCGTACTTCGTCGGGCGGTCAAGCTCGTCGGGGCGGACACGAACGAGCGCGGCCAACGGGGCCGAGCCGCGTCGATAACGGTGGATCCCTAAATCGTGGATCTACCCTCGCCGAGACAACCTGGAAGACAATACACGACCACGTCATGTGCGCGGAAGTTCGACCCCTGCTACGAACTTGCGTGCACCTGCGAGCGCAGCGAGCAACTCTGCGGCAACACCGCGCGCCACCGATATCGCATCATCACGTCCGCCTGCAGTCCCCATCACCACCGCGCCCTCGTGCAGTACCGACAGTCGCGAGCCAAGTTGTTCGGCGTCGGAGTACCCGGCGTCGGCGGCCAGTTGCGCGAACAGTGATCTGGTCCATTCCTTCTCGGACTTGATGATCTCGAGTACCGGGCTGTCGGTGCCGCCGAACTCGGCGAATGCGTTGACGAATCCGCAGCCGCGGTGGTTGTCGCGCATCCACAGATCGAGAGCGTCGTACACCCCGAGGATGCGTGCGTCGCCGGGTTCGAGGGATTCGACGTACCTGCTCACATGCTCGCACCACAGGCCGTATCGGCGGGTGAGGTATCGCTGCACCAGGCCGTCCTTGGAGCCGAAGCGGTCGTAGAGAGTCTTCTTGGTGGTACCGGCCTCCTCGGCGATGAGGTCGACGCCGACGGCGCGGATCCCGCGGGCGTAGAACAGCTCGCTGGCGACGCTGAGAATGCGTTCTCCGGCGGGGGTGAGCGGCTTGTCGAGCATGGATACCTTCCGAAAGCACTGGGGAGAAGCAGGTGCACTGCGAGTATACAGACCTGTGTGTTTACATCGCTGAATGAGAGCAAATATCGATACGGTCGCAGTTACGGCCCTGGTGGTGCTGTGGAGTTCGGGCTTCATCGGAGCCGAACTCGGCACAGCTGAAGCCCCCGCGCACACGCTGCTGGCCTGGCGCTACGTCGCGGCTGCGGTGCTCCTGATCGCCTGGTGCCGATATCGGAGGCTGACACCGACCTGGCACGCCATCCGAATTCACGCCGTGCTGGGCCTGTTCTGTCAGTTCCTCTACCTCGGGGCCACCATCACCGGCATCGGGATGGGCGTGCCGCCAGGTGTCGCCGCGCTGATCGCCGCCCTGCAGCCGCTGTTGGTCGCCATGGCGTCGAGCAGGATGTTCGGTGAACGCGTCGGACGTCGTCAGTGCTTGGGGCTCTTCGTCGGAATCGTCGGAGTAGCGCTGGTCGTGGTGGGGGATATGTCCGGTGCCGACCTCTCCTGGCCCGTCTACCTGCTACCGGCCGCCGGGATGATGGCGTTGTCGATCGGGACCGTCGGTCAGCGAATGCTGGCACCGAAGGAGCCGATCGCGCTGTCGATGGCTATTCAATGTTTCTTCAGCGCAACTGGTTTCATGATCTGGAGCGCTCTGGCGGGAGATCTCGCACCGCCGATGACGGTGGCTTTCGGAGCGGCCGTCGCCTGGACCGTGGTGCTGTCGACGTTCGGCGCATACGGCGCGTACCTGTTCGTGGTGCGTCGTAACGGGCCCACTCGCGCAAGCGTGCTGCTGTACCTGACTCCGCCGACGACCATGGTGTGGGCCTGGCTGATGTTCGGTGATGCGATCACCTGGGTGGGAGTGGGTGGACTGGTGGTCTCAGCAATCGGTGTGGCCGCCTATGTGAGCGGCAGTTCGGTGCCTGCTACGAACTCTCATGCACCTGCGAGCGCAGCGAGCATCGTGTCCAACTCGGCGAAGGTGACGAAATAGTGCGGGGACGCACGCACCACGGCGTCGAGTCCGCGGCCCGTCATGTCCAGGCGCGTCGAGCCACGGTGGCTGACGGTCACCGTCACGTTCTGGGCGGCGAGTCGATCGCGGACAGCCAGGGGATCTTCACCGTCGACGGTGAAGGAGACGATCCCACTCTTGCGTTCGCCCAGATCCCGCACCGTCACGCCGGGGACCTTCAGGAGCCCCGCGCGCAGATATTCGGCACGTTCGCCGACTGCCTCTTCGACGTGGTCGATACCGAGCTCGAGTAGATAGTCGACGGCGGCACCGAGAGCGAGCCTGGCCGCGACGTCGCATTCCCAGAACTCGAATCGCGTGGCGTCGTCGGCCATTCGGTAGGTGGAGGTGTCTTCCCATTGAGCGCTGTGCAAGTCGAGGGCCGGTGGATGCAGCGTCGACGCCAATCCTGGACGCAGGTAGAGAAATCCGGTTCCGCGCGGGCCGCGGAGCCATTTGCGTCCGGTGGCAGAGAGCGCGTCGACATCGAGCTCGTCGACGTCGATGCGCATCTGTCCCATGGACTGGCAGGCGTCGAGCAGTACCAGGGCACCGTGTCGGTGGGCGAGATCTGCGACAGCGCGGGCGGGGTTGATCAGACCGCCGTTGGTGGGTGCGTGCACCACCGAGACCAGCTTCACGCGATCGTCGAGCATGGTGGCCAGCGCGTCGACGTCGATCCGTCCCGACACGTCGCTCGGAATCACCTCGACCACCGCTCCGGTGACCTCGGCGCGGTGCAGAGCGGAGATCGCGTTGCTGGCGTACTCGGCCTCGCACAGCAGGATTCGATCACCGGGGGAGAGGGGCACGGAGTAGAAGAAGTCGGTCCACGCGCGCGTCGCGGAATCGCTCAGGGCGATGCTCGACGCCGAAGCCCCGATCAACGTTCCGATCGATGTCTTCACCGCCGCGAGATCGTCCGAGCGTTCGTTTGCTGCCCGATAGCCACCGACTTCCGCTTCCCGGCGCAGGTGCGCGACGGCGGTGTCGACGACGACGGTAGGCGGCATTGAGGAGCCGGCGCTGTCGAGAAACACCCGACCCGACGCACCGGGGGTATCGCGGCGGATGCGGTCCTGATCGAGCATCGGTCGTCCTTCCTGTCACGAACTCTCGGCATCAGGGTTGCACAATCGGTAGCCTCGATACGACGCGGGATCACTGCGTTTTCGATCCCCGCAGCTGGGTACGTTCAGTAGCGAAGAGCGTGGTGAGTGCGGAAAGAAGGAAAAAGTGTCGTCCAACGAAAAGTCCCTCGAGCTGAGCACACGCCCAGCAGCCGAGGCGTACGTGTCGAAAGTGTGTTTCAAGCTGGGTCCACCGACGTTGATCGGTGCCGAACTCGAGTGGCTCACTGCCCTCGACGACGGAACGCGTCCCAGCCTCTCTTCGCTTGCAACTGCGCTCGGTGATCACTCCCCGCGCAGCATCGCCCCCGAATCGCCCGCCCTGACGTTGCCGGGCGGAAGTATGGTCACGGTCGAACCCGGTGGCCAAGTCGAATTGTCCAGTTCGCCTTATACATCCGTTTCCGGCCTGGCATCCGTGCTCGACGCCGATGCGCGCTTGGTGCGAGACATGCTCGAGGGCGCCGGCATCCGCATCCTCGCCGTTCCGGCGGATACCACACGCGCTCCCGAACGGCTTCTCGTTCTGCCGAGATACTGCGCGATGGAGAACCGGTTCACCACCATCGGCCCCTTCGGCAAATTGATGATGTGCAACACCGCTGCCGCGCAGGTGAGTGTCGACGCCGGTCGCGACCGCGGCGAGGTTGCCGCGCGGTGGCGAATGCTCCACGTGATCGGCCCGGCGTTCGTGGCGGCATTCGCTCGGTCCCCGGAACTCGAGGGAGCCCCCGAAGGAGTGTGGGCGTCCCAGCGGATGCGCACGTGGCTCGAACTCGATTCCAGTAGAACCGATTCCAGCAGAACCGCGGTTCCGAATACCGGAGATCCGATTGCCGATTACGCGCGGTGGGCTCTCGACGTTCCGCTGCTGTGCATAATGGGCGTCGACCAGAACTGGGAAGCGCCTGCGGGTACGACGTTCGCACAGTGGCTGGCCGATCCGGATGTCGTCGGACGTGCGCCCACGTACGGCGACCTCGATTATCACCTGACCACCCTGTTTCCCCAGGTTCGAGCGTGCGGTCATCTCGAGATCCGTTATCTCGACGCCCAACCGGACGGGCAGTGGGTCATTCCTGCGGCGGCGTTCGAGGCGCTGTTGTCGTTGCCCGAGCTGGTGGCTCGCGCCACCGAGATCGGGGAAGGGACGGCCGGACGCTGGCTCGACGCAGCTCGTATCGGACTGGGCGACCGCGATCTCCGTTCGGCCGCAACCGAATTGCTCGACCTCGCAGCGGAATGTGGCGGTGAGTACGCCGACTACCTGTCGGCAGCTGCTCGCCGATGCCGAGCCGGCGAACCTCCCAGCGAGTTCGACACGGCATCACCGGATTTTCGGAATCGAAAGGAATCGGTGTGAGCGCCGAACAACTCAGGAACAGGATCGAAACGGTCCTCACCCGCAGCCGTGCCCGCAGTGCGGCACTCACCGACTGCGTGGACGAAACCGAACTGATGGCGCAGCATTCGCCGTTGATGAGTCCGCTGGTCTGGGATCTCGCGCACATCGGAAGTCAGGAAGAACTCTGGCTGGTCCGCGACGTCGGTGGTCGTGATCCCGTGCGTCCCGACATCGACGAGTTGTACGACGCGTTCAAGCACTCACGGTCGTCTCGAACCTCGCTTCCGTTGCTCACTCCGGACGAGGCGCGCGTGTACGTGCAGACCGTTCGCGACAAGGCCTGGGACGTACTGGACCGCAGTACATTCGCGGGCAGGCCGGTCGAGAAGCACGGATTTGCATTCGGCATGATTGCGCAGCACGAACAGCAACACGACGAGACGATGCTGGCGACCCACCAGTTACGCTCCGGCCCCGCCGTTCTCGCTGCCCCTGCGCCCCCGATGTCTGCGGCACAGGTGTCGGGTGAGGCGATCATCCCCGGTGGATCGTTCTCGATGGGCACCTCGCTCGATCCGTGGGCACTGGACAACGAGCGCCCTGCCCACGTGGTGCACGTGCCGACATTCGCCATCGACCGAGCTCCGATCACCAACGCGCAGTTCATTGATTTCATCGACGATGGCGGTTACGAGCGTCGCGATCTGTGGACCGAGAAGGGCTGGGCGCATCGCGTCGACGCGCAGCTCACCGCCCCGCAATTCTGGGAGCGTGACTCCGACGGCTCGTGGTGGCGTCGTAGCTTCGGGGTTCGCAAGCCGGTGCGTCCGCAGCAGCCCGTGGTGCACGTGAGCTGGTTCGAGGCCGACGCCTATGCCCGCTGGGCGGGTAAGCGACTACCGACCGAGGCGGAGTGGGAGAAGGCCGCGCGCTACGACGCCCGGACCGGTAGCAGCCACGCCTACCCGTGGGGCGACGCCGAACCCACTGCAGCGCGTGCCAATCTGAATCAGCGACACCTCGAACCGGCGGACGTGGGCGCATACCCGGACGGTGCGTCCGCCGCCGGTGTGCATCAACTGATCGGTGACGTGTGGGAATGGACGTCCTCCGAGTTCGAGGCGTACCCCGGATTCGAGGCGTTCCCCTACGCCGAATATTCCGAGGTGTTTTTGCGAGGCGATTACAAGGTGCTGCGCGGCGGGTCGTTCGGCACCGACGAAGTGGCGTGCCGAGGAACCTTCCGCAACTGGGATCACCCGATTCGGCGGCAGATCTTCAGCGGGTTCCGGTTGGCCCGCGACGTCGAGCCCAGCTGAATGTGCCGTCATCTCGGGTATCTCGGCCCTCGCACGTCCGTCGGGGGCGTGCTCACTGCCGGTGACCACAGTCTCCGCGTGCAGTCGTATGCCCCCAACGACATGCGCGGCGGCGGCACCATCAACGCCGACGGGTTCGGCGTCGCCTGGTGGCAGGACGGTTCGGTTCGCAGCTACCGCAATCCGATGCCCATCTGGACCGACCCGGCCGTCGACGATGTTCTGCGGCAGCTCGAGTCGACGTCGGTGATCGCCGCGGTGCGATCGGCGACGGTGGGAATGCCGGTGGAACGATCGGCCTGCGCCCCGTTCACCGACGGCCGCTGGGCATTCAGTCACAACGGTGTGGTCCGCGGCTGGCCACACTCGCTGACCGACCTGTGGTCCGAGGTACCACCCGTCGATGCACTCACGTTGCCGGCTCCGACCGACGCAGCGGCGGTGTGGATCGTGTTGCGTCAGTTGCTCACCCGCCTCGAACCGCCGGCAGCCCTTGCTACGTTGGTTCGGCGCATCGAAGAGCGCGCGCCGGGGTCCAGGCTCAACTTTCTCCTCGGCGACGGGGAGAACATGTACGCCACCGCGATAGATCACGCACTGTCCGTCCGCCGTTCCGACGACGCCGTCACCATCGCGTCCGAACCCACCGACGACTCCGACTGGACGCACATCGACGACCGCAGTCTTGTCGTCGCTACAGCATCGGAGTTCACCGTTTCCCGTCTCGATGAAGAGGAGCACACATGAGCACTGTCGAGGTACACCTGGCAGATACCGCACTGGTGGACGAATTGCGCAAGGATGTGCGTGACGGGTTGACGTCCTCGCCGAAATGGCTGTCGCCCAAGTACTTCTACGACGCACTGGGCAGTGAGTTGTTCGAGCAGATCACCGTGCTGCCGGAGTACTACCCGACGCGTACCGAGCGGGCACTCCTCGAAGAGCATGCCCTCGACATCGCCGAGGCAACCGAATCGACGATGTTGATCGAGTTGGGCTCGGGCTCGTCGGAGAAGACGAAGATTCTGCTCGCTGCAGGGGTCAAGCACGGTTCGTTGAACACCTATGTGCCGCAGGATGTATCGGTCACTGCGCTCGAGGGAGCCATCGAGCAGATCGGACAGGAATTTCCCGCTCTCGAGGTGCGCGGCATCGTCAGCGATTTCACCGACACCTTGCACAATCTGCCCGGGGGTCGCGCGCGCACCATTGCGTTCCTCGGCGGCACCCTGGGCAACCTCATCCCCGAGGAGCGCGAGGAGTTTCTGAAGGCCATCGCCGACGCCCTGGATGCCGGCGAATACCTGCTACTCGGTGTCGGGCTGGTCATCGACCCGACGGTTCTCGTTCCGGCATACGACGACGCTGCCGGGGTGACGGCGCAATTCAATCGAAACGTGCTGTCGGTGATCAACTCTCGTCTGGACGGAAATTTCGATACCGATGCGTTCGAGCACGTTGCGCTCTGGAACGCCGAGCAGGAGTGGATCGAAATGCGGCTCCGGGCCACGTCACCGCAGGAGGTGTACCTCGCCGATCTCGATCTGCACGTGCACTTCGACGCCGGTGAGGACTTGCGCACCGAAATCTCGGCGAAGTTTCGACCGGAAGGCATCACCGAAGAACTCGCCGCAGCGGGATTCGACGTCGACCATCTGTGGGCCGATGCAGACTCTCGCTTCGCGCTCATCCTCGCACGCAAGGTCGAGTAGCTCGCGCCGAGTGGGCACCAGTGCACGCTACTACCGACCCCGATCGACGGGATCCCGTCGATCGGGGTCGGTAGTGCGCAAACCTGCCCGCGCCGAGCGCTCCCACCGGATCAGGCGTCCGCCAACGCGAGTACCGGCGAGATCTGATTGGCACGTCGCGCCGGGGTCAACGAGGCCCCGATTGCGAGGAGTCCACCGCACAACACCGTTCCGGCGATGACGGCCCATGGCAGGGTGGGCGCGGTGAGCCCACGGGAATCGAGTGAGCCCAGCAGCGATTGTGCTGCGGCCCAGCCGTACACGATGCCGAGGATCAGACCGAAGCCCATCGATGCGACCACCATCTGAGTACTTTCCGACACGATCATTGCTCGAATCTGCTTGCGGGTGAACCCGAGAGCACGCAACAGACCGATCTCACGGGTGCGTTGCAGAATGCTCAGCAGCAGGTTGTTCACCATTCCGACGGCCGCGATGACGGCCGAGAATCCGATGAGTCCGGTCATGATTCCCACTGTCACGGTGAGCACCTGCCCGACGGTGGCCTCGTCGTATTCGTTGACGAGCATCGTCCGGTAGCTGTACATGGCGACCGCGAACGTCGTCACCAACGTCACCCCGATCAGCAGGCCCACCGCGGTACGAGTACTGCGATCCGGGTAGCGAATTGCGTTGGCGGACGCCAATCGAGCAGCAGGGCCGCGGCCGGACAGTCGCCCCACCAGCTTCAGGGTGGCGGGCAGAATGCGATACGCCCCGACCATGATTCCGGTGAACGATGCGATACCACCGAAGAATGCCACCAGCACACCGCCCGGGTTGACCATCCCGATCAGGACCCCGAGACCGAGCAGAATCACCCCGCCGGCGATGAGCACGATCGAGAGCACTGTCCTGATCCGACGCGACCGCGGAGCTTCCACTCCCGTGTCGACGGCACCTCCCGTTGCCTGGACGGGCGTGACATCCAGGACCTTGCGAGACCCCACGTACGACGCGACGGTCGTCGTCAGCACCACGATGACCACCGGCAAAATTATCAGAGGCTGAACGGTCGTGTACTGCACGTCCGGCAGCTGACCGGCCGAGACCGCAACGGCGCGGGCCAGGTGACTCGCGCCGACGCCGAGAACCATACCGATTGCGCCACCGAACAATCCGACGACGAGGCCCTCGCGTGCCACCGATCGGCGCAGGTCTCGAGAGCGGGCCCCCAGCAGGCGAAGTAGTGCAATGGTGCGGGTGCGCCCCGCGACGATCGTGGCGAATGTGTTCGAGGTGACCACCGCTGCGACGTACAGGGCAACGCCGATGAACACCAACGCCACGCTGTAGAGCGCGTTGATTGCGGCACTGTCGCCGTCCCCACCTCCGAATATGTCGACCAGAAAGGCCGTCGCCTGAATCAAGACGACACCGAAGAACGACGCGAGCGACGTCACCATGATGCTGGCACCGTGCTCTTTCGACGCCTGTGCAGAGGTCAACGCACTCATCGGACTGCACCTTCCATTCCCAGCATGTAGCTCGAGATCTGCTCCGCGCTCGAACGTCCCAGTTCGTTCACGATGCGGCCGTCGGCGAGGAAGACGATGCGATCGGCGTAACTGGCTGCGATGGGATCGTGGGTGACCATGACGATCGACTGGCCGTACTCGCGCACCGCTGCGGCCAGGAGGCCGAGAACCTCACGGCCGGTGCGGGAATCGAGGTTGCCGGTGGGCTCGTCGGCGAAGATGAGATGCGGCCGGGTACCCAACGCGCGGGCGATGGCGACGCGCTGCTGCTGCCCACCCGAGAGCTGATGTGGACGGTGATTCACCCGGCCACGCAGTCCGAGGGTGTCGATCAGCTGATCGATCCAGGCCGACTCCTGCTCGCTCGGCGCGCGGCCGTCCAGCTCGAAGGGCAACAGGATGTTGCCCCGAACATCCAGGGTGGGAACAAGATTGAAGGACTGGAAGATGAAGCCGACCTGCTTGCGACGCAACGTAGTCAGAGCGTCGTCGTCGGCCGCGGTGATATCTGCACCGGCCAGCATCAGATGGCCCGAGCTGGCGCTGTCCAATCCCGCCATGACGTGCATGAGCGTCGATTTACCGGAACCGGATGGCCCCATGATGGCGGTGAATTGGCCGCTCTGGATATCGAGGGACACGTTGTCGAGCGCGCTCACCGGATTGGACGAGTCGCCGAAATGCTTACTGACCTGGAATGCCCGTGCAACAGGGCCTGCTGTGATCGTCATGCCCACAACGCTATGAATTCGACGCACCGAAGTAGTCAGGCGCGAGTCTTCACCTCGTACATCTGCAGGATGACGTCGGCGTCAGTCTCCAGTGAGTCCATGCTCGAATGCGTAGACCACCAGCTGCACCCGATCACGCAGATGCAGCTTGGCGAATATGCGGCTGATGTGTGTTTTGACCGTCGCCTCGCTCAGGTACTCCAGCTCGGCGATCTCGGAGTTGCTCAGTCCGCGGGCGGTGAGCCGGAACAGCTCCTTCTCTCGCGCAGTGAGGGTTTCGAAGGCTGCCGGGACCGTCGGAACCGGAGGCGTGGGAGTGAAATGTGCGAGCAGACCGGTCGTCGCGGACGCAGCGATCACCGAGTTTCCGGCATGGACCGTACGAATCGCAGCGAGCAGAAACTCCGGGTCGGCGTCCTTGAGCACGAATCCGCTTGCACCGGAACGAATGGCCCGCGCAGCGCTCTCGTCCAGGTCGAACGTCGTCAGTACCAGAATGCGTGGGGGAGTGTCGGAGGCGGCCAGGATCTGCTCGGTCGCGGCGATACCGTCGAGCACCGGCATCCGGATGTCCATGAGCATCACGTTGGGAGTCGCGGACGCTGCGAGTTCGACGGCTTCTCGTCCGTTCCCCGCCTCCCCGACGAATTCCAGATCGGTCTGCGAGGAGATGAGCATGCGAATGCCCGCTCGGAACAGCTGCTGATCGTCGACCAGCGCAACTTTGATGCGATCGGAACTCACGTAGTGCCCTTCGTCGAGGGGGTGGTGGCAGGCAACCACGCCGTCACGGTCCATGACGAGGCGTCGCCGGTCGCAGTGCACGTACCGCCGGAGAGGCTGGCGCGTTCCTTCATGCCGGCCACTCCGTGACCGGCTGATTCCGCGGCGGGAGGCCCCGGCAACACACTGTTTCGTACCGTCAGTTCGACGCCGGCAGAATCAGATTCGACGGCGACGGTCACCGGCGCGTTCGGATCGCCGTGGCGCAGTGCATTGGTCAACGATTCCTGCGCGATGCGATACAGCGCCAGATGCACCCCGGCACCCAACGACACGTCACCGGTGCCGATCGAGGACTCGATGGTCAGGCCCGTGGCGCGCATCTGATCGATCAATCGCTCGAGGTCGCCTGGACCCGGGGTCGGGAGATCGCCCTGGCTGTGCCGGAGCTGCCCCAGCAGCACCCGAACGTCGGACAACGCCTCGCGCGCGGTGTCGGAGATCGTCGTCAGTGCAGTGTCGACGGCAGCGGGATCCACTGCACGCACGTAGCGTGCGCCGTCAGCCTGAGCGATCACCACGGCCAGGGAATGCGCGACGATGTCGTGCATGTCCCGGGCAATTCGGTTGCGCTCCTGTTCGATTACCACTTCCTGCTCTGCTCGCGCCTGATAGACCTCGGCGAGCTCGCGCGCGTGTGCCGACTCGATGGCCGTGCGCCGCGCGTAGGCGAGTCGACCCAATGCCCAGGACAAACCGAGCATGGCCCACAGGCCGACGAGGAGGAGGGCGAACTGAGCGAGGCGAGGCTCCTGGAATCCCTCTTCCGTCGGATCTCCGAACGGATTTCCGTCCACGTACGCGAGATACAGCGCCGCTATCACTCCGCCGACCACGGCCGAGACGAGACCGAGGCGTCGAACCACGTTGTCGCCGTAAGCGGCCGAGCAGTACAGAATCGCGAAGATCGCGATATCGGCCGACAGCGGGAGCACTCCGAAGACCATTTGCACGACAGCCAACACCCAGGCGAGCACCAACGACCATCGTGGAGAACTGCGCCGAATGGCCAAGGCAATGCCGAACCCGACCAGAACACCCACACCCGGGGTACCCGCTACTCCGTTCAGGGTGGACGCCAGAAGCAGCAGAACGAACACGACCGCATAGACGGCATCGAGCACCTGCCGTGAGATCGAACGGTTGCGCAGCACTCGATCAGACTACGTGGATCAGTTGGTGCGGCGACGAGCCTTCTCGAGCGCGGCCAACGTCGACAGCACGGTGGTCCGCTGACGTTCGAGATCCTTCATACGGGCGCGTGCGGGGAGGCCCTGTACGCCGTCAAGCGCACTGATCTGCTCGTCGACGGACGTGAGTTGGCCGAGCAACTTCTCCACGCGGGACTGCAGTTCGATCGCATCGATTCCGGTGACACCGGCCTGCGACTTCTTCGTCGGTGCCTTCGCCGGAGCGGACGTCGACGAGGGTGAGGCCGGTGCGTTCACTGCGGCAGCGGCCCTGGGGCGCAACGCCTTGCGGACGGCGGCGGGGTCGGGGAGCTTCTCGAGCCGAATGCGGTTGAGGACCTCACGCGCATCGCGGGCGGTGACGCGGTACTCGCGCTCCTCGTCGTCCTCGGACGCGAGAGTGCCGCCCAGGGGCCGCAGACCGTACATGCCGATGAAGTGCTTGGCCTCGTCGATGACGGCTTCCTTCTCGCGGCACAGGCCACAGCGAGGTTCGTTCCGAAAGGTTTCGACGGCGTCGGTGCTCCCGCACCAGACGCACCCGCCCGGCGTCCATCGAGCAATTCTGACGGTAGTAGTTCCAGCCGGGCCGTTGAGAGAGTGCGCGTCGATCACGACGAGTCATCTTAGGTGACAACGAAACCCGCCCCACACACCCCCGTCTCGCGAGCTGCATATTCCGGTCGTCGACGTGACGTAGTTCATGCAGTGCGGACGGAGAGTGGGTGGGGCGGGTTCCGGTCGAGCGAAACAGACCTACTGTTACGCGCTGCCGTTGAAAAGGCTGGTGACGGAACCGTTTTCGAAGACCTCGCGGATGGTGCGGGCCAGCAGGGGTGCGATCGAGAGTTCGGTGAGCGTGTCGAAGCGCTTCTCGTCGCTGATCGGCAGGGTGTTGGTGACGACAACTTCCTTGGCACCGCAGTTGGCCAGGCGCTCGGCGGCCGGGTTGGACAGCACGCCGTGAGTGGCAGCGATGACGACGTCACCCGCGCCGGCTTCCTTGAGAACCTTGACCGCTCCCGCGATGGTGCCGCCGGTGTCGATCATGTCGTCGATGAGGATGCAGGTGCGGCCTTCGACCTCGCCGACGACGCGGTTGGACTTGACCTGGTTGGGCACCAGCGGATCACGGGTCTTGTGGATGAAGGCCAGCGGTGCGCCGCCGAAGGAGTCTGCCCACTTCTCGGCGACGCGGACGCGGCCGGAGTCGGGCGAGACGACGGTGATGTGCTCGAGGCTGTACTTGCCGCGGATGTGATCGGCCAGCTGGCTGTGCGCGTGCATGTGATCGACGGGGCCGTCGAAGAAGCCCTGAATCTGATCGGTGTGCAGGTCGACGGTGATGATGCGGTCGGCACCTGCGGTCTTGAGCAGATCGGCGACGAGGCGAGCGGAGATGGGCTCGCGGCCGCGGTGCTTCTTGTCCTGGCGGGCGTACGGGTAGAACGGGAGGATCGCGGTGATGCGCTTGGCCGATCCACGCTTGAGAGCGTCGATCATGATGAGCTGTTCCATCAGCCAGGTGTTGAGCGGGAACGGATGCGACTGAAGAACGAACGCGTCCGATCCGCGGACCGACTCCTCGAAGCGCACGAAGATCTCACCGTTGGCAAAGTCACGTGCCGTCTGCGGGGTGATCTCGATGCCGAGTTCCTTGGCGACCTGCTCGGCCAGCTCCGGATGTGCTCGACCGGAGAACAACATCAGGTTCTTCTGGTTGTCGATCCAATTGGGGGTGCTCACTACTGTTCGCCGTCCTTTTGTTCGTGCCGATCACGATCTGCGAGCGCCGCTGCCTGCGCAGCTTCGGTTCCGGGCCTGTTGTCGATGACCCAGCCTTCGATATTGCGTTGCTTGCCACCGGAGACGGCCAGTGCGCCGGGAGGGACATCCTCCCGAATCACTGTTCCTGCGCCGGTGTAAGCGCCGTCGCCCACGTGAACGGGAGCGACGAACGTCGAGTCGGAACCGGTCCGCACGTGGGACCCGATTTCCGTGCGGCTCTTGTTGACACCGTCGTAGTTGGCAAAGACGTTGGAGCAGCCGATGTTGCTGTACTCGCCGATCGTGGCGTCGCCGACGTAGGTGAGATGGGGGACCTTGGTGTGTCTGCCGATCGTCGAGTTCTTCGTCTCGACGTATGCGCCGAGCTTGCCCCCCTCGCCGAGGACGGTCCCGGGACGCAGGTAGGTGAACGGCCCCACCGTGGCGTCCGGACCGATCACGGCCTGCTCGGCATGGGTGCGTACCACCGACGCGCGCTCACCGATCTCGACGTCACGCAGGGTCGAATCCGGCCCGACGACCGCGTCGTCGGCGATATGGGTCTTGCCGAGCAGCTGGACGCCGGGCTCGAGGCGAACGTCCGCGCCGAGTGTGACGTCGATGTCGATCCACGTGGTCGACGGATCCACCACGGTGACGCCCGCTCGCATGTGCCGCTCGATGATGTGGCGATTGAGCACCGACGTGACATGCGACAGCTGGACCCGGTCGTTGACGCCCACCACCAAGTCGGGATCGGCGAGCTGGGTGCCGTAGACAGCTTTGTCGTCGGCCTTGCTGATCTTGACGACGTCGGTCAGATACAGCTCGTGCTGAGCATTGGCAGTGCTGAGCTTGCCCAGTGCCGTGCGCAGCGCTACCGCGTCGAACGCGTAGACGCCCGAGTTGACCTCACCGATCAGCACCTGAGCGGGGGTGGCATCGGCGTGTTCGACGATCTCGGCCACCTCGCCGTCGTCGGTGCGCACTATGCGGCCGTAGCCGTTGGCGTCGTCCGGGACGAAGGTCAGCACTGTCGCGGCTGCGGGGCGGGGAGCGCTCAGATGCTCGTCGAGCAACGCTTTGAGGGTGTGGCCGTCGAGCAGAGGGACGTCGGCCGCAGTGACGAGGATCGTGCCCTCGAAGTCGTCCGGGAGCGCGGCCAGGCCGCACTGCACTGCATGTCCGGTACCCAACTGTCGATCCTGCACAGCGGTATGGATGGTGCGGCCCAAGGTGGCTGCGAGATCGTGCACGGCCGACGAGACGCGTTCACGATCGTGCCCGACGACGGTCACCAGGTGGTCGGGTCCGAGGTCGGCGGCCGCGTGTAGGGCGTGCGCGAGCATCGTGCGTCCGGCCAGAGGGTGCAGAACTTTCGGGGTCTTCGAGCGCATTCGGGTACCTGCACCCGCAGCGAGAACGACCACGGCGGTCTGCACAGGCATTGAGCTCCTCAGGCGGTAACGCGAAAGACGGGCATGCGTGAATGATGTTGCTCGCTCCGCCGCCAGGACTCGAACCTGAACTATCTGAACCAAAATCAGAGGTGCTGCCATTACACCACGGCGGATAAACGACCGGTGGTACACACAGTGGCCGACGAATCGAACGACGCATTCGTCAAGCCGTTGCGCTCCCACCGAGCGCAACGATCCTCGCATGAGAGGTAGCGGTGAGTCGAACCGCGACTCATAACAGACCGGCATGGTCGGTTCCCACACGCCCGGCAATCGGATACTTCGGACATCGCTAGGGTGAGGTAGTCGCCGATATCGGCGGCAGGACGCGCACGGTCGGTCAACGGAAGCGGTTTCCATGTCAGCCTCGGAGCAGGAGCGCTCACCTCGGGTTCGGATGACCGGGACGCAACGACGCGAGCAGTTGATCGAGGTGGGACGGACGCTCTTCGCCGAACGTGGCTACGAGGCCGCGTCGGTGGAGGAGATCGCCGGTCGCGCCAACGTGTCCAAGCCGGTCGTCTACGAACATTTCGGCGGCAAAGAGGGCCTCTACGCCGTCATCGTCGACCGTGAGATGTCCACGTTGCTGGGGATGATCACCAAATCTCTCGATCTCAATCGATCGCGAATCCGTGTGGAACGTGTCGCGCTCGCGCTGCTGACCTACATCGAGGATCGGACCGACGGTTTCCGCATTCTCGTTCGTGATTCACCCGCCTCTGCCGAGGACGGCAAGTACTCGTCCCTGCTCAACGAGGCCATCGGACGCGTCGGACACATGTTGGCCGGAGACTTCTCGCGTCGCGGCCTCGATCCCGAGTTCGCCCCGATGTATGCCCAGGCCCTGGTCGGAATGGTGTCGATGACGGCCCAGTGGTGGCTGGACGTGCGCACACCGTCCAAAGAAGTGGTGGCGGCACACGTGGTGAACCTGTGTTGGAACGGGTTGACGAATCTGGAAGCGGACCCTCGACTGACCGAGGAATGAGTACCCGGTTTCGTCTCTTCGCGATGAAAGAGCGGGTATCGTCCTCTTTGTCGGCCCTGAGAGCTACGTCACTCTCGGCGTGGTACTCAACCGGACCGATGCATGTTGACATGAGACGTAAAGCCACTCAGTGGTACCGTTCGGGCGTAATTTGCGCGGTGGCAGTACAGAATTGCGAAGGCGGATCCCATGGTCAGGCAGGCGCGCGCTGAAATAACTCGCGACACCGTGCTCGCGGGCGCAGCGAACGTTTTCCTGCGTCTCGGGTATGCGAACGCAAGTCTCAGCGAAATCATTTCTCAGTCTCAGGTCACCAAAGGCGCGTTGTACTTCCACTTCGGTTCCAAGGAAGAGCTGGCGCGCGCGGTCATCGACGAGGGCAACACTCGTTTGACGACGGCCTGCTCGCAGTTCAACGACGGTCGAATTCCCGCCCTGGAGGCGGCTATCGGCATCTCCTACATCGTCGTCGACCTCTCGGTCAGCGATCCCATGGTTTCGGCCATGCTCCGATTGAGCCATCAGATCGGCGATTACCGGGGTACCGAGGGCAACGTGATGGCCGGGTGGAGCGAGTCGTTCGACAGGCTCGCCGCCAAGGCAATCGCGCAGGGCGACATCGACCCCAACTCGGATTCGCGCACCATCGGGTCACTTGTCCTGGAAATCCTCACCGGCGCACACATGGTGGCGGTCGCCACCTCCACCACCGAGGAATTGCCCTCGCGCATGGAGCGGCTCTGGTACTACCTGCTGCCGGCGTTGGTTCCTGCCAACAAGCTGGACTACTTCCGCGAGTTCGCGGCGCGTCGCGTCATTCGCTTCGGGCCGTAGCTCAGGAGTTCTTCGCAACGAAGTCGGCAATGTCGTCTCGGAGTCGATCCGGGTATTCGCCGTTGATCGCGTGAGACGCGTCCGGGTAGAGGCGTACGGTCCCGTCGGGAAGCGTTTTTTCTGCTGTGGCGACGGCTTCCGTGGCGTCGTGCATCACGGATTTGCCGGCGATGACGGCCAGTACCGGCATACCCAGGGTCCGGAGTTGCTCCTCGGTCATCGGTGTCGGCTGCGGAAGTTTCAGTGAATAGCCCTGCATCCCGGCTTCGATCATGTCTGCGATGGGAACGTCCTGCACTTCAGCGCCTCCGGCAGTGTAGGAGTTGAAGCCGTCGCGCCAGGATTTCGGGAGCCACGGCACTGCGGCAGGGAGGGCGCGGATCGCTGTGCCCCACGGAATGTCGGCGAACACCCGGGCCGGGTCGATCAGCGTGAGAGTGGCTATGTGTGTGCCCTCGTGCAGCGCCAGGTTCGCCGCGGTCCACCCGCCGATCGACAGTCCGACGAGATGGACGCGGTCGTCGGGTAGAGCATCGAGTGTCTGATCGAGCCACGAGGCTTGGTCCTGGTCGTTGGAGATCGGCCGTTCCTGGATGCTGCGTCCGGGCTCACCGAGGAGGTCGACGGTGTAGACGTCGCCGATGGTCAGTAGGCCTGGCAGATTCGCTGCCCAGACCGGGGTCGCGGAGGAACGTCCGGGAAGCAAGAGCAGAGGTTGCGTGGAGGTCCCGGTGCCCTCGAACCGATACACGCGAACGACGCCGTAATCGGTTCTGATGTCGAGTGTGTCCGCCGGTGTGGGCAAGTCCTCGAACGCTCGGTCGTACGCGGCGAGGAAGCGGTCCTCGCTCGCTGCGCTGTTCCAATGCCCCACAGGTGACGGGGATCGGAGTGCGAACGTGAGGGCGAGCGCGCCGACGGTCAACGCCCCGGCGGCGATCTTCAGGTACCGACGGCGTGTTTTCGGTACTCGATGGTTCATGTCCGGACTCCTAACCGATCGGTAAGTATTTCGACCGTACGGTAAGCTGGCGGTTGTGGCAACGAGAGAACCGAGCTTCATCGAACGCACCCGGCGCGCGCAGTTGATCGACGTCACGATCGCTGCGGTCGCCGAGCACGGCTATTCGAACGTCTCGCTCGCGCGCATCGCAGACAATGCCGGAATCACGAAAGCAGCTGTGCTATACCACTTTCGAACCAAAGATGCGGTGGTGGAAGCGGCGTATCGCCATGTCCTCGATGCGCTCGTCGAGGACGTGACTGCCGCGGTCGGGAATGTTCCCGCAAAGGACGGTCCTGCGGCGTACGTCCGGGCCATGGTCGGCCACCTCCGCGCTCATCCCCAGCACACGCGCATGCTGATCGAGGCGCTGGCCAACTCCATGCCCGGTCACACCGCGGAGCAGCGATGGCGGCCGTTGGCCGACCTCATCGACGCGGCCGTCCGCGCACGCGGGACGTCAGGAGTCGAGTCTCGAACGCTCGCCATCATCACCGGCGGCGCGATCGACGCGATCGTCACCGAATGCCTGCACGACCCCGAGTACGACTCGGCTGCGGCCGGTGAGTCACTCGCAACGATCCTCGACGCAGCTCTCGGCTGACCTCGGGCTCGCCCGGCTGCCGGGTTGTCGGTGTACTCCCATAGACTCGATGCTGACTGTGCACGCGCAGCCGTCGCCTCGAATCGCTTGTAGGAGCATTGCTGTTGTCTTCCGATTCTCTGCCAGCCATTTCTCCATCCGGGCCGGTCCCGATCGTTCCCGACGCGGCGCTGCACCTGTCGGGTCTGGCCAGCGTCGCGCTGACGGATTCGTCGATGGTGGCCGTAGCCGATGCGATCGGCACCGCCGAACACACGCTCATCGGACCGCACTCGGTTCGTCCGTTCGTCGCCGCTGCCATCGCGCAGCACACCCAGCTGTTGATCGTGACCGCCACTGGGCGTGAAGCGGACGATCTCACCGACGAACTCCGCCAGATCCTCGGCGACGGTGTCGTGATGTTCCCGTCTTGGGAGACGCTTCCACACGAGCGGCTCTCACCGAGTGCTGACACCGTCGGCAAGCGACTGGACGTGCTCCGCCGGCTCGCTCGTCCCGGCGACACCGATTACGGCGATCCTCTGCGCGTCATCGTCACCACCGTGCGTTCGCTGGTCCAGCCGATGGCTCCGGGTCTCGGTGAGATCGAACCCGTGACCTTGAAGGTCGGGCTCGACATCGACTTCGACGGCTTGATCCACCGACTCGTCGAGTTCGGATACCTGCGCGTGGACATGGTCGGCAAGCGCGGCGAGTTCGCCGTCCGCGGCGGCATCCTCGACCTCTTCTCGCCGACGGCAGATCACCCGGTGCGCGTGGAATTCTGGGGCGACGAGATCACCGAACTTCGTGCGTTCGCCGTCTCCGATCAACGTTCGCTCCCCGATCACGAGGTCGAACTCGTCATCGCGCCGCCATGCCGTGAGCTACTCCTCACCCAGGAGGTCCGTGACCGCGCCGCGGTGCTCGCGGCCGACAACGCGGGGGACGCGGCGCTGGTGGAGATGCTGGACAAGATCTCCGCCGGCGTTCCCGTGGAGGGAATGGAGGCGTTGCTTCCCCTGCTGCAGCCGGGCGAGCTGGAACTGCTCGCCAATACTCTTCCCGCCGGAACGCATGTACTGCTCTCTGACCCTGAGCGAATTCGTACGCGCGCAACAGATCTGGTGCGAACCGGGCAGGAATTTCTCGAGGCGTCGTGGACGGCAGCGTCGATCGGCGGCGCTGCGCCACTGGACACCTCGACCCTCGACACGTCCAGTCTCGAAGGTGCGTCACTCGATCTCGGGGCCTCGGCGTATCGGTCGCTGCGGCAGGTTCGCGAGTCGGCTCAGGTTCACGGTCGACCGTGGTGGACCATCAGCCCGCTGGCCTCCGGCAACGGCGAAGAGGTCGAGCTTGCCGTCGATTCGGTCCCGGAGGTACGGGGGTCCGAAGAAGCGTTGACGGCCCTGTTCGCGACCTTGCGAGCGCATATCGCCACCGGTGGCCGCGCCGTCATCTCCGTCGCCGGTGCCGGCACCGCCACCCGCATCATCGAACGCCTCGCTGAGGCCGAAGTGCCTGCAGCGCATCTCGATTCCGGTGCCGTTCCGGTACCGGACGTCGTCAACGTGCTCTGTGGATCGCTGCACGACGGCCTGGTGTTCCCCGATGCCAAGCTCGTCGTCGTCACCGAAAGCGACTTGACCGGCAACCGCGTCGCCGCGGCAGGCGAGGGGCGCAAGCTTCCGGCGAAGCGTCGCAATCAGGTCGATCCGCTCGCTCTCGTCGCCGGCGACAGCGTCGTGCACGATCAGCACGGCATCGGCCGCTTCGTCGAGATGGTCGAACGCACCATCGGTGGTGCCCGACGCGAGTACCTGGTCGTCGAATACGCGCCGAGCAAACGCGGCCATCCCGGCGACCGACTCTTCGTACCCATGGACTCTCTCGATCAGCTCTCGCGCTACGTCGGTGGCGAGCTGCCGGCACTGAGCAAGCTCGGCGGATCCGACTGGGCCAACACCAAACGCAAGGCGCGCAAGGCAGTTCGCGAGATCGCCGGCGAACTGGTGCAGCTGTATGCCGCTCGGCAAGCAGCGCCCGGACATGCCTTCGGACCCGACACTCCGTGGCAACTCGAGATGGAAGATGCGTTCGGATTCACCGAGACGGTCGACCAGATGACTGCCATCACCGATGTCAAGGCCGATATGGAGAAGGCGGTCCCGATGGACCGCGTCATTCTGGGCGACGTCGGCTACGGCAAGACCGAGATCGCAGTGCGCGCCGCGTTCAAGGCGGTTCAGGACGGCAAGCAGGTAGCTGTTCTGGTTCCGACAACGCTTCTGGCGCAACAGCATCTGCAGACCTTCACCGCGCGGATGGCGTCGTTCCCAGTGACGGTGAAGGGGCTCTCCCGGTTCACCCACGGGTCCGAGTCCAAGGAGGTCATGGCCGGGTTGGCCGACGGCACAGTCGATATCGTCGTCGGAACCCACCGGTTGCTGCAGACCGGAGTCGCCTGGAAGGATCTCGGTCTGGTCATCGTCGACGAGGAGCAGCGATTCGGCGTCGAGCACAAGGAGCACATCAAGTCGCTCCGAACCCACGTCGACGTCCTGACCATGTCCGCGACTCCGATTCCGCGAACGCTGGAGATGAGCCTGGCGGGCATCCGTGAGATGTCGACCATTCTCACTCCGCCCGAGGAGCGGCATCCGGTGTTGACGTACGTCGGTGCGTACAACGACAAGCAGGTAGCGGCCGCCATCAGGCGTGAGCTGCTGCGCGACGGCCAGGTGTTCTTCGTCCACAACCGGGTCAGCTCGATCGACAAGGCCGCCAAGAAGATTCGTGATCTGGTGCCCGAGGCCAGGGTCGCGACTGCCCACGGCCAGATGAACGAGGAGACACTCGAGCGCACCGTGCAGGGGTTCTGGCAACGCGAGACCGACGTGTTGGTGTGCACCACCATCATCGAGACCGGCCTGGATATCTCCAATGCCAACACGCTCATCGTCGAGCGGTCCGATTCGCTCGGCCTGTCCCAGCTGCATCAGCTCCGTGGTCGCGTGGGCCGTAGCCGCGAACGTGGGTACGCGTACTTCCTGTATCCACCGGAGAAGCCGCTCACCGAAACTGCATACGACCGGCTGGCGACCATCTCGCAGAACTCCGACCTCGGTGCCGGTATGGCCGTTGCAATGAAGGACCTCGAAATCCGTGGTGCCGGAAACGTTCTGGGCGCCGAGCAGTCAGGTCACGTTGCCGGCGTTGGATTCGACCTCTATGTACGGCTCGTGGGTGAGGCGGTCGAGGCCTACCGCGCCGCTGCGGACGGAAAGCCCATCACGACCGACGAGGCTCCGAAGGAAGTGCGCATCGATCTTCCCGTCGACGCCAACATTCCGCCCGACTACGTCACCAGCGACCGCTTGCGCCTCGAGGGCTACCGAAAGCTTGCTGCGGCAGCCGATTCTGCCGGTATAGACGCTGTCATCGACGAACTCGTCGACCGGTACGGACCCCTTCCCGAGGAGGTCGGCCGCCTGGTCTCCATCGCGAAGTTGAGGCTCATCGCCAAGGAGTACGGCCTGACCGACGTCAACGTCGCCGGGACTCAGGTCAAACTGGCTCCGATGGATCTGCCCGACTCCAAGCAGATCCGACTCAAGCGGCTCTATCCCAGTGCCACCTACCGCGCGACAACCGGAGTGGTGCAATTGCCGCTGCCGCGCGTCGAGGGCGGCGGCGTGGGGGCGGCGCGCGTCCGCGATGTCGAATTGGTGCAGTTCATCGCCGATCTCATCCTATCCTTGGACGGGAAGCCATCTCGGTCGGTCTTGTTGGAGCAAACAGTGGGGGTGTAGCGGTGACGGTAGTTCTGCTCGACCCCGTTCGTCCGGCACAGGTACCCGTCGATGCTGTCGAATTTCTCGGTGGCGCGGTGCAATTCACCGAAGAGGTACCGGTGCGGGTGCGATGGCTGTTCTCCGGCACCGCTGCGCCCGATGCCGTCGACCCGGTTCTGGTCAGCACCGACCGGGCCAACCCAGAAGTCCAGGACCGAATCGCGCGCGGAGAACGCGTCATCGCCGCCGAGAAGTTGCCCGGTGACGACGTCATCGCGGCGATGCACTTGATGGACCGTTTGCACACCGCCGGTGGCTGGGAAGCACAGCAGACCCACGAATCGCTGCGCGGCTACCTGTTGGAGGAAACCTACGAACTCCTCGACGCAATTGCTGCGGGGAACCTGAACGACCTTCGTGAGGAACTCGGAGACCTGTTGCTGCAGGTGCTCTTTCACTCCAGAATTGCTCAGAACGCCACCGAGAATGCCTTCGATGTCGACGACGTCGCCGCGGGACTCGTTGCCAAACTGACACACCGCAGCCCGCACCTGGCTCGCCGTGACGGCGGACCGATCGACATTGTCGAGCAAGAGCGTGCCTGGGAAGAGAAGAAGGCCTCGGAAAAGGCGCGAGGATCCTGCATCGACGGGATTGCACTCTCGCAGCCCTCGCTTGCTCTGGCCCAGAAGGTGATCGGACGAGCCACCAAGGCTGGCCTACCCGATGAACTCGTCCCCGACGGCCTTCGCGTCGTGCACATCGGGGTGGACCACTCGCACGGTGGGGAGAGTGCCGAGGACGCGCTCCGGCGTCGGGTATTGGATTTCGCATCACTCATCCGCAACGCCGAAGCATCCGCGCGCAATGCGGGTATCGCGCCGGGAGAGATGTCTGCCCTGGATTGGATCGAGCACTGGGGTCTGCGGGGCTGACCTGCCTCCACCCCCGTAGGCTCCACCCCCGTCCGCTCCACCCTCACTCCTCACTCCTCACCTCGTCCCTCGGGTTCTGGGATCAATGTGGGTTTCAGTCGCTCAGAGTGCAACAAAGCCACATTGATTCACTCCGGTTACTTGCGCCAGAACAGGTGATGAGTGATTCCGCTGCTGCTGGGGACGACCTCGTGCTCGAATCTGTCGTTCAACTCGTCGGGCGAATCCCACAGCTTCAGGCCCGAACCGAATTCGATGGGCGCGACAGCGATGTGGATGGTGTCGACGAGATCGGCATCGAGGAACTCCCGGATACTGGTGACGCCACCGCCGAGGCGCACGTCCTTACCATCGGCCGCCTCCTTTGCCTGTTTCAGTACCTCGGACGGCTCGCCGTCGACGAAGTGAAATGTTGTGTTGGAGAGTGTGATCGACGGGCGCTCGTGGTGGGTGAGAACGAAAACGGGGGTGTGGAACGGCGGCTCGTCGCCCCACCAGCCCTGCCATTCGTGGTCGTCCCACGGCCCGCGCTGAGGTCCGAACTTGTTCCGGCCCATGATTTCTGCACCGATGTTGTTGGCGAAGTCGCGCGCGAAGTAGTCGTCGAGTCCGTGACTACCGCCCGAACCGGCGTTTCCAGGAAAGGTGGCGGTGGCGAAGTACCACTTCATCAATGCCAGGTGATCGAGGCCGAACGGGCTCTCGAGGCTCTGGTCCGGCCCCGCTGCGATCCCGTCGCTCGAGACGGTGAAGTTCTGTACCCGAACCAGCTGTCCCATGTGTGCTCCCGATGTCGAGGAAAAGATATACGACGTGTAGACCGATCTGCGCGCGCAAACTCATCGCTGGACGGAATCGGATCAGACTAGTCCGATAGCGCACGTCGTCGATCACCGAACCGTGAAGTATTCGGCCGGATCGAGCGCGTCGAATGCGGTCCACCGCTGTGGGATTGTCTCGGATTGGTCAGCGCCGTCGGACGGGGTCAGGACATCGAGGGCAAGGCGAGGGTCGTCGTCGATGCGCTGGGCCATGTCGTAGAAGACAGCGAGCACGTGGATGCACCGACCGGAGCTGTCGGGGCACGAGCACTCGACATGGGTGAGCTTCGGTACGGGTGGGTGCCCTAGCTCGGTGCACGCGCGATACATCTCGTCGGTGAGTACGGTTCGAGCTTGGGTGCCTATGAGGCTCAGAGCTGGTCCGGAAAGCGGTGCCACCCCGATGGACACCTCACGTGTTGTGCGTCCGTGTTCGACGGTTCCGCGGATCGTGCCTGCACCGATCGTCACCTCCACTTTTCCGCCCTTCGCCAGTGCGCGGGCGCGTGGCAGCCGTGGGTCGGGGCGGGTCACGCGCAACGGCTGCGCGAGTCGAACCCAATCCCGCCCCCATGTTGTGTAGCCGAAGTCGTCGTCCGCCATGTCAGCGACTTCGCTTGCGGCGCAGGGTTTCGACGAGTCGGTCGTCGTCCAATTTCGCCAATTCGGCAACGCCCGACATGTCGGCGACATCGGACAACGTCGATTTTCGCGAGTGCATGGCTGCGATGTGCTCCTCGATGGTGGTGTCGGTGGTCAGCGTGGTGATCGTGACGGTGCGGGTCTGCCCGATCCGATGAACGCAATCCGAGGCCTGCCCTTCGACGGCTGGGTTCCACCATCGGTCGAAGTGGATGACGTCGGCTGCGCGAGTCAGTGTCAGTCCGGTGCCGCCGGCTTTCAGGCTGAGTACCAGCACACTCGGGCCGTCGTCGTTCTGGAAGCGCCGGACGATATCTGCACGTTGTTCCTGATTCAGACCACCGTGGAAGAAGGGCACCGACGTCTCGAACTGTTCAGCGAAGTGCCTCACGAGAAGTTCGCCGGTCTTTCTGTACTGAGTGAAAATCAATGTGGGCGAATCGGTGTCGAGGTTGTTGGCAACGATGTCGGTACACAGATCGAGTTTGCCCGACCGCCCGGACAGATCTTCGTCGTCACCGGTAATCAGTGCCGGGTGATTGCAGACTTGCTTCAGTGCGGTCAGAGCCGCCAGCACCCGGGCCTGGCGTTGCACACCATCGCCGAAGCCGTCGTCGATCGCCTGATCGAGGACGAGGTCGTACAGCCGCTGCTGTTCTTCGGTGAGATCGCAGATCAGGTCGGCGTGGATCTTCGGCGGAAGTGATCCGGCGACCTGAGCCTTCTTTCGCATCAGCACAACCGGTTCGATGGCGGCCCGTAGCCGAATGGCGGCCGCCTCGGAACCGTCCGTTATCGGCTTGATGAATCGACGCCGGAACTGCGTCCTGTTACCGAACAAGTGCGGTGCGACGAGATCGAGTAACGCCCAGAACTCGTCCAGATGGTTCTCGACGGGCGTGCCGGTCATCGCGATGGTCGCACCGGCGTCGATGATGCGCGCAGCCTTCGAGATCTGGGTGCGCGGATTCTTCAGCACCTGGGCTTCGTCGAACACTGCTGTAGCCCAGTGATAATCAGCGAGTTGCGCACCGTGCATGCGCATCGTCGGATAGCCGGTGAGGACTATCGTTCTCTTGCTGACTTCTGGCAGGGGACCGCCGCGCCAGATCACCGCGGACAGGTCCGGCGCGAATCGAGCAATCTCGTGCGCCCAGTTTCCGACCAGCGACGTGGGACTCACCACCACCTGAGGTCCCTCGTCGGCGCGCCCGACCAGGTAGCCGATTGCCTGCAGCGTCTTGCCGAGCCCCATCTCGTCGGCGAGTATCGCACCGCCGTGTGCTGCGACGGTTTCCCGGATCCAGGCGACGCCGCGTACCTGGTACGGCCGCAGTTCGGCGTCCAGGGCTGCGCGTAGTTCGGCGGCAACGGCCGTCGTATGACGAAATGCGGTCACGGCGTAATCTGCCGACGTCACCAATTTGCCGGTGGCATCGGGAGTGGCATGCCCGGCGATAGGCAGAGCTGAATCGCCTCCTGCCAGGTGCGTCCGCCACACAGCGACCGAGGAACCGGGAGAGTCGAGGGCGACGTCGGCCAGCCGACTCGGCTCGATCAGCGTGCAGGCCACGTCGGACACCTCGAAACCCGAATTGTCCGGCGTCGGAACCGCCAGCGGGACGGTCTGGGCATCGCCGACGGGCGGCGGCGCTCCGACAGTGCCGGAAGACCAGGTCCACAGGGCAAACATGTGGCGATCGACGAGGTAGGTCGCGTGAGTATCGGCAGTCTGGGGGAGGGGCATGAATCCCTTCGAGGAGCAGTCGGCGACGAATCCGAACCGCTAGAACTTAAGCAGACCGCACAGTTCTGTCAATCTCGAAACAATTCCGAAAAGGGTTGCGAAATAACGGAATTTGTGACCTTTAGTCGAAAATTGACATCCGGAAATTGTGGCGCTCTCGGCTGTCCCGACCCCGACTCCTCGGCCCCTCGGCCGGGATCAATGCGGGTTTCAGTCGCTCAGACTGCAACAAGGTCGCATTGATCCGAACAGGTGAGGTCGTTCGACGCGGACAGGGTGGGGCGCGGACGGGGGTGGTCGGGCTGACCTACTCGAACAGCGTCGAACCCCAGTATTCGGATTCTCCGACGCCGGGTGGGCAGGCGAATACCGCAGAGCCCACGTGTTGGATGTATTCGTTCAGTGCGTCCTTGCGGGACAGGGCCAATTGCATCGGGACGAACTGGGTCAGCGGGTCGCGGCAGTAGGCGATGAAGAACAGTCCGGCGTCGAGGTGTCCGAAGCCGTCGGATCCGTCGGTGAAGTTGTATCCCCGACGCAGGAGTTGGACTCCGCCGAGATTTTCCTTCGACGCCAGGCGTACGTGGGCGGTCTTGTCGATGAAGGTGCCCTCGGGGCCCTGTGACTCGAAGTCGAGTGCGTCGAACTCGTCCTTCTGGCCGAGCGGGGCACCGGTTCCCTTGCTGCGCCCGATCACTCGCTCTTGTTCCTTCAGTGTGGTGCGGTCCCACGATTCGATGAGCATGCGGATACGACGGGCCACGAGGTAGGAGCCGCCGGCCATCCAGTCCTGATCGTCATCGGAAGCGACCCACACGTTCTCGTCCAGCAACGACGGGTCCTCGGCCTTGAGGTTCGCCGTTCCGTCCTTGAAGCCGAACAGGTTTCGCGGCGTTGCCTGGGTGGTCGAGGTGGATGACGTGCGGCCGAAGCCCAGTTGAGACCACTTCACCGACACGGTGCCGAACCCGACACGAGCGAGGTTGCGGATCGCGTGGACGGCCACCTGCGGGTCGTCGGCGCAGGCCTGAATGCAGAGGTCGCCGCCGGAGCGTCGGGGATCGAGGTTGTCGGCTGGGAAGTGCTGCAGATCGGCAAGCGACGCAGGTCTTTTCGAGGCCAGATCGAATCGGTCGAACATCGACGGGCCGAATCCGATCGTCAACGTCAGTGACGATGCCGTCAGGCCGAGCGCTTCGCCGGTGTCGGACGGCACGTTGTACTCGCCGCCGTCGATCGCACCGCCGTCGAAGGTCTCTTCACCGCGCACCAACCGCTCGGCCATCAGCGTCCACTTCTTCAGCAGCGCAACGAAGTCCTCGCGAGAATCGGTGGTGATGTCGAACGCGACGAAGTGCATGCGATCCTGCGCCGGGGTGACGATTCCGGCCTGGTGGTCTCCACGAAAGTCGACGACGTCCGAAACGGGTGCCTCGGCACCGGAGGCGGTCGTGTGTCCCGCCAGGGCCCCCACTCCGACGAGCGCGGCTCCGGTCCCGACGGCACCGAAGAGGCGCCGTCGGGAAAAGTGTCCAGTCTTATTGTCCGGCAACGACACCCTGCACCTGACTTACTTCGGCGGACAATGCATCGATCTTGTTCGAGAGTTCCTGACGCTGCGGTTCGGTCACCGTGTCGTAGAAGACGAAGCCGTCGCCGCTGCGGTACTTGGCGAGCTCGGCGTCGAGTTCTGCGAAGCGGGCATCGATGGCGGTACCGAGATCGGCGTTGCGCTCGTCGAGAATGGGGCGCACCGCGGCAATGGCAGCCTGGGAGCCGTCGACGTTGGCCTGGAAGTCCCACAGGTCGGTGTGCGAGAAGAAGTCTTCTTCACCGCTGATCTTGGTCTTGGCAACTTCGTCGAGCAGTCCCTGCGCGCCACCGGCGACCTGAATGGGGTCGATGGTGAAGTCGTCGGCCTTGATCTTGTCGGCGAGTTCGGTGATGTCGGCCTGCAGCTGATCGGCCATTGCGTTGGTGTCGGGCTGCAGTCCCTGCGCCCACAGGTCCTTCTCGATGCGGTGGAATCCGGTCCACTCGGCACCGGGCTCCACGTCCGGCTCACGCAGGTCGATGCGCGGGTCGAGGTCGTCGGGGAAGCTTTCGGCTACAGGCTCGATGCGCTCGTAATAGCTTCGCGCAATGGGGAACTCGGCCTTGGCTGCGTTGACGTCCCCGCTCTTGACGGCGGTGACGAACGACGCCGTGGTGTCCTGCAGTGCGTCGATCTGGCTGACGACGTAGCGCTTGTAGCCGGCGGCGGCCTCGGTGAGGAGCCCGTCCTCGCCTGCGGTGCGGACCGAGTCGCCGGTGACGACGTAGTCGGCGCGTATGCCGTCGCCCACCATGCCTGCCTTGCAGGCGGTTTGGTAGGTGCCTGGGTCCGGCAGGGCGACGATGAGCTGACGCGTCAAGCCGGGTCCGATGTTTTCGACTTCACCCATGACGCGGTCGCCCTCGCCGTAGACGTAGAACTCGGTGACCTTGCTGCCGTTGTTGGTGATCTGGAAGGTCGAGTTACCGGTGGTGCCCTCGGATGCGCTCACGTCGCAGGATGAATCGTTCGCAGTGACTGCGATATCACCCGATGCCGCTTCGGTGGAGGACTTCTCGGTGCATCCGGCCAGGACTATCGGCAGAACCGCGACCGCGGCCAGAGCGAAGGTGGAACGACGCATGATGGTGGTGCCTTTCAGGAGTTCTGAAGTACAGGCTCGGGAGCCGCGGGAACGCGGACCGGGCGGAGGAAGAGGAACAGCACGACGACGATGTAGAGGACCCATGCGATCGCTTGGAAGACAGTGGGTTCGGGGCGGAAGTTGAAGATGCCGCCGAGCACGGTGCCGTACCAGCTCGAGGCGTCGAAGTGAGCGCTGATGTCGAAGGCAACAGCGCTGCCACCGGGCAGAACACCGCCGATCTGCAGTGCGCGGATGCCGTAGGCGAGGATTCCGGCGGCGACCACGATGAGGAAGATGCCGGTGTACTTGAAGAACACGGCGAAGTTGATGCGTACGGCACCGAAGTACAGGAAGACCGTCAGCACGGCAGCGACGACGATGCCGAGCAGAAGACCGAGCAGCGGCCACAGGCTGCCGTTGGTGTTCTCGGCGTAGCCGACCATGAGCAGGGCCGTCTCGACGCCTTCCCGGCCGACGGCGAAGAACGAGAGCGTCAGCACTGCGGCAGGACCGACGGTGAGTGCCTTCTCCATGTTCGCTCGCAGTTCGCCGGAGATGTTCTTGGCGGCGGTCCGCATCCACAGCACCATTGCCGTCACGATGACCACGGCGACCAGCGAGGCAGCTCCCGCGATGATCTCGGCCGTAAGTCCGGTGACAGTGGACGTGCCGTAGTGGATGACGAAGAAGATGGCAGCGACCATGGCAACAGCCAGTCCGACGCCCAGCCACACCCATTTGAGTGCGTCGCGCCGGTTCGCCTTGACGAGAAACGCCACGAGAATCATGACGACGATTCCGGTCTCGAGACCCTCGCGGAGACCGATCAGACCGCTACCGAACATCTGGGTGGCGATCGATGGCGCAGATCCTGCGGCAGCCAGTACGGACACGGATGGTGCTCCTGTTGTGCGTCGAACATTGGTACGCCTTGCCTCGCGAAGGGTAGGCGACCCTCATGCGTGAAGGTTGACAGAAACATACACCCTGTAGCGCGATTCGAATGCACGATGAACTGGGGTTTTATCAGGCTTTAGCTTTCTATTACCTTCCGTGTGCAGGATGGTGAGGTGATCTCACGAATCGGCGTGCTCGCCACCGCATCGCTCCTCCTTGCGCTCACCGCATGCGGCAGCAGCGAGCCGAAGCGGGAGATCCCCGAGGGCATTCCGCCGGGTCCCGGAACCGAGGTGCCGCTGATCGATTTCAATGCCCCCGGCCGGACAGCCGATCTGTTGCTCGCATGGGCCGAACCTCAAACCGAGGCGCTCGGCATTTCGGTGACCGCTCTCGCGTCGTACGGGCATGCGGCCGCGATCATGACCGAGACCGATGCCGACTGTGGAATCGCCTGGACGACGCTCGCGGGCATCGGCTACATCGAGAGCCGTCACGGCACGTTCCAGGGATCGTCGGTGCAGCCCGACGGCCTGGTCGCGCCGCCGATCCGCGGCATTCCTCTCAACGGCGGACCGGGTGTTGCCGAGATTCCCGACACCGACGGGGGCGTCATGGACGGTGATGCCGAGTTCGATCGAGCAATGGGTCCCATGCAGTTCATCCCCGAGACTTGGAAGAAGTGGGGAGTCGACGCCAATGGCGACGGCATCGCAGATCCGGACAACATCGACGACGCGGCACTCACTGCGGCTCGCTATCTGTGCGCTCGCGGCGGCGATCTGCGGACGGCACAGGGCTGGGAGACGGCGTTGATGGCCTACAACCTGTCCGGCCAGTATCTGCGTGACGTGCGCGATCGGGCGGCGGCGTACTCGGTGGGCACCAGGCCGTAGAAACTCCGTGCATCGCGGGCACCATGCAAGAGCGGCTAGTCTTGCACCCGGCACAGTCCGCCGGTCCCCGTTACTAGGAGAAGCATTCGTGGCCATCATTGAGCAGGTCGGAGCTCGCGAGATCCTCGATTCCCGTGGCAACCCCACGGTTGAGGTCGAGGTCGCATTGGACGACGGGACGTTGACCCGCGCAGCCGTCCCCTCCGGCGCATCCACCGGTGAGCACGAGGCCGTCGAGCTTCGTGACGGCGGAGACCGCTACGGCGGCAAGGGCGTCGAGAAGGCCGTCAACGCGGTGCTCGACGAGATCGCACCCGCGGTCATCGGCCTCGACGCCATCGAACAGCGCACGGTCGACCAGGCTCTGCTGGATCTCGACGGCACGCCCGACAAGTCTCGCCTCGGCGCAAACTCCCTGCTGGGTGTTTCGCTCGCCGTCGCCAAGGCTGCAGCGGAGTCCACCGGCCTGGAGCTCTTCCGCTACCTCGGCGGCCCGAATGCACACATCCTGCCGGTTCCAATGATGAACATCATCAACGGCGGCGCACACGCAGACAGTGGCGTCGACGTGCAGGAATTCATGATCGCGCCGATCGGTGCTCCCACGTTCAAGGAGTCGCTGCGCTGGGGTGCCGAGGTCTACCACGCACTCAAGTCCGTGCTCAAGGCCAAGGGCCTGTCCACCGGACTCGGCGACGAGGGCGGCTTCGCTCCCGATCTCGCCGGCACCAAGGCAGCCCTCGACCTGATCCTCGAGGCCATCGGCAAGACCGGCCTAAAGCCGGGCCAGGACGTCGCTCTCGCGCTCGACGTGGCAGCCACCGAGTTCTACACCGCCGGAACGGGCTACGCCTTCGAGCGCGAGACCAAGTCGGCCGAGCAGATGTCGGCGTTCTACGGCGAACTCGTCGACGCGTACCCCCTGGTCTCCATCGAGGATCCGCTCGACGAGAACGACTGGGACGGCTGGGTTGCACTCACCGAGTCGATCGGCGACAAGGTTCAGCTCGTCGGCGACGACCTGTTCGTGACCAACCCCGAGCGTCTCGAAGACGGCATCGTGAAGGGTGCGGCAAACGCACTGCTGGTCAAGGTCAACCAGATCGGCACGCTCACCGAGACCCTCGACGCCGTCGATCTGGCGCACCGCAACGGGTACAAGACGATGATGAGCCACCGGTCCGGCGAGACCGAGGACACCACCATCGCTGACCTGGCAGTTGCCGTCGGCAGCGGCCAGATCAAGACCGGTGCGCCGGCTCGAAGCGAGCGCGTCGCCAAGTACAACCAGTTGCTGCGTATCGAAGAAGCTCTGGGCGACGCGGCGCGTTACGCCGGCGAGTTGTCTTTCCCCCGGTTCAATTACGAGGGATAGCACGCAGGTACGTATCGCACGAAGTGGAGATGAATGATGGCACGGCGCGGAAGGTCCGGGACCAGTCCAGGTGGACGTGATCCCCGACCCCGCGGCCGCTCCTCCTCTTCGAGTCGGTCGAAGGCCGGGGGCGTTTCTCGCGACGAGAACGCCTCCGGTCGGCAGGCCACCCCGCCCGAGCCGTCGGAACAGATGCGCGACGCGGTGGTCGGCGGCAAGGCCGCTCCCCGGCGCGTCGGAGCACGTAGGCCCAAGATGCCCGAGCGGACGTTCCTCGGACTGTCCACCGGGCGAGCCGTCATTCTCGGCGTAGTGGTGTGTGCGCTGGCGTTGACCCTGGCGGTACCGCTCCGGACCTACTTCTCGCAGCGCAGCGAGCTCGAGTCGGTCTTGGCCGAGCGGCGGGCGTTGGAGAACGACGTGCAAGCGCTCCAAACTCAAAAATCTCAGCTCGACGAGCCGTCCCGCATCGCGGCCGACGCGCGTGAGCGCCTGCGGTTCGTGATGCCGGGGGAGACGCCGTACCAGGTGCAGTTGCCCGGCGACTACGGCAAGACCCCCGAGGAACTCGCAGCCGACAGTGCGCCGACGGGGCCCTGGTACACAGACCTCTGGAACACCGCAGTTCAGCCGCAGGGTTCGGACGAGCCCGCCGAGCCGACGTCCGCACCGATGCCCGTCGTACAGCCAGAACCCGTGCCGGCCTCGCCGCCGGTACCTGAACCAGAAGGAGGACCGCTCGGGTGAATTCCTCGGCAGTCTCGCAGGAAGATCTCGATGCGGTCGCAGCGCAGCTCGGACGTGAACCGCGTGGCGTACTCGAGATCGCGTATCGATCTCCGGACGGCAGGCCGGGCGTGGTGAAAACCGCCCCGAAGTTGCCCGACGGCACGCCGTTCCCCACCCTGTTCTATCTGACAGACCCACGGCTGACGGCAGAAGCGAGCCGTCAGGAGTCGGCGGGCGTGATGCGGGAGATGACCGAACGTCTCGGTACCGATCCCGAGTTGGCTGCTGCATACTTGCGCGCCCATCAGTCCTATCTGGCCGAGCGCGACGAGATCGAATCTCTCGGAACGGATTTCACCGGCGGTGGCATGCCGGATCGGGTCAAATGCTTGCACGTCCTGATCGCCCATTCGTTGGCCAAGGGCCCGGGCGTCAATCCGCTGGGCGACGAGTCGGTGGCCCTCGCCGCCGAGAACTCGTTGCGCGGCAAAGCTATTCCGGCCGATTGGCCGACCATCGAAGAACTACGTGCGGAGAAACAATGACCAGGGTTGCAGCAATAGATTGCGGCACCAATTCGATCCGCCTACTCGTCGCCGACAACAACGGAAAGTCCCTCGCCGACGTCGCCCGCGAGATGCGTATCGTGCGACTCGGTCAGGGAGTCGACGCGACGGGAGCGTTCGTTCCCGAGGCCATCGAACGCACTCGCGTGGCATTGGTCGAGTACGCGGAGATCATTCGTAAGACCGGGGCCACCGCAGTGCGGATGGTGGCCACCTCCGCCACCCGGGATGCGTCGAATCGCGAGGAGTTTTTCTCGATGGTGCGCGAGGTGCTCGGCAAAGTCATTCCCGGTGCCGAAGCCGAAGTGATCACCGGTGACGAGGAGGCGCGGTTGTCGTTCGCCGGTGCAGTCGGTGAACTCGATTCTGCGGCAGGACCTTTCCTGGTCGTCGATCTGGGTGGCGGTTCGACCGAGCTCGTCCTGGGCGACGCCAAAGGCGTGAAGGCGGCGTTCTCGGCGAACATCGGCTGCGTCCGTCTGACCGAGCGGTTCCTGCATTCGGATCCCCCCACCGTGGACGAGATCAACGCTGCGCGTGAGTACGCCCGCGAGAAGTTGGCGGAGGCGTTCGAGGACGTGTCGATCGGCGACGCGTCGAGCTGGGTCGGTGTGGCCGGCACGATGACGACCATCGCGGCCATCGCCAAGGAACTACCCGAGTACGACGCAGACGCCGTGCACCTTTCGCGTGTGCCCTTCTCGGAGTTGTTCGAGGTGTGCGAGCGACTGATCGGAATGACGCATACGCAGCGAAGTGCGTTGGGCCCCATGCATCCCGGTCGAGTCGACGTCATCGGCGGCGGTGCGATTGTCTGCAGCGTGCTGGCCGAAGAGTTCGAGCGACGCGGTGCCGTGAGCTCGCTGACGGTCAGTGAACACGACATCCTCGACGGCATCGCGATGTCGATCAAGATCTGATCTGCAATTCTGCAGACCCGATCTGCGGCGATGAAGGTTGCATCGCTTCGTGTTTCGGTGAAGCCTGAGAGGCGCTGTGGCTCACGTCACGGCTCCCGACGAGGCTAGGACCACCGATGACGACACCCGCCCAGCAGGCCCCGGCCGAGAAAGGTCTGGCGCGCGTAGCGCAAGCGCTCGCCAAGGGAACCGAGAAGTGGTTCCCGGACGCGTACATCTTCGCTCTCGTCGGGGTGGTGGTCGTTGCCGTCGCTGCCTTCGCCAACGGGTCGTCTCCGCAGAATGTGGTCGACGCGTTCGGAAACGGCTTCTGGGACCTGACCGCCTTCACGCTGCAGATGGCGATGGTCGTCCTCACCGGTTACGTGGTGGCCACCTCTCCGCCGGTCGCCAGATTGATCACCCGTTTGGCGCAGGTGCCCAAGAGTTCCAGTAGCGCAGTCAGTTTCGTGGCGCTGTTGTCCTGCTCGGTATCGTTCCTCAATTGGGGCCTGAGCTTGGTGTTCGCCGGTCTGCTGGCCCGTGCCATCGCCCGCCGTGACGATCTGCGGACGGACTACAGGGCACTCGGGGCTGCGGCATTCATGGGACTCGGAGCCGTATGGGCCCTCGGAATGTCGTCCTCGGCTGCGCAGCTGCAGGCGACGGCGAGTTCGCTTCCGGCGACGCTGCTTTCGGTCACCGGAGTACTCGATTTCGGAACCACAATCTTCACGTGGCAGTCGTTGTTGATGTGCGCGATCATCATCGTCCTCACCGTGGCCATCGCGCATTTCTCGGCACCCAAGGGCGCGGCGATCAAAACCGCCGAGGACATGAACGTCAGTTTGGACGACACCGTGTCCGAGCCTGCTCCACGCAGCCGACCAGGGGAGTGGCTCGAGTACAGCAGAATTCTTCCGCTCTTCGTAGGCGCGATGACGCTGGGATGGCTTGTCTCCCAACTGTTGACGCTGCCGGTGCTGTCGGTGGTCAGTAGCCTGAACGGGTACCTTCTGGTCTTCCTGATGCTCGGGCTCGTGCTGCACGGGACGCCGCGGCGTTTTCTGGATTCGGTCAGCAAGGCCGTCCCCGCAACCGCAGGCATCCTGGTGCAGTTTCCTCTATACGCCGCGATGGCGGCCATGCTGACCAAGGCAGAGGGTAGGGGAGGTGTCACCATCTCCGAGCACCTCGCGAATTTCTTCACCGACATCGGCAGCGGCGGCGGGTTCGCCGTGGTCATCGCGGTGTACACCGTCGTACTCGGCCTGTTCGTCCCCTCCGGCGGCGGCAAGTGGCTCGTCGAAGCGCCGTACGTGATGCAGTCGGCGACGGACGTGCAGATGAACCTGGGCTGGACCGTCCAGATCTACAACGTCGCGGAGGCGCTGCCGAACCTGATCAACCCGTTCTTCATGCTGCCCTTGCTGGCGGTTCTGGGTCTGCGAGCGCGCGATCTGATCGGATTCACGTTCCTGCAGTTCATCTTTCACTTCCCGGTGGTCCTACTGCTCGTGTGGCTCCTTGGCATGACCTTCGATTTCGTGCCGCCGGTAATCCCGGCTCAGTAGCAGCCCGATATGATCGTCACCGCTGGAGCGAGTCTCTAGCGGTGGCCCCTATAGCCCAATTGGCAGAGGCAGCGGACTTAAAATCCGCACAGTGTCGGTTCGAGTCCGACTGGGGGCACCAGAGTCCGTATGGACCCAAAAATTCGGGGTATGCGCCGAGTCTTTGGCGGGTGTTGTGGACTTCTGCGTATTTCGATGGCTGTCAATTGATAAGTGACGCAGCGGTTTTCAGATCTTCCGACTTGGGCCATCTCCCTCAGCATTATTTGCGTCTTCGCGGGCGTTCAGTGCGTAAAGGTCTGTAGCCTGGACCGCTCATCGCGGTCGGCCATACGGGTAGGACGTCCTCGGCGCTCTCGTGTTCTCAACCGCGTCCATCTCGTGCCGTGCGGACGTCGAGTGGTCAGACCGACAGAAGCTCGTGGATCAGCGACAGCGTGTGGGGCACCGCGGGGTGACCCAGTTCGTCCAGGTACCCGTGCAGCGTTCCACGCTCGCAGACGATCGCGACATCCGTTCCCGCGAGCGCGAGGTCGGCGGCGAACGCCTCAGCCGACGGACGGAGCCTGTCTCGTTCCGCGGTCACGATGAGGGTGCGCGGCATGCCCGGCATCGGGTGTCCGCCAGGGAAGGTATAGACGTCCTCCGGACTCGCCTTCCCGAGATAGATGGAGGCGATGGCGCGTGCATCCTCGGATGAGATGGTCTCTTTCTCGGCGAGAGCGTTCAGCTGGCTCTGAAGCTCCGCAGAAGCAGCGGGGAGGTCGGCGTGCAGCACGGGGTAGACGAGGACAAGTGCGCGAGGGATCGGACCGCCGGCATCACGAAGTCGCACAGCGGCCCCGGCTGCCAGGTTCCCCCCAGCGCTGGCTCCTCCTAGGAAAACCCGATCCGAGTCGCCGCCCCACTCTCGGGCGTTGTCGCGTGCCCAGTGGAAAGCAGTGACGGTCTGGAGCGAGGCGGTCGGGTATGTCGACCGAGGTCCCGCTGCAGCGATCTCAGCTGCCATGTGTGACAGCACATTCCCCGGATCTCCTTCGTCTTCGAGCGGGCTGAGGGTGTAGTCGACCGAGACGACGGTAGTGCCGAGGGCGCTGAGTCGCCGGGCCGTCTCGTCCGCCTCGGGCATCTCCAGGCTTCCGAACATGAACGCACCCCCGTGCAGCCACACCAGTACAGAACCCGACGGGTGCGGTGCCTGATAGACGCGGACGCGGAATCCGAACCCGTTGGCTGTCAGGTCATGGTCGGACGTGCTGTGCGGAGCGGTCATCCTTGTGCGGTGTCAGCGGCGTTGATGCGAGCCAGCAGCAGCTCCATGGTTTCGCGCCCCGACCCCTCGAGGATGGCTACCGACCACAGTGGGATGTCTGCCAGCATGCGCATGTCCTGCTCGGTATATCCCCCCGCGGCGTCCGACCACGTCTGCGACAGCGCATCTAGGAAGCCGGGGTGGGCGGCCGCTTCCGCGAAGGTCGAGTCGATCGTGAGCGGCCGCGCGACAAGCGTTCCCGGAAGATCCACGGCGGCGTGGACGGAAAGATCGCGGCTCGATCCGCCGACCGAGACCGTGTACCGACCCGGCTCGATCTGCCAAGCGTGGGTCTCGAGATCCCAGTACGCGAGGTCGACGGCAGCGATACGCACGGTCACGCGCTCGGAGGCACCCGGCTCGATGAGCACGTCTGTGAATCCCTTCAGCTCCCTCGGCGGGCGCACGATCTCGGAGCGGACTGTCCCAAGGTAGACCTGGACGACCTCACGCCCGGCGCGCGCGCCGACATTGGTCACGGTCACGGAGACGTCCACGTCGTTGTCGGTGGCAACAACAGAGAGATCGGAGTAGGCGAAGGACGTGTAGGACAGGCCGTGGCCGAAGGCGTAAGCCACGGGTGCATCGCGCTGGTCGTAGCCGCGGTAGCCCATGAAGAGTCCTTCACCGTAGCGCACACCGTTTGCATCGCCAGGAAAGAACGGGTGGCTCGGGACGTCCTCGAGGCGCAGAGGAATCGTCTCGGTCAGCTTGCCGGACGGCACCACGAGGCCGAACAGCATGTCAGCGATGGCCGGACCACCGGCCTGGCCGAGCAGCCAGGACTCCACGAGCGCGCGCGTCCGACCCGCGAACGGCACCAGTACCGAGGCACCGTTGCTGAGGACGACCACCACGTTGTGGTTCACGGCAAGTATGTCGTCGAGGAGAGCGAGCTGCTCGTCGGGAAGATCGAGGGTGTCGCGGTCGTAGCCTTCGGACTCGTGGAGCTCGCCGAGGCCCATGAAGACGACCACCGTGTGGGACTCGCGGGCGAGCGAAACGGCAGTCTCATGAGCATCGGCGGGAGCCGGGACGGCCGGGTCGATGGAGAACCCGGGGGTGAACGGCACGTCGCGGCCGAGGAGGGCCTGGATGGAGTCGAGCGCGCTCGGCAGTTTGGTCGGGTTGACGCGACTGGAGCCCGCGCCCTGGTATCTCGGTGTGCGAGCGAACTCGCCGACGATGGCGATGCTCTCGCCTTGGTCGAGCGGCAGGATGCCATCGTTCTCGAGCAGAACGATGGATCGTTCGGCCACGCGACGCGCCAGTGCGTGGTGCTCGTCGACGGCCAGCTCCGGCCGCTCGTTCTCGGCAGCCACCCGGCTGCGACGTACGACGTTGCTCACGCGCTCGTAGGCGGTCTCGACGATCGACGCGTCCAGACGTCCTTCTGCGATCGCTGCTAAGACCGTTCGGGCGTGATCAGGATCAGCCGGCATGGCGAGGTCGAGGCCTGCGCGAAGCGAGGCGACGGGATCCTTGACTGCGGCCCAGTCCGATACGACGAACCCCTCGAAGCCCCACTCCTCACGGAGGACCTCGGTGAGGAGGAATCGGTTCTCGGCGGCGCGGACGCCGTTGACCTCGTTGTAGGAGCACATGACGGTCCAGGGCTGCGCATTTCTCACGATCGTCTCGAACGCGCGAAGGTACAGCTCACGCAAGGTTCGCTCGTCGACCTGCGAGTCCCGGCGCATGCGATCGGTTTCCTGGTTGTTGGCCGCGAAGTGCTTGACCGACGCGCCGACGCCCGTGGACTGCAAGCCCGTGACGAAGGCGGTGCCCAGCGCACCCGTGATGAAGGGGTCCTCGGAGTAGTACTCGAAGTTTCGTCCGCACAGCGGTGATCGCTTCAAATTCACGCCCGGCCCCAGGACCACGCTGACGCCGAGGGCTCGTGCTTCCTGCCCGAGCGCCGCACCGACCGCCTCGACGAGCGCAGGGTCCCAGGTTGCCGCCTGCGCGACCGACGGCGGAAAACAGGTCGACTGGATCGAGTCGTTGAGTCCGATGTGATCGGCGGCACCGGACTGCTTACGGACGCCGTGCGGTCCGTCGGTCACCATCACGCTCGGAAGCCCTGCCTCCGGGACGGCGGACGTATTCCAGAAGTCAGCACCCGACACGAGGGCGACCTTGGACTCCAGAGGGACTCTCGTCATGGTTGATGCTCCTGGTCTGGTCGGACGGATGGGTGGAATGGGTCGCGCACCTCTAGGCGCACCGGTGCCAGCAGTCCCTGCGGTTGAGTCTCGGAGCTCACGTCCGCCCGGTGACCGCTGGCCACGACGGCATTGCGCAGCGCTGTGCGCACCTCGATCTCGAGCGATCCGTCCGGTGTGAGGGCCTCGCCGAGATCGAGACTGTCGCCGGTCGAATAGGCGGGCCCGAAGCTTCGACCCCCAGCACGCACGACGGCTGACCCGGCGAGTCCGTCGAAATGGACTCGAACGCGCGAACCAGGATGGACCTGCGCCGTCGTGCGGTAGATGCCGATGCCGGAGGCGTGGCGCAGCTGCTCGATCTCACGCCAGTCTCCGGGGCCTTGGCCGGGCAGCACGATCGAGCGCGCGCCGCCGGGCTCCTCGGTCCGGACCTCGAGGTCCCAGTCGCTCAGCGTCGCTTCGCCCACGACTCGGTCGCTCGTGTCCGAGGACGTCGACGGCTCGACTGCTTCGCCGAACTCCAGCACATGGAGACCCAGCGGAGCCATCTCGAGCGTGACGAGGAGTCGGCCGTCGACGAGTTGCGACGCCAGGGGCGTCTTCGATCCGGAGGCCAGGTCGATCGTGCGCGCTCCCCCCGCCGACTCCAGTGAGATCTGGGATTCGACAGCATGGTCAGCCGTGTTGTAGAGCACGAGGTATCGCGCCTCGCCGGCGTCTCGCCACTGTGACAGCAAGGGTGCGTCGTCGAAGGCGGCACGCGGACGCAGGCCCGCCCCGATGAGGGCGTCGGCAGCGTCCGCCATGCAGACCGCGCGCAGGGTGGCGGGCCGCGTCATCAGACGCGTGATCGCCTCAGTCACACGGCGATCGGACTCGGCTGTGTCTTCCAGCCCGTCAGCTCGTGACGGCGGCTCGCCGACGATCACGACCCGGACTCCTGCCGAGGCGGCGCGATCCAGCGCTTCGGCTGTGGCGGCTGGTATCGCACGCTCGTCGACGATGACGGCACGATACGCGGGGCCCTCCGGGAAGACCGCTGCGTCGGCGATCGCCCCGTCCTCGGCGAGTCCCTGGGGATCGATGAGCTGCACGCTGAAGCCCACACGTTCGAGCGCCTCGGCGTCGATCAGGCGCTCTGGAGCCGTGTAGTCCTCGGCGACGTCGAAGACGCCGCGAGCCGCTGTCGTCAGGAATCCGTCCCGATAGACCGCTACGTCGCAGCGGGGTACGCCGGTCTCCAGCACGACGGTGCCGCGCGCCCAGTAGTCGGTGAGTCCCCTCCAGTTCGCCCACTCGGGGAAGTGCGTGTGGTTCCAGCTCTCTGCGACGAGGTCGCCGAACCGGTGCTGCGTGGGCCACTCGGCGGCCGGGTCCTGACTGGCGTACCCATGCACGAACGGCCTGGTGATTCCGGCCGCCCATGCCTTGTCGAGCAACTGGCGGTAGTCGCCCAGCGTGTACGTGTACGCCGCTTGGAACTGCGCGCCGAGCTCGGTGCTGATCCGTACCGCGCCCCCCTGATGGGCACCGCCGACGATCGACCGGCACCAGTCGAGCGCGAACCGCCATGTGGGGTGTTTAGCAGACATGGGAATACGGTCACCCGAGTTGAGCGACTCGCCCTCGGCATGGCCGCCGCGACGGACGAATTCGCGATTGCTGCGGACCGGTTCCAGATTCTGGCCGTACGCGACCTGCGCCTTGTGCCTCATGCCATGGCTGAGGGACCACTCCTGCATGACGAGGAGGTGGTCCTCTACGTACAAGTCCGTCAGAAGGCGGTAATAATCGCGCCGGGCGCGTGCGTCGGAGCCGTCGTCGAAGACGAAGTCGGGCGTCGGTTCCTCGTTGGGGACCCAGTACCGGCACATGCCGTGCACGAGAAGGCCGGGCAGGTACGGGCCGAGGTCATAGCCGTAGTGGGACTCGAAGCGTTCGAGCATCGTCAGAGTCCAGAACAGCGAGTCCGCGTTGAGCTCGAGCGAGTCCTCGAAGAGGTCGGTTCCTGTCCGTCGGAGCAAGCCCGAGATGGTGTCGTCGAACTGGTGCTGGTCGAGGTACTCCGTAGCGGCGACTGCCGCGGCGCGGTCGAGGAAGCTGGTCACCGACTGCTCGCTGTCGCGGAGCCAGAAGCCGAACACAGCCCATTCGCCCTCGCGTGAATCCCATGCCAGGGAGCCGTCGACGACTGCGGACGTCACATCCTGCAACGACGACCGCTCGAGCGTGCCGGGCTCCGCTGCACCTCGCACGACCCGTCGCGAGCCGATGATGCTGTCCTCGTACGCCACTTGTGGGGAGGTCCCACGAGAGACCACGCGGGCGGCAATCACCCGCAGGAGGTGCGACGGTCGCGCGAACTGCGGGTCATCGAACGGGGCCGGGATCTGGATCGAGGATTCCCCGTGATCGATGTACGTGACGCCGTACTGCAACTCGCGTGCGGCGTGCGGGGTGCCTGAGGCTGTGTTGGGCGTCTGCAACGGCCACGCGGCACCGAGCGTGGTCGCTACTCCCACGCCGAGTCGCTGCGCCTCTGCGAGCACAGCCGTGAGACCGTCGCGCTGGTCCTGGTCGGCCCAGAAGCCGGGGACGAAGGCGATCTCGACCTCGCCGAAGCCCGCATCGACGATAGCGCGCAACTCGTCCACGAGGACCTCGGGCGGTAGAGGTGACTGCCACCACCAGCGCATCCCTGGTCGGTCGTTGTTGGGCGGGGCAAGGAGCAGATCGCTTTCGATCGCGCCATCGCGCCGCTCAGGTGCGGTTCCAGCGCCGCTCACGAGCAGCGCTTTTGTTCGTTCTGGACCATTACAAGCCTCTCTCGACGGCAACGATGCCGGATGTCTCGCGGTGCGACCATCGTTCAATTTCGACCGCGGTCAGTATTGGCACTGTAGATGATGCCGGCGACGTGAACAAGGACGCCACCAATACTGTCATCTTTCAAATTTGAGCGTGGTCGGTATTGACGTGGGCTTGATTCTGGCTTAACTTCACAAACATCGCTCGCTCGGAGCGACCGCCGGAGCAGGGGTTTCGGCACCACCACAGCCCGACGGCGCGCTGAGCCGCGATCGTCTCCACCCTGGAGGATGAGAGTGTTCTGGACCAATCGATCGACAGCGGACAAGTCCGCGCGATCCACGAGGCGATCGCGCAGGGCGACAGCGGTCGTTGCTGCAGCCATTGCGATCGCCGCGCTCCTCAGCGCCTGCACCGGCGGCGGCGGCTCGGCGTCGGCGGGGCCGTCGGACAAGCTCACGATCGCGCTGGGGTTCGACCCGGGAGCCCTTGACTGGACCACACTCGGAAGCGCCGGCAGCACGCTGTTGCTCTTCCAGACGGCGTGGGACTCCCTTCTGAAGCAGGAGCCCGACGGCACCTTGGCTCCGAATGCCGCGGAGTCGTGGGAGGTGAACGACGACAACACGGAGTTCACCTTTCGCCTACGGGAGGGTATGAAATTCTCCGACGGCACACCCGTCGACGCGGCCGCATCCAAGGCCTCGATGGAGTACCTGCGTGATGCGAAACAGAACGAGTCCGTTTATCTGGCCGGTGCCGAGATCTCCACCCCGGACGATCTGACGGTCGTGGTCGAGATGCCCGCTCCCAACAAGGTTCTACTCGACTACATGGCAGCGTCCGCCGGCATCATTGCGAACCCGACGAGCCTCGGAAACCCCGACGCCGGCCCGCAGGGTTCGGGACCGTACGCGCTGGACACGTCGCGCACGACGACTGGCTCGACCTACACGTTCGTGCGCAACGAGAACTACTGGAACAAGGATCTCTATCCCTACAACGAGGTGGTCTATTCCGTCTTCACGGACGAGACAGCTGCTCTCTCGGCCCTGAGGACGGGCCAGGTCAATGCCTCCTTCGTTCCGACCCAGTCGGTGGCCCAGGTCGAGAACGACAACTTCAATCTGGCGCAGGTGCAGGTGAACTGGGCGGGGCTCCACATCTTCGACCGCGCGGGCACGTTGGTTCCGGCGCTGGGAGAGGTCAGGGTCCGTCAGGCGATCAACATGGTGTTCGACCGTCAAGCCGTCGTCGACGCGTTGTTCCCCGGAGGGGGCGTGGTGTCGAACCAGATCTTCAACCCGACGTCGCAGAGTCCGGGATACGACCCCGAGGTCGCCGACGAGTACCCCTACGATGTCGACGCCGCGAAGGCACTCATGAGGGATGCGGGTTACGCCGACGGCTTCGACATCCAGCTGCCGAAGATCCCCCTCTACGATGCCGCCAACCCGCTGATCATCCAGCAGCTGAGCCTGTTGAACATTCGCGTCGAGGAGGTCGACGTTCCCATGTCCCAGTTCGGGGACGTGTTCGAGGGCAAATATCCGCTGTTCTACTTCACCCTCGGCTCGACGAATTCTGCTGCCCGCACCGTCGACGAGACCTTGCGACCGGACTCGATCTGGAACCCTCGTCAGTCGAGCACGCCGGAGCTCGAGGCTCTGATCGCCACGGCGGACGCGGCGTCCGACGACAACCAGGCGACTGCCTACCAGGCGATCAGTGACTATCTCGTCGATCAGGCCTGGTATGCGCCGTGGGCGTACTTCACCGACACGTGGGCGACCACATCCGACGTCGATGTCACGGCCTGCGTGACGAACCAGGCACCGTTCCTGTACGCGTTCACTCCCGCCAGCTAGCGGCGGCGTCGGTCGGATCCTTGCCCGCTCTGCGGGTACCGGCCGGCGCAGCCACATCGAAGGACGACATGATCAAATATTCCGTGCGTCAGCTGGCGTCGGCCGTGGCGCTGCTGTTCATCGGCACCGCGCTTACGTTCGCCCTGGTCTACGCCAACACGCGAGGAATCGCGCAGCAGATCCTGGGCTTGAACGCTCAGCCGTCGGCCATCGACGCCAAGAACATCGAGCTGGGTCTCGATCAGCCGGTGGTACAGCAGTACTTCCACTGGATGCTCGACGCTTTCCGTGGCGATCTAGGCCGGAGCTACTACACGAGCCAACCGGTCACCGATCTGCTGAGCACCCGACTCCCGGTGACACTCACGCTCGTGTTCCTGTCCGTCGCCCTCACGCTCGTGCTCAGCGTGCTCGTCGGTGTGACCGCAGCTGTCAAGGGCGGATGGATCGACCAGGCACTTCAAGCCATCGGTGTGCTCGGGAGCGCGATCCCCAACCTCATCGTGGCGGTTGGACTCGTCTTCGCATTCGCCGTCAACTGGGAGATATTTCCCGCCACGGGGTACGTCAGTCCCGACGTCAGTGTCACCGAGTGGACAGCGAGTGTGGCTCTGCCGATCACGGCGATTCTCGTCGGCACCATCGCAGGTGCAGCACTGCAGTTCCGAGGCTCGATGATCGACGCGATGTCGCAGGACTTCATCCGCACCCTGCGCGCTCGCGGCGTCAGTGAGCGCGCCATCGTCTACCGCCATGCCCTCCGCAACGCTGCCATCCCTGGTCTCACGACGATCTCGCTGCAGACAATCGGCCTGATCGGCGGGGTCGTCATCATCGAGCGGATTTTTGCCCTCCCCGGCATTGCTGCTCAGCTCAGCGCCAGCTCGTTGCAGCGCGACATCCCCGTAGTCATGGGTGCTGTGCTGGTCACCATCGCAATGGTCATCGTCGTCAACATCACGCTCGGCATCGTCACCGGCTTGATAAACCCGAAGGCGCGAGTCTCATGAGCATCAACATGGCCATCGAGCCCGAGGGTTCGGCTCCCGGATACGTCGCCGAGCGTCATCTGTTGCGACGCATCATCCGCCGCCCGGTCGCTGCGGTCTCCATCGTCTACATCGGCTTGATTACGCTTCTCGGCGTCCTTGCCCCGCTGATCAGGCCGTTCCGCCCGGATTTCACACAGCTCCAGTTGACGAACGCCGCTCCCTTCCAGTCCGAGTACCTCCTCGGCGGAGACCAGGCGGGTCGTGACATCTTGTCGAGACTTCTGACGTCCACCCTCGGTGCCATGAGCAGTGGTGTCATCCTGCTCGTGGTGTCACTGGCGCTCGGCGTCACCACCGGTCTGATTGCCGGATACTACGGCGGACGTGTCGACGGCGTCCTCACCTGGGTCGCGAGCATCATCTTGACCCTTCCTGGCTTCATCCTGCTGGTGGCGATCTACACGCTGGTCGGTCCGAGGATCACTCTGTACATGGTGGTCTTCGGCGTCCTGGTATCGCCCGGGTTCTTCTACCTGGTGAAGACATTGGTGTACAGCATCCGCGGCGAGCTGTACATCGATGCGGCGCGAGTCGCAGGCCTCGGTGATCGCCGCATCATCGCCCGACACGTCTTGCGCGCGGTGCGTGGGCCGATCATCGTGCAGTCGGCCTTCGTCCTCGCATCAGGAATAGCCATCCAGGCCGCTCTCGAGTTCCTCGGGCTCGGTGGCTCGGGCGTCTCGTGGGGCAGCATGCTCAACGACGCCTTCAACAACATCTACCTGGCACCGTGGAACATCGTATGGCCGGCGGCGCTGATCACGTCCGTGACTCTGGCATTCGTGCTGATCGGTGGCGTCGTCCGTGACGTGGTGCAGGAGTCGGGCACACGTCATCCCGCGCTCAGGCCAAAGGTCATTCGTCACCTGCGGGAGCAGCACGCCGCGCAGCGCGACGATGCGCCGCGGGCAGACGGGCAGGTCGCGGCACCGTTACTCGCCGTGAGAGACCTGGTCGTCGGCTATCCGAAGTCCGGCTCCGACATCGAGCCGGTCGTGAAAGGCGTCGACCTGACCGTCGAGCGTGGCGAGATCCGCGGATTGGTAGGGGAGTCGGGATCGGGTAAGTCGCAGATCGCCTTCGCCATCCTGGGCATTCAGCCGACAGAGGCGGTGACGCTCGGAGGTTCCGTCGAGTTCAACGGGCGTGACCTGCTGAAGGACGGCGGCGTGAAGAAGGTTCGCGGCCGTCAGATCGCCTACATCCCCCAGGAGCCGATGAGCAATCTCGACCCGACGTTCACGGTCGGGCAACAGCTCACCTACGGTCTGAGGGCGGTGAAGAAGGTCGGCAAGCGCGAGGCGAAGCGGACGATCGTCCAGCTTCTCGACCGTGTCGGGATCAAGGACTCCGAAGAGGTCTTCAACCGCTATCCCCATGAGATATCAGGGGGCATGGCGCAGCGTGTACTCATTGCAGGCGCTCTCGCAGGCGATCCGGAGCTGATCATCGCCGACGAGCCCACCACGGCCCTGGACGTCACCGTGCAGGCAGGAGTGCTCGAGCTGCTTCGTGATCTTCAGCGTGAACGCAATCTCGGGATGATCCTGGTCACGCACAACTTCGGCGTCGTGGCAGACCTCTGCGACACGGTGAGTGTCATGCAGCAGGGGCGCATCGTCGAGAGCCGGACGGTCGATGCTCTGTTCGCAGCGCCCGAGCACGAGTACACGCGGCTGCTCCTGTCCTCGTCGCTCGCCAACGCCGAGCCGCGCCCCGAGTTCGTCCCCCTCGAGGAGCGACAGGCATGACCAGTTGCTCGCCTCATGCGTCGTCCCAGCCCGCTACACGAAGGTCGAATCGATGAACTCCAACGGTTCAGAGCCGCTGCTCTCCATCCAGGACCTCCGCGTCGTCTATCCCGGGCGAGGCTTGCGAAGGCGTCCGGTCGAGGTCATCAAAGGGGTGTCGCTCGACATCCAGCGCGGTGAGGCGGTCGGCCTCGTCGGCGAGTCCGGATCGGGAAAGACGACGATCGGGCGAGCACTTCTGGGGCTGGCACCCGTCACCGACGGCAAGATCATCTTTGACGGTCGCGACATCTCGCATCCGTCGAAGAAGGACCGCCGAGCACTGGCCAAGGACATCCAGGTGGTGTTCCAGGATCCGTACTCGTCTCTCAACCCCGCCATGACGATCGAGGACATCCTCACCGAGCCGCTGACTGCCAATGGCATCGAGGACAGTCGAGCGCTCGTGCGTGACCTGCTTGCCAAGGTGCAGCTTCCAGCCGACGCGGGCCGCCGGTTGGCGAGGGAGTTCTCGGGCGGCCAGCGCCAGCGCATCGCTATCGCTCGAGCGCTGGCACTGAGTCCCAAACTGATCGTCTGCGATGAGCCGACGAGTGCACTCGATATGACCACGCAGGCCCGCATCCTCGATCTCCTGTTGGAGATCCAGGACCAGACCAACGTGGCCTTCCTGTTCATCACGCATGATCTCGACGTGGTTCGGGCGATGACACACCGGATCGCCGTGATGCTGGACGGTGAGATCGTCGAGTCGGGTACGGCCCGCCAGATATCGACAGCACCGCAGCACGGATACACCAAACGCCTGCAGATGGCGGCTCCGATCGCTGATCCCGGTCGGCAGCGCGAGCGGCGGGCCCGTCTACAGCAGTTGCAGTAAGGTAATGCCGACCGCACCGTCGGTGTCAGCCCCGCGGGCGAGCGCTCGCCGTGCCAGTACTCTCGCGAGCATGTACTCTCCGCGCAGGTATCTCACCGCTGCACCAGATTTGGACACGCATGAGCGCTGAAACAGATTCCACCGTGAAGCCGCGTGGTCCCTATGCCAAGACCGCACGAGTGCGACACGCCATCGCTGCTGCCGCACTCGAACTGGTCATCGAGCGCGGTCACACAGAGATCACCACCGCGGATATCGCTGAGCGAGCAGGAATGGGCAAGACCGCCGCGCTGTACCACTTCCCCTCGCGTGATCACATGCTGATCGCCGCGTTCTTGGAGCACGAGAACCGCACGCACCTCAACGAGCAAAGCGTGAGCCTGGAGGACTTCCCCGAGCAGGCCGAGCGGGGCGTGCGCCGGGACCGAATCGTCCAGCTGTACCAGTCGATGCTGGCCGAGTCGCATCACCCCGACCACCCTGCGCACGAGTACTTCGCCCAGCATTTCGGGGCCGGCAGTGCGTTCTACGGCGACGAGATCCGGTCTCGTCAGGCCAGGGGCCACGTGTCACCTGATGTCGACCCCGAAATGGCGGCACGAGTCATCCTCGCGGCGTGGGACGGCCTGCAGATTCAATGGCTGAACACGCCTTCCTTCAGCATGTCAGCGGCGATGCAGCTCGTCCTCGATTCCGTTCTGAGGCCGCCTCAGGCATGAATCAGAGAGGCGCGGCGGGATACCGATCGAGGTGGTCGATCAGGGCGCTGTGGTCGCTCGGCTCGTCCTGTTGGGCGAATGCCAGCAAGCTTCGCTCGTGGTCGAGAACCGCGGCCATGTCGTCAGCGGCGTCGGGTGGTGCTTGTTCAGCCAGACGCTCGAACAATGGCAACGACTCGCGCGCGATGGACACGGTCTCGTTCATGAATTGGGCCCAGTTCAGGGATCCGACGCGACGCGCGAAATCCTGTGCTGCGTCGACTGCGTCGACTGCGTCGTCGGACGGGTCGAGAGTGTCACCCATGTGGGCTGCGAGTCGGTGCATTGTCGACAGTTCCAAGTCGCGGAGCAGCACGAGGCTGTCGCGATGGTCGGGGTGAGCGCCCGCGTCGAGAAGAGAGTCGAGAAACTGGACGCCGAAAACTTCGCCGCGGTAAGCCCATTCGACCAGTTCCTGGTACGAGGTGCCTGGAACTGCAAGGCCGCTCAATGTGTGCTCTCTCGGGGTACGTCTTCTACTGGTTCGCGCAGTCGCAGGGGGCTGCGGTCCTGGACGACGCGGCGGATGACGAACAGCACGACGCCGACCAGGATGAGTCCGATGCCCAGGAAGACTTCTTTGAAGCTTCCGACGTAGCTCATACCTGGGTTGAGCACTCCGACGACCAGGATGACGATGTTGAACAGGGCGACGAGTACGGCGATCGGGAGCCAGACGCGTCCCAGTTCGATCGGGCGTGGCCAGTTCGGGCGGTCGCGGCGAAGGAGTAGGAAGGCGATCACTGCGAGGGTGATCGCAAGTATGTAACCGAGGTTGCTGGCGATGAGGATCGCGACCGGGTTGCCGATGAACAGCAGAATGGCGAGATTGACGGCCATGGTCGCCCACAGCGCTCGGCTGGGAACGCCGCGAGTATTCAGCTGGTCGAGCTGGGTGATCGACATCTTCTCGGCCGAGAGCCCGTACAGGGCGCGCCCGGCATCGGCTGACGACGAAATCATGCTCAAAAACAGTGCACCACAGAGAATTACGGTAATCAGGCCGGACAGGCCGCCGGAAATGTGGCCGATGCTGACGATCCCGTACGTGATCGGATTGTTTGCGAATTCCTCTTCGGTCAGCTGCCCTGCCGTGGCGAGAGGCACGATGGTGTAAACGCCGACCATGAACAGCGCAATCGACGTGAGTGCGCGGGAAGTGTCTCGGCTGGTATCGCGGTACTCGGGGGCAAAGATTGCACACAGTTCCGATCCGTAGATCGCCCACGCCGAAACGTACATCCAGACCAAGAATGCGGTCCAGTTTCCGTCGAGGTACGACGTCAGGTTCGTGCTGGACCACTGACCTGATGCGAACGGGCCGATGGCCAGGGCGAGCAGAACCAGCACGAATGCGGCACCGATGATTTGGTTGAAGCGCAACGCAACTCGGATACCGAGTACGTTCAAGGCGGTGCATGCGATCACCGCGACCGCCGAAATCACGTGCGGCAAACCGAACGAGACAGTCCCGAGAGTGAACAGTGTCCACGTACTGTCTGCGAACCACTGGGCGTGAATGAGTTCACCGATGGTCAGTCCGACCAATGCGAGCACCAGTGCCCAACCACACCAGTATCCGAACGCAGCAATCGGTGCGATGGGTGTGAAGTGGCGCTTCCATCCCTCGGCCGCGAACATCGCTACGCCGCCTGGTTTTTCGCCGAACATCGATGCCATCTCGGAGAAGAGTTTGTTCTGGCACAGAGCGACGACGGAGAGTATCAAGCAGATAGCGACTGCGGGTACTGCGCCGATGGCTCCGATTGCGTAGCCGACGGAGATGAACAGACCGTTCGCGATCGGTAGGGCGAGCATGAAGCCGTCGTACCATCGCAGGGTCTTCGGAGGGTGTACATCCGATGCGGAGGTCGGGTTCGGCGAGGATGATTCTGCGGTCATTGGGGGCCTCGATGCGTGGAAGAAGTGCGAGGGTGGGTCAGAACGGGCTGATGGCGTCGTCGGGCATGTCGGTCACTTCGATGTCGACGTTGCCGAGCAACTCGGCCATCGACATGAAGGCGGGCAGGTTCTCTGCGTCGGCATTGGCAGCGTCGGCTGCTTCCTTGGTCTCGTAGATCCACACGTCGATCCACGTTCCGTCGGGTCGTTTGCTGCACAGAGGGACTGACCAGAGCGAGGAGTGAGCGGCTTTCACTTCGCGGATTGCGGCGATTCGACGTTCCAGGAACGTATCGACGTCGGCGTCAGCGATGGTGAAGGTGACAATTTCTGCGCAGTAGCTCATTGTGTGGCTTCTTTCAGTTCGTCGTGGATGGTGCGTGCGCTTCGGAGGCCGGATTCGATGGCACCGTCGATGAAGCCGGCCCATCCGCGGGCGTAGTCGGATCCGGCCAGTCGGATCCGACGAGTGGTGTCGCCGGCTGCGCCGGCGACGGCGTCGAGTTGATGGGGAGCCAGCATCGGCCAGGTCTCTCCCGAGAGTGGATCGGAGGCCCAGTCGTGAGCGTCGACAGCCACCACCTCGAGATCGGGGAGCCACTTTCGCAACTCCGACTCGACCGCACGGGGGTCGTTGAGGTCGATCAGTCCGGTGCGCGGGCCGAACGCGACAATGAGACTGTCGCCCTCGAAGGGGTACTCGTACTGCACGAAATTCAGGACCGCGTCGCTGTCGGCCAGTGCGGCGAACTTCCCGACGTCACCCTTGACCCGAACCCATACCTTGACCCCGGTCGACGTCTGTCCTTCGTCGGCGACGGAGGACAGACGATGATCGAGCTCGGGGGTGACGTCGATGGTGTTGAGGATGTTGAGTGGCAATGTCACGATGACCCGTGCGGCGTGCAGTTTCGTACCGTCGTCGGTGGTGACCGTGACGCCGTCGGCCGACTCGTCGATAGCCGTGACGGTGGTGTCGAGCCGGATGTCGGCTGTGTGGGCGTCCCCTGCGATGGCGTCGAGCAACGATCGGGTGCCACGGGCGAGTTTGTACGTTGCGCACGCCTCGAACATCAGCTTCCAGTCACCTCCGGCCAGTGCGCACCAACGCAGGGCCTGGGTATACGCCCCGCGTGCCGGATCTCCGCTGAAGTTCAGTGCCCACATTCCGTCGAGCAACGCTCGCCGAGTCGGGTCGATGTCCAAGGCCGCGATCTTGTCCCTGATACTGACGTGATCGATTGCATCGATTTCCCCGGACAATGGGTAGTAGTCGTACGGCTGGGGGAGGATCGATCGCGCGTCGGCAAGGATCGCGCACATCGACTCGTCGAGCAGATCCAACATTTCCGTGGCCGTGCCGGTCTCGACACGGTCACAGACGCGCCAGTAGGCGTCATCGAGCTCCGGACTGGAGACGAGGGCGAGGTTGTATCGGGTGATCTCCGCCCACACATGCGGCTGAATCCAGTGCACCCAGGTTCCTCCGAGGTCGAGCTCGCGGCCCAACGTGGTCTCACGCGTCCAGGTCCGTCCTCCCAAACGATCCCGAGCCTCGAGCACAGTGGTGCGCACGCCCTGGTGTGAAAGCTCGCGGGCAGCCGTCATTCCAGCGAACCCGCCGCCGATGACGATGACGTCGGTGTCGTGTTCCATGTGGACCTCATGATCTGTCGAAGTTGTGTGGAAGATGCGATGAGCAAGACCGGCGCTCCGCTGCGCCGCGAGAACCCAAACCGGCCAGACGGCCAGTTGTGATGTGGAACATAATATGCCCCAACTCGACGAACTGGTCAAGTGGAAAGCCAAGGCGATTCGGGGCAACGGGCATACTGATGAACGAGTGCCTGGCCATTGCACAGTGGCCGAACCGGACCTGACGAAGAGAGAAGGCGCATGAGTGTCGCCGAGGCCTCGCGTAAGCGGCCGTCACCGAAATATGGAGAAGGACGCACCGCCCTGCTCCATGCGGCAATACGGGTAGTCGCCGATCAGGGGCTACGAAAGTTGACCTATCGTGCGGTGGCGCGCGAAGCCGGAATGTCGCACGGTTCAGTGGACCATCATTTCGGTAGTCGAGACGCGCTACTGGAGGAGGCGCTTCGCTACTCCCTCGATCGAGCGGTCACCTCGATCAGCACCCGTCCGGGTAGCGGCGATCTGAATGCTCTTTTCGACGGACTGTCGACCATGGTCGAGAACAACCCCGAAGATCAAGCATTCCAATACGAGTTGATTCTCGAGTGCAGGCGACGCCCAGAACTCAGGCCGTACGTGGAAAAAATCTACGAGGGATTCATCGCAGTCATCCAGTTCGAACTCGAGTGTGCCGGCATGGTTCACGACGCCTCGCTCGGACACCTTGTGTACACCGCAGCAGACGGGTTGGTGTTTCACCAGATCACCATCGGAACATCGGACATGACCGACCGTGCGCTCGCGCATTTGCGCCGGTTACTGGGGCTGGCCGTCGATTCTTCGAGCACACCGGGCGCGATCGACTGAGCCCTGTGTGCCCGAAGAATCGAGTTCTCCGACACTGTGTTTGGTCAGCCGCTGATGACCTGCGGTGCCGAGACCGATTTGAGTCCCTCCACACCGAACTCCAGGCCGTAGCCGGACATCTTGATGCCACCGAACGGGACCATCGGGTGCACGCCGCCGTGACTGTTGATCCATACCGTGCCGGCTTGAATCCGAGCGGCTATCTTTCGGGCAGCATCGCGGTCGGAACTCCACACCGAAGCTCCGAGTCCGACATCGAGACCGTTGGCGAGTTCGATTGCTTCGTCGACTGTTTCATATCGAACGATGGGTAAGGCCGGGCCGAACTGCTCCTCTGTCACCAGAGCGTTGTCGTTGTCGATGTCCGACACCAGAGTCGTTGGGTAGAAGTGCCCGGGCGCGTCGGCGTCCGGGTTCCCGCCGAGCAGCATGGTGGCACCTGACTCGCGGGCACGCTCGACAAGGTTCGCGACGATGTCGTACTGCGCCTTGTTCTGCAACGGGCCCAACACGTTGTCCTCATCCAGACCGCGGCCCATCGGCATAGCCTCCGCGACCGCCGCGAGTTCGGTGCAGACGGCGTCGTAGACATCGGTGTGCACGTACAGGCGCTTGAGGGCGGCGCAGGTCTGGCCGGTATTGATGAAGGCTCCCCAGAACAGGTCCTGTGCAATGGCTTTGGGATCGACATCCGGCAACACGATACCGGCGTCATTGCCACCGAGCTCGAGGGTGAGCCGCTTGACCGTATCGGCGGAGCTCTTGATGATGGCCTGTCCGGTGCGGGTGGATCCGGTGAACATCAGCTTGTCGATGTCGGGATGCGAGGACAGGCGTGCGCCCAGGTCTCCGTCGCCGGCGACGACGGTCAGTACATCCTCGGGCAGCGCCGAGTTGATGACCGTGGCGAGGGCAATGACGCTCAGCGGGGTGTACTCCGACGGCTTGACGACGGTGGTGTTACCCATCCGCAGTGCCGGTGCGATCTGCCAGACGGTGATCATCATGGGCCAGTTCCACGGTCCGATCGCGCCGACGACTCCGAGTGGGCGGTAGTACATTTCGGCGTTACCGTCGTCGCCGTCGAGCAGGGTTGTGCCGGGCAGTTCGGTTGCCGCAGTGGCGCGCAGCCAATTTGCGCAGGCACCGACCTCGAAGCGCGCGTTGGGTCCGTTGAGCGGCTTACCCTGTTCACGCGACAGCAATTCCGCGAGGGGCTCGGTGGCTGCATCGATGGCGTCGGCTGCCTGCAGGAGACGCGTGCTGCGGTCCTCGTCCGTCAGCGCCGCCCATGCTGGTTGCGCTGCCTTCGCGCGGGCAATGACGGCGTCGAGCACCTCGACACCCTCGGATGGGGCTTTGCCGACGACGTCTCCCGTTGCGGGGTCGAAGATCTCCCGTCCACTGGGGTCTGTGATCTCGCTCAAGAGCGAATCGAATGTGATGGTCACTGTCTGTCCTTTCGACGAATTATGCGGAATGCGGATCAGTAGCTGGTGCGCGCGCTGTGCGCCGATGGAGCGATGAAGCGCTGAGCGAGGGCCTCGGAGCCCCGCGCCAGAATCGCAGCGTCGGCACCGACGAGCAGGAACTGTGCGCCGCCCGCAGTGTAGGAATCGGCACGGTCGGGATCGAAAGCATTGACTCCGAACGGCTTTCCGGTGGATGCGATCGCTGTGAACGCGTCGTTCACTGCGGCCACGACGTCGGGATGGTTCTGTTGGCCGAGCAGACCCATCGAGGCAGAAAGATCGCTCGGTCCGAGGAAGACGCCGTCGATCCCCGGTGTCTCCGCAATAGCCTCTGCGTTGGACACCCCTTCGGCCGTCTCGATCTGGACGTACACCGATACGTGATCGGCTCCGTTCGCCAGATAGTCCTCGATTCGATTCCAGCGGGCCGATCGTGCCAGCGCACTGCCGACGCCGCGCCGACCCACTGGTGGGTACTGTGCCGCGGCGGCCACCTCGCGTGCTTGTTCGGCAGTCGAGATCATGGGCACCAGGATGTTCTGGGCACCCAGGTCCAAGACTTGTTTGATGATCACCGCGTCGCCGACGGGTACGCGCACCACCGGCGTCACGGGGTAGGCCGATACCGCATACAGCTGTGCGAGAACCGATTCGAGGCCGTTGGGTGCGTGCTCCATGTCGATGAGTACCCAGTCCAGGCCCGAACCGGCCATGATCTCGGCGGCGACGGGCGAGCCGGTGGTGATCCAGCCGCCGTACAACGGCCGGTCAGCCTCCGCCAACGCCTCCCGGAAGGTCTTGTTCAGGCGAAGCGGCATGAGATCGTCCCCATCGGTCCGTAGTCGGCGAGCACGCTGTCGCCCTGGTGCACCCACATCGGGCGGGTGAACGATCCGGCCAGCACGATTTCACCGGCTTCGAGCCGATCGTCGTGCTGAGATAGCTTGTTGGCCAACCACGCCACGCCCGTCGCCGGATGATTGAGCACCGCGGCAGCGACCCCGGACTCTTCGATGGTCTCGTTGCGGTAGAGCAGCGCCGAGATCCACCGCATGTCGACAGCCGAGGGGTCGGTGGGGTTGCCGCCGTAGACCATCGCGCCCAGTGCGGCGTTGTCGCTGATGGTGTCGACGATGGTGCGTCCCTCCATTTCGATCCGCGAACTGAGGATCTCGAGGGCAGGGACGACGTACTCGGTTGCCTTCAGAACGTCGAAGATCGTCGCTGTCGGACCGGTCAGTGGGCTCCCGAGAACGAAGGCGAGCTCGACCTCGATGCGCACGTTGGAGAAGCGTCCGTGCTCGATCACCGATCCGTTGTCGAAAACTTGGTCGTCGAAGATCGCGCCGTAGTCGGGCTCGGTGATGCCGGTCGCGACCTGCATCACCTTGCTCGTCAAGCCGATCTTGCGGCCGACCAGGCGTCGACCTGACTCGACCTTGCGTCGACGCCACTCGTTCTGCACCGCGTAGGAATCCTCGAAGGTCATGTCGGGATAGCGAGCTGTGAGCCGCGGGATCATCGTCCGCGTCCGTTCGGCTTCTTCGAGTTGGTCGGCGATGGCCGTGATGGTGTTCGGGGGGAGCATGGATTCTCCTGTGCCGTAGGGGAATGAGTCGTTACTACAGCTGCGCGCCGAGCTTGAACTCGCCCTTCTTCCAGTCCGGCATCTCGTCGGTGTCCTCTTTACGGGTGTACGAGAAGCCGTCCGCCCCGATGGTGACGGCCATTTCGGAATCGTCGGTCCGCGCGATGACCGGCTTGGGGTTGCCGTCGAGATCCAGGACGATCGAGGCGTCGGTGTACCAGCTGGGGACAACCGGGGTGCCCCACCAGTCGCGGCGCTGGTTGTCGTGCACGTCCCAGGTGACTACCGGATTATCGGGATCGCCGGTGTAGTAGTCCTGGGTGTAGATCTCGATGCGGTGGCCATCCGGGTCACGGAGGTAGAGGTAGAAGGCGTTCGAAACCCCGTGCCGTCCCGGCCCTCGTTCGATGTGGTCGGACATCCGCAGCGAGCCGAGTTTGTCACAGATGGCGATGATGTTGTGCTTTTCGTGGGTGGCGAAGGCGACGTGATGCATGCGTGGTCCGTCGCCGCCGGTCATGGCGGTGTCGTGCACCGTGGACTTGCGACGCATCCAGGCCGCGTACGTCGTCCCGGCCGCGTCCTGGATGTCCTCGGTGACACGGAATCCGAGATCCTCCATGTACGCCACGGCGCGGGGGACATCGGGGGTGACCTGGTTGAAGTGGTCCAGGCGTACGAGCGCACCGGGGGTGTAGAGGTGGTAGTGCCAGGCGAGGCGCTCGACGTGTTCGACGTCGTAAAAGAACTCGTACGGGAAGCCGAGCGGATCCTCGACGCGCACCGAATCGCCGATACCCTTGTTGTACCCGTTGGGGTTTCGCTCGACGCGGCAGCCGAGCTCGGAGTAGAACGCAACGGCCTTGTCCAGATCCTCCGGGCTGCGGACTCGATAGGAGAACGCTGCGACACCGGCGACCGGGCCCTTGCGCAGGACGAGGTTGTGGTGAATGAATTCCTCGAACGAGCGAAGGTAGACGGTGTTCTCGTCCTCCTCGGTCACCACGAGGTCGAGCACGTCGACGTAGAACTTGCGCGAACGCTCGAGGTCGGTGACGACCAATTCCATGTAGGCGCAACGCAGTACGTCCGGGGGAGTGGCCTGCGGGGTGGGAACCGGGTTGTCCGATCGGATCGGGCTGCTGCGCGTCACGACGGGCTCGGGGGAATCGGGAGTGATGGTCATGTCATGGTCCTTATCGAAAAGGGAGAGGAGTCAGTGCTTGTCTGCGTCTGCTTTGCCGAATGTCGGGTTGTGTACCTCGCCGAGCGTGATGTGCACGGCCTGCTGCTGGGTGTAGAAGTCGATCGAGCGGTAGCCACCCTCATGCCCCAGACCCGAAGCCTTGACCCCACCGAACGGCGTGCGGAGATCGCGAACGTTATTGGAGTTGAGCCACACCATGCCCGCATCGATGGCCTGGGCGAAGTTGTGCGAACGCTTGAGGTCGTTGGTCCAGACATAGGCTGCGAGACCGTATTTGACGCCGTTCGCCAGCTCGAGCGCTTCGTCGTCGGTATCGAACGGGGTGATCGCCACGACCGGTCCGAAGATCTCTTCCTGGAAGATACGGGCGTCCGGTGAAACGTCAGCGAACACGGTGGGGGTCACGAAGTTGCCCTGGTCGAAGCCCTCTGCCCGGCCGCCGCCGGCGACGAGGCGGGCTTCGCTCTTCCCGATCTCGATGTAGCTCATCACCTTGTCGTAGTGCTCGGGGTGCACCAATGCTCCGACCTCGGTCGTGGGATCGTGCGGGTAGCCCACCTTCACCCGCTTGGCCTGTGCGGCGTAGCGTTCGACGAACTCGTCGTAGATGGACCTCTCGACGAGGATGCGGCTGCCCGCGGTGCAGCGTTCGCCGTTGAGGGAGAACACACCGAAGATCGTGGCATCCACTGCGGCCTCGAGGTCGGCATCGGCAAACACGATGGCTGGGCTCTTTCCGCCCAGCTCCATCGACAGACCCTTCAAGAAGGGGGCTGCATTGCCGAAAATGAGCTGGCCGGTGCTGGATTCGCCGGTGAAGGAGATCAAGGGAACGTCGGGGTGCTTGACGAGTGCGTCGCCTGCGTCTTCGCCGAGACCGTTGACGAGGTTGAACACGCCCTCCGGGAGGCCGGCTTCCTCGAAGATGCCCGCCCACAACGATGCCGACAGGGGAGTGAACTCGGCGGGCTTGAGGACGACGGTGTTGCCGGTGGCCAGTGCTGGGCCGAGCTTCCATGATTCGAGCATGAACGGGGTGTTCCACGGGGTGATCAAACCGGCGACCCCGATGGGGGTGCGGTTGACGTAGTTGATCTGCCGTCCTGGGACCTTGTAGGTGTCGTCGGCCTGAGCCACGATGAGGTCTGCGAAGAACCGGAAGTTCTCGGCGGCGCGCCGAGCTTGACCGAGTGCCTGCGTGATGGGCAGGCCTGAGTCGAAGGATTCGAGTTCGGCCAGCCGTGCATCGCGTGATTCGACGATGTCGGCTATGCGATGCAGGATCCGGGAGCGCTCGCGCGGCAGCATGCGCGGCCACGGGCCTTCCTTGAATGCTTTCTTGGCGGCCTCGACAGCGCGGTCGATGTCGGCCTTCTTGCCGGCGGCGGCCTGCAGATAGACCTCATTGGACACCGGGTCGAGAACGTCGAAAGTGTCGCCGTCGATCGAATCGACGAACGCGCCGCCGATGTAGTGCTGGATCTTGCTGGGAAGGTCGGTGGGGACGTGGCGTTGCGCCTGTTCGGCGACAGTGTTCGTCATGAATGCTCCAATATCGGGATCGGGTGTCTGATCTGATTCAGTAGGCCGGCAGGCCGATGGTTTCGTCGGGGTGCTCGTGGACGAGGTAGGCGTCGAGCGTTGCGGATCGGTGTCGTCGAGCCGCCTTCTCGATTTCGCCCAGGGGTGCACCGATTTCGATGAGCCGCACGATGTTTTCGTGCTCGTGCACCGATTCGCGCGCGCGACCGGGAACGAACGCGAACGTCGATGCGCGCAAGTGTCCGAGGCGGCCCCACTCGGCTTCGACGAGTGTCAGCATTCGTGGGTTCACACATTTCGCGAACAGAATCTGGTGAAACTCCTTGTTCAGCGACGTGAACAGGTGCGGATCGAAATGATCGAGAGACTGAATCATGTGTTCGTTCACGGCACGGGCTTTCCGAATGTCGTCCTCCGACAATCGGCGTGCGGCCATCGCAGTGGCAGCGCCCTCGAGAATGCTCAAACTCTGCATGCTGTAGCGATATTGGGTGTCGTCCACCATCGCCACGTGGGCACCGACGTTCCGCTCGAACGTCACCAGACCTTCCGCCTCGAGTTGCCGGATCGCCTCACGAACCGGAACGACACTCATGTCGAGATCTTTTGCGATCGAGCCGAGTACCAGGCGGTAACCAGGCGTGTATTCCTGCCGCGCTATCCGGTCCTTGATGTAATGGTAGGCGGCCTGCGACTTGCTCTGTGTCACTGAGTGACTCCCTGGCTCTGCCGCCACTGCTCGTACTTACGCTTCCACTCTGCGTTCGGGGGGAAGAGTCCGTCGAGCGGATGCCCGGCAGCCACCTGGTCGGTAACCCACGCATCCTGGTCCTCTTGTGCGAGTGCCTCGTCGACGACCTCCTCGACCAACGCCGGCGGAATCACGATCACTCCGTCGCTGTCGCCGACGATGACGTCGCCGGGCTGTACAGTCGCTCCGCCGCAGGCGATGGTCAGGTCGAAATCCCATGGGACGTGGCGGCGGCCCAACACTGCGGGGTGGGCGGTCGCGGCGAACACGGGGAGGCCGATCTCGGCTACGGCGTCGCGATCGCGGACTCCTCCGTCGGTCACCACGCCGACGGCACCGCGGGATCGGGCTCGCAGGGCAAGTATGTCGCCCAGAGTGCCGGAGCCGAGTTCGCCGCGGGCCTCGATGACGATGATTTCGCCGTCGTTCACGGCGTCGAACGCTCGTTTCTGGGCGTTGTAACCCCCACCGTGGGAGACGAACAGGTCTTCGCGGTTGGGTACGAACCGCAGTGTCCTGGCCGTTCCGACGATCTTGTCGCCGGTATTCAGTGCGCGAACACCGTCGATCGACACGTTGTTCAGTCCCCGCTTGCGAAGCTGGGCCGACAGACCCGCCACCGGTACCCGGGTGAGTTTGTCTCGTAACTGGGGGTTCAAACCTGTTCGAGGCGTGGTGATTCCGGCCGCTTCGGCCGAGCCCCACGCGTCCTCTCGCTGCGCATCGTCTGCCGCCGGCAGAGAGCCGAGCCCTGGGTCGAATTCGTTCTCGCCCTGGGTGACGGTCGTGACGAGGCGACCGGACGTGGCAACGCCGTCGATCGTGCTGACCTCGACCTCGACGATGTCTCCGGGAACGACGACCGATGATCCGGCAGGTGTGCCGGTGAGGATGACATCGCCGGGTTCGAGTGTGAAGTGCTGCGACAGGTCGGCTATCAGTTGAGGCAGCGAGAAGATCAGGCCGGCCGTGGTGTCGTCCTGGGTCGCGGTTCCGTTGACCCAGGTGCGGATTCGCAGTGCAGTCGGGTCGACAGATCGGGCGTCGATGACCTCGGGGCCCAGGGGGGTGTAGCCGTCTGCGCCCTTGGACCGAACGTTGGATCCCTTGTCATTCGCACGCAGATCGTAGAGGCCGAAGTCGTTGGCTGCCGTGATGCCCGAGACGTGGCTCCACGCATCATCGATCGATACCCACCGGGTCGGGGTCCCGATGATCAGGGCGATCTCACCCTCGAACGCGAGAAGCTCGGTGCCTGCCGGACGCTCGATCGTATCGCCTGTGGACGCCAGGGAACTCGACGGCTTGAGGAAGTACGACGGGTGAGCCGGACGGCGGCCTCGCTGATCTGCCCGCGATGCGTAGCTCAGATGTACCGCGACGATCTTGCCGGGCCTGTTTCTCTCGCTCTTCATGTTCCTCCTCGATAGCGACCCTTGCATCGTATCTCAGATCGTATACGATGAGTGATGTAGATCGCAATGAATCCACGCAGTGCTTTGAGGCACTCGAGCCCACAAGAGAATCGGCGAAGGTCCAGCAATGCAATTTCATCACCATGGTTATGTCTCCGGTGACCCCCGAGTCCAGCAAGCCTCGGGAACCGGCATCGACCGACCCGAGGAGCTTCCCGAGTACGTCGATGTGCTCATCGTCGGCACCGGTCCGGCAGGAATGATGACCGCTGCGCAGCTTTCGCAGTTTCCCGGAGTGACGACGCGCATCGTCGAGCGCCGTACGGGGCGGCTCGCTATCGGACAGGCCGACGGGATTCAGGCCCGTAGTGTCGAGACCTTCCAGGCGTTCGGGTTCGCGGATCGCATCACGGCCGAGGCATACCGGATTACCGAAATGGCCTTCTGGAAGCCCGATCCCGAGGATGCCTCGAAGATCGTGCGCACTGCGCGGACGCCCGACGACGCAACCGGCATCAGTGAATTCCCGCATCTGATCGTCAATCAGGCTCGCGTGCTGGATTACTTCGCCGAGGTCATGGCTCTGTCGCCCACTCGGATGAAGCCGGATTTCGGTTACGAATTCTGCACGCTGGAGGTCGGGGAGGGCGACTACCCCGTCACGGTCACGCTCGAACACACCGGTGGCGATCACGTGGGGCAGAAGCGAACGGTCCATGCCAAGTACGTCGTCGGCTCCGACGGTGCACGCAGCGCCGTGCGCGACACGATCGGATGCAAGCCGGTCGGAGACAAGGCGTTCCACGCCTGGGGTGTGATGGACGTTCTCGCTGTCACCGACTTTCCCGACATTCGCCTCAAGTGCGCCATCCAGTCCGGCTCGGGCGGGAGCATCCTGCACATCCCGCGCGAGGGCGGTCACCTGTTCCGCATGTACGTCGACCTCGGAGAAGTTGCCGAGGACGACAACGGCAAGGTGCGCACCACCAGCATCGACCAGATCATCGCGCAGGCCAACGAGATTCTGCATCCCTACACCCTCGACGTGAAAAATGTTGCATGGCACAGCGTCTACGAGGTCGGCCACCGCGTGACCGACCGCTTCGACGATGTTCCGGCCGAGGAGGTCGGCGTGCGTATGCCGCACGTCTTTATTACCGGCGATGCGTGCCACACCCACAGCGCCAAGGCGGGCCAGGGAATGAACGTATCGATGCAGGACGGATTCAACCTCGGCTGGAAACTCGGGCATGTACTCGACGGCCGAGCGCCCGAAAGCCTGCTTGCCACCTACACCGCCGAACGTCAGGTCATCGCACAGAACCTGATCGATTTCGACAAACAGTGGTCGGCCATGATGGCAAAGCGCCCGGAGGACTTCGACAGCCCTTCTGAGCTCGAAGATTTCTACGTCAAGACCGGAGAATTTCCTGCTGGGTTCATGACCGAGTACCAGCCGTCGATGATCATCGGTGACACCACCCACCAGAATCTGGCCACAGGATTCCCGGTGGGCAAGCGGTTCAAGTCGGCACCGGTGGTGCGAGTATGCGATGCCAACCCGATGCATCTCGGTCACCATCACCGTGCGGACGGGCGCTGGCGAATCTACGTTTTCGCCGATGCGGCCGCCGCCGGCATTCACTCGAACAGCGTCGCGTTGAGCAAATTGTCCTCGTGGCTCCTCGAATCACCCGAGTCGCCGATCGTGCGATACACCCCGCAGGGGACCGATGTCGACAGTGCCTTCGACGTCAAGGTGATCTACCAGCAGGACCATGCATCGGTCGACATCGGCGCGGTGCATCCCGTGTATCTCCCCAGCGTGGGCCCGTTCGGGCTCGTCGACTACGAGAAGGTTTTCGCAACCGATCCACAGATCGACATCTTCACCGAGCGCGGGATCGACCGCGACGGCGCAATCGTGGTGGTCCGCCCCGATCAGTATGTGGCCCAAATTCTTCCACTCCATGCAACGGACGAGCTGGCGACGTTCTTCGCAGGAACCATGCTGCCGCGCAACACGGCCTCCAACCCGAAGGAATTGGTATGACCGATCTCGAGAAGAAGCTTCTCGACTCCGTCCCGAACGAACTGTTGATCGGGGGACACTGGCGCGCGTCGTCCTCGGACACAACTCTGGCCGTTCATGATCCGGCAACGGGGGAGGTCGTTCGTGACATCGCCGACGCCACCCCCGAGGACGGGATGGCTGCACTCGACGCAGCCGTCGCCGCGGCCGACTCGTGGGCGTCGACGCCGGCCCGTGAGCGAGCCGAAATTCTGCGGCGTGCTTTCGATCTGCTGCAGGCGCGAAAAGAGGACTTTGCGCTCCTGATGACCATCGAGATGGGCAAACCGTTGGCCGAGGCCAGGGGAGAGGTGGCCTACGGAGGCGAGTTCCTGCGGTGGTTCAGCGAGGAGACCACCCGCGTCCAGGGTCGGTACGGCGCAAACCCCGAGAACACCGGCCGGATGTTCGTCACCCAGCATCCCGTCGGTCCGTGTTTTCTCATCACTCCGTGGAACTTCCCTCTGGCCATGGCAACTCGAAAGATTGCCCCTGCTCTGGCTGCGGGCTGCACTGTAGTGGTCAAACCGGCTGCGCTCACTCCGTTGACGACTCTGCTGCTGGTCAAAATTCTGCAGGAGGCAGGACTGCCCGACGGGGTCGTCAACGTGGTGACCACATCGTCGTCGTCGGCGGTATCCGGTCCGATCATCGCCGACCCCAGATTGCGGAAGCTGTCTTTCACCGGTTCGACCCCCGTCGGTCAGGCTCTGCTGCGTCAGGCCGCGACCGGGGTTCTCCGAACGTCGATGGAACTCGGTGGGAATGCCCCGTTCGTGGTGTTCGGTGATGCCGATCTGGACAAGGCCGTCGACGGGGCCATTGCCGCGAAGTTCCGCAACATCGGTCAAGCCTGCACGGCGGCGAACCGGTTCATCGTGCACAGCTCGATAGCAACCGAGTTTGCGCGCCGGGTCACCGAACGAGTCGACGCGTTCGCAATCGGACGCGGGACCGAAGAAGGGGTGACGATCGGTCCGCTCATCGACGGTAAGGCGGTGGCCAAGGCCGAGGAGTTGGTAACCGATGCCGTACAGCGTGGGGCAACGGTCACCACCGGCGGGGCAGCGATAGACCGGCCTGGGACCTTCTTCGCCCCAACGGTTCTGACGAACGTAGCCCCGGGTAGCGATATCCTCCGTGAGGAGATTTTCGGCCCGGTACTCGCCATCGCAACCTTCGACACGGACGAAGAGGCAGTCTCGTTGGCGAACGACACCGAGTACGGGCTGGTGTCCTACGTCTACACGGAGGACTTCGCGCGCGGTCAGCGCATGATCGAGCGTCTGCAGACCGGAATGATGGGCCTGAACGTCGGTGTGGTCTCCAACGCCGCGGCACCGTTCGGTGGCTGGAAGATGTCAGGCCTGGGACGTGAAGGTGGAGTCGAAGGGATCCACGAGTACCTGCAGACGAAGTACACGCTCACCCCGTCGCCCTTCGCCTGATCGGCTTCGGCGGAACTGAGTATTCTCCACCTGTTGACCGGTGCACTCGTCGGTCGACGGGTGGTGGTCTCGGCTATCCGCTGGATGTAGAGCACCCCGGTTGCGCCGAGGACCCTACGCATTCGTCGGGCAGGCACCGTACGTGTTCCAGGTGATCGTCGGAGGCACTCGGGATGTGAAGTACTGGGCAAGAGTCCGGCTGTCACGAACAGACGCGACGAACCGGTCCGCGATCAGCGCAGTCCCCGCGGCATTGGGATGCAGCTTGTCTTCGAGGAAGGCCTCGTCTGTCGGACCGAAAAGCGTTGGTCCGTCGATGTAGTGGACGGTTTGCTCATCTCTGACGGCAAGCACAGTGGCTATCAAGTCGCGCACTCGGCTCAACGTGAGTGCGTCCTTTCGAGGTGTCTTTGCAGCGCTGGCGATGCCCGCCGCATCCAGCTCGATCGGACCGGCGCTGTGCTCGAAGACAGAACACGAGAACGGAGAAATCAGGATCAGGGGCCTGTCGGGAGAACTGCTGCGGAAACGATCCAGAAAGCCGTGAAGCGCAGGGACGAAGGTACGTTCGATGTGTGAATCCCAATTCACTACGTTGATACCGAGTTCGAGAGAGACGACATCAGCTTCGAGACTTGCCAGTTCCTCCGCGACGCATGGATCGAGCAGGCTGTTGCCAGGCAGGCTGGCATTGAGAACTTCGACTCCGAGTGCGTCGGCCGCTGCTACCGGCCACGCCAGCCGCGGATCGAGTAGATGTCCACCTTGACTGATGGAGCTACCGTGGTGCAGCCACCGAGCCACCGGCAGAGTCGTCCGCGGGCTGACCGCGCCATCTGCCGAAACGCTGATCAATCTCACTGCCGCGCTCGCTGGAAGATAGACATCGATTGCGTCCGACTCGGATTCCGTAGGCCGGATCAACTCGACGATCGCAGTCGGACCGGTGACAGTATGAAGATTCCCGTCCTCGTCCTCCCGCACGGCTCGACCGAAGTCCGGTCCTAATTCCACCGGTTCCCATTCCGTGCTGCTGTCGGTGGCGACGAATACAGCTGAGGGAATGTCGTCGCCCAAAGAGAATCGTTCGAGGGCGACCACCAAACGAATCGTCTGGGCGCAGGTGGTCAATCGCAGTCGGGAACCGCCGGCTGCCGAAGCAACTATGCGAAACCATTCCGAGGGGACCCGATCGGTGACCCATGAGGAGAAATGCGACGGGGCAACGGTCGTAGCGTCGAGAACCACGTGTGCACAGCCGGAAAGGGATTCGACGATTTCGTCCGGTGTCAGAGCATGAGAAAACGTGGAGTCCGAGGACCTTCCGGTTTCAATTCCGTCTGTCGTCATAGCTCCACGTTCTGTTCGGTTCGATGTGTCGAATGTTCATGGTCGCTGGCGGCGGGATGCAGGTGCGTGCCACACGGGTGGAAATGTTGTGGCGACTGCACGTCGCAATCTGTCCAGGTCGCCTGTGATCAGCGCGTGCGTTCGCGCTTGTACGAGAACGTTTCCCAATGCCGTGGCTTCGATCGGACCGGCTACCACGGCGAGTCCGAGTCGATCGGCAAGAGCGGTGCACAGCAGTGTGTTCTGCGCGCCCCCGCCGACGAGGTGCACTTGCCGAACCGTGATGCCGGCGACCGATGCAGCGTCGTGCACTGCGCGGGCGAACGCCGACGCGAGCGATTCGACGATGGCGCGAACCATCTCGGCGCGGGAGTTCGGTGCGCGCAGATCTCTGTCGGTGTACCAGGTGCAAATTCGCTCCGGCATGTCGCCGCGGGGCAAGAAGATCGGGTCGTCGGCATCGAACGAGTGTGGTGGAGCAGGGCAGTCTGCAGCGGCGGCCAACATGGCCGGTAGGTCGACCTGCGTGCCGTCCGCTCGGCTCCATTCGCGAACGGTCTCGGACAGCAGCCACAGTCCCATGACATTGCGCAACAAGCGGTTTCGTCCGTCGACGCCTGCCTCGTTGGTGAAGCCGGCGTCCTGCACGTGGGCATTGACTACGGGTGACCGTGTTTCGGCACCGACCAGCCCCCAGGTTCCGCACGAGATGTAGACCGCCGAATCGGGGTCCATCGGCACCGCAGCGACCGCCGATGCGGTGTCGTGCGAACCGACTGCAGTCACCGCGGCGCTCGTACCGACATCGAGGACACCCGGAAGGACGCCACCCAGAATCGACCCCGGATCGACGCTCGGTGCGAACAGTGATGTACCGATGCCGAGTCGGTCGAGCAGTGCTCTATCGAGCGCTCCGTCTGTACCGAACACACCCGTGGTCGACGCATTCGTGCGTTCGGTTGTCTCGCGGCCGGTCAGCCAGTACGAGATGAGGTCCGGTATCAGCAGTAGTCGGTCGGCGGGTTCGAGCAGACCGTCGGCTCGGTCCACCGCCAGCTGGTAGATGGTGTTGAAGGGTAGGAACTGTAAACCGTTGCGCATGAACAACTCCGCGCGCCCGACCACCGACTCCACCAGCTCGACCCCGCGTTCGGACCGCTCGTCGCGGTAGTGGTGCGGAAGCCCGAGCAATCGACCGGCGCGCAGCAGCCCGTAGTCCACTGCCCAGGAATCGACGCCGATACTGACCAGGTTCTCGCCGGCGCGTACTGCGTCGTCGAGTCCTCGGCGGACGTGACCGAACAGGGCGGGCACGTCCGTGTGCAGAGCTGCCCGCGTTCCGTTCCACAATCTGAGCGGTTCGTTCGGGAACCGCGCGACGACGTCGAGTTCGAGGACGTCGCGCCCGGATGTGTCGGTGCCGACCGTACCGACCACGACGCGACCGCTCGTCGCGCCGAGGTCGACAGCGGCGACCTGTGCCGTACTCATCTCAGGAATGCGGCCGCGACACCCGCGTCGACGGGTACGTGCAGACCTGTGGTGTGCGAGAAGTCGGAGGTACACAGTGCGAACGCGGCATTGGCGATGTTCTCGGGCAACACTTCTCGCTTCAGCAGAGTTCTCTGTGCATAGAACTTTCCGAGATCGGCTTCGTCGACGCCGTAGACCGCGGCGCGCGAGGCACCCCAGCCTGCGGCGAAGATGCCGGATCCTTGGACGACTCCGTCCGGGTTGATGCCGTTCACTTTCACGCCGTGTTCGCCGAGTTCGGCAGCGAGAAGTCGCACCTGATGCGCCTGATCTGCCTTGGTGGCGGAGTACGCGATGTTGTTGGGCCCGGCGAACACCGAGTTCTTGGAGGAGATGTACAGAATGTCGCCGCCCATCTTCTGCGCGATCAATGCCGCCGCCGCTGCACGTGAGACGAGGAACGACCCCCGCGCCATGACGTCGTGCTGCAGATCCCAGTCGGCGACGGTCGTCTCGAGAAGCGGTTTGGACAGTGAGAGTCCGGCGTTGTTCACGACGAGGTCGATCCCGCCGAAGGCCAGGACCGTGGCGTCGACAGCGGCCTGCACCGCGGCCTCGTCGGTGACGTCGGCGCGCACACCGATAGCTACGTCGGTGCTGCCGATCTCGGCGGCCACGTCGGCGGCTTTCTGCGCGTCGAGGTCGGCAATGACGACGCATGCGCCTTCCGCCGCGAGACGGTGAGCGATGGCCTTGCCGATGCCCGAGGCCGCGCCCGTCACCAGTGCGATGCGAGTGGCGAGAGGTTTCGGCTTCGGCATCCGAGCGAGCTTGGCTTCCTCGAGCGCCCAGTACTCGATGTCGAACTTCTCGGACTCGTCGATCGGGCTGTACGTGGAGACCGATTCGGCACCGCGCATGACGTTGATGGCGTTGACGTAGAACTCGCCCGCCACGCGTGCGGTCTGTTTGTTGGCCCCGAAGCTGAACATGCCCACGCCGGGAACGAGCACGATTGCCGGATCCGCACCGCGCATCGCAGGGGAGTCCTCGGTCGCGTACCGCTCGTAGTACGAGCGATAGTCCTTGCGGTATTCCTCGTGCAGGGTCTGCAGACGTTCCACCGACTGTTCGATCGAGGCGTCGGCGGGCAGATCGAGAACGAGTGGCGTGACCTTGGTGCGCAGGAAGTGGTCCGGGCAGCTGGTTCCCAAGGCGGCCAGTCGCGGATGCTCGGTTGCGGCCAGGAAGTCCAGCACCACATCCGAATCCGTGAAGTGGCCGACCTTCGGCTCGTCCATCGAGGCCAGGCCGCGGATGTGCGGTGCCAACGCTGCGGCTTTGGCCCGGCGTTCGGCCTCCGGCAGGGCTGCGTACCCGTTCATTGCCGGACCGAACGGCTCCGAACGACCGTGTTCGGCGAGGTAGGTCTGTGCGGCGCGGATGATCTCCAGCGAATTTGCCTCCGACTCCTCGGAGGTGTTTCCCCAGGCGGTGATGCCGTGGCCGCCGAGGATGCATCCGATTGCTTGCGGATTGGCGGCTTTGATTGCCGAGATGTCAAGTCCGAGTTGAAATCCGGGGCGACGCCAGGGAACCCACACCACGGTGTCGCCGTAGATCGTGCGCGTCAGCTCCGGGCCGTCGGCCGCTGTGGCGATCGCGATGCCGGAGTCCGGGTGTAGATGGTCGACGTGTGGGGCGTCGACCAGTCCGTGCATGGCGGTGTCGATGGACGGTGCTGCGCCGCCCCTGCCGTGCAGTGTGTAGTCGAATGCGGCGACCATCTCGTCTTCACGGTCGATACCCGGGTAGACATCGACCAGTGAACGGAGACGATCCAGGCGCAACACGGCCAGGCCGTTCTCGGTGAGAGTGCCGAGATCGCCACCGGATCCCTTGACCCACATCAGTTCGACGTCGGAGCCGGTCACCGGGTCGGTGTCGGTGCCTTTGGCCGAGGTGTTCCCGCCGGCGTAGTTCGTGTTGCTGGGGTCCGAGCCCAGACGATTGGATCGGGCCAGCAGCGCTTCGACGGTCGGGTTCATGGTTGTCACTTCCTGATCGTTGGTCATCGGTCATGCTCCCCAGGAGGTTTGGGTTCCGCCGACGCGGTCGGTCTCGATCTTCTGCTGGTAGCCCGAGTCGGCGAACGCCCGCATCGGATCTGCGGGCAGACCGCGACGTTCGCGCCACTCGGCAAGGAAGGGGCGGACGTCGGTGTAGAAGGCGTCCATGAAGATGCCGTTGGCACCGAGCACGTCTCCGGACTCCTGCGCCGCGGTCAGAGCTCCGTTGTCCACAAGAGCGGCACGCAGCGTCATCTCCTGGACATTGAGAACCGAGCGAATCTGGCCGGGGATCTTCGCTTCCACGTTGTGGCATTGATCGAGCATCAGGGCCAGCGCGGAGGACGGGGCGAGTCCGCCGCCGCGAATGACCTCGAACATGATACGGAACAGTTGGAACGGATCGGCAGCCCCGACGATGAGGTCGTCGTCGGCGTAGAAACGAGAGTTGAAGTCGAACGATCCGAGCTTTCCGAGGCGTAGTAGCTGGGCGACGATGAATTCGATATTGGTTCCCGGCGCGTGGTGGCCGGTGTCGAGGCAGACTGCAGCACGCTCGCCGAGAGCGACCGTGTGCGCGTACGACGTTCCCCAATCCGGGACGTCGGTGACGTAGAAGGCGGGCTCGAAGAACTTGTATTCCAACACCAGTCGTTGTTCGGCACCGACGTGCTCATAGATTGCCGACAGCGACTCGGCAAGCCGGTCCTGACGACCGCGGATATCGCCCTGCCCTGGGTAATTCGTGCCATCGGCCAGCCACACCTTCAAATCTCGCGATCCGATGTCCGACATGATCTCGAGGCAGCGCATGTGATGGTCTATTGCCTTCTGCCGCACTGCTTTGTCGGTGTGCGTGAGGCTGCCGAACTTGTAGTCGTCATCCTGGAAGGTGTTGGAGTTGACCGTCCCCAACTGCACGCCGAGCTCGGCGGCATACGTCTTCAGTGCGCCGAAGTCATCGACCAGGTCCCATGGAATGTGCAGTGCAACAGCCGGAGCCAGTCCGGTCATCCGGTGGACGGTGGCTGCGTCGGCGATCTTCTCTTCGATCGTGCGCGGTGTTCCGGGCGTTCCGAAGACCTTGAATCGGGTACCGGAGTTTCCGAACGCCCACGACGGTAGTTCGATGGCAAGGGCATCGAGAACGGCCGACGCGCTGTCGGTCAGAGGTCTGGTCACTGAACTTGCTCCTCGGTGCTGGCCGGGCGACTGCAAGCCGGCTGGGGGGTGCTCTCCGAGCTCATCGTGAGCTTCGCTCGGTTGGATTGAAACGTTTCATTAATTCGTCGACTGTAAATGCAACGGTTCGGGTACGTCAATCCCTCTTCGTGGCGGGGTTACCGCCGCATCCGTCGAGAAGCTCTCACCGTGGTGCGCCGATGAGGTAACCTCGCAGGAATTGAACGGTTCAAAAGTGGAGGAATATGACCATCGAGCGGCGCAGCTCCGACAACCGTTCCGTCGGCGTCCGCGACGTCGCCGAGGTAGCCGGAGTATCGATGGGCACCGTCTCCAACGTCCTGAATCGGCCGGATACGGTCAGCGCCAAGACCCGGGCGCGAGTGCACTCCGCTATCGAGCAACTCGGATTCGTCCGTAACGAATCTGCCCGCCAACTGCGCGCCGGCCGGTCGCGAACCGTCGGGTACATCATGCTCGACGGCACCAATCCGTTCTTTGCGGACGTGGCGCAGGGGATCGAGCACGAGGTCGAGCTCAACGGCCTGACTCTGCTCCTGTGCAATAGCGACAATCGTCCCGATCGAGAGCGGACATATCTGACCCACCTCGAACAACAGCGAGTGCAAGGGATTCTGATTACCCCATCCGATCCCGATGCCGACATTCTCGACGAATTGCCTCGTAGGGGAACACCGGTGGTCATCGTCGACCGGACTCGACGAGCCGGGACCCACTGTTCGGTGTCCGTCGACGACGTGCTGGGGGGCGACCTTGCGGTGGAGCACCTTCTCGAGATGGGCCACAGGAGAATTGCGTTCCTCGGGGGCCCGTTGACCATGGGTCAGGTCAACGATCGTTGGATCGGGGCAGAGCGTGCTTTCGCCCGGTCGGGTCTACCGGAGGTGGGCCTGACGAAGGTGGATACCGGCGCTCTGACCGTGTCGGGAGGTAAGTCGGCCGCCGAACGGTTACTCGGCCTCCCGTCGCGGACTCGTCCCACAGCGGTGTTCTGCGCCAACGATCTTCTGGCGCTGGGTTTCTTGCAGGAGTGTGTGAGCGCCGGAGTCGGTGTGCCGGACGATATGGCAATCGTCGGCTACGACGACATCGAGTTCGCCGCCGCAGCCGCCGTTCCACTGAGTTCGGTCCGACAGCCACGGAAAAAGATCGGCCGTACAGCGGCGATGTTGCTGGTGCGCGAAGAGGAGGATGCCGATCACGCACACGAACAGGTGCTGTTCGCACCGGAATTGGTCGTACGCCGCTCATCCCGCGCTCTGGCCTCGGGGCGCGGACCGGATCCGGCGTTCGACAGAGCGACCGGCCACCCAGCTACTGACTGATCTTTGCTTCGGCGCTTCGGACGATGTCAATCCAGACCCCTCGCAGGAGAGTTCGTCGATACGTGTGTACGACGCAGAACGCGGTGGGTCCCCGGAGCCAACGAGTCGAAGCCGTCGTCGGAACGAACCAGCAGGCGCACCGGTGACTCGATCCGCATCTCTCGGCCCGAAATATCGATCAGCAGTGGACCGTTTCGTGTGATCACAGTTGCGGATAGATCCTCTAGCCCGCCGAGCGATGGCGCAAGTTGCCACGTCCTCCCGGAATCGCCGACCGGTTGCGCACCGAGAACGTGTTTGACGAGGTCACGTGTTGGCGCACTGCTCCATCCGTGCACAGCGGTGCCCCACCCCCACCCTTCGCCGAAGGTGTCGTACCCGTCGTGCAGGAACTCTCGCCAGTCGCGAACCGCGCGAACCAGCTCGGGGATGCACCCTGCTCGAGCCAGGGCGTCGTGCACTACCGCAGAACCGAATGGTTGTGCACGTACGATCTGTGCGTCGACGTCCCAGTCGGGTTCCGGTGCCCGCTGGTTCCATTCTTCGATGGCAGTCGGGTCGAAGCCGAGTTCTGGGTGCCCGATCCACGAGCGTCGGGTGAGTACGGCTGGATCGGCGATCTTCTTGGCGATTGCAGCCCATCGGCTCTTCGGTGCCAGTCCTGACACGATCGCACCGGCAGACGCCAACTGGGATGCAGAGCGGGATCGACGTGAACCGTCGTTCGGTCGATCGAGATAGATCCCGCGGCGTGAATCCCAGAACACCTCGAATCCTGCACGGACGCGGTCGTATTGCACTTTCGCCCACCCCGCTGATCGCTCGTCTCCGCATGCGCGCGCGACGTAGATGTGGTCTTCGAGAGCTCGAGCCCACAGTCCGGTGAGAATACTGCTGCGGCCATCGGTGTACACCGAAGACCAGTCGACGAAGGTCCAGCCGGGCACGTCGCTGAGCACGCCGTCGGGTCCTAGGTAGGGGGTGAACCACCGAAGAATTCGTTCCATGACCGGAAGGTACGACTCGATTTGTTCGGTGACTCCGCGGTGCTCGACGTACAGCGACACGGCGTGAATCCAATGCAGGGACCACGCCGGAGCTGTTGTCCCAGCGGCGGCTTCCACGTCCCCGCCTACGCTCATCGGAAGGAGCCCATCAGCGCGCGGCGAGGCTGCCAATTCGAGATAGCGTTCGGCCAGACTCAGATCCGCATTGGTGTAGAGGTCGACCTCCAGATGTACGACGCCATCGCCGACCCACGCTCGTTGCTCTCGGGTAGGGCAGTCCAAGTAAGCATCTTGGCTGTTCACCTCGACCGTGCGTACGCCCGCCGTCCACAAGGCATCGAGGTCGGGATCGGAACTTGTGAACCTCGCGCCGCCGACCCTGGGATGCAGGCGTTCGCGGACACGAAGAGAGGGGATTTCGAACTGCGTGTCGCCTGCGTCGAGCAGTAGGTAACGGAGACCGTGAGACTCACTCGAAATGAACTTGTCGTCATGTCCACGGCAGATGTATCGAAGGCCGTGTAGTGGCTCGTCCTGGCGTTCGATCGGGTTCTCGCGGAGGTCGAAATTGCACACGGTGCCCGCCGGTGCTTCGATCTCGATCTCGATGATTCCAGCAACTATCCGGCCGAAGTCCACTTCGAGAATCTTTCGGCCGGCGGTCCCGGACGGTTGATCGGCGGCAAGCTTCCGACGAACCGCTCGACTCGGGTGGTCCGCGGCTGAATCGTGAGTCCCCGTGTGGCCGTGGCTCAGCCACCTTCGAGAAACGGGTAGTCGGACGCATTCGAAGGGGTGTGCGAGGAGGCTGTCGGCCACTGGACCGTAGGGGTCTGCGGGTGGACATGCGCGGGCCGCGCCAGCCAGATGACCTACGGCAAGGATGTCAGACCACCCCCACACCGATTCGTCGTCGATGTCGGGCTCCGTCCATCGCGAATGAACAGCTCTGCCGTCCTGGATCTCCGGGGGTAGTCCTTCGACGTCGCTGCGCTCTGCTCGGCTTGCGCCGAAACGCTCCCGAACTCTCCATGAGTCTCCGGAGCGAACCTCGAGTGAGCCGCTATCACCTGTTTGCAGTTCCAGCAGAAGGGCTGCCGTTGTTCCGAGTCCGCCCGTAGCGACTGCTGGCATCCAGATGGCGTTCGCGGTTCCGAAGTAGGTGACCGTGACGGCAATTCTGTTCAGTCCGCGGTTGAGGAACGAGGTCACATCGACCACGTCGGCGAGAAGTCGACCCGGTTGTGATCGAACTGGACCGCGGGCTACTTCGGCACCGTTCAGCCACACGATGTGGCGGCTGTCCGAGGCGACGCGCAGTAGTCCCGAGGCAGGCACTTCGTCCAGTCGAAAGTCGTGTCGAAAGTCGACGACCTGATACTCGCCGGTGAGCGGCACGCCGTCGAGGCCGGCAATGGACCCATCCACTGTCGGGGCACCCGGCGCGGTCATCCACTCGGCTCGCCACCGGTGCTGCGCATTCGGAGTGAACGCGGCTACCTCAGTCTCCATCGAGGGCTCCTCGGGTAGCGGCCGACACCGAGGTAGCGATGACCATGACAGGGTCCTGGAATTCAGCAAGCATCGATCTCGTCCTGACGGTCGTAACAGGGTTGTTGATGTTCGACCCTACTATCCATTTGGAAAGTTTCTTATCCATTTGGACGACAATTTTGGGCGATGGGTCCTAAAGTGCTCTCCAGCGCTTCTCGCCGCACTGGCGTCGTCGACTACGAGAGGATCCACAATGTCCGAGACCTCGAATGTGACTGCCGGGCGTCCACCTAGTGCTCCGCACGGGGACACCGGTTCACCGATCTCCAGACCTGCCACCCGAATCCTCGCGCCGGCCGTCGGGCTCTACAACCTCGGGGTCATCGCAGCGGGGTTGGGGTTCACCACCGTGCTTCTGCCCAATCAGCTGACAGCGCTCGACGCAGACAACAAGGTGACCAATCTGGCCTTGATCTCGTCCATCTCCTTGGTGATGGGAGTTATCGGTCAGCCCGTGGTGGGTGCGATCAGCGACCGCACCCGAAGTCGCTTCGGGCGACGGTTACCGTTCATCGTCGCAGGTGGTCTCCTGATGGCAGCCTCTCTGTTGGCGCTGGCGGTCGTGAACTCGGTGTTCGCCATCCTGGTTCTCGCCTGCGTCGTACAGCTGGGTATGGCCCTCTTCGGAGCTCCTCTGCAGGCGATCGTTGCGGACCGTTACCCCTTGGACAAGCGCGGTTGGATATCGGCCTGGATCGGTCTCGGACTGAACGCGGGATACGCAGCGGGCGTGTTCGGCGCGGGAATGCTGGCAACCGATCTGGGCACGGCGTATGTGACGCTAGGTCTGGTCGTGGCGGCAGCACTGCTCTTCTTCGCGTTTGCCGCACGTGACAGCTCGAGTCTCGACATGGTTGTGCCACAGGCGAGTTGGCGAACGGTGATCGCGGGCTTCTGGATCAATCCGGTCCGACACCAGGACTTCGCCTGGGCCTTCGTCTCGCGCTTCTTCTACATCTTGGCTTACTTCGTCGTGTTCAACTTTCAATTTTTCATCTTGACCGACTTCATCGGACTGAGTCTGGACGACGCGAACGTGGAGATCGGCCTGCTGGCGATCGTAGCGCTAGCCCCGGGTGTACTCGCCTCATACGCGACTGGATGGCTCGCAGACAAGCTGGGCCGGCGCAAGATCTTTCTCTATCTGTCCTGCGTCTTCACCATTCTCGGATACGCGTCGCAGCTGGTATGGCCCACGTTGGAAGGGCAGTACCTCATGGTCGTCCTCACGAGTATCGGGTTCGGCATGTATCTCACCAGCGATATCGTGATCGTGACCCAGGTCTTGCCCGACGCGAGCGGCGCGGCGGCGAAGGATCTGGGAATTCTCAACCTGGCCACCGCGCTGCCGCAGGCCCTCAGCTCGATCGTGGCGGCATTCTTGATTGCGACGTTCGGTGGCTACGACTCACTGTTCGTCACCGGGGCAATAATCGCGGTGGCGGGAGCTCTCAGCGCAACCCAGATAAAGCGCGTCCGATAACCCATGCCGGGTGAGGTCTCCGTTGGACTCGGAGTCGCCGTTCGGGTCCATCGGGATCGTCGAACACCGTCCACGTCATTGTCCGTCGACCGTAGTGCGATCATGAGCTCATGATTTTCACTGGGCGGCGCGAGGGAGATGAGCCGGTCAACGCGCGGGAAGCGCTGATACGGGCAGCTGTTCGAGTAATCGCACGTGATGGTTTACGGGGAATGACCTATCGGGCTGTCGCAAAGGAGTCCGACCTGTCTCACGGTTTGATTGCGTTCCACTTCGGCTCGCGAGCCGCATTGATCGAGGCGACGATGGACTATGCCGCGACACGCAGCTTGTCGGACGCGACCTCGACAGCTGCGACGGCCGACGACCTCACCGAGATCGGTTCTCACCTCCGCGATGTTGCCGAGGACGCCGAGGCCACGCTTGCTTTCCAGCAAGAGATGATCGCCGAGGCGCGTCGTCGTCCCGAGCTGCTGCCACTGGCTCACCGGCTGATTGCCGGGTACGAGCAGGCAGTGGGGGAGCAGTTGCGATCGCGTGGATGGCACGACACCGATCTGGAACTTCTCGTCGCCGCCACGATGGATGGTTTGGTTCAGAGGCAGACCGTGACCGGAGACGGTGATGCCACGGACAGAGGCATGGACAAGCTTCGTGCTCTGATACGACTGGTCGAACCGGACGCCCCGACCCCGTCCAACGTCGAAGATCCTGTCGGATCGTGAGGATTGGGTTGAACCCAGGAACAACGAAGGCGTCCGCCGACCCGGCCACGATCGAACACCTGGCCGCTGCCGTGGAGTAACACAAGGCTCAACGTGCTTTGCATCGAAGGATCCGACAGCTCGATGAGAAGTGGATCGCAGGCGGATCGGAGATCGATGGCACGATATCGTCATGGATGAAGCCGACGGACCTTTTCGACATGTCGGTGCCCGAGAGGCCCTCATCCGTAGCGCGATTCGCGTCATCTCCAAGCACGGCTTGAGGGGAATGACGTACCGCGCCGTAGCCGCAGAGGCCGGTCTCCCGCACAGCCTGATCGCGCACCACTTCGGATCGCGCCAGGCCTTAATGGAAGCGAGCATGCACTACGCCGTGCAACGTGGACTTCGCGATGCCGAGGGTTCCCACTCACGCGGAATCGATGCGGTCGGCTCGCACCTTCGTAAGGTTGCGGACGACGGGGACGGCGTCATTGCGTTCCAACGCGAGATGCTCAACGAGGCTCGTCGTAGGCCCGAGCTCAAACCACTTGCCGAGCGCATGATTCTGGATTTCGAGACAGCCGTACGTAAGCAGTTGCTCGCTGCTGGGATAGACGATGCCGATTTGGTAGTACTGGTCGCGGCGGCAATGGAAGGGCTCGTTCGACGACAGAGCGTCGTCGACGATCAAGACGCGATCGACCGCGCTATGCGACTTCTCCGACATCTGCTCCAGTTGCGAGAGTAGTCATTCCTCCTCGGGCAGGATGATCGCCCTCGCGCGGCGGGCGGCGGGCTTTCCGAAGTGAGAGGCAGTTGCTGTGAGCTGCCGGTCGATGTCTCCCACTCAGTCTCATGGGGAGTGAGCGCGCAGGGTACTCAGTGCTGCACCCAGTCGGCCATGACGTCGGCGAGTGCCTGCACGCCGACATTGCAGTCGTCGGGTTCGGCGAACTCGTCGGGCGAGTGAGAGACGCCGGTGGGATTGCGTACGAACAACATTGCCGTCGGGACCTTGGCGGAGAGAATTCCGGCGTCGTGTCCGGCGGCGGTGGGAATGACCGGAACGTCCCCGAGATGAGCCAATGCGCGTCGGAGCTTCTCTCTCGGCCCCGCCGGGAATTCGACGATGGGCGTGATGGACTCGGCGAACACGTTCAACTCTATTCGGTCGGTCGACGAGTGGGCACGCGCTTCGGCCTCGATGGCAGCGACGAGAGTGCTCAGTGTCCCTTCGTCCGCGGCACGAGCGTCGAGCCATGCCTTGATCTGAGACGGGATGGCATTTGCTCCGTTCGGAAGTACGTGCACTTTTCCGAACGTTGCCACAGCCCCGTGCGCTGTGGCCGCCTCCCTTGCGCTGTGCACCGACGACGCGAAAGCAAGCATCGGATCTCGACGGTCCACCAGTCTCGTCGCGCCCGCGTGGTTCGCTTCCCCGGTGAACGTGAACTCCCACCGGCCATGCGGCCAAATCGATGACGCGACGGCGATGGGCTTGTCGACCAGATCGAGTGCCCGACCCTGTTCGACGTGTAATTCGACGTAGACTCCGACGCGATCGACGAGCGAGTGATCGGCACCGATGTGTTCGGGTGTGCGACCGGCCGTCGTCATTGCCTCGGCGAGTGTGATGCCGTCGGCGTCCCTCAATCCGAGTGCCCGCTCGGGTGTCAGTGCCCCGGTGGTCAATTGGCTACCGACGCAGGCCACCCCGAACCTGGCACCCTCTTCGTCGGAGAATGCGGTGACGGCGATCGGTATGGCGGGCTCGATGCCGCGTTCTCTCAGGATATCGATGGCCGCGAATGCCGAGACGACACCGAGTGGACCGTCGAATGCGCCGCCATCGGGTACGGAGTCCAGATGCGAACCGGTGACGAACGCTCCCGTCGGTTCGCCGACCCAACCTGTGGGCATCCACCACGCCCACAGGTTGCCGTTGCGATCTTCTTCGACGTCCATGCTTCGCGAAGTAGCCTCGCTTCGGAACCATTCGCGCAGTGTCAGATCAGCCTCACCCCAGGCGAAGCGACGATAGCCGCGCGTCGAATGATGCTGTCCGACGTCGAGTATGGATTTCCAGAGGCTGTCGAAGGCCGTCATGGTGCGATGTTGTCCTCTCGGGTAACGAAGGGGGAGTCAGTAGCGGCCGGGAATCCAGTTGGTGCCGGCCAGTGGAACGCGCGCCATTGCCGACGCCTCGACGGTGAGTGCGACGAGGTCCTCGGGTTCGAGGTTGCGCAGATGCGACTTGCCGCACGCACGGGCCAGGGTCTGAGCTTCCATCGTCAGGACGCGCAGGTAGTTGGCCAGGCGTCGTCCGCCTTCGACGGGGTCGAGGTTCTTGGACAATTCCGGATCCTGGGTGGTGATGCCCGCGGGGTCGCGCCCGGCTTGGAAATCGTCGTAGAAGCCGGCGGACGTGCCGAGTTCCTCGTACTGCTTCTGGTAGCGAGGACTGTTGTCTCCGAGCGCAATCAGTGCTGCCGTACCGATGGCAACGGCATCGGCACCGAGCGCCATGGCCTTGGCGACATCGGCACCGGAGCGGATTCCGCCGGACACGATCAACTGCACCTTGCGGTGCACTCCCATCTCCTGGAGCGCCTGCACTGCCTGGGGGATCGCCGCGAGAGTCGGGATGCCGACGTGCTCGATGAACACGTCCTGGGTGGCCGCGGTGCCGCCCTGCATGCCGTCGACGACCACTACGTCAGCGCCTGCCTTCACCGCGAGTTTGACGTCGTAATAGGTACGGGTGGCACCGACCTTGATGTAGATCGGTTTCTCCCAGTTGGTGATCTCACGTAGTTCGATGATCTTGATCGCGAGATCATCGGGCCCGGTCCAGTCGGGGTGGCGGCAGGCCGAGCGCTGGTCGACGCCCATCGGCAACGTACGCATCCCGGCCACGCGCTCGGTGATCTTCTGGCCCAGGAGCATGCCGCCACCACCTGGCTTGGCACCCTGGCCGAGAACGATCTCGATGGCGTCGGCTTTGCGCAGATCGTCCGGGTTCATGCCATAGCGCGACGGAAGATACTGGTACACCAGGTTTTTGGACTGACCACGCTCCTCGGGCGTCATACCTCCGTCGCCGGTGGTGGTGGACGTGCCGACTTCGCTGGCCCCGCGGCCGAGAGCTTCCTTGGCCTGGCCGGACAGTGCGCCGAAGCTCATGCCCGCGATCGTGATCGGAATATCCAAGTGAAGCGGGAACTTGGCGTGGGTGTCACCGAGAACCACGTCGGTGTCGCACTTCTCGCGGTATCCCTCCAAGGGGTAGCGCGACATCGATGCACCGAGGAACAGTAGGTCGTCGAAGTGGGGGAGCTTGCGCTTGGCACCCCATCCGCGAATGTCGTAGATACCGGTCTCTGCGGCGCGCTGTATCTCGGCGATGACGCCGCGGTCGAAAGTGGCAGACTCGCGCGGCTGGGTGTTGGGGGTAGTCATCTCGAGTCTCCTAGTACGCGCTGGCGTTGTCGACGTGGAAGTTGTACAGCTGGCGGGCGGAGCCGTAGCGGGTGAATTCGGTTGGACTGTAATCGAGCCCAGCGGTAGTGAGTAGTTCTTGCAATTCCGCCAGGTGTTCGTCGCGCATCTCTTTCTTGATGCAGTCCGCACCGAGGGACGCGACGGTTCCGCGGACGTAGATACGAGTCTCGTAGATCGAATCACCCAGTGCCTCACCGGCATTGCCACAGACGACGAGACGACCGGCCTGTCCCATGAATGCACTCATGTGACCGATGTTGCCGCCGACGACGATGTCGACGCCTTTCATCGAAATCCCGCATCGCGCGGCAGCATTGCCGTCGATGACAAGTAGGCCGCCGTGAGCGGTGGCACCAGCGGATTGGGATGCGTCGCCTCTGATGTGGACTCGTCCGGACATCATGTTCTCGGCGACGCCGACGCCGGCGTTGCCGGTGACAGTGACGGTGGCCTTCTGGTTCATGCCGGCGCAGTAGTAACCGACGTGTCCTTCGATGGTGACGTCGAGCTCGGCGTCGAGACCGCAGGCGAGAGCATGTGCGCCCTGCGGCCTGGTGATGGTCAGCGCGGTCGGTGCGTCGGGCGAGCTGAGGAGTTCGTTGACCTCACGGGTGGTCGAGGTCTGCAGATCTACGGTCGTCACCTCGCTCGGTGCGGCGGCCTCGATCTGTTCTGTGGTCACTGACGGTGCCATACGTACACCTCTTCCGGTTCAGGCTCGAAGATTCGGGCGTTCTCTATGCCTGGCAGGTGCGCCAGAGCGCGGTATTCGGAGGCCATGGCCACCCAGCGATCGGTCTCGGCGATGATCGCCGGCTTGCAGGAGATGGCGTCGCGTACAACAGCGAACGAGTCGCTGTTGGAGACGAGCAGGGTATAGAAACCGTCGAACGTCTCGTTGAGCATCAACAGTGCCTTCTCGAGATCCACACCTTCGGCGAGCTGCTTCGCCACGAAGCGGGCACCTACTTCGGTGTCGTTCTCGCTGTCGAAGCTCACGCCCTCGCGTTCGAGATCGTGCTTGATCGACATGTGATTGGAGAACGAACCGTTGTGCACCAGGCACTGATCGGGCCCGACGGCGAACGGATGCGAACCCTCCGCTGTAACAGCGGATTCGGTGGCCATGCGGGTGTGCGCGACGCCTTGCCAGCCGCTGGCCTGAGGCAGCCCGAATCGGTGGGCCAGGTCGGTGGGGTTTCCCATGCCCTTGAGGACAGTGAGGTCGTCACCGAATCCGATGATGCGAGCCTCGGGCACCACCTCGCGCACCGCGTCGGTGATGTCATCGGCAGCGGCCGGTGCGTGCAGAACGATGGTCGGTTCCAGATCGAGTCCGGTGACCGTGACACCCAATTTCTCACCGACCTTGTCGGCGAGTTCACCGGCGGCAATGGGTGAATCGAGAAGCGACACAGTCGCTTCGCCTTCCGGTGACCAGGTAGGGTCGCCGTAGACGGCCATACCGGCCGAGTCGGGGCCTCGATCGCACATCGCGTCGAGCATGTCGGTCAGTAGTGCACCGAGTTGGGGGTACAGCGTGGCGTCACGGAGGTGAAGCCCGACGATTCCACACATGAAAGTTCCTTTCCGAGTGTTGCCGGTGTTAGAAAGCGGTGAGGTAGTGGTCGATTTCCCAGGCACTGACGGTGTTGTGCCAGGCGAAGAACTCCTCGCGTTTGGTCCTGGCGAAGTACTCCGCGACGCCCGGTCCTGCGATATCGAGTGCGCCGGTCATGACCTGGTCGGCCTCGAAGGCGTCCATTGCGTGCAGCAGCGTCATCGGAAGCATGTCGCTGGGCGAGTCTCCGCTTCCGGGTTTGCCCGGGTGCAGGTTTCGCCTCACACCGTCGAGCCCGGCAGCGATCGCGCCCGCCGCCGCGAGGTACGGGTTGGCCGATCCGTCTCCGCCGCGAAGCTCCACGCGGTTCTTGTCCGGGATGCGGAGGTAGTGGGTTCGGTCGTTGCCGCCGTAGGTGGCGAACCGCGGCGACCACGTTGCCCCGCTGGCTGTGGCCGTAGCGCCGGTTCGCTTGTATGAGTTGACTGTCGGGGCGATCAGACCCTGCAGCGCGCATGCATGTTCGAGAATCCCCGCGACGAAAGAGTATGCGGTGGGGGAGATGCCCAGGCCCTGCTCGTCGCTCGAGTCCGGGAACACCGGTCCGGCATCATTCCAGAGCGAGAGGTGCATGTGCAGTCCGCTACCGGTGCGCGTGGTGAACGGTTTGGGCATGAATGTCGCTTGCATGCCGCGCTTCTCGGCGATGACCGACAGCAGGTACCGGAGTGTGATGACGCGGTCGGCGGTGGTCATGGCGTCGGCGTAGTCGAAGTTCTGCTCGAACTGACCGTTGCCGTCCTCGTGATCGTTGGCGTAGTTACCCCAGCCGAGGGTGTTCATGGCATCGGCGACCTCGGTGAGGTGGTCGTACATCCGGGTGACGTCGCGGGCGTCGTAACAAGGGTTCTTGCTGGTGTCGCCGCGGTCGGCGGTGACGAGCTCGCCGTCGACGCGATTGACGAGGAAGTACTCGATCTCGGCACCGACGTTGACCGTCATACCTAGTTCGGCTGCCTTGCGCAGCTGTTCCTTGAGGATGACCCGAGGCGCATACGGCCACGGCTTGCCCTCGACGTGGGGATCGCAGTGCACGATCGCCAGACCCGGCTTGATGAACGGGATCGGGGTGAACGACGACACGTCCGGAATGGCAACGAGGTCGGAGTCCTTGGGCTCCTGACCCATATGGCCTGCTGCGTATCCGGCGAATCCGACGCCGTCCTGTTCCAATTGCCCGACTGCCTGGATGGGAACGAGCTTGGCACATGGTTTTCCGGACAGGGTCACGAACAGTGCGAGGATGAACGTGGTCCCGCTGGCGCGAGCGACCTCCGTCAGAGTCGGAGCCCGATGTTCGGTCTGTAGTTCGGCTTCGGCGGTATCGACAGCCATCGCGGTGTCCTTTTCGCTTCGAGTATCGGTGAGCGTCATCGCATTTCCCCTGCGCCCTCGTAAGGATTGAGGCTGAACAACAGATCGCCTTCCGCGAAGCGCGAGTATCGAAAGTCCCGCGGGTTCACGTTCGGCAAGGTGGTCTCACCGTCGATCAGCAGGTCGGCAACGAGCTTGCCGACTGCCGGGGAGATCTTGAACCCGTGCCCGGAGAATCCGGTCGCGAGGAAGAGACCGTCGACGGGGGAGGGCCCGATGATGGGGTTGTAGTCGGGGGTGACGTCGTAGGCACCGACGTAGGAGCTGGTGATGCGGGGGTCGGGCATATCGGGTAACCGGTGTCCGAGCTTCATGATGTTCTTCTCGATCGCGGCGTCGTCGGCCCGATTGACGTACTTGTCGGGGTCGATGTACTCCGGTGCCTGGTGATCGGAGTTACCCACCAGCAGTTCCCCGTTGGGTTCGCGGCAGATGTACTGCAGGCCGGCGAGATCGGACAGCACCGGCACCTCGGGCGTCGGAACACCCTGGTCGATCAAAACCAACTGAGCGCGTTGTGCTTTGACGTCCAGATCGACCCCGACGCTCGCGGCGAGCGCAGGTGCCCAGGGGCCCGTCGCGAGGACGACGTGATCCGCGTGAATTTCGGAACCGTCTTTCAGTGTGACCCCGTAGACCGCGCCTGCGTCGTTCTGCAGCAACCCGACCACCGGCGTGCTCTGCCTGATCTTGACGCCCATTTTTCGAGCGGTCGCGGCGAATGCCATTCCGGCCATGTAGGCCTCGCCGCGGCCGCCGAGGGGTTCGTAGGCGAAGAGAGCAAAGTCGTCGAGGTGCAACCCCGGCCAGAGTTCGGCCATCTTGTCGTGGGCGATGAATTCCGTTGCGATGCCGAGTGATTGCATCATGGCGATGTTGGCTTCGAGTGGTTTGATGTTGTTCTCGCCGACGCCGACGACGTATCCGCACTGACGGAACGCCATGTCGTCGTCGAACAATTCTGTCGCCCGCGTGAAGATGTCGACGCCGTACCAGCTCATAGCGGCGAGCGACGGCGTGCCGTAATGGCAGCGGACGACTCCGCTGGACTTACCTGTCATGCCGGAGCACAGGGTGTCTCGCTCGACGACGAGGATGTCGGTCTCGCCGCGCTCGGCGAGGGAATAGGCGATGGCCAGTCCTTCGAGGCCACCCCCGATGATCAAGAATGTGGCTGAATCTGTCACGTGTTTTTCCTCCGAGAGGGCGAGGTGGCGCGAAACCGGTTCTGGTCCGTCTACCGCGCTGTTTCTTGCTGTGAATCGTGGTCTTCCAATATGAAACAGCAGTTCTGTGACGTCGAAGTTACACCGGCATCAGCAGGCCGTGAACTACTTCGTCGCCACTGCGGTCACGCGAGCAATCAAAATGGTGGCGTCGCCTGTCCACAAGGCTCCGCACTCCCTGGCCAACAGGCATTCGCCCATTGTCGCGACCACCGTGCCGGCCACGGCCCGTCCGGACCGAACGAGCGCAAGGGTGGTGTGGTGTGCACTTGTCCTGATGGATGCTGATTCGAGGTCGTGCAGTTCCACTTCGACCGCGGCGCGCCTACTGTCGACCATCGCATTGAATGCACTCGTTGCTGCACTCGGCCTGCAGAGGGGTCCGTCCGCGCCTGGGAACCGAACAGGCTTCCACGGCAGCACCTCGCGGGACTCCGCCGAGAAATCGAGATGGACCCACGCGCCGCCGATGATGGTGAAAACGCGGTCCATGCCGTCGAAGGGCGAGAATCGCGTACTTCGGTTGGATAGGGTCGCAATGCTGAACCGCCACAAAGGAATTCCGTCGGACTCAGGACCGGCGGCGATCTCGACAGTCGTTCCCGCGCCGTTCTTCCACGGGGTGTGTGGTAGCTCGGATGGCTGAATGAGGAGGGTTTGGTGGGAGGTCATGGTCTCCTTCGTATTTACATACATTTCACGCACGGCCGTTCGCGCGCTACATGAATCTAGGTTTACTGTCCGTGTACAAAAGTTACTGACGAGAATCATCTCATGACATCCGACGGACATCCTCAGAGACAAAGGTGAATTCCCATGAACGAAGCAGTGGCGGCAGCAGATACGGCGTGGTTGCTCGCAGCGTTCGCGGCCGTAGCACTGATGGTGCCCGGTCTGGCGCTCTTCTACGGCGGCATGGTGAGTATCAAGAGCACGCTCAACATGGCGATGATGACGTTCGGGGCATTCGCGGTCGTCGGCGTCCTGTGGATCCTGTTCGGTTACTCCGCGGTGCTCGGGAACTCCATCGGCGGGGCGGGGATACTCGGCAACCCGGTGGAGTTCTTAGGCTCGAACATGCTGCTCGACGCACCAGCCGAACCGGGCCTCCCACCCGCGCTGGTGTCTGCGTTTCAACTTCTGTTCGCGGGCATCACCGTCGCCTTGATCTCCGGGGCCGTGGCGGACCGGATGAAGTTCGGATCTTGGATGGTGTTTGCCGGTCTGTGGGCGACGTTGGTGTACTTTCCCGTCGCGCACTGGGTGTTCGCGTTCGATTCGGAGGACGGGACGATCACCGGTGGCTGGATTGCCAACAAGCTCGGCGCTGTCGACTTCGCGGGCGGCACAGCAGTGCATATCAATGCCGGTGTCGGCGCACTCGCACTGGTGCTGGTGCTCGGTCGTCGTACCTCTTTCTCCAATCCCCCTAGGCCACACAGTCTTCCACTGACGATGCTCGGGTCCGGGATACTGTTCTTCGGTTGGTTCGGCTTCAACGGCGGGTCGGCCCTGGCCGCGAACAACAGTGCAGCGGTCGTCGTGCTGAACACCGTTGCCGCCGCCTGTGCGGGAATCGTCGCGTGGCTGATCACCGAAAAGTTACGCAGAGGCCACGCGACGTCACTAGGCGCGTCGTCGGGTCTGGTCGCTGCACTGGTCGCCATCACCCCGGCATGTGGGGCTGTCTCACCTGTCGGAGCGCTCCTTGTCGGTGGCCTCGCCGGCGCAGTCTGCTGCCTGGCCGTGTCGCTGAAATACCGGCTCGGCTATGACGACGCTCTGGACGTGGTCGGTGTTCATATGGTCGGTGGCATTCTCGGCACCGTGCTGGTCGGCCTGTTGGCAACCGAGTCCGCACCGAATGGTGTGGCAGGGTTGTTCTACGGTGGCGGGTTCGACCTCGTGTGGCGTCAGGTTGTGGCGGTGGTGGCAGTTCTTGCGTATAGCTTCTTCGTCACATGGGTCATTGCCGCCGTGATGTCCATAATCTCCGGCATCCGCGTTGCTCGGGATGTCGAGCAGGAAGGCGTCGACGTGGCAGTGCACGGAGAGACTGCTTACGTTCTCGACGCACACAGCCCGGTTGGGCGGGCGGTCGCCGGCGCAGATGCCGTCGCGACGGCAGAAGAAATCACGCAGTCGGCAACCGTCGAGGACTCGGCCAAAGCTTGAGGGCTCCGAGCCGCCGCCCGATGTGGTGTGTTCGTTCGTAGCGGGCGAACACACCACATCGTCTTACTCCGTGTGCGTGTCCGGATAGGCGGTGATTGCCAGGAAACGGATCGGTAGCCGCACCAGATCATGCGGTCCATGCAGTCCCTCGCCGTCGAGAAGCAACGAATCACCTGGCCGCAGCGTGTATTCGGATTCTCCATGTCCGTAGATCATGACGCCCTCGAGCATGTACAGCATTTCCGTCCCCGCGTGCTGGAACAGAGGAAAGACCTCGCTGGAATCCGTCAGTGTGACGAGAACCGGCTCCAGCCTTTTGTGTTGTCCCCGAAGTGAACCCAGTAATTCGTAGTGGTGTCCGATGCGCGTGCCGCGACCGACGATCACAGCACCGTGGCCTGCTTCCACATACACGGCCTCACGGGCTGAGTCCGCACCACGAAACAGAGACGTCACCGGAACGTCCAGGCCGGCCGCGAGGCGCGCGAGAGTGTTCAGGCTGCACGAGGTCTGCGCGTTCTCGATCTTCGACAACATCGCCTTGGAAATACCGACTTTCGTGGCCATGTCTCCCACTGACAGTCCGGTTGCCCGGCGCAGTGTGCGGACCTGGTTGGCGATCACCCGTTCCAGGTCAGGACCGGTCGCAGCGTCGCCGGGGACTTCCCGTTGAACGGGCGCTGGATCGCCGGTGTCGCGATGGGTCGGTTGTTCCTTCGAGGTCACGTACCCAGTTTAGCGTGGGTTAACTGTCAGTAGACTTCCGTGGTCCATCTACGGGATCGATCTCGGCTTTATTCACACGATCGAAGTGGTTGAAACGCCGTTGTAACAGATTTTCGTGGTTTCATAATAGTACGCAACGTCCACTGACAATATCCGCAACCTAACGTAAGCGCGACGCACCAATCTTTGACAAAGGGAGTAAAACCAATGGTCCAGACCGACAAAACATCCATGATCCCGTTCCGGGTCACGTCCGGGTTTCACGAGTCTCTTCCTCAGATGCCTGTTGCCGATTACCCCGGCACCAAGGGTTTCATCGACGACGTTTTCGCCAACCCGGACGGCTCGGAGATGTCGGCCGGATATTTCGCCCTGGAACGTACGGATCGGGTTCTCGACTACTTCTACGAGTACGACGAGATGAAGGTTGTGCTCGAAGGTGAGTTCAGATTGGAGAACCCGGCTACAGGCCAGGTGGTCATCGCCAGGAAACACGATGCAATCTTCTTCCCGAAGGGATCACGAATTTTGTTCTCGACGCCGGACCGGGCGTTGGCCTACTTCGTCGGCCACCGATCGTTTGCGCCCTAGCAATCGTGGTCGTGAGTATGCGAACGACCAGTGTCCCGCAGTGGAATTCGGACGTCGCGAAGCTCGACTCGAGCCTTACCGAAATGTCCATGAGCCGTCTCGTCGTGATTGCAGACTCCACAGTGAGCGAGCATGACGTAGATCGACTGGTGGCCAGGCAGTCCGCGATCTCGACCCACATGGTGCGGGTGGAACAGTTCGGGAATTCAGAGCAGAGGCGGTTGGGGGACGTTCTCCTCGACGCACGAGTCGGATGGCGTTTTCTGGTTGTGGCAGCGGAGGCGACGGCCGGACGTATACGTGCGGAGTTGCTGCGGAGCGGGGCTATCGCGGCAGAAGTGCTGATGTTGGTCACGGAGGAGCCGGACCTCGAGTCCACTCGTTTCCGACATGTGTTTTGCGCTCACTGTCACGAAACTACTGTCACGGAGTCGGCTGTCGATGCGACCGTTGCATGCTCTGGGTGTTCGACAAATCTGACCGTCTATTACCACTATTCACGACGGCACGGCGCTTACCTCGGCTTCGCGGCCGATGCGGAGGGGATCGAATGAACGGTCGAAACGAGCGGCGACCGACCGCTGATGGGCAGCGCAACTCGATGTATCTCCGTGTCGTAGACACGCGTCTACTGTGTTCCGACATTCGAGAGGTGTCATTCGAGTCGGCCGACGATGTGGCGCTTCCTTCGTTCACTCCGGGCAGCAATCTTTCTGTGGAGTGGTCTGCTGGCCGAAGGAATTCTTATTCACTGACGGGCCCGTCGGTCGAGCCGGACCGATACTCGATCTCGGTCAGGCTCGATCCGTCGGGCAGTGGTGGATCTCGCTGGATGCACAATTTGACCATCGGCGACGTTGTCAGCGCGGGGCACCCGCGAAGTGCATTCGCACCGGTGTTGACCGCACGCCATCATGTGTTCGTCGCCGGCGGCATCGGAATTACGCCGATCTTGTCTCATGTTCGCGCCGCACTCGAGTGGGACCGTTCGTTCGAGGTGTTCTACGTCTTCCGCACCGGGCATGGTGCCCACGTCGACCAGATGAGGGATCTCTGCGGTGAACGCTTGACGATTGTCACATCGGCAACCGAGCTGCGGACACTGCTGGTGACCTCGCTGTCAGATCAGCCTCTGGGTACGCACCTCTATTCGTGCGGGCCCCTGTCGATGATCGATACAGTCGCAGGTTTGGCCCACACTGCTGGTTGGCCCAGGCAACGCGTTCATTCCGAGGCCTTCGGGTCGGGACCATTCGCACCTGGGCGGCCATTCGCCGCGAAGCTGGGGCGTTCGGGGATGCTCGTTCCGGTCGAATCCGACGTGTCACTACTCGAGGCGCTGCTGGACAAGGGGATCGACGTCCCGAACCTCTGTAGGCAGGGTGTGTGCGGTGAGTGCCGGTTGGCCGTCCGTGGAGGTCGAATAGACCACCGCGATCTGTTCCTGACCGAGCAAGAAAAGGCTGCGGGCGAGTCGATCATGCCCTGTGTATCCAGATCGGTCGGCGACTTACTGGAATTGGAGCTCTGACATGACATCTCGGACCATTGGTTACAGCGCAGCAGTGAAGCGATACCCATTCCCTTTCTCGCAGGACCGCTATCGCTACAGCACCAACATCGAACCATCGGGCAATGACCAACGAACCGCAGTGGGAAGTTGGGGCGAGCAGAGGGTGGTGATCGACGAAAACTATTGCACCGAAATCGCCCTCCGAAGTTCCATTCTCGAGAAGGATCCATCCCGGTATCAATGCTTGCCACACATGGCACCGGCAGCATGGGACTGCATGCTGACACTGATGCGAGACCTCGCGCGTGACTACCCCGAATCGATGTCGTTGGACAGGATAGGAAGCGAATGGCGCTGGCGAAACTCGCTTCTCGGTGTCGACCAGCAATTTGTGGTAGGAGACGACTCCACATTGCCGACACCACCCTTGCAGTACATCTGCAGTCAGATTCAGGAGGACATCGTCCTACTCGATCAGCGCGAGGATCAATTGTGGGGTGATGCAGGTGTGGTCACCTTTGCTGCTGACTGGTCGTTCGGCTTCGATACAGGGATGAGCTTCCTCGAGATCCATGGCCCGGTCCCGCGAGTGCACACCGAGAACATCGTCACCCGTGCGCACAACTTTCTGATGAAACTCGAATCCGGGCAAAGTTACCGGCGTACGAACTGGACGTTGACAGTCGATGGAAAGCTGGATACCTCTACCGAGACCTATCTGCAATGGGGCAAAGATCGGCAGGGCATTGCAGAGGGGCCGCTGGAAGAGGTCGGCGATCGGTTGTTCCTACGCACAGAAGTGCAACACCTTGTCCGCCTTCCCAACTCGAACGCAATCATGTTTTTGATCCGCACCTATCTGTTGTCGTTCCGTGAAATTTCGACGGTTCCGCAGTGGGCCGAGCGCTTGCATCACGTGTTGGAGGATCTTCCGTTCGACATGGCCGAGTACAAGGGAATAGACCGAACCCGGGGCCCGGGAATGCGATGGCTTCGAGTACACGGGGGAGTTTCGCTGTGAAGCGTCGACACTATCTTTGATCCCGGTATCCGACCAAGGGACTGTCCCGATCCAGGGCTACAAATCCTTGCCGTATCCATGAGAAGGGCAGCGGTGGAGTTCGTTGACGCAGATGTTGGCCTCATCAGATCCGCCCAGAGGATTGAGGTGTTCACCAGATCGGACACCGGGTCCACGTAGATACGGGAGGGACCGCACTGATCCGGGTGCGTCCTGCCGTTTGTTCTCGTTGACACGAGAGTGACACATCTCGGTACAGATGGGCATGGATTGCCATGCACCTCCATGGACGAAAACTCTTGTGGGGCAGAATAATATGGATTCATGTGTCAGCGGTCACGTAATTCCCCAGGCTTGAGGGGTTGTCCGTCACGTAATTCCT
>NZ_JCAJWY010000004.1:0-382362 GCF_059489205.1 Rhodococcoides sp. S146-33
GTGGAGCCCGCGGAACGACCGGTGATGCAGGAGTGGAGCCCGCGGAACGACCGGTAGAACTAGGGTTGGGTGGGAGCTCGTCGCACATCGGGCTCGAGACGCATGAGGAGCAGAGATGATCAATGCCATCGTCTTGATCGACGCCGAGGCCGACCTGATTCCGGAGGCGGCGCAGGCCGTTGCCGACGTCGATGGTGTGACGGAGGTCTATTCGTGCGCTGGGGATGTCGATCTGATCGCCATCGTCAAAGTGCGCGATCACGCCTCGATCGCCGACGTCGTCACCAAACACATCAATCGTGTGCGCGGCGTGCGGGGCACCACGACTCACATTGCGTTTCAGTCGTATTCGAGCGCCGACGTCGACGCAGGGTTCTCGATCGGCGAGTAGGACGCAGCTCGTCAGTCGGCCAGTGCGGTGGTGCAGCGCGCCCAGTCGGCGAGTAGCCGAGCCGCTGAACCGTTGTCGACAACCGTTGCGGCGGTTGCCAATCCGGCTTCGATTCGCTCACGCAGGTTCCCGGAGATGCCCTGATATGCGGCTATGGCTGCGGCGGCGTTGAGCACAACGGCGTCACGCACCGGTCCGTGCTCGCCGGCGAACACGCGATGCGCCACTGCGGCATTGAACTCCGCGTCGCCGCCTCTGAGGGCCTCGATGGGAGCTCGTTCGATCCCGAAGTCGACTGGGTCGATCGTCTCCACGGTCACCGAGCCACCCGACACGACGTGCACGGTCGTCGTGGTGGAGAGGGTGATCTCGTCCAGTCCGTCGTCGCCACGCACAACGAGAACCGAGCTGCCCCGGCCGGCGAACACGTCCGCCATCACGGGGGCCAGACTCTCGAAGGCGCAGCCGATCAGGCCTGCGCGCGGCCGACCCGGATTGGTTAGTGGCCCAAGCACATTGAACACGGTCGGAATGCCGATTTCCTTCCGCGGTGCCGCGGCGAACCGCAGAGCGGGGTGGTGGATCGGCGCGAAGCAGAACCCGATACCGACTTGTTCGACGCTCGACGCCACTGCATCGGCCCCCAGAGTCACGCGGACACCCAACGCTTCGAGCACGTCGGTGGTGCCGCTCTTGGACGACGCCGCCCGGTTGCCGTGCTTCACCACTCGTATTCCGCTCGCCGCGACGACGATCGCAGCCATGGTGGAAATGTTCACGGTATCGGCACCGTCGCCGCCGGTGCCCACGACGTCGACGGCGTCGGTATCGGTGTTCACCAACACCGCGTGGGCCAGCATCGACTCGGCGAGCCCGTTCACTTCCGCCGGAGTAGGCCCCTTCATCCTGAGGGCCACGCCGAATGCTGCGATCTGTGCCGCTGTCGCGTTGTCGGCCATGATCTCGTCCATCGCCCAGCCGGTATCGGCACTGGACAAGTCGATGCGAGTGCTCAGCGCGCCCAGAATTCGACGCCAGGTTCGCGGCTGCTCGTCAGTGGTCGGTGCGTTCATGGCTGGATCCGTTCGTCGGTCCCTGGCGGCGGACATGGGGGCGGAGGAATCTTAGCCAGAGCCCGGGTCGGGCAGAGCCGGCTGCAGCGCGTCCCAGCCGAGTACAGCGCCACCCCGGCGTTGGGCGAGGCCCGCCATTCGCGAGCGCTCCTGTGAACAGTGGAGCGCGTCGAGCACCTGCACGCGCTGCAGAACCAGCGGAACGCCGTCGTCGACGTGAGGGCGGTATCCATCGATGTCCGACAATTCGACCGCAGGCCCCACTTCGTAATCGTCCTGAGCCGCGACCGCAGCTGCGTCCGCTACTTCGTGTGCCGGCAGCAGCAAATGATGCCGAAGCAACACATCCGACGCCGCCGTCCACACCGGCGGCATTCGGGCCGCGTCGTCGAGCACGGCGGAACACGCCTGCGCGTCGTCGAAGCAGCTCGCCACTATCACCAGATCCTCGCGCGTGGGGTCCAGACGTTCTGCGGTCGACCGCGAGAACAGCCGCCGAAACCACCCACCTTCGGTGCTCTTTGCCATGAGGCCAGCCTTGCACGACTGGACCCTACCGGCCCGTACAGGGTCTCTGACCAGCCAGGGAACAAGCACGCTCGTGGATTCGTTGCGTTGCGACGCGCCCAGAGCGGACCCGGATATGCCTTCCGTACTACGACGGGTCATACTTCTTTCTGTGACGAGCGCTGTAGGGACTCAAGGATCGGCAATCACCCAACGCGTGCACTCGCTGAACCGTCCCAATATGGTCAGCGTCGGCACGATCGTGTGGCTGTCGAGTGAACTCATGTTCTTCGCCGGGCTGTTTGCGATGTACTTCGTCGCGCGAGCCCAGGCGAACGGAAATTGGCCGCCGGAACCGACGGAGTTGAACCTCGGTCTGGCCGTACCGGTGACGGCCGTGCTGATCGCGTCGTCGTTCACGTGCCAGTTGGGCGTGTTCGCCGCGGAGCGTGGAGACGTCTTCGGTCTTCGACGCTGGTACATCATCACGTTGGCAATGGGCGCGTTCTTCGTGGCCGGCCAGGCGTACGAGTACTACCACCTGGTACACGAGGGCACGACGTTGTCGAGCAGCGTGTACGGCTCGGTCTTCTACATCACGACCGGCTTCCACGGATTGCACGTGATCGGCGGACTCATCGCGTTCGTCTTCCTGATCACCAGAACTCTGGTCAGTAAGTTCACGCCCGCACAGGCCACCGCCGCCATCGTCGTCTCGTACTACTGGCACTTCGTCGACATCGTCTGGATTGCCCTCTTCGCGACGATCTACTTCATCCGCTAGTGACAGTCAGCACGCCAAAGATAACGAACGGACGGATTCAGCCCCCGACGTTCGGCCCGTCCCGACACGACAAGGGATAGAAGATGAGTACATCTCCCCCAGCAGCATCCGTCGACAAAGCCGCCGTCAAGACGCGACGTCAGCGTAAGACGCGCCGACGCATCACCGGCGCTCTCGTTCTCATGATGGGCCTTCTGAGCGCGGGTTTCCTCGCTTCGGCCCTGACTCCGACTCCGCAGGTCGCTACGGCAGACACGGACTCGGCGGCGCTCATTCGCGAGGGCAAGCAGTTGTACGACACGTCGTGCGTGACGTGCCACGGCGCAAACCTGCAGGGCGTTCAGGATCGCGGACCGAGCCTCATCGGCGTCGGCGAAGCGGCTGTCTACTTCCAGGTCTCCAGTGGTCGCATGCCCGCCGTTCGTAACGAGGCGCAGGCACTCCGCAAGCCACCGAAGTTCGACGACAAGCAGATCGACGCGCTCGGTGCCTACATCCAGGCCAACGGTGGCGGACCCACGGTCATCCTCGACGAGAACGGCGAGGTCGCACAGGAGTCGCTGCGCGGCGACGACATCGCACGCGGCAGCGAACTGTTCCGATTGAACTGCGCGTCCTGCCACAACTTCACCGGTCAGGGCGGTGCCCTGTCCTCCGGCAAGTTCGCGCCGGACCTCGGACCTGCCAACGAGCAGGAGATCTACACCGCGATGGTCACCGGTCCGCAGAACATGCCCAAGTTCTCCGACCGTCAGCTGACGCTCGAAGAGAAGGGCGACATCATCGCGTACGTCAAGTCGGCCCAGGAAACCAAAGCCGCGGGCGGCTGGGGTCTCGCAGGCTTCGGTCCCGGTACCGAGGCGATCGCGTTGTGGGTTGTCGGAATCGCCGCAGTCGTCGGCGCAACACTGTGGATCGGAGCGAGGTCATGAGCGACGGCGATTCCGGCCGCAAGGACGCGGCAAACACCGGTGGTGTGGATGCCGACAAGAAGTACACCGACGAGGAACTGGCTTCTCTGAGCCGCGACCAGTTGGTCGAACTCGGTACGAATCTCGACGGTGTCGACGTTGCTTTCCGCAGAAACCGCTGGGCTGTCGAGGGCACCCGGGCGGAGAAGCGCGCGGAGCGCAGTGTCGCGATCTGGTTCGCCATCGCCGGCCTCTCTGCCGTCGCGTTCATCGGTGTCTACCTGTTCTGGCCCTGGCAGTACGCCGGGATCGGTGACGAGAACTACAACCTCTACTCGCTGTACACGCCGCTGATCGGCGGCACGATGGGTCTGGCAATCCTCGCCGTCGGCGTCGGTGCTGTGCAGTTCACCAAGAAGTTCATTCCCGAAGAGGTCTCCATCCAGGACCGTCACGACGGAAGTTCGTCGGAGACGGACCGCAAGACGTTGGTGGCCGAGCTGGGCGACTCCCTGGACACGTCGACCATCGGTCGTCGCAAGGTGATCAAGCGCTCACTGTTCTTCGGCGGCGGCGCACTGGGCATCATGGCATTGCTCCCGCTCGGAGGCCTGATCAAGAACCCGTGGGCGAAGGGCGAAGATTCTCCGTTGTGGGTATCCGGCTGGACTCCTCGGTACGATGGGGAGACCATCTACCTCCGACGAGACACCGGGCGACCGGAAGATGTCGTTCTCGTTCGGCCCGAGGACTTGGACGCTGGTGCTATGGAGACTGTCTTCCCGTTCCGCGAAGCGGACCGCGAAAGCGAGCACGAACTTCTCGTCTCGCTCCGCGGGATTCGCAACGCCGTCATGCTCATCCGCCTCCGCCCCGACGATGCCAGCACGGTCGTCAAGCGTAAGGGCCAGGAGAGCTACAACTACGGCGACTACTACGCCTACTCCAAGATCTGCACGCATTTGGGTTGCCCGACATCGTTGTTCGAGCAGCAGACCAACCGCATTCTCTGCCCTTGCCATCAGTCGCAGTTCAACGCGCTCGAGTACGCCAAGCCGATCTTCGGACCGGCCGCGCGCGCGCTGCCTCAGCTTCCCATCACAGTCAACGAGGAGGGATACCTAGTGGCACAAGCCGATTTCAAGGAAGCACTGGGCCCCGCCTTCTGGGAACGTCGACCGGAGCGTGATTCATGAGTCCTTCACTGCAAACCCTCGCAGCCAAGCAGGCAGACGACGTAGACAGTCGTTACCACTTGGCACCGGGATTGCGCCGCCAGATCAACAAGGTGTTCCCCACCCACTGGTCGTTCCTGCTCGGTGAGATCGCGCTGTACAGCTTCGTGATCCTGCTGATCTCCGGCGTATTCCTCACCCTGTTCTTCGATCCATCACTCAGCGAGGTCGTGTACCAGGGCGCTTACACCCCGCTCAACGGTGTGACCATGTCTCGTGCGTACGCCACTGCCCTCGACATCTCGTTCGAGGTCCGCGGTGGTCTGTTCATGCGACAGATCCACCACTGGGCGGCACTGATGTTCGCCGCGTCGATCATCGTGCACATGGCCCGCATCTTCTTCACGGGTGCATTCCGTCGCCCCCGCGAAGCCAACTGGGTCATCGGCTGCCTGCTGCTGATCCTGGCGATGTTCGAGGGCTTCTTCGGATACTCCCTCCCCGACGACCTGCTCTCGGGCACCGGTCTTCGCGCCGCCTTCTCCGGCATCACGATGAGTATCCCGATCGTCGGCACCTGGATGCACTGGCTGATCTTCGACGGCGACTTCCCGGGAACGATCATCATTCCTCGCCTGTACGTAGCCCACGTGCTGCTACTTCCCGCGATCATCCTGGCGTTGATCGCAGCTCACCTCGCATTGGTCTGGTACCAGAAGCACACGCAGTTCCCCGGACCGGGACGCACCGAGAAGAACGTCGTCGGCGTTCGTATTCTCCCGGTGTTCGCGGTCAAGTCCGGTGCATTCTTCGCCGTGACGTTCGGTGTGCTGGCAGCAATGGGTGGCCTACTTCAGGTCAACCCGATCTGGAACTTGGGTCCGTACAACCCGTCGCAGGTGTCGGCAGGTTCGCAGCCCGACTTCTACATGATGTGGACGGACGGTCTGGCCCGACTGTGGCCGGCTTGGGACATCTACATCGCCGGTCGCTACACCATCCCGGCTGTGTTCTGGGTGGCGGTGATCATGGGTCTCGTATTCACGGTCATGATCGCCTACCCGTGGATCGAGAAGCGCCTCACCGGTGACACTGCACATCACAACCTGCTGCAGCGTCCCCGCGACGTGCCGGTCCGCACGGCCATCGGCGCGATGTCGATCGCGTTCTACGTCGTCCTGACGCTGTCCTGCGTCAACGATCTGATTGCGTACAAGTTCGACATCTCGCTCAACGCCATGACGTGGATCGGTCGCATCGGCGTACTGATCCTGCCTCCGATCGCCTACTTCGTTGCCTACCGGTTCTGCATCGGTCTGCAGCGCAGCGACCGGGCGGTACTCGAGCACGGCATCGAAACCGGAATCATCAAGCGTCTTCCGCACGGCCAGTACGTGGAAATTCACCAGCCGCTCGGACCGGTCGACGATCACGGACATCCGATTCCCCTCGATTACCAGGGCGCACCGGTACCCAAGAAGATGAACAAGCTCGGTTCGGCCGGAAAGCCCGGCTCCGGATCGCTGTTCACCCCGGACCCTGTTGCTCAGAGCAAGGCTCTGGAAGATGCACTGCACAAGGGCGAGCACGAGCAGCTCGCAATGCTCCGCAATTACCAGGCCGGAATTCTCGGCAGCGGCTCGAACGGCCACTCGAACGGCAACGGTCATTCCAATGGCAACGGCCACTCGAACGGTAACGGCCACACAAATGGGAACGGCCACTCGAACGGCAACGGCCATTCGAACGGCAACGGGCACGAAGACGCGGCGATCACGTCGGGTCGTCAGGACAGTGACAGCGATCGCTGACATCTGACACAGCACAACGGAAGGGCGGCACCGGAAACGGTGCCGCCCTTTTTCGTATCCACTGATCTGGAACGAAACGAGGCGTCGCATCGGCACGTGGCGACCTTCGTGCCACTCCCCTCCCCCGGTCTCGGGCGGTCCCTACACCGAACTCGAATACTCGCCGGGACATCCTCGTACGCGGACACCACTGCGCCGCAACAGGACGGCTCACCGGTATTACTATCGGCACATGGTCCGCATTCCCCTCACCCCCGGCGAGCTCGCTCGCGGTGCCAGGCTAGGCGCAACACTGCGTCGTCACCGAGGCAGCCGCACCATGACCGATGTCGCCGACTCCGCCGGCATCTCGGTCGAGACGCTCAGAAAGATCGAGACCGGACGCATACCGACACCTGCATTCTTCACCGTCGCGGCCCTGTGCGAGGCGCTCAGCATCTCTCTGGACGCCGTGGCGGACTCGGCTTCGGACTCTACGGCGAGACACTCCGAGGCCGACGCCTCCTGACGTTGCGGACGCCCATGTACAGTCGCTCGCCTCTGGTCGGGCACTGTTCTACGGCGTGAATGCTCCATGCGACGTCGGTGCTTCTCCAGCGGTCACTCTCGGTACAGAAAAAGGCCCCGATCGTTCTCGCGAACGATCGGGGCCTTTTGTCTGGTGTGTGCCAATCAGTGGCGCTCGGCTCCGAGGTGGTACTCGAACACCAAGCCGGCAGCCGCTGCGATGACGCAAACGACTCCCAGTGCGATCAGCCACGGCTGGAAAAAAGCGAATCCGAGAGCAGTGATGGACGCAGCGCCGGCGAGCACGATCGGCCAAAAGCTGCCGGGGCTGAAGAAGCCGAGATCGCCTGCGCCGTCGCTCACCTCGGCATCGTCGAAGTCCTCGGGACGGGTGTCGAGGCGTCGAGCAACGAACCGGAAGTAGGTGCCGACGATCAGAGTCAGGCCCACCGACAAGAAGATCGCGGTAACGCCTGCCCACTCCACTCCAGTGCGACTCAGGCCCGTGAACAACGCGTACACGATGCCGACCAGGAGGAAGAAGACAGTGAGGATCTCGAAGATCTTGGCTTCGATTTTCATATCAGCATGCTTCCTTGGTCAGTTGCCTTCGGCGACGGTGGCGGTACGGACGGTGCGATCGGTCTCGAACGGCGAGGTGCTCGTAGCGATCGGGCTCTCACCGATGGCCTCGAGTGCCTGCGCATTGGTGAGTGCGTCGCCACCCTCGGACAGTGGCTTGCGTAGCTCGATGTACTGCTCGAACTTGTCCGGCGACACCGCGCGAACCTCGAAGTTCATCATCGAGTGGAAGGTGCCACACATTTCGGTGCACCGACCGACGAACGATCCTTCACGTTCGATCTCGCTGATCTGGAACACGTTGTCGGAGTGGTTCTCCTCGGGGTTCGGAAGAACGTCCCGCTTGAACAAGAACTCCGGAACCCAGAATCCATGGATGACGTCCGAGGACGCGAGCACGAATTCGATGCGCTTGCCGGTCGGGAGGACCAGCACCGGGATCTCGTCACTGGATCCGACTGTTTCGATCTTGTTGTAGTGCAGGTAGGACAAGTCCTGCGTCAGCGCACCGTTGATGGGTCCCGGAACGAACTCGCCGTCTTCACTGCCCTCGGCACCCTCACCGGGAGTGGCGGCGGCTTCCGCTGCCGCCTGCTCCTCTTCGTCGGTGCCCTCGTACTTGGCGGCACCGTCCTTGAGGTCGATGGTCCGGTAACCGAACTTCCAGTTCCACTGGTAAGCGGTGACGTCGACCTGTACGTCCGGATCGGCCTGCTTCTCGTCGACGTAGTTCTGCACCACGACGGTGAAGTAGAACAGGACGGCGATGATGACGAACGGCACGGCCGTGTAGAACAGCTCGAGCGGAACGTTGTACGCCGTCTGGCGAGGGAACTCCGGTGAGTTCTTCTTCTTGCGGTGAAAGAGCACCACCCAGAAGATCAGGACCCACACGACGATGCCCATGACCAGGGCGGCAATAACCGACCAGGTCCACAGGTCGCCGATGCGTTGCCCCTGCGGAGTGACTCCCGAAGCGAAACCAAAATTGAGTACGTTGTCGCTGCTGATGGAACAGCCCGACAGCATCAACGCGGCTACACCGAGAAATGCTGTCAGCCCCGCTCGACGAAGGATCCGACTCTGCGCCACGTTCACGCCTTCCTGATTGCCCACCACTGAAGAATAAGAGCTTCCACATGGAGATGCTCTAGTACTACGCAGCGTAGACCAAAGCCGACGGATAGCCATCCTTGGGTCGTCACCTACGCTCGTGCGTGTCTGCGGCATACTCGGTTCCTGATCTGCCGTCCCGCTGACGCCGCTCGCGGAGACTCGGACCGCTGCATTGTCCCCAACTGCGAGAAGAGGTAGCAGACGCTGTGTGTGGACTGCTCGGAGTACTCACGTCTCACGGAACGACCGCCGCCGGAGTCGAGCTGGTGAGCTCGGCAACCCACTGCATGCGCCACCGGGGGCCTGACGAGCCCGGTGGGACGTGGCACGACGACGACGTCGTTTACGGGTTCAACCGATTGTCGTTCATCGACATCGAACACTCGCATCAGCCGATGCGCTGGGGTCCGCCCGAGTCACCGAACCGGTACGCGCTCGTCTTCAACGGCGAGATCTACAACTACCTGGAGTTGCGCGCGGAATTGGCGCGCGATCACGGCGCGGAGTTCGCCACCGAGGGCGACAGCGAATCGATCGTTGCCGCGTTTCACTACTGGGGTCCAGCCGCGGTGCAGCGACTGAGGGGCATGTTCGCGTTCGCGGTCTGGGATACCGAGACCCGCCAGATGTTCATCGCACGCGATCCCTTCGGCATCAAGCCGTTGTTCCTGGCCACCGGCCCGGGAGGCACTGCATTCGGTAGTGAGAAGAAGAGCGTGCTGGAGTTGATGAATCTGGTCGGGGTCGACGACGACCTCGACCAGCGCGCCCTGGAGCACTACACCGTGCTGCAGTACGTCCCCGAGCCCGAGACCCTCCACGTGGGGATCCGTCGACTCGAATCCGGCTGCTACGCCACCCTCTCCCCCGGTACCGCGCCCGAGGTCACCCGATACTTCACGCCGAAGTTTCCGGTCCGACCCTTCGCGCCCGGCAGCGAAAGAGCTCGTTATCAGGAGATCGCCGAAGCGCTCGAAGATTCGGTTGCCAAGCACATGCGGGCCGACGTGACAGTCGGATCCTTCCTGTCGGGCGGCATCGATTCGACGGCCATCGCGGCGCTGGCAATTCGCCACAATCCTGACCTGATCACCTTCACCACAGGTTTCGAGCGAGAAGGCTATTCCGAGGTCGACGTCGCCGCGGAGTCGGCGGCGGCCATCGGTGCCCGCCATATCGTCAAGGTCGTCGGGCCGGAGGAGTTCGCGGCATCCATCCCCGAGATCGTCTGGTACTTGGACGACCCGGTGGCGGATCCCGCATTGGTACCGCTGTACTTCGTCGCCAAGGAGGCGCGGAAGCACGTGAAGGTCGTGCTCTCCGGTGAGGGCGCAGACGAGTTGTTCGGCGGGTACACCATCTATCGCGAGCCGCTGTCGCTGAAGCCGTTCGAGTCGCTTCCTGCATTCCTCAGACGCGCTGCCGGGTCGTTGAGCGAGCGGATTCCGGAAGGAACCCGCGGGAAAAGCCTGCTGAACCGTGGATCGATGACTCTTGAGGAGCGGTACTACGGAAACGCTCGTAGTTTCAACGACGCACAACTGCGGTCCGTATTGCGCGATTTCCGACCGGAGTGGACCCACCAGGACGTCACTGCGCCGATCTACGCGCAGTCGCAGGGATGGGATCCGGTAGCCCGGATGCAACACCTGGACCTGTTCACCTGGTTGCGCGGCGACATCCTGGTCAAGGCCGACAAGATCACCATGGCGAATTCACTCGAACTGCGAGTCCCGTTCCTGGACTCGGAGATCTATCGGGTCGCCGAGAAGCTGCCCCTCGAGCAGAAGATCACCAAGAACACCACCAAGTACGCCCTACGCCAAGCGCTCGAGGGGATAGTTCCCGGTCACGTGCTGCATCGCGCCAAGCTGGGCTTTCCCGTGCCGTTGCGCCACTGGCTACGCGGCACCGAGCTCTTCGACTGGGCACACCAGCAGATCGCCGACTCCCAGACCGACCACCTGCTGAACAAGCCCGCCATAGTCGCGATGCTCAACGACCACCGCGCCGGAAAATCCGATCACAGCCGACGTCTGTGGACGCTGCTGATCTTCATGGTGTGGCACGGCATCTTCGTCGAGAAGCGCATCGTGCCCCAGATCGCCGAACCGGAATACCCGGTCAACATCTGACCGGTACACCCCTCCCCTCATGGGATCAATGTGGGTTTCAGTCACTCTGATTGCAACAAGGCCACATTGATCCCGTTCTGGGGGGGGAAGCGATCTCAGGCCGGCAGCAGCGCGCCGATCTCTTCGCCTGCCTCGGTGCCGTAAGCCGCGCTCAGCCGCTTGATCGCGTCGTCGCGGTTCAGGCTCCATTCCTGGGTGCCGGTGGTTTCCAGGACCAGAACGGCGACGAGCGATCCGAGTTGCGCCGCACGTTCGATGCTCGCTCCGGCCAGATGTGCGGTGAGGAAGCCGGCCCGGAAGCCGTCGCCGACGCCGGTCGGGTCCACCTTGCTCGTTTCCGGTACGACACCGATGTGGGTATGCACACCGTCTTTGGTGACGATGTCGACGCCCCGCTTGCCCAAAGTCGTGACACGCAGATCCACCTTGTCGGCGATGTCGGCGTCGGACATGCCGGTCTTCTGCTTGAGCAGAGCCCACTCGTATTCGTTGGTGAACAGATACGCGGCTCCGTCGATCATCTCCATTGCCTGCGCCGCATCGAGGCGAGCGAGCTGCTGGGACGGGTCGGCCGCGAACGGGATTCCCGCGGCGCGGCACTGAGCTGTGTGCGCGGTCATCGCATCCGGGTCGTTGGCACCGATCAACACCAGATCGAGGTCGCGCTCGCCGGCCAGCGCCTCGATGGAAATATTGCGAGCCTCACTCATGGCCCCGGGGTAGAACGATGCGATCTGCGCCATGTCCTGGTCCGTGGTGCACACGAAACGCGCTGTGTGGGCGGTTGCGGAGATGCTCACGCCACTGCAATCGACACCGTGGTCTTCGAGCCAGCCGCGATAGTCGGCGAAGTCCGGTCCGACCGCTCCCACGAGCAACGGTGAGCCGCCGAGGACTCCGAGCGCGTAGGCGATGTTGCCGCCCACCCCTCCCTTGCGGATGACCAGGTCGTCGACCAGAAAGCTCAATGAGATGTTCGAGATCTGGTCGGCGACTATCTGCTCGGCGAACCGTCCGGGGAATCGCATGAGATGGTCGGTCGCTATCGAGCCTGATACCGCGAGAGTCACGAAGAAGAGCCTTTCGAATGGGGGTGCTGGTTTACTGACCGGCAGACACGACTGTGACCGATACACGCATGCGTGTATCGGTCACAGTCGAAAACGAGTCAGCTCAGTTGAACGAGTCGCCGCACGCGCACGAACCCGTGGCGTTCGGGTTGTCGATCGTGAAGCCCTGCTTCTCGATCGTGTCCACGAAGTCGATGGATGCACCCTCTACGTAGGGGGCGCTCATCCGATCCACTGCGAGAGTGACGCCGTTGAAGTCGACCGCGAGGTCGCCGTCGAGGCTTCGATCGTCGAAGAAGAGCTGGTAACGCAGTCCTGCACAACCACCTGGCTGCACAGCGATGCGCAGCGCGAGGTCGTCGCGGCCTTCTTGATCCAGCAACGCCTTGGCCTTGGCCGACGCGGTCTCGGTCATGGTGACCTTGTGCGCCGTGGTTTCGGTTGTTGTGGTCTCGCTTGAAACGGTCATGGGCTCTCCCTATCAGTCGTACAAAACCCGTGAACTACTCAACCGTACTCTCGGTGCCTCTATTCCTCACGCTCGCCGCCTCGGATTCACGGCAAAGTCTGCGACCTCGCCCGCGATGCGCGCGGTGAGCAGTTCGAGCTGGTTCGCGGCGTCCGACATCGCCAACTCGACCGATCCCGCGAATTCGCTGATCGAATGTGCCGCCTCGATACCCGCCGACGCCAGTTCGTCGTCGGTCAACGTCACCTGGCCCGCAAGCACGATCGTCTCCACGCCGGTCGCGCCGCCGGCGGCCGCGATTCTGGTGACCAGCTTGCCGCGCAGCGATTGCGAATCGAACTTGCCCTCACCGGTCAACACCAGGTCGACGGTCCCCAACAGGTCCTGCTGTCCGGTCCGTTCGGCCACCACGACGGCTCCGGGTTGCTGCGTGCCGCCGAGTGCGAACAGCGCGGCACCGAGACCACCCGCCGCTCCGGCACCCGGCCTGTCCGCCACGTCGTGACCCGCTGCGGACAGGACGGCGGCCCAGTCCGTGTTCAGCTCCTCCAGTCGACCGACCGTCTCGGCATCGGCACCCTTCTGCGGTCCGAACACCCGGGCCGCACCCCACTCGCCCAGCAACGGATTCTCTACGTCCGACGCGGCGACGAGGTCGATTCCCGATAGACGACCGACCGCCGATCCCAACCCGCCCAGCGCGCGTATCAGTGCGCGGCCGCCGTCGGTGCAGCTGCTGCCGCCGAGCCCGACGAAGATCGTTCGAGCTCCGCTGCCGATCGCCGCATCGATCAACTGCCCGACGCCGTAGCTGCTCGCCTTCAGCGCAGACAATGGGCTCGGCGGGCCGTCGAGCAGATGCAGCCCACACGCCTGCGCGGATTCGATGTACGCCACTGTGCCGTCGAGCAGCCAGTGAGCCCGAACAGGAGTGCCGAGCGGTCCGTCGACGTCGGCGACCTGAACAGTGCCGATGCGCGAGGCCAGCACCTCGACGAACCCCGGCCCGCCGTCGGACTGGGGGGCGAGCTCGAGTTCGTCCTGACCCCTGACCGATGTCCATCCCCTCGCCATAGCGTGTGCCGCGTCTGCAGCCGTCAGGGTGTCTCCGAAAGAATCAGGCGCAATCATCACTCGCATCGTGGAAAGTCTAGGGCTGCAGCATGCAGACGGCATCTGCTGGTCTGCGAGCTGACCTGGCCGGTGTTCGATATCGATAGGTCATCCCATACTCTGGGTGCGTGAAGCTGCTACGCCGTGGAAACTCCGACAATTCGGACGAACAGAACTCGAACGAATCCGAGTCGACTGCGTCCGGGCACGAAGCTGCGTCTCCGGTGTCCCTCGGCAAGGGCCGCCCGACACCCAAGCGCCGTGACGCCGAGGGTCGTCGTCGCGGGCCTGTTGCTCCGGCGCCCCTCACGAGCAAAGAAGCACGCGAGCGCCGCAAGGCGAACAAGGGCAGCAAAGAAGACCGCAAGGCCGCGTCCAACGAACGCCGCGCCGCAGCGGCCGAGCGTCGTGCGCGCATGCTGGCCGGTGACGACAAGTACTTGCTCCCCCGCGACAAGGGCCCGGTCCGCGCATACGTCCGCGACATCGTCGATGCACGGCGCAATCTCGTCGGACTGTTCATGCCGCTCGCACTCATCCTGATTTTCGCGCTGTTCCTACAGCCTGCAGTGCAGCAGTACGTCACTCTCGGCATGTTCGTGATGATGCTGTTCATGGTGGGCGAGGGCATCTACTTGGGCAAGATGATCAACAACAAGATTCGCGTGCGCTTCCCCGAGACGACGGACGGCGGCTTCAAGATCGGGTGGTACGCCTTCGTTCGCGCGTCGCAGATTCGCAAGATGCGCGCACCCAAGCCGCGAGTCAGCGCCGGCGCGGCTGTCTGACGTCGGTGGGTGAACCGACTCGAACCCTCGTACTCGGTGGTGCCCGATCCGGTAAGTCCGCATATGCCGAGTCGTGTGCCGTCACCGAGCCGGTTCGGTACCTCGCAACCGGTAGGCGCAACCCCGCCGACGAGGATTGGCAGCGTCGCATCGAGCTCCACCGGGCGTCGAGACCGCAGCATTGGTCCACCGTCGAGACGGTGACCTCGCTGGCCGCATCGATCTCGGAGCCCTGGGGCGGCACCACGTTGGTCGACGACCTCGGAACGTGGCTGACCGGGATGCTCGACGACGCTCGGGCGTGGGAACGGCCACGGGGCACGATCACGCCGGCTGTCGACGACCTGGTCGGTGCGGTCGCGGACTGCACGTCCACCATTGTGCTGGTCAGTCCCGAGGTAGGTCTGTCCGTGGTTCCCGAGTCGCGTTCCGGACGCCTCTTCCGCGACGAGCTCGGACTGCTCAATTCTCGACTTGCCGCCGTCTGCGACAGGGTTCTGCTGGTCGTCGCGGGACTCGCACTGACCCTCAAGGAACCACCGGCGGAATCCATCACCGCGAAAGGCACAGTGTGACAACATTTTCGGCAGAAAATTCGGAGTCATCGCCGTTCCGTCCGGTCACCGCTCCGTCCGACGCGGCTCGTACTTCTGCCGTCGAGCGGCAACGTGAGCTGACCAAGCCCGCAGGCAGCCTCGGCCGCCTCGAGAAACTCGGTGAATGGATAGCGTCCTGCCAGGACACTTGCCCGCCTCGATCTCTCGAGCGGGTACGTGTCGTCGTCTTCGCCGGTGACCACGGCATCGCAGCGCACGGGGTCTCTGCGTACCCGCCCGAGGTGACAGCGCAGATGGTCGAGAACATCCGTGCCGGCGGCGCAGCGGTCAACGTCCTCGCCGCCATCGCCGGTGCCACCGTGCGGGTGGTCGACATCGCCGTCGATGCCGAGACCGATCCCACCGTGTCCGCGTTCAAGGTCCGACGGTCCAGTGGATCGATCGACCGCGACGATGCGTTGAGCGAGGACGAGGTTCGTGCCGCCCTCGCCGCGGGAGCCGCCATTGCCGACGAAGAAGTCGACGGCGGTGCCGATCTGCTCATCGCGGGCGATATGGGCATCGGAAACACCACTCCGGCAACGGTATTGATCGCAACCCTCACCGACACCGAACCGGTCGCCGCCGTCGGCCGCGGCACCGGAATCGACGACGCCGGATGGATCAGAAAGACCGCAGCCATCCGGGACGCGATGCGCCGGGCGCGTCCGGTCGCGAAGAACCCCACCGATCTGCTTCGGGTCGCGGGCGGCGCCGACATAGCGGCGCTGGCAGGATTTCTCGCCCAGGCTGCGCATCGGCGAACCCCGGTGATCCTCGACGGTCTCGTGGTGACTGCAGCAGCTCTGGTGGCCGAGGACGGCGCGGCCGGGGCACGGGACTGGTGGGTTGCCGGGCATCGCTCGGTCGAGCCTGCACACTCATTTGCGTTGCGGCACTTGCGTCTCGAGCCGTTGGTAGAGCTGGACATGCGACTCGGCGAGGGCTCGGGCGCGCTGGCGGCACTGCCATTGGTTCGCGCAGGTGTCGACACTCTGAACTCGATGGCGACCTTCGCCGACGCTGGGGTCAGCACCGGCGACAGCGAAGCCCACAGCAGTATCGAGGACCACAGCAGCACCGCAGCCCCCAGCAGTATCGAAGACCGCTGACCGTGCGCAGGCGAGCCGATGGACTGTTGCTAGCGTTCTCCTGGCTGACGGTCCTGCCCGTACGCGGCCCCACCGATGTCGATCGGCACTCGGCCGGACGGGCCATAGCTCTCGCTCCGCTCGTCGGCCTCACCCTCGGTGGCATCTCCGCAGCGCTGTTGTGGGTGTCGATCGCAGCCGGACTGTCGCCCCTGCTCGGCGGACTGATCGCCGTTGCGGCCTCGGCACTGCTCACTCGGGGTATGCATCTCGACGGCTTGGCCGATACCGCAGACGGACTCGGTTGCTACGGCCCGCCCGAGCGGGCGCGAGAAGTCATGAAGTCCGGCAGTGCCGGCCCGTTCGGGGTTGCGGCCATTGCTCTCGTCCTGGCAATCCAGGCCGCGAGCCTGGGCCAGCTCGCTCAACAACACCTGTGGTGGGCCATCGTCTGCGCCTCGGTGATCGGACGGGTGTCGGTGGTCGTCGCGTGCCGCCGAGGGATCGACGCGGCCGCACCGAGCGGCTTCGGCGCGCTGGTGGCAGGCACTCAGTCGGCCGCAGCCGTGGCATTGTGGGCAGGCGTCGTAACGGCCATGTTCACGTACATTCGGCCCGACCGACCGTGGCAGGGCCCACTGGTCGTCGTCGCCGTACTTGCCCTTGCGGTGATTCTGACTCGACACTGCGTCCGCCGCTTCGGTGGCCTCTCCGGCGACGTACTCGGAGCCGGAATCGAGACCACCACAGCTCTGGCCGCGGTCGGCCTGCTTCTGGGGAGCTAGCGGAGTGTGGTCATCCAGCCGTGGGTATCGGCGAAGGTGCCGCGCTGAATTCCGGTGAGAGTGTCTCGCAGAGCGAGCGTGATCTCGCCCGGCTCACCGCCCGCAATCTCGAACGCTCCCTCGGTGGACTTGACGCTGCCCACCGGAGTGATGACAGCTGCAGTGCCGCAAGCGAACACCTCGGTGATCTCGCCCGAGTCGGCACCCTTGCGCCACTCTTCGGTGGAGATGCGGCGTTCTTCGACGGGGATGCCGGCGTCCGTCGCCAAAGCCAACAGCGAGTCTCGGGTGATGCCGGGGAGAAGCGATCCGGACAGCGACGGCGTCACCAGGCGTGCATCGGACCCCGAGCCGAAGACGAAGAACAGGTTCATCCCGCCCATCTCCTCGACGTACCGGCGCTCGGTGGCGTCGAGCCACACCACCTGATCGCATCCTTCGTCGCTGGCCTGCGCCTGGGCGAGGAGTGACGCGGCATAGTTACCTGCGAACTTCGCGGCACCCGTTCCTCCCGGTGCCGCCCGGACGTACTCGGTGGACAGCCAGACGCTCACCGGCTTGACCCCCCTGGGGAAGTACGCCCCTGCAGGCGAGGCGATCAGCATGTAGCGGTACGAATCTGCGGGGCGCACGCCCAGCCCGGCCTCGGTGGAGAACATGTACGGACGGACGTACAACGCGTCCTCGCCGCCTGCCGCAGGAACCCACTCGTGGTCGAGTGCGAGCAGCTTCTCGATCGATCCGACGAAGAGCTCGTCCGAAAGCTCAGGCATGGCAAGTCGCCTGGCCGAGGACCGAAACCGTTCGGCGTTGGACTGGACCCGGAACGTCGACAGGTCTCCGTTCGGCTGACGGTAGATCTTGAGGCCCTCGAAGATAGCCTGGCCGTAATGCAGCACCATCGCTGCCGGGTCGAGCTCGATCGGGCCGTAGGGCGCGATCGTCGCGTCGTGCCAGCCACGGTCGCGGGTGTAATCGATGTACACCATGTGGTCAGTGAAGTGTTTTCCGAATCCCGGTGCGGCAAGCACTGCGTCGCGCTCCGCCGGTGTAGCGGGCGAGGGATGCTGCACGTACGTGAATTCGGAAACACCTGTCATGCCCGAGATCCTATCGTGGAGGTCACTCGCTCCCTCAGCGGTCACCTGGTCTTGGCAGCGACGAACGGCGGCGCGACCACTTCGCAGCGCAGCGCCCGCCCACGAACGTCGACCTCGACCTCGGAGCCGACCGCTGGAGCTGCCTCGGCGTCGAGCAGGGCCAGGGCGATACCGACCTTGAGCGACGGCGAGAAAGTTCCGGACGTCGTCGTCCCGATGTCCTGGCCCGACGCACGCACGGTGAGACCGGGGCGGAGTACACCGCGGTCGAGAGCCTTGAGTCCGCGCAATGTTCGCGCAGGCCCACTGGCCTTCTCTGCGGTCAATGCCTCCTTGCCCCAGAATGCCTCCTTGTTCCACCCGATCGCCCAACCGCATCGAGCTTGCAGGGGCGAAATGTCCAGCGACAGTTCGTGTCCGTGCAGTGGGTAGCCCATCTCGGTCCGCAGAGTGTCACGTGCTCCGAGCCCGCACACCTGTCCCCCGCGAGTCCGCACTGCGGCCATCAGCGCACGGAAGAGCGGTTCCACATCACCCGCCGGTGGAACCAGTTCGTACCCCTGCTCGCCGGTGTAACCGGTTCGGCACACCCGCACGGCCACCGAATTCCAGGTCGCGTCCTCGAACGCCATGTAATCCATCTCGGTCGGCAGACCCAATTCGTGCAGCACCTCGGCCGCTTTCGGCCCCTGAACGGCCAGCACTCCGAACTCGCGGTGCTGGTTCACCACCGACACCCCAGCGGGTGCCTGCGCTGCCATCGCCGCCACGACATCGGCCGTGTTGGCGGCGTTCGGCACCAGGAACACGTCGTCGTCGGAGACGTAGTACGCGATGAGGTCGTCGACCACACCACCGGATTCCGTGCAGCAGAGGGTGTATTGCGCCTTACCGGGTTCGATCCGGCCGAGGTCATTGGTCAGGACGGAGTTGACGAAGGCGGCAGCGCCGGGTCCGGTGACCGACGCTTTGCCCAGGTGGCCGACGTCGAACAGGCCTACGGTTTCCCGCACCGCGGTGTGCTCGACGACCACCCCGGCGTACGACACCGGCATGGTCCAACCGCCGAAAGGTGCGAATCTCGCACCCAATTCGATATGTACGGCGTGCAGCGGTCCCTCGATCAGGTCGGTGTCGGTCATGGCGGTCACGCTAGTCCACATCACGGCTCGTGCGGGCGCTGCGGACCCAGTTCGTCCCTCGCTCCGCTGCGCCATGGGTCGTCATTAGGATCGAGGTACCTACACGTCAACCCCTACAGGAGCAGCCACGTGCCTTCACCTTCGACGCTATCCCGCACTCTCGGACCCGACCTGGTCCTCGCGGGCAAGCTCGGCAAGAAAGTCGACGTTCTCGTTGTCGCGCTGAGTACCAGTGACGACGGCCTCGAGCTCGCCATCACCGACGACATTTCCGACGACGCCGTTGCTGCCGGACTCCTCGACGCCTTCGAATCCGTCGGTGCCACCGGCAAAGCCGACGAGCTCGTTCGCATCCCGGCTCCGTTCGGGCTGCCCGTCTCCAGTGTCCTGGCGGTGGGCCTCGGCAACGCTGCCGACATCGACAGCGAGCGCATCCGTCAGTCGGCCGGTACCGCGGCACGCTCGCTCAAAGGTGTCGATACGGTAGCGACGACGTTGTCCGCACTCGACCTCGGAGCGGCCGCAGAGGGGTTCTTCCTCGGCGCGTATCAGTTCACCGAGTTCAAATCCGCACTGTCGGCACCGAAGGCCGACGCCCTTCCTCTCGCCCGCGTCGAATTGCTCGTTGCCGACTCTCGATCGAAGGACGCGAAGAGCGAGCTCGCACGCTCCGTCGCCATTGCCGAATCAGTGGCGCTAGCACGCGATTTCGTGAACACCCCACCGAGCCACCTCTATCCCGAGGAGTTCGCGGACCGGGCGAAGGCCCTGGGTACTGCGGCAGGCTTGAAGGTCGAGATTCTCGACGACAAGGCCCTCGAGAAGGGTGGTTACGGCGGTATTCACGGAGTGGGTAAGGGGTCTTCGCGGTTGCCGCGATTGGTTCGCCTCTCCCACACCGGCGGCAAGCGTGGCGCCAAGAAGGTTGCTCTGGTGGGCAAGGGAATCACGTTCGACACCGGCGGCATCTCCATCAAACCTGCTGCGGGAATGGAGAACATGACCTCGGACATGGGCGGTGCCGCGGCGGTTATCGCCACCGTCGTGCTGGCCGCCAAGGTCGGTCTGCCGCTCGACGTGATCGCGACGGTGCCCATGGCGGAGAACATGCCGTCGGGAACAGCGCAGCGTCCCGGCGATGTGCTGACGCAATACGGCGGAATCACCGTCGAGGTCATCAACACCGATGCCGAAGGTCGACTGGTGCTGGCCGACGCGATCGTGCGTGCCTGCGAGGACGATCCGGACTACCTCATCGACACCGCAACGCTCACCGGAGCTCAGGTCGTGGCGCTCGGCAACCGAACGCCCGGCGTGATGGGTACCGACACCTTCCGTGACCGGGTTGCCGAAATCTCCCAAGCGATCGGCGAGAACGGCTGGGCCATGCCGCTGCCGAAAGAGATTCGACGTGAACTCGACTCCAAGGTGGCCGATCTTGCGAACGTGACCAATGGCAGGGCCGGCGGAATGCTGGCAGCAGCCCTGTTCCTGAAGGAATTCGTGGCCGACGGCGTCGAATGGGCCCATATCGATGTCGCGGGCCCGGCCTACAACACCGGAGGCCCCTTCGGCTACACCGGCAAGGGCGGCACCGGAGTTCCCGTGCGGACCATTTTCGCGGTTCTCGAAGACATCGTCGAGAACGGCTGATCGCGGACGTCCGTGCGCGCGGATCTGCGCGCACGGACGCGATCACCGGTCGCGCCGTTCCTGTTCGCGTCTCTTGACGATCTTCTGGCGAGCATCGTGGTCGCGCATTCGCTGGGGGTACCCGGTCTTCCGGACGTCGTAGACCGGGATCTTCAGGTCGGGTCCGATCTTTCGTGCATATTTTTCATCCAGCGGACGCCGGGTCCATTCGCCGTCGTTCGCCACCAGGACGACGGTCAGTGGAGTCACTGTCGTCTTCGGCTCGACATAGGCCTCCACACCGATTCGCGCCGCAGTCCAATCGGCCAGGTACTGGGCGACCGACCCTTCGGGACCACGTTTCGCGGCCCCGCCGCGCCGCTTGAGTCGATCGAACAATCCCACGAGAACATCCTTTTCGTACGGCCGATGGATTCCCGGCACGGATGCCGGAAATGTTGTTACCCGCCAGTTTGCCAGGCGTGTTCTGCGCCCTAGGGGAACGGCGAGGCGATAACAATGGAAGGATGCCGGTAGAGGGTTCAACTCTCTTGATAGTGAACCAAGGCTCGTGAAGTGAGTGAGTGAATTGCCGAGAGGGAGTGTCGACGTGGGCGCTGTATCGAGCCGAACATGCTCGGTCGGTGTCTGGTGCACCGGTGCCTCCGTCGAACCGAATCACGCAACTCTCGTCCATGAACCCTGTTCCGCCAGCACAATGGTCTGCGACCACAAGTCGTAAGAACTACATCACCCGCATACAACTGTCGAGGAGTCAACAGACATGGCCTTCTCCGTCCAGATGCCAGCTCTCGGTGAGAGTGTCACCGAGGGAACTGTCACGAGGTGGCTCAAACAAGAAGGCGACACCGTCGAAGTCGACGAGCCATTGCTCGAAGTCTCCACGGACAAGGTCGATACCGAGATCCCGTCGCCTGCTGCCGGTGTTCTCACCAAGATCGTCGCTCAGGAAGACGACACCGTCGAGATCGGTGGCGAGCTCGCCCAGATCGGTGACGCAGGCGAGGCCCCCTCGTCGGACGCACCGGCCGAGGACGCTGCTCCCGCCGAGGAGTCGGCACCGGAAGAGGCTGCCGAGGAGCCCACTCCCGCAGCCGAGCCCGAGCCGCAGGCCGAGGAGGAGGCACCCGCAGCGAGTGCATCGTCCGACTCGTCCGGCTCCGGTACACCGGTGACGATGCCCGAGTTGGGTGAGTCCGTCACCGAGGGCACCGTGACCCGCTGGCTCAAGGCTGTCGGCGACGAGGTTGCAGTCGACGAGCCACTGCTCGAGGTCTCCACCGACAAGGTCGACACCGAGATTCCCTCTCCTGTCGCCGGTACTCTGCTCGAGATCTCCGCCGAGGAAGACGACACGGTCGCCGTCGGTGGCCAGCTCGCCGTCATCGGATCCGGATCGCCGGCCGAGAAGGCCCCCGAGCCCGAGGCCACCCCGGAGCCCGAGGCCCCCAAGGCCGAGGAGCCGAAGAAGGAAGAGCCGAAGAAGGAGGCTCCCAAGCAGGAAGCTCCCAAGGCCGAGCCCAAGCCCGAGCCCAAGCAGGAAGCTCCCAAGGCCGCTCCCGCCAAGGAGTCGGCACCGTCGGGTGATTCCAGCCCGTACGTCACACCGCTCGTGCGGAAGTTGGCGTCGGACAACGACGTCGATCTCGCTACCGTCAAGGGCACCGGTGTCGGTGGACGCATCCGCAAGCAGGACGTGCTCGCTGCCGCCGAGGCCAAGAAGGCTCCGGCCGCTCCGGCCGCCGAGGCTGCGCCCGCCGCTGCCGCCAAGCCTGCGGCTCCGGCAACCGCCGGTGTTCGTCCGGAGCTCGCGCATCTTCGTGGCACCACGCAGAAGATCAACCGGATCCGTCAGATCACCGCGAAGAAGACGCGCGAATCGCTGCAGACCTCTGCTCAGCTCACGCAGACCTTCGAGGTGGACGTCACCAAGATCGCCGGTCTGCGGACGAAGGCGAAGGCGAAGTTCGCCGAGAACGAGGGCGTCAACCTGACGTACCTGCCGTTCTTTGCGAAGGCAGTCGTGGAGGCACTCAAGGCCCACCCGAACGTCAACGCGAGCATCAACGAGGACGCCAAGGAGATCACCTACCACGCCGATGTCCACCTCGGCATTGCCGTGGACACCGAGCAGGGTCTGCTCTCCCCCGTCATCCACAACGCCGGTGACCTGTCGCTGGCCGGGTTGGCTCGGGCGATCAACGACATCGCGACCCGCGCACGTTCGGGTGGACTGAAGCCGGACGAGCTCTCCGGTGGCACGTTCACGATCACCAACATCGGCAGCCAGGGCGCGCTGTTCGACACCCCGATCCTGGTTCCGCCGCAGGCGGCCATGCTGGGCACGGGTGCGATCGTCAAGCGCCCCGTGGTGGTCAAGGACGACTCGGGCAACGAGTCGATCGGTGTCCGCTCGATGTGCTACCTGCCGCTCACCTACGACCACCGGTTGGTGGACGGAGCCGACGCAGGGCGCTTCCTGACGACGATCAAGCAGCGTCTCGAAGTGGCGTCGTTCGAGGCCGATCTCGGCCTCTAGACAACCGGCGGGTCTCGCGCCTCACGTATTCTCGTAGGAGCGCGACACATTCGCATCGGAGTCTCGACAAGCGGGGCACGAACCGAGCATCCGGGGCATCATTCGTTCGCGAATGATGCCCCGGCTTGCGTCAAGGAGGCTTTCGTTCACATGCGCGTAGTCATTGCAGGTTCATCGGGATTGATCGGCACAGCCCTGGTCGCAGCATTGCGGGGTCGGAGCCACGATGTCACCCGTCTCGTACGGCGTTCACCGGCGGGACCGGACGAGTCGCAGTGGGACCCGTCCCGCGGGAGCATCGACGCGGCCACCCTCGATGGTGCCGACGCGATCGTCAATCTGTGTGGTGTCGGAATCGGCGACAAGCGATGGTCCGGTGCGTACAAGCAGTTGGTGCGCGACAGTCGAATCGCTCCGACCGAAGTGCTCGCCGGAGCTGCCGCCGACGCGGGAGTACCGACGTTGATCAACGCCAGCGGCGTCAACTTCTACGGTGACACCGGCGATCGGGTGGTCGACGAGAGCGCCCCCGTCGGTGAGGGTTTTCTGGCCGAGGTCTGTCGTGACTGGGAGAACGCCACGTCTGCCGCGTCGGAAGCCGGTGTTCGCACGATCATGCTGCGCAGCGGCGTTGTGCTGTCGCAGCGCGGCGGCATGTTGGGCAAGCTCCGCCCGCTGTACCTGTTCGCCCTCGGCGGGCGCCTCGGCAGTGGACGTCAGTACTTCCCGTGGATTTCCTTGGAAGACGAGATCGGTGCCATCGTTCACGGCATCGAGAACGACTCCTTACGTGGACCGGTCAACATGGTGGGTCCGACCCCGGTGACCAACGCCCAGTTCAACAGTGCGATGTCGCGTGCGGTGCACCGCCCGGCACCGTGGGTCGTCCCCGGCTTCGCCCTCAAGGCGGTGATCGGCGAATTCGCCGAGGAGGCCATTCTCACCGGTCCGCGCGCCATTCCGAAGGCTCTGGAGGACGCGGGATACACCTTCGAGCACAACACCGTGGGTGAGGCCCTGCGAGTAGCTGTGGGCAGCTGACGCGGCGTACCGTTCCGAATCATGAGTGACGCGAACTCTTCGTCGGTCCGAACATCGGCACGCGCGAGCACCGACCCTGTGGAGGTGCGCGAGTTGGGCACCGTCGAGTACACCGAGGCGTGGGCTCTCCAGCGTGATCTTGCAGGTGCCCGGGCCGACGACATCGGCTCCGACACGCTCCTGCTGCTCGAGCATCCGTCCGTCTACACGGCTGGACGACGCACGGCCGAGGAAGACATGCCCCGGGACGGCACTCCCGTCGTCGAGGTGGACCGCGGCGGCAAGATCACCTGGCACGGACCTGGCCAATTGGTCGGATATCCCATCGTCAAGCTCGCGCAGCCCATCGACGTCGTCAAGTACGTGCGGCGTATCGAAGAAGCGCTGATCTCCGTCGTGTCCGGCTACGGCATCGAGTGCGGACGTGTCGACGGCCGCTCCGGGGTGTGGCTCGCAGCCGAGATGCGCGACGGCAGCTGGCTTCCCGAGCGCAAGATCGCCGCGATCGGGGTCCGCGTGCAACGCGGAGTGACACTGCACGGCTTCTCGCTCAACTGCAACGCGGCCATGACCGGTTTCGATGCGATCGTCCCGTGCGGTATCGCCGATGCGGGCGTCACCTCTCTGTCACTCGAACTCGGGCGTGACGTGACGACCGCCGACGTCGTCGCTGCCGTCACCTCCGCGATACTGGCAGCCCTCGACGGTTCGATGCCGGTGCAGGACCACGACATAGAGCATCCGGCAACTGTCGGCGCGTCCAACAACCCGCAGTTCACCACCGTTCGCTTCGGCGCGTAGCATCGAATCTGTGACTGTGGCCCCAGAAGGACGCAAGCTGCTCCGCCTCGAGATCCGAAACGCGGAGACCCCCATCGAACGCAAACCCAACTGGATCAAGACGAAAGCCAAGATGGGCCCGGAATACACCGAGCTCAAGGGTCTTGTGAAGCGCGAGGGTCTGCACACGGTGTGCGAGGAAGCCGGCTGCCCGAATATCTACGAATGCTGGGAAGATCGCGAGGCGACCTTCCTCATCGGCGGTGAACAATGCACCCGTCGGTGCGATTTCTGCCAGATCGACACCGGTAAGCCGGAGGACCTCGATCGAGACGAACCACGTCGCGTGGCGGAGTCCGTACAGGCCATGGGTCTGCGTTACTCGACGATCACCGGCGTCGCTCGTGACGATCTCAAGGACGGCGGTGCGTGGCTGTACGCCGAGACGGTGCGCTTCATCAAGAAGCTGAACCCGAACACCGGTGTCGAGCTACTCATCCCGGATTTCAACGCCAAGCCCGATCAGCTGGCCGAGGTCTTCTCCTCGCGACCCGAGGTGCTGGCCCACAACGTCGAGACCGTGCCGCGCATCTTCAAGCGCATCCGTCCGGCGTTCCGCTACCAGCGCTCGATGGACGTCATCACCGCAGCGCGCGACGACGGTCTGGTCACCAAGTCCAACCTCATTCTCGGCATGGGCGAAACACCCGAGGAGGTGCAGGAAGCGATTCGCGACCTGCACGAGGCAGGTTGCGACATCCTGACCATCACCCAGTACCTGCGGCCTTCGCCGCGACACCACCCCGTCGAGCGGTGGGTGAAGCCGGAGGAGTTCGTCGAGCACTCCGACTACGCCACCGAGATCGGCTTCGCAGGAGTTCTGGCCGGGCCGTTGGTCCGCTCCTCCTACCGTGCCGGCCGCCTGTACGCGCAGGCCATGGCGCACCACGGTCGTGAGCTGCCCGAGAGCATGAGCCATCTGACCGACGGCGGCGAAGCATCGCAGGAGGCCAGTTCGCTGATGGCCCGTCTGGCCGCGCGCTGATCGTCGTTCCCAACCCGGAGCGGTGCACGTGAGCGTCGGCACAGGACGTATCCTAGAGGTATGGCGAACGGCAGTAAGGCTGGCAAAGCAGCAAAGCCCAGCAAGGAAGTAAAAGCAGCCGCGAAAGCGGCCCGCAAGAAGGCATCGAAGGAACGTCGCAGTCAGCTGTGGCAGGCGTTCCAGATGCAGCGCAAGGACGACAAGGCTCTCCTTCCGCTGATGATCGGGGCGGTGGTCGGGCTCGGACTCGTCGGCTTCCTCATCGGCCTTGCTTTCGGCTTCCAGTGGTTCTTGCTCCCCATCGGCTTACTGCTCGGTGTGTTGGTCGCCTTCATCATCTTCGGTCGCCGGGTGCAGAAGTCGGTGTACAAGAAGGCCGACGGACAGGCCGGTGCAGCGGCCTGGGCCCTGGACAACCTGCAGGGATCGTGGCGCGTGACCAACGCGATCGCGGGCACTACTCACCTCGACGCCGTGCATCGGGTGATCGGCAAGCCCGGGGTCATCCTCGTCGCCGAGGGTGCGCCCCAGCGCGTGAAGGCATTGCTGGCGCAGGAGAAGAAGAAGACCGCCCGACTGGTGGGCGACACCCCGATTTACGACGTCATCGTCGGAAACGGAGAGAACCAGATTCCTCTGTCGGGTTTGCAGAAGTATCTGTCGAAGCTGCCCAAGAACATCGACGGCAAGCGCATGGACACCATCGAGTCACGGCTCTCCGCGCTCGGCACGAAGGGCGGCCCGGCAATGCCGAAGGGGCCCGTTCCCGGCGGGGCCAAGATGAAGGGCGTCCAGCGGACTATGAAGCGCCGCTAGATCCCCGATCGACACTCGACAGCAGCCCTGGTGCGCGCCCTCAACGGGTTCGCAGCAGGGCTGTTCCCGTTGCGCGGTCGTGCATTCCGCGACCGTCCATGTCGGTGATGACGGCCGGGACGACGAACAGCAGTATCAGCTGACGAACCAGGGCTCGGACGAAACCGACTCGGGCGTGAGCGTCGATGCGGCCGACCTGGATGCCGACCACGAACTGCCCCGGGGTGAACGAGAACAACGAGACGGTCACCAGTCCTACTGCGAACCACACGCCGAGCACGATCGTCGAGATCAGCCCACTCGTGGTGTATCCGCCGAGTATCAGCGACGCCACGCCGGTCGCCATGGTCCAGTCCAGAATCAGGGCCAAGATTCTGCGCCCTGCACCAGCCAGTGCTCCGACCCCCTGCTGAGGCAGGCCCAGTTCTTCGCCGCGAAAGTTCTGTGGTTGTCGTGGGTTCGCGGCCGCCGGTCCGGACAACCAGGACCCAGTCATTCGTGCCATGATTTCCAGGATAGGCGCGACCGGACACACGGGAAAACACACGGACGTACTGTTGTCCGTGCCGCTCGTGAACCAGGACGCGTAACACGGGCGAAACACGACCTTGACGGGTGGGCAACACCAAGTCCATAACGTCAGTTCGACGGACTCAACAAAGGAGCAAAAGCGTGGCGTTTTCCACGGCCCAAGAGGTCATCAAGTTCATCGCAGATGAAGGAATCGAATACGTCGACATCCGATTCACGGATCTGCCGGGTGCGCAGCAGCACTTCTCGATCGCTGCCAAGGCGTTCACGGCCGATACCCTGGAAGACGGTCTCGCGTTCGACGGCTCGTCCGTCCGCGGCTTCCAGTCCATCCACGAGTCCGACATGATCTTGCTTCCGGACTACGCCACCGCTCAGGTCGATCCGTTCCGCAACGCCAAGACGCTGAACATCGACTTCTTCGTCCACGATCCGTTCACGCGTGAGGCGTACAGCCGCGATCCCCGCAACGTGGCTCGCAAGGCCGAAGAGTACTTGGCCAGCACCGGCATCGCCGACACCGCATACTTCGGTGCCGAGGCCGAGTTCTACATCTTCGATTCCGTGCGCTTCGACTCGCAGGCCAACGGTGCCTTCTACGAGGTGGATTCCTCCTCGGGTTGGTGGAACACCGGAGCCGAGACCGAGGCAGACGGCAGCCCGAACCTCGGCTACAAGGTTCGCTTCAAGGGTGGCTACTTCCCCGTCGCTCCGTACGACCACTACGTGGACCTGCGCGACCAGATCTCCACCAACCTGCAGAACGCGGGCTTCGAGCTCGAGCGTGCTCACCACGAGGTCGGCACCGGCGGTCAGCAGGAGATCAACTACAAGTTCAACACGCTGCTCCGCGCGGCCGACGATCTGCAGCTGTTCAAGTACATCGTCAAGAACACCGCATGGCAGAACGGCAAGTCGGCGACGTTCATGCCGAAGCCGCTCTTCGGTGACAACGGCTCGGGCATGCACGTGCACCAGTCGCTGTGGAAGGACGGAAAGCCGCTCTTCCACGACGAGGCCGGATACGCCGGACTGTCGGATCTCGCACGCCACTACATCGGCGGCATCCTGCACCACGCGCCGTCACTGTTGGCTTTCACAAACCCGACGATCAACTCCTACCACCGCCTGGTGCCGGGCTACGAAGCCCCCATCAACCTGGTCTACAGCCAGCGCAACCGGTCTGCGGCAGTCCGCATCCCGATCACCGGCAACAACCCGAAGGCCAAGCGCCTCGAGTTCCGCGCGCCGGACTCCTCGGGCAACCCGTACCTCAACTTCGCTGCTCAGATGATGGCGGGCCTGGACGGAATCAAGAACAAGATCGAGCCGATGGCTCCGGTCGACAAGGACCTCTACGAGTTGCCGCCCGAGGAAGCCAAGAACATTCCTCAGGCACCTACCTCGCTGAACGCGGTCATCGACCGTCTCGAGGCCGACCACGACTACCTCACCGAGGGTGGCGTGTTCACGACCGACTTGATCGAGACCTGGATCTCGCTCAAGCGTGAGCAGGAGATTGCGCCGGTCAACCTGCGACCGCACCCGTACGAATTCTCGCTGTACTACGACGTGTGAGTCGATAGATTTGCACGAACAAACGCCCGGCCGAATCTTTTCGGCCGGGCGTTTTCGCGTTCTCGATTGTTTCCGATCGGCGACTTTTGCAGCAATCCGCAAAGAATTCGGACCGGTCGGCGTTTGATAAGTGGTACGCGGGGTAAAAGAAATCATCCGCTATCGGCGAACAGAGGACGACAACTGCATGGATGCACTGTGGGAATTCATCGTCGGGCGGCGAAGACAGTTGGCGATCGATTCATATCTGCATGTTTCGGCCGTCGTGCAATGCGTGATCATCGCTACCGTGCTCGGCGTGGCCATCGGCATCCTCGTCTACCGCAGTCCGGCCGGATCAGCCGTGGCGACAGCTCTCGCGAGCACTGTCCTGACGATCCCGTCGTTCGCTTTGTTGGGTCTACTGATTCCCATTCTGGGACTGGGTGTTCGACCGACAGTGACTGCTCTCGTTCTGTACTCGCTGCTTCCGATCATCCGGAACACGGTGGTAGGGCTCGATGCGGTGAACCCAGCGGTCACCGATGCTGCTCGCGGAATCGGTATGAGCCGAATTCTTGTGTTGCGGCGCATCGAGATTCCACTGGCGTGGCCCTCGATTCTGACCGGGATGCGGATCAGCACACAGCTGGCCATGGGCATTCTGGCCATCGCTGCGTACGCCAAAGGTCCTGGACTGGGCAACCTTCTGTTCTCCGGGCTCGCGCGGGTCGGCAGCCCCACGGCCGTTCCACAGGCCCTGACCGGCACCATCCTCATCGTCCTGCTGGCGCTGATCCTCGATGGGATCTACGTCGTGATCGGCAAATTGACCACCTCGAGGGGTATCCGTGAGTGAGAAAACGACCGTATCCGGTGCAGAAATCGTGCTGGAGAACGTGACCAAGAGTTACTCGGGCCAAAAGGATGCGGCCGTCGACAACGTGTCGATGACGATTCCTGCCGGCGAGGTGGTCGTCCTGGTCGGCCCGTCCGGCTGTGGCAAGACGACGACCATGCGCATGATCAATCGATTGATCGAGCCGACGTCGGGCCGCATCACCATCGGCGGCAAGGACGCGTTGTCGATCAACCCGAACGAGCTCCGCCGCACGATCGGATACTCCATCCAGCAAGCAGGGCTGTTCCCGCACATGACCATTGCCGAGAACGTCGGTATGGTTCCAGGGTTGATCGGCTGGAAGAAGAACCGGATCTCGGATCGCACGGACGAAATGCTCGATCTCGTCGGTCTCGATCCAGCGTTGTACCGGGACCGCTACCCACGCCAACTGTCGGGAGGTCAGCAGCAACGGGTCGGTGTTGCGCGCGCTCTGGCCGCCGATCCCCCGGTTCTGTTGATGGACGAGCCCTTTGGTGCCGTCGACCCCATCACCCGCGGCCTGTTGCAAGACGAACTGATGCGCCTCCAAGCAGAATTGGGCAAGACCATCGTGTTCGTCACCCACGACTTCGACGAAGCCGTCAAACTCGGTGATCGAATCGCTGTGTTGGGCAATCAGTCTCGCATTCTGCAGTTCGACACCCCGGAAGCTGTGCTGGCCAATCCCGCCGACGACACCGTTGCCGGGTTCGTCGGTGCCGGTGCAGCTCTCAAGCAACTAACCCTGATGAGAGTGCGGGACATCGAATTGTCCGATGTTCCGGTCATGGGCGAAGATCAGCCGGTCGAGTCGATGAACGCGGCTCTCGGAAACGACCCGGAAGCATGGGGAATCATTCTCGACGCACGCAAGCGGCCCATTCGATGGACCGATCGACGCCACCTCACGAACGCGAAGAGCCTGCGCGACGTCGGTGTTCCGATGGGCGAAATGGTCTCGACTCAATCGACGCTGCAGGACGCACTCGAAGCGCTTCTCGCCGAGGGTAACGCGACCGCAACGGTTACCGGTCAGCGCGGCGAATACGCCGGCACGATCACGATCGAGCAATTGATCGACACCATCAAGACGATCCGTTCGCAGCATGCTCACGACCACGACAAAGACACCTCCTCGCACGACGTGACTGCAGGAAGCCCGTCGTGACAACCTCTGCGGATTCCCCGGTTGTCGATGCGGCGGGGGACGACAGCGGCGCGCAGGCGGCGAAGCAGGCTGCGAAACGAGCCGAGCGGATTCGCTTGCTGGTGCAACCCGCGATCATCTTGTTGGTCGTCGTCGTTCTGCTTGCCTACACGTTCACCCGCGACTTGAGTGCCACGCAGAAAGAGACACTGAACGCGAGCACTTTGTTCCAGCGGCTGTCCGAGCACGTCGTCATCACCATCGTCGTCACCGCGCTCGTGCTCGCGATAGCGGTACCGCTCGGAATCCTGTTGACCCGCAACGGCTACCGAAAGTTGGCACCGATCTTCATCGGTATCGCCAACATCGGTCAGGCCGCTCCGGCTGTCGGTCTGCTGGTGTTGCTGTTCCTCGCGACGGGCAAGACCGGCTTCTGGATCGGTGTGCTCCCCATCGCGTTCTACTCGCTCCTTCCTGTTCTCCGAAACACGATGCTCGGCTTCCAGCAGGTCGACCCGAGCTACATCGATGCCGCACGCGGACAGGGCATGTCGAGTAGCGGCATCCTCTGGCGTATCGAGTTTCCACTCGCGGTGCCGTACATGTTGGCCGGTCTCCGCACGTCGCTGGTGCTCGCCGTCGGCACGGCCACACTGAGTTTCCTGGTGGGAGCGGGAGGTCTCGGAGTTCTGATCGATACCGGATACAAGCTCTACCAGCCACTGATCCTCGTCGTCGGAGGCGTTCTCGCCGTGGCCCTCGCGTTGTTCGTCGACTGGCTCGGAGCACTCGCCGAGGCCTACCTCGGACCGAAAGGACTCCGCTGATGCGGCGCTCGACACGACAGCTCGTTGCCCTGTGCGCGATCAGCACGCTCGCACTGGCAGGGTGCGGTTTGCAATCAGGCAGCGCGGTGCCGCTGTCGGTGGAGCCCGGGAGCATCGAAGCGATGCCGGGTCTCGAGGGCGCGGAATTGACCGTCGGCTCCAAGGACTTCACCGAGCAGATCGTCTTGGGCTACATCCTCGAATTCGCGTTGTCGGCTGCAGGTGCCGACGTTCGCGACCTGACAAATATTTCGGGGTCCAACAGTACTCGCCAAGCCATGGTCTCCGGGCAGGTCGATCTCACCTACGAGTACACCGGGACCGGCTGGATCAACTACCTCGGCAACGAAAGTCCCATCACAGACGCCACCGAGCAGTTCGATGCGGTCCGCGACGCCGATGTCGCCAATGGACTGACGTGGGTCAACCCCGCGCCGATGGACAATACGTACGCACTGGCGATGAACCAGGCGACGGCGGACCAGACCGGAGTGAAGACACTCTCGGACTACGCGGCTCTCGTGGCGCGCGATCCGGCCGCGTCGGCGTTGTGCGTCGAGACCGAGTTCAATTCTCGGCAGGACGGATTTCCCGGGCTGGCGGCGGCCTACGGTTTCGACGCCAATGCTGTTCCCCGTCAGATTCTGCAGACCGGAATCATCTATCAGGCGACGGCCGAGGGTTCGCAGTGCAAGTTCGGTGAGGTGTTCACTACCGACGGCCGAATCAAGGGTCTGAATCTCGTCGTGGTCGAAGACGACAAGAGCTTCTTTCCCCGGTACAACGCCACGGTGGTGATCCGCTCGTCGATCGCCGAGCAGTATCCACAGATCGCCGAGTTGACGGCACCTATCTCGGCAAAGCTGACCAACGACGAGATCACCGAACTGAACAAGCAGGTCGACGTCGACGGTCGCGAACCCGCCGACGTCGCGCGTGACTGGATGGTCAAAGAAGGCTTTGTCACCGCCGGCGCGGATTAGCCGTCACTTACCTCGAACCGTAAGGACCGAAACCGATGCGGCACACCACACGACGATCGATCGCACTGTGCGCTGTCGTGCTGACGGCGCTGACGAGTTGCGGTCTGGAGTCGGGTAGTGCGGTGCCGCTGTCCGTGCAACCCGGCAGCATCCAACCTGTGCCGGGTCTCGAGGGCGCGAAATTGATCGTCGGCTCGAAAGAATTCACCGAGCAGGTGATCCTGGGTTACATACTCGAATTCGGGCTGGTGGCAGCCGGAGCCGACGTTCGCGACCTCACCAACATTTCGGGATCCAACAGCACTCGACAAGCTATGGTCTCCGGCCAGGTGGACGTCACTTACGAATACACCGGTACAGCCTGGATCAACTTCCTGGGAAACGAAACCGCCATCCCGGACGCCACCGGGCAGTTCGAAGCCCTACGCGACCAGGACGCGGCCAACGGACTCACCTGGGTCAACCCAGCACCGATGGACAACACGTATGCGCTTGCGATGAATCAGGCAACGGCAGACGCGACCGGCATCGAGACGCTGTCGGACTACGCCGCGCTCGCCAAGACCGATCCGGCCGCGGCACAGACCTGTGTGGAAACCGAGTTCAATTCACGACAGGACGGGTTTCCGGGTATGGCCGCTGCCTACGGCTTCGACCCCAATGTCGTTCCGCGGCAGGTGTTGCAGGGCGGCATCATCTATCAAGCAACGGCCGACGGTTCGCAGTGCAAGTTCGGTGAAGTGTTCACCACCGACGGCCGCATCAAAGGCCTGGATCTGACAGTGATTCAGGACGACAAGAGCTTCTTTCCCCGCTACAACGCCACGGTCGTGATCCGCACGCCGATCGCCGAGCAATACCCGGAGATCGCCGAGGTCACCGCTCCGATCTCCGCAGTGTTGACGAACGACGAGATCACCGAGCTCAACCGGCAGGTGGACATAGACGGCCGTGAGCCAGCAGATGTCGCGCGCGACTGGATGGTGAAGCAGGGCTTCGTCACCGTCGAGAGCGACTAGAGGAAGACGCGACTAGTTTCCGCCGAACGTCCGCTCCACCACTGCTTTTGCCCGACGCGTGACGCGCAGGTAGTTGTCCAGGAACGCCCCCGCGTCGCCGTTCTCCCACCCCGCCACCTGCGCCACGGCGGACAGCACCGCACCAGGGGCCGGCAGCTGGTCGGTCGGTTTGCCGCGCACCAGAACGAGCGCGTTGCGCGCTTTCGTGGCCAGGATCCACGCTTCGCGTAGCAGTTCGATGTCTGTTTCGCTCATCAGCTCGGCCGCCCCGATCGCGTCGAGAGATTGCAGCGTCGAGGTGTTGTGCAGCGAAAGAACCTTGTGCGCGTACCGGAGCTGGATCAGCTGGACCGTCCACTCGATGTCGGCCAGTCCCCCGCGTCCGAGCTTGGTGTGGGTCGCCGGGTCGGCTCCCTTGGGGAGCCGTTCGGAGTCGATCCGTGCCTTGATACGGCGAATCTCACGGACGGCGTCGGCGGACACTCCACCCTCGGGATAGCGCACCTTGTCGGCCATCAACAGAAACCGAATACCGAGGTCTTGGTCACCGGCCACCTGGTGCGCGCGCAACAGTGCCTGCACTTCCCAGGCCTGCGCCCACTGCGAGTAGTAGGCGGCGTACGACGCCAAGGTGCGCACCACCGGCCCGTTGCGCCCTTCCGGTCGCAGGCCGGTGTCGACCTCGAGCGGCGGGTCGGTGCTGGGCGCTCCGAGCAGTTTGCGGATGCGGTCGGCAATGGTGTTGGCCCACTTGACTGCAACGGTCTCGTCGATGCCCTCCACCGGTTCGCAGACGAACAGCACGTCCGCATCGCTGCCGTAGCCTAGTTCGCCGCCGCCGAGCCGCCCCATGCCGATGACGGCCAGAGTTGCCGGTGCCGGTTCGCCGCGCTCGATCTCGCTGGCTCTGATGGCAGCGGCCAGAGCCGCATTGATGACGGCGGCCCAGACCGACGACAGCGCCCGGCATACCGCAGGCACGTCGAGCATGCCGAGGATGTCTGCCGACGCCACCCGGGCCAGCTCGTGACGCCGCAGGGCCCTGGCCGCGTTGATCGCCCGCACCGGATCCTCGTAACGAGCCGAGGACGACAGGATGGCGCGATAAGTCTCTTCGGGCTCGACATCGAGAAGTCGCGGGCCGGTGGGGCCGTCGGCGAACAGCCGAATGACCTCGGGGGCCTTGATCAGCAGATCCGGTACATAAGCCGAGGATCCGAGCACGATCATCAACCGCTGAGCCACTGCGCCTTCGTCGCGAAGTACCCGCAGGAACCAGGTCTGCTCCCCTGCCGATTCCGATAGTCGGCGATAGTTGAGGAGACCGGCGTCCGGGTCGGGGGTGTCCGCGAGCCACTCCAACAGAGTCGGGAGCAGCACGGCCTGGATCTGACCGCGACGGGTGCCCGTGCCGACGAGAGCGCGCAGGTGACCCAGTGCGTTCTGCGGGGTCTGGTATCCGAGCGCGGCGAGCTGTCGGGTCGCGGCATCCGGAGTCAATCGCACTGTCTCCGAGTCGAACTTGACCACCGAGTCGAGCAGTGGCCGGTAGAAGAGCTTGGCGTGCAGTCGCCTGATGCGTTGCGCGTTGCGCTTGATCTCGGCGTTCAGTACGCCGAGAGCGTCGCGATTGCCGTCCGGTCGCATGTGCGCCGAGCGTGCCAACCATCGCAGAGCTTCCTCGTCGTCCTGCGGAGGCAGGGTGTGCGTGCGCCGCATCCTCTGCATCTGCAGGCGGTGCTCGATCAGCCGCAGGAATTCGTAGGACGCCGTCAGATTAGCGGCGTCGTCGCGGCCGACGTAGCCGCCCTCGGTGAGTGCGGTCAACGCGTCGGTCGTGCCGAGCACGCGTAGCGACTCGTCGGTACGACCGTGCACCAATTGCAGGAGCTGGACGGCGAATTCGACGTCCCGCAGACTGCCGCGTCCGAGTTTGATCTCCCGTTCGCGAAGCTCGGGCGGCACCATCTCTTCGACGCGACGACGCATCGCGCGCACTTCCGGCACGAAGTCCTCGCGCTGACTGGCCAGCCACACCATCGGGTTGACCGCGTCGACGTAATCGTTGCCGAGTGCGATGTCACCGGTCATCGGCCTTGCCTTGAGCAGCGCCTGGAACTCCCAGGTCTTGGCCCACCGCTTGTAGTACGCCACATGCGAATCCAGGGTGCGGACCAGTTCGCCGCGTTTGCCCTCGGGACGCAGGGCTGCGTCGACCTCGAAGAACGCCGAGGATCCGATGCGCATCATCTCACCCGCGATGCGGCTGGCCTGCGCATCGGCGGGTTCGGCGACGAACACGACATCGACGTCGGATACGTAATTTAGTTCGCGCGCACCGCATTTGCCCATCGCGACCACGGCCAGACGCGTCGGACACGGGGCGTCCGGGCACACGGTGGCCACGGCGACTGCCAGTGCTGCGGTGAGCGCGGCGTCGGCCATATCGGACAGCTGCGACCCGACCACCGTGTACGGCAGGACGGGCTCGTTCTCTACCGTCGCGGCAAGGTCGTAGGCGGCCAACACCATGATCTGGTCGCGGTATTTCTTGCGCAGCGCGATCACGGCGGGCGGCCCGGTGACGGACGCCCGATACAGATCGGGTGCGGCGTTGGGCCCGGTCTCCGGCTCGGCCCCGACGGCCTCGAGCAGTTCGGCGACCAGCGTTGCCTTGGTAGGCAATTGGATCTTCGCCGATACTCCGCTGCTCTGTCCTTCTGCGGTCAGCAACAATCGCCAGGTGGTGTCGTCGGCGACGAGGTGGTCGGCGAGCGCGCTGGACGCGCCGACGAGCCCCAGGAGCCGACCGCGGAATCCCTTGTCTTTACGAAGTGCGGCGTCGAACTCCGCCCAACCTGTACCGAGCAACTCGTACATCCGCACCAGAGTGCGCAGCGCGAGATCGGCGTTGGGGGCACGCGAGAGCGACCACAGCAGTTCGAGGCTTTCTTCATCCGTCCAACCGAGGGTGCGCAAGTCGTTCGGAGCAGATTCTTCGACGAGACCGAGACGGCCCGGCCCGGGAACGACGGATCTCGAAGTCGGAGGACGCACCATCAGAATCCACCTCGGCGTGCCACAGTTTTACCCCGTCGTCGGTAATGCGGCGCGAGGGTGCCCGCGCCGGCATCGGAACTACATTCTCGATCGACTAGAACGTAGCCCATGACGTACCTGGGTTGTTAAAGACCCAGGTACGCCCTCAGCTCGTACGGCGTGACGTGACTGCGGTATTCCTCCCATTCACGACGCTTGTTGCGCAGGAAGAAGTCGAACACGTGCTCGCCCAGCGCTTCTGCGACCAGCTCGGAACCCTCCATCGCGTTCAACGCCTGATCGAGGTTGCCGGGCAATTCCTTGTAGCCCATGGCGCGACGCTCGGCGGAAGTCAGTGCCCACACGTCTTCCTCGGCCTCGGGCGGCAGGGTGTAGCCCTTCTCGATTCCGCGCAGACCGGCCGCCAGGAGTACTGCGAAGGCCAGATAAGGATTGCAGGCGGAATCGGGGCTACGAATCTCGACGCGACGCGACGAGGCCTTGTTCGGGGTGTACATCGGCACGCGGATCAGCGCCGACCTGTTGGCCGGTCCCCAGGACGCGGCGGTAGGGGCCTCGCCGCCGCGTACGAGCCGCTTGTAGGAGTTGACCCACTGGTTGGTCACCGCACTGATTTCGTTGGCGTGCTCGAGAATGCCGGCGATGAAGGACTTTCCGGTCTCCGACAGCTGCATCGGATCGTCCGGGTTGTGGAAGGCGTTGGTGTCGCCCTCGAAGAGGCTCATGTGCGTGTGCATCGCCGAGCCGGCCTGATCGCTGAACGGCTTGGGCATGAACGTCGCGCGCACACCCTCCTCGATGGCGACCTCTTTGACCACGTAGCGGAAGGTCATGATGTTGTCGGCCATCGACAGGGCGTCGGCGTACCGCAGGTCGATCTCCTGCTGTCCGGGTGCAGCCTCGTGGTGGCTGAACTCCACCGAGATCCCCATCGACTCGAGTGCGTCGATGGCATGCCTGCGAAAGTTCGGGGCCGAATCGTGCACGGCCTGATCGAAGTAGCCGCCGTTGTCCGCGGGGGTCGGTGGTGAGCCGTCCTGGGGAGCATCCTTGAGCAGGAAGAACTCGATCTCGGGGTGTACGTAGCAACTGAATCCCAGGTCTGCGGCCTTGCTCAGCTGGCGACGCAGCACGTGGCGAGAGTCAGCCCAGGACGGCGAGCCGTCGGGCATGGCGATGTCGCAGAACATGCGAGCAGAGTGCTGGTGGCCCTTGCTGGTGGACCACGGAAGAATTTGGAACGTCGAGGGATCGGGCTTGGCGACCGTGTCGGCCTCGGAGACTCGGGCGAATCCTTCGATGGCGCTACCGTCGAAGCCGATTCCCTCGTCGAATGCACCTTCGAGCTCGGCGGGGGCGATGGCCACCGACTTCAGATACCCGAGAACGTCGGTGAACCAGAGGCGGACGAAACGAATGTCGCGCTCTTCGAGGGTCCGGAGCACGAATTCCTTTTGACGATCCATGAACGCGAGAGTAAGCAAACGGAGTTAAATCTGTGTTACATCGTGAATTCAGTCTCACTTCGTGAAACTCTCTGCCCACATCGCGACGGGTGAGGTAGCAGGTCAGCAGCGCAATCCGTCACCCGGCGGGACCAGATCGACGAGGTATTTCACCAGCGGATCGTCGATGCAACCCACGCCCGAGAACGCCACCGTGTGCTGGGTGCCCTCGTAGGTCACGAGATTCCCTCGCAGCTGCGCGGCCAATTCCACTCCGGCCTGATACGGAGTGGCCGGGTCGTTGGTCGTCGACACCACTACCAGCGTCGGCAGCCCCTCGACGTCGACGACATGCGGGTCGCTCGTGTTCGGCACCGGCCAGAACGCGCACAGGTCGAGCGGCGCGTTGCCGGTGGCTCGGCCGTCGTCCAGATACGGCGCGGCAGCGCGGAACCTGGCGTCGGCCTCGTCGGCCGCCGCCCGGTCCGTGGTCGGCGGCCCGTCCACGCATCGGACGGCATTGAACGCGTCGTCGATGTTCGTGTAGCTACCGTCCTCCAGCCGCCCCGAGTAGGTGTCGGCGAGGCGGAGCAGGGTGTCGCCCCGACCGTCGCGTAGTTCGTTCAACCCCGCCCGCAGCAGCCGCCACAGCTGCTGCGAGTACAGAGCCTGCTGGGCCCCCGTGATCGCGTCGTCGTAACTGAGGCCGCGGGGGTCGGTCGTCTCGGCGGGACGGTCGATCAGTGGGTCGACCAAGGATCGAAACTGTGCGACGGCCTGCGCCGGATCGGTTCCGAGCGGACAGGTGTCGGTCTGTGCACAATCGGCGGCGAACTGATCGAACGCGGTCTGGAACGCCGCGCCCTGGGCGACGGCCTCGTCGACGGGTGACTGGTCGGGGTCGAGCGCACCGTCGAGCACCATCGCCCGAACGTTCGACGGGAATTCCTCGGCGTAGGCGGTGCCGATGCGGGTGCCGTAGGAATAGCCCACGTACGTCAACTTCTCGTCGCCCAGAACTGCCCGGATGACGTCCATGTCGCGCACCACTTCTCTGGTGCCGACGTGCTCGAGCACGTCGGCTCCGGTCCGGTCGACGCACTGAGCGGCATAGTCTCGATGCTCGGCCTCGGTGGCTGCGATGCCCTCGGGGCTGACATCGACGTCCGGCTCGCGCCGTTCCTCGTCGACCTCCTCGGATGTCAGACAGCGCACCTCCGGTTCGGAGGCACCGATCCCGCGCGGATCGAATCCGATGCGATCGAAGCGGTCGGCAATGGCGGTGCCGTCGGCCTGGGTGGCCAGATACAGACCCGAAGAGCCGGGGCCGCCGGGGTTCATCAGGATCGATCCGATCTTCTCCCCCGCCGCCCGCGTCCGGGATATCGCGACCTCGATGGTCGTGCCGGTGGGATCGGCGTAGTCGAGCGGCACGGTGACCATCGCGCACTCGACGGGGTCACCCAGTTCGCTGCCGTCGGTGTTGTACCGATCGCAGGACTCCCAGTCGAGCGTTTGGTCGTAGAACGCCTCCAGACCCGCAGGAACAGGACCGGCAGCCGAAGCCGATGCCTCGGGCCGATCGGAGGACTCCGGTGCGGCAGTGGGCTCGGGGCCGGAGCAGCCTGCGAGCAACACGGCGATGGTGGACAGCGCCACGGCCGTGTTCCTGGTGCGCGTTCTCATGGCACGATCGTGCCAGGTCTCTTCGACCACACTCCATTCTCGCTGCCCGGCAGGGACGGCCGCCGAGCACTAGCGTCTACGTGGTGCAGGCCCTCCGACTCGCCCTTGCCCAGACCAACTCCGTCGTCGGCGATCTGACGGCGAACTCCGCCGCAATCGTCGAATGGACGGTCCGCGCCGCCCACGACGGTGCCAACGTGGTGGTGTTTCCGGAGATGGCCCTGACGGGGTATCCCGTGGAGGACCTGGCTCTTCGGCCGTCGTTCGCCGCCGCGTCGGTCGGAGCCCTGACCGAATTGGCCACGGCTCTCGATGCCGCCGGCTGCGGCGACCGCATCGTGGTGGTGGGCTACCTCGATCGTGATGCCGAGGGCTCCCGTAACAGTGCCGCGGTGATCGTCGACGGACGGGTGGCAACTCGCTACGACAAGCACTCCCTTCCCACCTACCGAGTGTTCGACGAGGCCCGATATTTCGCTCCCGGATCGCGCTTGAGCATCGTCGAGATCAACGAGGTCAGGCTCGGAGTTGTTGTCTGCGAGGACATCTGGCAGGCGGGCGGGTCGGTGACGGCATATGGGGCAGCGGGTGTCGACATGTTGCTCTGCCTCAACGCCAGCCCCTTCGAGTGGGGCAAGAACGAGGTACGGCACTCCATCGCCGCGCGCCGGGCCAACGAGATCGGCGTCCCGATCGCCTACGTGAACGTGGTCGGCGGTCAGGACGAGCTGGTGTTCGACGGCGCGAGCTTCGTCATCGGCCCCGACGGTTCCACTTGGGGGCGCTCCCCGCAATTCGTAGAGCATCTGTTGATCGTCGACGTGGACGCGCCCACGGATCCACGTCCCGACGCGGTCGCGGTGCCCGGTTGGGGCATCGATCGGGTAACTCTGCCCGACGTCACGATCACCGGCTGGCAGCGAGCCGAGCCGTTTCTGTCCGACGTTGCCTGTGCCGAGGAACAGGTGTGGGGCGCGCTGGTGACCGGCTTACGAGATTACGTGCACAAGAACGGCTTTCGTTCGGTGGCTCTGGGTTTGTCGGGTGGCATCGACTCGGCGGTGGTTGCGGCCCTCGCCGTCGACGCCCTCGGCAGCGATGCTGTGCACGCAGTGTCGATGCCGTCGACGTACTCCTCGGGTCACTCCCGCACCGATGCAGAGGATCTTGCGTCGCGCACCGGTATCCACTTCAGCGTCGAGTCCATTGCCGACATGGTCGCCTCCTTCGTCGACCAGCTGCACCTGACCGGACTGGCCGAGGAGAACATTCAGGCGCGCTGCCGCGGCATGACGCTGATGGCACTGTCGAACACATTCGGCCATCTGGTTCTGGCCACCGGCAACAAATCCGAACTGGCCGTTGGCTATTCGACCATCTACGGCGATGCGGTCGGCGGCTTCGCGCCGATCAAGGACGTACCGAAGTCGCTCGTGTGGGAGTTGGCGCGGTGGCGGAACAAGTCCGCTGCCGACCGCGGAGACGTACCTCCGATCCCCGAGTCCAGCATCGACAAGCCGCCGTCCGCCGAGCTCAGGCCCGGACAGCTCGACACCGACTCGTTGCCCGACTACGACGAACTCGACGCGATCCTGTTCAGGTACGTCGACAACGATCAGGGGTACGACGACATCGTCGCGGCCGGTTTCGACGCGGCGGTGGTCGCGGACATTCTCCGTAAGGTCGATGCGTCGGAGTACAAACGGCGTCAGTATCCGATCGGCAGCAAGGTCACCTCTCGCGCCTTCGGGCGCGACCGCCGGATGCCGATCACCAACGGGTGGCGGGACTACGCAACACCCGATCCACTGTGACGAATTGCACTGTCCGGAGCGTTCCGGCGGAACCTGCGCAGTGGCAGACTCGTCGATGTCATCACACCCCATCCCGGGGACCCGCCGAGCGGGCCTCGAGGACCAGAAAGGGACAAAGATGTCCGAAACTGCTGTGTACGGCGGCTCTTCTCAGGAAGTACCTTCCACCGGTTTGACCCGGAAGACCCGCACCCACCACCTGCTGCAGATGAAGGCGGAGGGCGAGCGCTGGGGAATGCTCACCGCATACGACTACTCCAGTGCGCGCATCTTCGAGGAAGCCGGCGTTCCGGTGCTCCTCGTCGGCGACTCCGCTGCGAACGTCGTCTACGGCTACGACACCACCGTCCCGATCACGGTCGACGAGCTGCTTCCGCTGGTCCGTGGAGTGGTCCGCGGTGCGCCGCACGCTCTCGTTGTCGCCGACCTGCCCTTCGGCACCTACGAGGCCTCGCCGCAACAGGCGCTCGAGACAGCGGTGCGGTTCATGAAGGAAGGTCTCGCAGGCGCGGTCAAGCTCGAAGGCGGCGAGCGTGTCGCCGGCCAGATCGCCGCGATCACCGCCGCAGGCATTCCGGTGATGGCCCACGTGGGCTTCACCCCGCAGAGTGTCAACACCCTCGGCGGCTTCCGGGTGCAGGGCCGCGGCGACGCGTCCGAGCAGCTGGTGGCCGACGCCATCGCGGTCCAGGAGGCCGGTGCGTTCGCCGTCGTCATGGAGATGGTTCCCGCCGACATTGCCGGTCAGGTCACCCGCAAGCTGACGATCCCGACTGTCGGCATCGGTGCGGGCAACGAATGCGACGCCCAGGTACTGGTGTGGCAGGACATGGCCGGATACACCAACGGCAAGACCGCGAAGTTCGTGAAGAAGTTCGCCGACGTCGGCGATTCTCTGCGCACCGCGGCTACCACGTACATGTCCGAGGTTCGCTCGGGCGTGTTCCCCGGACCCGAACACAGCTACTGATTTTTCCGGTTCGGATGGCACACTCGAGGCCATGACAACCAGACGGGGTACTACGTCCATCGCAGGTAGAAGCGCAGTCGCACTGGCCGGTGCGGCTGCGCTGCTCTCTCTCGTGGGCGCATGCAGCACCGACACGACCAACACCGGTTCGTCGTCCACGACGACGACGGTGGCACCGACCACTACGGTCACCTCGACTCCCGCGGAAGCGGTGATCACCGATGCCCAGAAGCAGCAGTTGTGCACCGATCTGGAAGCGCAGCTGTCCAATTGGCGCGTACAGGGGCCCACGCTCGGCCGCGGCGGGTTGAACATTCTGGTGCAGACCTGGGCGGCGCAGAGCGGCGTCATCAACCTGCAGGTGGTGCAGAACCGGGCGATCGTCGACGACATCACGACCGAGACGTGTTCGGACGTTCGAGACGAGGCCATCCGCTCGCTCGACATTCCGGACCTGGCGTCGGGTCTGGTGGGCTTCTAGGATGCGGACTCTGTATCCCGAGATCGACCCCACCGAGACCGGCCACCTCGATGTCGGCGACGGCCAACAGATCTACTGGGAAGTCTCCGGAAACCCGGAGGGTGCGCCGGTGGTGTTCGTCCACGGCGGTCCGGGCGGTGCCACAAATCCGTTGCAGCGGCGCTACTTCGACCCGCAGGCCTACCGGATCGTGTTGTTCGATCAGCGGGGCTGCGGGCAGTCGACACCGCACATCGCCGACGGCGCCGATCTGTCGGTCAACAGCACCGACCGACTGATCTCGGACATGGAGAAGCTCCGGGATCACCTGGGTATCGACACGTGGTTGGTGTTCGGCGGTTCGTGGGGCTCGACGCTGTCACTGGCCTACGCGCAGTCGCACCGCGATCGCGTGCGCGGGCTGATCCTGCGAGGAATCTTTCTCGTACGGCCGTCGGAGATCGACTGGTACTACGGGGGCGGTGCCGGCCACCTCTTTCCCGATCTGTGGGAGAAATTTCTCGCACCCATTCCGGAGGACGAACGCGACGGCAATCTCGTCGAGGCGTATCACCGGCAATTGATGTCCGAGGACTACGAAGCCGCGACGCGAGCGGCGGTGGCGTGGTCTACCTGGGAGGCGGCAACGAGTTACCTGATTCCGAAACCCGATGCAGTGCAAGACAACTCGGATCCGCGGTTCGCCCTTGCATTCGCCGGTATCGAGAATCACTACTTCCGCAACAACTGCTTTCTCCAAGAGAATCAGCTGCTACGCGACGCGCACCTGCTCGACGGAATTCCAGGCGTCATCGTGCAGGGCCGCTACGACGTCGTATGCCCGGCAACGAGCGCGTGGGCGCTGCACAAGGCCTGGCCGGGTGCCGATCTCGTGATCGTCGACGACGCTGGGCATTCCGCGGCCGAGCCCGGCATCGTGCACCACCTCGTCGACGCGACCGACCGCTTCAGGCCGTGACGGGCGAGTAACCGAAAGCGATCTTGCGCGAGTCGGTGTCGGCCTGGGTCAGCCGGACCGCCACCGACTCCCCCGCAGGGGGTTCGCCGTCGCACTTTCCTATGACGATCGGGTTCGACACGAGTACCTCGGCATCTCGCTTGCCCTCGGCACCGCGAAGCACGATTGCATCGAATTCCTCGCCCACTCGATCTTTCAGGACATAAGCCTCGGTGAGGTCGACGCAGGCACGATCCACTTTCGACGCCGTCGAATCGGATCCGCGCATGGTGGCGGGTAACTCCGGCAATGCCTGCGTCGCCCAGTCCGGTGTAGGCGATCCGGCTACGACGGCCAGGCACACCTCGGTGGCGAAGCGATCCGACAGCCGACGCAGTGGTGCCGTCACATGGGCGTACGGCGCACCGATTCCCGAATGCTCGACCGATGCGTCACTGTCGGCGGGGTTCGTCGAGCGGTCGAACGCGAGGTAGTCCGCCCCGCGCAGCAACCCGGTCGCCTGGGTCATCATCGCGAGAGTCGACGGCTCGTCGGTGGGCAGGCCGGCCAGCACCGACCCGGCGGATGCTCCTGCGGGCCAGTCGATTCCGAGTGCTTTTGCCGTCTTCTTCAATGTTTCCACGGATTCGGACGAGGCAGGCGGCAGGGTGCGTACGATGCCGATTCCGGCGTCGAGCATGATTCTGGCGGCGCACATCCCCGTCAACAGCGATACCTCGGCGTTCCACCCGTCCACCGCAGTGCGTGGTTGCAGGACGATGCGCCAGCCCTGCCCGTCGGGCACCACTTCCTGCTCGGGCAGGGTGATGTCGATGGCTCCGCGGCGTCTGGCGGCGTTCGCCCGTTGCGATCCGAATTCCGCCAGCGCTGCGATCGAGGGATGTGGAGTTCCCGCGTCGACGTCGGCTTGAACTCCGGCGTAATCCAGCCGTGCGACAGATCGCACCAGCGCGCGGGTAACCGTCCAGGCAGCTGCTTCGCCGACGTCGTCGAGTTCGATGGTCCACAGAGCGGCGCAGCGAGTTTGCCCCTCCAGCAGGCTGCCCGAGCCCTCCGACAACTCACGGGGGTGCAGCGGCACAGATCCGTCGGGCAGATAGAACGTCTGGCCGCGTCGGCGGGTTTCCGCGTCGAGCGCTCCCCCGGGCATCACCAGCGCGCCCACGTCGGCGATCGCGTAGTGCACCACCAAGCCGTTCGACGTCTTCTCGATGTGTACGGCTTGGTCGAGGTCCTTCGAGCCGGGCGGGTCGATGGTGACGAAGGGAATGTCGGTGCGGTCGATCCTGCTGCCGGCGTGCAGATCTCGGGCGTTCTGCGCGTCGTCCAACACCGCTGCGTCGAAGACATCGGACAGACCGAACTCCGATCTGACGGCCTCGAAATCGAAGTTCGGAGCCCTCAGCCGGGTGAGCAACACCGTCAGTTGTTCCAGTCGTCGTCGGAGTCGGCTGCCTTGTTCCGCGCGGCCGCGATCTTCAGCGCCTGCTCTGCAGTGGCCTTGTCCGGATACGGGCCCATGCGGTCGAGGGCGTTGGTCTCTTTGCCCTGCACAACCTGCTTGGTGCTGATGTCGTAGTACCAGGAGGTGTCGTCGTCGGTCATGACTTCCAGTGTGCCCCATGGAGCGACGCAGTAGGAGAAACTGCGCGAGAAATGATGAGTGCGAACGAGTCGGCCTGTAAGCCGGATCCTGTCTGCCGTTCCCGCTTTCGCCGGTTCGACGTCGACGACCATCCATCTGGGCACACCGTTGCCGGGTACCTCGAGCAGTCCACCCGCAGGCTCGGGCGAGCAGCCCTCGAGCACCTGCGCAGCTGCACCACTTTCGCGGTGCAGCCTTCGACCTTGCTCCGGGCGGGGTTTACCTAGCCACCCCAGTCACCTGGGGTGCTGGTGCGCTCTTACCGCACCGTTTCACCCTGACCTGCAATTCGATTCCGAAGAACCGATCCGCAGGCGGTCTGTTTTCTGTGGCACTGTCCCGCGAGTCACCTCGGGTTGCCGTTAACAACCGCCCTGCTCTGTGGAGTCCGGACTTTCCTCGGCCCGAAGCGCGACGGAACTGATCCGCCGGTCCTCCGAGCCGCAGCCGTCCGGCCAACTCGTTCGCGATTGCACAGCCTACTCGGCGATCCTCGCGCGCCGGACACCGAACTACAGTTCCCCCTATGAGTGAATGGGTCGTGTTGCTGCGCGGCATCAACGTCGGCGGCATCAACATCAAGATGGTCGACCTACGTGCGGCGCTGAGCGCGGCCGGCTTCACGAATGTCCGCACGATTCTGGCGACCGGCAACGTGCTGCTGCAGTCTCCGCTGACCGCCGCCGCCCTGAAAGCACAGGTGGAAAGCACGCTCGCCCAGGCGTTCGGCTACCAAGCCTGGGTTGTCGTAATCGACGTCCCGACAATGGGCGCGATAGTGGAGTCCTACCCGTTCGACGCCGAACGGGAAGGCTGGCATCCTTATGTGGTGTTCGGCAACGACGATAGCCATTTGACCGAATTGTCCGCTCTTGCAGACGAACTCGACCCCGATCTGGAAAGGATTGCCGAAGGGAACAGCGTGCTCTACTGGGAGGTACGCAAGGGCAACACCACCGACAGCACGTTCGGGAAAGCCACGGCAAAGGCGAAGTACAAGGCCACGACCACCACGCGAAACGTGCGCACTCTCGTGAAGATTCTCGCGTGACCGTTCTCGCTGCGGCATTGGTCGCCGCCGTTCTCGTCTTCGCCATCGTTCGCCCGCGCGGTCTCCCCGAGATCGTCGCCGCACTTCCAGCGGCAGCCGTCGTTCTTCTCGTCGGCCTCGTCAGCCTCGATGCCGCACGTGAGCAGGTACTCGAGCTCGCTCCCACCGTCGTGTTCCTGGCGTTCATCCTGATCCTGGCGCATCTGTCGGATGCCCTCGGTGTCTTCACCTGGATCGCCGCGAAGCTACGCCGCGGATCCAAGGGCAGCCCCCGCAGACTGCTCACCCTCGTGTTCGCAGCCGCCGCGGCAACCACGGCCGTACTGAGCCTCGACGCCACCGTAGTTCTCCTGACACCGGCCATCATCGGTGCCGCTCGCATCCTGGGGATGTCGCCGCGTCCACACAGTTACGCCACAGCGCACCTGTCCAATTCGGCGTCGACTCTGCTGCCGGTGTCGAACCTGACCAACCTGTTGGCCTTTGCCGCAACCGGCCTGACCTTCCTGCACTTCACCGCGTTGATGGCACTGCCGTGGATTTTCGCGGTCGCTATCGAACTAGCGGTGTTCCTGATCTTCTTCCGCAAGGATCTGACCGGCACGGGAGCCCCACCGAGCAGTCCCACCGAGCAGGACACCGACGACGTGCCCGCACCGCGCAGCACGCTGCTCATCCTCGGTGCGACACTCGTCGGCTTCGCTGTCGCGGGATTGTTCGATATCGAACCGTTCTGGGTCGCTGCGGTGGGGTCGATTGCGCTCGCGATCCCGGCACTTCGAGCTCGGCACACCACACCTCGCGCCATTCTGCGCGGTGCCGATTTACCGTTCTGTGGCTTCGTCTTTCTTCTCGGCATCGTCGTCCTCGGTGTGACAACGGGCCCGATCGGCGACTGGTTGGCACGAATTCTGCCGTCCGACACCACCTTCGCGTCTCTGCTCGCCGCGGCTGCCATTGCGGCGGTGGCGTCGAACATCGTCAACAACCTGCCCGCGACCCTGCTGCTATTGGCCGCGTTCGGGGCCGACGCTCCCCCGGCTCTGTTGTTGGCCATGGTGATCGGGGTGAACCTCGGACCCAACCTCACCTACGTCGGATCGCTGGCGATCATGCTGTGGCGACGCGTCGCATCGGCCAACGACGAGCCAGCGGATCTAAGAACGTTCACCGTGCTCGGCGTCATCACCACGCCGCTGACCATCGTGGGTGCGGTGGCGGGCCTGTGGCTTGCGCTGCAGATCTGAGCCTTGCCAGTCGGGCAGCGATTCGAGCGGGATACGTCGCGAAAAAAGCAGAATCAGCTCAGCGCAGCGTCGAGGTCGATCGTCACTGCTAACGGAGCTTCTATGACGCACAGCCCTCGGCGGACCTGCTCGACATAGCCGCGCGAACTCAGATCCAGCGTTGTCAGCGTGGCAGCCTCCGGATCGACAATCCAGTAATGCTCGATCCCCGCGTCGGCGTACTCGCTGCGCTTGGTCACCACATCAGTACGCCGAGACCCAGGCGAGATGACCTCGACGACCAAAACGACGTCCTTCGCGTACAGCGCCTCGGGTGAGTCGGTTTCGCACACCACCACATCAGGTACGCGCACTGTCGCCGGCGTCACCGCATCGACGACAACCTCGACCTCCGGTAACGCCTCCAGCTCGACCGGTAGCTGTTCGGCGAGCTGTGTACACAGACGGAACAGAATTCGGGCGTGGGCTTTCGACGGACGCGGTGACCCGATAGGCACACCCTCCTGCATTTCGGCGTGAAAATCGTCCTCACCCAGCGCACGCCACTGCTCGACAGACAGCAGTGTGGGATGCGCTCTGGCGGCGGTCACTCGTGCAGTCTATCCGTGGTCACTACTGGCACCACCGACAATGGCTGCGCTGCTTGCACGTGGCTGTGAAGGTGACGTCACCCGCGTGGCAGAAGCGTCAGCTAAGTGGGGTCAGGTGCGAGGTGTCGTTCACCAATCGCACCGATGCCCCGCCGTCGGGGTAGAACTCGGCGATGCTCAGCGACGCCAGATCCAGGTGCAGTCGGTACAGCAGCGACGGGCCGACGTCGAGCGCAAGTTGCAGCAGCATCTTGATCGGGGTGACATGGGTGACCACCAAAAGGGTCTTTCCGGCGTACTCGGTGAGCAACTGGTCACGGGTCGCTTCGATGCGTACACGCACCGCGTCGAAACTCTCCCCGTTCGGCGGGGCTACCGAGGTGTCGCCCATCCACGCCTGATGCTGCTCTGGAAATCGCTCTTTCGCCTCACCGAACGTCAGAGCCTCCCAGTCACCGAAATCGGTCTCGATGAGTCCATCGACGGTGGTCACGGGCAATCCCAGCTTGCCCGCAGTCGCTGCAGCGGTCTGCTGAGCCCGCGCCAACGGCGAGGCCACGATCGCATCGATATCGGTACGCGAACCGAGAACCGTTGCGGCAGAATCAGCTTGGCGTTGTCCCAGTTCCGTCAAGTCCGGATTCCCGCGGCCGGAGTATCGCCGGTCGACCGACATTGGGGTCTGTCCGTGGCGCAGCAACAGCAGGCGCGTCGGTTCCCCCATTGCACCGGTCCACCCCGGCGACTCGGCCTTCTTGGCGACCGGCTCGGCATCGGACTTGGGTGTCAGGTCGACGCCCTCGGCCGCTGCGTCCATAGCCTCGTTCGCCAGTGCGTCGGCGTGCGAGTTCTGCGCGCGCGGAATCCACTCGTAGGTGACGGAATCGAAGCCGCGAGCCAGTTCGGCCGCTTTCCGCTGAAGCGGAATCATGTCCGGATGCTTCACTTTCCAGCGTCCGGACATCTGCTCGACGACGAGTTTGGAGTCCATGCGCACGGCAACCTCACGTGCCCCGACGTCGCGAGCCGCAGTCAGTGCGGCGATCAGGCCGTTGTACTCGGCGACATTGTTGGTCGCCACTCCCAACGACGCACGACGCTCGGCAAGAACCTGCGAGCGATCGGCGCTGAACACCACTGCGCCGTATCCAGCGGGCCCGGGGTTTCCCCGCGATCCACCGTCCGCTTCGGCGACAACCCGCGACATCTGGCTCAAATTCCGGATTCCTTCGTGCGCACCAGGATTGCGTTGCACTCGGAGCAGCGAATCAATGCATCGGCCGGCTTGTTGGCGATGCTTGCGATCTCGTTGCGATCCAGCTCGATTCGGCATGCCCCACAGCGGCGAGCTTGCAGCAAGGCTGCACCGCGGCCGGTGAGCGCGCGCTGCTTCTCGTACAGCGCAAGCAGATCCGCGGGCAATCCCGAGACCAACGATTCGCGCCGCTCGGCGCTGCGCTTCTCGGCGACATCCAGGTCTGCGACGGCGTCGTCTCGGCGTCGACCGGCGTCGACGAGTTCGTCCTCGATCTGGGTGAGCTGCGCACCAGCGTGCTCGTAGTCCCGCTCACTGGCCTCACGCTGCTCCATGACCTCGAGCAGTTCCTCCTCCAGGATGCCCTGCCGACGCTCGAGGCTGCCGAGCTCGTGCTGCAATTCGGTCATCTGCTTCGGGGCGATCGTGCCGCTCTCGAGCATCTTCTTGTCGCGCGCCTCGCGCTGACGAACCGCGTCGACCTCACCCTCGAGCTTACGAATGTCTCGATCGAGGTCGTCCATAGAAATCTGCACCGTCACCGCGGCGTCCTTGCGGGTGGTGCGCTCAGTCTCGAGCTTGTCCACCTCCTGCTGCTCGGGGAGGCTTTTGCGGCGGTGGGCGATCTGCGAGAGTTCGGTATCCACACCGGCCAATTCGAGTAGCGAGGCCTGGACTTTGGGATCGACGTTCACGCTTCATGACTCCTGCGACTATGGAAGTTGATTCCGATTACCCTACCGGCTGCAGTAAACCGAGCGAGCCCGATCCACTCGATGGCCGGTCGCGGGGTTCATCCGTCACAGCGTCCACGGGTCGGTGCGCACCTCGGTCACCCGGCTGCTCCACCCGTCCGTGTCACCGAGCTTCGCGTCGACGATGCTGCGTGCTTGTTCACACCATGGGAACTCCGACGCCCAGTGCGCGGTGTCGATCACCGCGGGGCCACCCGCGCGCAGATGTTCGTCGACGGGGTGGTGCCGCAGATCCGAGGTGACGTACACGTCGGCGTCGGTCCGCGCGACTGCAGAGAGGAACGAATCGCCAGCTCCCCCGCACATCGCAATCACCGAGACCGAGGCCTCGGGATCACCGGCGGCTCGTACGCCCCAGCTGGTAGCCGGCAACGCGCCCCGAACGACGTCGGTGAACTCGGCGAGGGTCATCGGACTCGGCAGTCGGCCGATGCGCCCCAAGCCGGTGCACGACGGTAAGGCCGCGGACTCGAAGACATCGAACGCAGGCTCCTCGTAGGGGTGCGCGTGGCGTAGAGCCGAAAGCACATGCGCGCGTTCCGATTTAGGGGCAACAACCTCGATGCGATCCTCTGTCACCGTGTGCACCTCACCGACAATGCCCAATGTCGGGTGCGCATTCGGACCGGGGCGGAACTGGCCGAGACCGGTCGCGTGCCAGCTCGCTTCGCTGTAGTCGCCGATCTGTCCGGCTCCGGCGTCGAACAGCGCCTGCCGCACCGTGGCCGAATCGGAGGTCGGTACGAAGACCACCCATTTGTCGTGTGCAGGAGCAGGAATGGGGTCGAGTGGTCTGGTGTCGATCACGCCGAGCGCGGCTGCGAGCGCGTCCGACACACCGGGATCGGCAGAGTCTGCGTTGGTGTGGGCGGTGAACAGTGCACAGTCGGCTTTGATCAGGCGGTGGATCACCGAGCCCTTGGCGGTATCGGCCGCCACGGTGTCGACGCCTCTGAGTAGCAGCGGGTGGTGGGCGACGATCAGATCGGCACCCCACGCGATGGCCTCGTCGACCACCGCCTCGGTGACGTCGACGGTGTACAACACCTGCTGCACAGCAGCTTTGGGGTCTCCGCACACCAGCCCCACCGAGTCCCAGCTCTCGGCCAGATGCGGTGGGTACGCGGTGTCGAGAACCTCGATGACCTCGGCCAGTGTCACTGCCATGTTCGTTGCTCTCCTCACAGAACGGTGTTCAACGCATCCACCAGTATGTCGACCTGCACTGAGTCGCGGACCGCCACACGCAGGTAGTGACGGTCGAGTCCCGGGAACGTGTCGCCGCGACGCACCGCGATGCCCCTCGCGCGCAGGCTTTCTCGTACCGAATCGGCACCGTCGACACGCACCAGCAGAAACGGTGCACGGGCCGGACCGGCGATCTCGAGACCGAGGGCATCGAGTCGTCCGATCATCTCTGTTCGTTCACGATCGATGCGCTCGGACTCGGCACGTGCCTGATCGATGGCAAACGGTTCGGTGCAGGCACGGATCGCTTCGATCTGCAGGCTCCCCAGCGGCCAGTGCGCGCGGCCGTGCTGCATCCTGGCAAGAACGTCGGTGTGCCCCACCGCGTATCCGCACCGCAGCCCCGCCAACGCCCATGTCTTCGTCAGGCTGCGCAGGACCACTACGTCATCCAGGCTCTGCGACGCGACCGATTCTCCGGCCCCGAGCACCGCGTCGGCGAAGGCCTCGTCGACCACCACCGTTCGGCCGGGCCGACGCAGGCTCAGCACCGCCTCGCACGGGTGCAGAACCGACGTCGGGTTGGTGGGGTTGCCGATGATCACCATGTCGGCGGCCTCGGGCACGAGCGTCGGGTCGAGTGCGAAGGGCGGCGGAAGGATTACCCGATGCACCGGTACACCCGCCTGTTCCAGCACCCAATCGGGCTCGGTGAAGGACGGATGAATCGTTGCCGCGAGGGAGGGCTCCAAGCGCGGCAGCATCGAGAAGCCCTCGGCCCCGCCGCTGAGCAGCAGCACCTCGTCCGGGGAGCGCCCGTGGTGTGCGGCCACCTGCTCTCGTGCGGCGTACTCGGCTGCAGCGCTCGGGTACGAACCCAGTGAACTCAGTGCGGTGGCAAGCCGATCCCGTAGCCAGGGCGGCGGGCCGTCGCCGCGCACGTTGACGGCGAAATCGACGAAACCGGACTCGACCTCGACGTCGCCGTGGTGACGAAGGAGCTCATCCGGCTTGTGACGAAGGAGCTCATCCGGCCTGTGACGAAGGAGCTCATCCGGCTTGTGACGGAGAAGCGCGTCGGGTTCGGCAGCTGTATCGGACATCGCGACGAGCGTAGCCGCAGGCATACCCGAACAGTCCGCACCGATAGGCTTCGAACATGCCTGCCGTTACCCCCGCGTCCGTTGTTCTGTTCGATCTCGATGGAACTCTGACCGATTCCGCACCGGGAATTCATGCCGGTTTTCGCCACGCACTGGCCTCGGTGGACGCGCCCGAGCCGACCGATGAGCAGCTGTCGCTGGTCGTCGGGCCGCCCCTGATCGACACCTTGCGCGGGCTCGGACTGGACGAGGACGCGGCGCAACGAGCGTTGGCGGCGTATTTCGAGCGGTACGACGAGCGGGGCTGGGCCGAGAACACCGCGTTCGAGGGCATCGAGGCGGTATTGACGCGGTTGCAGGAACGCGGCGTGCGCCTCGGAGTGGCGACGTCCAAGTCGGAGCGCTTCGCCGTACGAATTCTCGACCACTTCGGTCTGTCTCGATACTTCGAGTTCATCGGCGGTGCGAGCAACGACGGCACCCGGCGAGCGAAGTCCGACGTCATCGCGCACTCGTTGTTTAATCTCGGCATCGACCCGGTCGAACACACGAACGGCGGCACCGACGGGGTGATCATGATCGGTGATCGTGACCACGACGTGCACGGTGCGGCTCGATTCGGCATTCCCACCGTCTACGTGGAGTGGGGCTACGGCATCGACGGCGAGAGCGACGACGCCGCGTTCACTGCATCGAACATGGACGAGTTGGCTGCGGTGCTCGAGCAGAACACGGTGGCAGCCCGGTGAACGAGCCACTGCATGTGACATTCGTGTGCACCGGCAACATCTGCCGATCGCCGATGGCCGAGAAGGTCTTTGCGTCGCATCTGCGCGACGCCGGTCTGGCCGATGCCGTGCGGGTGTCGAGCGCCGGCACCGGCGGCTGGCACGTGGGCGACGGTGCCGATCCCCGAACTGTCGCCGAGCTCGTTGCCCACGGCTACGACGGTGAGCACGAGGCCGCACAGGTCGGACCGGACCATCTGGCAGCCGATCTGATCGTCGCGCTCGACACCGGCCATGCGAAGGCGCTGTTGCAACTCGGTGCGCCCGCCGATCGAGTGGCGCTGTTGCGATCGTTCGATCCCGATGCCGACGACTCGTCGGTCGCAGACCCGTACTACTCGTCGGACTCAGCGTTCGCCGAGGTGCGCGAGCAGATCGAAAGTGCGGTCCCGGGGCTGCTGAACTGGGCACGGTCTCAGCTCTCCGGCTGACCCGGCTACCGTGGTGGGGTGGAGAAGTTAGGGTTCTTGCTGCGTCCGAAGTGGTTGGTGCTGGCCGCCGTCGCGCTGGCCTTCGCGTTTCTGTGCTTCAGCGTGCTCGCTCCGTGGCAGCTGGGCAAGAACACCTCGACCTCTGCACGCAACGACCTGATCACCCGGTCGGTCGGTGCAGATCCCGTACCGATCTCGGACATCCTCACCGCCAACGGCTTCCCGGCCGACGACGAATGGCGTCGAGTGACTGCAACCGGCTCCTACCTGCCCGACTCCGAGGCGTTGGTGCGACTGCGCAGCATTCGTGAACAGCCTGCGTACGAGGTCATCACCCCGTTCGTGCTCGACGGTGGGCCCACCGTATTGGTCAACCGCGGCTACGTACTGCCGGTGGAGGGCACCAGACCGCCCGACTTCGAGCCCGCACCCACGGGACAGGTGACGCTCGACGCGCGGGTGCGCCAAGCCGAGGGCACGTCGCGGGAACCGATCGAAGAGGACGGTCACCTGCAGGTCTACAACATCAACCCGGAGCAGATCGGCGCAGCGGTCGGAGTCGATGCAATCGACGGGTACCTGCAGCTCGACGACGACCAGCCGGGCGGACTCGGCCTGATCGAATTGCCGCAGACCGATGCGGGTCCCTACCTCTCCTACGGTCTGCAGTGGCTTGCATTCGGGATCATGGCACCGCTGGGTCTGGCGTACTTTGTTCGCGCCGAGATCAGGGAGCGTCGGATGTCTCGTGCCGAGATGGCCGACGCGATGTCCGGCGAGCCCGGTCCTGTGCCCGACGACCGCGACGGACCAGACGACCGGCCCGGTTCGGTAGAGGAAGAGGAGTTCACACTTCCCACCCGACGCGAGAAACGCGCCAGGGCGCGCTCTGCATCACGTCCGACGGTGCCGTCGGATCCTCGCCTGGCCGATCGCTACGGCAAGAACCGCTGACGCGATCACCGACAGTTCTTGCACGCGAGTCGACAGGGTGACCGCTCGTCGAAGGTCGCGAGCGGTCGGTGAGGCCCCGTCCCCCAGGGTCGGCCGATTCTCGATGCCGTGTCGATACTGCGTTCTACCTCCGAGCTGCAGCCCCAGCGCGCCGGCGGCCGAGGCCTCGGCGGCGCCTGCATTGGGGCTGGGGTGCTTGGACGCGTCACGACGCCACATCTTTGCCGCCTCGACGGGCGATCCGTGCACCAGCGGTGCTGCCAGTATCGTCGCCAGTCCAGTGACCCGGGCGGGCACCAGATTCAGGACGTCGTCGATTCGTGCCGAGGCCCAACCGAAGCGAAGGTACTTCTCGGACCGGTAGCCGACCATTGCGTCCAGCGTGTTGCTCGCGCGATAGGCCAGAATTCCGGGCACCCCCGCCAACGCGCCCCACACGAGAACACCCACCGCGGCGTCGGACGTGTTCTCTGCGATGGATTCGAGGGCGGCTCGTGCCAGCCCATCGGAGTCGAGGAATTCCGGATCGCGACCACACAGTGACGGGAGCAACTCACGGCCGCCCACCAGATCCTCGCTGTCGAGTAGGTCTGCCATGTGCCCACCTACCCGGGACAGAGACGTTCCGCCCAGCGCTGCCCAGGTAGCGGCCGCGACCAGAACGGTCTCGGCGGGTCCACCCAGGCGAGCGGCCGAACGGCTCGAGCCGACACCGAAAGCGGTCATGGAGCCGACCAGCAGCACGGCATGAACGACTCCTGCGGCTCTGTTGTCACGGTAGAGGGCTCGTTCGACGTGCAGTGCCGTCGTGCCGAACCCCGCGACCGGATGCCAGCGCTTCGGGTCTGCGAACACGCGATCGAGGCCGTAGCCGACTAGTAAGCCGATCGCTCGGGGGTGTGTCCACATCTCACGAATCTTGCCAACTGCGCATCCGGCGTAGAAACCCGGTGGGTCAGGCCCAGCGCTGGCGGTATGCGCTCGCGAGCTGACGGTTGCCGAAGTCGATGTCGCTTCCGTCGTTGAGCAGTGCGATTGCCATTCCTACGAAGCCGACGGCTGCCATTACGAACATTGTCATGATTCCCCCAGAATCTCGAGTGGATCCGCTGTGCGGACTTGGCTGTACCCGATTGTTACCCGCCAGTAGGCCGATTCCTACGCGTTTGAGGCGGCCGTCACGTGTGTCGGTCGTCACGAGACACCCGTCTCATCCGAACCTCCAAAATTCAACGGCCACCGGCGATCTCGCGCTGTGCAGTTCTCCCGTCGTTACTGTGACACAGGAAGCAAATGCTTCTCGTCGGTCACGACCGAGCGCAGAAAGTCGTCGACGGCCTTCACCCGTGCGAGACCGGTCAGCTCTCGCGGCACCACCGTCCAGTACGTCCGCTCGACCGAGACGACGCCGGGCAGCACCGGCGTGAGTGCAGCGTCCGGCGCACCGATGTAACTGGGCAACGGCGCGATTCCCACCCCCGATCTCGCCGCGATCCACTGCCCGGTGATGTTGTTGGTCTGAATCTGCGCGCGGCCCTCGGGCAGAATCGAATCCAGGATTCGCAGCGGCGCGACATCGAGCAGAGCGTCGACGTACGAAATCAACGTGTGGCCTCGGAGGTCGTCGACGGTACGGATCGGCGACATCGCGGCGAGATACTCCTCGGTGGCATAGAGCTCGAGCGAGTACGTCGCCAGCCTGCGGGTGACGACGAATCTCGGCGACGGCCGCTCCAGTGTGATGGCGATATCGAACTCTCTTGTGGCCAAGGAGTTGTGCTCTGTCGCGGTGACCAGTTCGATATCGAGATCAGGGTGCTTGTCCCGCAGTACCCCGAGTTTCGGTGTCAGGACGAAGGCTCCGAAGCCGTCCGGAGCCGCGATACGGACGGTGCCGCGCAGGGATCCGGTGTCGGACGTCTGATCCTCGAACGCCGCGATGAGCGTCGACTCCACGGTTTCGGCGTAGCCGACGAGCCGCCGCCCCGCCTCGGTCAATCGCCATCCCGACGGGGTTCTGTCGAACAGTCGCTGTCCGGCCGACTTTTCGAGCGCCGTGATGCGCCGGCCGACGGTGGTGTGGTCCACGCCGAGAGTCCGGGACGCGTCGGTCAGGCGTCCTGTTCGCGACACTTCGAGGAAGTAGCGGAGGTGATCCGGGTTGAACACCCACCGAGCCTATCGCCCTGTGCATTTCTGCACGGCAATCTGCGTCTTTGGCCTTTGACATGTGCATCATTACAAGTGAGACTCGAGACACACCGATGGAAAGGATCGAACGTTGACCGACGTCATTGCGCACTGGATCGATGGCAAGACCTACTCCGGCAAGTCCGACCGGACTTCCCCCGTCACCAATCCTGCGACCGGCGAAGTCACCGGCACCCTCGCCCTGGCCGACACCGACGACGCCCGCGCGGTCATCGACGCCGCCGCCGCCGCATTTCCGGCGTGGCGCGACACGTCACTGGCCAAGCGAACCTCCATTCTGTTCTCGTTCCGAGAGTTGCTGAACGCCAAAAAGAACGAGCTCGCCGCCATCATCACCGCCGAGCACGGCAAGGTCCTCTCCGACGCCCTGGGTGAAATCTCGCGCGGCCAGGAAGTCGTCGAATTCGCCTGCGGCATGGCGCATCTGCTCAAAGGTGGATACACCGAGAATGCGTCGACCGGCGTCGATGTCTACTCGATCCGTCAGCCGCTGGGACCCGTCGGCATCATCTCCCCCTTCAACTTCCCCGCCATGGTCCCCATGTGGTTCTTCCCCATCGCCATCGCCGCAGGCAACACCGTCGTTCTCAAGCCCAGCGAGAAAGACCCGAGCGCGAGCATCTGGCTGGCAAAGCTGTGGGCCGAGGCAGGCCTGCCGAACGGCGTGTTCAACGTCCTGCAGGGCGACAAGGTGGCCGTCGACGAGCTGCTCGAGAACAAGAAGATCAAGTCGATCTCCTTCGTCGGGTCGACCCCCATCGCCCAATACGTGTACTCCACCGGCACCGCCAACGGAAAGCGCGTCCAAGCTCTCGGCGGTGCCAAGAACCATGCCGTCGTCCTCCCCGATGCCGATCTCGACCTCGCGGCAGACGCCATGGTCAACGCCGGGTTCGGTTCTGCCGGTGAGCGATGCATGGCCATCTCCGCACTCGTCGCCGTCGGGAACATCGCCGACGAACTCGTGGCCAAGATCGCCGAACGCACCACGCCGCTGGTCACCGGCGACGGAACCCGCGGCGCGGACATGGGACCGCTCGTCACCAAGGCCCACCGCGACAAGGTCGCGTCCTACGTCGATGCAGGCGAAGCCGCCGGGGCCACCCTCGTCGTCGACGGTCGCGGCGTGAAGGCTGATGGTGGAGAGAACGGATTCTGGCTCGGCCCCACGCTCATCGACCACGTGACTCCCGAGATGAGCGTCTACACCGACGAGATCTTCGGACCGGTTCTCTCGGTCGTCCGCGTCGACACCTACGACGACGCACTGCAGTTGATCAACGAGAACCCGTACGGCAACGGCACCGCCATCTTCACCAACGATGGTGGGGCGGCCCGCCGCTTCCAGAACGAGGTGGAGGTCGGAATGGTCGGTATCAACGTGCCGATCCCGGTTCCCATGGCGTACTACAGCTTCGGCGGTTGGAAGAACTCCCTCTTCGGCGACAGCCACGCACACGGCACCGAAGGAGTGCACTTCTTCACCCGAGGAAAGGCCGTCACCAGTCGCTGGCTCGACCCGAGTCACGGCGGAATCAATCTCGGCTTCCCCGAAAACAGCTGAGCCCCGAAAACAGCCAACCCATGTGCACGGAACTTCGTAGCCCGCTGCGAAGTTCCGTGCACATGGTCACCTCGCAAAGGAGCACACTATGGTTGCCAATATTTCGTTTCCTCGGTTCCTCAAGCTGGGCGGCGGTGCCGTCGAAGAGCTGGGCACAGTTCTGACCGACCTGGGCGTATCACGGCCGCTGCTCGTCACCGATGCGTTCATGGCGGGCAACGGCTCGGCAGATCGATTGATGCAGATCATGACCGAGGCCGGGAAGACGCCGGCACTGTTCTCGGGGACCGTCCCGGATCCGACGACCGACTCATTGGTCGCTGGTCTCGATGCAGTGCAGCAGCATTCGGCCGATTCGATCATCGGGTTCGGCGGCGGCAGTCCGATGGACACGGCCAAGGCGCTGGCCATTCTCGCGGTGCAGGGCGGGACGATGCGGGACTTCAAAGCTCCCGTACTCTCGACCGGCCCGGCCCTGCCGATCATCGCCATTCCCACCACGGCCGGAAGTGGTTCGGAGGCAACCCAGTTCACCATCATCACCGACGTCGACTCGGACGAGAAGATGCTGTGCCCCGGCCTTTCTTTTCTGCCGATAGCGTCGATCATCGACTTCGAGCTGACGATGTCGATGCCCGCACGCCTGACGGCCGATACCGGAGTCGACGCGCTGACACACGCCATCGAGGCGTACGTCAGCAAGAAGGCCAACCCCATCTCCGACGGCTTGGCGCTCAGTGCGATTCGCACGATCGGAACGTCGCTGCTGCGGGCGTACCGGGACGGCGACGACCGGCAGGCGCGCGAGGCGATGATGCATGCCTCGACGCAGGCAGGAATGGCGTTCTCCAACGCGAGCGTCTGTTTGGTGCACGGCATGAGTCGGCCGATCGGTGCTCATTTCCATGTGGCACACGGGCTGTCCAATGCAATGCTGCTACCTGCCGTCACGGCCTTCTCGATCACGGGGGCACAGGCTCGTTACGCCGATTGCGCTCGTGCTCTCGGTGCGGCCTCGGAAAGCGATTCGGATCAGGTTGCCGGGGGAAAGTTGCAGAACGCGATCGTCACGCTGTGCCGTGACGTCGAGGTTCCCACTCCGGAGACGTTCGGTATCGACAAGTCGAAGTGGGACGATCTCCTCCCGTTGATGGCCGAGCAGGCTCTCGCCTCGGGCAGCCCGGGCAACAATCCGGTGGTGCCCACCGCCGAGGAGATCGTCGACCTGTACCGACAGGTGTACGCAGGGATCTAGTCGGATGTACCGGATGCGCGGGCGGCAACACTGTCGTGCCGCGTATTTCGGCGCTGCACCAGGATCCCGCCGATCACGGTCACTGCCGCCAGCACTGCGGACAGCAGGATGGCAGACCGCTGTTCCGGTCGCACCACCATCATCACCAGGACGAAGACGATGAAACCGATGGCCAGGTAGGTGAGCCACGGGTACAGCCACATTCGGACGGCAGGGCGTTCGCCGTCGCGGTCCAGTTGACGTCGCAGCACCAGTTGACTGCTGGCGATGGCGAGGTAGACGAACAGCGCGACGGCACCGGTAGTAGCCAGCAGGTACGTGAAGAGCTTCTCGGGGAGGATGTAGTTGCCCACCACAGCAAGGAAGCCGAGAACCATCGAGGCGATGACGGCAACCCACGGCACCCCATTTGCGGTGATCTTCTTGACCGCCTTGGGCGCATCCCCTCGATCACCGAGCGAATACAACATGCGAGACGCGGTGTAGAGCGCCGAATTCAGGCACGACGCGACGGCGGTCAGGATGACGATGTCCATGATGGTCTCCGCGTGAGGAATTCCCATCTTGGACAGCACATACTGGTAGGAGCCGGTCGCGGGGTCCAGTTCGTTCCAGGGCACGAGCGCGACGATGATGAAGATCGAGCCGAAGTAGAAGATCGAGATACGCCAGATCACCGAGTTCGTCGCGCGGGTGATTCCCTTTGCCGGGTCCTTGGATTCGGCCGCAGCGATGGTGACGATTTCCGAACCCATGAACGAGAACATCGTGGTGAGCATGGCGGCTATCACCGCGCCGAAGCCCAGCGGCATGAAGCCACCCGAGGCCCAGAGTTGGTCCACACCACTGACTTCGGAGTTCGGCAGCCATCCCAGGATGGCTGCGATGCCGAGGCCGATGAAGGCGATGATGGCCACTACCTTCACCAGCGCGAACCAGAACTCGAACTCACCGTAGTTACCGACGCTGATCAGGTTGGTCGCAGTGAGCGCGACGACGATGATCAGGGCCCACATCCATTGGGCACCGCCCAGCCAGTTGGTGAGAATGGCGGCAGCGGCGGTCGCCTCGACGGGAATCACCAGTACCCAGAACCACCAATACAGCCAGCCGACGGAGAAGCCGGCCCAATGTCCTAATGCTCGGGTCGCATACGTCGAGAACGATCCGGTGTCGGGGTTGGCGGTCGCCATTTCCCCGAGCATGCGCATCACCAGGATCACCAGGAGTCCGGCGAAGAAGTAGGCCAACAGCACCGCAGGTCCTGCGGTGGCGATGGCGTTGGCCGAGCCGACGAACAGCCCTGCCCCGATAACACCGGCTATCGAGATCATCGTTACGTGCCGTGGTTTGAGGCTGGTGCCCAGTCCTTGCTCACCGGTTTCCGGCTTGTCCGTGATTGACATACCTGTAGTCGATCACAGAGTGAGGGTTGCCGCGGTCCTTGACCGAATTGTCCAGACAAACTGTGGTACAGAAATTTCCGCGGATCAGACGGCAGTATTGATATCGTCTCGTCCGTGAAAGCAGGCTCATGATCTTCTCGGTCGCTGTTGCGCACGCCATCGCCGACGGTTCCGTTCGACGCGTGTATCGACGATGGGCGAGACCGAACGTGACGGTCGGATCTGTGCTGCGTTCTCCGTCGGGGATGATTCGTATCGACTCCGTCCGCGAGGTGGATCCCGCCGATGTGACCGACGCAGATGCACGTGCGGCAGGAGAAGGTACCCGTGCGCGCCTCGAGAAGTCCTTCTTCGGTCCCGCCGCCCATCCCACCTTCGTTATCGAGGTGTCCTACGTCGGACCGGACCCGCGTGATGCACTCGCCGACGACGATGGCGTCGACGACGAGGCAGCGACTACCCTCACCACGGCCCTCGCCCGTATGGATGCGCGATCCGAAAGCCCCTGGACCAGAAACACATTGATGGCGATAGTCGCCGATCCTGGGCGTCGCGCAGCAGATCTCGCCGAGCAGGCCGGCCTGGACACGAAGACGTTCAAAGCCCGAGTGCGTCGATTGAAGAGCCTGGGTCTGACGATCAGCCTCGAGACCGGATATCGAATTTCACCACGCGGTGCCGCGTACCTTCGCCTCACCGACAACACGACGGACTGATCCCGGCATACTGGACCGATGAACTCCGAAGCGGGCTCCTCCACCGGTCCAGTCACCATCGTCGGTGCGGGTATTGCGGGCGCGGCATGTGCCCGGGTTCTCCACGACGCAGCCGTGCCGTTTCGCATCGTCGACAGAGGACGCGCGCCGGGCGGGCGTATGTCGTCCCCCGAGCTGCACGGACGGCGAGTCGATCTGGGTGCCGGCTACTTCACCGTCCGAGACCAAGATTTCACGACGGTAGTCGCAGATTGGGAGTCGAGGGGTCTGGCGCGGCAGTGGGCCAACACATTCGGCATTCTCAAGCCAGAAACGACGCCGTGCACCACCACCGGCCCGGTCCGCTGGGCCACCCCGAGCGGGCTCCGATCTCTGGTACGAGACTTGCTGGGAGACTTCCCCATCGAAGGATCCTCCGATCTGACCGACCTACCCGACGGCCACGTCGTGCTGGCGATGCCCGATCCTCAAGCGACGCGACTGACCGCAGTTCCCGACGCCGTCGAGTACGAACCTGTCATCGCGGTGGCATGCGGATTCGACGGCTTGGACATGCCCTTCCGCGACGCGGCCTTCGTCAATGATCATCCCGATATCGCGTTCGTCGTCGACGACGGTGCCCGGCGGGGTGACGGCGCTTCGGTTCTCGTCGTGCACACCACGTCCGAGCGGGCCCAGCAGCACCTCGACGATCCCGACGGCGCGATCGCACCGGTTCTCGAAGCATTGCGCGAACTGTCGGTCATCTCTTCAGGACCCAGTTGGACGCACGCCCATCGATGGACGTTCGCAAAGCCTGCGTCGCAGCACGATTGCACTTTTGCGCTCGAGCAGCGCGACGGACGACTCGTCGGGTTCGCCGGCGATCAGTGGTGTGCATCCGGGGCACCCAGGGTGGAAAGCGCATGGCGTTCGGGCACGGATGTCGGTACCGAGCTGGTTCGTCGTCTTCGGGACTGACGCCGCACGTGCTCAGCTGACGAATCTGACCGTCTCGTCCAAAGGCGCTCTACTGGTGCGGAATCCGTTGATCGGGTGAGTCTCGTCCGGGTAGCCGAAGGAGATGCCGGCCACCACGCGGCGGGTGTCCGGGATGTCGAACCACTCGTGCAGAAACGGTGAATACGCGGCCAACGCTGCCTGCGCGATTGCCCCGAGTCCGAGGCTCTGGGCCGCGAGCAGAAAGGTCTGCAGGTACAACCCGCAATCGACCGCCCCGTACACACCGAGATCGGCATCGGTGGTGATGATGGCCGCGTGCGGGGCGTCGAACAACTCGTAGTTGCGAATGAACTGACGCGTCGTCGCTTCGGTGTCGGACTTGACCACGCCGATGCTCTCGTACAGTGCTCCACCGCATTCGCGTCGTCGAGCGCGGTGCAGGGCGTTGTAGCTGGCCGGGAAGGCGAAGTCCGGTTGCGGGACTCCGGATGCGACGTGCTCCACCAACGCCTCGGAGAACTTCCGGGTGGCATCGCCTTCGGTGACGATGATCTGCCACGACTGGGTATTGGACCAGGAGGGAGTTCGCTGGGCGGCGGTGAGTAGCTGCTCGAGGACCTCGTGTGAGACCTGCTTCGGCAAGAACTGCCGGCACGAGTACCGCTCGTCGAGTAGTTCTGTCAGCGCGTCGTACCGGGTCACGTCGTCCGCCTCGTGTCAGTGCTGTCGGGTGCGGATCGAACCTAGCACCAGGGCTGCGCCCGACGGCCATGCGCTGGACCGTCGGGCGGGCACCGTTCACTGGAGAGGAAGCAAGATGTCTTTCACACCCGGGTCGGTGGCCAGGAATTCCTGCACCGCAGGGTCCTTGAACGCAGCGACGAGGTTCTTGATGTTGTCGGTATCTGCCCAACGGCTACCGATCGTGAGCTGTCCGGCGAACTCGTCCGGTGCCGGCGGTGCAAAGATCTGCTTCTCGACGGGGATGCCGGCCGCGAGGTAGTACTCGGTATAGCCCACTGCTGCATCGAGATCCGGCAATGCCCGGGACTGTGCGGCGAAATCCAGCAGGGTGAATTTCAGGTTCTTCGGGTTACCGACGATGTCCTTCTGCGTAGCCGTCGACTTGTCGACAGCCGGGTCGAGCGTGATCAGCCCCGCTCGCTCGAGTACCCACAGGCCCTGGGCTTCGTTGGCCGGGTCGGAGTAGAGCGAGACCGTTGCGCCGTCCGGCAGTTGCGCTGGGTCGGAGTACTTGTCGGACCACAGTCCGAAGCCCCAACGAAACACCGGGGTTGCGGCTTCTTCCTGGAAGTCGGGGTTGGATTCGAGTACCTGGCCGAGCCACAGCTTGTGCTGGTAGACGGTTGCCGCTACTTCCCCTTCGCTGACGGCGCGGTTGATGGTGTTGCTGTCTGCGAGGCCGCGGAACTCGACCGAGATGCCGTACTTCGGGGCAACCTGTTCGGCGACGAATTCGACGAGGGCTTGCTCGGACGCGTTCCCCTCGGCCGTGGCAACGACAAGCGTTGCTCCCTCGGTGTCGTTGGCCGAGGCCGTGTCGCCGAAGAACGCGATGCGGACGATCACGGCGAGTGCGATCAGCAGCACGACGGCACCGATGATCCAGGGCGCTTTTCGACGGTTCTTCAGCTCGAAGCCGTGTGCTTCGGTGGACGTTGTCATGATGGATTGGACCTTTCGAATGCGGTTCAGGCAGTGCGCAAGGTGCGCTGGTGAGGTGTGGTGTAGCGAACAAGTGCATCGCCAACGAGCTGGACGGCGGCGACGGTGAGAATCAAAATGACGATGGTTGCGATCATGACGGTGTGATCGAACCGCTGGTAGCCGTATGTGACTGCGACATAACCGATTCCGCCTGCACCGATGGTTCCGGCAATGGCCGAGTATTCGGTCATGGCAATGACGTTGATGGTCAGCCCGCCGATGATCGACGGCACAGCCTCGGACAACTGAGTGGTGGTGACCTGCAGTGTGGAACCGCCGGATGCCCGAGCGACGTCGACAACTGACGTCGGAACCGAGCGCAGAGAGTTCTCGACGATGCGAGTGAAGAATGCAATACCCGCCAACGACATCGGCACCACAGCGGCTGCGATACCGATGTTGGTTCCGGTGATCCACCGCGTGACCGGAACCAGCGCAGCCATCAAGATCAGAAACGGCAACGACCGACCGATACTGACGATCCAGCTGATCGGCGCGTGGAGCATCGGGTTCTCGAACAGTCCGCCGGGTCCCAGGTTGAACAGCACCGCGCCGAGCGGCACACCCACGAGAACCACGATGAACATCACGATCCCGACCATCGTGAGGGTGTCGCCCAACGCGGGCAACAGCAGAGCCGGCAGTTCGTCGACCGGAACCTTGTTGCCTGCCGCGAGTACCGCGATCACGACGCGGCCTCCAGGATCGGCTGCTCGGTATTCGTAGATCCGGACAATCCGAGAGCCGTGAGCGCACCGGGGACACGTCCACTCAGGTGGCCACCGATGCCGATCGACGCGCTGCCGACCGTCACTCCGGCCACAACCTGCACGGACGCTCCCAACAGCGCGACCGGTGCGCCCAGATCCTGGCCCAACCGACCGATCCAGTCCTGCGGAACATCGGGCGAATCGTAGGTCACGTTCCATTGCACGTCGCCGGCTGCAGCCTGGGCGTCGTCACGCCTGGGTCGCAGCTCGTTGCCGAGCGCCGACGTGTGGTCGGTCAGCAGGTCGACCAGCTTCCCGGATTCGACGATGCGGCCGTGATCGAGCCTGGCCACCGAATCAGCAGCTCGCAGAACGGTATCCATTTCGTGAGTGATGAACACGATGGCGAGGTCGAGGTCGCGACGGAGTTCGCGCAGCAACTCGACTACCGATTCGGTGGTCTGCGGATCCAAGCCGGAGGTGGCCTCGTCGGACAGCAGCACCGACGGCCGAAGTGCCAATGCTCGCGCGATTCCCACTCGCTGGCGCTGCCCGCCCGAGAGCTGAAACGGATATCGAGCTGCTCTGTCGGACAGACCTACTCGGTCGAGAAGCTCTCCCACACGCCTGGCCGTTTCGGCCTTCGTGACCCCGAGGAACTCCAGTGGCAGGGCGACGTTCTCCGCCACCGTTCGACGCGAGAGCAGACTCGACGACTGAAACACCGTGCCGATGCGGCGGCGCGCGACTCGAAGTTGCTTGGCATTCAACTGCGCCAGGTCGTCTCCGTTGACGATCACCGAGCCCGAGGTGGGCCGCGTGAGGAGGTTGATGCATTGGGCCAGAGTGCTTTTGCCGGCACCACTGGGGCCGACGACGGCCAGGATCTCGCCGGATTGCACCGTGAAATCCAAGCGGTCGAGGACGACAGTCGTGTTCTCCCCCGTCCCGTACGTCTTGGTCAATTGCGCTATTTCGATCATGCTCCGACGCTTCTTTCGCTGATGTGACTGCGCAACACTGAGGTATCGGAGCGCTGCTGACCAGCTATCGACTCATCACGATCCGAACTGTTCCCACCGGCCTGAGTCGTCGGTAGCGTCGCACCGCTGTCGGTATCGAAGACAGGTCGTCCTGCCGAAGGAGTTCCGCCGTGTCACATGAGATTCGTTTCAATGCCTTCGATATGAATTGCGTCGCGCATCAGTCACCCGGTCTGTGGCGTCATCCGCTCGATCAGTCATGGCGCTACAAGGAACTCGGCTACTGGACGGATCTAGCGAAACTGTTGGAACGAGGCCTGTTCGACGGCTTGTTCATCGCCGATGTCCTAGGCACCTACGACGTGTACGGCGGAAACCACGACGCCGCCATCCGGCACGGTGCGCAGATTCCGGTGTCGGACCCACTGTTGCTCGTCAGCGCGCAGTCCGCGGTCACCGAGCATCTGGGCTTCGGCATCACTGCGGGTACCGGCTTCGAGCATCCGTATCCGTTCGCACGTCGGCTCTCCACGCTCGATCACCTCACCAACGGCCGGATCGGATGGAACGTCGTCACCGGGTATCTGCCATCTGCGGCGCAGAACATGGGACACGACGATCAGCTGAAACACGACGATCGCTACGACCACGCCGACGAGTACCTCGAGGTCCTCTACAAGCTGTGGGAGGCGTCATGGGACGACGACGCGGTGGTCCGCGATCGCGAGACCGGTGTGTTCACCGACCCAACCAAGGTGTATCGAATCAACCACCGCGGCAAGCACTTCACGGTCCCGGGTATCCACCTCGCCGAGCCGTCGCCGCAGCGAACGCCGGTGATCTTTCAGGCCGGTGCCTCACCGCGTGGCGTTCGGTTCGCGGCGCAGAATGCCGAAGCGATCTTCGTCGGCGCACCTACCAAGGAGATTCTGGCGGAAACGGTTTCGAACATTCGTCGAGCCTTGCGAGACGCGGGGCGAGATCCCTACTCGGCACGCATCTATCAGCTGCTCACCATCATCACCGATGAGACATCCGAACTCGCCCATGCCAAGCACGACGAGTATCGGTCGTATGCCAGTGCCGAGGGCGCGTTGGTGTTCATGTCGGGCTGGATGGGCGTCGACCTGTCGCGGTATGCGCTCGACGAGCCGCTGGGAAATGTCGAGAGCAACGCGATTCAGTCCTTCGTGGCGTCGTTCCAGTCGATCGGGGCCGACGGCAAGGAATGGACGGTGCGCGATATCGCCGAGTGGGGCGGCATCGGTGGTGCCGGTCCGCGCATCGTCGGGTCCCCCGGCAAAGTCGCAGACCAGTTACAGGAGTGGGTGGACGAGACCGACGTGGATGGATTCAATCTCGCGTATGCCATCACCCCGGGATCGTTCGAGGACGTAGTTCGATTCGTCGTCCCCGAATTGCAGCGCCGGGGTGTATATCGCACCGAATACACACCGGGCACATTGCGCCACAAGCTCTTCGACAAAGGTGATCGACTGCCCGAGGAACACCGGGCGCAGCAGATCGTGCGAGAAACTCGGGAGAGCCGCGAATCGCTGTGAATGGTGGGCGCAGAGGGGTTCGAACCCCCGACCGCTGGTGTGTAAAACCAGAGCTCTACCGCTGAGCTATACGCCCGAGTAACGGTGGCCTGGGGACAACCCCGGGCCACCGGAACGCTTGGAGAAATTTATCGTGTCTGATCTCTAACTACAATTCCGCAGGTCAGCTCACCTGTGCGAGTGCCTCGGACCACGATGAACTGTCTCGTGCTTCCCCGGGGCCGTTCATTTCGGCGAACCTGATGATTCCGGACTTGTCGACCACGAACGTTCCGCGATTGGCGAATCCGGCATCTTCGTTGAACACCCCGTATGCCTGAGCTACTGCACCGTGCGGCCAGAAGTCGGACAGCAGCGGGAATGTGTATCCCTGTTCTGCGGCCCAGATCTTGTGAGTCGGAGGCGGACCCACCGAGATCGCCAGGATCGCGGTGTCGTCGTTCTCGAACGACGGTAACTCGTCGCGCACTTTGCACAGCTCGCCCTGGCACGTACCGGTGAACGCCAGTGGATAGAACACGAGCAGAACGTTTTTCACGTTCCTGTACGACGACAACGCGACCAGTTGGTTGTTCTGGTCTTTGAGGGTGAAGTCGGGCGCTTCCGCGCCAACCTCGATCGGCATCTAGAACCGTCTTCCTGTGTCGAGAATCGGTCTACCGCTTGGTGGCGGGAGTCTTGGGCTGAACCAATCGACTTCCGATCCAGTCGCCGAGGTTTGCCGCAGAGGTCTGCGTCAATCCTGCGGTCGGGGCGGATTCGGCAATCTCGCTGGGTTCGACATGACCGGACATGCCGGTCTTGGGGCTGAGGACCCACACGATGCCATCGTCCGAAAGCGGACCGATTGCATCCATGAGTGCATCGACCAGGTCACCGTCTCCGTCGCGCCACCACAGCAGCACAACGTCGATCACCTCGTCGGAATCCTCGTCGAGGGTCTCCCCACCGATCGCATCTTCTACGTCGGCGCGCAGATCATCGTCGGTGTCCTCGTCCCAGCCCAGCTCCTGTACGACCATGTCGCGAGTTATGCCAAGTTTCTGAGCGTAGTTCTGAGCGTCCGCCGCGGCGACCACGGTGGTGACCTCCTTGAATTGTGGGTGCAGTAGTCAAAGCGAACAGTGTTGAAGCCGTTCGCGCAAGCTGACCGCGCCGAAATTGAGTACATAAATTTCTACTGGTGGGTATTGGACCTCTGTACTACCAGAACCGACGGGATGCGGCAGGATTGGGGAGGAATCACGAGAACGAGGAAAGTAGACCGCCGTCACAGGGGCGGGACTACCGGGACCGGGCGCCACACCGAGCGTCCGCCACATTGAGGAGTGCACACGTTGTCCGAAGTGAACAGCGGCGAACGGCAGAACACATCGTCTGCAGGCAAGAAGGGCTCGGACGGCCGGGTCCGCGTCATCCGTGAGGGTGTCGCGTCGTACCTGCCCGATATCGACAACGACGAGACCAACGAATGGATCGAGTCGTTCGACGGCCTGCTCGAGAGGTCCGGACCCAACCGCGCTCGCTACCTGATGCTCAGGTTGCTCGAGCGCGCCGGCGAGCGCCGCGTTGCGCTGCCGTCGCTGACGTCCACGGACTACGTCAACACCATCCCCACCGAGAACGAGCCGTGGTTCCCGGGCGACGAGTCGATGGAGCGCCGCTACCGCGCCTGGATTCGCTGGAACGCCGCGATCATGGTGCACCGCGCGCAGCGTCCCGGCGTCGGCGTCGGTGGTCACATCTCCACGTACGCATCCTCCGCAGCTCTGTACGAGGTCGGCTTCAACCACTTCTTCCGCGGCAAGGACCACCCCGGCGGCGGCGACCACATCTTCATCCAGGGCCACGCCTCCCCCGGCATCTACGCCCGCGCCTTCCTCGAGGGCCGCATCCCGGCCGAGCGCATGGACGGCTTCCGCCAGGAGGCAAGCCACGAGAGCGAGGGCGGCGGACTGCCGTCGTACCCGCACCCGCGTCTGATGCAGGATTTCTGGGAGTTCCCGACGGTGTCGATGGGCCTGGGCCCGATGAACGCCATCTACCAGGCTCGCTTCAACCACTACCTGAACGACCGCGGCATCAAGGACACCTCCGATCAGCACGTCTGGGCCTACCTCGGCGACGGCGAGATGGACGAGCCGGAATCACGCGGTCTCGCGCACGTAGCCGCCACCGAGGGTCTCGACAACCTCACGTTCGTCGTCAACTGCAACCTGCAGCGCCTCGACGGCCCGGTGCGCGGCAACGGCAAGATCATCCAGGAGTTGGAGTCGTTCTTCCGCGGTGCCGGGTGGAACGTCATCAAGGTCGTCTGGGGCCGCGAGTGGGATGCGCTGTTGCACAAGGACCGCGACGGCGCGCTCGTCAACCTGATGAACACCACCCCCGACGGCGACTTCCAGACGTACAAGGCCAACGACGGCAGCTACGTCCGCGATCACTTCTTCGGCCGTGACCCGCGCACCAAGGAACTCGTCAAGGATCTGTCCGACGACGAGATCTGGAACCTCAAGCGCGGCGGTCACGACTACCGCAAGGTGCACGCTGCCTACGCGGCGGCGATGTCGCACAAGGGCCAGCCGACGGTCATCCTGGCGCACACCATCAAGGGCTACACCCTCGGCAAGCACTTCGAGGGGCGTAACGCCACGCACCAGATGAAGAAGCTCACGCTCGACGACCTCAAGACGTTCCGCGATCTTCAGCACATCCCGATCTCCGACGAGGAGCTCGAGAAGGATCCGTACATGCCGCCGTACTACCACCCCGGTGCGGATGCTCCCGAGATCCAGTACATGCTCGATCGTCGCAACAAGCTCGGCGGCTTCGTCCCCGAACGTCGAGTGAGCGTCAAGCCGCTCCCGCAGCCGGGCGACGACACGTACAAAACCCTCCGCAAGGGCTCCGGCAAGCAGGAAGTCGCCACCACCATGGCGCTCGTGCGCGTCATGAAAGAGCTGTTGCGCGACAAGGAGATCGGCCACCGAATCGTGCCGATCATCCCCGACGAGGCCCGCACCTTCGGCATGGACTCGTGGTTCCCGTCGCTGAAGATCTACAACCGCAACGGCCAGCTGTACACCTCGGTGGACTCGGAGCTGATGCTCGCCTACAAGGAGAGCTCAGTCGGCCAGATCCTGCACGAGGGCATCAACGAGGCCGGTTCCACGTCGTCGTTCACTGCGGTCGGCACCTCGTACGCCACCCACGGCGAGGTCATGATCCCGCTGTACATCTTCTACTCGATGTTCGGTTTCCAGCGCACCGGCGACGGTCTCTGGGCCGCCGCGGACCAGATGGCTCGTGGTTTCGTCCTCGGTGCCACCGCCGGCCGCACCACCCTGACCGGTGAGGGTCTGCAGCACGCCGACGGTCATTCGCTCCTGCTGGCGTCGACCAACCCGGCGGCCGTGGCCTACGACCCGGCGTTCTCCTACGAAATCGCACACATCGTCAAGGACGGTCTGCGACGGATGTACGGCGGCACCGAAGGTGTCGAGGGCTTCGGCGGAGAGAACATCTTCTACTACATCACCCTGTACAACGAGCCGTACGTGCAGCCGGCCGAGCCGGAGAACCTCGATGTCGAGGGTCTGCTCAAGGGCATCTACCAATTCGCGGCTCCGCAGGACGGCGACGGCCCCGAGGCGCAGTTGCTGGCGTCGGGCGTCGGCATGGTCTCGGCCCGCAAGGCCCGAGAGTTGCTGTTCGAGGAGTGGGGTGTGCGCTCGGCCGTCTGGTCGGTGACGTCGTGGGGCGAACTGCGCCGCGACGGCGTCGACGCCGAGCGGGAGTCCCTGCGCAACCCCGGTGCGGACAAGCGCGTTCCGTTCGTCACCTCGGCACTGGCCGACGCCAACGGCCCTGTCATTGCGTCCTCGGATTGGATGCGTGCAGTGCCGGACCAGATTCGCCAGTGGGTTCCGGGCGACTACGTCACCCTCGGCACCGACGGCTTCGGGTTCTCCGATACCCGTCCGGCCGCGCGTCGGGTGTTCAACGTCGACGCCGAGTCGATCGTCGTTGCCACGCTGTCCGCACTTGCGGCATCCGGTGAGATCGACAAGTCCAAAGCCGTCGAGGCTGCGGACAAGTACAAGATCGACGACGTCACTGCAGCTCCGACGTCGTACGCCGATACCGGTTCGGCGTAGGTTCCACCCCTGTTCGGCCGACCCCCGTCCCACGTCGCGAAGCATGTCCATCGCGATAGGGGCGGGGGTCGGGCGTAGGTTCTCCTTATGTCCGATGCGAAACCCGACCCACCGGGCAGCGCGTCCGCACGCGATGTGTCCCGACGCGACGCCTATCGCGAAGCGTTGCGCGAATCGTTGACCCGCGATTCCCTGACGTCGGACAACGAGGTGCACCTTCCGGTCGCCTCACTTGCACCCTCCCGCCAGAAGCGCGACCCTCTGCCCGACGCCCTTCTACGACGGGTCAAGCAGTTCTCCGGCCGACTCTCGACCGAGGCCGTGACGACGATGCAGGGCCAGCTACCGTTCTTCGGCGATCTGGATGCCGCTCAACGTGCGAGTGTCCAGCTCCTGATTCAGACAGCCGTCGACAACTTTCTCGAATGGCTGAAGAATCCCCACAGCGATATTCGCTTCTCACTCGATGCCTTTCAGGTCATCCCCCAAGACCTCGCCCGACGCCTCACCCTGCGCCAGACCGTCGACATGGTCCGCGTGGCGATGGAGTTCTTCGAGCAGTGGCTGCCGGCTCTCGCGCGCAACGATCAGCAATTGGTCGCGCTGACCGAAGCAGTGCTGCGATACGGACGCGAGCTCGGCTTCGCTGCCGCATCGGTCTACGCCAGTGCCGCCGAGTCCCGTGGAGCCTGGGACACCCGCCTCGAAGCCCTCGTGGTCGATGCCGTCGTGCGCGGAGACACCGGCTCGGACATGCTTTCTCGCGCCGCCACGTTGAACTGGGACGCCACCGCTCCCGCGACTGTGCTGGTCGGCACTCCCCCGGACGATCGGGGCGTATCCGTCGTAGGAACCGTGCACGCGGTGGCGCAGAAGCACGGACGCGCAGCACTGGCCGTGGTGCAGGGCACGCGGTTGGTCATGGTGGTCAGTGGCCAGATCGGCGATTCGTCCGCCCACCACGCATTGATCGACGACATGCTGCAGAACTTCTCCGACGGGCCCGTCGTCATCGGTCCCACCACCCGCACTCTGGGAGCAGCGCATTCGAGCGCCGTGGAGGCGTTCGCGGGGATGCAGGCCGTGGCGGGCTGGCGAGGCGCACCGCGTCCGGTGCATGCGGGCGAATTACTACCCGAGCGTGCGCTGCTGAACGACAGTGCAGCGATATCGGCGTTGAACGATCATGTGGTCGTTCCGTTGGCTGCGGCGGGTTCCGGACTGGCCGACACGCTCGACGCCTATCTGGATTGCGGCGGTGCCGTAGAAACCTGCGCACGGCAGCTGTTTGTTCATCCAAATACCGTCCGTTATCGCCTCAAGCGCATAGCCGAGGTAACCGGGCGCGATCCCACCAACCCGCGCGATGCGTACGTCCTCCGAGTTGCAGCAACGGTAGGAAGGTTGGCTCGAACGCATCACGAACCGCCCCATCCTGCCCCATTTGTCACACAGGTCACATTCGGCGAAGTCGTCACGTAACGCTCGGGTACCGTCCGGCGATAGCGGATCTCCACGAGGCAATTTGTAGGGTTCCCACAAATTGCTTGTCGAGAGTTCATCGGGCGCGACATCACTGATAGACGGGCCGACAGTGTTCCCTTAACTCTGTGATTGCGTTGCTTGCGCCCGGTCAGGGCTCCCAGACTCCCGGCATGCTGCTGCCATGGCTCGAACTGCCCGGCGCAGCCGACCGGCTCGCGCTGTGGTCCAAGGCTTCCGGCCTGGATCTCGTTCGCCTCGGCACCACGGCCACCGCCGAGGAGATCACCGACACCGCAGTGACACAGCCCCTGGTCGTGGCATCTGCCTTGCTCGCCTTCGAGGAGATTGCGTCGCGCGGCCTTTTTCCCGAGGATGCCGTCATCGCCGGGCACTCCGTCGGCGAGCTCGCTGCCGCGGCTATAGCCGGCGTCATCTCCTCCGATGATGCGGTGTCGCTCGCTGCCGTCCGCGGAGCTGCGATGGCCAAGGCCTGCGCACTCGAGCCGACCGGCATGTCCGCCGTACTCGGCGGCGACGAAGCTGCCGTGCTGGCCCGACTCGAGGAGCTGGACCTTGCTCCGGCCAACGTCAATGCTGCAGGTCAGATCGTCGCAGCGGGCCTGCTCACCAAGCTCGCCGAACTGGCCGAGAGTGCGCCCGAGAAGGCGCGCGTTCGAGCCCTGCCGGTCGCCGGCGCATTCCACACCAAGTACATGGCGTCGGCGGGCGACACCGTTGCTGCAGCAGCAGCCGCCATCACGCCGTCGGACCCCACGCGGACGCTGCTGTCCAACTCGGACGGCCAGCCGGTCACCTCGGGTGCCGACGCACTGAACAAACTTGCTGCTCAGGTCACTCGCCCCGTGCGATGGGATCTGTGCAACGCCTACCTGCGCACGGCGCAGGTCACCGGACTTGTGGAACTGCCCCCGGCAGGCGCACTGGTCGGCATCGCCAAGCGTGAACTGCGCGGCGTCGCCAACCTCGGCCTGAAAACACCGGCGGACATTTCCGCATTGGCCGAGCTCGGATAGCTCGGCACACCGCAGTCACAGCACTGCGGATCCACTTCCACTCCCCGAGTGGCAGAAATGCACAACCGCGTCTCGAAGCACATGACTTCGGCGTTCGACACAGAAGAGAAGGGACCCACAACAGTGGCCAGCCAGGAAGACCTCATCGCCGGACTTGCAGAGATCATCGAAGAGGTCACGGGCATCGAACCGTCCGAGGTGACCATCGAGAAGTCCTTCGTCGACGATCTCGACATCGACTCGCTCTCCATGGTCGAGATCGCAGTGCAGACCGAAGACAAGTACGGCGTGAAGATCCCCGACGAGGACCTCGCAGGTCTGCGCACCGTCGGTGACGCCGTCAACTACATCCAGAAGCTCGAAGCGGAGAACCCCGAAGCCGCAGAAGCTATCAAGGCCAAGCTCGACGACTCCGCGAGCGAGTGACACGGCCCATGACCAACCCATCCACCGCCAACGGACGCTTCCCCAGTGTCGTCGTCACCAGCCTCGCTGCGACCACGTCACTTGCGGGTGACGTCGATGCCACGTGGAAGGGTCTGCTGAACGGCGACAGCGGAATTGCAACTCTCGAAGACGATTTCGTCGCCGAGTACGACCTGCCCGTGCGGATCGGCGGACACCTCGCGGTGAACCCGCAGAGCCTGCTCTCGCGGGTCGAGATTCGTCGCCTGAGCTACGTGGAGCAGCTGGCCACCGTGCTCGGTCGCGAGGTATGGAAGAACGCCGGCACCCCCGACGTCGATCCTCTTCGCCTCGGCGTGTCGATCGGTACCGGCCTCGGTGGCGGCGATTCGCTGATCGACGCCAACGACAAGATGAAGGCCGGCGGCTACCGCAAGGTGTCCCCGCTCGCGGTTCAGATGGTCATGCCGAACGGCCCCGCAGCGGTCGTCGGACTCGAGCTCAAAGCGCAGGCCGGCGTCATTACTCCCGTCTCCGCCTGCTCCTCGGGATCGGAAGCCATCGCTCACGCATGGCGAATGATCGTGATGGGCGACGCGGACATGGTCGTCACCGGTGGCGTCGAGGGTTACATCGACGCGGTTCCGATCGCCAGCTTCTCCATGATGCGGGCGATGAGCACCAACAACGACAACCCGAAGGGTGCCTCACGTCCGTTCGACAAGGATCGTGACGGCTTCGTCTTCGGTGAAGCGGGTGCGCTCATGGTCATCGAGACCGAGGAGCACGCCAAGGCTCGCGGCGCAACGATCCACGCCCGCCTGCTCGGTGCCGGAATCACCTCGGACGGGTTTCACCTCGTGGCTCCCGACCCGGAGGGCAAGGGTGCAGCGCGTGCGATGCAGCGCGCCATCGAGACCGCAGGCCTGCAGAAGTCCGACATCACCCACGTGAACGCACACGCAACGGCAACTCCCATCGGAGACACCGCCGAAGCGCTGGCGATCAACAAGGCCGTCGGAAATCACGCAGCGGTGTACGCACCGAAATCCGCTCTCGGCCACTCGATCGGTGCCGTCGGTGCCCTCGAGTCGGTTCTGACGGTGCTGGCAGTGCGTGAGGGAATCATCCCTCCCACACTGAATTTGGAGAATCAGGATCCCGAGATCGATCTCGACGTCGTCAAGGGCGAGCCCCGCGTCGGACAGATCGATTACGCGATCAACAACTCGTTCGGATTCGGTGGGCACAACGTAGCGCTCGCCTTCGGAAAGGCGTGATGCACTGAGTCGATCTTTCGACTCAGCGAATCTCGCTCTCGCAGTGCATGATCCGAACCGGGGTCCGTTCCTCGCGAACGGCCCCGGTTCGGGCCTCGCCCCCACGGGGGCCCTGAAGAAGGACAAGCGATGACTATTCTGGCTCCCGTCACTCGATTCGGTACTTCTACCGATCCCCGCGATCCACTCGCCCGCCTCGAGAATCTGTTCGACACCGGAACCACTGTCCCCCTGCACGATAGGGACAAATCCGGCATTCTCGCGGCCTCCGGTGAGATCGACGGAGTCCACACCATCGCGTATTGCTCCGACGCCACCGTCATGGGCGGTGCCATGGGCGTCGACGGCTGCAAGCACATCGTCGCCGCCATCGATACCGCCATCGAACAACGCGCCCCGCTCGTCGGCGTATGGCACTCCGGTGGCGCTCGCCTCGCCGAGGGCGTCGAAGCTCTCCACGCCGTAGGTCTCGTCTTCGAGGCCATGGTTCGAGCGTCCGGCCTCGTCCCCCAGATTTCCGTCGTCCTCGGCTTCGCAGCCGGCGGCGCCGCTTACGGTCCTGCGTTGACCGACGTCGTCATCATGGCTCCCGAGGGACGCGTGTTCGTCACCGGTCCCGACGTCGTCCGCAGCGTCACCGGCGAGCAGGTCGACATGGCCTCGCTCGGTGGCCCCGACACCCATCACAAGAAGTCCGGTGTCTGCCACATCGTCGCCGACAGCGAGATGGACGCGTTCACCCGCGCCCGCCGCCTGGTGTCGATGTTCTGCGAGCAGGGCGAATTCGACATCGCCGCCGCCGAGCACGGAGACACCGACCTCCGGGCGTTGATGCCCGAATCCAACCGTCGCGCATACGATGTGCACCCGATCGTTCACGAGCTGCTCGACAACGTCGAAGGCGAATCGACGTTCGAGGAGTTTCAGGGCGGCTGGGCCCGCAGCATCGTCATCGGCCTCGGACGCATCAGCGGCCGCACCGTCGGCGTCATCGCCAATAATCCCATTCGTCTCGGCGGTTGCCTCAACTCCGAAAGTGCCGAGAAGGCAGCACGTTTCGTGCGGTTGTGCGATGCGTTCGGCATTCCGCTAATCGTGGTCGTCGACGTTCCCGGATACCTCCCCGGTGTCAGCATGGAATGGGAAGGCGTCGTCCGCCGCGGCGCAAAGCTGTTGCACGCCTTCGCCGAAGCGACCGTTCCTCGCGTCACCCTGGTCACGCGCAAGATCTACGGCGGTGCGTACATCGCCATGAACGCTCGCGCACTCGGTGCCACTGCTGTGTACGCCTGGCCCGGCTCCGAGGTCGCCGTGATGGGCGCGAAGGCAGCCGTCGGCATCCTGCACAAGAAGGCCCTCGCCGCCGCGCCCGAGGAAGAGCGCGAGGCCCTGCACGATCGCCTCACCGTCGAGCACGAGAGCATCGCCGGTGGCGTCGAGCGTGCCGTGGCCATCGGTGTCGTCGACGAGGTCATCGAGCCGAGCAAGACTCGCAGCACGGTCACCAAAGCACTCGCTGCTGCCCCTGCGGCGCGGGGCAACCACAAGAACATTCCGCTCTGATCGGCTAGGGGTTCGCCGCCAGCCCCGCCCTCTCGCCTGCACGCCCGCCCCGCAAGCCCGGCCCGCAAGCCCGCCCCCTTGGGATCAATGTGGCTTTCAGTCGCTCAGACTGCAACAAAGTCGCATTCATTCAGCGGCCGGGCGGGTTCAGCGCCGGGCGGGGTCAGGAGCCCGGGTCCGGGATTGGTTCGAGAGGGCTGCAGGCGATTGAAGCGTCGGTCAGCTCTCGATCCATTTGTGGTCGTGAGCCAGTCTCAAAATCGCTGATCGAATGTCGAGAATCTGCGTCGCTGACAAGGTGCCGTTGGCGGTCAGGAGAGCCTCGGTCAGTTCCGCGGTGAAAGCCCCTTCGGACAGCACGTCGCAGATGACGTCTTCGAGTTGCTCGTGTTCGGTGATCGGGACATTGCGGAACGGCACGTCCGGCTTGTGCCGGGTAACCAAGGCGGTCGATGCCGGACCGTCGATGATCTGCACCTGAGTGGCCTTGAGACCCCGGTCGCCTTCGACGGCGACGTACTCGACTCGAACCCCCGGTGCCAAGAGCCTCTTGTCGAAGTCCAGATCGTTGACGTGAATGAACACGTCCTCGCCGCCCTCGTCCGGCGCTACGAATCCGTACCCCTTGAACTCGTCGAATCGAATCACTTTTCCAGTCGACAGCATCGAACTCACCACTCCACGGTCGTTCCCACATGCCTAACTAGGCACGCCCGCGAAACTACCGCGACACTCAGGCCCCAGCAACCCCTACGGTCAGCCGACGTCGCGGCTCAACCACGTCACTTCCGCTCCCGCACCACCGGTGCGGAACGGTTCGAGGGCAGCGTCCCAGTCCGAGCCGAGAGCATGTTCCACGGCTGCGGTGAAATTCCCCTGGTTGTTTTCCATCAAGGCGCGCAGTCGCATCTCACCGAGCACCACGTCACCGTTCGCGCTCGTCGTTCCGCGCCACAGGCCCAATCCGGGTACGTGTGAGAACCGTTCGCCGTCGACGCCGTCACTGGCGTCCTCGGTCACCTCGAACCGCAGCATCTGCCACGAGCGCAGGATGCCGGCGAGCCTGGCTCCGGTACCGACCGGGCCCACCCAGTCGGTGGTGGCGCGAAGCTGACCGTCGGAGGCAGGCTGCGCAGACCACTTCAAATTCGCACGGCAATCGAGGGCGTCGGTCAACGCCCATTCGACGTGCGGGCACAGAGCAGCGGGCGACGAGTGGATGTACACAACACCCGACGTCGCTTCTGCGAATTGATTCGATCCACGCATTGCACTACCTCCAGCTTCGACGAGGGACGTCTTCCCCAACGACCTCGACATGCTTCGGCTGGCTGCAGTGAATCAATGCGTATGTGTACTAGTGTGCCCCGAGTTGCCCCTGTTGCGCCAGTGCAATCTGTGAACAGACGAGTTTCACCCCGCCAGGACTGCGTCGGACAGCTCCGGCCACAGCGGCTTGGCCCAGTCTCCGAACGCTCGATCGGTCAACACCACGCAGGCAGTCCGTACCGCGGGATCCACCCACAGGAACGTTCCGGCTTGCCCGAAGTGACCGAACGTGGACGGCGAGTTATTGCCCCCGGTCCAGTGCGGAGTCTTATCGCCACGCAGCTCGAACCCAAGCCCCCAGTCGCAAGGCTTGTGCGATCCGTACCCGGGCACGATCCCGTTGAGGCCGGGAAACTGCACCTCTGTCGCCGACGCGAGTGTCTGCGACGCCAGGAGCGTCGGCTCCAGCAGCTCTGTAGCGAACCTCGTCAGGTCCGCGAGCGTCGATCGGCCACCGTGACCGGCCGATCCCGGCAGCGACGTGTTCGTCATCTGCAGGGGCACGCACACCGCCTCGTCGAGGTAGTCGGGGAAGGCGATGCCTGCCTCGGTCTCGATCAGTTCGGCCAGCACCTCGAACCCGGCGCTCGAGTAGATTCGCTTTGTGCCTGCTGGTGCCTGCACAGTCCGGTCGCCGAACGCCAAGCCCGACGCGTGTGCCAGTAGATGACGCACCGTCGAACCCTCGGGCCCTGCGGGTTGATCGAGCTCCACCGCACCTTCCTCGACGGCGACGAGTACTGCGTACGCACTGAGCAGTTTGGTGACCGAGGCCAGCTCGTAGACGCGCTCTGAGTCGCCGACCTGTTCGCGAACTCCGGAGTCGGTGACGACTGCTGCACTGACATGGTCGACGGGCCACGAGGCCGTGAGATCGAGGGTGGTCACGATTCACGAGCCTAATTGTCCGCCGATGACAGTGCCTCGGTCCCCCGCCGGGCTACGCTCGCAGCACATGAGTGGGAGGAATGCGATGTCGGTTGTGTATGGATCGTGCAATCTGTGCGAGGCGATCTGTGGTCTCGAGTTCACCGTGGAGAACGATGCGGTGACGTCCATCCGCGGTGACGAGAAAGATCCTCTCTCGCGTGGTCACATCTGCCCCAAGGCGCTGTCGCTGATCGATCTGCACGCCGACACCGATCGGCTCACCACACCGGTCAAGCGGGTGGGTGACAAGTGGGAGAAGATCGGGTGGAACGAGGCATACGACCTCGTCGTCGACGGTCTCGTCTCGACACGCAAGAAGTACGGCCGCAACTCGGTCGGCATCTACCAGGGCAACCCCAACGTGCACTCGATGGGCGCGATGACGCACGGAATTCCGTTCACCTCGCTGCTGCGGACGCGCAATCGCTACTCCGCCACCTCGCTGGATCAGCTGCCGCATCAACTCGTGGACCATCTGCTGTACGGCCATCAGCTGCTGCTGCCGATTCCGGACATCGATCGAACCGACTTCTTTCTCGTCCTGGGCGGCAACCCGATGGCGTCGAACGGCAGCATGATGACGGTGCCTGATTTCGCCAAAAGAGCTCGCGCACTGCGCAAGCGGGGCGGACGCATGGTGGTGGTCGATCCGCGCAAGACCGAAACCGCCGATATAGCCGACACACACTTCTTCGTTCGTCCAGGCACCGACGCGTTGTTGTTGCTCGCGATGATCCACACCATCGTTGCCGACGGCACGACGACGGTGGCCGACTACATCGACGGGGCCGACCGACTGGCCGATCTGGTGGCCGAGTTCACTCCAGAAGCGGTGGCTCCCGTCGTCGGCATATCGGCGGACGAGATCTCCACCCTCGCTCGTGATTTCGCTGCGGCCAAATCTGCCGCGGCGTACGGCCGGATGGGGGTATCGACCCAGCAGTTCGGCACCGTGTGTCAATGGGCCATCCAGGTGCTCAACATCATCACCGGCAATCTCGATCGTCCCGGCGGGGCCATGGTGACCGATCCTGCGATCGACTTGATCGAGCAGGGCATCGTCGGCCGCGGCCATTTCGACAAGTGGCGCAGTCGAGTTCGCGACCTGCCCGAGTTCGCAGGCGAATACCCCTGCTCGACGCTTGTCGACGAGATCACCACCGAGGGCAAGGACCAGATCCGCGCGATGGCGGTGCTGTCCGGCAACCCGGTGTTGTCGATGCCCGGCGGCACCACCCTGAACGACGCATTCGCGGGCCTGGATTTCATGGTGTCGTTCGACTTCTACATCAACGAGACTTCGCGTCACGCACACGTGATTCTGCCGCCGACGATGTCGCTCGAACGCGATCACTACGACCTGATCTTCAATTCCTTCGCGGTACACAACACCGCGAAATACTCGCCCGCGGTTCTGCCGAAGCAGGCCGATGCCAAGCATGATTGGGAGATCTTCCGAGACCTGTCGATCCGCTACAAGAACCGCATGGCGGGTTCGACTGTCGATCGGCTGAAGGCACGAGTGAGCCCGAAGAGCATCATCGGCGAGGCTCGCCTGCGCCTGTCCCCCGCTCGCACTCTGGATATCCTGCTGCGTAGCCGTCGAAAAGGTTTGTCGCTGCGTAAGCTTCGGGCCAATCCACACGGGATCGATCTCGGACCACTGCGTCCCGGCTTCCCGCAGAAGCTGAAGACGCGAGACAAGCGTGTCCAGTTGATTCAGGATGTGGTGGTCACCGAACTTCCCGCGTTGGTGGATCTGATGCATTCCAGTGCAGTTGGGAATGGTGACGAGTTGTTGATGATCGGTCGGCGGCACCTACGCAGCAACAACTCGTGGATGCACAACACCGCCCGGCTCACCAAAGGCAAAGCGCGACATCAGCTTCTGGCACATCCGGACGATCTCGCACATCGCGGTATCGAGGACGGGTCGATGGTGTCGGTCACCTCCGCTGCCGGAACCGTCGATATCGAGGTGGCGGCGTCGGAGAAGATGATGCCGGGCGTGGTGAGCATGCCGCACGGCTTCGGCCATCAGCGCCCCGGCGTACAACTGTCTGTTGCCACCACAGTGCAAGGACCGAGTGTCAACGACATCACCGACCCGGGCCGCGTCGACGCCGTCTCGGCTAATGCGATCCTCAATGGGGTCCCGGTCCAGGTCCGGGCCAAGTAGCGCACCCGATGCACCACCGAGGGTGCCGGATTCTGTACGATTCTGCAGGCTCGTACCTGGCACGAGCATGGGGCGGTAGCTCAGTCGGTTAGAGCCGTGGACTCATAATCCATTGGTCGCGGGTTCGAGCCCCGCCCGCCCCACCACGGTGTCGACAGCCGAGCCAGAATCCGTGTCGATCGATGAATACCTCGGCCTCATTGCGGACATAGGATGTCCTCGATCGTTGGCACACTGATCGCATGCTAAATCGCAGTGTGCAACACCACGACGAGTAGATGGAACGTTCACGTGACTGCTGAGAAATCTCCGTCGTCGGCATCCGACCACCCGGCTACATGGAAATTCGACTATCCGATCGTTCACGTCGAGACCCGCGCGCAGTGGCGTACCTGGCTGGAGCGCAATCACGCATCCAGCCGAGGCGTGTGGCTGTGTTCGTGGCGCAACACCACCGACCGACCGCGCTGCCCGTACCCCGACGCCGTCGAGGAAGCCATCTGTTTCGGTTGGATCGATTCCACCGGCAGCAATCTCGACGAGGAGCGCAGCCTGCAGCTGTTCACGCCGCGCAGGACCAAGAGCCCGTGGACCCGTCTGAACCGGAAACGCGCAGCCGATATGGAAGTCAGCGGGCTGATGACCGAAGCCGGCCGCCGTGCCATCGCGGCCGCGAAATCCAACGGCTGGTGGACGATTGCCGATCAGGTCGAGGACCTCCTGGAACCATCCGAGTTGACGACGGCGCTGGACAATGACCCGAACGCTCGAACCAACTGGGACGGCTTTCCGCCGAGCGCCCGCAAGCAGATGCTGTGGTGGATTGTCAGCGCCGTGCGAGACGACACTCGCGCAACTCGGACAACTCAGGTTGTCGCCGAAGCCGCGGCCGGTCGCCGAGCCCGCGGCTGAGTGCCGTCGACGGAGATCAGACCGGCGCTGCCCGTCGGTAGAGCCGAGACCAATACGTCAGCAGCACAGCAGCAGTGGCTCCGAACCACACCCACGTGAGGAACGCCGCCACCAGGCCGGTGACGAAGAAACCCAGCACCAGCGCCGCGACCCAGCCGAGGATGTAGGCCACAATGGTGACCGCAACCGCGACTGCGCACCGCCCTGGCGACCGCCCGACCGTAGCCGACGCTGCGCGGAACGGATGTCGGTGACCGTCGACCGCGGCCGGAAGTATCAGCAACGCAACCAGAATCACGACAGCCGGCAGCAATGGGAACAGAATCGCGAGCGCAGCGGCCACCCCGGTCAGCACCACGCACCACACCAGGACTCCCGGCCGTCGCCAAGCCCGACTGAGCGCACCGGACGCGTTGCCGTCCACCACATCGAGTGCCGTCGACGCGGTGATCCACAGTGCAAGTACCACCGCGGCAACAGAAGCCAGAACCAATCCCGCGAAACCGAGAGACGACATCGGAACCGGATCCCCCAGCACAGTCAGCGCCTGAATCAGCGCCGACACGACCACCACGACAGCCAGAACCGCACTCCCCCTCACGGCGCACCGACCGTCGAATTGCGATCGAGCACGTCCTGCACGGAACCCGAGTAGAGAACTTTCTTACCGACCTTGATCTCGACGGTGCTCGCGTCGTCCGACGTAGCCGAACCGGAAATCGCCTCGTTGTCGGTTGTCTCCCCAACACATTCGATGTCGGCACCGGTACCCGAGCACACCGGCGCGACCAAGATGTCGATTCCCTTCTCGAACAGGACGTCGTTGACTGCGTAGCGCAGGTTTCCGAGTTCGGCTCCGCCGACCGGCGCAAGCGCTGCGGTCTGTGAGCATCCCGCGCACGCCACCACCGCAGCTGCGAGGAGGATCTTCCTGTGAACACTGTTCATCGGGCCCGCCTCGTCTCGTAGGCGATCAAACGCGCGTGCTCGGCGAGGTGTTGCTGCTCGAGAGCGGCGTCGGTGATGGTGCTCAGGTCGAACGGGGCCGGCAGGAGCAGTTCGGTGTTGCGATCCAGTCGCGAACCTCGTCGCATCAGAGGATTTTCGGCCCAGTCGTTGGCCGCCAGTTCACGGCTGCGCGACGCGAGATCGAGGTAGCTGCCACTGTTTCCGGGCGTGATCGGCGACGCGTGATCGAGCACCGTGGTGAACAACGAGAGAGTCCCGTCCCGATTGTCGACGATCTCGACCACCTGCTGCTGTTGCGGGAAGTCGATGCACGACGCGGTGGTGATCTCCCAGAATCCGCGTCCTTCTCTCGAGTGCGCCAGTATTTGGTTCTGGTGGGTGTGACCGTTGAGCCAGCCGATCACCACCGGATATTTCAACAGCAGATCGACGAATTCGTCTGCACCGTAGAGCTTCACCGAGCGACCTGGCCGCTGCGCCCGGTTCTCCAGCGTCAGACTGTTGTGGTGCGTGTAGATGAGCACGAGCTTGTTTTCGGCCTGCGCCCGCTCCAATTGCTCTGTCAACCAGTCGAATTGCTGCTCCGGAACCGCACCGTCGGGTCCGGCGACGGCATTGCAGGTGTCGAGTCCGAACGTGCGAATGTTCGGGGCGGGGTCTGCCGTCCACCAGGTCTCGCCGGAATCGAGATTGTGTTGCGTGAAGCCGTGCCCGATCGGACCCGGCGTCGGAGTGGTTTCGAAGTGTTCTTCCATGAACTCGCGTTGCTCGAACAGGTATCGCGACGGATCGGCCGACACCGCGCGAAAGCCTGGTCGCGCACCGGATCCGACGCCGAGCGCGTCGATCGTTCGCTGCAACGGACTGGCCGTCGAGGCATAGCCGGCGAGTGCCGACGTGGCCGTCGCCCCCAGCGTGTACGCCTTACGACCACCGACGGCGAGGGCGTGCAGTTGCGAGGACAGATCGAACGTGCCGAGCAACAGGGTGTCGTGATTCCCGTAGACCGAGTACCACGGTACGGGTAGCCCCACCGACTCGACGGTTCCCGACATCGCCTGGGTGAGCAGGTCGGGCAGCGTCGGGAATCCGTAGTCGCCGAACGACCCTCCCGACGGATCGCCCGGACGATAGGCCCACTGTGCCTCCGGCCACGCCTGAACACCCTCGAAGACGTCCGGCGCGCCGCTCGTGGGCCTCACCGGGACTCCGTCGAGAACATCGATATACCAGCGCAATTCGAGATGCGAATGCATGTCGGCGCTGTCTCCGGTGACCACCGCGGCTCCCATCGGTGCGCCGGTGACCGGGCTGATCCGAGCGTCGGCGAAAGCCTTCACCATCGCGGCGGTGACGTGCACGGTCAGCGGATCCTGCGGGTGGAAGGCCGAACCCCACGCAGCGTGATCGGACACGATCATGGGCTCGATCCGGCCGGGCGATTGGGCGTCGATCACATGCATGTCGGACAGGTGCCCGAGGTAGAGCAACGACCGCCTCGACTGCACCCTAGACGACAGGGGTGCGCGGCCCAGAATGTCCGATCGAGAAACGTACGGCTCGCCCGGACCGGCACCGAGGACGCGATACTGCCCAGGCCCGGTCGCGGACCGCAGAATCGTCTGCGCCAGGGTTCCGGCCGTCTCCGCAGGTTGGGCACGAGCGACCAGAGCCTGACCGAGCACCTGAGGCGCGATTCCCCACACTGCCGCGAGTGTCCCGACGCGAGCCACGAATTGTCTACGCGAAAGCCCGGTCATGGAACTCCTCGGATCCGAAATCGGCACCACGTGCGCCTCGTATCCGACGAGGTGACTGCCTATTTTTACCGTGCGGACCGGGGATCGGCTCGATTTCGCCTCGTTCAGGGCACCACGGTGACCGGCCACCGTCCCGCTTTGACCAAGCGAACTGCCACCGAGCCGGCGATTCGATGTCCTGCATTCTCGGACGCCCCCACCACGACGGCATCGGTGCGCAGTTGCTCTGCGACGGCGATCAGCCCGTTGTACGGATCACCCTGTGCGGTACGGAACTCCCACCGAACATGCTCTCGATCACCGAACTGGGCAGCCGAGGTTCTGATGTAGTCGAGCAACTCGTCGGCAATCTGCTGACCGGTCTCGACCAGTGATATGCCGGCCTGGCCCCACGATGCCGTCGCAATGGGTTGCACGTAGACCAGCACGAGCAGCGATCGCTGCCTGCGGGCCAGTCCTGCGGCGTAGGCAGCGGCACGCCAGGACGAGTCGGACCCGTCGACTCCCACCACGATCGATTTCGGTCCGTCGTGGCCGTACTCGAACCCGGTGGACTCCTGCGCATCGCTCACGACCCGAGGCTACTGCCGGTACCCACCCGTTCGAACACCCCATGCCGTGGCGGTACGGTTGACGCACATCGAGTGCCGGTTGCTCGAACGATCACACAAGGACGATCACACAAGGACGGGAGTTGCAGGTGAACGACGTCTCGCAGCACGACGGCCCGTCGACCGATCCGGCCACTGTGTTCGCCGCTCTGGCCGACATTGTGTACCGAGGCAGCAGCGCCGAGGAAATCTACACCGCGATCTGCAACGCCGCCGTACTGATCGTTCCGCATTGCGATCACGCCAGCCTGATGCTGATGCGCCACGGCAAGCCCGTCACAGTGGCCGCCTCCGACGACATCGCGCGCGTGATCGACGATATCGAGCGCGCTACGGGCGAAGGACCGTGCCTGGACGCGATCACCAGCGAGGCAGCCCAGCTCGAGTCCGATTTCCGCACTCCCACCCAGTGGCCTGCGATGGCGCGCGGTGTGTTGAACCGCACGCCGGTGCGAGGTGCCATGGGATTCCGGCTCAAGGTGGACGATCAGAAGGTCGGCGCGCTCAACCTGTTCACCGACCAGCCGGGTGTGTTCGACCTCGAGAGTGCGAGCAAGGCGATCATTCTGACGGCGTTCACATCGGTCGCGGTTGCCGCGGTCAGCAGCGGGCAAGAAGCGTCGACGCTTCGTGACGGGCTCGAAAGCAACAGGGAGATCGGCAAGGCCATCGGTCTGATCATGGCTCTCCACGACGTGTCCGGAGACGAGGCATTCGCATTGCTGCGGAAGTCGTCCCAGGACTTGAACGTCAAGATTGCCGATCTGGCAGCATCTGTCATCGACCGGCACAGCAAGGGTCTGAACACCTGAGCACGTGTGCTCAGCCCGCGCTCTGAACCTTTTTGGGAAGCGCGAAGACCAGCGCCAGCGCCACCACACTGAACGCCGCACTGACCGCCATTGCCATCGCCGCTCCGTGCAGAAATCCGGATCCCACCGTGTCGGGCCCGGTGATGGTCAGGCTTCCGAACAGAACACTGCCGATCACGGCGATGCCGATCGCGGAGCCGACGCGCTGCATCGTAGAAATGACGCCGCTTGCCGCGCCCGCGTCATCACGATCCACGGTCGCCACGATGAACTGCGCGTTCGGCGCAATGAAGGCACCGTTACCCAGCCCTGCGATGAACAGCGGAACCAACAGCGTCCAGTGCGAGATGGTGTCGGCCGAGCTGGTGGCCAAGATGATCCACAGCCAAATCAACCCGATCGAGACGAGCGAGGCTCCGAGTATCAGAACTGTGCGCCCCAGACGGACGGTCAGCTTGTTGCTCTGTGACGAGGCAATGATGCTGCCGATCGCGAACGGAATCGATACCAGGCCCGAGGACAGAGCCGTATTGCCGAGTCCGGTCTGCCACAGCAGCGAGATGGTGAAGAAGATGCTGGTGAAAGCTGCGAAGTAGACGAGCGCGAGGATCACACCTCCGGTGAATGCGGGGCGGGTGAACAACCGCGGTGGCACCAGCGGACTGCGTCCACGGCCGGTGTGGATCACCTCCCACCATCCGAACGAGGCGATCAGCACCAGCCCTGCAGCGATCGTCAGGTAGGTCCACAGTGGCCAGCCCAGTTCCTGGCCCTCGATCAAGGGAACCAGCAGGGCTATCAGTCCCGCGGAGATGAGAACCAGTCCGAGCCAGTCGATTCCGGGGCGGGTCGTGGGAGCCGAATCTTCCTTTTTCGGGAGCAGTACGGCGGCAGCCACCAGGCCTACGATTCCGATGGGCAGATTGACCCAGAAGACCAACCGCCACCCGTTCTCGTCGCCGAACGCCTGAATGATCAGGCCTCCGACGATGGGTCCCAGCGCAGTCGAGACTCCGATGACGGCACCCATGATGGCAAAAGCCTTGCCACGCACAGGCCCGGGAAACAGCAGCTGGATGAAAGCGGTGACCGCGGGTACGAACATGCCACCCGCCAGGCCCTGTACGACCCTCGCGACGACCAACTGCAGATCGTCCTGAGCGAGCCCGCACGCGAAGCTCGCGACGGTGAACAATGCGAGGCCGGTGAAGAACACCCATTTGTGACCGACGCGGTCGCCTACCTTGCCCGCAGGAATGAGAGCCAGGCCGAATGCCAGCGCGTATCCCGAGATGATCCACGACAGAACCGATTCCGACGCGTCCAACGTGGTGCTGATGGTAGGCAGAGCCACGTTCACGATGGTGGTGTCGAGCAGGGCCATGAACATACCCAGCAACAGAACCAACAGCGCTTGCCAGGAACGTTTGGGTACTTCGATTGCCGGTGGAGTGTCGGAGACACTTCGGTCGGTCACTGTGCTGCCCTTCGTTGTTGTAGCTGAGCAGTATCGGCCAACCGACCGATGGCCGCTAGCCGATCATGGCAGTTGCCGCGAACACCCACGACAATGCTGCGGCCAGAAGAACGAATGCGGACGCGACCACGCGTCCGGCCCACTGCGTCTCCAGGAGTGAGGTGTCCACGACGGACGTTTCCACCGGAGACGATTCCACCACGGTCTGTGCGCTGGACGCATCCGTCGGCATCATGATCCACTTCCCCACCCTGCATCTGCGAACCTCGTCATTTCCGGCCGCTGAATACCCCAGGCCCGCCTGCCGAAACTATCGCGCTGCAACAACCGCCTGAACGGCATCGAGAAACGGGTGCTGCGACGCCAGCAGCTTCGCTCTCGCCTGCTCTAGCCCGAACCATTCGATGCGGTCCACCTCGGGGAACGATGTCCTCACACCGGATTTCGGCGGCCACTCGATCTCGAATGTGTTGCTCACCGCATTCGAGACGTCGAGGTCGGCTTCGACGCCGAAGGCCGTGACAATTTTTCCTCCGCGTTGTTTGACTGTGCCGAGGTCCACAGGCTCTCCGGCGGGCACATCCATCCCGACTTCCTCCCGAAACTCTCTGCGGGCCGTCGACCACAGGTCTTCACCTTCGGCCAGTAGCCCTTTGACGATCGACCACGCTCCGTCGTCCTTACGCGCCCAGAACGGACCACCGGGGTGTGCGATCAGAACATCCGGACCGTCGGCACCGACGCGAAACAACAGGATTCCTGCACTCTTATCGACCATGGCAACAGGGTGCCACCGAATGGTTCGACACCGTCACAGACCATCGCAATCGCCGGTTACTTCACCCGCCGTGCCGTGAACCCGCGTAACAGCTATTGTCTACCGATGCAAGAGCGCGCAGCGTCCACCAGGCAGGCCGTACTCGAAGGAGCGGCCGCCAGCTTCGAGAAGTTCGGTTATGGCACAGCCAGTTTGAGCACCATCATCGCTCACGCCAAGGTGAGCAAAGGCGCGATGTACTTCCATTTCTCGTCCAAGGAAGAGTTGGCGCAGGCCGTGATCGACGCGCAACTGACGATGGCGGCAACTGCCACTGCCGTCATTGTCGACCACACCCCCAAGGCGCTCGATGCGTTGATTCTCGTGACCAAGGAGCTGGGACGTCAGCTACAGACCGAATCGATCTCGCGCGGGGGCATGCGGTTGACACTCGAATCTGCCATCGCCGACGGTCCCCACGCGGGGGCGTTCGAAGAATGGATCGACAAGATCGGCGATCTGATCGAGCGTGCCCAAACCGAGGGCGACATCGTCGACGGCGTCGACCCGAGCGCGGTGGGTCGGTACATCGTGGCGTCGTTCACCGGAGTGCACACGGTCTCGGAAATGATGACCGGGCGTGCCGATCTGCAGCAACGACTGACCGAGATGTGGCAGATAGTGCTCCCCGCCGTCGTCCCGCGTCGACGCCTACCGCGACTCGTCGCGCTCGCGGAGGACTCCGTTATCGACTGGAGCGCTCGGCAGTAGCCAGCCACGGTTCGGACGTCGCCGAGACGGACACCGCAGACAACACCGCACCGTCGTGCTCGAACTGGATGCGGTGCACGCCGTCCGTCGAGTCGGTATCGACGATCACGGAGCACGGGTTCGCCCACTCGGCGAAGCCCATGAAGCGCACCTCGCACGAAGTGAAGTCCAGCGTCGGCGTTCCGGTCGCCAGACGCAAGGCCTGACGAGCGGCCTCGAGCATGGTGACGCCGGGAAGATATTCGACGGAATGATCGAACATCGCCAGGTTACGAGGATCGGGTGCAACGACGATCGTCCCGTCCGAGGTGTGCCGTGCCAACACGACATCGGAGGGATCGAGCCGTCCTACGGCCGAGGCCTCCACCACTTCGGTCCCGGCCGGCAGATGCCGGAAGTGAGGGTCTGCCATCGACGGGGTGCGAAACTGCGAGTACACCTCGGGGCCGAGTGACCGTACCGACGCTGTTCCGAACGCGACGAGGCGGTCGCCGTTCAACAGCTTGGCCGACAATTTCATATTGTCCAACGACGCGTCGTCGAACGTCACGTCTGTCGTGATGGATTCGGCGACGAGCGAATCGTCGATCTCGTCGACCGAGAGAGGGTCGAGAATCTCGAATCGAGAGTGCTCGATGAACACGACGTGATCGAGCGGAACGCCGTGATTGACGTGGCAGAAGAGGCTGATCGCTTGGCGCAAAGCCTCGGCCACCAGCAGTGAGTCGTGGGTTCGACGAACCGGAGCGAACATCCGATGGGAAGCCGGGAGCTGAACAGCCGCCCGATGGGTTCCGTCCACCGTTTCGTAATCGGTCAACAGCACGTCGGCGGGCGACCGCCGATGCACGAGGTGACGTGGAACGGTTGCTGCGTAACTCAAACTCATGAAGCCCCTTAAAACCGACCGATCCGGTTTTTTATAGCACTGTTGAGCCTCCCGGACCGCTCGTTCAGTATGTCGCGGACCACCGACAAAACAGGCATCCGTTGGACGTATTCATTCAATCGATATACAGCAAGGAGAGTCACGATCTGATAACCGATCGCGACTCACGGTGCCGCCGACTGGAACGACAAAAATCCCCGCCCGGAGCACCGGACGGGGATTGCGCTCCCCCACCTGGACTCGAACCAGGAACCCTTCGATTAACAGTCGAATGCTCTGCCAATTGAGCTATGGGGGATTACCTCGCGGCGTCACACTCTCGTGCGAGCCGTTGGAAACAATAGCGCACACACCCTGGTGAGTACCAAATCGCCCTGCTCGAGGTTCGTCGGAGCCGCCCTGCTTTCCCGGAGTGCAGTCGGGCAAGATGGACGTACAGCCGCACGCTCTACGGAAGGACCCACTGATGATTCGTTTGGTACTGGCGGCTGGAGCTGCATATGTGCTCGGTGCCAAGGCCGGCCGGGGCCGGTACGAGCAGATACGCAAGACGGCAAACGCCGTTGCGTCGTCTCCGGCTACCAAGAAGGCCATCGAGGTCGGCCGGCAGAAGCTCTCCGATTCCCTCAACACCCAGCCGCGTCTCGAACCTATGCAGCCGATCGACGACGAGACCCAGGTCTACGTTCCGCGCGATCAACTACGTCGCTAACCGATCTCGGCGACACTTCCGACGGCGAGCTCGAGCAGACTCCGGCGGTACTGCTCGAGGGCGATCAGATCGCCGAACAGAGCGTTGTAGTCATCGGGCTTCTCGACCGGTGACATGCGCTGCAGCTTCGACTTGAGTTCTGCCACTTGTTGGCCGACCCATACCTCCTGCAGCCTGGCGAGTACACCCGAGATATAGCGCGTGAGTGCGTCGTCGGCCACCCGCATCGGGTCGACGGCCAGCTCGGTCACCAACGACACCACCACGGCGTCCTTGGCCTGCTTGGCCACGGCATCGACCCACTCCCCTCCGCCCAGTCCCGCGGCGGTTCCTCCGGCAGCAGCCACCGCGTCGCGCACGGCCGAGTACGCCGGGTGATGGAAGCTTTCCGGTGGGAGCGAGTCGAACACCGTGCCTGCCATCGCAGGCATCTGCAATACCGCCTTGAGAGCCTCCCGCTGCGGCCACAGAGACGGATCGGTGGGGTTGGGACGCGGCGGCCCGGCCGGAGCCTCGGTCGGCGTCGTCTGACGCTTCTCGAACGGCACCCGCTTGCCGCTGGTGTCGCCCCGAGCGCCCTTCTTCGCCTCGTCGCGCACGCGGGCAAGCACCATCGCGGTGTCGTCCCAGCCGGTCCAGCCGGCCAGCTGCCGTGCGTACTCGTCCCGCAGCGACGCATCCTTGATGCGGGCGACCACGGGCACGGTTCGCTTCAGAGCTTCGACGCGCCCCTCGGGGGTATCCAGGTCATGTTCTCGCAGTAGCGATTTGACCACGAACGCAAACATCGGGGTACGCCTGGCGACCAGATCGCGAACGGCGTTGTCGCCGGACTTCAAACGCAGGTCGCAGGGATCCATTCCGTCCGGTGCCACGGCGACGAAGGTCTGTCCGGCAATCTTCTGATCACCCTCGAAGGCCTTCATGGCGGCGGCCTGACCGGCATCGTCTCCGTCGAAGGTGTAGATCACTTCACCGCGAAAGTAGCTGTCGTCCATCATCAATCGGCGGAGCATGGCCAGGTGGTCCTCGCCGAATGCGGTACCGCACGACGCCACGGCCGTCTTGACCCCGGCCAGATGCATCGCCATCACGTCGGTGTAGCCCTCGACGATGACAGCCTGATGGGACTTCGCGATCTCCTTGCGCGCCAGGTCGAGACCGAACAACACCTGAGACTTCTTGTACAACATGGTTTCCGGGGTGTTGATGTATTTACCCGGCATCGTGTCGTCGTCGAACAGTTTGCGGGCACCGAAACCGATGACGTCCCCGCTCTGACTGCGAATGGGCCACACCAGTCGGCGCCGGAAACGGTCGATGGGCGTGCCCCGCTTGCCGGGTGTCGCCAGGCCGGCGTCGACTATCTCCTTGGCCTCGAAGCCCTTGCCCAGCAGGTGTTTGGTGAGAGTGTCCCAGCCGTCGGGTGCGTATCCGCAGCCGTAAGCCAGTGCGGCGTGGCCGTCGAAGTTGCGTTCGGTCAGATAATCCCGCGCGGCCTGCGCGTCGGGCCCGCTGAGCCTACCGGCGTAGAACTCCTGAGCTGCGGCGTTCGCGGCGATCAGGCGCGCGCGGGTCCCTCGGTCACGTTGAACCGATGGCCCTCCGCCCTCGTAGGAGATCGAATAGTTCAGCCGGTCGGCGAGTTGCTCGACGGCCTCGACGAAGGAGATGTGCTCGATCTTCTGGAGGAAGGAGTAGGCATCACCGCCCTCGCCGCAACCGAAGCAGTGATAGTGACCGTGGTTGGGCCGCACATGGAAGGACGGAGACTTCTCGTCGTGGAAGGGGCACAACCCCTTCATGGAATCGCCGCCCGCGCGCTTGAGCGAGACGTAGTCGCCGACTATGTCCTCGATCCGAGTGCGTTCGCGAATGGCGGCAATGTCACGTTCAGGAATTCGGCCGGCCACGACTGGAGTCTAGCGCTGAACCAGACACCCTCGGCAGCGCGATCAACCCCAGCTGGCCTGAGCCCCGAGCGACCGCTTGTCCACCAGTTCGAGTCGACTTTCGGTGTACGACGCGATCTGATCCACCACGACGCGAGTCCGTTCGGCGTCACTGTTCGCGCGTTGCCACGCGGGCACCAGAATGGGGTCCAGCTCCCCTGGCGCCGACCGCAGCAACCACTCGGCGACGCGGTGAATTCGGTCGCGTTGACGCTCCTGGCGGATCTTGTGACCGGCGTCGGACATCACGTACCGCAACGCCATCGTTTTGAGCAGTGCCACTTCCGAGCCGACGATCGACGGCACCACGAGGTCGGCGTCGTACCGGCTCAACGGCGCGGTGCCGTATTTCTCGTGAGTGCCTTCGATCGCGGCTGTCGCGAAGCGCCCGACCAGTTCGCTCGTCATGTGCTTGAGGGCTACGGACGCTTCGAGAGTGCCGTCGTACCGTCCGACGGCGATCACGACGGGCATCCTCGACAACCGGCCCGCGGCGTCGATCAGCTCGTCGACATCGAGTCCGCGAAATTCCGAGACACCGAGTTCCGCCAGGGCCCGCTGTTCGATCGGATCGGCAAGCGCCCGGAGGTCGATGCGGGCGTCGATGACGCCGTCCTCCACATCGTGTACCGAGTAGGCAACGTCGTCGGACCAATCCATGGTCTGCGCTTCGAGACATTTGCGCTTGTCCGGTGCACCGTCACGAACCCAGCCCAGAATCGCGGAGTCGTCGTCGTAGGTACCGAATTTCGCGCCCGGTGCCGGCCGGATCCATGGATACTTGGTCGCGGCATCGAGAGAGGCTCGGGTCAGGTTCAATCCCGCACTGCGCCCGTCGGCGTCGAGGATCTTGGGCTCGAGGCCGGTGAGAATGCGGAGGTTCTGCGCGTTGCCCTCGAACCCACCGCAGTCGGTGGCCACTTCGTCGAGGGCCCGTTCACCGTTGTGGCCGTACGGCGGATGGCCGATGTCGTGCGCCAAGCCCGCAAGATCGACCAGATCGGGGTCGCTGCCGAGGCCTTCGGCGATACTGCGGCCGATCTGTGCGACTTCCAGCGAGTGCGTGAGCCGAGTCCGCGGAGTATCGCCGTCGCGAGGCCCGGTCACCTGGGTCTTGTCTGCGAGACGACGCAGTGCAGCGCAGTGCAGCACCCGCGCCCGGTCGCGGGCGAAAGCACTTCTGTGTGACGCGTTGTTCGTTCCCGGTTTCAGTCCGGCGGTCTTCGGGGGTTCGGTGACGAACCGTTCGACGTCGTGCGCCGAATACGTGCCGGTCATGTCATTGACCTGCCGTGTAGGAGAAGTCTGCCGTGAAGTGAGTCAGCTGGTACCACAGCAGTGCGCCTGTCTCCCTGGCAATTCCGTGTGCTTGGGACTCTCGGGTGTAGACGGCCGGGCCGGTACGCGTCGGTGAGGTCCATGCATCCAGCCCGGCGTCACGCGCCATGGTTCGAGTGCGCAGCGAATGCCACGGGTCACTGACCAGCACCACCGACGACTTGCCCTCGACGCGGAGTGTGTCACTCACGGCCTCGATGCTTTCGAGCGTGTCCGACCCGGTCTCGACGGCCACGATGGCGTCCGCGGGCACTCCCTGCTCGATCAGATAGTTGCGACCCGACGCCGCCTCGGTGAAGAGGTCGCCTTCCTGCTTGCCGCCGACGGTGACGATCTCGGGGGCGATGCCTCGCTCGTACAGCGCCGCGGCTTGTGCCAAGCGTGCCTCGAACACCGTCGACGGCGTACCGCTGTATTGCGCCGCGCCCAGTACGACGATGGCGTCGGCCTTGGAGTAGTCGTCGATGCGAGCAACCTGCCACACCCGGACCGCAGTTCCTGCGACCAGTACCACCGCCATCAGGACCACTCCCGCGACCAGCCGACCGGTCCAGCGTCCCAGCGTTCCGAAGAAGCCGAGGCGCTCGGGACCGGGGTCCGAGGCATACCGGTCGTCGTACGGGTCGCCGTACGGGTCTCGGTCGAGAGTTGAATTCACCCCTCGAGTTTGCCAGGCCCGCGCATCGCTTCGGTCACGGCGCGCCCCGTGGGAGCTACAGCCACCCACGGTCCTCGGCCACTCGGACCGCTTCCGCACGGGTGGTGGTACCGGTCTTGCCTATCGCGGACGACAGGTGATTGCGGACGGTCCCCTCCGACAGGTGCACTTGGGCCGCGATGGATCCTGCCGTTCCACCCTGCGCTGCTGCCCGAAGAACTTCCTGCTCACGGGCCGTCAGCGGCGAAACGCCGTCGGTGAGCGTCTCGGTTGCGAGTGCAGGATCGACGACGCGCAGACCCATGTGGACCCGTCTAACGGCGTCGGCCAATTGCTTTGCCGGGGTGTCCTTGACGACGAAACCGGAGGCTCCGGCATCGATTGCGCGGCGCAGATATCCGGGCCTTCCGAACGTGGTGACGATCAACACTCTCGACTCGGGTGCCGCCACAGCCAGCTCGGCGGCGACGTCGATTCCGTTCTTTCCCGGCATTTCCACGTCGAGCAGGACGACATCGGGTCGGTGTTCGAGAACCGCCGACAGCACTTCGTCGCCGCGTCCCACCTCCGCCACGATGTCGAGATCGTGTTCGAGCCCCAGCAGCGCTGCGAGCGCTCCCCGCACCAGAGCCTGATCGTCGGCCAGCAGCAGTCTGATGCTCATGGTGCCGAGACCTCCACCTTGAATCCGCCGGTCGGAACCCGGGCGACCGTCAGTGAACCACCAGCGGCGCTCACGCGTTCACCCAACCCGCGGAGCCCGTTTCCCCCGCAGGTGTCCTCGCCCGGTCCGCATCCGTCGTCGACGATGGAAATGCTCGACGGCGTCAGCGCCACTCTGCAGTGTTGCGCGTGCGAGTGTCGAACCACGTTGGTCACCGCTTCACGTAGAACCCAACCGAACAGTTCGCGATGCCTCAGTGGCACCGTATCGGCGTCGCCCGGCAGGTCGACATCGATGGCTGCGGCGACCAGTGCTGTTCGCGCACTGGCCAATTCGGTGCCGATGTCGATCTGGCGCATACCGCCGACGGTGCTGCGAACATCGGCGAGTGCTTGCCGGGCAAGAGTTTCCACCTCGGCGATCTCGACTGCAGCTCGTGCGGCATCGATCTCGAGCAGCCGTCCGGCCAGTTCGCTCTTCACGGTGATGACCGTCAGCGAATGACCCAGAATGTCGTGAACGTCTCGGCTCATTCGCTCCCGTTCGGCGACGATGGCCAGATCGGCCAATTGTTGCCTCGCTACGGCCAATTCGTGGTTGCGCTGGAATACCTGCGTGATGCCCCATGCAGCGGCTGCGCTGATCAGCAACTGAAACGCGAAGAAGTTGTCGGGCTCCCAGGTCGCGATGACCCGCGGTGCCACTTCGATGATCACCACCATCACCGCGACCAACGACCACGCTTGCCGAACCGGCAACGTCATCATTCCCAGCACGGCGATGTAGATGGTTGCGCCGAACCCGGTGGTTCCGATCAGGGCGCTCATGGCCACGGTGAGTGCCAGCATTGCCCCGAGCGCGATCCAACCCTGCCACACCGGCAGGGGATTCCCGCGACGGTGACCGTTGCGAAAGCGCCAGAAGGTGACGGTGAACACGACCCCGAACCCGACGATCGCGGCAATGCCCAGAACCCGTGCCGCCAGTGACTCCAAGGACAGAATCTCGTTCAACGGATAGATCAGGTAGATGAGCCAGATGGCCCCGAACATCCAGCCGTATCGCCAGACCCGCCCCTCCGGCAGATCGGCGGTGAACGTGGTCATGTCGCCCACGGTATCTCCGTGGGCGACACGATCGGTGGTTTCGGCGTCAGGCACGCTTGGTGTCTTTTCGGAACAGCAGGGCCGCTCCGGCTACGAACACCGCGGCCCACACCACCAGGTTCACCACTGCGATGGCAAGGGTGCCCGCCTCGGCGGACGTGAACGGCGCTCTGGCCACCGTGGCCAGGCCGTAGAGCGGGGTGAACTTGGCCAGCATCGGGAACCAGCCGCTGTCGCCGAGCGGGACGAACAACCCGCCGGCCAGGGCGAGGAAGGCCAGCACCGGTCCGAGGATTTGCATGACGTTCTCCGAGGGCAGCAGGTACCCCATGAACAGGCCGAACGCGGCGAACACTGCTGAACCCAGCCAGGCGATCACTCCGCAGGCGATCCACACCCAGATCGGCATGTCGGCTCCGAAGAATTTCGCGACGACGAAGACCACGACGATCGCAGCGGCACCCATCGTCATGGCCACCAGGACCTTGGTGATGATGTAGGCAACGGGCTTCAACGGCGTCAGGCGGAGCTGCCTGCTCCACCCCTGAGCCCGTTCGACCGAGACCATCGCTCCCCCACTGGTCGTGGCCAACATCGCTCCGTAGACGGCCATGCTGATGGCGATGTAGCCCGTGACGTTGCCGTGCGCAAAGGAGTAGTCGGTCTTGAAGTCCGACTGCGTACCGAAGATGACGAAGAACACCGGCGGCATCACCAACGTGAAGATCAAAGTCCGCTTGTTTCGGAACAGTCTGCGGATCTCCAGTCCGAGGAAGGTGGGCGAAAAGCCGCCCCAGGCAACAGCTCTGGCAGGTGTGCGCGTGGCTGCAGTGTGCGTGGTCGTGGTCATCGGATGCTCCCGGTGAGGTTGTGTGCGGCTGGGTCGTTCTCGGAATCGGTGGTCAGGGCGAGGAACGCGTCCTCGAGGTTGCGCGAGACGATTTCCAGGTCGGTCGCATGCGCGTCGTTGAGCAGGAATCGGGCCACGGAATCGGAGTCCCGTCCGTGCACGATCACCCGGTCGCCGCGAGTCTCGACGCGGTCCACCCCCGGCAGAGCGAGCAACATGGACCGGTCGACGCCGGGCAGCGTGGCGGTGACGGTGCGTCCGGCAGCCAAGTTCTTCACCTCGGCGGCGCTACCGTCGGCGACGATCTTGCCGTGCCGCACCAGCACGATCCGGTCGGCGTAGGCGTCGGCCTCGTCGAGGTAGTGCGTTGCGAACAGCACCGTTCGGCCGGTACTCGCGTCCTGGCGAATGGCGTTCCAGAAGTCGCGACGACCCTCGACGTCCATGCCGGTGGTTGGCTCGTCCAGTACCAACAGATCCGGATCGGGCAACAGGGCGAGCGCGAATCGCAGTCGCTGTTGCTGGCCTCCGGAGCATTTCGCCACTCGACGGTCGCCGATGTCGGCGATGCCGGCCCGGGTCAGCACTTCCTTCACCGAGCGGGTGTGGGCGAACAGTGCCGATGTCAGCTCGACGGTTTCGCGGACGGTCAGGTCGCGGAGCAACCCACCGGTCTGCATGACGGCCGAGATTCGGCCCTGGGCGATGGCGTCGGCGGGCGTTCCTCCGAACACCGATACCGACCCGGTGGTGGGTGTTGCCAGGCCGAGCATCATGTCGATGGTCGTCGTCTTTCCGGCTCCGTTGGGTCCGAGGAATGCGACGACCTCGCCCGGTTCGATCGACAGGCTCAGCCCGTCCACCGCACGGACCGATCCGTATGTCTTGGTGACGCCTCGCAGTTCGACTGCCTTCGTTGTGGTCATGACAGTTACTCTGCTGCGGTCCGAGCCCGTGCACCTCGACCGAGCGTCACGATTGCACGATGACAACTGTCATGGATCGACCTGCTCGATTCGGACACGACCCAGCCGGTAGATTTCATCGCATGGCAGTCCAGCACCGGCGGCACTCCAGCGCCACAGTCCGTAGGTCGGTCCATCGATTGCGTCGTCTCGCTGCTACGGGTGCTCTGACCCTGTTCGCCGCGGTTCTGCTCGCGCCGGGGGTTGCATCCGCCGAGGCTCCTTCGCGGCTGGCCACCCAGATCACCGACAACGTCCAGGCTCTCGACCCTGATTCGCTGGCCGAGGTGCAGACCTCCATCGACGACCTCTACAGCAGCAGTCAGCTCAGGCTGTGGGTCACCTACGTTGCGGATTTCGACAACATGTCGGCCGCGAGCTGGGCCGAGCAGACGTACACAAGAAGTGACCTCGGCCAGCGCGACGTTCTGCTCGCAGTGGCGACCGTCGACCGTTCGTACTACCTCGCCGTCAACACCGGGCTCTCGCAGATCACTACGGCCGAGCAGGACGACATTCGCGTCAACGACGTCGAACCCGCACTGGGCGAAGAGGATTGGTCGGGAGCTGCCATAGCGGCTGCGGGCGCTCTCGGCGAGGCCTATGCGTCGAGCGGCGACGGTGGGTCGTCGGCACCCCTGCTGATCGGTGTCGGTGTGTTGGCGGTTGCAGGCGGCGGAGCTGTCGTCTACTCCTCACGGCGCAAGAAGGCCAGGGTGGCCGCCGAGGTGGACGCCGTGGCGAAGATCGACCCGAGCGACCCGGCCGCACTGGCTCGGTTCCCGATCGACGTTCTCGACACCCGCGCCAAGGAAATTCTGATCGAGACCGACAACGCCGTGCGGGCCAGCGAAGAGGAATTGACCCTCGCCCGAGGCGAATTCGGCGATTCGGCAGCCGCTCCGTTCATCACGGCGTACGACAACGCCAAGAAAGCCCTGGCCGCTGCCTTCGAGATCCGTCAGCGCCTCGACGACGCCATCCCAGAAACCCCCGATCAGCGGCGAGCGATGCTCGTCGAGATCATCTCCTCGTGCGGCCAGGCAGATCGCGAGCTCGACTCTCGGGTCGAGGAATTCGACGGATTCCGCGACCTCGTCATGAATGCCGGCTCGCATCTCGACGAGCTCACCCAAGCCATCATCGGCTTGACGGTGCGCATTCCCCAGTCCGAAGCGGTCCTCGCTCAGCTGCATTCGGAATTCTCCGAGACCGCACTGAAGTCGATAGCCGACAACGTCACGATGGCCAAGGATCGCGTTGCGCTGGCCGAGGAGAACATCGAAGCCGGCCGCAAGGCCGCAGCACTTCCGCCAGGAAAGCAGGGCCCGGCCGTCACCGCGATTCGGACCGCCGAACGAGCTGTCGATCAGGCGAAGTCTCTGCTCGACGGAGTCGACCACGCGCGCGACGACATCGGGCACGCAATATCCACCCTGCCCGACGCCATCGCGGACGTCCGACGCGACATCGAGCAGGCTCGCACACTGGCCGAACACGGTGGTACCGAACTGCAGGCCGCCGTGGCCGCGGCGCAGACGGCGTTGAAGAACGCGGAGGCCGCTCAGTCGTCCGATCCGCTCGGTAGCTACACCGCGCTTGCCGCAGCTGATTCCGAACTCGAAAAGATCGTCGACGAGGCGTCGGCGGAGAAGGCGGCCGAGGATCAGCTGCGGGCGCGTCTGGAACGCGATATCGCAGCTGCTCAGGCGCAGATCACTGCTGCCGCGGACTACATCTCGACGCGGCGCGGCGGCGTGGGTGCCGATGCTCGTACACGTTTGTCCGAAGCCGAACGGCACCTGAGTGCGGCACGCCAGCTCGAACCGGAGAATCCCGACGAGGCTCTCAAGCACGCGCATGCCGCCAGTCAGTTGGCCTCGCGCGCATCGCAGATCGCCCAGTCCGACGTGCAGAACTGGGAGAACCGCCACGGGCCACGCGGCGGCGGCTTCGGCGGCGGCAGTAGCGGCGGCAACGTGGCAGGCGCTGTGCTCGGCGGAATCCTGATCAACAGCGTGCTGCGCGGCGGCGGAGGCTTCGGCGGCGGCTTCGGTGGAGGCGGGGGCTTCGGCGGTGGGGGCGGCGGCGGCTTCGGCGGTGGTGGCGGCCGCTTCTGATTCGACCCAGACACACAACAGGGCCCGATCTCACGAGGAGATCGGGCCCTGTTGTGTGGTGAGGTCTATGCGCCGATCAGTCGCGACGCGATGTAGCCCTCGACCTGATCGAGAGCCACGCGCTCCTGCGCCATCGTGTCGCGTTCGCGGATGGTGACTGCGTGGTCGTCGAGGGTGTCGAAGTCGACGGTGATGCAGAACGGAGTACCGATCTCGTCCTGACGACGGTAGCGGCGACCGATGGCTCCGGCGTCGTCGAATTCGACGTTCCAGTACTGACGCAGTTGCTGCGCAAGATCTTTGGCCTTCGGCGTCAGATCGGCGTTACGCGAGAGCGGGAGCACCGCCACCTTCACCGGGGCGAGACGGCGATCGAGCTTGAGCACCACACGCTTGTCGACACCGCCCTTGGCGTTGGGAGCCTCGTCCTCGGTGTACGCGTCGACGAGGAACGCCATCAGCGACCGCGTCAAGCCTGCCGCCGGCTCGATGACGTACGGGGTGTAGCGGGTGTCGGTTGCCTGCTCGTAGTAGCTCAGGTCCTGACCCGACGCCTTCGAGTGCACCGAGAGGTCGTAATCGGTGCGGTTCGCGACGCCCTCGAGCTCGCCCCACGCGCTGCCCTGGAAACCGAACTTGTACTCGATGTCCACGGTGCGCTTGGAGTAGTGCGACAGCTTCTCCTTGGCGTGCTCGTACAGCCGCAGGTTCTCCGGATCGATGCCGAGGTCGGTGTACCACTTCATGCGGTAGTCGATCCAGTACTGGTGCCACTCGTCGTCCTCGCCGGGCTTGACGAAGAATTCCATCTCCATCTGCTCGAACTCGCGGGTGCGGAAGATGAAGTTTCCGGGAGTGATCTCGTTACGGAAGCTCTTGCCGATCTGGCCGATACCGAACGGCGGCTTCTTGCGCGAGGTGGTCAACACGTTGGCGAAGTTGACGAAGATGCCCTGCGCGGTCTCCGGGCGCAGGTAATGCAGGCCCTCTTCGTTGTCGACCGGGCCGAGGAAGGTCTTGAGCAGGCCCGAGAACGCACGCGGCTCGGTCCAGGAACCGGGCTCACCGGTCTCGGGGTCGCGGATGTCGGCCAGGCCGTTCTCCGGCGGATGGCCGTGCTTCTCTTCGTAGGCCTCGATGAGGTGATCGGCGCGATACCGCTTGTGCGTGTGCAGCGACTCCACCAGCGGGTCCGAGAACGTCTCGACGTGCCCCGACGCCTCCCACACCTGACGGGGCAGGATCACCGACGAGTCGAGCCCGACGGTGTCGTCCCGGCTGGTGATCATGTTGCGCCACCACTGCTTCTTGATGTTCTCCTTGAGCTCGACGCCCAACGGGCCGTAATCCCAGGCCGACTTGGTACCGCCGTAGATCTCGCCGCACGGGTAGACGAGGCCTCTGCGCTTGGCGAGGTTGGCGACGGTTTCGACTTTGGACTTGGGTGCCACTGGCGGAGCTCTCCATCTTCGGTTACATCGTGATGTCGCACGAGGGGGTGACGCGGGCGGTTTTCGCCCTGATCAGACTATCTGGCTCGGCGGGCGAATCCGAACACCGGTCGAGTTCGGAATTGACATGCGCACTTGTGCATATCACAATGAATACGATTTGCAATAGCGATAACTGCACTAACCTGATGCCAAGACGAAAGACCGCGCAGGGAGAGTTCGCCGAGAACGAGTCGGCAATCGAAGGAGCCGCAACCGTGTCCACCGAGCAGGCCGTTCACACAGATTCGCCGGATCGACTCGACCCCGAGCACCCGATGCACGAGAACGACCCCTTCGCTGCCGCTCCCCCGGCACACATCCCACCGAAGGAGACCCTGGCCGCGGCCGGCGACATTCTTCGGGCGCTCGCGGCCCCGGTGCGGATCGCGATCGTGCTCCAGTTGCGCGAGTCCGAGCGTTGCGTCCACGAACTCGTGGTCGCTCTCGGCGTCACGCAGCCGTTGATCAGTCAACACCTCCGGGTACTCAAGGCTGCAGGTGTCGTGCGTGGAGAACGCAACGGGCGCGAGGTCCTCTACCGACTGGTCGACGATCACCTCTCCCACATCGTCGTCGACGCCGTGGCCCATGCCGAGGAAGGCCGGAACCTGTGACCGAGAAGTCCACCGATACCGCAGCACCGAGACGACCCGTCGTGGTCGGAGTACGAGCCACGAAGCAACGCAGCGCTATCTCGGACTTGCTCGACACCATCGAGGAATTCAAATCCGCCCAGGATCTGCACGACGAATTACGCAAGCGCGGTGAGGGAATCGGCCTGACAACCGTCTATCGCACGCTCCAGACTCTGGCCGACGCCGGCACGGTGGATGTGCTCCGTACCGACAACGGCGAGTCGGTCTACCGGCGCTGTTCCTCGGGCCATCATCACCACCTGGTGTGCCGAGCATGTGGATTCACCGTCGAGGTCGAGGGACCCACCGTCGAGAAGTGGTCGCAAAGTGTCGCCGAGTCCAACGGTTTCACCGACGTCAGCCACACGATCGAAATATTCGGCACCTGTAGTCAGTGCAGCACAGCCGGTCGTTGACCGACTCTCAGGCCACCGCATCCGCCAGGCGAGGCACCACCGAATCGATGGCGAACGGTATGGACAGCACCGAGTTGTACGTGATCGCCCCGCGCTGATCGGTGGACAACGGAACGATGGCGCCGTTGCGGGCGGCTGTCAGTGCTCCGAAGATCGGATTCTCGGCCACGACGTCGATGTCGTCGCCGGTGCCGAGATACAGCACCACATCGGCGTCGAGCTTCGAGATGTTCTCGGCCGAGACCGGAACGAAGAAGTTGGTGCCGTCGTCCTCGGCCAGAATCGGGTCCGGAATACCGAAGCCCAACGACGTGACGAACGTACCGCGCGCATCGCCGGGCAGATATGCGCCGAACTGACCGTCGTACGGAAGTACCACGGCTGCAGTCTTACCCGCGAACTCCGGATGTGCGGCTCGCACCTGTTCGAGCGCAGCCGTGGTCTGCGCATCGAGCTCCTTGCCACGTTCGGATTCACCCATCGCGCGGGCAATGGTGTCGGTGGCCACCTCACGATCGACGGCGTAGGCCGCCGATCCTGCCGGCCGAGCGACCGTCGGGGCGATGTCGCTGAGCTTCGCGTAGGTGGCCTCGTCGAAGCCGGCATTGAGCCCGGTGATCAGATCCGGTGCCAGCGAGGCGATCAGCTCGAAGTTCGGTTCGGATTCCGAGCCCAGCAGCGTCAGCGGTGCGTCGCCCACCAACTCGTCGGTCCACGGACCGAGTCCGGTCTCGTAGAACGTGTACCCGGTGTTCCCGACCGGTACGGTGCCGAGGGCAATGACGGCGTCGGCATCGGACACTCCGAGTGTGACGATGCGGGTGGGCTTCTCCGGAATGGTCGTGCTGCCGTAGATGTGGTCGATGACGACCGGGAACGCACCGGCGGAAGATGGTGCCGCCGAGTCCTCCGAGCTCTCTGCCGAACAGGCCATCAGGGACACACCGAGGACGATCACCGCCACCACTGCCGTCACTGTTCGGGCCAACCGTGCTGTCATCGCATCCGCCTCTACTCGAAGTAAGTACAGGCAAACCTTAGCTGACCGATCAGGGCAGCAGGCCCTCGCGCGCCTTCTCGACTCCGGCCAGCACCAGAATCAGCATCGTCAGCATCGCCTCGTCGTCCAATCCGTTCGCCGGAAAGGTGTAGCGCAGCAGCACATCTGCGAGCTTGTCGTGAGTATTGACCGAGATCGCGCCGAATTGCGAATCGGCATTGCGGTCCGAGACCTTCTTGTGCAGAGCAGCCTTGAGCGGCCTGTCCCACGCCAACACCGCGGTGAGAGAGAGGACCTCGAGTTCTGGAGAGAGCTGTACGGCCCGCAACGAGCACAAGGCACCGGCGTAGTCGAAACCGAGTGACCCCTCCTCGCCGACGGTCACCGTGGCGAACTGCGACAGCGCCAGCCGAGCACGCGTCTGCAACGTCAACCCATCGGGGCCGTCGATCCCGTGTACTTCGTCACTCATATTTCACTCCACCGAATCGTCGATCACGCGAAGCGAATTCGATACACGCCTCCCACAGGTCCCGGCGATCGAAATCCGGGAAGAGCTTCTTCTGAAACACGAACTCTGCATACGCGGATTGCCACAGCAGAAAATTCGACGTTCGCTGCTCCCCCGACGGCCGCAGGAACAAGTCCACGTCCGGCATATCCGCCTCGTCGAGGTACTTCGCGACGGTGGCCTCGGTGATCTTCTCGGGGTTCAGCTTGCCCGCCGCAACCTGCCGAGCGATTTCCCTTGTCGCATCGGCAATCTCGGCGCGTCCACCGTAATTGACGCACATCGTCAACGTCATCACCGTGTTGTGTTTCGTCAGCTCCTCGGCCACTTCGAGTTCCTTGATGACGCTGCCCCACAACCTGGGTCGTCGACCGGCCCAGCGGACCCGGACACCCATCTCGTTCATCTCGTCGCGTCGACGACGAATGACGTCACGGTTGAAGCCCATCAGAAACTTGACCTCGTCGGGACTGCGCTTCCAGTTCTCCGTCGAGAAGGCATACGCGGACAACCACTGCACACCGATCTCGATACATCCGCACACAGTGTCCATGAGCACGGCTTCACCCTGCTCGTGCCCCGCGGTGCGCGGTAGACCGCGATCCTGCGCCCATCGACCGTTGCCGTCCATCACCAGGGCGACGTGGCGAGGTATCAGTTCCGGCTGCAGAATCGGCGGCCGCGCGCCCGACGGGTGCGGATCTGGAGGGCGCACCGCCGACTGTCCGTCAGGCCGGGGTTGCGGCTCTCGTCGTCGAATCACGGTCCCCATCCTGCCCGACGGTATCGGCGAACACGGAGTCAGGTTGCGCCAGCGGAACCTGATGCGGGTGCGAGCGTTCGATGAGCGGAAGTGTGCGCAGTTGTCGTTCGAGATGCCATTGCAGATGCGCCGCCACCAGTCCGCTGGCCTGCTTGCGCACCGTGTCGGAGGTGGTGACGGTGTAGTCCCACTCGCCTCGTTCGAGCGCGACCATCAAGTCCAGGACCCCGGTCGACGGCGTCGCGGACCCCGGTGGGCGGCAGTGCACACACACCGCTCCACCGGCGGCGACGTGAAATGCGCGATGTGGCCCGACTGCCGCACACCGCGCGCAATCGGTGAGTGCAGGTGCCCATCCGGCGAACCCCATGGCGCGCAGCAGATACGCGTCGAGCACCAGCTCGGGAGGGCGGACGTGCTGGGCAAGCGCTCGAAGCGCACCGACGGTCAGCTGATGCAGTCGCTGCGCCGGTGCATGCTCCTCGCCCGCCAGCCGTTCGGCGGTCTCGAGAACGGCACAACCGGTGGTGTAGCGGCCGTAATCGGCGACGATGTCTCCGCCGAACGCGTCGACGGTGTGCACCTGGGTGACGATGTCGAGGTTGCGTCCCGGATAGAGCAGGACGTCGATGTGCGCAAACGGTTCCAGTCGCGCGCCGAACTTGGACTTGGTCCGACGAACTCCTTTGGCGACGGCCCGTACGATACCGTTCTCCCTGGTCAACAACGTGACGATGCGGTCGGCCTCACCCAGCTTGTGCTGGCGCAGGACGACTGCGTTGTCACGGTATGGCCTCACGTCTTCCAGTCTCCCACGGGTGCCGCATCGGTGGCCGCTTCCCGCGCTGGAGAGAAGTCGATACTGTGCCAACGTGGATTTTCATCGGTCGACTCTCGTTGCTCAGGCCGCCGCACTCGCGTCGGGTCGCATCACTTCGGTACAGGCGGTCACCGAATCACTCGACCGAATCGAGAAGAGCCAACCCACTCTCAATGCCTTCCGGCTCGTCCGCCGCGACGCCGCACTCGCCGAGGCGGCTGAGGCGGATCGCCTGCGACTCACCGGTGGAACCGCACCCCTGCTGGGCGTTCCGATCGCCGTCAAGGACGATGTGAACATCACCGGGGAGCCCACGGCCTTCGGCTGCGCCGGGGACTTCCCACCTGCCACCGCGGACTCGGAGGTGGTCCGCAGACTGCGTGCGGCCGGAGCTGTCATCGTGGGCAAGACCAACAGCCCCGAGCTGGGTCAATGGCCGTTCACCAGCGGCAGCTTCGGACACACCCGCAATCCGTGGGACCGTGAGCGCACCCCCGGCGGCTCCTCGGGCGGTAGTTCGGCTGCAGTTGCCGCTGAATTGGTCTCGGCTGCACTGGGTTCCGACGGTGCGGGCTCCGTCCGGATCCCGGCGGCGTGGACCAATCTCGTGGGCATCAAACCGCAACGGGGACGGATATCGACGTGGCCGGACGCCGAGGCCTTCAACGGCATCACCGTCATCGGCCCGCTCGCGCGCACGGTCGCCGACGCCGCACTTCTGCTCGACGTGGTCTCCGGTGGGCACGACGGCGATCTGCACTGCCCGGCTCCGTTGACCGTCTCGGATGCTGTCGGACGCAACCCCGGCTCGCTACGAATAGCGCTGAGCCTGCGCAAGCCGTTCATTCCGACGCCTGCCCCGCTGGATCCGGAGATCGCGGCGGCAGCGTACGACATGGCTGCGGTGCTGCGATTGCTCGGACATCGAGTGGTGGTCGACGACCCCGCCTACGGAATGTTGTTGGGGCTCAACTTCTTACCGCGCTCGCTTGCAGGTGTTGCCACGTGGCTCGACCGCCTCCCCGATGCCTCCCTGGCCGACCCGCGCACCCGGGCCAATGCCAAAAGCGGCCGGGCTCTCGCCGGAGCCCCGTTGCGTGCAGCCCGCGCGCCCGAACCTCGCATCGGACGCCGCATCGGCCGGTTCTTCGACGACTACGACATCGTGCTCGCCCCGACGACGGCGACTCCCCCGCCGCGGGTCGACGCGATCGACGGTATCTCCAATGCCGACACCGATCGGGTCATCACCGAACACTGCCCCTACACGTGGCCGTGGAACGTCCTGGGCTGGCCGAGCGTGAATGTCCCCGCGGGTCTGACGAAGAGCGGCCTTCCCATCGGACTGCAGTTGATGGGCCACGAATCGTCGGAACCACTGCTGGTGTCGGTCGCTGCTCAACTCGAGAACGTGCTGCAGTGGCACCGCAAACGCCCCGAACCGTGGTGGACCCACGTGAGCGAAACTTCGTAGCCCACTACGAAGTGCCGTGCACGTGCGGCGCAGCCGCTCCGGTCAGAAGCCGAGCTTGCCCATCTGCTTGGGGTCGGTCTGCCAGTCCTTGGCGATTTTCACGTGCAGGTCCAGGTAGATCCTGGTGCCGAGCAACTTCTCGATCTGCAGTCGCGACGCCGTGCCGACCTCTTTGAGTCGCGATCCGCCCTTACCGATGATGATGGCCTTCTGACTCGACCGCTCGACGTAGAGAATCGCATGGACGTCGAGCATGTTGTCGTGACCTTCGCGGGGCACGACTTCTTCGATGACGACGGCCAGAGAGTGGGGTAGCTCGTCGCGGACGCCTTCGAGCGCTGCCTCGCGGATGAGCTCGGCCATGAGGATTTCCTCGGGCTCGTCGGTCAGCTCACCGTCGGGGTAGAACGCCGGGCCCGGTGGTAGTTCGGACGCCAGCAGATCGACCAGCTTCTCCACCTGCTCACCGGATTCGGCCGATACCGGAATCACGTGACTGGAGTCGCCGAGGAGCTTCGACAGCGCCATCAACTGCTGCACGACGCGTTCCTTCTTGACCTTGTCGATCTTGGTAACGATGCCGATCAAGGTGGTCTTGGGCGCGATGTGGCGAACCTGCTCGAGGATCCATCGGTCCCCCGGTCCGATCTTCTCGTCGGCCGGGATACACAGGCCGATGACGTCGACCTCGGAGTACGTGTCCTGCACCAGATCGTTGAGTCGCTGCCCCAGAAGCGTTCTGGGCCGGTGCAATCCGGGGGTGTCGACGAGAATCAGCTGCGCGTGCTCACGGTGCACGATGCCGCGAATGGTGTGCCGCGTCGTCTGCGGACGCGAGGACGTGATGGCGATCTTCGACCCCACCAACGCATTGGTCAGGGTGGACTTGCCGGTGTTGGGTCGGCCTACGAAACAGACGAATCCGGATCGGAACTCACCGTTGTTCTGCTCGGACACAAGAGCACCTCCAGATTTCAGTGTTGGTGAGTGACGTCCGACGAGTCGTCGTCCTCGGTGGATTCTTCGTCGGGTTCTATCTTTTCGACCAGCACGGTGGTGATGCGGACGCGGCCCTTGGGGTCGGCCCCACCTTCACCGCGCAGCAGCAGTCCGTGGGTCATCACCTGAGCGCCGGGCAGCGGCACGCGGCCCAGCTCGTATCCGAGCAGTCCACCGACGGTGTCCACCTCCTCGGATTCGATCTCGATCCCGAAGATCTCGCCGAGGTCTTCGAGCGGCACGCGGGAGGACACCCGATACCGTCCGTCGTCGAGCTCCTCGATGGGCGCTACCTCGTCGGAGTCGTATTCGTCGGCGATCTCGCCGACGATTTCCTCGATGACGTCCTCGATGGTCACCAGGCCTGCGATGCCTCCGTATTCGTCGACCAGCAGGGCCATGTGGTTTCTGTCGCGCTGCATCTCGGCGAGCAGACTGTCGAGCGCCTTGGAGTCGGGAACGAACACCGCCGGACGCATCAGCTCGGAGACCTGCACCCCGCGGCCACCATCGGTGGAGTAATACGTCTGCTGCACAAGGTCTTTGAGGTACACGACACCGACCACGTCGTCCACGTTCTCGCCGATCACCGGGATGCGCGAGTGTCCACTGCGGACGGCCAACGACGTGGCCTGTCCGGCCGACTTGTCCGACTCGATCCACACCATTTCGGGACGCGGAACCATGACCTCACGGGCGGAGGTGTCCCCCAACTCGAACACGGATTGGATCATCCGACGCTCGTCGTCGGCCACGACGCCGCGCTCGCGGGCCATGTCCACCAACTCGCGCAGTTCGATCTCGGACGCGAACGGGCCGTTGCGAAATCCCTTACCCGGGGTGATCGCATTACCGATGAGAATGAGCAGTCTGCTGATCGGTCCGAGGAGCCAACCGAGTGCGCGCAGCGGAAAGGCTGCCGCAAGGGCGATCGAGTACGCGTTCTGCCGGCCGAGGGTTCTCGGTCCGACACCGATCACGACGTAGCTGACCAGCACCATGGCCACCGCGGTGACGACAAGGGCCGTCGTGGAATCGATCAGCTGAGTCAGGCCGCCCGCGAGCAGGACGGTGCCGCCGATTTCGCACAGAATGCGCAGCAGCACCATCAGGTTCACGTAGCGCGGGCGGTCGGCAACCACGACGACGAGGCCAGTGGCACCCGGCCGCTCGTCCTTGACCATGTCGTCGATGCGCGCACGCGAGACCGTGTTCAGCGCGGAATCGACAGCGGCGAACAGACCGCCGAGAGGGACCAGAAGGACAGCGAAGACGATGAGTGCAACAGCACTGCTCACGTGTCAGAACCCCGCACTTCGACCGGTCCGATCACGTACGTCACCGATCGACACCGTCGACGAAACCGGCTTTGCCCAGCAACCGGGCATCGCGGGCTGCCTGTTCCGCGGCTTGCTCGGCCCGCCTGGCATCCTCGTACCATTCGGCCAGAAGGCGGTTCTGCAGCTCGAACATTTCTTTTTCTTCGTCCGGCTCGGCGTGGTCGTAACCGAGCAGATGCAACACTCCGTGCACCGTCAGCAATGCGAGCTCGTGTTCGAGCGAATGGCCCGCAGCAGCAGCCTGATCCGCAGCGAACGACGGGCACAGCACGATGTCACCGAGCATCGCCGGTCCGGGATCGGGAGCGTCGGGACGGCCACCCGGCTCGAGCTCGTCCATCGGGAAGGACATCACGTCGGTGGGCCCGGGCAGATCCATCCACCGCATGTGCAGATCCGCCATCGTCGCCGAATCCACCAGCACCATGGACAGTTCCGCTGCGGGATGCACGTCCATACCGGCGATCGCGAATCGTGCGACCGAGACCAGCTCGGGTTCGGAGATGTCCATCCCCGACTCGTTGGACACTTCGATACTCATCTGGCCACTACCCACGCTCTCGTTGCCTGCGTCTGAATCATCTTCTCGCCGAACGCGGTCCGCCGGTACGGCGTTGTTCGCGGTTGGGGATCACGCTTTCTCCGGCCGACTCGAACCGCTCGTACGCGTCGACGATTTCCGAGACCAACCGGTGCCGCACCACGTCGCTGCTGGTGAGCTGCGCGAAGTGGATGTCGTCGACGTCGGTGAGAATCTCGGATGCGGCACGCAATCCAGATTTTGCGCCACCCGGAAGGTCGACCTGGGTGACGTCGCCGGTGACGACGATCTTCGAGCCGAAGCCGAGACGCGTCAGGAACATCTTCATCTGCTCGGCCGTGGTGTTCTGCGCCTCGTCGAGAATGATGAACGCATCGTTGAGCGTGCGACCACGCATGTACGCGAGCGGAGCGACCTCGATGACGCCTGCTTGCATCAGCTTGGGGATCGCCTCGTCGTCCATCATGTCGTGCAGCGCATCGTGCAGCGGGCGCAGGTACGGGTCGATCTTCTCGTGCAAGGTACCGGGCAGAAAGCCGAGGCGCTCCCCCGCTTCGACGGCCGGGCGCGTCAGAATGATGCGGCTGACCTGCTTGGTCTGCAGCGCCTGAACGGCCTTGGCCATCGCCAGGTACGTCTTGCCGGTACCGGCGGGCCCGATGCCGAACACGATGGTGTTGACGTCGATCGCGTCCACGTACCGCTTCTGGTTCAGCGTCTTGGGCCTGATGGTCTTGCCGCGCCGAGAAAGAATGTCCAAGCTCAGCACCTCGGCCGGCGAGTCCGACACGCCCTCGGTGAGCATGGCGATCGAGCGGCGGACGGCGTCAGGAGTGAGCGGCTGGGCGCGCTTGGCCAGCGCGGCCAATTCGGAGATCACCCGTTCGGCGAGCGCCACGTCGGCCACTTTTCCGGTGAGCGTCACGGCGTTTCCTCGTACGTGGATGTCTGCCGTCAGCATCTGCTCGAGCGCCCGCAGGTTCTCGTCGGACTGTCCCAGCAGTGGCATCACTGCTTCGGGGGCGAGCTCCAAGGTGGACCGAACATCGCGCTCGGCGGGAAATTCGCTGTGTTCACTCACGTGGTGGCTATGGCCTGCTCTCTTGTTTCGACTCCGAAGACCTGGATCGGTGTTCGAATGAAGTTTAACGCCGCGACATCGATGCGCATTCCGATTACTCGCCGCTCCGGCCCAGCACGGCGTCGAGCGAGAGCACCCAACACCGCGAATCCGGATTCAGGAACGCGAAGTGGTCCTCGCCCGGGACGATGATCAGCTGCGCGTCGTCTCCGGCTGTTCTCGCCGTGTCGACGTACCGCTCGCTCTGCGCCGCCGGGACCTGGACGTCCTTCGACCCGTGCAAGCAGATCGTCGGGATACCGATGGGTGCGCGGGCAGCGGGCGAAGCCGATCGGTACAGCTCCGGGTCGTCCTCGTATCGAGCCTGCAGCAACGCCTCGACCGCCGGATTGGTGCGGCCCGATGCACCGCGTGGCTCGAGGTCGAGTACGCCGGCCTGCGAGACGATGCGCGACGGGCGGACCTTGGAGCCGGTTTCGCCGCCGAGCCACACCGCCAGGTGCCCGCCGGCGGAATGTCCGATGACGCGAACGTCGTCGATTCCGGCCGGGGCGTGGTGTTGAACCTCACCGGCAACCACGTCGAGAGCAGCGAGGACGTCGGACTGCATCTCGGGCCAATGCCCACCCGCGCCGACACGGCGATATTCGATGTTCCACGCCACCGCACCGGCTCCCGCGACCGCGCGCGCGAATTGGGTGCCCAGGTTCGATCCGTACTGCCCACTCCAGAATCCACCGTGTATCACCACGACGACCGGCGTCGACGCATCGACAGGCTCGGACGGGAGGTAGAGATGGCCGAATTGCTGCGCGTGATCGCCGTACGCAATCTTGATCCGTGCGCTCATGCGTTCCGAAAGTCCGGGGGCAGTTGCGTCCAGCGCGAGGTGAGTACTCCGAGGGCACCGAGGGCCACGGCTCCTGCCGTCGACGTCCTCAGCACCGTGGGTCCCAACACCACCGGGGTTGCCCCGGCCTCGGTCAGAGCAGCGACTTCCCGGTCGTCGAGGCCACCTTCGGGCCCGACGACGAGCGCGACCTCGGGAACCGAGTCGAACGGCAGTTCCCGAAACGCCGAGGTTGCACCCTCGTGCAGCACGGCGACGATCCCGCCGCGCGCAACGATCGCGCCGACCAGGGCGTACACGGCGATCGAATCGTGCAGCTCCGCAACGTCGGGGATGAATGCCCGACGCGACTGCTTGGCCGCTTCGGCAGCAGTGCTGCGCCACCGTGCAACGCCCTTGGTCGCTTTGGGTCCTTCCCAGCGGGCCACGCAACGCGCGGACTGCCACGGCACCACAGCATCGACACCGGCCTCGGTGGCCAGCTCGACGGCCAGTTCCGAACGATCTGCCTTGGGTAACGCCTGCACCAGCGTCACCATCGGGGTCGGCGGCGGCATCTCGCTGCGTGACTGCACGGTCAACTCGAGCCGATTCTTCTCCGCGGCGGCAACGACCGTGTCGGCCAAGCCGCCCGCTCCGTCACCGAGCAGCACCCGCTCGCCGACGCGAATGCGTCGCACCGTCGCGGCGTGATGCCCTTCCTTGCCGTCGAGCACGGCGAGCTCGCCGACGTTCGGCAACGGCGAGAGATAGAAGACCGTGGGGGCCATGGATCAACGACCGCTGAACGCTTCCCGCAACCGCGAGAACAGTCCACCGCTGTGTGCCGAACCGGTGGTGACGACCTCGGCCCCATCGCGGTCTCGCATCGACTTGAGCTGTTCGAGCAGATGGGTCTGCTTGCTGTCCAGCTTGGTCGGCACGATGACCTCGAGGTGGGCATGCAGGTCACCGCGAATACCGGAACGGAGCTTGGGCATTCCGTGCCCGCGCAGCACAGTCGTCGAATTCGGTTGTGTGCCTTGCTCGATCGAAATTTCGGTGGGCCCGTCGATGATTGCGTCGATGTTCACCGAGGTGCCGAGGGCGGCGTCCACCATCGGAACGCGCACGGTGCAGTGCAGATCGTCACCGTCACGGACGAACACCTCGTGCTGCTGTTCGACGATCTCCACGTACAGATCTCCCGCAGGGCCACCGCCCGGTCCGACCTCGCCCTGCGAGGCAAGACGGATCCGCATGCCGTTGCTCACGCCGACGGGGACCTTGACCGAGATGTCGCGACGCGAGCGCACTCGCCCGTCGCCGCCACACTTGCGGCAAGGATCGGGAATGGTCTCGCCCGCGCCGCGGCACGTGGGGCACGGCCGGCTGGTCATGACCTGGCCCAGGAACGAGCGTTGCACCGACTGCACCTCACCCGCGCCGCCGCAGGTGTCGCACCGGACAGGCTTGGAGTCACCGTTGGTGCCCGAGCCAGTGCACAGATCGCACAGGATCGCGGTGTCGACGGTGATGTGCTTGGTCACGCCCGTGGCGCACTCGTCCAGGGTGAGTTTGGTGCGCAGCAGCGAATCCGCTCCCGGTTGCACACGCCCCTTGGGACCGCGCTGAGACCCACCGGCACCGCCGCCGAAGAATGCCTCGAACACATCCCCCAGGCCACCGCCGAACCCGGCTCCGCCGAATCCACCGCCGCCGCCTCCGCCGCCCTGCTGCAGCGGATCGCCGCCGAGGTCGACGATGCGACGCTTCTCCGGATCGGAGAGCACCTCGTACGCGGTGGAAATTTCCTTGAACCGCGCCTGCGCGGCCTCGTCCGGGTTGACGTCCGGGTGCAGTTCTCGCGCCAGTTTTCGATAGGCGCGCTTGATCTCCTGGTCCGTCGCCTGCTGGCCGACGCCCAAAGTCCCGTAATAATCCCGTGCCACGTCGTCTCTTTCGTCCTAGAAGATGAATCTCGTTCGTTGCTGCTGCGTACCGGCGGCTCGTGCCCCCGCTGCCGGTTTTCGTTCGGTTCTCGCTCGTCTCTAGCGCTCGGCCAGGACCTCGCCGATGTACCTGGCAACCGCGGCGACCGACGCGATTGTTCCTGGGTAGTCCATCCGGGTCGGCCCCAGCACACCCATTCCTCCGAGGACCATGCCAGCCGACCCGTAGCCGGTGGAAATCACCGACGTTCCGCGCATCTCCTCGACCTGCGTTTCCTCACCGATTCGCACGGTCACGGTGCGAGTGTCCTGCGTCACTGCGAGCAGTTTGAGCACCACCACTTGCTCTTCCAATGCCTCGAGTACCGCTCGGAGCGATCCGGGAAACCCCGCGTCGCCGGCGAAGTCCGCGGCGTTGCGTGTCAGGTTGGCCGTACCGCCGAGTACCAAGCGTTCCTCGGGGTGCTCCACCAGCGATTCCACCAGCACCGTGGCCGAACGGATCATGGCGTCCCGTAGCCCGGCCGGAGCGTTCTCGGCGAGCTCGGCCACCGCTACGGAAGCCGCTGCCAGTCGCTTTCCTTCCAGGGCGCTGCCGAGCAGGCGGCGCAGCTGCGACAGGTTCTCGTCGTCGAGGACGTCACCGAGCTCGACGATGCGCTGATCGACGCGCCCCGAGTCCGTGATGAGCACGAGCAACAACCGAGCCGGGGTGAGCGCCACGACCTCGAGGTGCCGAACCGACGACGCCGACAGCGTGGGGTACTGCACCACGGCAACCTGCCGGGTCAACTGCGCCAGAAGTCGGACGCCGCGCCGCAGCACATCGTCGAGGTCGACGCCGTTCTCGAGGAATTCCAGAATGGCCCGGCGCTCGGCCGCCGACAGCGGCTTGACGTCGGCGATCCGATCGACGAACTGGCGATACCCCTTGTCGGTCGGTACCCGACCGGAGCTGGTGTGCGGTTGAGCGATGTATCCCTCGGCCTCGAGAACAGCCATGTCGTTACGCACGGTGGCACTCGAGACGCCGAGATTGTGTCGCTCGACCAGTGCGCGCGAACCGACGGGTTCCTGGGTGGACACGTAGTCCGCCACGATCGCTCGTAGAACCTCGAACCGCCTGTCGTCGGTGCTCGACATCGGTGCCCACCTCCGTTCTCGTTTCCAATCGTCGCTCGAGTCTAGTAGCCGAGGTACGCATGCTCGTGCAAGGCCTTACTGTGGTCCGAGTGGAAACGTTCTTTCGATTCGGTCCAGCGGCTCGGGGCTCGCGATGATCTTCAAGGGTGTTCGTGACGGTAAGCCGTACCCCGAGCACGGCCTGTCCATCCGCGACTGGTCGAGAATCCCGCCGCGACAGCTTCGCCTGGACGAAATCGTCACCACCACGAAGGTGCTCGAACTCGACCGATTGCTGTCCGAGGACTCCACCTTCTACGGAGACCTCTTCCCCCACGCCGTGCAGTTCCGTGGCGTCATCTATCTCGAAGACGGTCTGCACCGCGCCGTACGCGCGGCATTGCGAAATCGAACGGTGCTGCACGCCAGAGTGTTCGACTACGACGCTCTGAGTGCCTGAAGCCAGGTTTCTCAGGCGGACGCGATGCTGCGCACTACCGCGTCGGCGAGCAGTCGTCCTCGGTCGGTCAGCACGAGATGGTCGCCCTGCGCCGCCATCAACCCGTCTGCGACCGCCTGGTCGGCAGCGGCGCGCTCGGCCGGCGCGAGCACACTCACCGGCACGCCCGTGCGGAGTCGGACGGTCAACATCAGCTCCTCCAGGTGTCGGTCCTCGGCGCTGAGTAATTCGCTGCCGTGCACCGGTAGCACCCCGGTGGCCACGCGATCCGCGTATGCCGCCGGATGCTTGACGTTCCAGAACCGGGTCCCGCCGATGTGGCTGTGTGCGCCGGGCCCCGCGCCCCACCAGTCGCCGCCGTCCCAGTAGCCGATGTTGTGGCGACATTGCGCGGCCTCGTCGGTGGCCCAGTTCGACACCTCGTACCAGGACAGTCCTGCGGCGTTCAACGCCCTGTCGATGCGTTCGTACCGGCTTGCCAGCACGTCGTCGTCCGGGGCGGGCAGCTCACCGCGGCGCACTTTGCGGGCCATGGCCGTGCCGTCCTCGACGATCAGCGCGTACGCCGAGACGTGGTCGACGCCCGCCTCGAGCACGGCGGCAAGAGACTGATCGAGGTCGCTGTCCCGCTCGCCCGGAGTGCCGTAGATCAGGTCGAGGTTGACATGCTCGAACCCGGCCGCGCGAGCCTCCTTTGCTGCAGCGACCGCTCGACCCGGTGTGTGGGTGCGATCGAGAACTGCGAGCACATGCGGTGCGGCGGACTGCATTCCGAGAGAGACCCGGGTGAAACCTGCGGCGCGGAGTCGGTCGAAGAACTCCGGAGACGTCGATTCCGGATTCGATTCGGTGGTCACCTCGCCGCCGTCGGTGAGACCGAAACTCGACCGGACCGCACCCAGGACTTCGGCCAATCCGTCGCCCCCGAGTAGCGACGGTGTGCCGCCACCGACGAAGACGGTGTCGGCTGTCGGGACGCGGCCTGTTCCCGCTTCGATCAGAGCCGCGGCGATGTCGAGCTCACGGCGCAGGCCCTCCAACCAGGACTGCGGCGACGCCGACGTGCCCAGCTCCCCGGCCGTATAGGTGTTGAAGTCGCAGTAGCCGCATCGCGTGGCGCAGAACGGAACGTGCACGTAGATCCCGAACGCCCGGTCCCCCACGCCGTCGAACGCCTCGGTCGGCAACTCGAAGGTGGACGGGGCGGGTACGACGGTATTCACGGACTCCAGTCTCCCAGAGAGTGCGGGCCGTCTTCCCACCCGTCGCCGAGTGCACTGTCGACGGTCCTGCCAGCCTATTTACCCCGAAATCGGGGTAAATAGTCGCCGCAGTCTTCTGCCGCCCTGATGACGTGGCACAATGGCACCCGTGACCGACTCAGGAATTCGACTCGTGGCGCGCCGCCATGTCGATCTCGGCCGTGTCTGCAGCGCGTCGTGTCGACACACGACCGGCTGCTGACCCAGCCCTCCTTCGAGCACGTCCATTCGATCCACCGGTTCCGCACGTCTCGTCAGCGCACTACTGCGCCACGATCGGAGCCGGCCAGCACAGAAGATGCAGGAGCAATGCATGTCGTCGACCAGCGACGCGACCACCGACGCTGCCTCCGTCACACCACGGGAGCGCACGCCGCGGCCGACCAAGCGTCGTGCCGAGGGACAGTGGGCACTGGGTTACCGGGAGCCACTGAACGCCAACGAGCAGTCCAAGAAGGACGACAATCCGCTCAACGTGCGCGCCCGCATCGAGAACATCTACTCGAAGCAGGGTTTCGACAGCATCGACAAGGGCGACCTGCGCGGCCGTTTCCGCTGGTGGGGCCTCTACACCCAGCGTGAGCAGGGCTACGACGGAACGTTCACCGGTGACGACAACATCGACTTGCTCGAGGCGAAGTACTTCATGATGCGCATCCGGTGCGATGCCGGCGCTCTGAATCTCGAGCAATTGCGCACCCTGGCGCAGATCTCGAAGGAGTTCGGTCGCGACACCGCCGACCTGTCCGATCGTGAGAACGTGCAGTTCCACTGGATCGAGGTCGAGAACGTCCCCGAGATCTGGCGTCGGATCGAAGCAGTCGGGTTGAAGACCACCGAGGCGTGCGGCGACTGCCCGCGCGTCGTGCTCGGTTCTCCGCTGGCGGGTGAGGCCGTCGACGAGATCCTCGATCCCACCTCGGCCATCGACGAGATCGTCGAGCGCTACATCGGCAAGCCCGAGTACTCGAACCTGCCGCGCAAGTTCAAGACGGCGATCTCGGGCCTGCAGGACGTGGTGCACGAGATCAACGACTGCGCGTTCGTGGGCGTCGTACATCCCGAGCACGGACCGGGTCTGGACCTGTGGGTCGGCGGCGGGCTGTCCACCAATCCCATGCTCGCGCAACGCGTCGGGGTGTGGATCCCCCTCGCGGACGTACCCGACGTCTGGGAAGGCGTTGTCTCGATCTTCCGCGACTACGGATACCGCCGGCTTCGCACCAAGGCGCGCCTGAAGTTCCTCATCAAGGACTGGGGCATCGAGAAGTTCCGCCAGGTCCTCGAGGACGAGTACTTGCACCGGAAGCTCATCGACGGCCCGGCTCCCGAGAAGCCCGCTCGGCCCCGTGATCATGTCGGGATCCAGAAACTCAAGAACGGGCTCAACGCCGTCGGCGTGGCCCCCATCGCGGGCCGCGTCTCGGGGACAATCCTCGCCGCGGTGGCCGACGCAGCCGAGAAGGCCGGGTCGGATCGCGTCCGGTTCACGCCGTACCAGAAGCTGATCGTCCTCGACGTTCCGGACGACACGCTCGAGCAGCTGATCTCCGACCTCGATGCGCTGGGCCTGCCTGCCCGCCCCTCGCACTGGCGCAAGAACCTGATGGCGTGCAGCGGCATCGAGTTCTGCAAGCTCTCGTTCGCCGAAACCCGCAAGCGCTCACAGGTTCTCGTGCCCGAGCTCGAAGAGCGCTTGTCCGACATCAACAGTCGACTCGACGTTCCGATCACCATCAACATCAACGGCTGCCCCAACTCGTGCGCGCGATCGCAGATCGCCGACATCGGGTTCAAGGGTCAGTTGGTCGACGACGGGGACGGGAATCAGATCGAGGGTTTCCAGGTTCACCTCGGAGGCAGCCTCGGTCTGGACAGTGCGTTCGGCCGAAAGTTGCGCCAGCACAAGGTCAACAGCTCCGAGCTGGGAGATTACATCGACAGAGTGGTGCGCAATTTCGACAAGCACCGCGAGGACGGCGAACGGTTCGCTCAGTGGGCCGTGCGAGCAGACGAGGCGGATTTGCGATGAGTACCAGGCTGAATTTGACGGTAGAGGAATTGAAGGACATCGCCGAGCGCGGTGCCCGTGAGCTCGACGGCGCCAGCCCGCTGGAGCTGCTGCAGTGGACCGAGGACAACTTCGGTAACGACTTCATCGTCGCCTCCAACATGCAGGACGGTGTTCTCGTTCACCTCGCCGCACAGGTCCATCCCGGAGTGGACGTGCTGTTCCTCGACACCGGCTATCACTTCGCCGAGACCATCGGAACGCGCGACGCCGTCGAGTCGGTCTACGGCGTCAGAGTCGTCAACGCACGCGCCGAAAAGACTGTTGCAGAGCAGGATTCGATCGAGGGCAAGGACCTGTTCGCCCGCGAGCCCAATCGCTGCTGCGCGATGCGCAAGGTCGCGCCCTTGAAGAAGGAGCTGGCGAACTACAGCGCCTGGGTCACCGGCATCCGTCGGGTCGAGGCCCCCACCCGGGCCAACGCCCCGCTCATCTCTTTCGACGACGCCTTCGGCCTGGTAAAGATCAACCCGATCGCACCGTGGTCCGACGAGGAGATGCAGGCCTACATCGACGAACATTCGATTCTGGTCAACCCCCTCGTCGACGAGGGCTATCCATCCATCGGGTGCGCACCGTGCACCGTCAAACCTGCCCCCGGAGCCGACCCGCGTAGCGGCCGTTGGGCCGGCAAGGCCAAGACCGAATGTGGGTTGCACGCCTCATGACACTCGACCTCACCTCGGCCACCGTCGGTCGAACCCATCTCGATGCAGATCGGTTCGACACCCTCGACGCACTCGAATCCGAGGCCATCCATATCTTCCGCGAGGTGGCGGGCGAGTTCGAGCGCCCCGTCATCCTGTTCTCCGGTGGCAAGGACTCGACCGTTCTGCTGCATTTGGCAATCAAGGCGTTCTGGCCCGCTCCACTGCCGTTCGCGCTGCTTCACGTCGACACCGGTCACAACCTGCAGGAGGTGCTGGACTTCCGCGATCACGTCGTCGCGAAGTACAACCTGCGCCTGCACGTGGCCAGCGTCGAGGAGTACCTCGCCGACGGGCGCCTCACCGAGCGCCCCGACGGCATCCGCAACCCGTTGCAGACCGTGCCGCTTCTCGACGCGATCTCCGAGAATCGATTCGACGCCGTCTTCGGCGGTGCCCGACGCGACGAGGAGCGAGCCCGCGCGAAGGAGCGAATCTTTTCGTTGCGCAACGCATTCGGCCAGTGGGAGCCCAAGAAGCAGCGTCCCGAATTGTGGAACCTGTACAACGGCAGGCATTCACCGGGTGAGCAGGTACGCGTGTTCCCGCTCAGCAACTTCACCGAACTCGACATCTGGCGCTACATCGCCCGCGACGATGTGGAATTGGCGAGCATCTACTACGCCCACCAGCGCCCCGTGTACCAGCGCGACGGCATGTGGATGACCCCGGGAGTGTGGGGCGGACCGGCCGAGGGCGAAGAGCTGCAGACCCTGTCGGTGCGCTACCGCACCGTCGGCGACGGATCCACCACCGGTGCCGTGCTGTCCGAGGCCGCCGACAACCAAGCGATTCTCGCCGAGGTCGCCGCATCGAGACTGACCGAACGCGGAGCCACTCGCGGCGACGACCGCGTCTCCGAGGCTGCCATGGAAGATCGCAAACGAGAAGGATACTTCTGATGAGCAGCACAGGAACGCAGCTTCTTCGCCTCGCCACCGCGGGTAGCGTCGACGACGGCAAGTCCACTCTCGTCGGACGGCTGTTGTACGACACCAAATCCGTTCTGGCAGACCAGATCGATGCCGTCACTCGGGCTTCGGTGGACAAAGGATTGTCCACTCCCGATCTGTCGCTGCTCGTCGACGGCCTGCGTGCCGAGCGCGAACAGGGCATCACGATCGACGTTGCCTACCGGTACTTCGCGACGCCCAATCGCTCCTTCGTTCTGGCCGACACCCCCGGCCATGTGCAGTACACCCGCAACACCGTCTCGGGCGCGTCGACGGCGCAGTTGGTCATCCTGCTCGTCGACGCCCGCAAAGGCGTGATCACTCAGACCCGAAGGCATGCAGCGGTTCTGGCCCTCCTCGGCGTTCCGCGCCTGGTGCTCGCCGTCAACAAGATCGATCTGGTCGAGGACCCTGCGACCGTCTTCGCCGAGATCTCGGCAGAGTTCAATTCGCTGACCTCCTCGCTCGGCTGGTCCACCGAGGACGTCATCGAAATTCCGGTGTCCGCGCTGCACGGTGACAACGTCGCGGTCAAGTCCGACAAGACCCCGTACTACGACGGACCCACCCTCATCGAACACCTCGAGGCGGTACCGGTCGACGCCGAACCGCACCGCGTCGGTCTGCGATTCCCCGTGCAGTACGTGATCCGGCCTCGCACAGCCGACTTCCCCGACTATCGCGGGTACGCCGGGCAGGTCGCAGCAGGCACCGTGGACGTCGGCGACGAGGTCGTCATTCTGCCCTCCGGTACCAGAACCACGGTCGAGCGGATCGATACTGCGGACGGCGAATTGCGCACAGCTCACGCTGGACGCAGTGTCACGCTCGTCCTGGCCGACGACGTCGACGTCTCGCGCGGCGACACCATCGCCTCCCCGCAGGACGCACCGGAGCCGATCGGCGATTTCGAGGCCACCGTGTGCTGGCTGGCGGAGAAGCCGCTTCGCCCGGGGGCTCGCCTGCTGCTCAAGCACGGGACCCGCACCACGCAGGCCATCGTCGGGGCTTTGATCGAGCGATTCGACGAACAGCAGCTCACCGCACAGGAGAACCCGGAATCGTTGGAGCTCAACGAGATCGGCCGCATCTCGGTGCGGGTGGCCGAACCCATCGTGGCGGACGACTACGCCGTCAACCGACACACCGGCAGCTTCTTGCTCATCGATCCGGCAGGCGGCAACACACTGGCCGCCGGGCTCGTCGGCAACGCTCTGGCTGCAGTCGAGCTGGGGTCGGCAGTTCCGGCGTGACCGCACTGATCGCGGTTGCCCACGGCAGTCGTGACCCGCGCTCGAGCGCAACGGTCCTGCGCGCCGTCGACGTCCTGCGTCGGCGGCGACCGGATCTGGACGTCCGCGTCGCGTTCCTCGACCTCACCGAGCCCGGCGTCGGGCACGTCGTCGACGCGGTGGTCGACGACGGACACACGCGCATCGTGTGCGTCCCGTTGTTGCTGGGCAAGGCTTTTCATGCAAAGGTCGACCTCCCGGAGCTACTTGCCGACGCACGTGCCAGACATGCGCATGCGTCGATCGTGCAGGCCGACGTGCTCGGCGACGACAACCTGCTGATCGAGGCAGTCCGTGACCGCATCCTCGATACCGATGTCGCACTGAAGGATCCGACCGTGGGTGTCGCATTGGCTGCGGTCGGATCCTCGGTGGCAGCGGCGAATCAGCGAACCCGAGTGGTAGCCCAGAAATTGCTCGCCGGGACGAGCTGGGCCGGGGCCATCACCTGTTTCGCAACGTCCGTCGAGCCGTCTCCTGACGACGCCGTCGCGCAGTTGCGCACGATGGGTGCCACTCGCATCGTCGTGGCACCGTGGTTCCTGGCCCCGGGACTGCTCACCGACCGGATCGAAGCATCACTGTCGGATCGACCGGACGTGGTGCACGCCGACGTGATCGGAGCTCACCCAGCTCTGGCCGAGCTGGTATCGCGTCGCTACGACTCGGCCGTTGCCCGATCCACATCGGTGGCGTCGGCGATCGTCGGCACACGAGTCGCTCGCACGTAGACGGTCTCGCCCTCGCGAAGTCCGAGTGCTTCACTGTCGCCTCGGGTGATCTGCGCGGCGAACAGTTCACCGGTCGCCGCGTTCTTCAGCTCGACCTTCACCTCGAAACCGAGATGCACCACGCGCTCGACCACGGCACGCGTCACGCCGGCCGATTCTGCAGTACCGCTGGCCTGGGCCTGCGCCAACGACGGATCACGCCCGACGCGAATGTCGTGCGGGCGCACCAGAAGTCCGTTCAACTTGGCCACCTGCCCCAGGAACGACATGACGAAGTTGTTGGCCGGTCTGTCGTACAGATCCTCCGGGCTGCCGACCTGCTCGATTCGACCCTTGTTGAGCACCGCGATCCGATCCGCGACGTCGAGGGCCTCCTCCTGGTCGTGGGTGACCAGAACCGTGGTGACGTGCACCTCGTCGTGCAGGCGACGCAGCCACGTACGTAGATCGGCGCGCACCTTCGCGTCCAGCGCACCGAAGGGCTCGTCGAGGAGCAGCACCTGCGGGTCCACCGCGAGAGCGCGAGCCAGCGCCATACGCTGCCGCTGTCCACCGGAAAGCTGCGCCGGGTAACGACTCTGAAAGCCCGCCAGCCCGACGATCTCGAGCAGCTCGTCGACCTTCTTGGCGATCTCGGCCTTGGGGCGCTTGCGGATCTGCAGACCGAACGCCACGTTGTCTCGCACTGTGAGGTGCTTGAACGCCGCATAGTGCTGAAAGACGAAGCCGATCTCGCGGCGCTGCGGGCTGACCCATGTCACGTCCTGGCCGGCGAGCACCACCCGACCGGAATCGAGCTGTTCGAGGCCGGCGATCGAGCGCAGCAAGGTGGACTTGCCCGAGCCGCTGGGGCCGAGCAGCGCCGTCAACGAGCCCTTGGGGATGTCGATGCTGACGTTGTCGAGAGCAGCGAAATCGCCGTAGTGCTTGTTGGCACCGACGACGGAGATCTCGATCTCGGACGATTTCTCGGTCATTACTTCGTCCTCTTCTTGTCGAGAACCGTCATCAGCAACAGCACGATGACGGCGATCGCCATCAGCAGCGTGGACGCGGCGTACGCGCCCTGTTGGTTGAAGTCCTCGTACCGTGAATTGACCAGCAAAGTCAGTGTTTGCGAGATTCCGGGCAAGTTGGTCGAGACCATGATGACCGCACCGAACTCGCCGAGAGAACGTGCGACGGTGAGCACGACGCCGTAGGTCAGGCCCCACCGGATCGCCGGAAGGGTGATGCGCCAGAACGTCTGCCAGGAGCTTGCACCCAAGGTCGATGCTGCTTCTTCCTGCTCTTCGCCTATCTCGTACAGCACCGGTTCGACTTCGCGTACGACGAACGGCAGCGTCACGAAAATAGTCGCTATCACCATGCCGGGAAGCGCGAAAATCACCTTGAAGCCGAGACTTTCGACGCCTCCGAACCACCCGTTGGCACCCCAGAGAAGAATCAGCGCGACACCGGTGATGATCGGCGACACCGCGAACGGCAGATCGACGATCGCCTCGAGCACGCCTTTGCCGCGGAACCGCCCTCGTACCAACGCCAGCGCGGTGACCACACCGAAGACGACGTTGATCGGTACCACGATGGCAACGATCAAGAGCGACAGCTGCAAGGCCGATTGTGCCGCGGGAGTGGTGATCTGCTCGAAGAACGACACGACGCCGTCTTCGAACGTTCGGTACAGGATGGCAGCGAGCGGAAAGAGCACGAGTACAGCGAGATAGATCAACGCAATCAGGCGCAGCGACAGTTTTACGGGAAGACTGATCTTCACGAGAGCTGCTCCTCCCGTCTCGCCAGGCGGTTACCGATGATGCGAAGCACGAACAGCACAGCGAACGCAATAGCCAACAACACCACCGAGATTGCCGCGGCGTCGATCGGCCGGTCGTATTCGATCAGCTCGCGAATGTACTGCGAGGCAACCTGCGTGTCGTCGGGGATGTTGCCGCCGATGAGCACCACCGACCCGAATTCGCCGATCGCGCGGGCGAAGGCGAGGCCCCCGCCCGACAACACCGCGGGGAGCAGCACGGGCAGAACGATGCGCCGAAAGATAGTCCAGTTGTTGGCTCCGAGCGACGCGGCCGCCTCCTCGACGTCCTTGTCCAACTCGATCAACACCGGTTGCACCGCACGGACCACGAACGGCAAGGTGACGAACAACAGCGCAACGACGACCGCGGGCTTGGTTGCGTTGAACACCAAGCCGATCGGACTGGCCGGGCCGTACAGCGACAACAACACCAAACTGGCCACGATGGTCGGCAAAGCGAACGGCAGATCGATCAGGGCGTTGACGAATCGTTTACCCGGGAACTCGTCCCGAACGAGGACCCACGCGATGAGGGTGCCCAGGAACAGATTGATCACTGCGGCCGCGACGGAGACGACCAGCGTCACCTTGAACGTGGCGATGGCGCGGGATTCGGTGATCGCGTCCCAGAATCCGGCAAGGCCGGCGTCGAAAGACTGAACCGTCAACGCGGCCAGCGGAAGCAACACGATGACGCTGAGCCACAGCACGGCGACCCCGAGGCCGAGTGGTCCCACCGACCCGGGGCCCCTGAACTTTCGGCCTTCCCGCCCGGCACGATACCGAGGTCTCGTGCCGGGAGGGACGGGCGAACCCGCAGCTGCGGCTTCGGTGGTCGAAGATGACATCGATTTCTACCGAGTACTTTCCTGATAGATCGTCGCGATTGCGCCGTTGTCGCCGAACAGATCGGTGTCGACCTGAGTCCAGCCGCCGAGATCATCGATGGTGTAGAGCTTTTCGGGAGTGAAGAACTTGTCGGAGTACTCCGAGGCGATGTCCGGGTTCGTCGGGCGGAAGCCTGCCTCGGCCCAGATCTTCTGTCCCTCGTCGGTGTAGATGAAATCGTTCAGCGCATTGGCCCGATCGAGGTTGGCACTGCTGTTGATCACTGCCACCGGATTGTCGATGCGGAACGTGACAGGAACGTCCACGTGCTCCACCTGCTGACCCTGCTGATCGATGAGAAGTGCCTCGTTCTCGTAGCTGAGCAGCGCATCACCCTGCCCCTGCAGGAAGGCTTCTGTTGCCGCGCGGCCGGATTCGGGCTGAACCGGGAAATGATCGGAGACGAGGGTACGAACGAAATCGAGACCGGCCTGCTTGTCCTGGCCGCCGTTACTCTTCGCCGCGTACGGAGCGAGAAGATTCCACTTGGCCGAGCCGGAGCTGAGTGGACTGGGGCTGATGACCTGAACGTCGGGCTTTATCAGGTCGTCCCAGGTACGAATGTTCTTCGGGTTGCCCTCACGCACGACGATGGTGACCACAGAACCGAACGGCACGCCGCCGTAGGCATTCTGGTTCCAGTCCTCGTCGACCTTTCCGGCCTTCACGAGTCGAGTGATATCCGGTTCGACCGAAAAATTCACGATGTCGGCGGGTGCGCCGTCGGCCACCTTGCGGGACTGGTTGCCCGAGGCACCGTAGTCGGCGTTGATGGCGGTGCCCTCACCATTCTCGGTGGCCGCAAAAGCGGGACCGATTGCGTCCCAACCGTTCTTGGGGACGGCGTATCCCACCAGGGTCAATGCGGGACCGCTGGCGGTGTCCGATCCGCCGCCGACGACGTCACTCGATCCACCGCCGCACGCGGTGAGAAGAAGTGCTCCCACGGCGGCGAAGGTCGTCAGCAGGTAACGAGAGCTATGACTCATCGAAAGATGGCCTTTCATGAATGGTGTGTACGGAGAACGAAGTGGTCGAAGTAGTCACTCCCCGAGTCGAACCGGACACCACATCGGCAGCGCGACATCACCATGGCTGCAGCGGGAAACATGGACGACCCACGTCACGCGAGGCGGACACACGGATCGAGAAAACCGATTCGACGGAGGAAAGAATCAACAACAGTCGATATCGGCGACTGCCAACATGCCGACAGCAATCAACGCCAACTGATGGCGGACGCGGTACTCGGCGGCAGAAGACACGGTCAGAAATCTAGCAGAGGTTTCGGACGGACTCTAATTCAGCGGACGCGCCCGGCGACTAGACGGCGCAGCCGTCCGCCGAGTCGTTGTGACGGGGCCCTACCTCGTGAGCAGCCAGGCGATGACAACCAGCACCAGCAGCGCGATGAGCGCCAGCGTTACCCGAGACCGTGGCATTACTGTCCATCCTTCGTCGTGGTGGAGGCGGTACCCGTCGAATCCGCCTCGCGAGCAGCGCGAGCGTCGCGGCCGAGCAGGCGTAGGACCACCGCGAGCACTCGATCGAATACTCGCGCCAGCAGGAACGCCGTCGGCACGATGACCAGCAGCACGACAGTGGCCTGCGGTACGAACGGCAGGCCCGTCACCCACAGTTCGACGCCGTCCCACCATCGCGCAACCGGTTCCACCCTCGCAGCTTAAACCAGCACGTCCGGTGCTCACGCCACGCCGATCGACGACCAGCAGTGGACGACTGCCTTCGATAAGTCGATGATTACGCCATGACGGCATTCGAAGACGTTTCGCCCGTGCCTCCGGTGGCCGACGAGCCCGCGATGGGATCGGGCCATCCGGGGTTGGGCGGGATCGAAGTTCAGGGCGCATTGGGCAGTACCGATGCACCGGTGTCCACCCTGACGTCCTACCGCAGCGCCTTTCCGCCGATCGACGACTACGCGTTCCTCTCGGACTGCGAGACCACGTGTCTGATCGCGCGCAACGGATCCGTCGAGTGGATGTGCGTGCCCCGGCCGGACTCCCCCAGCATCTTCGGCGCAATTCTCGATCGCAGCGCCGGTCACTTTCGCGTCGGCCCCTACGGTCAGTCGGTCCCTGCGGCGCGCCGCTATCTGCCCGGCGGTCTGATCGTCGAGACCACGTGGCAGACCGAGACCGGTTGGTTGATCGTGCGTGATGCATTGGTGATGGGCCCGTGGCACAACACCGATCAGCGCTCTCGCACCCACAAGCGCGCACCGAGCGACTGGGATGCCGAACACATACTGCTGCGCACCATCAAATGTGTCAGCGGCACTGTCGAATTGGAGATGAGCTGCGAGCCCGCCTTCGACTACCACCGGGCACCCGCGAACTGGGAGTACACCGGCAAGGTGTACGAGGAGACCACCGCAACCTGTGAGGCGAGCGCGGACGGTGACCAGCCCACACTGAAGCTGACCACCAATCTTCGGATCGGGATCGAGGGCCGTGAGGCTCGAGCTCGAACCCGAATGACCGAGGGCGACAACGTGTTCGTCGCGCTGTCGTGGTCCGACCTCCCTGCGCCGCAAACCTTCGAGGAAGCTGCGAGCAAGATGTGGCGGACGTCGGAATGTTGGCGACAGTGGATCACGATCGGGCGGTTCCCCGACCACCCGTGGCGCGGCTACCTCCAGCGCAGCGCGTTGACATTGAAGGGACTGACCTACGCGCCCACCGGTGCCCTGCTGGCGGCATCGACCACGTCGCTCCCGGAAACGCCGGGTGGAGAACGTAACTGGGACTACCGCTACACCTGGGTCCGCGATTCGACGTTCGCACTGTGGGGCCTCTACACCCTCGGACTGGACCGTGAGGCCAACGACTTCTTCGCGTTCATGTCCGACGTGGCGACGACGGCGAACGGCGAGGTCAATCCGCTGCAGGTGATGTACGGCATCGGTGGCGAGAAGACTCTCGACGAGAGCGAGCTGACGCACTTGTCCGGATACGACGGCGCGCGGCCGGTACGCATCGGCAACGGTGCCTACGACCAAGAGCAGCACGATATCTGGGGCACCATGCTCGACTCCGTGTACCTGCACGTCAAGTCACGCGAGCACGTCCCGGAATTTCTGTGGCCGCTGCTCAAACGTCAGGTCGAGGAAGCGATCGCCAACTGGCGCAAACCGGACCGTGGCATCTGGGAGGTACGCGGCGAACCGCAGCACTTCACGTCCTCGAAGCTCATGTGTTGGGTCGCGCTCGATCGCGGCGCCAAGCTCGCCGACATCCACGGCGAGAAGGACTACTCGGACCAGTGGAACGAGATCGCGGACGAGATCAAGGCGGACATTCTCGAGCACGGCATCGACTCACGCGGAGTGCTGACCCAGCGCTACGGCGACCCGTCGCTGGACGCGTCGTTGCTACTGGCACCGCTGCTCCGGTTCCTACCGGCCGACGACGAGCGAATCCGTGCCACGGTGCTCGCCATCGCCGACGAGTTGACCGAGGACGGATTGGTTCTGCGCTACCGTACCGACACCACCGACGACGGCTTGGCCGGTGAGGAAGGAACGTTCACCATCTGCTCGTTCTGGCTGGTCTCCGCCTTGGTGGAAATCGGTGAACTCCCCCGTGCGAAGCACCTCTGCGAACGGCTGCTCGGTTACGCGAGCCCGCTCAAGCTCTATGCAGAAGAGATCGATCATCGCACCGGCCGTCACCTCGGTAATTTCCCGCAGGCATTCACGCACCTCGCTCTGATCAACGCAGTGGTCCACGTCATCCGAGCCGAGGAGGCACAGGCATCGGGCCACTTCCAGCCCGCTCACTCCAACCCTTGATCGAGTAGAGGTTTCAGCGGCCTAGCTGCTTCGCCCAGTCGGCGATCAGCTCGGCCGCGGGCTTTGCCTGAGCGCGGCGATGGCCGGTACCTGCCCACATCGACAGTCCCGACGGGTCGCCCACTGCTGCTGCCTTCGCGCGCATCGGCGCGGTCAGGTAGTGCAGATCGGGATACGCCAAGGGAGCGACGTCCGAGTTCGCCTGCATGAATTCGTTCACCAGACCCCGCGCGGGACGGCCCGAGAACGCCCTCGTCACTGCGGTGCCCGGAGCCAGTGTGAGCTGTTCGCGGTGCACCGGTTTGGTGCCGGCCTCAGGCGTGTTCAGGAACGCTGTCCCGAGCTGCGCGGCATGGGCGGCACCCGAATCCAGCAGTGGCGCAATGTCGTTGCCGTCCATCAACCCACCCGCTGCAATGCGAGGAAGTTCCGAGATCTCGCGGATCGCCAACAGCAATTCGGCCAACGGTTCGTCCGGGGACGACCCGTCGAACGTACCCCGATGTCCACCGGCTTCGGGCCCCTGCACAACGAGGGCGTCGACGCCGTTGGCGGTGGCCACCGACGCGTCGGACGCGGTGGCGACGGTGGCCCACACCTCGGTCCCGACGGCGTGCAGTTGGGCTACCTCGTCCGCATCGAACGTCGCGAACGTGCTCGAGACCAGCGGTACCGGGTGCTCGAGCAGCCATGCGAACTTCTCGGCGTAGAAGTCGTCTCGTCGCAGCAGCTCCCCTGGTTCGGCGTCGAACCGCTCGAACCACGGTGCCAGGTGCGCGGCGTAGCTGTCCACGTCGGCACCGGACGGCTCCTCCGGCAGAAAGAGGTTCACACCGAACGGCAGGCCCCGCACCGAATCGATTCGTGCGGCAAATGCTTCAAGTGTCAGCAAGGCGCCCGCGATCATGCCTATCCCGCCCGCCTCCGAGACCGCGCGAGCGAGCTCTGGAGTACTGGGGCCACCCGCCATCGGGGCACCGACAACGGGCACACGGAGCTGCTTCAAGATCGGCGTAGTCACAGGTTCGAAATGTACTCGCCGGCCACGGCCCCGTCTGTCGCACCCGACATGCGTCCGCTATCACACGCCACCGACAGAATCGCGGTATCGAATTCTTCTGCAGAGCAATAGTTTTCGATTGCAACATCATTGTGTATCGAATACATGTTCGATACACTTCACCCCATGACGACCGCGATCTGGCAACTGAGCGAAAGCGAACTCCTCGCGGCCGCCACCGCGGCGTCCCATGACATTGAAGTGCTCGAAGCCCACCGCATCGCCCTTGTCGCCGAAATCGACACCCGCGTCTCCCGCGAGAAACTCGGCTTCCCCGGACCCGCCGGCTGGCTCACCTCCACCACCCTGCTCTCCCCCGGCAAAGCCACCAAAATCGTCGCCCTCGCCCGCGGACTGAAGAACTTCCCCGATATCGCCGACGCCGTCGACACCGGCGGCATCTCCATCGACCATGCCGCCCTGATCCTCACCTTCGCCGAAACCCCACCGAAGAACCTCCCCCAAGAAGGCCAGGACCTCGCCCGAGCAGCACTGCTGACCGCCGCCACCGGACCCGAAGCCCGCACCGGACCACTGCGCGCCGCGATCACCACACTCCACGACACCTACGGCGACAAGAAACCACCCGACGACACCGACCGCAACGAACTCTTCGCCTCCACCACCCTCAACGGACGTCTCGTGGCGAAGATGGATTTCGACGCCATAACCGGAGAAAAGTTCCTCACCGCGCTCTCACCGTTGACCGAACCCCGCCCCGCCGCCGACGGCACCCCCGACGAACGCAGCCCCGCGCGGCGCAGAGCCGACGCCTTCGGACACATCCTCGACCGCTACCTCGCCTCCAGTAACCGACCGACCGAAGGCGGGGAAAAGCCGCACGTCAACCTGCACATCACCTTGCGCGACCTCACCAACCTGTGCCGCACCATGAACGCCGACAGCGACTCCGACTCCGACTCCGACTCCGACTCTGACACTGACACTGACACTGACACTGACACACCGAACTACGAGAACGGCAGCACCGCAACCGAATCCCACTGCAGCGGCGGTGGCGGCGACGGCAGCAGCAGCAGCAGCAGCGATGATTGCGGCAGCGGAAGCGGCGACGGGTGCGATAGTGGCAGCGGCGGGGGTTGCGACAGTTCGACCGGACCGGCCGCCGACCGCGGCGCGTATCGGGACCTGTTCGGTGACGGCACCACCGTCGGATGGCTCCCCTGGATGGGACCGCTCTCCCGCGAGACCTCCCGCCAACTGGCCTGCGACTGCATCCTGACCGCGATCGTCATGGACGAGAACGGTTCCCCGATCAACCTCGCCCGCACCGCCCGCACCGTGAACGCGAAACAGAAACGCGCCCTCACCGCCCGCGATCACGGGTGCGCGTTCCCCGGCTGCGGCAAACCCGCCGCCTGGCCAGAGGGACACCACATTTGGCATTGGACCGACGGCGGCCCCACGGACATGAACAACCTCGTGCTGCTCTGCGGATTCCATCACCGACTCATCCACCACAGCGACTGGGAAGTCTTCATCGGTACCGACAACCACCCCTGGTTCATCCCACCGGCCACCGTCGACCCCTACCGACAACCCCGACAATCCCACGCCCGCGCCGGCCCCCACATCGCCTGAGCACACATAAAAACAAGCCAGCCCCGCACCGAGAACACGGTGCGGGGCTGGAAAAGGTTGTGTCACAGCTACTTCGATACGAGCGAAGACACCTCGAAGTTGCCGGAGCGCATGCCTGCCCTACTTCTTGGGCTTGTCCGACGAAGACTCCGAGGACAGTGCGGCGACGAAGGCTTCCTGCGGCACCTCGACGCGACCGATCGTCTTCATCCGCTTCTTGCCCTCTTTCTGCTTCTCGAGCAGCTTGCGCTTACGGCTGATGTCGCCGCCGTAGCACTTGGCCAACACATCCTTACGGATCGCCCGGATGTTCTCGCGGGCGATGATGCGCGATCCGATGGCGGCCTGGATCGGCACCTCGAACTGCTGACGCGGAATCAGTTCCTTGAGCTTGGTCGTCATCTTGTTGCCGTAGGCCGCGGCATTATCCTTGTGCACGATTGCCGAGAACGCGTCCACGGCCTCACCCTGCAGCAAGATGTCGACCTTGACCAGCGCACCGGCCTGCTCGCCGATCTCCTCGTAATCGAGGCTGGCGTACCCGCGGGTGCGGGATTTGAGGATGTCGAAGAAGTCGAAGATGATCTCGGCCATCGGAATCGTGTAGCGCAACTCCACACGGGTCTCGGACAGGTAGTCCATGCCGCCGAGCTCGCCACGTCGTCCCTGGCACAGCTCCATGATGGAGCCGATGAACTCACTGGGCGAGATGATGGTGCACTTGACCATCGGCTCGAACACTTCCCGCGCCTTGCCCTCGGGCCAGTACGACGGATTGGTGACGATGTGCTCGGCACCGTCTTCCATCTCGACGCGGTAGACCACGTTCGGCGAGGTCGAGATCAAGTCGAGGTTGAACTCCCGCTCGAGTCGTTCGCGGGTGATCTCCATGTGCAGCAGACCGAGGAAGCCACAGCGGAATCCGAAGCCGAGAGCAACCGAGGTCTCCGGCTCGTAGGTCAGGGCCGCATCGTTGAGTTGCAGCTTCTCGAGAGCATCACGCAGGTCCGGGTAGTCCGAGCCGTCGAGTGGGTAGAGACCGGAGTACACCATCGGTCGAGGCTCGCGATAACCGGTCAGCGGCTCGGTTGCGCCCTTGCGGAAGGTCGTGACGGTGTCGCCCACCTTCGACTGACGGACGTCCTTGACTCCGGTGATGAGGTAACCGACCTCGCCGACGCCCAAGCCCTTGGTGGCCTTGGGATCGGGCGAGACGATGCCGACCTCGAGCAACTCGTGCGTCGAGCCGGTCGACATCATCGTGACCTTCTCGCGCGGGTTGAGCGCACCGTCGACCACTCGCACGTAGGTGACGACGCCGCGGTAGGTGTCGTAGACCGAGTCGAAGATCATTGCGCGGGCCGGGCCGTCCGGGTTTCCGACCGGAGCCGGGACCAGTTTGACGACCTCGTTGAGCAGTTCTTCCACGCCGACACCGGTCTTACCGGATACGCGCAGAACGTCGTCGGCCTCGCACCCGATGATGTGGGCGATCTCGGCCGCATAGCGATCCGGATCGGCAGCGGGGAGATCGATCTTGTTGAGCACCGGAATGATGGTGAGCTCTTTGTCGAGAGCCAGGTACAGGTTGGCCAGCGTCTGCGCCTCGATACCCTGCGCGGCGTCGACGAGCAGCACTGCACCTTCGCAGGCTTCGAGGGCGCGAGAGACTTCGTAGGTGAAGTCGACGTGACCGGGAGTGTCGATGAGGTGCAGCACGAACTCTTCGCCGTCGACAACCCACGGCAGCCGCACGTTCTGCGCCTTGATGGTGATTCCGCGCTCGCGCTCGATATCCATCCGGTCCAAGTACTGTGCGCGCATCGACCGGTCGTCGACGACGCCCGTGAGCTGCAACATCCGGTCTGCCAGCGTCGACTTACCGTGGTCGATGTGGGCAATGATGCAGAAGTTCCTGATCCTGGACGGATCGGTGAACGTCGTGTCGGCGAAGCTGGGCACTCGTATCCTTCGGCTGGCGTGTTCGAAATGAGCGAACGGGTATGTCCATCGTCCCACGCCGAGAACGGTGCGCCGTCCCCGGCTGTCCGAGTTCGGCTGCGAGGTCGCCACAGTCTGGGCTGTGAGCAGCAACGTGAGGGTGGCTACACTCGCCGCATGGCTGGCAACTGGAGCAGATTCGGCAAGGAACTGGGCAAGATCGCGATGCGTGAAGGCCCGCGACTGCTGCGTCAACTGCAGAAGTCCGGTGCCCTGCAGAAGGGCAAGGACGCGATCACTGGCACGACGACGAACACGTCCGCTCCGGCTCCTCGACCCGGCCGCCCGGTGGCGTCACAGACGAGGCCGACGGCCCAGCGCGCCCGCACCATCGAGTACTCCCCCGACCTGGACGGCAAGGCCGATCCGGGTGAAATCGTCTGGACCTGGGTGACCTACGAAGAAGACGCAAGTCAGGGCAAGGATCGCCCGGTGTTGGTCATCGGGCGTGAGGGCAACGACCTACTCGGTCTGATGCTGTCGAGCCAGAGCAGCCGGGACGGCGACCGCGACTGGCAATCGATCGGATCCGGTTCCTGGGATGCCGAGGGCCGACCGAGCTGGATTCGTCTGGACCGCGTTCTCGACGTGCCCGAAGACGGTATCCGCCGCGAGGGCGCGATCCTGGGCAAGTCCCAATTCGATTCCGTCGCAGCCCGATTGCGTCGAGACTTCGGCTGGAACTGACGTCGTGCGCGCTTTGCGTACCTACGGCTACGCAAAGCGCGCACGACGTCAGGCGAGTCGAGTGATTTCCACGACGACGTCGAGTGCCGTCGAACCGCCACCGGAGAAGATGCCCTTGAGCGGGGGCACGTCGGCGTAGTCACGGCCCAGTCCCACCGACACGTGCTGCTCGTTGACGGCGATCGCGTTGGTCGGGTCGTAGCCCCACCAGGCTCCGGTCCACGCCTCGATCCACGCGTGACTCTGCCCCTCGACGGTCGCGCCGATCGCAGCCTGCTTCTTCGGGTGCAGGTATCCCGACACGTACCGGCTCGGGATACCGATGCTGCGCAGCATCAGCAAAGTCAGGTGGGCGTAGTCCTGGCAGACGCCCTTCTTCTCCGACCACGCCTCGACCGCCGAGGTGTGCACCCCGGTGGTTCCCGGCACGTACGACATCTCCTGGTTGACCCAGTTCGAGATCTCGACCACCGATTCCTGCGGCGGCAGTCCCTTCGCCAGCTTCTTCGCCACCGAGGCGAGCTGACGATTCTTCGGTACGTAGACCGTGTTGTCGAGCACCTCGTTGAAACGGTCGGTGACCTGATCGCCGGCCAGTTCCTCCCACGAAGCGTTCTCGTCGGGATAGACGAACGGATCGGTCTCGACCACCGACGAACCGGTGACCTCGAGCTCGGTGTGCGGTGCGTGCAGGTCGAATGCCGTCACCGCCGTGCCCCAGTAATCGGTGTAGCGGTAGGAACGCGTCACCGGGTTGGTCTCCACCCGATTCAGAATGACGTTCTGCCGGTTGTCACTTCGCGGCGTCAACCGAGCTTCGTTGTACGACGACGTCACCGGTGCGTCGTACTGATAGCCGGTGGTGTGCACCACACGCATACGCCAGCTCACAGTTCACCTTCCAATTGATCTTCGTATGTGCCGGATCCGGCGTCCGTCCACGCCACCCAGGGCGCGGCATGGAAGTACTGCTTGGAGATGGCCTCGCCCAGTTCGCGGCAGGTTTCCTGCAGCGCCAGCAAACGATCCTGCAGATCGTCGAGAATCTCACCGGGCCGAAGGAATTCGAGTTCGCTGCGAGCGCGACCGAGTAGCCGCTGCGCTTCGGCACGAGCACCGACACGACTGTTCGGCTGATGATCGAGCTGATCGAGCGAGCGTTCCGCCTCGTTCAGTGCATAGAACACCGAACGCGGAAACAGCCTGTCCAACAACATGAATTCAAGAACTCGCTGGGCATCGAGCGCACCGCGGTAGGTACGCAGGTAGGTGTCGTGAGCACCTGCGGATCGCAGAACGGTGACCCAGGCCGGCGACGACGGTCGATCGCCCGCGCGCGAGAGCAGCAGCCGAACGATCATGTCGATGCGCTCCACCGAGCGGCCGAGCAACAGGAATCGATAGCCGTCGTCGTGACTGAGAGTCGAATCCGCGAGGCCGGCGAACATCGCGGCTCGTTCCTCGATGTAGCTGAAGAACTCGGCCGGACCGGTGCGCTTGGATGCTCGGATCCGTTCGTTCAGTCCGTTGTAGGTGGTGTTCAGGCACTCCCACATCTCACTGGACGTGACTTCGCGCGCGCCCCGGGCATTTTCGCGTGCGCTCGACAGCGAATCCACGATGGAGCCGAGGCCGTCACGGCTGAAGGCCACCAACTCGGTGAGCGACCACACGTCGAGCGAGACGTCCGGCTCGTGCTTGAAACCGAGCACTCGTAACAGCACTCGCGAGATGTGGTCGGGATCGACCGTGGCGTCTTCGAGAAGCTGGTGGACGGTGACGTCGAGAATGCGAGCCGTGTCGTCCGCTCTTTCGACGTACCGTCCGATCCAGTAGAGCGACTCTGCGTTGCGCGCGAGCATTTACTGTCCACCGCCGTTCGAGTCCGAGTTCGTTGCCTGCTGCTGTTGTTGCTGCTGTTGCTGATTCATCTGCTGGTCCATCGTCAGCTCCGGTCCCTGTTCGACCATCGGCGACTCGGGCGGAACGCTCACGATCTCCTCGCCTGCCAGTTCCTGCTCCTCCTGCGAGGTTCGGGTGGCGAGCACCCAGGTGTCCTTACTGCCGCCGCCCTGGCTCGAGTTGACCACCAACGAACCCTCCGGCAGCGCTACTCGGGTCAAGCCTCCGGGCAACACCCAGACGTCGTCGCCGTCGTTGACTGCGAACGGCCGCAGGTCCACGTGCCGGGGAACCAACCGGTCACCGATCTTGGTCGGCACCGTCGAGAGCTGCACGACGGGCTGCGCGATCCAGCCGCGCGGATCCGCGCGAACCTTCTTGCTGATGGTCGCCAATTCCTTCGGCGAGGCGTCCGGGCCGAAGACGATGCCGTAACCACCGGACCCTTCGACCGGCTTGATCACCAGTTCGTCGATACGGTCCAGGACCTCTTCGCACTCGTCGTCCAGCCAGCACCGGAACGTGTCGACGTTGGCGAGCAGCGGCTTCTCACCCATGTAGTAGTCGATGATCGTGGGCACGTAGGTATAGACCAGCTTGTCGTCGCCGACGCCGTTTCCGACGGCGCTGGAGATCACGACGTTGCCTGCGCGGGCGGCGTTGACGAGGCCTGCCACGCCCAGGACCGAATCCGGCCGGAACTGCATGGGGTCGAGGTAGTCGTCGTCGATGCGTCGGTAGATGACGTCGACCTGGCGCTCACCCTCGGTGGTGCGCATGTAGACGATGTTGTCCCGGCAGAACAGATCGCGTCCCTCGACGAGTTCGACGCCCATCAGCCGAGCGAGCAACGAATGCTCGAAGTACGCGGAGTTGGCCACACCGGGGGTCAGCACCACCACAGTGGGGTCGGCCTCGTTCAGAGCCGCGGCGGAACGCAATGCGCGCAGCAGGTGCGAGGCGTAATCGCCGACGGCACGCACGCGGTGACTGGCGAACAGATCCGGGAACACCCGGGCCATGGTGCGCCGGTTCTCCATGACATACGACACGCCGGATGGCGAACGGAGATTGTCCTCGAGGACGCGGAACGTGCCCTGAGCATCACGGACCAGGTCGATTCCGGCGACATGGATGCGCACGCCGTTCGGCGGTGTGATGCCGACGGCCTCGCGGTGGAAGTGCTCGCAGGAGGTGATCAGACGCTTAGGCACCACGCCGTCGCGAAGAATTTCCTGATCACCGTAGATGTCGGCGAGAAACATCTCGAGCGCTTTGACGCGCTGCTTGATGCCGCGCTCGAGCCGCGACCACTCCCCTGCGGCGATGACGCGGGGAACCTGGTCGAGGGGGAACGGGCGCTCCTGGCCGGACAGGGAGAACGTGATGCCCTGGTCGACGAATGCGCGTCCCAGTGCGTCGGATCTCGCGTCCAGGTCGGACGCGTTGGCCGGGGCAAGGGCTGTGTGAATGCCCTTGTAGGGAGTCCTGGTTCGCCCGTCCGAGTCGAACATCTCGTCGAAGGCGAGACTGTACTTTCCGACATCGGAGTAGCCCCCGAACACCCCGTCGACCTCGGGTTCGACGCGATCCGCTGACTTGGGTTTGGTCGCTTTGGCCTTGGTGGCGGCATGCGTTGCCGATCGCGGACTCATTATGGTCATGTTGCTACAGAGACTGGAGTTAGGCGCGGTAGAAGCGTTAATTTCTTGAAAAGCATCGTCACGCGTGCACCCAATTGGGTTTCGCCCCGCCGTGCTGGTATTCTCGATCTTCGGCGCAGGGCTCCAACGCTCTGCAGCAGACTTCGGGCATTCCAGCATGGATCGCCCTGACCGGAATACCGACGAAGACAAGAAGGATTTTACGCGTGGCCAATATCAAGTCCCAGAAGAAGCGGATCCTCACCAACGAGCGTGCACGCCTGCGCAACCAGTCGGTGAAGTCCTCCCTTCGCACCGTCATCCGCTCGTTCCGCGAGGCACAGGCTGCGGGCGACAAGGACAAGGCTTCCGAGATTCTCCTCGACGCCGGTCGCAAGCTCGACAAGGCCGCCAGCAAGGGCGTCATCCACAAGAACCAGGCTGCCAACAAGAAGTCGGCACTGGCTCTCGCAGTCAACAAGCTCTGATTCACCGCTGAGCTCGACCGAGCCCGCTGCATCCAACACGGAGGCAGCGGGCTTTCTCGTGCGCTGCACAGGTCACGATGCTGGAGCCGCGACTGCTACCGGCCGAGTCCCGCAACCTCCGACACCGCTTTTTCGACGGCATAGTCCGCGTCCGCTGCCTGTCCTTTGACGTCGGCGTTCAGTTGCGCCACAACCCGTAGTGCATGCGCGATGGATCGACCGTCCCAGCCTCGTGCCTGCCCCTGCGCCTTCTTGATCTTCCACGGCGGCATGCCCAGTTCGCCGGCCATACGGAACGGGTCGCCGCGACCGGCCGAACCCACCAGCGCGATGGTGCGTACGGCGTCGGCCAATGCGTCGGCCAGCAGCACGTGCGCGACTCCCCGATGCATCGCCCAGCGAACAGCCTCGAGCGCGCCGGCCCTGTCTCCGATCACCGCTTTGTCGGCGACGTCGAATCCGGATACTTCCGCCTTGCCCGAGTAGTAGCGGCGCACTGCGGCCAGATCGACCTTGCCGCCGGTATCGGAGACCAACTGTGAACAGGCCGAGGCCAATTCGCGGAGCTCGTTGCCGACCGATTCGACGACAGCCTCGATCACCTCGCCGCTCACGCGCACGTCGGCAGCGCGGAATTCACCGCGCACGAAGTCGATGCGTTCGGCAGGCTTGGTGAGCTTTACGCACTCGTGCACCTGAGCGCCGCACTTCTGCAGAGCACCGACCATGGCCTTGGCCCGACCGCCGCCGGAGTGCATGACCACCACGACCGCGCCCTCGGGCGGATCGGTTGCGGCGTCGAGTACGAGAGCGGCAGCGTCCTTGCCTGCCTCGGCCGCTGCCTCGAGCACAACCACGCGATCCTCCGCGAACAGCGACGGGCTGAGCAGTTCGGCGAGTTCCGGGGCACTGGCGTCGCCGGTACGCAATCGCGTGACCGGCAGGTCCTCCCCCGGAATCGCCGCATTGGCACGCACCTGGGCCACGATCGACGCCACCGCGCGATCCATCAGGAGTTCCTCGTCGCCGAGAACCAGATGCAGAGGAGCCACACTCGAAGTCACACCTGTGATCGTGCCATGTGGGGCAGACACGGCGAGCATCCGCTTCGACCGAACACTCACCACAGCACGTGCGCAGTCCACATGGCCAATGCCGCAATAGCCATCACCGCACCGAACCACCGCAGCACTCGACACCGCAACGCCACGAGCAGTGTGGCTGTTCCGAAAACCGCCAGTGCTGCACCCACGAGACCGTCGGGGACGACGAGGCCCGCAACCGGCACCGACGCGGCCCGCTCTGCCACCGTGATCAACCACCACAGCGGTGCCGACGCCAGCTGCGCCGTCAACTCCGCCAGTGACGTGCTGACGGTGGCGATCACGGCCGTCACGATGCCCACCACCGTGATCGGAGCGACGACCGGTGCGACCAGCACGTTCGCAACGATGCCCACCACACTGATCGTTCCCGTCATTGCCGCGACAACAGGTGCCGTCACCGCGTGCGCCGCTGCAGCGACGGCCACCACCTCCGCGGCTCCCCTGGGCCAGCCGCGGGCTCGGAGCCAGTCGACCCAGATCGGTCCGACCAGGACGAGTCCGGCGGTGGCGAACACCGACAGCACGAATCCGACGTCGACCGCCAGCCTCGGCCACCATGCGAGCAACCCCAGCACCGCGCCGCAGAGAGCCGGAACGGCCTGCCGCCGCCTGCCGGTGACGAGGGCCAACAACCCGATCGAGCCCATCACCGCCGCGCGAAGCACACTCGGCGACGGGCGGGCCACGATCACGAACGCAACGAGCACAATGAACGCGACTGCGACAGTCGCTCGGGGGCCGATCCCGATACTGCGCAACACCAACAGGACCGCACCGATCACAATGGAGAAATTGGCACCGGACACCGCCGTCAGGTGCGTCAGGCCCGCTGCCCGGAAGTTCTCGGCCACAGTTTCGTCCAATCGGGACACGTCCCCGACAACGAGACCGGGTAGCAGACCTGCGCGATCCGCCGGCATCGAATTCTGCGCCACCGCAGCCAAATTCGACCGAAAGGTGCCGGCCGTAGCAGAGATCGTGCCGGGCTCATCGACGGTGACCGGTGGTCCCGACACGCGGATCACCGCCACGGTCATGTCCGGCCGAATCGGTGTGCCGAGCCTGCCCCGGACGGTGATCTGTTGACCCGGCAGCAGTGCCGACCAGCTCGACTCCGGAGCGATGATCGACACGCGTCCGCCGACGTACAGCGCTTCGCCCCCGACGTCCACGCGAATCAGCTCAGCCTTCGTCATCACCATCGAGGGTCCTGCGGACGTCAGTCGGCGGGGGTCCTCTTCCAACCGCACCGACGCTGTGATCCACGCACGTTTGTCCGCGGCTGCTGCCACGGGATGATCTGCTACTGCGCACATCTGAAGCCAGATCGCTCCCCCGAAGCACAGTGCGAGCGCGATCACCGTGGCCACTCCCGCACCACTGGGACCGGATGCGGCGCATCGCCGCGCCAACCGCCGCAGCAGCAGCGAACCGAGCAACACCACCGCCGAGGTGGACACCGTGGCCGCCACCGCCGCGCCGGGGCCGCCGAGAATTCCGACCGCGGTGATCGACCAGCACACCACCACAGCCGGAACCAGCCGAATATCGAAGGGCAGAAACTCGTCGGTCTGCGCAGTGGCGGTCAGTACGGCGGCGGTGCTCATCCGATGTGCACGAGATCGCGGATCTTCGTCAGCCTTCCGGGCCCGATCCCGTCCACTTCGGCGAGCTGATCGACAGAGACGAAGCGGCCGTTGGTCTCTCGCCAACTCACGATCGACGTCGCGGTCACCGGCCCCACCCCGGGTAAGGCGTCCAACTCGGCCACGGTGGCGGCATTGAGGTCCACCGTCCCGCCGATCGGCGAACCCTCAGGCGGATCGGCCGCGACCCCACCGGCCACCATTCCACCGCCCGACGCCACGCCCTGCGTCGAGGACGTACCGCTCACCGGCGGGGGTGCCTGCGGTGGCACGACACCGACGACGATCTGATCGCCGTCGGCCACTCGCGCGGCCATGTTGAGTGCCAGGAGATCGGCACCCTCCACGGGTCCTCCCGCCGCGGCGATCGCGTCGGCGATTCGCGAACTCGGTTGCAGCCGAACCAGTCCGGGCTGTGTCACCAGGCCGACGACGCTCACGACCAGCTCGGCCCCCGCTGCCGGTACCGGTTCGGCCGGGACGTCCGGATCCCCCGTATCGGGAGCAACCACGGCCAGTGGCGGAGCGGGTGCAGGCGTCGGCGCATCTCGAAACACCGCGAACGCTGCGACGAGCACGACAAAAACTCCGGCTGCAGCCAGGGCGATGGCTCCCTGTCTTCCCGGGTCCACCCGCGCGGAACGCCATCGTTGCGGAAGTACGGACGACCACGGAGAACCGAGCCGCTGCGAGCTCGAGATGAGCCAATCCGGTTCCGGGGTCGTCACGTCAGGACTCGGTTGCTCCATCTCGACACGCGCGGGTATGCCATCCCGGCGTTCGAAATCAGGTTGTCTACGCACGGCATTCAGTCGCGCCACCGTGTGCGCCCGATCGTCGTCACCGCCCATGTATCAGGACGCTAGTTCCGGCGGCCGGGCTCACCCGCAACGAGACGCTGGTCGCGAATTGCCCTGTGCACAACCCGATACCTGTGGATGATCGGCGCGACTACCGGTTCGCCGGTGCCACCACGACGCCGACAGCACCGGGGCCGACATGCGCTCCCAGCACGGCACCGAAGGGATACACGTCGATGCTGGTGAGGCCTGGAATTCGAGAGACCAGCATCGCAGCGACGTCGTCGGCACGCTGCGCGCACGACATGTGGTGTACGGCCAGCGCAACCCCCGAATTGTCACCGACCTCGGCTGCGGCAGCGACGGCTGCGTCGACCAACTTGTTCAGCGCCTTGGACGAGGTCCGTGTCTTTTCCCTCAGCACGAGTGCGCCGCCACTGATGTGCAACACCGGCTTCATGGCCAGTGCGGTGCCGAGGAGGGCTGCGGCAGTGCCGATTCGACCTCCGCGCCGCAGATGGTCGAGGCGATCGACGACGATGAAGCATCTCGATGTGGTCGACGCAGCGACGGCGCAGTGGTAGACCGTGTCCAGGTCCGCTCCCCCGGCCGCCGCGCGAGCAGCAGCCAGCACGGCAAAGCCCAATCCCATTCCTGCAGACCCTGAATCGACCACTCGAACGGCAGGGCCGACCTCGTCTGCGGCCTGACGCGCTGCTTCCCACGTGCTCGAGAGCCCCCGGGAGATGTGCAGCGCCACCACACCGTCTCCTCGACTACGTTCGAAAGCCGCTGCGTATACGTCGGTCAGCTCGCCCGGTGACGCGCCGGCGGTGGTCACGTGATTCCCCGAGGTGGAGTGCTCGGGGATCTCGTCCACACCCTCGCGGTGGTCGACTCCGTTCACCAGCACGTGCAGAGGCACCAGGGAGATTGCCCGCTCGGCCGCAAGCGAAGCAGGCAGGCACGACGAGGAGTCGGTGACGACGGCGACGGTCATGGCTTCGGGGTCGCGGCGGGGATCTCGGTCGACGCCGAGACCGCCACCGGTCGCAACGCGTCGAGCATCGCCTTCGCCACCTCACGATGCGCGTCCCACCCCCAGTGGATGCCGTCGGGGTTCGCGTTCTCCGATTCGATGTTCGGGCGCACCGCGTCGGCGAGGTCGACCATCGGAACGTTCTTGTCCGTACTCCACGCCCGCAACGCGCGCACTGCGGGCTCACGGCCCGAGTGCACCCGCCCGTAAGCGTCGCAGCGATGCACCGACGGATAGGTGCCGACGACGGGAAGCTCGGGACGTACGTAGGCCAATGCGGCGCGGGCCTGCTCCAGATAGTCCACGCTCAGCCGCGGCGGCAGTGCAACGGGCCAACCCAGATGAGACAGAGCGGGTTGTACCGCCTGGTACCCCATGCGAACCACGCGTCGCAGCGCCGGTGGTCTGATGTATCGGATCTGCTCCCGCAGCGCGGTGGGCAAGGGCGAAGGTAGCGAATCCATGCCGCCGATGGCGAACACCACGGCACCGGCTCGGGGAATCGCGGCCCACACTCGCGGATCCTGGGTCAGAGCCCACCATGCGTCACGACTCGTCCAGCCGATGCGCGCCACCAATTCCACTGTCCAACCGAGTTCAGCGGCAACAAGATTGGGCCACAGCCGCGGGTCGTCGACCGGCAGCCCGCCCTCGGGTCCGTAGTAACTCAGCGAGTCCGCGAGCACGAGCAGCGCGGGGCGCACCGCCGTCCCGTCAGAGGACGTCACTGGCCACTCGCGCCGAGGCGTTCCACACGTCCAGGCGCCACGCGGGGTCAGCGCCGTCCCCGTGCGCGCCGAGCTGTACCCAGCTGGTGTTGGCCAGCCCACCGAGCACCGGCCAACGGTCTGTCGGCAGATCGAGCAACGCCGCCGTCAGTGCCGCGATCAGGCCCCCGTGCGCCACGAGTACCAGTGGACGCTGATCACCGTCGGCACCCCACTCGGCGACGCCGCTCAGAAGCTCGCGAACCAAGGGAATACTGCGACGGGCGACGTCGATACGGCTCTCCCCGCCCGGTGGAGCGATGGTGGCATCGGCCCGCCACGCCGGCCGAGCGCCGGGTGCGATGTCGTCGACCTCGGTGTGGGTGAGACCCTGCCACTCGCCGAGATGCGTTTCACGCAGACGCTCGTCCTGCGTCACCGAAACACCGGCAGCGTCGCCCAGGGCGACGGCAGTGTCGAGAGCCCGCCGCAGGTCGGACGAGACGATCCGAATCGGCTCACGCGTCGCGAGCTCGGCAGCGGCCGTCTTGGCTTGAGTGCGACCGAGCTCGGACAGATCGGTATCGAGCTGACCCTGCATGCGGTCGGTGGCGTTGTATTCCGTCTGACCGTGCCGAAGCAGGATGAGCCGTCGGATCATTGCTCCGATTCCGCAGCCGGGTGCTGTCCGAGACCGGGGACCTCGATGGTCGGGCAGTCCTTCCACAACCGCTCGAGGGCGTAGAAGTTGCGCTCTTCGTTGTGCTGGACGTGCACCACGATGTCGGAGTAGTCCAACAGAGCCCAGCGACCTTCCTTGGTGCCCTCGCGGCGGACCGGCTTGTGTCCGGCTTCACGCAGCTGATCCTCGATGTTGTCCACGATCGAGTTGACCTGACGCTCGTTGGGCGCAGAGGCGATCACGAAGCAATCGGTGATGTAGAGCTGGTCGGAGACGTCGAGGATCACCACGTCGCTGGCCAGTTTGTCGTCGGCTGCGAGCGCGGCGATACGCGCCATCTCGGCGGCTTCGGCTGTTGCAGTCACTTGGGTGTACTCCCACTCGTATGGTTCGGGTTCGCGGTCATTGCTCTGGTGACCGGCCCTTCCGGTTGCTTCTTCTGGGGTGCCGGCTCCGACATGGTGACGGATCCGTCGAGGCGCAGAGCGCCTCGTGGTCTGTAGAGATTCCTCTTCGAGATGTATTGCACGACGCCGTCCGGTACGAGGTACCACACAGGCCGATTCTCACCGGCTCGAAGTCGACAGTCCGTCGACGATATCGCGAGTGCCGGGATTTCCATCAATGTGAGGGTGCCGGCAGGCAACGACCGGAGGTGGTTGGCCAGATGTTCGACGCCCAGCTCGAACCCAGGACGCGAGACTCCGACGAACTTGGCGAGCTCGAACAACTCCTCCCAGTTCTGCCACGTCAGGATCGACTCGAGGGCGTCCGCGCCGGTGATGAAGAACAGCTCGGCATTGGGGTGCTGCGCCCGCAGATCGCGCAGGGTGTCGACGGTGTAGGTCGACTTCTCTCGGTCGACGTCCACGCGACTGACGGAGAACCGGGGATTGGACGCCGTCGCGATCACGGTCATCAGATACCGGTCTTCCGCCGGGCTGACCGTTGTGCCTTCCTTCTGCCAGGGGTTTCCAGTGGGGACGAAGATGACTTCGTCCAGACCGAACTTGTTCGCCACTTCGCTGGCAGCGACGAGGTGCCCGTGGTGTATCGGGTCGAAGGTGCCACCCATCACGCCCAAACGGCGAACGGACTGCTTCCCTGTGTCGTCACCGAGGTCGTATTCGTGCTGCACAACCGTCGATTCTACGTCCGGGCCGCTGCCGGGCGTCACATGCCTCACACCGGTAGCAGACGTGAGACCACGGTGGCGAGCTGCTGGGCGGATCGGCACTCGTGCATGGCGATCACGTCGGCGTACACCTTGGCTGCCGAATCGCCGGATCCCCACTGCGATTTCGGTTCGGGGTTGAGCCAGTACGCGTGCTTGGCCACCGAGACGATATGCGCCAACGCGGGCAGCTTGGGTTCGCGGTAGTTGGTGCGGGCGTCACCGAGAATCAACACCGAACTGCGACTGGTGACCGCATGCGCGTACTTCTCGTCGAATGTCGTCAGCGCATGACCGTAATCCGAGTGGCCGTCGTACGTCACCAGATCGGACTCCCGGACGATGCGGCTCATCGCAGCCCCGAGGTCGGAGCCGGAGTCGAAGAATCGCGTCACCTCGTCGGTGGAATCGATGAACGCGAAGATTCGAACGCGCGAGAACTGCTCTCGCAAAGCATGCACCAACAGCAGGGTGAAGTTACTGAAGCCCGCCACCGAGCCCGAGACATCGCACAGCACAACCAATTCGGGGCGAGCTCGACGCGGCTTGCGCTCCACCAAGTCGATCGGAATGCCGCCGGTGGACATCGACTTGCGCAGGGTGCGTCGCAGATCGATCGAACCGTGTCTGCTTCTACTGCGCCGCACTGCAAGTCGTGAGGCGAGCAGCCGAGCCAGCGGGGTGACGTTGCGTCGCAGCGCCACCATCTCCGCATCCGAGGCCCTCAGGAAGTCGACCTCCTCGGCCAGCTTGGGCACACCGTAGCTCGCCACTCGCTCACGGCCCAGCTTCTCGGCCGACCTCCGCCTCGTCTCGTTCTCGACCATCTTGCGAAGGTCGGCGATGCGCTGCGCTGCAGTACGTTTGGCCACTTCCGATTCGTAGTCGTCGGTGGGCCGATCCGGTGCGTCGTCGGCGCGGCCGAGCAGCCCATCGAGGATCTTGCGCAACAACGTATCGGGGGCAACGTCACGCAGGGCCTGATAGGCCGAGAACGACGGGCCGTTGGAGGACTTGTACTGGCCGAGCTCCTCGACCATCTGGGCTGCCAGCATCTGGGTCAGTTCGGCCGCCTCGGCCGAGTCGTCCGAGAGCAGTTCGACTATGAGTTCGCGCAACGCATCGATATCGACCTCGCCCGTGGCGGTGCGGGGAAGCGCGGTGTCGATCTGTCCCGAATCCCTGGTACCCGATGCCACCGGAAACCACAGGTCGAACAACGCGTCGAATACTCCGCGGTGCGTCGGTCGTCTCAGCAGCGCGCAGGCCAGCCCCTCACGGACCGCTTCCCGGTCCAACAGATCCAGCACGGACAGGACGCGTCCGGCATCGACGGTCTCCGATGGCCCCACCGAGATCCCACGCTTGCGTAACGCCTCGACGAAGCCGACCAGATGCCCGGGAATTCCGTGCGGGGCCAACATGTCAGTTCAACCGCAGTTCGGCTGCCGCGCGCACCTGGTCCGACTGATGTTTGAGCACCACGCCGAGAGTCGAGCGCACGGCATCCTCGTCGAGGGTGTCCATCCCGAGAGCCAGCAGCGTGCGACCCCAGTCGATGGTCTCGGCGACCGACGGCAACTTCTTGAGCTGCATCCCGCGCAGCACACGGACGGTCTTGATCAACTGCTCCGCGATCGCCTCGGGCAGTTCGGGCACCCGACTGGCCAGGATTCGACGCTCGAGGTCCGCGTCGGGGAAATCGAGGTGCAGGAACAGGCAGCGGCGCTTGAGGGCCTCCGACAGTTCGCGAGTGGCGTTGGAGGTCAGCACCACGAACGGAGTGCGCTCGGCGGTGATGGTGCCGAGTTCGGGGATGGTGATCGCGAAGTCGCTGAGCACCTCGAGCAGCAGTCCTTCGATCTCGACGTCGGCCTTGTCGGTCTCGTCGATGAGCAGCACGGTGGGGTCGGTACGCCGAATGGCCTGCAGCAGCGGCCGCGCGAGCAGGAACTCCTCGGAGAAGACATCGAGCTTCGTCGAATCCCAGTCGGCACTGGTCCCCGACTGAATTCGCAGAATCTGCTTCGCGTGGTTCCACTCGTACAGGGCGCGGGCCTCGTCGACGCCCTCGTAGCACTGCAACCGCACCAGCTCGGCACCCGTTGTCTGGGCCACGGCACGAGCCAGTTCGGTCTTTCCCACACCCGCCGGTCCCTCGATCAGCAGCGGTTTGCCCAGGCGGTCGGCGAGAAAGACAGAGGTTGCCGTGGCCTTGTCGGCCAGGTAGCCCGTTTCTGCCAGACGCTCGAGGACGTCGTTCACACTCGCGAACAGCGGCGGTGTCGTCGGTAGGGCGCGATCCACGTCACAACTCCTGATGATCGGGTCTGGTCGGTGCGGCTGAGGCGTCAGACATCTCGAACGTGCCCGTCGCCCCACACGGTCCACTTGGTCGAGGTCAGTTCGGGCAATCCCATGGGCCCTCGGGCGTGCAGCTTCTGAGTGGAGATACCGATCTCGGCACCGAAGCCGAATTGCTCACCGTCGGTGAAGGCGGTGGAGGCATTGACCATCACCGCAGCCGCGTCGACACGCTGGGTGAATTCGCGCGCGGCTCCGATATCGGCCGCGACGATCGCCTCGGTATGTCCGGTTCCGTATCGATCGATGTGCTCGATCGCCTCGTCGATGCCGCCCACGACCTTCAGCGCGATGTCGAGCGAGAGGTACTCCTGCGACCAGTCCTCGTCGTTCGCGGGCACCAGCCCGGGCAGGTCGCCGTGCACCGTGACGCTGTGCATCTGGAACGCCTGCAGCAGCCGCGGCACCATGGTGTCGGCGACCGCAGCGTCGACCAGCACGGTCTCGGCGGCGTTGCAGACACTGACTCGGCGGGTCTTTGCGTTGAGCACGATCTTCTCGGCAACGTCCGGATCGGCCGAGGAGTGGACGTACACGTGGCAGTTACCGACTCCGGTCTCGATGGTCGGCACCGTGGCATCGCGAACGACGGCAGCGATCAGCCCCGCGCCCCCGCGTGGGATGACCACGTCCACCAGACCGCGCGCCTGAATGAGATGGGTGACCGTGGCGCGGTCGGCACTGCCCAGCAGTTGTACGGCGGCCTCGGGCAGACCGTGTTCGCACAACGCCCCCTGCAGCGCGTCGACCAATGCTGCGTTGGACTGTGCCGCCGAGGACGAACCTCGCAGCAGCACCGCGTTGCCGGACTTGAACGCGAGACCGAACGCGTCGACGGTGACGTTGGGCCGCGCCTCGTAGACCATGCCCACCACTCCGAGAGGAACCCTCACCTGCCTGATCTCGAGGCCGTTGGGAAGGGTCGAACCGCGGATGACCCCGCCGATCGGATCCGGCAGTGCGGCGACCTGTCGCAGTCCTGCCGCGATGCCGTCGATGCGCGACGCGGTCAATTTCAGTCGATCCAACAGACCCTCGTCCGTACCCGCTCCTCGAGCGATCTCGATGTCGGCCGCGTTCGCAGCCAGGACCGAATCCGCAGCAGAAACCACGGCATCGGCGGCGGTATGCAGCAACGAGTCCTTCTCGGCGGTCGTCAGCAGTGCCAGCGCACGCGAAGCAATCCGTGCCCGACGAGCGGCCGCGTGCACGTTCTCACGCTCGTCGAGCGTCGTGGGCACCGATTCGGCCGAGACGGAAGCAGTCATGATCTACACACTAATAGGGCCCGGGAATGAACCTGCATCGCCGCGTCGTTGCAGCACGACGTGGAGATCACCGACGTCGACGGCGTCGATACCGACAGACCGGAGGAACACCTGTGAGTGCCTTGTTCGAGCCTCTGACCCTGCGCGAGGTCACCTTCCCCAACCGGGTATGGATGGCACCGATGTGCCAGTACTCGGCCGACGACGCGGGCGAGCACGTCGGTGCCGCCGGCGACTGGCATCGCACTCATCTGGTGAGCCGTGCGATCGGCGGTGCCGGCCTGATCATCACCGAAGCCACTGCAGTCAGCCCTGAGGGTCGCATCAGTCCATCGGACCTCGGCATCTGGAACGACACACAGGCAGACGCACTGGCCGAGATCGTCGCCGAGATCGCGTCCTTCGGGAGCGTTCCGGGCATCCAGCTGGCACACGCGGGCCGGAAAGCTTCCACAGCTGCTCCCTGGCTCGGCGGCAAGTCGCTGCCCGCCGACGATCCCCGCAGCTGGGAGACCATCGGTCCGAGCGCGATCGCCTTCGGCGATTACGCGACGCCCCGCGAGGCAACCGGCGACGACATCGCGAAGATCGTCGACGACTTTCGCTCTGCGGCGCAGCGCGCACTGAAGGCCGGATTCAAGGTGGCCGAGATTCACGGTGCGCACGGTTACCTGTTGCACCAATTTCTCTCGCCCGCCAGCAACACTCGTACCGACGCGTACGGCGGCGACTTCGCGGGCCGCACGCGGCTGCTAATCGAGGTGGTCGACGCAGTCCGTGAGGTGTGGCCGGCCGAGCTTCCGGTGTTCGTCCGTCTGTCCGCGACGGACTGGCTGGACGAGCCCGAGAACGAGGACCGCACAGCCGAATTGGAATCTCCGAGCTGGACGGCAGACCAGACGGTCGCCCTGTCGCAGATCCTCACCGAACACGGGGTGGATCTGGTCGATACCTCCACCGGAGGAAACGTGCACGCCAAGATCCCGGTCGGTCCCGGCTACCAGGTTCCGTTCGCACGGCGTACCCAGAACGAGACCACGATGCCCGCCGCTGCGGTCGGCATGATCACCGAACCCAAGCAGGCGGAGGACATCGTCTCGCTGGGCGAGGCGACAGCCGTGCTGCTGGCGCGCGAGCTGCTGCGTGATCCGTACTGGCCGCGGCGCGCTGCCCGCGAACTCGGTGTGGAGATGACTCCGGCCGTGGCACCGCAATACGAGCGCGCCTACTGAGGTCTCACGCCACGAATCCCAACTTCTTGTCCACGACGTTGATCAAGGGTTCGCCCCGAAAGTATCGACGCGCGTTGTCGGCGAACACCTTTGCGAGTTGCTGCTTCCACCCCGACGCGTCGCCGCTCATGTGCGGCGTGAGAATCACGTTCTCGGTCGTCCACAACGGATGGTCGGCCGAGAGCGGCTCGGTCTCGAACACGTCCAGCGCGGCACCGGCAATGTGGCCGGTGCCGAGATGCTTCAGCAGTGCCTCGGTATCGAGCAGCTCACCGCGGCCCACGTTGATCACCCGCGCGCCGGGCTTCATCGCGGCCAACACCGAATCGTCGACCAGACCCCTCGTCTGTTCGGTCAACGGGGCAACCAGAACCAGATAGTCGACCCGCGCTACCTGGTCCGCCAGATCATCACTGGCGTACACGGTGCCGAAATCTCGGTCGCCTTCTCGTGCAGTTCGACCCACGCCCGAGACCGACATCCCCACCGCACTCAGCAGAGTTGCAATGGCACGACCGATCGCTCCGGTGCCCACGATCATCGCGTGCGCGCCGTCGATACGTTCGGTCTCGCGGTGTTGCCAGATCTTCGAATGCTGCAGTGCACGTGAGCGTTCGGAATCCTTGGCGAACGCGAGGATCTGAGCCAGTACGAATTCTGCGATCGGTCGATCGAATACGCCACGCGAATTGGTCACGACCACATCGGATTCCACCAACTCGTCGAACATCAACGAGTCCACGCCGGCAGCGGCGATGTGGATCCACTTCAACGAACCGCACCGCGGCCAGGCGGATCGGACTGCAGGTGAGAAGAAATCCCACAGCAGCAACGCGTCGGCACCGTCGACCGCATCCGCAAGCGTGTCCGCCGTGGCATATCTGACAACGGCGACCTCCTCGACGGACTCGAGTCCGTCGGGAAGGTCGCCGGCATGCAGAACGACGAGAGTCGGTGCCACTGCTATTTCTTGTAGCCGACGAGTTCGACGCCGGATGCGGCAACCTCGTCGTCGTTGTCACCTGGGCACTGGGTTCCGCGCAGTGATCGTCCTGCCGTCTCGGGCATCAACAGGATCGGCACGAACGCGATGGCGGCGGCGATCATCATGTACCAACCCGGGACCAGGTTGGAACCGGTTCGGTCGATCAGGAACGTCAGGATCAACGGTGCCGTGCCACCGAAGAGCGCTGTCGACACGTTGTATCCGATTGCGAACGCTCCGTAGCGCACCTGAGTGGGGAACAGTGCGGGCAGTGTCGACGACACGCAGGAGCACATGATGACCAGCAACACCCCGAGACCGAGCAAGCCGATGCTCTGGCCGATCAGACCGGTGTTGATGATCAACAGGAACAGCGGAACGCTGAAGACGAAGTACCCCACGCACGCGACCAGAAGCAACGGCTTTCGGCCCACCCGGTCGGACAGAGCGCCGATGGGGTTGATGATCAACATCATGATGATCATGATGGCCACGAGGGTGAAGTTGGACTGAGTAGTGCTGTGCCCCAACGTGTCGCTCAGGTACGAGGGCAAGAACGTCAGCACCGTGTAGTAAGCGATGTTGAGCAGCAGCACGAATCCCATCAGGATCAGGATCCGCTGCCAGTACGTCATGGTGGCCTTGAGCGAGGTGACGGCTCCGCCTGCCCCCTCGTCGACCGTGCCTCCCTCCTCCTTCGCTTCGGCGAAGACCGGAGAATCTTCCAGCCGGGTCCGCAGCCACAGCGCAACGATGCCCAACGGCAGCGTCACCAGGAACGGAATTCGCCAGCCCCAGGCCTCCATGGTCTCGTCGCCGAGCCCGACGTTGAGCAGGGTGCACAGCGTTGCGCCGCCCACCGTGCCTGCGAGGGTGCCGAATTCGAGGAACGATCCGAAGAATCCGCGCCGCTTGTCGGGCGCGTACTCGGCCATGAACACTGCTGCGCCGCCGTATTCACCACCGGTGGAGAAGCCCTGCACCAAACGGCAGACGAGCAGAAGCAACGGTGCGGCGATGCCGATGGTGTCGAATGTCGGCAGCACACCGATCGCCGCCGTGGCCAACGTCATCATCGAGACGGTCAGTACGAGGACCTTCTGACGACCGATGCGGTCGCCGAGTGGGCCGAGCACGATGCCGCCGATGGGACGAATGATGAACGACGCGGCCAGCACAGCGAAGGTGGAGAGCAGGCTCGCTCCCCCGTCCTCGGACGGGAAGAAATTGGCGGCAATGTAGACGGCGAGATAGCCGTACACCGCGTAATCGAACCACTCGACTGCGTTGCCGAGTGCCGATCCGCCGATGGCGCGGTGGAGAATTTTGGTCTCGTCCGGGCTCAGGGTGTCGGTACTGGGGGGATATCCGGTCGGCGATGCTGCCGACCCTGAATTTTCGGTCACGGTCGAAATACCTCTCGCTTTTGTGGACAAAGTGGAGCGTCGGTGTGGTACTTCGCAGCATTCGACATTACGGCGATGCAGAACGTACGGTTCGGCCAACCCCCTCGTGCAGCGCTAAAGTCCTGGTAGTGCAGCAATTCTGGTGGCGATCAACGCGTACGCCCTTGCGCTGTCGGTCAATTGCCGCACGGCCACGGACTCGTCCGGTCGATGCGCCTGTTTTTCGATCTCCCCCGGACCGAGCACGACGGTGGGTATTCCCATCTGCTGTGCCACAAAACCACCATCGCACGATGCGGTCCAGATGTCAGTGAAACGCACAGGATTGGAGCCTGCGGAATGACCATCGAGCACAGGATTGGAGCCTGCGGAATGACCATTCGTTATGGATCCGTTGTCGATGACCGATTGCACTGCGGTAGTGACCAATCCGTCGTCGATGCTGGTCAGAAAGCCCGGCATCTCCATCGCGATACCGATCTCGACATCGATACCGGACCCGATGAGTCCCGCTGATTCGATGCGTGATCGCAGATCGCCGACGACGCCCGCGGCGCTCTCGCCCGGTAGGAGACGGCGGTCGACGGTGACGACACACCGGTCGGCGACCATCGACGTGCCCGTACCTCCCGCTATCGTCCCCACATTCCAGGTGGCCGGCCCCAGTTCGGGGTCGGGGTTCGCGTCGAGCTCGGCCTGGGAGCCGTCGATGATGTCGATGATGCGTGCTGCGGCCGAGATGGCGTTTGCGCCGTTGCGCGGTTGCCCCGCGTGCGCGGATCGGCCCCGAACCTCGATCTCCAGGTTCGCTGCTCCTCGGCATCCGTAGATGGTGACCAGATCCGTTGGCTCCGCCACCACGCAACAGCTGTACGTGCGGTGCTGCGGTTCGGCGACGAACGCTCGGATACCGAGTCCGGTGTCCTCCTCGTCGACCAGGCACGCCAACGTCATGGGGTACTCGTCCGCGAGACCGGAACGCAGCACAGCGGTCATGGCCGCCACCACCGCGGCCAGGCCGCCCTTCATGTCGCAGGACCCGCGGCCGACGATGCGGCCGTCCCGAACCACGGTGGAAAAGGGATCGGTGGTCCAGCCCGTACCAGCGGGGACCACGTCGGAATGGCCCACGAACAGCGCCCCGGGCCGCTCGTCGGATCCGATGGACACGAAAACATTGGGCCGACCAGGAGCGACCTCGACCGTCCGAACATCGAAACCCAGTGCGCGACAGTGTTCGGCAAGGACTTTTGCGGTCTTCTCCTCGGTATCCCCGGGATTCTCACCGCCCGCATCGATCAAAGCGGTTGTCAAACCGATGATGTCCGACTCATCGATCGAATCCAGAAGGGCACGTTCGGAACTCGTGACCGTCATCGAGTCGGGTCGGAGGCGAGCAGGTGCTTGGACTTCTCCACTGCCACCGCCAGTCTCCTGATTCCCTCGTCGATACGTTCGGGAGTCGACGAGGCGAAGCACAGCCGCAACGAATCGTGAAATTTTCCGCCCACAGACAATGCCGGTCCCGGAATGTAGGCCACTCCTTCTGCCAGCGCCGTCTCGAACAAGTCCTGAGTAGAGAAATCGACATCGTTGCCACGCAGCGTCGCCCAGAGAAAGAACCCACCCTCGGGGTCGGTCGTCGACATCGAGTCGCCGAAGTGTTTGTCGATGCTGTTCTGCATCGCGATCTTGCGTGGCAGATACACCGAGGCCAACGACCGAAGATGCTCGTCGAGCAGTCCGCGCCGGATGTACTCGGCCACCATCCGCTGGGCCGGCAGGTTCGTGCACGTGTCCATGGCCTGCTTGGCGTTGACGATCAGCTGCCGCGCCTCGGGGGCGGCGTCCACCCAACCCACCCGTAGGCCGGGCGCGATCATCTTCGAGAACGTGCGTACGGAGAAGATCAACGGATCGTCGGGACTGAGTGTGCCGAAACTGGGGATCGACTCACCCGAGAATCGGAGCAGACCGTAGGGATCGTCGTCGAGGATCACCGATCCCCACTTGTGCGCCAGCTCGATGAGCAGCTGACGACGCTCGAGCGACAGGGTCACCCCGGACGGGTTCTGGAAGTTGGGGATCACGTAGATCATCTTCGGCAACCGCCCGGCGCGCTCGACGAGCTCGGGCAATGCCTCGACGATGAGACCGTTACTGTCCATCGGGGCCTCGAGGATGTCGCCTCCGTAACTGAGTACGGTGGCGGTTCCATTGGTGTACGTGGGGCTTTCGACGATCACCAGGTCGCCCGGATCGACGAACAACTTGCACGCGATGTCGAGGCCTTGCATCCCGCCCGACGTGATCACCACTCGCTCTTCGGACGTGGGCTCGCCCACCGACTCCAGGTACGCGAGCAACGCGTCGAGCAGGCCCGGGTCACCCTCGGTGGCACCGTAGTCGAATGCGTCCGCGGTGAGCACGCTGCCGGCGATCTCGGTGAACGCAGCAGCCGGAACCGTCTCGGCGGCAGGAGATCCCATCGCGAAGCGCACGATGTCGTGTTTCTGCGCAGCGAGGAGCGATGTCGACGAATCGATCACCGATCCCACCAGCTTGTCGGTTCGCAGGGCCCAGGGAATGCTGGCAGGAGTGGAGCCTGCGGAACGACCTTGTGCGGCAGGAGTGGAGCCTGCGGAACGACCTTGTGCGGCAGGAGTGGAGCCTGCGGAACGACCTTGAGTAGATGCGGTCATGCTCACTCCTTCGTCAGTAGTTCTCGGGGGTACGCGGTGAAGGTTTCGAGGCCGGTCTCGGTGACGCGAACGGCCTCGGATACCTCGTATCCGTAGTCGTCCATCCACATTCCGCCGATGATGTGGAACGTCATGTTCTCGGCGAGCACCGTCTCGTCGTCGGTCCGCAGGCTCACGGTGCGCTCACCCCAGTCGGGTGCGTAGGCGATGCCGATCGAGTAACCGATGCGTGACGGTTTGTGCAGTCCGTGCTTGGCCAGGCTGGTGTTCCACACCTGCGCCAGCTCCGTGGCAGTGACGCCTGCCTGCACGGTTGCGAGCACGTCGTTCAATGCTTCCCCGGTGGACTTGGCAAGGTAATCCAAACGTGGACTTGGCTTTCCGAGCACAATCGTGCGTGCCATCGGAATGTGGTAGCGCCGAAACACTCCGGCCAGTTCGACAACGGTGGTCTCGCCCCGCACGAAGGGTTGATGCGACCACGTCAGGTGCGGGGTGTCGGCGCCGGCACCGGTGGGCAGCATCGGCACGATGGCAGGATGATCGCCGCCGAAGTCCGCAGTGCCCCGTACCTGTGCGTTCATGATGGCCGCGGCCGCGTCGCATTGCCGCTCACCCACCGAGATAGCCTGGTAGGCAGCCGACATCGCCGATTCACACACCTGTGCAGCACCGCGCATCAGGGCAATCTCCGCGGGTGACTTGACCACTCGCACCCAGTTGATGAGCTCGTAGGAGTCGGTGAATCGGTATTCGGGCAGCGACTTCACCAGAGCCTCGAATGCCTTGGGACTGAAATAGTACGAGTCCATTTCCAGACCCACCTGGCCGTGCTCGAAGTTGTTCACCAGTCCCAGTTCGCGCAGCTTCGCAGCAACCCATACGAACGGGTGAGTGTCCTTGCGCTGCACGAACGTTTCGGGGTAGCCGAACGTCCGATCCTGCGGCAGCCACGACGTGCGAAACGCGCCGTTGGCGTCCATTTCGCGGGCGAAGAAATACATGTCGCCCTCGAGCGGGACGTACAGCATCTGCGGGGTGTAGAACGAGAGCGCGTTGTAGCCGAGCAGGTAATAGAGGTTCGCGGGATCGGTGACTATGAGCGCCGTGAGGTTCTGCGCTGCCATCCGCTCTCGGACTGCAGCGAGCCGAGCGGCGTACTCCTCGTCGGTGAACGTGATCGGCGTGCTGTTCGGTACATCGGGGTACCGCGCCAGACCGGGAGCGGCCGGTCCATCGGTGTCTTCGGGTCCGATTGCGGTGACGTAGGCGGAGTCTGATGAGTCGTTCACGGGCACCCCCTTCGATGATGGAGATTTAGTAGATTGTTGACAATCAGGCTAGGCGCTGACGCCAGAGGTACGCAAGACTTCAGATGTAAATGCTGTGTTGCGCGCCGAGCGGTCTATCCCGGAGTGGCCAGAGCCGAGTGTTCGGCATGCTCCTCCACCATCGCCCGGGTCAAGTCGTGGATGGCGGTGTCCATGTGCTCGTGTACGCCCTTTTCCAGTGCGTCCCAATCGGATCCGAGAAGAAGATCGACGATCAGTTGATGTTCCTCCACCAACGCCTCGGGCCGGTAGTACGCGGTTTCGAGGTTGGCCATACAGATACGCGCCTCCGCGGCGAGGGTGGCGTACATCCGTGACATGCGGCTGTTGCGCGTCGCTGCGACCAGGGCGGTATGAAATGCGAGGTCTCGTTCGGCCAGACCTCGCCAGTCCGCCCGATCGATGAACGGTTGCATCTGCATCACGATGGCCGAGAGCTCGTCGGCGGCGGTGATCAGCCGGTCGCGATCACCGTGGACCAACGTCCACGCAGCACCGACCTCGATCGCCGCACGGGACTCGTAGATCTCGGTGACGTCGTCACTGCTCAGTTCGACGACGAATACGCCCCGGTTACGGTAGCTGACCAGCAAACCCTCTTGATTGAGACGCTGCAGTGCCTCACGCACCGGCCCCCGAGAAATTTCGAGTTCGGCGGCTACGTTGGCCTCGTTGATCTGCTCCCCCGGGGCATAGGAGCCATCGATGATGCGATCGCGAATCTGGTCGGCAATCACCATCGACGTGTTGCGTGCGTCGATGGGCGTCAGTCTTCTCGAACTGGGCATGATCGAAAGCCTCTCAGCCTCGGGGAATGGCAAAGTATTTGTACTCCAGGAATTCGTCTATTCCGACTTTTCCGCCCTCGCGGCCGAGTCCGGACTGTTTGACGCCACCGAACGGTGCCGCCGGGTTGGAGACCAGACCGGTGTTGAGACCGGCCATGCCCACCTCGAGCCTCTCCCCCATCCGTAGCGCCCGATCGATGTCCTGAGTGAAGATGTATCCGACAAGTCCCCATTCGGTGTCGTTCGCGAGGGCGATCACCTCGTCCTCGGTGTCGAACGGCACGATCGCCGCCACCGGCCCGAAGATTTCCTGCGACATCAGATCCGAGTTCGAGTCGACGTCCGTGAGCACTGTCGGCGGGTAGAAGTAGCCGGGCCCGTCCGGTGCCGCTCCCCCGACGATCGCACGCGCGCCACGACCGAGGGCGTCGTCGACGAGTCTCTGCACCTTCGAGCGACCCGCGTCGTCGATCAGCGGCCCCACCTGCGTGCCGTGTGCACTGCCTGCCCCCACTGTCAACGCACCCATGCGCTCGGCGAGCGTGTCCGCGAACTGTGCTGCGACACTGCGGTGTACGAAGAATCGATTGGCTGCGGTGCAGGCCTCGCCCATGTTGCGCATCTTCGCAACCATTGCTCCGTCCACGGCGCGTGAGAGATCTGCGTCGTCCATGACGATGAAGGGTGCGTTGCCGCCGAGCTCCATCGAGGTGCGCATCACCGTCGATGCAGCTTGCTCGAGCAGAATTTTGCCCACCGCAGTCGATCCGGTGAAGCTGATCTTGCGGGCCGCACCGCAGCTCATCCAGGAGCCCACGACACCCGCCGCATCGGTGGTGGTCACGACGTTGACGACGCCCGCCGGGACACCCGCGTCGTGCAGGATCCCCGCCAGCGCCAGCGCTGTCAGCGGCGTCTGCTCGGCCGGCTTGAACACCACGGTGCAGCCTGCCGCCAACGCCGGGCCGATCTTCCGAGTCCCCATGGCCAGCGGGAAGTTCCACGGGGTGACGAGGATGCACGGTCCCACCGGTGCACGAGTGACCACAATGCGGTTCTTGCCGTCTCCGGTGAGGGTGTGATCACCCGAGATACGCACGGCCTCCTCGGAGAACCACCGGAAGAACTCCGCGCCGTAGGCCACCTCACCGCGTGCATCGGCCAGCGGTTTCCCCATTTCCGCGGTGATGATCGCGGCGAGTTCCTCCGACCGCGCCATGATCAATTCGTAGGCCTTACGCAAGATTTCACTGCGTGCACGGGGCGCAGTGGCGGCCCACTCCGCAGCGGCATCGACCGCCGCAGCCATCGCATCCTCGGCTTCGGCGATGCCACCGTCGGCCACCGTGGCGATCACGTCACCGGTGGCGGGGTCTATCACATCGAACCTGGCAGCCGAGGCTGCGGCTGTCCAGGCACCTCCGATGAACAGGTCGGTGGGGGCCGTGATGGAAGGTCGAGTGAGACTGGTCGTCATTGCCGCGGTCCTTTCGTCGAACGTGGATCGAGTATCTGAGCCAGATGTACGGACGCATCACCGGTCAACTCACCCGTGAGTTGTCGCACCTGCATGTGGCAGCTGAATCCGTCCGTCAGAATCGGATCGTCGGGCTCGGTGGCACGAACAGCCGGTGCGAGAGCCTGTTCGGCGACCTTCATACTGAGCTCGTAGTGGCTTCTCTCGAAGCCGAAATTGCCTGCCACTCCGCAGCATCCGGTGGCTTCCCGCACTGCCTCGACACCGACGGAGGCCAGAGCGTTGCGTTGGGTCGCGTTGCCGAACACGGCGTATTCGTGGCAGTGGGTCTGGACCGTCACCGACGCAGGAACTTCGGCCGAGGGCACCCACCCCGCCGCGGCCTGATCGATCACCGCTCCCGCGAAGCTCTGTACCCGCGCCGCAACCCTTTTCGCGGCAGCCGTCGGTACCAACTCGGGCATGTCCTTACGGAATGCCGCCGCGCAACTCGGTTCGGTGACGACGATCGGCCGATCGGTACCGTCGTCGAGCTCAGCAACGGCTTTCGTGAGGTGCTTGCGGGCGGCCTTCAACTGACCCGTCGAAATCCAGGTCAGACCACAACACACGTCGGTACGACATTCGGTGCTGCGGCCGGAATCCTCGAGCACGCGCTGCGCCGCACCTGCGACCTCAGGGCGAAATCCCTGTGTGAACGTGTCGACGACCAACACCACGTCATCGGCGCGGCTTCCGCCGATCCGTATTTCGTGAGCCAGTTCCTTTGCCGACGCGAAGCGCGGCAAAGGCCGCTCGGTGGTCAGCCCACCGAGTCGAGCCGCCAGAGCCGCGATGCGCGGGGTGAGCAGACGGTTGAGCAGCGGTGCCGTTCGCTGCGTCACCTTCAGCCAGCGGGGCAACCAACCGAGCGAATAGTGCGACAGCGGCCGCAGTCGCCCCGCGTAGTGATGATCGAGGAACTCGGACTTGTACGTCGCCATGTCCACTCCGACCGGGCAGTCCGACGAGCAGGCCTTGCACGACAGGCACAGGTCCAGTGATTCTGCGACGTCCTTCGAGGCCCATCCATCGGCGACGGTCGGCGAGCTGCGCACCATCTCCTGCAGTACCCGGGCGCGGCCACGAGTGGAATCCTTCTCGTCACCTGTCGCGCGGAAGCTCGGGCACATGACGCCTCCGGAGGTGGTGCGGCACTTGCCGACACCGACACACGATTGGGTGGCGTGAACGAAAGGATCCAGATCCTCCCGCGTTCCGATCTGGTGCAGATCGAACGTCGTCTTCCATTCGCGCTGCGGAATACCCTGCAGCATCAGGTTGTCCATCATCGGCTCGGGCTCGGTGATCGATCCCGGGTTGAGAATGCCGCTGGGGTCCCAGATGCGCTTGAACCGCGCGAACGCGTCGAGCATGCGCGGCGAGTACATCACCGGCAGAAGTTCCGAGCGTGCCCGACCGTCGCCATGTTCGCCCGAGAGGCTGCCGCCGTGCTTGACCACGACTCGCGCTGCGGCGCGCAGGAAGTCGTACATCACCCGGCGCCCGGCGTCGGTGCGTTGATCGAACGTGATGCGTACGTGCATGCAGCCGGCACCGAAGTGTCCGTACATCACTCCGGTCAATTCGTGCTCGGCCAGTAGCGAATTCAGGTCGGCGAGATACGCCGACAGGTTTTCCGGTGCCACGGCGGCGTCCTCCCACCCGCCCCAGGACTCGACTCCGCTCGCCAGGCGGGTGGCCAGGCCCGCTCCGTCTTCGCGTACCCGCCACAGCGCTGTTCGATCGGCCGGGTCGGTGACGACGCGACCCTCCTTCAGTCGTCCGAGCCGGCCGAGCTCCTCGAGCAATCGGGCTGCTTTGTCCTCGACCTCGGCCGCGTCGGCCCCGTCGAGGTCGACGTACAGCCAGGCATTGCCCGCCGGCAAGCCTCGCACGGAGTCCGGTCCGCGCCGATGCTCCATCGTCCGCGCGATGTTGTCGTCGATCCCCTCCACCGCAGCCGGCGAGAATTCCAGAATCGACATGACGTCGGCGGCAGCTGCGACCACGTCCTGGTAGCCGAGGCAGAGCAGCAACGCGGCGGGCGGTACGGGCACGACCGTGACGGTGACCGAGACGATCACCGCACAGGTGCCCTCACTCCCGACGAGCGCACGCGCGACGTCGAACCCGTTCTCGGGCAGTAGATGCGACAGATGAAATCCGGAGACCTGCCGCGGAATGCGTCCCAACTCGACCCTGAACAGCGCCAGATTGTCGGCCGCAAGTGCGCGCAGCTCGTCCGAAATGCGTTCGGCCGCAATGACTGCTGCTGCGTCTTCGGTATCGACGGCCGACACGCCACTGCGGGTGACCCGCAATAGATGCCCCTCGGCTGTCACCACGTCCATCGCCACCGTGTGGTCCGAGGTACGACCGTAGCGAACCGAGTGATTACCGCATGCGTCGTTACCGACTGCACCGCCCACCGTGGCGCGTGTCTTGCTGGACGGGTCGGGGGCAAACGTGAAGGCCCCCGACGTGCGTGCCACGAGCTCACGCTGCAACTCCGATATCACGATGCCCGGTTCCACGACGGCGGTCCGTGAATCCGTGTCGACCGAGATCACCCGATTCATGTGACGGGAGAAGTCGAGCACGATTCCGCGGCCGATGGCGTTGCCCGCCATCGACGTTCCGCCGCCGCGGCCGATCACAGCGACTCCGGCCTCGGTGCACAGTGACACCACGGTGGACACCTCGTCGGCGCTGCGAGGGAACACGACCGCTGCAGGCGGAATTCGGTAGTTGGAGGCGTCGTAGGAATACTCGGCCACGCGCCGAGACGAGTCGTCGATATCGATCCCCGTCTCCCGCACTCGATGCACGAGTGCGGGGACATCGGATCGGATGGGCGCAGACGTCACAGCACGTTCTTCAGCGTTCGCGACAGCGCGTCGATACCCTGCCGCATCTCGTCGTCGTTCACGATCAGCGCAGGAATGATCCGGACCACGTTACCGAGCGCACCGCAGGTGAGCAGCAGCAGCCCTTCGTCGATCGCGCCTTGCTGGACACGGAGGGCGGCGGCAGCGTCGGGATTGCCTGCGCTGTCGACGAATTCGAGCGCCTGCATCAGGCCGAGTCCACGTGCGTCACCGATGGCCGAGTGCTCGGCCTTCAGTGCGAGCAGGCCGTCGAGCAGAACCTTGCCCTGCACGGCGGCATTGGCGACGAGACCCTCGTCGCGCACGACGTCGAGGGTGGCGACGCCGGCCGCGGCGGCGACGGCATTGCCACCGTAGGTTCCGCCCTGAGAACCCGGCCACGCCTTGCTCATCAGCTCGGTCGATGCCGCGATCGCAGAGATCGGAAATCCGCTGGCGAGCCCTTTTGCGGTGATGACGATGTCCGGCGTGATCGACGAGTGCTGGTGCCCCCAGAACTTTCCGGTACGCCCCACACCTGCTTGCACCTCGTCGACGATGAGGACGATGCCGTGGGTGTCGGCGCGTTCGCGCAGTCCCTCGAGGAATTCCGGCGGCGTGGGCAGGTAACCACCGTCACCGAGAACCGGTTCGATGATGAACGCGGCGGTGTCGGCGGGGCTCGACATCGTCATCAACAGGTAGTCGAGTTCCTTGAGCGCGAAGGCCACTGCGGTCTCGATGTCCCAGCCGTACCGAAACGCGTACGGGAACGGCGCGATGTGCACTCCGCCCATGATCGGCGAGAAACCGGAGCGGAATTTGGTTCCAGCGGTGGTCAACGATGCGGCCGCCACCGTGCGTCCGTGAAATCCCCCATGGAAGGCGATGATGTTGGGCCGGCCGGTTGCCATGCGCGCCAATCGAATCGACGCCTCGACGGCCTCGGAGCCGGAGTTGGCGTAGAACACGCTGTCGAGCCCGGCCGGCAATACCTCGCCGAGCTTGTCGGTCAACTCCAGTAGCGGTTGGTGCATGACGGTCGTGTACTGCGCATGGATGATCTTGCCCACCTGCTCGCGCGCGGCCTCCACCACGCGCGGATGGCAGTGTCCGGTGCTGGTGACACCGATTCCCGTGGTGAAGTCGAGGTACTTGCGCCCGTCCGTACCGATGATCCAGCTGCCCTTTCCGTGATCGACGACAATCGGGGTCGCCTGCTTGAGTGCCGGGCTGAGGTGGGTACGAGTCGACGCTGTCATGTCAGCCATCGTCACGCACGCGTTTCCGATTGTCAACAATCTGCAATTAGTATTTCCATCGACCCGGGCTCGTGGAGCGATACAGTTCGTTCGTGTCCGCCTCGAACCCGCGCATCGTCGTTCTCGGCAGCATCAACATGGATCTGATCACGCGCACTCCGTCCCTGCCCGATCCGGGCGAGACCGTGATGGGGACGTCCTTCACCACCACCCCGGGCGGTAAAGGGGCCAATCAGGCCATAGCTGCCGCGAAAGCCGGATCGTCGGTCATCTTCCTCGGAGCCGTCGGCGACGACGAATTCGGAGTGACGCTGCGCCACACGCTCACGGCCGCAGGGATCGACGACACTGCAGTGCGTACGGCTGCAGGTTCGAGTGGCATCGCCGCCATCACCGTCGACGACCACGCCGAGAACAACATCGTCGTCGTCGCTGGCGCCAACAGCACCGTGCGCGACCTCACCGACGACGACCGCGCCGCCATCGCCGGCGCGGATATCCTACTGTGCCAGTTGGAGATTCCCATCGATACCGTGGTCGCCGCATTCGAGTACGCGCACTCTCGCGGTGTGATCACGATGCTCAATCCCTCACCGGTACAGGTCTTACCCGATGCCCTGGTGGCAGCCACCGACATCCTCGTGGTCAACGAGGCCGAGGAAGCCCGAATCGGACACCGAGCGGGCGAGGTGAAACAGGTGGTCACCACGCTGGGAGCCAAGGGTGCTCGGTACCGCGGATCCGAATCGTTCGAGGTGTCGGCACCACGGATCGAGGCAGTCGACACCACCGGTGCCGGAGATGCGTTCGCCGGGGCGCTCGCTGCATCGTGGTCCGCCGGACCACGTGCGGCAGTCGAATGGGCAACCACTGCAGGCTCTTTCGCGGCCACGCGACCCGGGGCGAGCGCATCCTCGGGCACCCGGGCGGAGATAGACGCACTCCGCGATGCGGCGTCTCGATGAACGCTCCGGACGTGAACGAACTCCGACTGTTGCGCCGCGCACGTGATCGGATGGACCGCGACTTCGCCGAACCTCTCGACGTGCCGACCCTCGCCCGGACCGCACTGATGTCCACCGCGCACTTCAGCCGCCGCTTCCGCGAGGCGTACGGCGAGACGCCTTATGCCCATCTGATGACCCGAAGAATCGAGCGCGCAAAGGCCCTGCTGCGCCGCGGAGATGTGACCGTCACCGAAGCGTGCTTCGCGGTGGGATGTACCAGCCTCGGTTCGTTCAGTTCACGGTTCACCGAGATCGTCGGCGAGACGCCCAGTGCATACCGCGCCCGTGATCACCGCGACAGTCGAGCGGTGCCGAGTTGCCGAGCCATGATTCTGGGCCGGCCGATGCGTACCGCGGCTGCAACCGACACCGACACCGACACCGAACCGAGCAGAATCGGAGAAGCAACGACGGCTGGGGCGTTCTAGCCTGTGCTTCATGACACTCTCACTGAGTCACGTACACATCTACACCGATGACCCCGACGCCTCCTTGGCCTTCTATCGCGACGCCCTCGGACTCGAGGTGAAGAGCGAGGTCGCCAACGACGGTTATCGCTGGATCACGTTGTCTCCCAACGATCAACCCGAGATAGAGATCGTGTTGTCACAGCCGCACGCGGGCCGCTCGCAGGAGCTCGGCGACCAGATCGCGGCCCTGCTCGCCAAGGGCGAGATGCCGGGCTTACTCTTTCGTGCCGATGACCTGGACGCAGCGTTCGAGAAGATCCGAGCTGCGGGTACCGCCGAGATTCTGCAGGAACCGACGAGTCAGCCGTGGGGTGCGCGCGACGCGGCCTTCCGCGATCCCGCCGGAAACATGGTGCGTGTCAGCCAAGCCTGACTGGAGCCTGCGGAACGAACGACGAGCACGCAGCACCGTTCCTTGTCGTACCGATGCTGCACGATGGACGGTATGACGACAGCGACGCACGCGACCGTGGGCAACTTGCGCGATGACGCCGAGAGGTTGCTGCGCGAGCTCGCCGGGCCCGACGCTGTGCTTCGGGACGACCAGTGGACGGCGATCGAGGCCCTGGTGGTGCACCGGCGACGTGCCCTGGTGGTGCAGCGAACAGGCTGGGGAAAGTCTGCCGTGTACTTCATCGCCGCGAAGCTGCTGCGCGCTCAGGGACTGGGTCCCACGGTCATCGTCTCTCCTTTGCTGGCGCTGATGCGTAATCAGGTGGCCTCTGCTGAGCGCGCAGGCGTTCGAGCAGCCACGATCAACTCGGGGAACATGACCGAATGGGACGATATTCACCAGCAGGTCAATTCCGGTGAGCTCGACGTGTTGCTGGTCAGTCCCGAGCGTTTGAACAACCCCGATTTCCGCGATCAGGTGCTGCCGTCCCTGGCCGGGGACGCCGGCCTCGTCGTGGTCGACGAGGCGCACTGCGTCTCCGACTGGGGCCACGATTTCAGGCCGGACTACCGGCGTATTCGTACTCTGATCGCCGAGCTGCGCGACGGTATCCCCGTACTCGCGACCACTGCCACGGCAAACGACCGTGTGGTCGACGACGTCGCCGCGCAATTGGGCGTCGGCGGCGGTGACACCCTGGTGCTGCGCGGCGGGCTCGCCCGGGATTCGCTGCGCATGGCGGTGGTGAAGATCGACAACGCCACCGAACGGGCCGCATGGCTCGGCGACCATCTGAAGACTCTGCCCGGGTCCGGAATCATTTACACCCTCACGGTGTCGGCGGCCAAGGACCTCGCGGCGCTGCTGACCGATCAGGGCCACGTCGTCGCGTCGTACACCGGTCAAACGGACCCGACCGAACGCGAATCGCTCGAGGGTGATCTGCTCGCCAACCGAGTCAAGGCACTCGTCGCCACGTCCGCGCTCGGCATGGGGTTCGACAAGCCCGATCTCGGTTTCGTGGTGCACATGGGGGCTCCGTCGTCTCCGATCTCGTACTACCAGCAGGTCGGCCGTGCCGGACGCGCCACGGATCGAGCAGACGTGGTCCTACTCCCCGGCCACGAGGATCGACAGATCTGGAGCTACTTCGCCTCGGTCGCGTTCCCTCGCGAGCATTTGGTGCGGCAGGTCATCGATGCCTTGAACACCGAGAAGGCTCAGTCGACGCAGGCGTTGGAGCCCCTGGTCGAGCTCAACCGCAGCAGGCTCGAGATGGTCCTCAAGGTCCTCGACGTCGACGGAGCGGTCAGACGCGTTCGTGGCGGTTGGATGGCCACCGGTGAGCAGTGGACTTACGACGCGGCCCGCTACGAGCGCCTCGAACAAGCGAGAGACCGCGAACAACAAGCCATGATCGACTACCAGAGCACCGACGGGTGCCGGATGGAGTTCCTGCGTCGGCAGCTCGACGATCCCGACCTCGGCGCACCGGGCAGCGAGTCCGATCGTTGTGGACGGTGCGACAACTGCACGGGTGATCATCTGTCTGCTTCCGTCGACGCCGCCTCGGTCGATTCGGCGAGAGCACGGCTGGATCGGCCAGGCATCGACCTGCAGCCGAGAAAGCAGTGGCCGAGCGGCATGAAGAAGCTGGGGGTGTCTCTCTCGGGCAAGATCGCCGATCCGCATCAGCCGGGACGCGTCTTGGGTCGACTGACCGACCTGGGCTGGGGTAGCCGCCTACGGGCTCTGCTCGACGCGCCCGACGCCCCCGCCACCGAAGCTCTCGAGAAGGCCTGCATCACAGTGCTGGCCAACTGGGACTGGAAGCAGCGGCCCGCTGCCGTTCTCGCCCTCGACTCCCCCACCCACCCACTCCTGGTCCGGTCGATCGCCGCGCGATTGGCAACCGTCGGAAAATTACAGGATCTCGGGGTGATGCAGGTCAGGCCCGGTCACCCACCGGTATCGGCCGCGAATTCAGCGTTTCGTGTCGCCGGGCTGGTGGACTCGTGGGATGTTCCGGACGTATCGTCCGTGCCAGGGCCGATTCTGTTGATCGATCTGCTGACCGACACCGGGTGGACGTTCACCTGCGCCTCGGCTGCTCTGACATCAGCGGGCGCATCGGACGTGTTGCCGTTCGCCCTCGCAACGCCGAAATAGAGATACTCGGCGAGTCGAGGTTTGTACCGCGCATTTCTGGGTACCGCCTGCCGGGCACCGATTGTGTGAGCATCATCACATTCGGCGGTTAACCTGGGAAATTATGTCCGATTTCGGGGTCGATTTCCCGGGGCAGTCGATATGCCACGGCGACCTTGTTACGTTCGTATTTCCCATGAAGCCCGCATTGCTGAGAGGTACCCCGCTCACTGCGCCGGACGCAGTGAAGTTTCGTAAGCCACAGATTTCCGACGGAGTCCGGCTCTGGGAGATCGCAAGAGATTCGCGAGTTCTGGATCTCAATTCCAGTTACTCGTACGTGTTGTGGTGCCGTGATTTCGCGGCCACCACTGTCGTATCCGACATCGACGGCCGCGCAGTCGGTTTCGTCACCGGATACATCCGCCAAGACGCCCCGCGCACACTGTTCGTGTGGCAGGTCGCCGTGGATGCGGACCAGCGTGGCAAGGGACTTGCCGGTCGCATGCTGATGGAGCTGCTCGACCGCCTCGAACCACAGGGCATCACGCATCTGGAAACGACGATCAGCCCGGACAACGAAGCGTCCATCGCAACCTTCACCGGCCTCGCACGTAAGCGAGGCACCGACATCGTCAAGTCGGATTTGTTCGCGCCCAACGATTTCCCTGATAGCCACGAAGCCGAAGAGCTCTACACAGTAGGCCCCGACGCATCGCGGAATTACGAAAGGAACAAGCAGAACATGACCGAAAAGAACACCGTGACAACAGAGAAGCCCGATGTCTTCGAGACCGTCGAGTCCGGCGTACGTAGCTACAGCCGCCAGTGGCCCGCCGTGTTCACCACCGCGAAGAACTCGGTGATCACCGACGAGAACGGCAACGACTACCTCGACTTCTTCGGTGGCGCAGGAGCACTCAACTACGGCCACAACAACGACATGATCAAGAGCGCGTTGGTCGACTACATCACCAGCGACGGCATCACCCATGGGCTCGACATGTCAACCGTGGCGAAGCGGGAGTTCCTCGAGTCGTTCAAGAAGAACATCCTCGATCCCCGCGGTCTCGACTACAAGGTCCAGTTCCCCGGACCGACGGGTGCCAACACAGTCGAAGCGGCACTCAAGCTCGCCCGCAAGGTGACCGGCCGCGAAGCGATCATCAACTTCACCAACGCATTCCACGGCATGACACTCGGCGCGTTGTCGGTCACCGGCAACTCGATGAAGCGAGCTGGCGCCGGAATCCCGCTGGTGCACACCACTCCGATGCCGTACGACAACTACTTCGGCGGCGTCACCGAGGACTTCCAGTGGTTCGAGCGTGTACTCGACGACTCGGGCAGCGGATTCAACCGCCCGGCCGCGGTCATCGTGGAGACCATCCAGGGCGAGGGCGGCATCAACGTCGCGCGTCCGGAGTGGTTGCGCGCGTTGGCAGAACTGTGCTCGCGACGTGAGATCCTCTTGATCGTCGACGACGTGCAGATGGGCTGCGGACGCACCGGCCAGTTCTTCTCGTTCGAGGAAGCCGGCATCACCCCGGACATCGTCACCCTGTCCAAGTCCATCGGCGGCTACGGAATGCCTCTGGCGCTGACGCTGTTCAAGCCCGAACTGGACGTCTGGTCACCGGGTGAGCACAACGGCACCTTCCGTGGTTTCAACCCGTCGTTCGTCACGGCGAAGGCGGCCATCGACCACTACTGGTCCGACGACAAGTTCGAGAAGGAAACCCTCGCCAAGGGCGAGCACATCCAGGACCGATTCATCAAGCTGTGCGCCAAGTTCGACGGCATCTCGACCCGCGGTCGCGGGATGGTCCAAGCCCTGGCGTTCGATGACGCCGAGCTGGCCGGCAAGGTGTCACAGCTCTGCTACGACGAGCGTCTGCTCGTCGAGACCGCAGGCCCCAAGGACGAGGTTGTCAAGCTTCTTCCCCCGTTGACCACGACGATCGACGAACTCGATCGCGGCCTGGACATCATCGAAAGTGCTGTGGCAAAGGTCCTCTCCTAGAGACCCGTTCGCACGCACCGATATCGAAGGAGGACATCGCATGATCGTTCGCACCACAGAGGAAATCACCGGTACCGACCGCGACATCTCGAGTGAAGACGGCAACTGGCGCAGCAAGAGAATCATTCTCGGCGGCGACAAGGTCGGATTCTCGTTCCACGAGACCACGATCCAAGCCGGCACGGTGAACAACTTCCACTACGCCAACCACGTCGAGGCCGTCTGGCTGATCGAAGGCGAGGGAACTCTCACCGACCGCGAGACCGGAGAGACCTACGAACTCGGTGCGGGGTCGATGTACCTGCTCAACGGACACGAACGCCACACGGTCGAGCCGCGTACCCAGATGCGCATGCTGTGCGTGTTCAATCCTCCCGTCGTGGGGAACGAGACCCACGACGAGAACGGCGTGTACCCCCTCGTCGAGGTACCTGCGTAACACCGGCACCTCACATGGCCCGCACCGACGCTTCCGCGTCCGTGCGGGCCGTTTGCGTCGGCAAGGGTGCCCGTCACGCACTCGATCGCTACTCTGGACGAAGTGAACGTGCCACCGATGTCCGCGGCGACGACCGACCGACTGACGTCACTGCTAGGGGGTAGGACGATCACCGTGGTCAGCGGTGCAGGCATGTCCACCGATTCGGGTATTCCCGACTATCGTGGCCCGCAGTCGCCACCCCGCAACCCGATGACGTTCCAGCAGTTCATCGGGGACGCCGAGTTTCGTCGCCACTACTGGGCCCGCAACCACGTCGGATGGCGGCACATGGATGCCGCAGTACCCAACGATGGACACCGAGCGCTCGCGCGGCTCGAACACGCAGGCGTGGTGACCGGAATCATCACCCAGAATGTCGACATGCTGCACACCAAGGCCGGCAGCCGGAACGTCATCGACCTGCACGGCGTCTATGCCCGGGTGCGCTGCTTGAACTGCAACCGGTTGATCTCACGGTTCGAGCTGGCCCGAAGGCTCGATCGCGCCAATCCCGGCTTTCTCGAATCCGTCGCACCCGCCGACGGTGTCGAGATCGCTCCCGACGCCGACGCCATCATCTCCTCGACCGCACACTTCCGGATGGTCGATTGCGAAATATGTTCCGGCATACTCAAACCCGACATCGTCTACTTCGGCGAAAGCGTGCCCAAGCCGCGCGTTGCCGAGGCCTACGATCTGGTGGACCGAAGTGACGCACTGTTGGTGCTCGGCTCCTCGCTGACAGTCATGTCCGGCCTACGTTTCGTCAGGCACGCGTTCAAGACCGAAAAGCCGATCGTCATCGTCAATCGCGGGACCACTCGCGGCGACGAATTCGCCTCTCTCACAGTGCATGCGGGTTGCTCCGAGACCGCAACGGCGCTGGCCGACACCCTCGATCAGGCAGGAACCAGATCGTCGGCGTGAACCACCGGCCGCTGTAGCTCCGCGGCCAATTCACCCGTCGACCGGCCGAGCATTCCGGCCAGCTCGCCCGAGTCGTACGCGACGACCCCGCGGGCCACCAGTGTGCCGTCGGGGTCCACGAGCGAGACCACATCTCCACCGTGAAACGCTCCCGTCACCGACGTGACACCGGCGGACAGCAAAGACCTTCGACGCTCCACGACCGCTCGCACGGCCCCTGCGTCCAGGTGCAGTTCACCTGCTGCATCGGCGGCATGCCGCACCCAGAACTTGCGAGCGGACAACCGCGTCGGCCGAGCTGCGAATGCGGTACCCACCTCGGACGACGTCAGCGCGTGCGCAGCGTCGGACGCCGCAGCCAGCAGCACGGGAACACCCGCGTCGGCCGCCAGGCGGGCAGCGGACAGCTTGGAGGCCATTCCGCCGGTACCCAGCGCTCCCCCGGATCCGGCGACGACTCCATCGAGATCCTCCGGGCTCGACACGTCCGGAATCAGCGTGGCGGAACCCTTACGGGGATCGCCGTCGTACAACCCGTCGACGTCCGAGAGCAGGAACAGTGCGTCCGCACCGACGAGATGTGCCACCAGGGCTGCGAGGCGATCGTTGTCGCCGAAGCGAATCTCTGCGGTGGCGACGGTGTCGTTCTCGTTGACGATGGCGACCGCACCGAGCGAGCGCAGTCGATCCAACGTGCGCTGCGCATTGCGGTGATTGGTTCGACGCGCGATGTCCTCGGCGGTCAGCAGCACCTGCCCCACCGTGCGTCCGTACCGATGGAACGACGAACTCCAGGCGTTGACCAGAGCAAGCTGTCCTACGCTCGCCGCGGCCTGCTTCGTTGCGAGATCACGCGGGCGCCGGGTGAGGCCCAGCGGTGCCATTCCTGCACCGATCGCACCCGACGAGACGACCACCACGTCGGTGCCGCTCCGCATCCTCGACTCGATGGCATCGGCGAGCAGATCGAGCCTGCCCAGATCGAGACCGGTGTCGAGACTGGTGAGCGCCGAGGATCCGATCTTGACCACGATGCGCTTGGCGTCGGCAATCGTGCGACGGGTATCGGTGAGAGCCGTTACGGGCGAATCGGATTCACGCACCGACACCACGTCTACTCCTGTTCGGTATCGAGCCCGCGACGTACCTGGCGGGCATGCTTGCGTTCGGATGCGCCGATGCGCTCGACCTGATCGAGTCGAGCATCGGTGCCGCGGCCGGTCATGGTGATCTCGACACCGGCCGGAGTCTGCGGCTCCCAGTCGAACGAAACGTCGCCGATGGTGACCGAGGCACCCGGTTGGGCACCGGCCTTGATCAACGCATCCTCGACGCCGAGGCGTGCGAGACGGTCTGCGAGGTAGCCGACGGCCTCGTCGTTGGTGAACTGCGTCTGGCGAACCCACCGCTCGGGGCGCGTTCCCCGAACGATGAAGCCGTCCGGGATGTCCGGGTCCTTGACGACCTTGAAGCTGTCGTCGTTTCGAGCGACCGGACGCAGCACCTGACGACGCGGCTCCGGTGCCGGGTGGGCCGTGCGGTAGTCCTCGACGAGCTTCGCCAACGCGAACGTCAGTGGCTTGAGGCCGGCGCGCGTCACTGCGGAGATGGTGAACACCGGCCAGCCGCGGGACTCGAACTCGGCGGTCACCATCTCGGCGAGTTCCGCACCCTCTGGGATGTCGGCCTTGTTCAGTACGACGATGCGGGGTCGGTCGGCGAGGTCGCCGAGGCTGGCATCGCCGGACAGGGCCGGCTTGTATGCGGCCAACTCGGCTTCGAGAGCGTCGACGTCGGAGATCGGATCACGACCCGGATCCAGTGTTGCGCAATCGACTACGTGTGCGAGCACGGCGCAACGCTCAAGGTGTCGCAGAAAGTCCAGCCCGAGACCGCGCCCCTGACTCGCACCGGGAATCAATCCGGGTACGTCCGCAACGGTGAACGTGGTGTCGCCGCTGGAAACTACGCCGAGATTCGGTACCAGTGTGGTGAAGGGGTAGTCGGCGATCTTGGGCTTCGCTGCGGAGAGCACCGAGACCAGCGACGACTTGCCGGCCGACGGGAAACCGACGAGACCGACATCGGCGACGGACTTCAGCTCGAGGACGAGCTCGCGCTCGATGCCCTCTTCGCCGAGCAGCGCGAAACCGGGTGCCCGACGAGCCTTGGATGCGAGTGCAGCGTTGCCGAGACCACCACGTCCGCCCGGGGCCGCGTCGAAACGTGTTCCCTCACCGATCATGTCGGCGAGGACGTTGCCCTTCTTGTCGAGAACCACAGTGCCGTCGGGAACCTTGAGAATCAGGTCCTCGCCGTTGGCACCCTCACGGTTACCGCCCATGCCCTGAGTTCCGTTGCCCGCCTTGGCATGGCTGGAGAAGTGGAAGTCGAGCAGAGTGTGGACGTTGCTGTCGACGACGAAGATGACACCGCCACCCTGTCCGCCGTTTCCGCCGTCCGGACCACCGAGAGGCTTGAACTTTTCGCGGTGAACCGAAGAGCAGCCGTTGCCACCTTTGCCGGCGCTGACGTGCAGCACCACGCGGTCGATGAATCGTGACATAGCTGTCTTCGATCCTTTCTGAGAAAAAGCAGGAGAAAAAAGCGATAGGGGCGGACCGGTCTCGTGACCCTGGTCCGCCCCTATCGGGAGCTGTGAACGTACGCCGTGAGTGTCCGACCGAGCAGTTACAACTCGGATCGATCACCTACCAGCGCGAGCGCTGCAGAAGGACTAGGCCTCTACAGCGACCGGAACGATGTTCACGGTCTTGCGTCCGCGCTTGGCACCGAATTCGACTGCGCCGGGAGCGAGTGCGAACAGGGTGTCGTCGCCGCCACGGCCGACGTTGACGCCGGGGTGGAAGTGCGTGCCGCGCTGACGGACCAGGATCTCGCCTGCGCCGACGGTCTGGCCGCCGAAGCGCTTGACGCCGAGGCGCTGTGCGTTCGAGTCGCGACCGTTACGGGAGCTTGATGCACCCTTCTTATGTGCCATGTTGCATACCCTCCTCGGGGTGAATCAGCTGAAAAGAACTCGGGTCCGGTGAGACCTGGTTACTTGATGCCGGTGACCTTGAGGACAGTCAGCTTCTGCCTGTGTCCCTGACGCTTGTGGTATCCGGTCTTGTTCTTGAACTTGTGGATGCGGATCTTCGGGCCCTTGGTGTGCTCGACGATCTCACTGGCGACCGAGATCTTCGCCAGCTTGTCTGCATCTGTGGTCAGGTCGGATCCGTCTACGACGAGGACCGGAGCAAGCGAGACAGCAGTGCCGGGCGCTCCCTCGATCTTCTCGACCTTGACGAGGTCACCAACAGCGACCTTGTACTGCTTTCCGCCGGTCTTGACGATCGCGTACGTTGCCATCGGAGGGCTACCCCTTGCTTCTTCGAACTTGCTCGCGCTGCGCATGGCAACACGACTGGTCTGGTATTACGTGTTTGCTTGCTCCCACACGGCCGGTAGCGACGTTGACCATCACGACCGACCCGAGAACCGTTGTCACCTGCAGGACCACTACGGCACAGCAGAACGGTGTCACCGGGAGCGACTTTCCAAGGTTACGGCAGAGAGACGGCCAGGGTCAAACTGCCCTCTCCTGCTAGACGTCGATGTCCACCGGGGGCCCGGCGGGCCGTGCCGCGGCGCGCCGCCTGCGAGGTCGTGCTGTCGGCACCTCCACCGGCTCGACGGGTTGCTCGGCCGCCGACGTCAGCGGTTCCGACACCTCGGCTTCGGTGGCCTCTGCCCCACCGACAGAGGCGGCGTCGCTCGAAACCGGCACCACGAGAACCACACCGGCGTCCGGTGCCGCACTGGTCGGAGCAGCCGCCTTCCGCGCGACCCGGCGTCCACGCCGAGCCTTCGGTGCCACCGGTTCGACCTCGGCGGGCGGCTCGGCGGCAGTCCGGTCGGCTGCCGACTCGGTGGTCTCGGCAACGAGAGCGCCGTTCGACTCCGCATCGGCGACCGATGCGGCAGCAACGTCGACATCCTCGGCAGAGACAACCGTCACCTCAGCAGCTGCCTCCGGAGTCTCACGTGCAGGCGGTGTCTCGACATCGGCGGGGCTGACGTCGGCCACCACGTCGTCGTGGTGTGCCGCCATCGCCAGGGCGACAGGGTGCGCCCGCTTGATCGACGGGTCGACAACGGGATGCTCGGCCCCGTCCACGGCTCCCGACTGGGAGTTCGCGGTGGTGCGCTCGCTGCCGTCGTTCCCGTCGGCCTTGTTGTCCTTGCCTCGTCGCCGCCTGCTGCTCGTGCCCGAGCTGCTCGACTCCGAGCGCGACGAATTCGAGCGGCCGTCGTTGTCCGGCTTGGCGTCGATCGGGAACGGATGCACGATGATGCCGCGTCCCTGGCAGTGCTCACAGTTGGTGGAGAACGCCTCGACGAGCCCGGTGCCGAGCTTCTTTCGAGTCATCTGCACCAACCCGAGCGAGGTCACCTCGGAGACCTGGTGACGCGTGCGGTCACGACCCAGCGCCTCGGTCAGTCGACGCAGCACCAGATCACGGTTGGATTCGAGCACCATGTCGATGAAGTCGACCACGATCATTCCGCCGATGTCGCGCAAGCGCATCTGACGGACGACTTCCTCGGCCGCCTCGATGTTGTTGCGGGTGACCGTCTCTTCGAGGTTGCCGCCCGAACCGGTGAACTTGCCGGTATTGACGTCGACAACGGTCATCGCCTCGGTGCGATCGATCACCAGGGTGCCGCCGGAAGGCAGCCACACCTTGCGATCGAGGGCCTTGGCCAGCTGCTCGTCTATGCGGTGCGCGCCGAAGACATCGACCGAACTGCCGTTGGCCTCGTACCGATGCAGCCGCTCCATCATGTCGGGAGCGACGGTCTCGACATAGTTCGACGTGGTCGTCCATGCCTTGTCGCCCTCGATGACGAGCTTCGAGAAGTCCTCGTTGAACAGGTCACGAATGACCTTGACGAGCATGTCGGGCTCTTCGTAGAGGGTCTGCGGCTGCACACCCTTGCCGGTCTCGGCATTGGCCGAGCGCTCCTCGATGCTCGCCCACTGCGCCTGCAGTCGCGTCACATCGCGGGCAAGTTCTTCCTCGCTGACGCCTTCGGCCGCGGTCCTGATGATCACGCCCGCCTCGGGAGGAACGATGTCCCGGAGAATGTCCTTCAGCCGCTTGCGCTCGGTGTCGGGCAGCTTGCGGCTGATGCCGGTGGAGCTACCGCCGGGCACGTAGACGAGGAAGCGTCCTGCGAGGGAGAGCTGCGTCGTCAGACGAGCGCCCTTGTGCCCTACGGGATCCTTGCTCACCTGGACGAGAACCTGATCGCCCGGCTTGAGAGCCTGTTCGATCTTTCGCGAGTTGCCACCCAGGCCGGCGGCGTCCCAGTTGACCTCACCGGCGTACAGCACACCGTTGCGGCCACGGCCGATGTCGATGAAGGCGGCTTCCATGCTCGGCAACACGTTCTGGACGCGTCCGAGATACACATTTCCGACCATGGACGCGGTGGCGCTGCTGGTGACGAAGTGCTCCACGAGCACGCCGTCCTCCAGCACAGCAACCTGTGTGGTCAACGGGTGCTCAGGGGTGGCCTTCTCGCGCACGACCATGACCCGGTCCACGGACTCACGCCGCGCCAGGAACTCGGATTCGGTCAGAATCGGCGGTCGACGACGACCGGCATCGCGACCGTCGCGTCGCCGCTGACGCTTGGCCTCGAGTCGGGTCGAGCCGGTGATCCCCTGGACCTCGTCCCTGGGCGCGCGGCTCTTGTTCCGCGGCTCCCGCTCGTGCACGACGGTGTTCGGCGGGTCGTCCTCGGACGCTGCGGCCTCGGCCGCTACCTCGGCTCCGGTCTTACGACGACGGCGGCGACGGCGACGGCGGCTGGAACCGTCTCCTTCCGAACCACCGTTGTCGGCGTCGTCGTAGTTGTCCTGCGCATCCGAATCCGACTCGTCGTCCTTGTCCTCGGCCGAGGCATCCGCTGAGCGGGTGTCGTCCGCGGAATCGTTCGAGTCGGAGTTCTGGCGATCCGAGGATCGGTTTCGGGAGCGCGACCGACGCGAACGTCGGCCCGATCCCGACTGCTGGTCGTCACCGGCAGAGGACTCGTCCGTGTCCGCGTCGAGTCCATCGGTCGACTCTGCGTCGGCAGAGTCGGTGCTGTCGGTGCCGGTGTCGCTGCTGGAGTCGTCGTCCGCATTCTCGTCGGTCGAGTTCTCGTCCGAGAACTGTTCTCCACGACCACGCCCCCGGCCGCGACGCCCCCGCCGCCGGCGCCGTGGCTGCGACTGGTCATCGTCGCCGTCGTCGTCCGTGGAACTGTCGGACGCAGTCGACTCGTCGGTCTCGGTCCCGTCGGTCCGAGATTCGGCCGCCTGGACCCCGGCGGTCGTCTCGGCCGCGGAGGTCGTGTCGGCGGTCTCGGTGGCGTCGGCGTTGGCCGCCTCGTCCTTGGGCGCTGCCTTGCGACTGCGCCGACGACGTGCCGGGGGCTCTGCCGGTGACTCGACGGACTCCGGTGCCGCAGCATCCACGGCGGCGGGCTGCAGAAAGAGCGGGGTGGCAAACGTGGTTGCCGTGGGCTGGTCGGTCGTCGCCGCAGGCTGGGCAGCCCCGGGTTCGGCCGCGGCTGCGCTGGTGAACAGCTGGGGCTCGGACCACGAGGTCTCGGGCGACGGCACGTCGACGGGAGGGACCTCGGACGGAGCGCTCGACTCGGGCCGTTCGGCGGGCGAATCGACCACCGGTGCTGCGGGAGCGTTCACCGAGTCGCGGACGGACTCCGCAACGTCGCGGCTCAAGCTCGACTGGGCGCTGCGCGCTTCGATGCCGAGTTCACCCAGGGTGACGAGCAACTGCTTGCTGGTGACCCCGAGAATCTTGGCCAGTGCATGTACACGCAGCCTGGTGGGGAGCTCGATGGTGTCGGGTTGCGCCTGGGACGCCATGCCTGTTTCCACAGGGGGCACCGCATCGTCGCGCTCCGGACCTCCCACGTTCTCGTTCTGTACATCTTCGGGCGGGCTTTGATCGGCCACGTAGTCTCCTCGGGCCCCCGGGCGCGTTCATCCGATGACGGGTGTGACGCGGCCACGCGAGGGCAATCCTTGTGTACTCACGTCGGGTTGGACGTCAGCTGTTCTGTCTCGCTCCGCATTCGAGCCGATGACCACGTCGGAGTTCTCGGTGGTCGACGACAACGTGTGCAGTGCCTGGCTGGATGGTGGTGTCCCGGCGATCCGAGCGCCTGATCATCAAGCAAGAACGCGAACGAGCCTGTCTCTCGTTCGAGCATCTGCGATGACGGGCAGCGGATAGACGACAGTCATCCGATCGAATCCACGACACGGGTCTAGCGAACTTCGGTGAAGCCGTGACTTCGGTGGAGCGTGAAACCTGTACGTACTCGTGCTGTGGAGTCGATCTCCGTCGAGTATCCCATACGCGATGATGCGTACTCGCCACGCCGCACCGATCGGGTACCGAGCGGTTGCGGCGTGGCTGCGCGGATGCGTTGCTGTACTGCCGAGGATGGGACCGTCAGACCAGGCCTGGGAACCAGAGGGCGATCTCGCGTTCGGCCGACTCGACGGAATCCGACCCGTGCACCAGGTTCTGCTGACCGTCGAGCGCGAGGTCACCTCGGATGGTGCCGGGTACGGCCTTGGCCACCGGGTCGGTGCCTCCGGCGATCTGTCGGAAGGCGGCGATGGCACGGGGGCCTTCGAGAACGGCGGCCACGACGGGTCCGGACGTGATGAACTCGAGCAGATCGGGGAAGAACGGCTTGCTCTCGTGCTCCGCGTAGTGAGCCGAGGCCAGTTCACGGGAGACGGTCTTGAGCTCGAGTGCAACGATGCTCAGACCCTTCTTCTCCACGCGGCCGAGGATCTCTCCTACGTAACGCCGGGCAACTCCGTCGGGCTTGATCAGTACAAGGGTGCGGTCGGTCACGTCGACGACAGTAGTGGACCCGAGCCCAGCCGGACGCGGCGCATCGCCGAAACAGGTGCGATCCCTGTCAGTCCCGCTGCCCCGGCAGCATTCCGCGCCGGATCCGTTCGGTGATGTCGCGGCGCAGGTAGAGCAGATACAGCCAGACCGCGATGAAGATCAGGCCGACGGCTCCGATCGAGAGGTGGAACACGGCCCCGGCCAGCACGAACAGCTGAAGAATCAGATTGAGCTTCATCGCCCACGGCTCCCCCTGCTTGCCGGCCGCGAGAATCATCACGACCGCCAGCGCCACGATGTACGTCGTCGAGAACCAGGTCGCGCCGCCGCCGAGGGTCGCCACCACCGGCAACGCCAGCAGTGTGACGATGGCTTCGAGGACGAGGGTTCCCGCCACGACGCCGCGGAAGCCCTTCCACGGGTCGTTCGTGGGTGGTCGAAACTCTGGCTCGCTCACGCGGGGTCCTTTCCGAACAGAGTGCGAGCTGCGCCGACGGTCACCACGGATCCGGTGACGACCACCCCGGCACCGGAGACTGCTTCTCCCGGCTCGGCGACTTCCTCGGCCAAACCGATGGCTGTCTCGAGGGCGTCGGGCAGGGTCGATGCCACGACGACGCGTTCGTCGCCGAACTTGGCCACGGCGATGTCGGCCAGTGCGTCCACATCCATCGCCCGTGCCGACCCGTTGTGGGTGACGACGATGTCGTCGAAGACCGGCTCGAGTTCGTCGAGAATGGCTCCGACGTCTTTGTCCGCCATGACGCTGACGACGCCGACAAGTTTGCGAAAGTCGAACTCGTCGTTGAGGGCCGCTGCGAGGGCTGCGGCTCCGTGCGGGTTGTGCGCAGCGTCGAGGAACACGGTGGGGGCATTGCGGACCCGCTCGAGTCGCCCCGGATTGACGATTGTCGCGAATGCGGCGCGAACGGTGTCCTGATCGAGTTGACGATCCGGGCCGGCACCGAAGAACGCCTCGACCGCCGCCAGCGCGAGGGACGCATTGTGAGCCTGGTGTTCGCCGTGCAGCGGAAGAAAGATGTCGGTATACACCCCGCCGAGCCCCTGAAGTTCCAGTTGCTGACCGCCCACTGCGATCTGCCTGCCGAGCACGGTGAATTCCGATTCCGCTCGCGCTACCGCAGCGTCCGCTTGCACTGCCGCCCGCAACAGAACATCCGATACTTCGGGCTTCTGCTTCGCCAGGATCGCGACGGTGTCCCGTGGCACGAGCGACTCCGGTGCCTTCTTGATGATCCCCGCCTTCTCCCCTGCGATCGTCGCCAGGTCGTCGCCGAGGAATTCGACGTGGTCGAGCCCGATCGGGGTGATCACCGCGACCTCGCCGTCGACGACGTTGGTGGCGTCCCAGCGTCCGCCGAGCCCGACCTCGATGACGGCGACCTCCACCGGAGCCTCGGCAAACGCGGCAAACGCCATTGCCGTGACCACCTCGAATTTGCTCATTCGTGGTCCGCCCGCGGCCTCGGATTGCGCGTCGATCATCTCGACGAACGGTGCGATCTCGTTGTAGGTGTCGACATAGAGCCGCGGAGACACAGGACGCCCGTCGATACTGATCCGCTCGGTGGCCATCTGCAGGTGCGGGCTGGTGGTGCGGCCCGTGCGTCGGTGGAAGGCAGTGAGCAGGGCATCGATCATGCGCGTGACCGAGGTCTTGCCGTTGGTACCTGCCACATGGATCGACGGATACGCCTTCTGCGGCGAGCCGAGAAGGTCCATCAGCGCCGAAATCCGAGCCGTCGACGGCTCGATCTTCGTTTCCCCCCAGCGCTTGTCGAGCTCGGCCTCGACCAGCGCCAGTTCGGCGAGATCGACCGGACTCGGCGGCGGCGTCGGTAGGGCGTCGTCGGGCTCGGTCACTTAGTTCCCCATCGATTCGATGCGCGCGGTGATCCGGACGATTTCTTCCAGGGCGATGGACTGTCGCGTTCTGATCTTGTCCACCACCGCATCCGGGGCCTTCGCGAGGAACGCCTCGTTACCGAGCTTGCCGGTGGTCTGCGCCAACTCCTTCTCGGCGGCGGCGAGATCCTTCACGAGTCGAGCGCGTTCGGCGACCAGGTCGACGGTGCCCGAGGTGTCCAGCTCGACAACCACAGTCGCTTTGCTCAGTCGCACCTCCACCGACGCCGTGGCCGCGAAGTCCTCGGCCGGTTCGGTCAGTCGGGCCAGCGCGGTGACCGCCGAGATCTGTCCGTCGAGATCGGCTTCGGACACTCCGACGATGCGGGCCGCGACCTTCTGGGACGGCTTGAGTCCTTGATCGCTGCGGAATCGGCGAATCTCGGTGGTGAGTCGCTGCATATCCTCGATGCGTTGTGCTGCAATCGGATCCAGAGAATCGCCGGCAGGGCTCGGCCACGCCGCAATCACCAGTGACTCGCCGCCGGTGAGGACCTTCCACAGCGTCTCGGTGACGAACGGGATCACCGGATGCAGCAGGCGCAGCAACGCGTCGAGCACGTTCCCGAGCACTCCGCGCGTGGTGGCGGCGATGGCCTCGTCGGCGAACTGAACCTTGGCGATCTCGAGGTACCAATCGCAGACCTCGTCCCAGGCGAAGTGGTAGAGCGCCTCACAGGCCTTACTGAATTCGTAGCGATCGAACGCCGAATCCACTGCTGCGCGAACCTGTTCGAGCCTGTCCAGGATCCACCGGTCGGCGTCGGTCAGCTGGGCACGCGGAGGTAGGTCTGCCGGTGCCGCACCGTTCATCAGGGCGAACTTGGTGGCGTTGAAGAGCTTGTTCGCGAAGTTGCGCGAGGACTGCGCGTGGTCCTCGCCGACCGACATGTCCGCACCCGGGTTGGCACCGCGAGCGAGCGTGAAGCGCAGCGCATCCGCACCGAATCGGTCGACCCAATCGAGCGGATCGATTCCGTTGCCGCGCGACTTGGACATCTTCTTGCCGTACTGATCGCGAATCAATCCGTGCAGGAACACATCTCGGAACGGAACCTGCGGTCCCTGCTTGCCCGCGGTGATCGCATCGTCGGCTCCGACGTAGGTGCCGAACATCATCATGCGGGCGACCCAGAAGAAGAGGATGTCGTACCCGGTGACGAGAACACCGGTGGGATAGAACTTCTCGAGATCAGCAGTGGCTTCCGGCCACCCCATCGTCGAGAAAGGCCAGAGTCCGGACGAGAACCAGGTGTCGAGGACGTCGGGATCCTGCTCCCAGCCCTCGGGTGCACTCTCTCCCGGTCCGAGGCAGACGGTCTCACCGTCGGGTCCGTACCAAATCGGAATCCGATGCCCCCACCACAACTGGCGCGAGATGCACCAATCGTGCATGTTGTCGACCCAGGAGAACCAGCGCGGTTCCTGGCTTTTGGGGTGAATGACGGTATCGCCGTTGCGCACTGCGTCGCCGGCAGCTTTCGCCAGACCGTCGACCTTGACCCACCACTGCAAGGACAGACGCGGCTCGATCGGCTCGCCGCTGCGCTCGGAATGGCCGACGCTGTGCAAGTACGGACGCTTCTCGGCGACCACGCGGCCCTGTTCGGCGAGAGCTTCACGAACCTTGACGCGCGCCTCGAAGCGGTCCATACCGTCGAATTGTGTTCCGGTGTCCGTGATTCGGCCGGCCTTGTCCATGATCGACGGCATCGGCAGCGAGTGCCGCACACCCATCTCGAAGTCGTTGGGGTCGTGTGCCGGGGTGATCTTCACTGCGCCCGTGCCGAATTCGGGATCGACATAGTCGTCGGCGATGATCGGGATCTGCCGACCGGTGAACGGGTGCTCGAGGGTGGTACCGACCAGAGCCTTGTACCTCTCGTCGTCGGGGTGCACCGCTACCGCGGTATCGCCGAGCATCGTTTCCACTCGCGTGGTCGCGACGATCACATGCGGCTCGGAATCCTCGAGGGAGCCGTAACGGAGCGACACGAGTTCGCCCTCGACGTCCTCGAACTTGACTTCGATGTCGGAGATGGCCGTCTGCAACACCGGCGACCAATTGACGAGCCGCTCTGCGCGGTAGATCAAGCCGTCGTCGAACATCCGCTTGAACATGGTCTGCACGGCCTCGGACAGACCGTCGTCCATGGTGAACCGCTCGCGGCTCCAGTCGACACCGTCGCCGATGCGTCGCATCTGGCCGCCGATGGTTCCGCCGGATTCGCGCTTCCAGTCCCAGACCTTGTCGATGAACAGCTCGCGGCCGAACTCTTCCTTGGTCTTTCCGTCCGCTGCGAGCTGCTTTTCCACCACGGTCTGCGTGGCGATGCCCGCGTGGTCCATGCCCGGTAGCCACAGCACCTCGAACCCGAGCATCCGCTTGCGGCGGCTCAGCGCATCCATCAGGGTGTGATCCAGAGCGTGCCCCATGTGCAGGCTGCCGGTGACATTCGGTGGAGGCAGCACGATGGAGTACGGCGGCTTGCCGCTGGCGGCGTCGGCCTCGAAGTACCCGGCGTCGACCCAGGAACGGTACAGCTCGGCCTCTACTTCACTCGGGTCCCAGTTCTTGGGCAAGCGGTCTGCTGGATTGTCGGGTGTCTCTGGCACGGAACTGGTCACCGGGCGATTCTAGTGGCCGAGGATTCGCGGCATCGACGCGCTCTCACCCAGTACGTGCTGCGACAGGAATGCCAGCACCACCTCGTACCAGACCTTCGCATGCTGCGGGCTGAGGATCCAGTGGTTCTCGGCCGGGAAGTAGAGGAATCGGTGCTCGGTGTTGCCCTCGTCGTCGGCGGGCAGACCCGACTCGCTGAGCAGCTCGTACCACAACCGGAGCCCCTCACCGATCGGCACGCGATAGTCCTTGTCGCCGTGGATCACCAGCATCGGCGTCGCGATGTCCGCCACGAACAGGTGCGGGGAATTCTCCACGGCCATCTCCGGCGACATCTCCCGCGCCCAGTACCACGGTGCGTCCGTCGTCGGCCCGAATTGATCGAGTGCCCACAGACTCGCGTGGGTGACGATGGCATCGAACCGGTCGGTGTGACCCGCGATCCAGTTGGCCATGTATCCGCCGAAGGATCCGCCCATGGCAGCGGTGCGGGTGTGGTCGATGTCGGGCCGCTCGACGGTAACGTCGGTCAACGCCATCAGATCGGTGAACGGGGCTTTGCCCCACGCGCCCCACCCTCGCTGCACGAACTCCTGGCCGTAGCCGGTGGACAATGCCGGGTCAGGCAGCAACACCGCGTATCCACGGGCGACCATCAGCCACGGATTCCATCGCCACGACCACGTGTTCCAGGAACCGAGCGGGCCGCCGTGCACCCACAGCAGCAACGGGGCGGGTGCGGCCTCGGACGCGCCGTCCGGCAGCGCCAGCCAGCCGCGCACTCGGGCGCCGTCGGCGACGATCGTGTCGATCTCCGTGAGAGTTCCGGGCAACGGGCCGTGATCGATGCCTATGTCGAATGCACTGACGGTGCCGTCGGAGAAGTCGATCGACACCGGATGCGGCGCAGCCAGATACGAGGCGGCCAGCGCCAACACCCGGGTGCCGTCCGAGGACACGTGCACATGTGTGTAGGCATCGTCCGTCTGTGTGAGCCGACGCGGTTCCGCGCCGTCGCGTACGACGAAGATCGGCGACCGCCCGTCGTCGTCCGCAGTCACGAGCAAGCCCGATCCGTCCGGGAGCCACACCGGGTCGCTCGGCCAGCGATCCCAGCCGGGTGCCAGATCCGACACCGAAGAGTCCCCGAAGTCGTATCGATGAACAGTCAGTCGAGGAGCATCCTCGGGGGTGGACATAGATTCGCGCACGAACGCCACGGACGATCCATCGGGTGAAATGGCCGGGGCACCGAGATCGGCCGCGGCGTCGTCGACGATCGTGGTTCGCTCCCCCGTCTCGGTGTCGATGCGCACCAACACGGTTCGCACCGTCGCCAAGGCACCGGGTACCGACCAGGTGGACACGACGAACGAACCGTCGGCACTGACATCGAACGCCGCCTCGTGCAGGCCGGTCCGCGCATCGGGGGTCAGGTCACGAAGTGCCGTCGCACCGTCCGCCGATCCAGCGAACAGATGTGGAGTCGCCGGACCCAGATCGTGATCCCAGTACCGCACCGGAACGCCGGTGTGCAGAATGGCATCCACCTTGTTCGCCGTCCGCTCAGTACGCAGAGCGTCGTCGTCCTCCTCGGTGGACGACGAGCCGAACACAGATGAGAATCCGACGACGCCGGCCCCCGTAGCAACGGCCCGAATTCCGCTCACTCCCGCAGATCGAGTCTCGAGCACTCTCGCCTCGCCCCCTGCTGCGGGCAGAATCCACAACCGAGCCGGATCGTCCTTGCTCGTCTTACGCGAGAACAACAGGTCTCCGCCAACGGTGAACACCGGTGCGCTCTCGCCTAGCTCGCCGTGAGTGATGCGTCGAGCAGGCTTCCTGCCGTCGACATCGAGCTCCCACAACGACGTCCGACATGCCGTACGCGAATCATCGAGTGCAGCAACAGCTATCACCGCTCGCGAGAAATCAGGGCTCACCGCCAGATCGGTCACTCGCCGAGCACCGATGTAGGAGTCGACGTCGTCGTAGATACTCATGCACCGAGCCTAGCCAAGGCAGACTCAGTCCTCGCCGAGATCCTCGCGAAGCTGGGCGAGAGTACGAGCCAGAATCCGCGAGACGTGCATCTGCGAAATTCCCACCTTCTCCGCGATCTGCGTCTGGGTCATCGACCCGAAGAACCGGAGCACCACGATGCGCCGTTCCCGCTCGGGCAGCTTCTCCAGGGCTGGACGAACGGCAAGATAGCTCTCCATCTTTTCCAGTTCGGGATCGTCCGCGCCGAGGGTGTCCATCAACGGGAGGCGGTCCTCGCTGACCACCGAGTCGACCGACACGGTCTGGTACGCGCTGCGCGCAAGCAACGCCTGTGACGCTTCTTTGACGTCGATTCCGAGTTCGACGGCGATCTCACTGGCCGTCGGTGCTCGACCCAATTTCTGCGACAGCGATCCCACCGCCTGCGAGATCATCGAGTTCAGTTCCTTCATGCGCCGCGGCACCCGAACCGACCATCCCGCATCGCGGAAGTAGCGACGAGCTTCGCCCATGATGGTGGGCACGGCGAACGAGACGAAGTCCGATCCGCGCTCGATGTCGAATCTGTCGACAGCGTTGACCAAACCGAGACGGGAGACCTGCAGCAAGTCCTCGTGGGCCTCACCGCGACCCCCGAAGCGGCGTGCGATGTGTTCGGCGAGCGGGAGGCAACGGGTGATGATGCGATCACGCAGTACCCGACGCTGCGGCGAGTTCTCGTCGAGCGCCTGCATCTGCTGGATCAGGGCGACCACATCGCTGTAGTCGTCGGACTCTCGCCGCGTGCTTCGTTCGTGCACCGGCACTAGATCGTGCTCCTCCGCTTGACCACGTCGATGGCAACCGTTCGAGCCGCATCGCTGTCGTCTGCGTCGTGTGCGCGCAGCTCGATGGAATCGGTCAGGGTTTGCAGAACGTGCCAGCCGAAGCTGTCCTTCTTCGGCACCGACGCGGCCGCCACCGTGGACGTGACGACGATCCGGATCCCGGAGTCACTCACCGAGAACAGGCACGAGAGCTCGGAACCATCCACCGAACCCTTGATCAGCTGCGAACACACTTCGTCCACGACCAGCTTGACGTCGGCGATGTCGTCGAGCGTGAAGTCGCTCAGTACGACGAGAGTTTCTGCGACGGCGCGTACCACGGGTAGCTGATCGGCCTCGGCGCGCACCCTCAGCTCGACCGGTGCACCGGAACCTCTCTCCAGTTCTTCGATCTTGCTGACCCCAGCCATCCGCACTCCCCATCGTCGCCGCGCACTGTTTTACCGTTTGCCGGGCAAGACTACCCAGCCGACCAGGTTTCAATCCTCACGGTTCGGGAATCGGATCGTCCCGCGCCGCAGCCGGACGAACGATCGATGAACGACCCGGCGGCCCGGGTGACGCATGGGCGGCGAACTGGCACGATCGACATCGTGGATCACTCGCAGGCACTTCGCACTCTCGCCCGACGTCTCGGCACTTCGACCTCGTACCGAGGCTGGGACGACACCGAACACGAGGTGAGCGACGACACGCTGCAACAGGTGCTCACCGCACGTGGCTACGCCACCGAGTCGGCCGAGGACGTCGACCGAGCACTGGCCGATATCGACAACGCACCGTGGCGACGGCTGCTACCTCCGGTGGTCGTGGCCACGCAGGGAACCGATGCCGTGGTGTGGGTACATGTGCCGCACGGCAATCCGGTGGAGGTCTCGATGGTCTCCGAGGACGGCGAGACCATCGCCGTGCCGCAAGCCGATGTGTGGGTCGATCCCCGCGACGTCGACGGCCGCCTGATCGGTCGGGCCACGTTCGTGATTCCCGGCAGCGCACCCCTCGGATGGCACACTCTGACGGCGACGACGATCAGCGAGGACAACACGGTCCGAACATCGGAAGCCGTTGTAGTGGTCACACCGAAGTCGTTGTCACCCAACGCCGAACTGGCGGACCGTCAGCGAACGGGGCTACTCACCCAGCTGTACTCGGTGCGATCGAGACGGTCGTGGGGAATCGGCGATCTCGGTGATCTCGAGGACATGGCCGAGATCGCCGGCCGCGAACACGGATTCGACTACCTTCTCGTCAATCCACTGCACGCCGATCGACCCACCACCCCGGTGGAGGCTTCGCCGTACTTGCCGACCACGCGCCGATTCTTCAACTCGCTCTACATTCGGGTCGAGAACATTCGCGAGACCGCACAACTCTCGCCGAAGCAGTTCGGCAAGGTGCACGACGCAGCGAGACGGTTCGACAAGGCGAACACACGAACCAAGAAGCTGAATCGAGACCGGACGTTCACGGCGAAACTCCGTGCCCTGGAACGCGTTCACAAGGTCGAGCGCAGCCCGGCTCGCGAATCCGCGTACCGTGCATTCGTCGAGCGCGAGGGCAACGGTCTCCGCGACTTCGCAGTATGGAGTGCGCTTGCGGAGAAATTCGGCCCGCAGGATCCGATCTGGACCGATCGAGCGGCGCATCCGCGAACCGACTTCGTCCGAGAGCAACGCGCGAAGCTGGCCGATCGCATCGATTTTCACATGTGGCTGCAGTGGATCTGCGACGAGCAACTCGCCGCCGCGCAACGCGGTGCGCTCGACGCGGGGATGGACATCGGCATCATGCACGACCTTGCGGTCGGTGTGGCCCGAGGCGGAGCCGACGCCTGGGCCCTCGGCGACGTGCTCGCCTCGGGCGTCACGGTGGGCGCGCCGCCGGACAATTTCAACCAGCAAGGCCAGAACTGGAACCAGCCGCCGTGGGACCCGGACCGCCTCCGAGAAATGGCGTACATCCCGTATCGAGACATGCTGCGCACGATCCTTCGTCACGCCGGCGGCATCCGCGTCGACCACATTCTGGGCCTGTTCCGACTGTGGTGGATTCCGCAGGAGGCCGAGAATGCCGGTGGCGGAACGTATGTCGAGTACGACCACGAAGCACTGATCGGCATCCTGGCGCTGGAGGCAGAGCGGGCCGGCGCGGTGGTGGTCGGTGAGGATCTCGGCGTCTTCGAACCGATGGTGCAGGAATATCTCACCGAACGCGGCATTTTCGGCACCTCGATCCTGTGGTTCGAAGCCGACGATTCCGGACCGATCGCGCCCGAGGAATACCGCAGTCTCTGCCTGACCTCGGTGACCACGCACGACCTACCACCCACGGCCGGGTATCTCCGAGGTGAGCACATCGACCTGCGATCACGCCTCGGCCTGCTCGAGCGCGACATCGAGGCCGAGAAGGAGGTCGACACACGCAAGCGCGAGGCGGTTCTCGATCTGGCGCGCGATCGCGGGTTGCTCGACACCGACACCGCAGCCGACGATCATCGAACGGTGGAAGCGCTGCACCGACTGGTCCAGCGCAGCCCGTCACTGTTGATCGGTGTTGCTCTGGTCGACGCCGTCGGCGAACATCGCATCCAGAACCAGCCGGGTACCGACGAAACCCAGTACGAGAACTGGAAGGTTCCGTTGGCCGACGCAGAGGGCAGGCGTGTGCTGGTCGAGGATCTCGTCGACCATCCCCGGATGGTGTCGTTGACGGCGGCTATGGCCACCGAGTCGACGGACCGATGACACCGAGGTCCACAATCGAAGAATGAACTACCGCATTCGCCACGAAGACAGCCGGTACTGATGGGGCGCATCACTGCTCGCAGGCCGGTGGTCCGCCTCCGGAACGGACACCGCGTCGAGCGCCCGGACACCCTGGTGGTGGAAGAACCGCTCGAGTTGCGGGTCGACGGCAAGGCATTGGCCGTGACCATGCGCACCCCCGGACACGATGTGGAGCTGGCACACGGCTTCATGCTGACCGAAGGCGTGATCGCCTCGGGAGCCGACATCGCGGCAGCTCGTTATTGCGACGGGGTCGACGACGAGGGCGCGAACACGTACAACGTCCTGGATCTCACGCTGGCCCCGGGCGTCGCGCCCCCGGAGACCGGAGTCGAACGGAACTTCTACACGACGTCGTCGTGCGGGGTGTGCGGTAAGGGATCCTTGGATGCAATTCGACTGCGCACCAAGCACTCCCCCGCGGCCGACACGGTCGTCGTCACCTCGGAGACCCTCGCCGGGTTGCCGGACACCCTGCGCGCTGCGCAGAAAGTCTTCGATGCGACCGGAGGTCTACATGCCGCGGCACTGTTCACCGCCGACGGCGAGATGTTGGTGTTGCGGGAGGACGTCGGACGCCACAACGCCGTCGACAAGGTCGTCGGCTGGGCCGTGACCAACGATCGAATTCCCTTGCGCGGCACGGTACTGATGGTCAGTGGCCGCGCCTCGTTCGAACTGGCACAGAAGGCCGTCATGGCCGGCATACCGATCCTCGCGGCAGTCTCGGCACCGTCGTCGCTGGCGGTGGACCTCGCGACCGAGTCGGGTCTGACGGTCATCGGATTTCTCCGAGGTCGGTCGATGAACCTCTACTCCCACACCGACCGCGTCGAGGTCTCAGACGGTGCTGTCGACCAGTAGTTCGGCCGCAGTAGCGTTCACGACGTCGTTCACGGACACACCCGGTGCGGTCTCGACGAGACGGAGACCGTTCTCGGTGACGTCCAGGACGGCCATGTCCGAGATGATCCTGTGCACGCAGCCCTTACCGGTCAACGGCAAGGTGCACTGTTCGAGAATCTTCGGTTCGCCCTTGCGCGAGACGTGCTCCATCATCACGATCACGCGCCGCGCTCCGTGCACCAGATCCATCGCGCCGCCCATACCCTTGACCATGTGCCCGGGGATCATCCAGTTCGCCAGATCGCCGGTGGCACTGACCTGCATCGCACCCAGCACTGCGACGTCGACCTGGCCACCGCGGATCATTCCGAACGACTGCGCGGAGTCGAAATAGGAGGCACCGGGAAGGACGGTGATGGTTTCTTTCCCTGCATTGATGACCTCGGGATCCAGTTGGTCCTCGGTGGGGTACGGGCCGACTCCGAGGACTCCGTTCTCGGAGTGCAGGATCACCGAGATGTCGGTGGCGATGTAATTGGGTACGAGCGTGGGCATGCCGATGCCCAGGTTCACGTACTGTCCGTCACCGAGTTCCTGTGCCACCCGAGCGGCCATCTGTTCGCGGGTCATCTTCTCGCTCATGCTCGTACCGTCCTCTGCTCGATGCCGACCTGGACCGGGCCTACGTGGACCACCCGCTGCACGTGGATACCCGAAGTGTGCACTTCGTCCGGCCCGATCTCGCCGGGCTCGACGAGATGCTCGACCTGCGCGATGGTGATCCGACCCGACTCTGCGGCAGGTGGATTGAAGTTCCGCGCGCTGGCGTGGAACACCAGGTTTCCGTGCCGATCGCCCTTCCAGGCGTGCACGAGCGCGTAGTCGGCGACGATGCCGCGCTCGAGAACGTAAGTGAGGCCGTCGAATTCGCGCGTTTCTTTGGGCGGACTGGCCAGGGCGATACCTCCGCTGCCGTCGTAGCGCAGCGGGAGTCCACCGTCTGCAACCTGCGTCCCGACGCCTGCCGGGGTGAAGAAGGCCGGAATTCCGGCACCGCCGGCGCGCAATCGTTCGGCAAGAGTGCCTTGGGGTGTGAGTTCGACTTCGAGTTCGCCGGACAGATACTGCCTCGCGAACTCCTTGTTCGACCCGACGTAGGAGCTGATCGTTCTGCGAATACGGTGCTGTGCCAACAGAACTCCGAGACCGAATCCGTCGGTTCCACAGTTGTTGCTGATGGTCTCGAGGTCGGTGGCACCCTGCGCGAGTACTGCGTCGATCAAGATCTCGGGCACTCCGACCAGTCCGAATCCGCCCACGGCAAGCGAGGATCCGTCCGGAATGTCCGATACGGCTTCGGTGGCGCTGGCCACGACTTTGTCCAACATGAGATCCACGCTACCCGAAAACGTGCGTTATGTGAACACCTTGCCACCATGCGAACACCACCGTAGGGTGGCTATCGCGTAGATCACCACGATCGTGAGGAACCCTCGATGCTTCATCTCCCGCCCGAGTATCGGGATCAAGCGGGCGTCAACGCCCCGCGAGACTTCGCCGAATACCGCACCACGGCTCTGCGACACCCAGCGCAGCCCTTGACGCTGCTCCCCCAGCGACTCACCGAGATCACCGGACCGGTACTGGGAGAAGGCCGGGTCACCGTGGCCGATGCCGATCTGACTCTGGCGAACGGCGGCGAAGCTCAGGGTCAGCGCATCATCGTGCACGGCCGAGTACTCGACAGCGACGGCAAGGCAATCCCGAACACTCTCGTCGAGGTGTGGCAGGCCAACGCGGGCGGGCGATACCGGCACTCCGGTGACCGTTGGCCGGCACCCCTGGATCCGCATTTCGACGGAGTCGGCCGAGTGCTCACCGACCAGCAGGGCCGCTACCGATTCACCACGATCAAGCCGGGTGCGTACCCCTGGGGCAATCATCACAATGCGTGGCGTCCCGCCCATATCCACTTCTCGTTGTTCGGGCAGGCGTTCACCCAACGGTTGGTGACTCAGATGTACTTCCCGGACGACCCGATGTTCTTCCAGGACCCGATCTACAACGCGGCACCCGAGGACGCTCGTGCTCGCATGATCGCCGCGTTCGACTACGAAGCAACGCAGGAGAACTGGGCCCTCGGCTTCAGGTTCGACATCGTGTTGCGCGGCCGAAAAGCCACCCTCTTCGAGGAAGACGACCACGATGACTGACCCCGAGTTCGCGCCGCGCTATCCCGTGGTCGCCGGAGCCGATTTCACCACCGCGTCCTTCGGACAGACCCCCTCGCAAACGGTGGGCCCGTACGTCCACATCGGACTGCTGTGGCCCGACGGTGAACACGTTGTGCCGCCGGGTACGGACGGAGCTGTCACGGTGACGTTCACTCTGATCGACGGCTCGCGAACACCCATGTCCGACGCCATGATCGAGACCTGGCAAGCCGATGCCGACGGCCGGTTCGATCACCCCGACGACCCGCGGGGCGCGGTTGCGCCGCGCACCGACGGCTTTCGCGGATTCGGGCGCACGTTCGCCGACGAGACTGGGACGATGTCCATCACAACGATCAAGCCAGGACCGTTACCGGCCGAGAACAACGCCGTCGAGGCCCCGCATATCGATGTCGGAATCTTCGCCCGTGGGATGCTCGAGCGAGTCGTGACGCGGGTGTACTTCCCCGACGAAGCCGAGGCGAATGCCGTCGATCCGGTGTTGTCCGCCTTGCCCGAGCACAAGCGTGTCAGACTCGTTGCACGGTCGGTCGACGGCGGCTATCACCTCGATATCGTGCTGCAGAACACCGACCCGGACGGCGACGAGACCCCGTTCTTCGAGCTGTGACAATCGATTCACGAAGGAGGACAATGACATCCGAGCGAGGTGCACTGTTCGACCCGACGTTCGGTAGCGCCGTCGTCGCGCCGCTCGTCGGCGACCGCGCCTGGGTGACAGCGATGCTCGATGTCGAAGCTGCGCTCTCACGCGCCGCGGCCTCGGTCGGACTGGTGGACGCCGAACATGCGGACATCGTCACCGCAGCCGCCGGAGAACTCGGGACGACCCTGGACATCGCACAACTCGGAGCCGACGCGGCCGCCGGTGGAAATCCGGTCATTCCGCTGGTGACGATGCTTCGTGAGGCGGTGTCCGCGTCCGCAGTTCCCGGGAGTGCAGTGCATCCCGGTGCCACCAGCCAGGACATCATGGACACGGCACTGATGCTGATCTCGCGAAACGCGCTCACCGTGATCGAGAACTCGCTCGGCGACGCGTGCCTCGCTGCACGCGATCTCGCGCTGGCGCACCGGACCACACCCATGGCAGCGCGCACGCTCGGGCAGCAGGCCCTGCCCACCACCTTCGGCCTCGTCGCCGCGAACTGGACGGCGGGACTGCATCGTGCGCGCACCCGCCTGACGGCCGTTCGGCAGGCCTGTTCGGTTCAATACGGAGGAGCCGCAGGCACTCTCGCGGCCGTGCATCCGTACGGCCCGTCCATCGCGGCCGCGCTGGCTGCCGAACTGTCACTGGCTCCGCAGGTCGCGCCCTGGCACACCGAGCGCACGGCAATCGCGGATCTGGCCTGCGCTGTGGGCACGGCCGCCGGGGCGATCGGGAAGATCGCCGGGGACATCGTGTCGATGTCGGCCACCGAGCTCGGCGAGGTATCCGAGGACGCGCCGGGAGGATCCTCGGCGATGCCGCACAAACGAAATCCTGTTGCTGCCATCACTGCTCGCGCCGCAGCCCGTCGGGTACCGGGGGCGGTGTCCACGGTGCTCTCGAACATGGATCACGAATACCAGCGCGCCGCGGGAGCCTGGCACGCCGAGTGGGAGACGATCACGGACCTGCTGCGTCTCACCGGCGGCGCAGCACATCGGATCGCCACCAGTCTCGGCGGACTACACATTCATCCCGAGGTGATGGGTCGTAATCTCGATGCGACGGGCGGAGCCCTCCTCGCCGAACGGGTCACAGCAGCCCTGGCGCACCATACGAACGATGCCCGGGACATCGTGACCGCTCGATGCGTTGCCGGAGCACCGTTGGACACCGATCCGGCGATCACCGAATTTCTCACACCGTCGACGGTCCGCGAGTTGCTCGACCCAGCCGCGTATCTCGGCCACGCGTCCGATCTGGTCGACACCATCCTGGCCGAGCTCACCCTCGACACCGACACCACCTCAGAATCGAAGGACTCACGATGACCGTCGCACTGGCACACCAACTCGTCGACGGACCGAGCGCCGACGCCGAGACCGTCGTGCTGATCGGTTCCCTCGGCTCCGATCGATCGATGTGGAACCCGCAAGTCGGCCCGCTCTCCGCCTTGTTCCGGGTACTCGCCGTCGATCTCCGTGGGCACGGGGCGTCACCGGTGCCGTCCGGCCCGTATTCCGTCGCGGATCTGGCCGAAGACGTGCTGGCTCTCCTCGATTCATTGGACCTGAAACGCGTTCACCTGGTAGGTCTCTCGCTCGGAGGTGCCGTCTCGCAGTGGATCGCCATCCACCGACCCGAGCGAGTGCGCACTCTGACCCTGCTGTGTACCTCGGCCAAGTTCGGTGAGCCCGCGCAGTGGCTCGATCGCGCGGCCTCGGTCCGCGCGGCCGGAACCGCCTCGTTGGCCGACGCCGTTCTCGACCGGTGGTTCACTCCCGAACTCGCCGCTCGCGACACCGATCTCGTCGACCGGCATCGGCAGATGATCGTCGAGACGTCCGACGAGGGCTACGCAGCATGCTGTGAGGCGTTGTCCGACTGGGACTCTCGCGCCGACCTCGGCCGAATCAGCGCCCCGACCCTTGTGATCGCAGGCCGTCAGGACCCCTCGACCACGCCGGAGGATCTGAAGATCATCGCCGACGGCGTCGCCGATTCGACGTTCCGAGTGCTCGACCCAGCCGCACACCTGGCCAACGTCGAGCAGGCCGGACCCGTCACCACAGCGATTGCCGCACACATCGGATCGGCTCCCTACGCTGCCGGCCGAGCCGCGGCCCACGAGACCGGCATGGCGGTGCGGCGCAGTGTCCTCGGCGACGCTCACGTCGACCGAAGCATCTCCGCGCGAACCGAATTCACCGCGCCGTTCCAGGATTTCATCACCCGCACCGCATGGGGTGACATCTGGAATCGTCCCGGACTCGACCACCACACCCGCAGACTGCTGACCCTGGCGATTCTGACGGCCGTAGGCAACCAGCACGAGCTCGACATGCACATTCGCGCGGCGCTGCGCGCGGGGCTGGCACCGGACGAGCTGGGCGAGGTGTTTCTGCACACCGCGGTGTACGCGGGAGTTCCGAACAGCAACAGCGCATTCGGCCTGGCGAACGCGGCCATCGCCGAGACCGATTCGGGTACCTCGTGAACTCCGGGGAATCGCCGGCACCGTCCTCGGACTACGTCCAGTCACTCGGCCGCGGTCTTGCGGTGATTCGAGCGTTCGACGCCGAACATCCGCGTCGGACGCTCTCCGATGTCGCGAGAGCAACCGAACTGACCCGAGCCACGGCCCGACGGTTTCTGCTCACGCTCGTCGAGCTCGGCTACGTCCGTACCGATGGTTCGATGTTCTGGCTCACTCCGCGGGTGCTCGAACTCGGGTACAGCTATCTGTCCAGCCTGTCCCTGCCGGAAGTCTCGGGACCGCATCTGGAGGCTCTCGCAGAACGGGTACGAGAATCGTCCTCGGTGTCCATTCTCGACGGTGACGATGTCGTATACGTCGCCCGAGTACCGGTGAGCCGCATCATGACTGTCGGAATCAACATCGGAACGCGATTTCCTGCGTTCGCCACCTCGATGGGCCGGGTACTGCTCGCAGGCCTTCCGGCCGACGAGCTCACTGCCTATCTCGATCGAGTTCGACTGACCCCGCTCACCGGCAAGACGATCATCTCGTCCGACGCCCTGGCACGCGAACTCGAACGAGTGCGGACCGAGGGCTTCTGTCTGGTGGACCAGGAACTCGAAGAAGGACTGCGATCGATCGCCGCACCCATCCACGACGGTAACGGGGCAGTCGTCGCCGCGGCGAACGTCTCGACTCAAGCCGCGCGTCATTCGGCGGATGCAGTGCGCACCGAACTGCTCCCGGCCTTGCTCGACGCAACCCATGCCATCGAGACCGACATGCTCCGGGTCACTACCGGACCCAACGACAAGCGAGGAAACACCCATGCCTGACGCCGTGATCTGCGAACCCCTGCGAACCCCGGTCGGCCGCTTCGGCGGTCAGTTCCGCGACATCTCCGCCCAGGCTCTCGCCGGCACCGTCATCGCCGAACTCGTTGCCCGGACGGGCATTTCCGGTGCCGACATCGACGACGTCATCCTGGGTCAGGCGTCCCCCAACGGTGATGCACCGGCGATCGGACGCGTCGCCGCGCTCGATGCCGGCCTCGGGATCGACGTCCCCGGAATGCAGATCGACCGCCGTTGCGGCTCCGGCCTGCAAGCGATATTGCAAGCCTGCATGCAGGTGCAGTCGGGGGGCAACGATCTGGTTCTGGCCGGCGGTGTCGAGAGCATGAGCCAGACCGAGTTCTACGCCACCGGTATGCGGTGGGGCGTCAAGGCGGAGTCCGTGGCCCTGGCCGACCGACTCGCGAGAGCACGAGTGACCGCAGGCGGCAAGAATTTTCCCGTTCCCGGCGGCATGATCGAAACAGCAGAGAATCTTCGCGCCGAGTTCTCGATCAGCCGTGCTGATCAGGATGCGTTGGCGGTCCAATCCCACCAGCGCGCGGTCGCCGCGCAGAACAGCGGAGTGTTCGCCGAGGAGATCGTCGGAGTATCCGTGCCCCAACGTAAGTCGGACCCACTGCTCGTCACCACCGACGAACATCCTCGTGCCGACACCACCGTGGAGTCTCTGGCGAAGCTGAAGGCGATTCGCGCGTCGATCGATCCCGAGTCGACGGTCACGGCCGGAAACGCCAGCGGACAGAACGACGGTGCCGCGCTCGCGATTGTCACCACTCCGGAAAAGGCTGCTGCGCTGGGCCTTCGACCACTGGCCCGACTGGCAGGATGGGGTGTCGCCGGTGTCGCTCCGCGCACCATGGGCATCGGGCCGGTACCCGCCAGCGCGAAAGCGCTCGGACGCCTCGGCCTGACCCTCGCCGACATGGGAATCATCGAGCTCAACGAGGCTTTCGCGGCCCAGGCCCTCGCCGTCACCCGGTCGTGGGGAATCGAACCCGACGACGCGCGGCTGAACCCGCACGGTTCCGGCATTTCGCTCGGCCACCCGGTCGGCGCCACCGGTGCCCGAATTCTTGCCACTGTGCTTCGTGAGATGGACCGCCGGGAGGTTCGGTACGGACTCGAGACGATGTGCATCGGTGGCGGCCAGGGATTGGCTGCTGTGTTCGAGCGAATCGGCTGACCAGCTGTCAGTTCTGCAGTTGCGCCGCCAGTCGCACAGCCGAATTGGTCTCCCCGTAGCCCTCGTAACCGCCCACGCGCTGAACCACCTCGAAGAACAGGTCGTCACCCACGGTTTCGGTGAAGAAGTGGAAGAACTCACCGCCTGCGGCGTCTGCATCGTACAGGATTCCCAGGCGCTGCATCGCGTCGAGCACAGCGGAGTCGAGGCCGAATCGCGCGTCGAGATCGCGATAGTAGTTCGGAGAGATGCGCAGGGGCGTCAGCCCACGTTCGGTCATCGCCGTCGCGGCGGCATAGATGTCCTCGCACCCGAACGCCACATGTCCGACGCCACCGCGGCGGGCGGCAGGCAGTGGATCCGCGTCGGACGGGCGGCCGGGAACCATGTTGAGTGAGAGACGAATCGTGCCGCCGTCGGTAGCCAGGGTGAGGGCCTGGCTTCGCACCAGGCCGATCGCGTCGACGACGTCCTGTCCGTCGCGAGGAACCATGCCGAAGACCGAGCGCAGCAGCAGCATCACCCCGTCCCAGCTCTCGGCCGGTACGGCGAGCGCGATGTGGTCCACTCCCGACACCACTGCGGTGTTCAGCCTCGACTCCGTTCTGGGGACCAGATCGAACGCGGACTGCCAGGCGCCCGCACTGTCTCGGTTGCGCAGGTCGAGTGATGTCGCACCCGTCACGGCCAGACGCACCACCGCGTCGGTCGCGTCGGCAACACCGGGCATGGTGACGGTGGATGCGGTGACGCCGAGGGCGCGGGCCCGCGTGAGCCACAGATCGGGCCGCTCACTACGGACGCCGATCTGAGCCAGCGCGGGCAGGTGGGCCGGGACGCCGGGCGCAGTCCACAGCGTGTCCACGGTGGTGTCGACCGCCACCGCAAGTGGGCCCTGGGTGAACAGCGACAGTCCGTGTTCGCTGTGTGCGGCGGTCAGGTCGAAACCCAACTGGCGCAGGACGGTACCCAGCTGCGCTGCCTTCGCCGGCCCCGCCGCTATCCGGAGGGATACGACATTCTCGATCGGACCGGGCGGCGGAGGCGAGAACAGATCCGTTTCTACAGAGGGTGTTTCGACACCGCGTACTTGCTCCTGCAGGTACAGCAGGGAGCGATGGGCGTCGGATGCCGTTCTCCCGGTATCGGAATGCCGAAAGACGTCGTTGAAGATCTCGAGCGACCACGGGCCGGTGTATCCGGAGGCGACCACGTCCGCGCCGAAGCGAGCAAGATCGAAGTTGCCCTGCCCGGGGAAACACCGATGGTGGCGGCTCCACTGCAGCACATCCATCACCAGGTGAGGTGCATCGGCCAGCTGGAGGAAGAAGATCTTCTCGCCCGGGATGTCGCGAATTCCCGCGGGATCGTCACCGCGGGAGAGGATGTGGAAGCTGTCCAGGCAGGTTCCGAGGGCCGGATGGTCGACCTGTCGAACGATGTCCCAGGCATGACCGTAAGTATCGACGTGAGTGCCCCACGCGAGCGCCTCGTACGCCAGTCGCATTCCACGCCGGTGCGCACGCTCGGCCAGAATCGCCATCTGTTCGATCAGAACGCCGTCCTCGCGCACCGCTCCGGCCAGCGGCGAGGAGCACACCAGGAGTAGATCGCATCCCAGCTGTTCCATCACGTCGAACTTGCGCTCGATGCGAACGAGGTTGCGGACGAACTGATCCGGGTCCGCCGAGTCGGCGTCTCGAAAAGGTTGATAGAGATCGAGTGTCAGCCCCAGATCGGCGGCCTTCTTCGCGATGTCCTCGGGGAGGTCGGGTGAGCTGATGAGATCCGGCTCGAACACCTCGAAGCCGTCGAACCCGGCCTCGGCGATGGCACGCATCTTCTCGTCCAGGGATCCGCTGAGCGAGACCGTGGCCACGGATGTGGCGATCGCGTTCACGCGAGGGCCCCGGCAGTAGCAGCAGCACGATCCTCGTGCTCGATCAACGAACGCATGTGGGCGATCATGCGGTCCGCATCGGCGGTTCGTCCGGTAAAGATCTCGAAGGCATCGGCGGCCTGAAAGACTGCCATGCCGGTGCCGCTGAGCGTGCGACAGCCCACGCCGGCTGCAGTCGAGAGCAGTTCGGTCTCGGCCGGTCGGTAGACAACTTCGGCGACCCACATGCGCGGGTGCAGGAGGCGCTCGGGCACGGCCGATCCCGGATGTTCCACCATGCCGATCGGAGTGGCGTGCACCAGGCCGGTCGCGGTGTCGAGGACGCGTCCGAGGCTGTCGAGGCCGGACGCGAACATCTCGACAGAGGGAAAAAGAATCGACAGAGAATCCCGGAGCTGTTGTGCTCGAACAGGTTCGGCGTCGACCAGGGTGAGCCTGGCTGCTCCGCGGCGCGCCATCGCATACGCAACTGCCGCCCCTGCTCCCCCGGCACCGAGTTGGACCACGTCGGCCAGGTCGGCACCCGGCAAGCCGCGGCCGAAGTTGCGATCGAATCCGGACCAGTCGGTGTTGTGGCCGATGGCTCGGCCGTCCGCGAACACCACGGTGTTGACGGCTCCCAGCCGAGCAGCGTCTTCGGAGAGCTCGTCGAGGCAGCCGAGGACGCGTTGCTTGCACGGGTGGGTGATGTTCAATCCGCGAAACCCGAGGTCGGCCGCGGTCTCCACCAGACGAGGCAGGTCGTCGACGGTCAACCCGCGGCGATCGAGGTCGATGATGCGGTACTGGTAGGTCAACCCCTGCTCCATCCCCTCCTTCTCGTGCATCGCAGGCGTGAGCGACTTGCCTATACCCGTCCCGATCAGCCCGCAGAGCAGGGATTCCGGCATGTCGATCTCCTCGAGCCTTAATGTACGAATTGGTGAGTTAGCTCGACGGTACTACTCCATGGGCCCGCGCCCAACCCTTTCCGCACAATCGACGGCGATAGAGTTGATCCATGCCTGCGCGCGCACCCGATCCGTCCGACGACGGCAGCGGACCCACCGTCAAGCGTCGACGCAACAGCGACCTGACCCGTCACAACATCCTCGAGGTCGCGACCGAGGAGTTTGCAGACAAGGGTTTTGCCGGAGCACGAATCGACGAGATCGCCGAGCGAACGCACACCACCAAACGAATGTTGTACTACTACTTCACCGACAAGGAAGGGCTGTACAAGGCAGTCCTGGAGCGGTCGTACCTGCGCATCCGCGAGCGGGAACGAGCGGTGGACGTCGAGGGACTCGGGCCGGTGGAGGCCATTCGGGCCATCGCGTCGCTCACCTTCGATCATCACGAGCAGAACCCCGACTTCATCCGGTTGGTGTCCACCGAGAACATCCTGCGCGGCGAGCACATCACCACCTCGGAGGCGTTGAGCAATCTCGGCAACCCGGCCGCCGAACTGTTGGGCGACATTCTCACCCGCGGGCAGGCCCAGGGGCTCTTCCGCACCGATGTCGATGCCCTCGACATCCACATGGCGATCAGCAGCTTCTGCGTGTTCCGACTGTCCAATCGCTACACGTTCGAGGCCCTGTTCGGCCGAGATCTGACCGATGTCGCACACCGAGAACGCCTGCGCTCCATGCTCGGGGACATGATCATCGCGTTCCTGACCTCGCCTTCTCGTTGATATTTGCGCTCTCTCGGTAGGTCTCGTCACTTCAGGGGTTGACACGTGGCATGGATCACGTTCACTATTCAGAGGCACCCGGTGTTAACCGTTTAGTACATTAGCGGTCCGATCGCCGTAGAACGCGTCGTCGACCAGCGCCTGAGCTCCCCCGCCTCACGAAGAGAGACACGAGAACGATGGATTCGCACACCCCTGGTACCCACCCGACGCCACTTCGCCCCGGGGCGAACCCGCGCAAAGCGGCGACCGCCGCGTGGGTCGGAAGCGCCCTCGAGTACTACGACTTCTTCATCTACGGCACCGCAGCCGCCCTCGTCTTCGGCCGCGTGTTCTTCCCGGGCTCCGACCCGGCGACCGGAACTCTGCTGGCCCTGGCCACCTTCGGCGTCGGCTACCTCGCACGTCCGCTCGGCGCCCTGGTCCTCGGCCACATCGGTGATCGTTACGGTCGCAAGAAGGTCATGGTCGCCACCGTCCTGTTGATGGGTATCGCGACCCTCGGTGTCGGCGTCCTGCCCTCCTACGAATCCATCGGAATCGCCGCGCCGATCATCCTCGTCCTGCTCCGACTCGCGCAAGGATTCTCCGCCGGCGGCGAGCAGGCGGGTGCCAACTCGATGACACTCGAGCACGCTCCGGACAACCGGCGTGCGTTCTTCACCAGCTTCACTCTCAGCGGTACTCAGGGTGGCCAAATCCTCGCCACGGCGGTGTTCCTGCCCGTCGCCATGCTTCCCGAGGACCAGCTGCTCAGCTGGGGTTGGCGAATCCCGTTCTTCCTCAGTGCTTTTGTCGTCGTGGCCGCGTTCCTCATCCGTCGTTCCCTCGACGAGACCCCGGTGTTCGAGGAAGAGGTCGCATCCAACGAACCGCAGCGCCTGCCCTTGGCCGAACTTCTGGCCGACCATTGGCGCGCCGTTCTTCGCGTCATGTTCGCCGCTGTCATCGCCTCTGTCAGCACCATCTTCACCGTCTACGCGCTGTCGTATGCCGTCAATACCGTTGGCCTCGAACGCACTCCGATGCTGTGGGTCGGCGTACTCGCCAACGTCGTCGCACTGTTCGCGCTGCCCTTCTTCGGTTCGCTCTCCGACCGCATCGGCCGCAAGCCGGTGTTCCTCTTCGGATCGATCGGCTGCGCCATCCTCATGTTCGGCTACCTCTGGTCCATCTCGATCGGCAACTACGCACTGATCTTCGTCCTCGGCATCGTGATGTTCGGATTCGTGCACAGTGCCACCGGTGGCGTCTGGCCCTCGTTCTACGGCGAGATGTTCCCGGCTCGGGTGCGTCTGACCGGCACCGCTCTCGGTACCCAGATCGGTTTTGCCATCGCAGGATTCGCGCCGACCATCGCCGGAGCGATCGCCGGTGCCGAGATCAGCGCCTGGCTACCGGTCGCCATCGTTACCGCGGTGTTCTGTGCAGTCAACGTCGCCATCGTCTCCACCTCCAAGGAAACGTTCCGGACCCCGACCGAGGAGCTCGGTACGAAGCCTCGTATCGCGGATGCCGCTACCGCGAACTCGCACTGACCATCGATGATCGACGACGTGCGGCCTGACACGGCAGGCCAGTGGCGGGTGTTCGCTGTGCAGTACGCGAGTCGAACCGCAGTGCGCAGCAGCCACTTCCACTATGCCGACGACCGTGGCGGCGAGCCACACCCCACCGCCTACTACGTGTGGCTCGCCGTATCCCACACCGACACTGTTCTGATCGACGCCGGTATTGCACCGTCCACAGCGAGTGGAATGCCCGGGCTCGAGTACTTCGGCTCCCCGCTCGACATCATCGGTCGCCTGGGCATCGCGCCCGGCGACATCGATCTCTGTGTGTTGACCCATCTGCATTACGACCACACGGGAATCGTCGCCGACATGCCGCGAGCCCGCTACGTCCTGCAGCAACGCGAACTCGAGTACTGGAACGGTCCGTGGGCCGAACGAATCGGCCAAGAGCAGTGGTTGCACTCCCGACCGGATATCGATCACGTGGCCGCGAGCTCGCGACTCGACCTCGTGGACGGCGACAGTGAGCTGCTCCCCGGCCTGTCGGTGCACTCCGTCGGCGGCCATACCGCGGGAATGCAGGTCGTTCGACTACGTACCGCGCGCGGGAACGTCGTGCTGGCCTCCGATGCCAGTCACTTCTACGAGAACATCGAGTCCGACAGCCCATTCGCGATACTGCACTGCCTACCGGACATGTTCGGGGCCTTCGACAGAATCAAGGAACTGGCCGATGGTCCCGAGCACATCGTGCCCGGTCACGACCCACTGGTGTCCGCGCGATTCACGTCGATCGAGCGTCATCCATACGTTGTGAGAGTCGGCTGAACAGGCCACAGACGACACGAGCCCCGATCATCGTTTCGATGATCGGGGCTCGTGGTGTTCAGTGGGACCGTCAGGCCGACTTGTCGCGACGCTCCGGTCGCTCGGGCTTGCGCGGCACGATGGTCGGCAGCACGTTGTCGTTGACAGTCTCCGCGGTGACAACGACCTTCTCGACGTCGTCCCGGCTGGGGATGTCGTACATCACCGGCAGCAGAACTTCTTCCATGATGGCGCGCAGTCCACGAGCACCGGTACCGCGAAGAATCGCCTGATCGGCAATTGCGTCCAGGGCCTCGGCAGTGAACTCGAGCTCGACGCCGTCCATGTCGAACAGGCGACGGTACTGCTTGACGAGCGCGTTCTTCGGCTCTGACAGAATCGTGACGAGCGATTCCTTGTCCAAGTTCGTCACCGACGCGATCATCGGCAGTCGGCCGATGAACTCGGGGATCAGTCCGAACTTGATCAGATCCTCTGGCATGACCTCGGCGAAGTGATCCTGGGTGTCGATCTCGGCCTTGGAGCGAACCTCGGCCCCGAATCCCAGACCTCGCTTGCCGACACGATCGGACACGATCTTCTCGAGGCCGGCGAAAGCACCGGCGACGATGAAGAGAACGTTCGTGGTGTCGATCTGGATGAATTCCTGATGCGGATGCTTGCGACCGCCCTGCGGCGGCACACTGGCCTGAGTTCCCTCGAGAATCTTCAGCAGAGCCTGCTGAACGCCCTCGCCGGACACATCTCGCGTGATCGACGGGTTCTCGCTCTTACGAGCGATCTTGTCGACCTCGTCGATGTAGATGATGCCGGTCTCGGCCCGCTTGACGTCGTAATCGGCGGCCTGGATCAGCTTGAGCAAGATGTTCTCGACGTCCTCGCCCACGTACCCGGCCTCGGTGAGCGCGGTGGCGTCGGCGATGGCGAACGGCACGTTGAGCATCTTGGCCAACGTTTGCGCAAGATATGTCTTTCCGCAGCCGGTCGGTCCGAGCATCAGAATGTTGGACTTGGCCAGTTCGACCGACTCGCCCCGCACATCACGGGCCTTGTCGCCGGCCTGGATGCGCTTGTAGTGGTTGTAGACCGCAACGGCCAGCGTGCGCTTGGCAGCGTCCTGACCGATCACGTAGTTCTCGAGAAAATCCTTGATCTCGGAGGGCTTGGGTAGGTCGTCGAGCTTGACTTCGCTCGATTCGGCCAACTCCTCCTCGATGATCTCGTTGCACAGGTCGATGCACTCATCGCAGATGTACACCCCTGGTCCAGCAATGAGCTTCTTGACCTGCTTCTGGCTCTTGCCGCAGAACGAGCACTTCAGCAGATCGCCACCGTCACCGATGCGTGCCATTCGGAGGTTCCTACTTCCTTGTCCGCGTACGCCCCACGCCGTCCGACAGTGCCGAGACGCCGTGGGCTACTTCCCGGGCTTTCGTGATGCCGATATCGCTCGCCCAAGTTCTTGGGTGCGACGCTACCCGTGTTCGCCGAACATGGGCGGGTTGTTTCCGGTGATTCGCCACCCGATTTCGTCTGTTCCGACATTCGGGCCGTAGATCACGATCGCCGGGCGGAGTTTTTCACTCACACCCGGCGCCGGAACTCGAGCCGGACCGTCACGGCCCGACCGGTGAAACTCGCTGTCCTACTTCTGTGCGGACAGCTTGCGGTACTCGAACACGGTGTCGATGATGCCGTAGTCCTTGGCCTGCTCCGCGGTGAGGATCTTGTCGCGATCGGTGTCCTTGCGGATGACGTCGGGGTCCTTGCCGGTGTGGCGGCCGAGGGTGGTCTCCATGAGTCGACGCATGCGTTCGATCTCGGCGGCCTGGATCTCGAGGTCCGAAACCTGGCCCTGGATTCCGCCGCTCGAGGGCTGGTGGATCAGCACTCGTGCGTTCGGCAGAGCTGCGCGCTTGCCGGGGGTGCCGGCGGCGAGTAGTACCGCGGCAGCCGAAGCCGCCTGGCCGAGGCACACTGTTGCCACGTCGGCGCGGACGTACTGCATCGTGTCGTAGATGGCCATCAGCGAGGTGAACGACCCACCGGGCGAGTTGATGTACATCGTGATGTCACGGTCGGGGTCGAGGCCCTCGAGCACCAGCAGCTGTGCCATGACGTCGTTGGCAGACGCATCGTCGACCTGGACGCCGAGGAAGATGATGCGCTCCTCGAACAGCTTGTTGTACGGGTTCGACTCCTTGACGCCGTAGCTCGAGTGCTCGACGAAGGACGGAAGGATGTACCGCGAGGACGGCAACTGATTGGGATCGAACAGGTTTGTCATCGTTTCTCCAAGATGTGAGTGATCGAGGGTCGCCGGTAGCGGCCGAATTACTCGCCGACTCCGCCGGCCTGCCGCGCGCGGCTGACGACGTGATCCACGAACCCGTATTCCTTGGCCGCCTGTGCCGTGAACCACCGGTCACGGTCGGAATCCTCGGTGATCTGCTCGACGGTCTGGCCGGTGTGCTGAGCGATGAGCTCGGCCATCTCACGCTTGGTGTGCGCGAACTGCTCGGCCATGATCGCGATGTCGGAAGCGCTGCCGCCGATACCGGCCGAAGGCTGATGCATCATGATGCGCGCGTGCGGCAGGGCGTACCGCTTGCCCTTCGCACCGGCCGAGAGCAGGAACTGGCCCATCGAAGCGGCCAGACCCATCCCGTAGGTGGCGATGTCGCACTCCGCGAATTCCATGGTGTCGAAGATCGCCATGCCCGCGGTGACCGAACCACCGGGCGAGTTGATGTACAGCGAGATGTCGCGAGTGGCATCCTCGGCAGAGAGCAACAGGATCTGGGCGCACAACTTGTTGGCGATGTCGTCGTCGACCTGGGTACCGAGGAAAATGATGCGGTTTTGAAGCAGACGCTCGTACACGGAGTCGCTGAGATTCAACCCTGCTGCGGCCGAAGTCATGACGGGACTCTGCTCGTGCGAAGCCGCCGGATTCTGAACAGTCACGGTACCTGCCTTTTCATAACAAATCGTTGGTTCCTGACACAGACACTAACGAAAGACGGCGGCCCCGGAGTCCCGGAACCGCCGTCGTTCGCTGTGAGCGTTACTTCTCTTGTTCGCCCTCGGAAGAATCAGCTGCTTCGACCTCGTCGGGAGCATCGGCAGGGCTGCCGAACAGCTCTGCCGTGTCGACGCTGGCTCCGTTGGTGTCGGTCACCGTGACACGCTCGACGACCGAAGCAAGAGCCTTGCCGCGCTTGACGTCGGCGAACACGGCACCGAGCTGGTTGGCCTGCTGCACCTGCTGGATGAACTGCTCGGGCGGCATGCCGTAGCGCTGCGCCTGGAAGATGATCCGCTCGGTCAGCTCGTCCTGGCCGACCTGAGTGTTCTCGGCCTCGGCGATGGCGTCGAGCAAGAGCTGAGTGCGTACCGACTTCTCGGCACCCTCCTTGACGTCCTTGTCGAACTCCTCGCGGCTCGAACCCTGCGACTCGAGCAACTCGGCGAGCGCTTCCTCGTTGTGATCGAGACCGTGAATGGCCTCGTGCACCTGGGAATCGACCTCGGCCTTGACGACGGCCTCGGGAGCCGGAATCTCGAGCGTGTCGAGCAGCGTCTCGAGTACCTTGTCGCGGATCTGACCGGCCTGCTCGACCTTCGCGACCCGCTCGACACGCGTCTTCAGATCGGCGAGCAACTCGTCGAACGTATCGAACTCGCTGGCGAGCTGGGCGAACTCGTCGTCGGCCTCGGGCAGCTCGCGCTCCTTTACGGACACGACCTTGACCGTGACGACTGCTTCCTTGCCTGCGTACTCCCCGGCGACCAGGGTGGAGGTGAACTCCTTCGACTCGTCCGCGGAGACGCCGATGATTGCGTCGTCGAGTCCTTCGATGAGCTGGCCGGAGCCGACCTCGTGGGACAGTCCGCTCGCGGTTGCCTCTTCGACGTTCTCGCCGTCGACGGTGGCCGAGAGGTCGATCGAGACGAAGTCACCGGACTGGACGGGACGATCGACACCGGTCAGGGTGCCGAAACGCTGGCGCAGCGACTGCAGCTGCTCGTCGACGGCCTCGTCTTTGACCTCGAGCGGGTCGACGACGACGCTGATGGTCGAGTAGTCCGGCAACGCGATCTCGGGACGCACGTCGACCTCGGCCGTGAACGTGAGCTCGGTGCCGTCTTCGATCTTGGTGATCTCGATCTCGGGCTGGCCGATGACCTTGACCTTCTCGTTGGTCACGGCCTCGGAGTAACGAGCGGGAAGAGCGTCGTTGACGACCTGCTCGAGTACCGCACCGCGGCCGACGCGCGCTTCGAGCAACTTGGCCGGAGCCTTGCCGGGACGGAATCCGGGGAGGCGGATCTGCTGAGCCAAAGCCTTGTACGCGCGGTCGAAATCAGGCTTGAGCTCCTCGAAGGGCACCTCAACGTTGATACGGACTCGCGTCGGGCTCAGCTGCTCGACGGTGCTCTTCACGGGACATGCTCCTTCTGGTAATTCTTGCTTGCTGGTGGTGCGTACGGTGCTGGCTTGCGGTCTTACCTCGCTCACCGCGAACACGGCGAACCGTGCCTGCGGCCCTCATTTGTCGGGGTGACAGGAATTGAACCTGCGACCCTCCGCTCCCAAAGCGGATGCGCTACCAAGCTGCGCCACACCCCGTCGTACCCACACCATTGAACAGCAACCGATAGTAGCCCCTCATCGGCGCCCCACCGATGGCGTTCGAGCGAACCCGGCGCGGCATGCCGGTTTGGAATCCGGCAATGGCTTTGGGTACAGTCTTGAAACGCAGGCGACGGAACTGGCGATCCCACGACTGTTGTTTGCATGCCGATGTAGCTCAATGGTAGAGCCCCTGTCTTCCAAACAGGCTACGCGAGTTCGATTCTCGTCATCGGCTCCACCGAAAAAGCCCCGCACTGTCAGTGCGGGGCTTTTTCGTGTCCGCGTACCCTGAAACGGAGTCCGAATTGTCCGAACGAACCGGACATGCACCGTCGGCGGAAGGCCCGAAATGGAAATAGTCCTGATCGTCCTCGTCATCGCCGTAGTGGCCTTCTTGGTGCTGCGAAGCAAGAAGAACGCGGCTGCTGCGGCCGAGACTGCGCTGGCCGACGCCAAGGCCGACGCCCGCCAGTCGATCGAACGCCTCGGCGGCCAGGTCTACAACCTGGTCGGCACCGACACACCGTCCAAGCAGGCCCTGGCCGACGCGTCCGAGCGCAACATCGCCGCCGGGTCGCAGATCGACCAGGCCACTACCCCCGAACAGGCCCGACTGGCCAAGCAGACGGCGCTGGAAGGGCTGTACTACATCCGCGCCGCGCGCCTGGCGATGGGCATGGACCCCGGCCCGGAGGTGCAGGGCATCGACGGCCAGCAGCAGGCGGGTCGAGTCACCGAGGAGCGCAAGGTCGACTTCGAGGGCCGGGAGATCGCGGCTTCACCGGATCCGTCGGACCGCACCCCGAACTACTATCCAGGCGGCCGAGTTGCAGGCCGTCCGGTCCCTGCCGGCTGGTACTCCGAGCCGTGGTGGCGGCCCGCCCTGGTCGCCGGCGCGTGGGGAATGGGCTCGATGTTCCTGTTCTCGGCGATGTTCTCCGGCATGGCCGGAGTTCCGGACGAGACGGCGGCGGGCGGAGACATCGGAGCCGACGGCTCCGGCGATGGGTCCGGCGGCGACGACTACACCGGCGACGATGCGGGAGCGGGTAACGACGGCGGCGGATTCTTCGACGGCGGAGACAGCGGTGGCTTCTTCGACGGCGGCGGAGGCGGAGGCGATTTCGGCGGGTTCTAGGTGGCCTGACACACGGGGCACCAGAACAGGTTTCGCGCCTGCATCGTCGAGTGCAGGATTTCCGTGCCGCACACTCGGCACGGAAGGCCCTGCCTGCGGTAGACGTACGAGCGGGGTCGACGGGCACCGTAGGTGTCTCCGTGATCGTCCTCGGGCCGGATGGTGATGATGCGACCGCGTCGAACACCGATCTTCATCAGCTCGACGAGGTCGAACCAGATCGCGTCCCACTCTCCACGATCGAGGTCCTTCCCCGGTCGCATCGGATTGATCTCATGACGAAAAAGGATCTCGGCGCGATAGACGTTCCCGACACCGGCCAGCACCTTCTGATCCATCAGCAGAGTGCCGATTGCGGTGCGCGACTTGGAGATTCGTACCCAGGCGGCGTCGGAGTCGGCGTCCTTACGCAGCGGGTCCGGCCCCAGGCGCGCCACCAGGGCGTCGACCTGCTCTTCGGTATAGATCTCACAGGCGGTGGGACCGCGAAGATCGGCACCGAACTTCTCCCCCACCATGCGCAGACGCACAGCACCCACCGGATCGTCCAGTGGCACTGCATGTTCGGTGAACTTTCCGTACAGGCCGAGGTGAATGTGCACGATCAGATCGGTCTCGTAGCGGTGCAGCAGATGTTTGCCCCAGGCCTCGGCACTCTCGAGCACGAGTCCATCGATCAACGCGGCACCGGAGGTGAACCGTCCCTGAGGACTGCTCGCCTCGACCGGTGCCCCGCCGAACCGTCGTTGATGCAGCCGAGCGAGTCGGTGCAGGGTATGACCTTCGGGCACCTAGGCGGGCTTTCCCGGAACCTCGGGTGCCTCGCCACTACGCTCGTACTCGGACAGGATGTCGATGCGGCGCTGGTGGCGCTCTTCGCCCGAGAACGGAGTGCCGAGGAAAGCGTCGACGATGGCGAGCGCTTCGGGCAACGTGTGCATGCGGCCACCGATGCCGATGAGCTGAGCATCGTTGTGCTCGCGAGCCAGCTTCGCGGTCTCGACGCTCCACGCCAGTGCGCAACGAGCGCCCGGCACCTTGTTCGCAGCGATCTGCTCGCCGTTTCCGGATCCGCCGAGCACGAGGCCTCGGCTGCCCGGGTCTGCGACGACGCGACGTGCCGCGTCGATGCAGAAGGCCGGGTAGTCGTCGACGGGGTCGTAGTCGAAGGCACCGCAGTCGACGGGCTCGTGCCCGGTTGCCGTCAGGTGTTCGATGATCTGATTCTTGAACTCGAGGCCGGCGTGGTCGGCACCCAGGTATACGCGCATGCCTAGAGTCTGACAGGTGAACTCACGAGCCGAGAAATTCGCCGGTGTCGACGGTGCGAAGGGCGCGTGGGTCGTTGCGGTCTTCGACGGCGCGAGGCTGACGTGGAACGGGTGCACCTCTGTGGCCGAGGTACTGGAGCACACCCGAGACTGCGCGCGAGTGGGCGTCGACATGCCACTGTCTCTGCCTGCGGACGGGTATCGGATCAGCGAGCTGGAGGCGAAAGCGTTTCTCGGCCCGGCACGAAGCTCGATATTCCACACGCCCGTCGCCGGCGTTCTCGACGCTTCTACATACGAGCAGGCCTGCGCACTCTCGCGGAAGATCACCGGCAAGGCGATCAGCAAGCAGACCTGGCACATCCTGCCCGCTGTACAGGCATGGCGCGACGCGGAGTTCGATCCGGACATCTACGTCGAGGTACATCCCGAATGTTCGTTTCGGGCAATGTCACCGGCGACGACGTTCACATCGAAGAAGAGCGGCCGCGGCGTCGGACAGCGTTTGGCTGCGCTCGCGCGGTGGATCGAGCACCTCGACCTGGCAGATCTGCCGGCAGGACCCGCCGTCGACGACTTTCTGGATGCCGCCGCAGCCGCGTGGTCGGCCAGACGATTCCACGTCGGCGAGCACCGAGTGTTCGGTACCGCCGACGCGTCGGATCGAATAGTCGCCTGAGTCCCTCGTGCGTGAAAATTCGACTCCTGCTACGAATTTCCGCGCACGTGGGTGTGCACCCTCAATCGAACTGCGGGTCCTCGTCACGGGTGCGCTTGAGCTCGAAGAAGTGCGGGTACGACGCGAAGATCACCGAGGCGTCCCACAGCTTGCCCGCCTCCTCGCCCCGCGGGATGCGCGAGATCACCGGGCCGAAGAATGCGACTCCGTTGACGTGGATCGTCGGGGTGCCCACGTCCGGGCCCACCTTGTCCATTCCGGCGTGATGGCTGGTGCGCAGGTCCTCGTCGTAGTCGGTGCTCTCGGCTGCCTTCGCGAGATCGGCAGGCAGGTCCAGTTCGGCCAACGACTCCGCGATGACGACGTCGAAATCCTTGTTGCCCTCGTTGTGGATTCGCGTACCCATGGCGCTGTACAGCGGGGAGAGGATCTCGTCCCCCTTCAGCTTCGCGGCGGCGATCGCCACTCGAACCGGACCCCACGCCTTCTTCATCATCGCGGCGTATTCCTCGGGCAGATCGCGACCCTCGTTGAGCACGGCCAAGCTCATGACATGGAAGTTCACGTCGATGTCTCGTACCTGCTGCACCTCGAGAATCCAGCGCGAGGTGATCCAGCACCACGGGCACAGTGGGTCGAACCAAAAATCCGCGGTGTCTTTCTGTCCTGAACCGGCCACTGTCTACTCCTTGGAAGTCGAGGTCAACATCTCTTCTTGCGATAACAACCGCCCACCGCGCATACATTCCGCCCTACCGGTCGGCCAGCGCGAGCCACTCGTGACGTGATGGGATGGACGGCACTACCCATAACTACACGAAGAGGTGTCGACTGAAGTGGTTGCTCCCAACCTGACGCGTGACCAAGCCTCCGAACGTTCGGCGATCATCGGGGATACGAAGTACGCGATCGTTCTCGATCTCACCGACGGCGAAGGCAATCCGGGCGAGAAGACGTTCCGCTCGCTCACCACCATCACGTTCGCGGCCACCGCCGGATCGTCGACTTTCGTGGACATCGTTGCGGGCACGATTCGCTCCGCGACGCTCAACGGCACCGCCCTCGACACTGCGAACTACGACGAGTCGACGGGAATCGCCCTCGACGATCTGGCCGAACACAACGAACTCGTGATCGACGCGGACTGCCTCTACTCGCATACCGGCGAAGGCCTGCACCGATTCGTCGACCCGTCGGACGGTTCGGTGTACCTGTACTCGCAGTTCGAGACCGCCGACGCCAAGCGCATGTTCGCCTGCTTCGATCAACCCGATCTCAAGGCCACCTTCGACCTGAAGGTCACCGCTCCCGAGAGCTGGACCGTGATCTCCAATGCCGCGCACGGTGCCGAGCCTGCCGCCGGAGAGCACGTATTCGACACGACCCCGCTGATGAGTACCTATCTCGTCGCGCTGATCGCGGGACCCTACGCGGAGTGGACCGACTCCTACACCGACGAGCACGGCACCATTCCGCTCGGAATCTACTGCCGCGCAACGCTTGCCGAACACATGGACGCGGAGCGCCTGTTCACCGAGACCAAGCAGGGCTTCGGTTTCTACCACGAGAACTTCGGCACCCCGTACGCCTTCGGCAAGTACGACCAGCTCTTCGTGCCCGAGTTCAACGCCGGTGCCATGGAGAACGCCGGTGCCGTCACGTACCTCGAGGACTACGTCTTCCGGTCCAAGGTGACCCGCGCCTCCTACGAGCGTCGCGCCGAGACCGTGCTGCACGAGATGGCCCATATGTGGTTCGGTGACCTGGTGACCATGACCTGGTGGGACGATCTGTGGCTCAACGAATCGTTCGCCACGTTCGCATCGGTTCTCTGCCAGTCCGAGTCCACCGAGTACACGAACGCATGGACCACGTTCGCCAATGTCGAGAAGGCGTGGGCGTACCGCCAGGATCAGCTGCCCTCGACGCATCCCATCGCTGCAGACATCCCCGACCTCGCCGCGGTGGAGGTCAACTTCGACGGCATCACCTACGCCAAGGGCGCGAGTGTGTTGAAGCAATTGGTGGCCTACGTGGGCAAGGAAGACTTTCTGGCCGGGCTGCGGGCCTACTTCGTCGACCACGCCTTCGCCAATGCCACCTTCTCGGATCTGCTGTCCGCCCTGGAGAAGTCGTCGGGGCGCGACCTGTCCGACTGGGGCACACAGTGGCTGCGGACCACCGGCCTCAATACCCTGAGCCCGGACTTCGACGTCGATGCCGACGGTAAGTTCACGCGCTTCGCGGTTCGGCAGAGCGGTGCCGCACCGGGTGCAGGCGAGCATCGAGTGCACCGCATCGCCGTCGGCATCTACGACGACGTCGACGGCAAGCTGGTGCGCACCGACCGAGTGGAACTCGATCTCGATGCAGCCGAATCGACGAATGTCGATGCGCTGGTCGGCGTCTCGCGAGGCAAGCTGGTTCTGGTGAACGACGACGACCTGACGTACTGCGCGGTACGTCTGGATCCGGACTCGCTCGATACGCTCCTGTCTCGGATCGGCGACATCGCCGAACCACTCCCCCGCACCCTCGCGTGGTCGGCAGCGTGGGAGATGACTCGATCGGCCGAGATGAAGGCCCGAGATTTCGTTGCCCTCGTCCAGCGCGGGATCGGCGGCGAGACCGAAGTGGGTGTGGTGCAACGCCTTCTGCTGCAGGCACAGACCGCCATCACCAGCTACGCCGACCCGGCCTGGGCAGCCGAGCACGGCACCCCCGAGTTCGCCGACGCACTGCTCGAACTGGCCCGCACGGCCGAGGCAGGCTCGGATCATCAACTGGCCTTCGTCAACGCCCTCACCGGTATCGAACTCGGTGACCGCCACATCGAGGTGCTTCGCGCGCTCCTCGACGGCGATGTCGACGGGCAATCCCTGTCCGGCCTCGACGTCGACACCGATCTGCGGTGGCGAATCCTCACGGCGCTGGCCGGGGCCGGGGCGATCGACTCCGACGGGCTTGATTCGCCGGTCATCGATGCGGAAGCGAGCGCAGACAACACGGCCGCCGGAGCGCGGTCGGCTGCGGCTGCGCGAGCCGCGCGACCGAGCGCAGAGGTCAAAGAGCAGGCCTGGGCGACGGTCGTCGACGACGACTCGGTGCCGAACATCACGGCGCGCTCGATCATCGGTGGCTTTGCGGGACCCGGCCAGGGTGAATTGCTCGAGCCCTACGTCGCCCGCTACTTCGATGCCATCGAGGGGGTCTGGTCTCGTCGATCCAGCGAGGTTGCGCAAACCGTCGTGATCGGGCTGTACCCCTCCTGGTCGATCAGTGAACAGTCACTGGCGGCCGCAGACGGGTTCCTGGACGGCGAACTGCCTCCGGCGCTCCGTCGTCTGGTGATAGAGGGACGGGCAGGGGTCGTTCGGGCCCTTGCAGCGCGGGAGTTCGACGCGAGCTGATCGCTCCCACAGACGCGACCAGGGCCGGTCGCTTCACCTCGAGGTGAAGCAACCGGCCCTGGTCGTCAGAGCGCGCTCAGGAGTTGAGTGCGAACGCTAGGGACTGAGGATCGACGCAGCCATCACCCGCACGGAGGCAACCAGACCGTCGATCAGGTTGCCGTCGCGGAACGGGCCGAGAGCGGCGGTCACACCCAACTGCGCAACCCGGTCGGTCGCGCGGTTCGATACTCGCTTACCACTGCGAATCTCGAGGGCGTGCCGGTTGGGGTCGACGGCGATCAGAATCGATCGAACGGCGTCGGGTGTTCCCGGAAATACCGACTCGACACCTGCGGCCGGATCGTCTCCGAGATCACCGATGTAGATGTTGAACCGAATCTTGGTCTGCCGAGTCGCCTCGGTCAGCGCGTCGTCGAGGGCCACCAACTCCTGCGTCGCGAAAGGCAGGTGCTCCGGATTGACCGTCCCGAACTCGTGAGCAGCCGAGACGCGACCGCTCGCGGTCACAGCAGCCCCGAACGGCAGATCTTCTTCCCTGATGTCGCTGCGGACGAGTTCACCACTTGCCACTTGCAGCACCTCCGATCGAGTCGGCTGCGTCGGCATCGTGCGATCCGTGGCCTCCGAAGGGAGTCACCTCGTCCGTTGCGCTCCACAGCAATGGCTCGCGCGTCCACTCGTCCGTCAGTCGGTAGGGAGGAACATCCATACCGGGCTGCTTGTCGGTCAGGTAGGACAACGCGCCGATGATTCCGATCACCGCAGCCGGAATCACCCCGAAAATCAGCGTGGTCTCAAAAATGCTCACAGGGTGTGACGTTAGTCGACAATTGCGCGTCGGACCACGTCGGGCCCGGTGTTGTGACCGAAATGGTCACACCGGTCGACCGTCAGGCCGCACCCTCGCCGAGATACGCCAGCCAACTAGGGTCCAACTCCTTCGTCGTCGCCAACAGACGCCAGTGCGGGCCCTTCGGTGGCACCAGCTGCGCGCGCAGCGTCCACCCGATCTCGCTGAGGAGTTTGTCGGCCTTGCGGTGATTGCATGACGCGCAACACGCGACACAGTTCTCCCACGAGTGACCGCCCCCGCGGCTGCGCGGTACCACGTGATCGACGGTCTCGGCCTTGCTCCCGCAGTACGCACACCGGAAGCGGTCGCGATGCATCAGCGCGGCCCGAGTCATCGGCACTCGGGCGCGATACGGAACGCGAACGAAGGTCCGCAGCCTGATCACCGACGGCACCTGCACCGAGAACCCGGCCGATCGAATGAACGGTCCTTCCGGATCGTCGTGCACCACGTCGGCCTTGCCACAAACGAGAAGAACCACCGCCCGGCGCATCGGAAGCGCGGTCAGTGGTTCGAATGTGGCGTTGAGGAGCAGCACACGGCGCTTGACCCACGCCGGCACGGCGTCGTCGCCCGTGGCATCGTGGGCCGTCGGCACCACGCGCAGCGGAGAAGCCCCCGAGGCCGTCTCACGCTGGTCGTGCGCGATGCGGCCCTCAGTGGGCGGGAGTTGTCGGTGGCGATGTTGAGAGTTCTTCATGCGTTACTCCAGAAGCAGTCGGCGCCCGCGCATGGCTTGCGTGGAACACGATTCACAGTGGAACACGAATGCACCGCCCGCGCACAGCCTTTTTCTTCGCATTTCCTGTTGCCGATCGGTGAACATTTCGCATCGCCCCGCACGCGGCGGCCGAACGACACCGCCATGCGCTGCACGACTGGCGAGAATTCTGGGTCTCCGTAGACTTTTCGGGTGTCTGCATCAACCCTTCTGTCCGCATCACCCCTTTCCGAACCGTCGCTTCTGCGGGAGCTCGACACCCGAGCCTTCGAGCTGACCGATACCGGACGGGACTGGCTGGTGGATCGTCCGCTGCAAATTCTCGGCTACTTGATCCTGGCCGTCGTTCTTCGTCTCGTGCTGCACCGGATGATCGCGCGCTTCACTCGCAACGAAGTCGGTAAATCACCGATGCTGCTGAGGCCACTGCGGGACCGGTCATCCAGCTCCGTCCAGGGCGCGATCCTCAACGAGCGGCGAAAGCAACGCGCCAGCACGATCGGCTCGGTGCTCAAGTCCGCAGTCTCGGTCATGATTCTCACGTGGTTCGTGCTCTCGGTTCTCGACGTTGTCGGCGTCAACGTGGCACCGTTCATCGCGTCCGCGGGCATCGTCGGCGTCGCACTCGGATTCGGTGCCCAGAACCTGGTGCGAGACTTCCTGTCCGGAATTTTCATGCTGCTCGAGGATCAGTACGGAGTGGGCGATGTCGTCGACCTCGGTGAGGCCACCGGCACCGTCGAGAGCGTGGGTCTGCGGGTCACCACGATCAGAGATATCAACGGCACGGTGTGGTACTGCCGAAACGGCGAGGTTCTGCGCGTCGGCAACATGAGCCAGGGCTTCGCGGTCGCCGTTCTCGATCTACCCGTATCGCACACGGCGAACATCGAGCAGGCGTGCGAAGTGGCCGAACGCACCACTGCGTCGATGGTCGAGTCCGGCGATTTCGACAACGACATCCTCGAACCGCCCGAGCTGCTCGGAGTCAACGCGGTCACCGCAGACACCGTCACCATCCGCATCACGATCAAAACGCGTCCAGGACGCCAGTGGGCCGTCCAGCGTCGCCTTCATCAGGACATCCTCGAAGCATTCGACGATGCCGGCATCAAAGCGCCGTATGCGTTGGGCCGTCCGGGTGGGGTCGCGGCCGACTCCGGCTCCTGAGGGACAATGGTCGGTAGAAACGACGAGAAACAAGAAAGAGTGTGATGACCGAACCGCAGCAGACGTTCTACGACGCGGTCGGCGGGGCCGAGACGTTTCGCTTGCTCACAGCCAAGTTCTACGAGGAAGTCGCCAAGGACGAGATCGTGCGCCCGCTGTATCCCGAGGAGGATCTCGGGCCGGCCGAACGGCGGATGCGAATGTTCCTCGAGCAGTACTGGGGTGGTCCGCGCACCTACTCGGACGAACGTGGGCATCCTCGTCTGCGGATGCGGCACAACCCTTTTCGTATCGGACCGATGGAGCGAGATGCGTGGCTCCGATGCATGCACATCGCGATCGCGTCCATAGACGCGACGGTGTTGGACGCAGCACACCGCGCGCAGCTCATCGATTACATGGAGATGGCCGCGAATTCGATGGTCAACTCGGCGCTGTAGACAAAGCGGCCGGTTACAGCGATCCGACCCGCTGTGTGTTCGCTCCCGTCGAGCGGCTACCGAGTCGGGCACGCAGGCCTCCTGCAACCTTGAGCGCAAAGCTCAACGGCCGGGGCAGATGTTGCCGGAGGATGGCGTGTTTGCGCACGTAACTCTCCACGTGCCATTCGGTCCACGTGCCCGCGCGAAAAAGCGCCGCATCGCCCGCGACCAGGGTGCGCGGTGCGTGATCGTCACTCGAGACGGTCACCGAACCGTCCATGATGTGCACTATTTCGTCGACCGCGAAGAACCAGCGGAAGCGGCCGGCCGTGCAGTCCCAGACATTGGTGGTCGTCGTGCCGTCGGTGCTCTTGGACCACTCGGCGACGCGCGCGTGGGGACTACCTTCGAGAATCCAGGTCGGTTCGATGGGGCTGTCGGCGAGCGCAATATCTCCGAGCCGTACGGCTTCGATGGTCGACATCGTCATGGCGTGGGTCGCGTCCTCACCGTCGGGCGCGGCTCGACGCCGCTGCTGGTTTCCGATGCAGAACATACAACACTTTCCAAAGCCGCAGGCACGTGTCGGTCATGTGAATGAGCACAAAGCTTTACTCGGCGTTGACCCGGGGTGTCCGGTCGAGCCGACGCGAAACGCCCCTGAATCGTTGAACGGCCGGGCGTTTGGCACTATTGCCACTTGTGACCGATCCGATCGAGAGCTCCGAGTTGTTGTGGTGGCAGGACGCCGTCTTCTACCAGATCTATCCCCGGTCATTCGCGGACTCCAACGGCGACGGGGTCGGTGATCTCGACGGTATCCGGGACAAGCTCGGCTATCTCGAATTGCTGGGGATCGACGCCGTGTGGATCGGCCCCATCACCCGATCGCCCATGGCCGATCACGGATACGACGTCTCCGATCCCCGCGACATCGACCCCCTGTTCGGAAACCTCGAGATCTTCGATGCGCTGCTGGACGAAGCACATGCCCGCGACATCAAGGTCACGATGGATCTGGTACCCAATCACACCAGCATCGAGCACCCGTGGTTTCGATCGGCTCTGACGGCACCGCGCGGCAGTGCCGAGCGTGCGCGCTACATCTTTCGCGACGGCCGCGGTGACGACGGTGCACTACCGCCGAACAACTGGCCGAGCATCTTCGGTGGTCCCGCCTGGACACGGGTGGACGAGAAGGACGGCTCTCCCGGTCAGTGGTACCTGCACATCTTTGCGCCCGAACAACCGGACCTGAACTGGGACAACCCCGAGGTGTTCGACGACTTCGCGCGCACTCTCCGATTCTGGCTCGACCGAGGTGTCGATGGATTTCGCCTCGACGTCGCACACGGCATGGCCAAACCAACAGACCTGGCCGACATGAGTCTCGAACTCAACGCGCTGATGAAGAACGACGACGACGACCCTCGGTTCAACAATCCTCACGTGCACGACCTGCACCGACGCATCAGAACCGTCATGGACGAATTTCCAGGAACGGTGACCGTCGGCGAGATCTGGGTTCAGGACAATGTCCGGTTCTCCGAGTACATCAGGCCCGACGAGCTGCACCTGGGGTTCAATTTTCGTCTGGCAAGTGTCGATTTCGAAGCCGAAACCATTCGCGACGCCATCGCCAACTCGCTCGCCGCTGTCGAACTCGTCGACGGCACTCCGACGTGGACGCTGTCCAACCACGACGTCGAACGAGAGGTAACCAGGTACGGGGGCGGGGACGTCGGCCGCGCCCGCGCTCGAGCCATGATCCTGGTCGAATTGGCACTTCCGGGAACGATCTTCGTCTACAACGGTGCCGAGCTCGGGCTGCCCAACGTGCAGCTGCCCGACAACGCGCTCCAGGACCCGGTGTGGGAGCGCTCGGGGCACGCCGAACGGGGACGCGACGGATGCCGGGTGCCGATGCCCTGGGAAGGACACGAACCGCCGTTCGGGTTCTCCGCCACCGATCGAACCTGGCTGCCGATGCCGCCGGAGTGGGACGGGCACACCGCCGAAGCGCAACTCGAAGATGTCCATTCGATGCTGAGCCTGTACCGCACGGCGTTCGAGCTCCGCGCTCTGCGTCCGGAATTCACCGGTGCCGGAATCGATTGGTACGGCGCGCCCCCCGGCTGCTTGGCATTCCGTCGACGCGGCGGCCTCATCTGTGCCCTGAATGCATCCGACGAGCCGATCCCCCTGCCCCCTGGCGAGTTACTGCTTGCCAGTGCACCACTGGTGAACGGCCGGCTCGACGCCAACGCTGCCGCCTGGCTCGTCTAGCGCTCCACGGTCAGCGACAACTGGTGCCCCGCGCGGCGAACGTACACCGAACCGTGTCGGGCATCGAGGCGCAACCACACCCGCGAGACGCGTACCCGAACCACCTCGTCGGCGGCGATACGGTCCGGATCGACGTCGACAGTCATCGGGTCGCTGCCGCTGTGGGGAACGAATCCCATTGCCGTCAAGGCGAATACGGTACGCATCGAGATCGATACTTCGTCGACGTCGCCGGCGACATGCAACACCTCCTGTTCGAGCAGTGAGCTCGGCGGGCCATGGCTGCTACCGTGCTCCTTCGCCAGTGCCGCGCCGCGTTGCGCAAGCCCGACGAGTACCCGGGCGGGCACATCGTCGAGGTGCTCGAATCCGCTGTCCGGGGGTAATGCTCCACGCCATGCAGAGTCCATCGAGAATCCTGGGTCCACCACGCCGTCGCCCGCGTGCTGCAGCGCGGCTGCCAACACGTCTGCACCCGCGCACGTATCGTCGGGCACCACGGTGCCGGTGATCACGCGCGCCGCCAGGGCATCGAATCCAGTGCTCGCCCAACAGGACACGCCCCCGCCCGCTCGTGTTCTCATACGAATCACCGCCGCCTCGTCCAAGCGCAATGCCTTGGTGCAGAACGTCGCCAAGTTCTCTCGATCGACCGCGTCGGGAACGGTCAGTACGCGCTCATACACGCTGCCAGCTCACCAGAAACGCGCGCTCTTCCGGGGTGAGTCGGCGCAGCCGCTGCGCATCGATATCGAACGCTGCGATCTGCGTCGAGGCCACCACGGCCGCTGGAGTATCCAGCGACGCACCCTCCGCCCGCACCTCGTATCCCACGACGAAGTCCACCGCACGGACCGCATCGATCCACATGAACACATCCAGGGGGCCGTCCTCGTGTCGAAGCTGGCCTCGATACTTCACGTGCAGATCCGCGATCACCGCTCCGTGGCGCAGATTTGCCGTCGGCCTGCCGTCCACCAACAGCCATGGGATGCGAGCCTCTTCGAGGAGCGTCACCATCCGGGCATGGTTGATGTGTTGGTACACATCCATATCCGACCACCGCACATCCACAGCGGCATGAAAGCCCACCCGCTGGGTTGCAGGTCGCTTGTCGGACAGATGGTCGTCGGGCACACTCACGTGATCGTTTCCTCTTCTCGGTCGAGTGTCGCGGATTCCACTGCTCCGTATTCGGTCAGGGCATCATGTTGCGAACCTGGCGGGCGGCAACTGACAGCGTTGCCAGGTCCAGGGTTCCCGACTCGGCGATCTCGGTCAATGCGGCACGCGACCGCGCCAGGCGTGAGGAATTGGTCGATTCCCACTCCGCGATCTTCTCCGCCACCGACTCGTCCGGTTCGCCGCCGGCCAGCACGGCCTGCGTGATTCCGCGCAGCGAGGAATACAGGTCGTCGCGAAGAGCCAAGCGCGCCAACGAGTGCCAACGATCTCCGCGGGCCAGTTTGGAGACGGCCGAGAGCAGCCAGTCGATTCCGATGTGTGCGTCGAGAGCGAAATACAGCTCGGCCACTTCGGCCCCGTCTCGATCGACGATGTCCGCGATATCGATGATGTCGAGTAGGCAGTACACGTCGAGCAGTCCGTAGATGCTTCGGGCGAGCCCGACCGGTGCACCTCGTTCGATTGAAGCTGCCGACCGCACGTCCAGATCACTGGCCTGGTGCCCGGAGATCCACGTGGACACCGAGGGTTGCAGAGCCCGCACCTGACCGGCGTACCGACTGATCTCTGCTCCGACAGCCAGGGGCTGTGGGCGGTTGGCCAGCAGCCAGCGCGACACCCGGTCGAGCATGCGACGCGATTCGAGCAGCAATTCGGCCGAGACTGCAGTCGGCACATCCGCGGCCCGGATGGCATTCCACACCTCGTCGAGTCCGAAGATCTCGGTAGCTGCAGCGAACGCCCGAATGGCGTCGGTGCCCGCCGCACCGGAATCCTCGGTCAGCCTGTAGGGGAACGTGATTCCGCCGCAATCGATGGCCTCGTTCGCCAGTGTCGTCGCCACCAGCTGACGCCGGAGCGGGTGCGCCTTGATCGCCTCGGCGTACGGCTCCCGTAGTGGTTCGGGGAAGTACTTGGGCAACCGCGGAGCGAAGACGTCGCTGTCGGGCAGCTCGCTGTCGAGCAGTTCCGCTTCCAACGCCAGCTTCACATGCGCCATCAAGGTGGCGAGTTCCGGTGACGTCAGTCCTCGACCGTCCTGCTTTCGTCGGCGTAGATCGGCCTCTGCCGGCAGGGCCTCGAGCTCACGGTCGAGTCCCCGACGTACTTCGAGATCCTCGATCACCCGGCTGTGCACGGTGACGAGACTGGGCGCATCGAACCTGGACGTGCCGAGCAGTTCGTTCTGCATGATGTTGTCCCACAACACCAGTCGGCCCACCTCGTCGGTCATGGAGGCAAGCAGTTCGTCTCTGTCCGCACGTGCCAGGTTGCCGTTGGTGATGGCCGTCTCGAGCAGGATCTTGATGTTGACCTCGTGGTCGGAGCAGTCGACGCCCGCAGAGTTGTCGATGGCGTCGGTGTTGATCTTGCCGCCGGCTGCGGCGTATTCGATGCGCCCCAGAGCGGTGGCGCCGAGGTTGCCACCCTCCCCCACGACGGCGGCCCGTACATCGATTCCGTCGACGCGAACCGCGTCGTTGGCCTTGTCGCCCACCTCACCGTTGGTCTCGGTGGATGCCTTGATGTAGGTGCCGATTCCGCCGTTCCACAGCAGATCGGCGGGAGCCTTCAGAATCGCGTTCACCAGTTCCGGCGGAGACAACGACTCGACCGAGTCCCCGAGCCCGAGCGCCGCACGAGCTGCCGCGCTGATGGGGACCGACTTGCGCGTCCGCTCCCACACTCCTCCGCCCTCGCTGATCAGCGACGTGTCGTAGTCCGCCCACGACGACCTCGGCAACGCGAACAAGCGCTCTCGCTCGGCGAACGCCGACTCCCGCTCCGGGTTGGGATCGAGAAAGATGTGCCGATGATCGAAGGCGGCGAGCAGGCGAATGTGCCGGCTCAACAGCATTCCGTTTCCGAAGACGTCTCCGCTCATGTCGCCGACGCCGACAACGGTGAAATCCTGACTCTGCGTATCGATTCCGAGCTCGCGGAAGTGCCGCTTGACGCTTTCCCACGCGCCCTTGGCCGTGATGCCCATGGCCTTGTGGTCGTAGCCCGCCGACCCACCGGAGGCAAACGCGTCGCCGAGCCAGAACCCGTACTGCGCGGCAACGTCGTTGGCCATGTCGGAGAACGTTGCTGTGCCTTTGTCGGCGGCGACGACGAGGTAGGTGTCGTCTCCGTCGCGGCGCACGACGCCCTCGGGCACCGACACCGAACCTGTTGCACGATCGAGATTGTCGGTGATGTCGAGCAGCCCAGCGATGAACAATCGATAGCAGGCTTTGCCTTCCTCGGCGTATGCCTGGCGATCCGTGTCGGCATCGCCGGTGACCATCGGTGGTCTTTTGACGACGAATCCGCCCTTGGCACCGACCGGGACGATAACGGCGTTCTTGACCATCTGAGCTTTCGCCAGCCCGAGAATCTCCGTGCGGAAGTCCTCACGTCGATCCGACCATCGCAGGCCACCGCGGGCCACGGCACCGAACCGTAGGTGCACTCCCTCGACGCGGGGCGAGTAGACGAAGATCTCGAATTTTGGCTTCGGCTTGGGCAATTCGGCGATCGACTGCGGATCGAACTTGAGCGAGAGGTACTGACGACGGCCGCCGTCGGATCCCATCACGAAGTAGTTGGTGCGCAGTGTCGCGCGGATCAGCTCGAACATGCTCCGCAGAATGCGGTCGGCGTCGAGGCTGACGACCTGATCGATCAGCTCCCCCAGCTGGGTGCCGATCGTGTGCGCGTTCTGCTCGGAGCTCACCTCGGGGTCGAACTGCGCCTCGAACAAACCGACGAGCAGCCGGGCCGTGCGCGGGTGCGTCAGCAGTACGCCCTCGATGTTGAACTGACTGTAGGGAAAACCGGCCTGGCGCAGGTACTTCGCGTACGCACGCAACACCACTGCCTGCCGCCAGTGCAGGCCGGCGCGCATCACCAGTTCGTTGAACCGGTCCGCCTCGGCCTGCCCGCTCCACACCGCTGCGAATGCATCGGTGAAGCGGTGCTGAACCCGGCTTTCACGATCGGCGGTACCCGCCTCGGACAGCTCTGCGTCGATGTCGCCGTCGATCGCCGAGCGCAGCATCTCTCGTGAGGCCGACAGCCCGAAATCGTATATCCAGCAAGACATTCCGTCCGGTCGCACCACCGGGTAGGGCCGTTCGTCGTCCACCTCGACACCGAGGCTCTGCAGGATGGGCAACACCTGAGACAACGAGACGCCCGCGCCGCCGATGTACAGCGAGAAACGCCAGCTGCCCACCGCGGACTGCTCGTTGCGGTAGAGCTGCATGTCGATCGACTCGTCGCCGAGCGCTTCGAGGCGAGCAATGTCGGTCACGGCTCTTGCCGGACTGAAGTCCTGCTTGTAGGCCTCCGGGAACGCATCGGTGTACCGAGCGATACGCAACGGATCGACCGCCCGGTCGAGAGAGACGGCATCGCCGAGAGAATCTTCCCAGGTTCTGGTGGTTTCGGTGAGGGCCGTTTCGATCCGAGTGATGTCCTCGGTCGACAGCTCCGTCGCCGCTGTCCCGGGTGCCCGACGGACGGTGACGTGCAACAGCGCCAGATCCGATTCCGTCACGCGCGCTGTGTAATCGAGCGCCGTTCCGCCCAATTCGCGGAGCAATCGATCCTGGATGGCGAGACGGACACGGGTGGTGTAGCGATCTCGCGGCAGATACACCAGTGCAGAGACGAACGAGCCACTGGCGTCGGGCCGGACGAACAGCTTGACCTTGCGGCGACGGCCGAGAGCCAGTACAGCGCTCGCCGTCTCGAACAGCCACGACGCCGTCGTGGCGAACAGTTCCGAGCGCGGCATCGATTGCAGCACTTCGAGCATGGCCTGACCCGAGAAAGATCCGAGATCGTGGCCTGCGCGGGCTATCACCGAGCGCACCCGACGCTCGATGACCGGAATGTCGAGCACATTCTCGTGCAGAGCGGTCACGGTGAAGACGCCGACGAAACGATGTTCGGCGGAGTCCTCGGTGTCTATCACGCTGACGAAATAGGGGTAGACAGCGCGATGAACGGTGGCCGGATACGCACCCTGAGTCAGCGCAACCAGATCGCGATTACCTACCGGCTCGGGTCCGTCTCCGTGCTGCGCTGCATCGCGCATGACACCGAGGCTGCTCGATGCCACGCCCGTCGCCGTGCGGGCACCGTCGTCGCCGGCGATCGTGTACCGGCGATAGCCGAGCAGTGTGTAGTGGCCGTCGCCCAGCCAGCGCAGCAGAGCAGCCGCGTCATGGTGCTCCACCGCCGACTCGGAGCCGTCGTCTCCCACGGTGTCCAGTCGATCTGCGACAGCACCCTGTACCCGACGCATCTCCTCGGTGTCCCCGACGACCTGGCGAACGTCGGCCAGGACTCGACTCGTATCGTCTACCAGCCGGGCCAGGACGTCGTCGGGTGTGGACGGGTGCAGCTGCACATGTATCCAGGATTCCGCCACGCCGTCGGGGCGGAGTCCGACGAGCACTCCCTCGTTGTTCCGATCGACCGAAAGGATGGGGTGCACCACGTCGGTGTATTCGATGCCGAGGCGCGCGAGCAGCGACATGATCGACTCGATGAGCAGCGGCATGTCGTCGGTGACGATCTGCAGGTAGCTTCCGGCCGCCTGATGGGCGGCAGAGTCCGACTCACTCGGGCGGTGGACGGCCACATTCGCAGTGTGCGGCTGCCGGAGGGCGGCGAGTCGAACATGTCTCCGGAAGGACGTGATGTCGGGGGTGTGCGCCGATACGCCGACTGCGGTGGCGTCGGTGTGCTCGAAATACTCCGCACGCAGTGTCGCCAACTCGGCCACAAGCCTGTCGTCGAGCCCGTCGGCCCAGTCGTCGTCGGTCAGGTCCAGCGAGCGTGACATGTTTTCGAGTACTCCCTCGTGAGGATCTCCCGACGCCCGCCGATCGCCGGTCGTCGATGACCCCTCGACCCTAGTGCGGAAGACCCTGTAACCGCAGAGATCTCGCGAACCAGCGCGTCAGGCTCTGTCGGTGTGCAAGTACGTGCTCAGCATGGTTCGTTCGGACTCGCTCAGGGGCCGCGACGAGGACATCTCGAGGTCGAAGGCAACCATCCGCGCCTCCGCATCCGCGCACGTCGTTCCGTCCCGATCGGTCACCACGTGCCGGACGGCGTAGGAGGTAGTCCCGACGCGGCTGATCCACAGCTCTATCGTCAACGGTCCCGAGTCGTCGAGTATCGGATGCAGGAAATCGGTGGTGAGCTTACGAACCACCGCTGCGCCCCTTTGCCCCGAACCTCCCAAGACCGCGTTCAGGAACTGAACGCGGCCTTCCTGGAGGTATTCGACGAACCGGGTGTTGTTGACGTGCCCGAGGCGATCGGAGTCTCCCCACCGCACCTGGAGAGTGCAGGTGAAGGTCTTTCCCGACATGTCAGTCCCTGGTGAGCTTCCGGTGGGTGACGCGGTGCGGACGTGCAGCGTCGGGCCCGAGACGCTCGACCTTGTTGGCCTCGTAGCCCTCGAAGTTGCCCTCGTACCAGTACCACGCTGCCTCGTTGTCGCCGAAGCCACCTTCCCACGCCAGGATGTGGGTGCAGGTGCGGTCCAGGAACCAGCGATCGTGCGAGATGACCACAGCGCAACCGGGGAATTCTTCGAGCGCGTTCTCGAGCGATCCGAGCGTTTCGACGTCGAGGTCGTTGGTCGGCTCGTCGAGCAGGATCAGGTTGCCGCCCTGCTTGAGCGTCATCGCCAGGTTCAGACGGTTGCGCTCACCACCGGAGAGCACTCCGGCAGGCTTCTGCTGATCGTGGCCCTTGAATCCGAACGAGCTGATGTACGCGCGGGATGGGAACTCGGAGCTGCCGACGGTGATGAAGTCCAGTCCGTCGGAGACCGTTTCCCAGACCGTCTTCTTCGAGTCGATGCCCGAGCGGTTCTGGTCGACGTAGCTGAGCTTGACGGTCTGTCCGATCTTGACCTCGCCGCCGTCCGGCTCCTCGAGCCCGACGATGGTCTTGAACAGCGTCGTCTTACCGACACCGTTGGGTCCGATGACGCCGACGATGCCGTTGCGCGGCAACGTGAACGACAGATCCTTGATCAGCACGCGTCCATCGAAGCCCTTGTCGAGACTCTTGACCTCGACCACGACGTCGCCCAGGCGCGGCGGGTTGGGGATCTGGATCTCGTCGAAGTCGAGCTTCCTGGTCTTCTCGGCCTCGGCCACCATCTCGTCGTAACGAGCCAGACGAGACTTGCTCTTGGCCTGACGCGCCTTGGCACCGGAACGAACCCAAGCGAGTTCGTCCTTGAGGCGCTTCTGCAGCTTCTGGTCCTTCTTGCCCGAAACCTCGAGACGCTCGGCCTTCTTCTCCAGGTAGGTGGAGTAGTTGCCCTCGTACGGGTACAGGTGGCCGCGGTCGACCTCGGCGATCCACTGCGCGACGTGATCGAGGAAGTACCGGTCGTGAGTGACGGCGAGGATGGCGCCGGCGTACGCGGCCAAGTGCTGCTCGAGCCACAGCACACTCTCGGCGTCGAGGTGGTTGGTGGGCTCGTCGAGCAGCAGCAGGTCCGGCTTGCTCAAGAGCAACTTGCACAGCGCCACGCGGCGCTTCTCGCCACCGGAGAGGTTCGTGACGGGAGACTCGGGCGGCGGGCAGCGGAGCGCGTCCATTGCCTGTTCGAGCTGGGAGTCGATCTCCCAGGCGTCGGCGTGGTCGAGCTTCTCCTGCAGCTCGCCCATCTCCTCCATCAGCTCGTCGGAGTAGTCGGTGGCCATCAGCTCGGCGATCTCGTTGTAGCGCTTGAGCTGGACCATCGTTTCGCCGAGACCGTCCTCGACGTTCTCGCGGACGGTCTTGGTGTCGTCGAGAACCGGCTCCTGCATGAGGATGCCGACCGATGCACCGGGAGCGAGGAACGCCTCGCCGTTTCCGGGCTGATCGATTCCCGCCATGATCTTGAGGATGCTGGACTTACCGGCGCCGTTGGGGCCGACGACGCCGATCTTCGCTCCGGGATAGAAGCTCATCGTCACGTCGTCGAGGATGACTTTGTCGCCGTGCGCCTTGCGCACCTTCTTCATGGTGTAAATGAATTCAGCCATGAGTCCCAGCTTATCGGTGCGAGCGCGTCCGAACACCATCGCCCGAGAAGGTGACCGACCCGCATCCGCCGTCCACAGTCGATCGCAGCTTCCGATGCAGCGTGGACAGCGGATGCCGGCAGTCGTTCAGGCCGGAACCGACTCCCGCACGTCCTCGTCGATCGATTCGCGGTCCTCGATCGATTCCCGATCGCGGTCGACGGGTTCCACCGCTCCAGGATCGCCGTCCGTCGTCGCCTCCGGCACCACTGCTTTGGTCCGATGGATCGAGACGTTGCACCGTGCGAGGTCCGGTCCGACCGCACTGGCGCTCATCTCCAGATCGGCGCGTTCGAGTCCGTCCCGGTTGGTGTATTCGTTGGTTCGCAGCTGTCCGTAGGCGATGATGGGATCGCCCTTCATCAGTGAGGCTCCGACTCCGCGCACCAGACGGCGCCAGCACGTGACCGTCAGGTAGAGGGTTCCGCCATCGGTCCATTCACCCGTGTTGCGGTCCTGACGCCGAGCGTTGCTGGCCATCCGAAAGCTGAGGACCTCGTCGCCGGTGGATGTCGACCGCTTGACAGGGTTGGTGATGACTGTGCCGACCACGGCGCATTGTGCTTCGTACATGGTGTTTGCCTCTCGATTGTGTATCGCGTGATTGCGATCGACATCGAGACTGCTACGCGCAGGACGTCCGTGGTGAACGTGTTCGCAAAATGTGGACATACGCGTGCCCTGTGGATGAACGGCCCGGATCGGGGCTCGTCGAACCCAAAATGTCGGTGTGCTGTGCTATTCCGGAATTTCCGCGTACGTGTGTCCGCTGCGCACCGGGTCCACGCGTCCGGCGGTGAGCGAACCGACCAGTGCCACAATCGAATCCGCATCTGCGGCCGCGACGGTCAGAACCGCACGAGCTGCGTAGGATGTCCCCACCACGTGCACTCCGCGCCCTCGAAGTTCCGATTCGACTCGGCCCACCTCGGCGTGATCGAGTTCGAGCGTCAGGATCTCGCGTCGCTCCCGGGTCAGAAATGCCGCTCCGGTCAGCGCCTCGGTCACCGCGCCGGAGTACGCGCGGGCCAAGCCGCCGGTGCCGAGCTTGGTTCCACCGAAGTATCTGCTGACCACCGCGACGACGTTCGTCAGGTGATGCCCACGCAGCACTTCGAGCATCGGCATCCCTGCCGTACCACCGGGTTCACCGTCGTCGTTGGACCGCTCGACGCGCGGGTCGGTGGACGACGCGCCGACGATGAACGCCGAACAGTGATGGCCGGCAGCAGGATCGGCCCTGCGGGCGCAGTCGATCAGCACTCGCGCGTCTGCTTCGTCGGCCGCGCGATCGACGACCGCGACGAAGCGAGACCTCTTGATCTCGATCTCGCACTCGACGCGCCCCGCGATGGTCCGCACTGGGATCACCCGGTCTCGCTCATGCAGCCACACTGTCCACGACATCGTCTGCGGCTCGGACCAATTGGGCGTACATGCCGCCCTGCTCCAACAGGGATTCGTGGCTTCCTACCTCACGAACTACCCCGTGGTCGAGCACTGCGATGCGGTCCGCGCTGCGCACCGTGGACAAGCGGTGCGCGATGAGTATGGTCGTGCGACCTTCCATCAGACCGTCGAGAGCGGTTTGCAGTGCACGTTCGGTGCGGTTGTCCAGGGCACTGGTCGCTTCGTCGAGCACCAGAATCGGTGGGTTCCGCAATACGGTTCGCGCGATCGCGATCCGCTGCTTTTCACCACCGGAAAATCGGTATCCGCGCTCACCGACCATCGTGTCGTAGCCGTCGTCGAGTCCGTCGATGAAGTCGTGGATCTGCGCGGTTCGGGCGGCTGCAACGATCTCCTCGTCGGTGGCGTCGGGTTTCGCGAAGCGCAGATTCTCCCTGATGGTCGCGTGAAAGAGGTATGTCTCCTGCGAGACGACGCCGACCAGGTCGGCGATGTTCTCGGACGCCATCTCCCGCAGATCGATGCCATCGATCGTCACCGATCCGGACGTCGGATCGTGCAGTCGCGCAACGAGATAGCCCAGAGTCGTCTTACCCGATCCGGTGGCACCGACCAGAGCAAGAGTGCTTCCGGCGGGGACCTCCAGGTCGATGTCGCTCAAGGTCGGAACTGTCGCCGCGGTATAGGTGAAATCGACGCCGCGGAAGGCGACGTCACCGTGTACCTTCTCGCGTGACAACGCCACCGGATGCGCCGGCTCGGCAACGTCGATCGGCAGATCGAGGTACTCGAACACCCGCCCGAACAGGGCGAGTGAGGCCTGCACCTCGACCCCGGTGTTGAGCAATTGCATGGTGGGCCGGAACAATTGAGTTTGCAGAGCGGTGAAGGCGACCAGAGTGCCGATGGTCAACGTGCTCCCCTGGCCGATGGTGATGCCGGCGAACCAGTACACCAACGCAGGCATGACCGCGAAACTGATCTGGATGGTGGCCATTCGCCACTTTCCCGCCATCATCGCCGCGAGCTCGACGCCGGCCACTTCATGGGATCGGTCGGCGAACTTCTCGGTCAACACCTGCGCGGAACCGGTGGTCTTGCCCAGCAGAATGCCGCTGACGGACAGGGATTCCTCGATCTGGACAGACAGATCACTGAGCAACTTCTGCCGCTTTATCGAGATCTTGCGGCGCTCGTCGCCGATGCGGCGCGCTACGCGAACGAATATCGGCAGGATGATCAACGAGAACGTGGCGAGTTTCCAGTCGAGCAGGAAGAGCGCGATCACCGTCGCGACCACCGTGGTCGCGTTCTGCGCGATGGACGTCGCGGTGTTCGTGACGACCGACTGCATACCGCCGATGTCGTTGGCGATGCGCGATTGCACCTCACCGGTGCGCGTGCGAGCGAAGAATCCGAGGGACTGCCGCTGCAGGTGCGAGTAGACCTGTACGCGGAGGTCGTGCATGAGTTGCTGACCGATGCCGTTGGACATCCAGGTCTGCACCACGCCGAGGGTATTGGTGGCGACTGCTACTGCGATCATGCCGAGCGCGATGAAGGTGACCAGGGTGACGTCACGGTCAGGGATCGCATGATCGAGGAGTTCGCGAAGGAGTAAGGGAGAGGCGAGGGCGATGATCGCACTGGCCACGATGATCGCGCTGACGATGGCGATCTTGCGCCGGTATGGCGTGAACAGAGCCAGGACTCGGCTGACGGGTGCTGGATCGGATGCGGGTACTGCGCGTTCGGGACGGCTTTCCAAGTAGACCTCCGCAGGAGTAGTTCCGGGCTGATGGAGTAATATGCAGAGGTTACCTCACTATGAGGTTGCGAGCAACCCTCGCTATGATCCGTTGCATGGAACCCGGACATTCGACGAATCTGAGCGAGAGTTTCATGGCTGTCGCCCGGCGCATCCGGCGCAGCCACATGACCGCACTGGAACCGTTCGGACTCAATCCTTCGCAGAGCCGGGCTCTGCACGTCCTGGCCCGCGAGCAGGAATCGATGCGCCTGCGCGACCTCGCCGAACACCTGCGTATCGTGGCGCGATCGGCCACCGACATCGTCGACTCGCTCGAAGCGGCACAGCTGGTGACGCGGCAGCCGGATCCGAGTGATCGGCGGGCCGTGCTGGTGACGCTGACAGATACAGGTCGCGCGCTGCTGGACCGGATCGACGACGCGCGTCGTCAGGTGTCGTCCGAGATGTTCGACGGCCTCGAGTCGGACGAGCGAGTCGAGCTCGATCGACTACTCGCGAAAATCACCGAGAGCGACTGACCCCGCTCGGCTAGCGTTCGCCCGTCTGATCTCGTCTGGCGAGCTCGGCGAACATTGCGTTGTGAGCCGCCAGGTCTGCGTCGTGATCGCGCTCGGCGGCGCGGTCGCCGCGCCTGGCATCTCTGTCGTCGCTCCGAGACCACTGGATCAGCAGCGCCAACATGACGAGCACCAACGGAATTTCGCCGGTGGCCCAGGCGATTCCGCCGCCGAGCTTCTGATCTCCGAGCAGATCGGAGTTCCAGTCCAGTCCCAGGGTCCGGTAGAACCAGGCACCCATGACCGTGTTCATGCTCATCAGGGCAACCCCGAAGAACGCGTGGAACGGCAGCGAACCGAATACCACCGCCAGCTTCGTGACCGGCGCAATCTTGCGCGGCGACGGATCGACGCCGATGACGGTCCAGTAGAACAGGTAGCCACTGAGCACGAAGTGCAGATTCATCAGCAGGTGCGCGCCGTGACTGTCCAGCACGGCTCCGAAAATCCCGCCGAGGTACAGCACGTAGAAGCCGCCGACGAAGATCAGTGCCGCCACGAGGGGGTGAGTCACGAACTGCGAGATTCGACTGTGCAGTCCCATCAACAACCACTCGCGCATTCCGGGGACACCGTCCTTGCCTGCTGCGGGCAGGACTCGCAACGCCAACGTCAGCGCTCCGCCGAGCGCGAGGAGGACCGGTGCCAGCATCGAGAGCATCATGTGTCCGGTCATGTGCACGCTGAACACGGCCGTGGAGTAGCGACCGATTCCCGAGGACGTGCTGATCAGCAGCGTGAGGCAGCCCAGAATCCAGGCGACGGTGCGGCCCACCGGCCATGCGTCTCCGCGTAGCCGCAGCCGTCGCACACCGATCAGGTACACCACGGCCATCACGATCGCGGCGGTGCCGAAGATCAGATCGAAGCGCCAGTCGAAGGCCATTCGGGCGAACGTGGGCGGGCCGCTCAGGTCGTATCCGAGTTCGGCTTCCGCGGGTGTGAGGTTGGGATCGATCTCGGCCGGCGGCGGTGTGCGCCCGAGCCCGACGGCCAGGCCGATGGTCGCGGCGAGCACGAGCACCTCGGCCCCGGCGAAGCGAAGCAACGGTCCGCGAGCAGTGGGGTCGGCGACCAGTGCGGGCAGTGCCCGACGACGCTGCATCCACCCGAATCCACCGAGCACGACCAAGGCGGTGATCTTGCCCACGATCAGCAGACCGTAGGTGGTGGTGAACAGGTCGCCGATCGAGACCCGAACCATCGCGTTGATGACGCCGCTGATGCCCATCACGACGAAGCAGATGCCCGCGATGGTGGAGAACCGGCGCGCTGCGACGTCGGCGTGCGCGCCTGCCCTGCGTACGTGCGCCAGCAACGCGAACAGCCCGCCTGCCCACAGTGATGCGGCCCCGAGGTGCAGAATCAGGCTGTTGGTCGCGACGTCATGCGACCCGCCCGCCGCCGAGTGGCCGCTCAACGCGATCGGCAACAGTGTTGCGAGGGACAATCCGAGCAGAGCGGGTGTCCAGGTCCACCGCAACACCGTGCGCGAAAAGATGGCCAGCACCACGGCCATGATCGCCGTCCAACGCCATGCACTGGCAATCTCCACTTGATCGAGCGCGACCCACAGGTTCGCCGGCTTGATGGCCTCCGCGAACGGCTGGCCGGAGGTGTCGGACAACGTCAGAGGCACGAGGAGAAGCGCAGACACGGCCCAGACGATGGATGCGACCGAGCCGGTGCGCACAGCCCGGTAGCCGTCGACGTCGAGGACACCGTTTTTCTGCGGCGGCACCAGAAACGCGGCCAGCAGGAAGGACCCGATGGCGATGACGGCGGCGATCTCTCCGATCGCCCGCAAGGCGGGCAGACCGTAGGTAGTGGCCGGACCCGGGTCCGGGATTCCCAGCAACACCAACGCGTCGGAAGCGGAGAGCATCACGATCAGCGCAGCCACCACACCGGCGATGACGCCCGCCGTGACGAACACAGCTGTGGTGGCCGAGCGCGGTTCCCCGTCCATCCCCACATCGTCCGCCGAGAGTTCGGCGGTCGAGGGTGCGGTCTTCGCGACATCCGGTGTTGCCATACCACCAGAGTAGGAGGTGATCGGCGATACCGGAAAGGCGAGTCCTACACAGCGTCGTACTTGCCCCCGCGCCCGTCCTCGATTGCATCGTGGTGGATGCGGCCGTGTCGGACGCGCAAGGGCTCACCGGTGCCACCCCAGCGGCGCGCGATGATCTCGGCCGCAATCGACACTGCGGTCTCCTGAGGCGTTCGGGCACCGAGATCGAGACCGATCGGGCTGGCCAACCGAGACAGTTCGGACTCGGTCAGCCCCGCAGCCCGCAACCGAGCCGTGCGGTCGTCATGAGTACGGCGTGAGCCCATCGCACCGACGAAGGCCAGGCTCGGCAGGCGCAGCGCGACCTCGAGCAGGGGCACGTCGAACTTGGGATCGTGGGTGAGCACACAGACAACGGTTCGCTCGTCCAACTCCCCCGCCGACCACTGCTCCGCAAGGTAGTCGTGCGGCCAGGCGACGACGACCTGTTCGGCGGCGGGAAATCGCTGCGGTGTGGCGAAGACCGCACGCGCATCGCAGACGGTGACGCGGTAGCCGAGAAAAACACCCTGCTGCGCGACGGCGGCTGCAAAATCGATGGCCCCGAACACCAGCATTCGGGGCGGCGGTGCGTGGCTGGAGACGAATACCTCCATGCCGTCACCTCGTCGCTGACCGTCGGGCCCGTATGTCAGGACGGCCGAACGGCCCGACACCAGAAGCCCTTTCGCGTCGTCGGCGACGGCAGCGTCGGCTCGCGCACTGCCGAGCGAACCGTGGATGCCGGACTCTCCGACGACCAGCCTTCGGCCGATGCGTTCCGGATCGGTGTGCGACACCACGGTCGCCACGGCGACGGGAATGTTCTCGCGCACGTCCGCCACGATCGACTCGAGTTCGGGGAACGTCTGCCGGGACAACACCTCGACGAAGACGTCGAGTGTTCCGCCGCACGTGAGCCCGACTGCGAACGCATCGTCGTCGGACACTCCGTATCGAGTGAGAACAGGAGACCCGGTGCGCAGGACGTCCTGTGCGAGTTCGTAGACCGCGCCTTCGACGCAGCCGCCCGACACCGACCCGGCAACCGTGCCGTCCGAGCCGACGAGCATGGCCGCTCCGGCGGGACGCGGCGCCGAATCGAACGTCCGGATCACCGTGGCCACTGCCGCGACGTCGTCGGATTTCCAGGCATGCAGCGCGTCGTCGAGGATGTCGTGCATCGAACCTCCTTCGACGTGCTTCGGGACGATTCCGAGAGCGTTGCTTTCCCGCTACGGCCGTCGCCCAACCCATGCCTGCGCGATCGGCGTATACGGAAAGGTACACTCGTCAACCGTGCTCGAGCGGGTCCGCCCGCACGTGCCAGCCTCCGTAGCTCAGGGGATAGAGCAAGGGCCTTCTAATCCCTTGGTCGCAGGTTCGAATCCTGCCGGGGGCACCCTCTGACCAGCAGAAACGAAAGTCCGTTCGGCTCACTGTGGTTGACTTCGCATAACGAAGGGTCACACGTGCATCAGCTCACACTCGGAGTCCTCTCACGTTCGCGCAAGCCCGATGAGCGGCGACTACCGATTCACCCACTGCATTTCGATCGAATAGATGCCGATATCCGCGCCCGGATGTTCCTCGAATCCGGCTACGGCGAGCCGTTCGGAATTTCGGACGAGCACCTGGCCACCCAGGTGGCGGGCATTCGCACGCGCGAGCAACTCGTCGCCGAGTGCGATGTGATTCTGTTGCCCAAGCCGCAGGCAGAGGATCTCGCATCCTTGCGCCCGGGGCAGACACTGTGGGGCTGGCCGCACTGTGTGCAGGACGAGAAGCTCACCCAGATCGCCGTCGATCGCAAGCTCACACTGATTGCATTCGAGGCCATGAACCACTGGACCCAGGAGGGTTCGTTCAATCTGCATGTCTTCCACAAGAACAACGAGTTGGCCGGCTACTGCTCGGTGCTGCATGCGTTGCAACTGATCGGGTCCACCGGCGACTACGGCCGCCGGTTGCGTGCTGCGGTCATCGGATTCGGAGCCACTGCTCGCGGTGCGGTCACCGCACTCAACGCACATGGCATTCACGATGTGGACGTTCTCACCCAACGCGGCGTCACTGCGGTGAGTTCGCCGATCCATTCGGCCAACATCGTCAATTTCGATCTCGACGACGCCGATCCTCGCCAGAGTCGAGCACTCACTCCGGACGGTCGAGTACCTCTGTCACGCTTCCTGGGCGACCACGATGTCATCGTCAATTGTGTTCTGCAGGATACCAATTCACCATTGACGTTCCTGACGAACCAGGACCTACCCACACTGGCACCGGGCACACTGGTGGTGGACGTCTCCTGCGACGAGGGCATGGGATTCGAGTGGGCCAAGCCCACGTCGTTCGCCGATCCCATGTTCACCGTGGGCGACAACGTGCGGTACTACGCCGTCGACCACAGTCCGTCCTACCTGTGGAATTCGGCCACCTGGGAGATCAGCGAATCGCTGTTGCCGTACCTGCGGATCGTGCTCGACGGCCCCTCGGCGTGGAGCGCCGATTCCACCATCGAGCGATCGATCGAGATCAGGGGCGGCGTTATTGTCAACCCCAATATCCTTGCCTTCCAACATCGCAGTGCGGAGTACCCGCACACTGCAGCCTGAACGAGAGCGCGGCATGAGCATCACCTGGGTCGAAGACGGTAGCGAGAGGACATCTCGCTGGCAGTCGGAGAATGCCGCTCCCCCGCCTCGGGTGGTGCGCATCGTCGACGACTCGATCACCGCGGACGTGGCGTACAAGTTGGCCACGATCGGCGAGGCCATGTTGTGGCGCGGTGACTACAACAATGCGCGACAACTGTTGTCCGCGATGACCCGCCGGGTTACGCCCGCCAAACGGTCGCCCGACGCGTCGCCCGCCGAGCAGTTTCATCTGCATCGCCAGTACCAGGCGCGCCGCGCTCGAGTGCTCGGAATGCTTCTGGTCGAACTCGATTCGAGTGCCCGCCTCGGTCTCGGCCGGGCACCGGATGTCCAGGCCGCAGTGTCGGAGGCCATCGGCCCGGACGCTGCGCCGTGCGTGCTCTCGTTGCGCGAACTCCTCGGCATGGTCGGCGCACACGAGTGGCGTCGCAAAGGAGTCTTCGTACCGGCTCTGGACGCCTCGATTCACCCGCATTACGGAGTCTTCTCCCCCATTCGCGGCGAGTACATCCACCTCGTCGCCGACGCACCACTGCCTCCCACGGACCGCGCGTTCGACATCGGTACCGGCTCGGGCGTTCTGGCTGCAGTACTCGCCCGCCGCGGCGTGAGCACGGTGGTAGCCACCGACAAGGACCCGCGGTCGGTCGCGTGTGCACGCGAGAACATCGAGACACTCGGTTACACCGATCGAGTCGAGGTGGTGCAGACCGACATCTTCCCGTCCGGACGCGCCGGGCTGATCGTGTGCAATCCACCGTGGATCCCCACGAAACCGACGTCGGGCATCGAGCATGCGGTCTACGACCCCGGTTCACGCATGCTGAAGTCTTTCCTGAGCCGCCTCGGTGGGCACCTCACAGCGAACGGCGAGGCATGGCTGGTGCTGTCCGACCTCGCCGAACTGCTCGGATTGGTCACGCGCGCAGACCTTCTCGACGCCATCGACGCAGCCGGACTGATCGTCGCCGACCGCACCGACACCACACCGACGCATTCGCGCGTCACCGACTCCTCCGATGTGCTGCACGAGGCCCGCTCGCGCGAGACGACGTCACTGTGGAGACTGCACCGTCGCTAGATACGACGAAGCCGCCCGAGCATGGCTCGGGCGGCTTTGTCGACAGTGCTCTACCTCAACGGCGGTCGCGAGTCTCGAACTCTCCGTTGATCACGGTGCCCAGAGGCGCGTCACGCTCCGCCTTCTTCGCAGCTTCCCGCATCTCGATGCCGTCGGTGATCAGATCTCCGATTTCACGAGTGACGTCACGAACCGCTCCGGTGATGATCACCACGATTCGGCCGACATGATTGGCGGCAGATTCGGTGAACTCCTGCACGGTGTCCTTGTTGCGCTCGAACTTTCCCACCAACAGGACCGCCCCCTTCGAAGTCGTCACGCTGCGTCGGTCTTCTTACGCTCGACGATAACACTGGCCGGAGCTGCCGATCCCGTGAGCGAGTTGGGCAGGGCGAGCTTGAAGATCTTGCCCCACACGGTGCCGATCTGGTGGAAGAAGCCGCCGGTGTTGTAGGGCAGGTCGTACTTCTCGCACAGTGCCTTGACCTCGGGCGCAATCTGCGGGTAGCGGTGCGCGGGCAGGTCCGGGAACAGGTGGTGCTCGATCTGGTGCGAGAGGTTGCCCGACATGATGTGGAAGAGCGGGCTTCCCTCGATGTTGGCCGATCCCAACATCTGACGCACGTACCACTCGCCCCGGCTCTCGTCGGCGGTCTCCTCCTGGCTGAAGGTTTGAACCCCCGTCGGGAAGTGGCCACAGAAGATGATCGAGTAGGTCCACACGTTGCGGACGAGGTTCGCGGCCACGTTGCCGACGACTGTGGTCGCGAAGAACGGTCCGGTCAGCGCGGGGAAGATCACGTAGTCCTTGAGCGCCTGCTTGCCCGCCTTGCGCCACATGCCCTGCAGCAGCGGCTTGACGTCGTGCCACTTGCGCTTGCCTGCGACGATGTTCTCGGTCTCGAGGTCGTGCAGCATGACGCCCCACTCGAAGAACGTCATCAGCAGGAATGCGTACACCGGATTACCGAGGTAGTACGGGTTCCACTTCTGTTCCTGGTCCATGCGCAGGACGCCGTAACCGATGTCGCGGTCCATGCCGACGATGTTGGTGAAGGTGTGGTGCATGTAGTTGTGCGAGTGCTTCCACTGATCTGCCGGGCAGACGGTATCCCACTCGAACACCTCGGAGTTGAGGCCGGGCTCGCGCATCCAGTCGTACTGGCCGTGCATCACGTTGTGGCCGATCTCCATGTTGTCGAGAATCTTCGCCACGCCGAGAGCACCGACACCGGCAAGCCACGCCGGCGGGATGAACGGCAGGTACATCAGGGCGCGTCCGGTGATTTCGAGGCCGCGCTGCGCCTTGATGATCTTGTAGATGTATTCACGATCCTCGTCACCGAGCTTGGCGACGGTGCGGGCCCGCAGGGCGTCGAGCTCGCGACCGAGCTCCTCGACCTGTTCGTAGGTCAACACGGTCGGCTCGTCCGGCAACGTTTCGTTGCGGCGAAACGGGAGGACGGCGGTGGGAAGGATCGAGAGAATCGTTCCGAGCATCTGATGATCTCCAATTCGATCGGGTCGAGATGGTCTGTGGCTGAGAGTGTTTCGGTTCGACCTAGATGTCGATGTCGACGTCACCGACGGCAACGGACACACAGAGCTGGATCTTCTTGTCGGACTCGGTGTCGGTCTCGCCGGTCTTGATGTTCTTGGTGCAACCGGATTTCTTCACCGAGGTGCAGGTGAAGCAGATCCCCATGCGGCAGCCGTTGGCCGGCGAGAGACCGGCTGCCTCGGCCTGCTCGAGCAGCGTCTCGCCGTCGTTCTCCGAGGACACATCGCTGCCGGAGAAAGTGGTGGTTCCGGTGACGTCGTCGCCGACGGTGGCGAACGACGGCGTGAACTCCTCGAGGTGCAGCCGCTCGCCGAGGCCGGCTTCGTCGAAGAAGGACCGCACTCCCTTCATCAGTCCGGGAGGGCCGCACAGGAACGTGTCGGCATCTGCGAACCATGGGGCCACGGCATCGAGGTGCTCTTGTCCGAAGAAGCCGTGCAGGTCTCCGCCGGTCTTCTGCTCGGTGTACGCGAAAACGATGTTCACGTTCTCGTGCTCGGCGGCGATCTTCTCCAGGTCCTTCTTGTACGCGACGTCGTTCTCGGTGAACGCGTAGTGCAGGAAGGTCAGGTCGCTGCTGTACCCCTCGTCCAGCAGCGACCTGAGCATCGACAACACCGGCGTGATTCCGCTGCCACCGCTGATCAGCAACGTCTTGGCCGGCCGCGGTTCGGGGAGCGAGAATGTGCCGTCCGCCTGCGACAGGCTGACCACCAGGCCGATGTGTGCGTTCTTGTGCAGGTACTGCGACACCAGACCCTCGGGGTGGGCCTTGATCGTCAGTTCGATCCGACCGTCCTTGCGGTATTGCGAGCAGGCCGGCGAGTAGCAGCGTGTCTGACGAACACCGTCGATGACGACACCGACCTGAACAAACTGACCCGCCTTGAAGCCTTTCCACTGACGCGTGGGGCGGATGGTCAGCGTCAGCGAGTCTTCGGTGGACCGATGTATCTCGGTCACTTCTCCGCGAAGGTCCCGAACCGTCGTCATAGGATCGACGAGTTCGAGGTACCGATCGAGCGCGTGGGGTGTGGCCATGGCCTCGAACAGGGAAAGAAGCGAGAACTTGCGTGAACCCGAGGTTCGCGACGGACGTTCTTGCAGCGTCATTCCATCCTCCCTAACCGGATCGAAACCAACGACCCATTCAGTGAACGATTGTGCACTAACATGAGTGTGACAGAGCGACACCGGTACCTGTCAACGTTTATGTGACCGTCGTTACAGAGATGGATCGACCGTCGACGGGTGCCGGGGTGGAACCGGGAGAGAGGTCACAGAATGCGCGCCCATAAACTGGACGTCGTGACAGAACCGGGGACTCGCGCCGAGCGCAAGGAGCGCACGCGTCAGGCCCTCATCGAGGGCACCCTCGATCTGCTTCGCGAACGGTCGTTCGCCAGTGTCAGCCTGCGTGAGGTAGCCCGATCGGCCGGCATCGTTCCCACTGCGTTCTACCGCCACTTCGCCTCCATGGAGGATCTGGGTGTCGCGCTCGTCGAGGACAGCATGCGCATGTTGCGCCAGATGCTGCGCGACGCCCGACGCAATCCGAGCGCCAGGACGGCCACCGAATCCTTCGGGATTCTGGTGCGGCAGGTTCGCAGCCACGAAGATCAGTTCCGCTTCCTCAGTCGTGAGCGGTACGGCGGCGTCACCGAGGTGCGCCGCGCCTTCGCCACCGAACTACGACTGTTCGTCAGCGAACTGACCATCGACCTCTCACGTATGCCGGGACTGGAACGCTGGGACATCGCCGATCTGGAGATGACGGCCGATCTTCTCGTGTCGACGATGCTCACGGCCGTGGTCGGTCTGCTGGAAATAGACAGACCGGGTAACCAGAACGAGAAAGACCTGATCGAGCGCACGGAGAAGCAGATCCGCATGATCATGCTCGGGATGAGCCGATGGGAACCACGTCGAGCATGACCGTGCGACAAGACGACTACGAAGGGACATCCATGACCGAGATGGGTATCGGCGAGTACGTGTTCGAGGTTGCGATGTCGGGGCCGGCGGACGGCATTCCGGTGGTTGCGCTGCACGGCTTTCCGCAAACCAACGCGTCGTGGACGAGCGTGACACCCGGACTCGTCGCCGCGGGTTGTCGGGTGATCGCACCCAATCAGCGGGGATACTCCCCCGGAGCCCGCCCGATCGGCGTCGAGCACTATCGCATCGAGCAGCTCACCGGTGACATCCTCGGTCTGCTCGACGCGCTGGATCTACCGTCGGCGCACCTGGTCGGACACGACTGGGGTGCGGTGGTCGCCTGGCACGTGGCGGCCGAACACCCTGATCGCGTGCGCACGCTCACGGCAGCATCGGTTCCGCATTCGGCGGCGTTCAACTGGGCCATCCGCGAGGACCCGGATCAGCAGCAGCGGTCGCAGTACTTCGGCCTGCTTCGGGAGCCAACGAAGGCCGAGCGAGTTCTGGTGGAGAACGACGCCCAGCGTCTGCGTGCAATGTTCGGTGCGGAGAGCCTGGACGACGAGTACGTTCGGCATCTCACCGTCCCCGGGGCGCTGACGGCCGCATCGAGCTGGTACGCCGCAATGACCAGGGAATTCGCGAACCTTCCACCGGTGACAGTCCCCACCACCTACGTATGGAGCAACGGGGACACCGCCATCGGCCGGGCCGGTGCCGAGCGTTGCGGCGAATTCGTCGATGCGGCGTACCGATTCGTCGAACTCGACGGCATCTCGCACTGGATCCCGGAAGAAGCGCCCGAGGAACTGACGGCCGAGATCCTGTCCCGTATCGCCTCCGTCTAGACCCGCTCCGGAGCCCGCACCTTCAGCAGCGCCAGCAGTCCGGCAGCGAGGACGATGATCAACCCGGCGATACCAGCGCGGTCGGCGTCGAACAACCACACGAACAGGCCGAACAGGGACGGCGCGAGGAACGACGCCGCACGACCCGTCGTAGCGAACAGTCCGAAGAACTGACCTTCGCGCCCGGGAGGTGCCAGTCGGGCCAGAAAGGTGCGCGCAGACGATTGTGCGGGGCCCACAAACAAGCACAGGATCAACCCGAAGATCCAGAACATCGTCGGCCCCGACACGAACAGCAGAATGGTTCCGGCCGCGATCATGGACGTGAGCGAAAAGACGATGACCTTCTTGGGTCCGATCCTGTCGTCGAACCGTCCGGCAACGATGGCACCGAGGCCTGCGATGACGTTGGCGGCCACGCCGAACAGCAGTACGTCCGCCGCGCCGATACCGTAGACGCTGACGGCGAGAACGGCCCCGAAGGTGAAGACACCTGCCAACCCGTCTCGGAACAGTGCGCTGGCGATCATGTAGTAGACGGCGCGCCTGTCTGCGCTCCACAACTCGCGCACATCGCGGACGAGAACTCGGTAGGACTCCGCGAATCCGGCCTGTGCAGCTTTGGGATCGGCAACGGCCCTGGGCACTTCGGGAACTGCGAACATCACCGGGATGGCCGAGACGGCGAACCATACGGCCGCGAGTACGGCGACGAGTCTGATGTTCAGGCCACCATCGGTGGTCAGACCCAGCACGCCCCGAGTGTCGCCGTCGCCGACGATGAAGCCCAGGTAGCACAGGAGAAGCAGCACGATCCCACCGAAATAGCCCATCGCCCAACCGAATCCGGATACCCGACCGATGTTTTCCGGAGTGGAGACCTGCCGCAGCATCGAGTTGTACGGGATACTGGCCAACTCGAACATGATGGATCCGAGGCCGAGCAGCACCAGGCCGAGCCAGAGATAGTGATAGTCGTCCTTCACGAAGAACAGGCCGGCCATGGCCACGACGGTCAGTGCGGTCAACACCCCCAGCAACCATCTGCGCTTGCCGCGCGCGTCGAAGTACTGCCCACAGACCGGTGCCAGGAGTGCGATGACGACGCTCGACAACGCGATGGACCAGCTGAACCAGGTGGTGGCCGAGATCGAGCCGGGAAGGTCGTCACCGACTGCGTCGGTGAGATACACCGAGAATACGAACGTGAGAATCACGGCGTTGAACGCAGCCGAGCCCCAGTCCCAGAATCCCCAGGCGGTGACCTGTTTCCGCGTGGTTGCGACTCCGACGACAACGGCCTCCGGCTGGGTTCCCATAGTTGCCAACACTAGACTGCGGCATCCGAGTTCTAGAGTGCACCTAGTTGCATAGTCACCGCGTTGCATACATACTCTCGTTGTGGCCTTGGAACACGCGATTTTGGTTTCACTCGCCGAGCTCAGTGGCTCGGGGTACGAGCTCGCTCGGCGGTTCGACAAGTCCATCGGCTTCTTTTGGAGCGCAACGCATCAGCAGATCTACCGGACGCTGACGCGGATGGACGACGCCGGATGGATCACCGGTGAGGCCGTCGCCCAGGACGGCCGTCCCGACAAGAAGGTCTACTCGGTCAGCGCCGCAGGCCGCGCCGAGCTCGATCGCTGGATCGCCGCGCCGACCGATCCCTCACAGCTACGCGAGGAGCTTGCGGTCAAGATTCGCGGCGCCGCCAACGGTGACATCGACGCCCTGAAAGTCGAAGTCGCCCGCCATCGCGATGTTCATGCCACCCGACTCGACGTCTACCGACTGATCGAGAAGCAGGATTTTCCGGACCCCGCTGCCCTCAGCGGCACCGCGTTGCATCAATACCTGGTGCTGCGTGGCGGAATTCGCGTCGAAGAAGGTTTCACCGAGTGGTGCACCGAAGTATTGGAGAAGCTGTGAAGACCGAGCAGACCGCTGGCCCGTATCCGATTCTGTTGTCGCCGTTGGACGTCGGTGCGACCACGCTGAAGAACCGGGTGATCATGGGCTCGATTCACACCGGCCTCGAAGATCGCGCCCGCGACACCGGCCGCCTGGCGGCCTACTTCGCCGAGCGAGCTCGCGGCGGCGTCGCCCTCATCATCACCGGCGGGTATGCCCCCAATCGCACCGGTTGGCTCTTGCCGTTCGGAGCCAAGCTGACCAACCGTCTCGAGGCCCGTCGGCATCGGCGGATCACCGCGGCAGTACACCGTGAGGGCGGCAAGATCGCGCTGCAGATCCTGCACGCCGGGCGCTACTCGTATCAGCCGCTGAGCGTGTCTGCTTCGTCGATCAAGGCTCCCATCAACCCTTTTCGGCCGCGGCGATTGACGTCGAGAGGCGTGCGCTGGCAGATCCGAAACTATGTGCGCTGCGCCCGTCTTGCCCAGAGCGCCGGCTACGACGGCGTCGAGATCATGGGCGGCGAGGGATATTTCATCAACCAGTTCCTCTCCGAACGCACCAACAAGCGGCGTGACGAGTGGGGCGGTTCGGCGAAAAATCGCCGTCGGATGGCCGTGGAGATCGTGGGACAGACGCGGGCGGCGGTGGGCGAGGACTTCCTCATCGTGTTCCGGCTGTCCATGGCCGACCTCGTGGAACAGGGCCAGAGCTGGAACGACATAGTCGCACTCGCCGAGGACGTCGAGGCCGCAGGCGCAAACATCATCAACACCGACATCGGCTGGCACGAATCGCGGGTGCCGACCATCGTCACCTCGGTTCCGCGAGCAGCGTTCGCCGATATCACCGGCAAGCTGGAAAAGTACGTCACCATCCCCGTCGCGGCATCGAATCGCATCAACATGCCCGAGATCGCCGAGAATATCCTCGCCCGCGGCGACGCACAGCTGATCGCGATGGCCAGGCCTATGCTCGCCGATCCGTTCTGGGTCGAGAAGGCAGCCACCGACTCCGCCGATCAGATCAACACCTGCATTGCCTGCAATCAGGCCTGCCTCGACCATGCCTTCGTCCACAAGAAGGTCTCCTGCCTGGTCAATCCTCGTGCGGGCCGGGAGATCGACCTGCAATTGCTACCGACGAAGAAGACGAAGAAGGTTGCCGTCGTCGGAGCCGGGCCCGCAGGCTTGGCAGCAGCGCTCAATCTCGCGCAACGCGGTCATGCCGTCAGCCTGTTCGAGGCCAGGGACGAGATCGGCGGTCAGTTCGGCATCGCGCGGCTGATTCCCGGCAAGGAGGAATTCGCAGAGACGATTCGTTATTTCTCCAGCGCGCTCCGCACCGCCGACGTCACCATCCATCTGGGCAGTCGGGTGACGGCCGCCGATCTGATCGCAGGTGAGTTCGACGAAGTGGTACTGGCTACCGGCGTCACTCCCCGGATTCCGAGCATTCCCGGCATCGAGCACCCCTCGGTGTTGTCGTATGCAGAGCTGGTGCGCGACGGCAAGCCCGTCGGTGATCGCGTTGCCGTCATCGGTGCAGGCGGAATCGGCATCGACATCTCCGAGTTCCTCACCACCGACGCCTCCCCCACGCTGGACCTGAAGGAATGGAAGCAGGAGTGGGGTGTCACCGAGCCCGAGGCGGCACCCGGGGCATTGACCACACCGGTGCCTGCGCAGTCACCGCGCGAGGTGTATCTGCTGCAGCGCAAGCCAGGACGCATCGGCGCGGGCCTGGCCAAGACGACCGGTTGGGTGCATCGAGCTGCTCTCAAAGCCAAAGGCGTGCATCAGCTTTCGGGAGTCAACTACGAGAAGATCGACGACGCGGGGCTGCACATCTCGTTCGGAGAGAAGCATGAGCGCGCGCGTGTGCTCGAGGTCGACACCATCGTGATCTGTGCGGGCCAGGAGTCGGTTCGCGATCTGGTCGACGAGCTGCAGGCCGCCGGTACCACCACGCACATCATCGGCGGTGCGGACGTCGCGGCGGAGCTGGACGCCAAACGGGCCATCGAGCAAGGCACCCGGCTCGCGGCCGCGATCTGATCTGTCCGCTAGCCTGTCTCACCGTGAGCCTGCCCAAGCCCAACCCCGATGCCCGCGCCGTCGTCACCGGAGCCTCTTCCGGTATCGGTGAAGCCCTGGCCACCGAACTCGCCGCCCGTGGTCATTCACTCATCGTGGTGGCCCGACGCGGCGAACTGCTCGAGGCGCTCGCCACGAAGCTCACTGCCGAGCACGGCGTCACCGTCGAGGTGCGGCAGTCGGATCTGTCGAACCGCGAGCAGCGCCAGGAACTGGTCACCGAACTGTCCGAGCGTGAGATCTCGATCCTGTGCAACAACGCGGGTATCGCGACCTTCGGACCGGTGGCCGGGCTCGATCCCGCGTACGAGCGTGATCAGGTGGAGCTCAATGCCGTTGCCGTACACGATCTCACGTTGGCGGTCATGCCCGGCATGATCGGCCGCGGAGCCGGCGGCATTCTCATCACCGGTTCGGCTGCAGGCAACATGGCCATCCCCAACAATGCGACGTACGCAGCAACCAAGGCCTTCGTCAACACGTTCTCGGAGTCACTGCGCGGTGAGCTCGCGGGCACCGGCGTCAACGTCACCCTGCTCGCTCCGGGCCCGGTCCGCACCGAGACACCCGACCCGGCCGAGGCCTCGATCGTGGACAAGATGGTTCCCGACTTCCTCTGGATCGACAGCGCCTACACTGCGAAGCTGTCGCTGGACGGCCTCGCGAAGAACAAGATGCGCGTCGTGCCCGGCCTGCTGAGCAAGGGCATGTCGGTCGCCGGGCAGTACAGCCCGCGCAGCATCTCCGCGCCGATCATCGGCAGCTTCTACAAGAAGCTCGGCAGCTAGTACCCGAATCCTGGTCGTTCCGCGGGCTCCACTCCCGACTGAGCAAGCTCAGCGCCGCCGACGGCGACCGGTTCCGAAGATGCTGCGCGAGATCTCCCGTCCGGCCGCCGACGCAGCCGATCTCAGGAAGCTCTTGACCGCCGGGTTGCCCATGATCCGTTCCGCGGCCGACGGCCCGTCGGGTTCGTTCGGAGGTAGGTCCGGCAGGTCCGCGGGCAGGGGCGGGATGTCGAACTTCTCGGCCGGGGCGGGCACATCCGCCACCCGCGCGTTCATCCGCTCGTAGGCGGACTCACGGTCGATGGTCTCCCTGTACTTCGCAGACAGAGTGCTCGACGAGGCGGCCGCCGCGATGGCGTCGTTGCCGATGGTGTCCATCAGTGAGCGGGGCGGGCGAATCTTCGTCCACGCCACCGGTGTCGGCGCACCTTTTTCCGAGAGCACCGTCACGATCGCTTCGCCGGTCCCCAGCGACGTCAGCGCCTTTTCGAGGTCGTACGCGTCGGTCTTGGGGTACGTCCGCACCGTCTTGTTCAACGCCTTCTGATCGTCGGGGGTGAAGGCGCGCAGGGCATGCTGAATACGTGCACCCAGCTGTGAGAGCACGTCGTTGGGAACGTCGGTGGGCAGCTGCGTGCAGAAGAAGACGCCGACGCCCTTCGAGCGAATGAGCTTGACGGTCTGTTCCACCTGCTGCAGAAAAGCCTTGGACGCATCGGCGAACAGCAGGTGTGCCTCGTCGAAGATGAAGACCAGTTTGGGCTTGTCGATATCACCGACTTCGGGAAGCGTCTGGAACAGGTCCGCGAGCACCCACATCAGGAAGGTGGAGAACATCACCGGGCGGGACGCCTGCGCCCCGAGCTCGAACAGTGTGATGACCCCTCTGCCGTCCGGTCCGACGCGCAGCAAGTCCTCGGTCTCGAGCTCCGGCTCACCGAAGAACGTGTCGCCGCCGTCTGCTTCGAGGTTGACCAGTGCGCGCAGAATCACCCCTGCGGTCGCCGAGGAGACCCCGCCGATGCCTTTGAGATCTGCCTTCCCCTCGTCACTCGTCAGGTGCATGATCACCGACCGCAGGTCCTTCAGATCGAGCAGGGCGAGCCCCTGGGAGTCGGCCCAGTGAAAGATCAAGCCGAGGGTGGATTCCTGAGTATTGTTCAGTCCCAACACTTTACTGAGCAGAATCGGCCCGAAGGCAGTGATGGTGGCGCGGACCGGTACCCCGATCCCCTCGGTGCCGAGGGAGAGAAACTCCACCGGATGTCCGGTCGGAGCCCAGTCCGGAATCCCGGTATCGGTTGCTCGGCTGCGGATCTTCTCGTTGTCCTCGCCCGGCTTCGACATGCCCGACAGGTCGCCTTTGACGTCGGCCATGACGACGGGAACGCCTGCGGCAGAAAGCTGTTCGGCAATACCCTGCAGCGTCTTCGTCTTGCCGGTTCCGGTGGCTCCGGCCACGAGACCATGTCTGTTCAAGGTCGCCAACGGGATTCGAATGCGGGCACCAGGGTCGGTGACGCCGTCGAGAACTACGGTTCCCAGCTCCAAAGCGGCACCCGCAGAGGCATATCCGGAAGCGATCTCCGCAGCCTTGCCGGTAGCCGGCGATACCTGCCCTCGTTCTGCCGCGATAGCCTCGGCTTCGGCCGCGTCGGCTGCAGCCATTGCTTCGGCAGCCACTCGCGCGGCTTCCACTGCGGCAGCCTTGGCAGCCTTCGCTTTCTCTGCCGGGCTGAGCGATGGCGTCGGCTGAGTCGGGTCGACTGTCATGTCCGCGTCCTCCATGAACTGTGCTGATGCTGAACTGGCTCGATCGCCACCGCAAACCCTAGTGGCATCGCAGCTCGCACTAGGGTGGAGCCTGTGCAGGACAAACTTGTGTGGATCGATTGTGAAATGACCGGCTTGGACCTGAGCAAGGACAAGCTGATCGAAATTGCGGCGCTGGTGACCGACAGTGAGCTCAACATCCTCGGAGAGGGTGTCGACATCGTCATCCACGCCGATGACGACGCGTTGGCGAACATGCCTGCCGTCGTCACGGACATGCACGCCAAGTCGGGCTTGACCGACGAAGTGCGCGCATCGACGGTGACGCTGGAGGAAGCCGAGCAGCGTGTACTGGCGTACATCAAGGAGCACGTCCCGGTGGCCGGAACGGTTCCGCTTGCGGGAAACTCCATCGGTACCGATCGTGGGTTCATCTCTCGCGACATGACCGCACTCGACACCTACCTCCACTACCGCATGATCGACGTCAGCTCGATCAAGGAACTTTCCCGACGGTGGTACCCGCGGATCTACTACGGACAGCCGGCCAAGGGTCTCGCACACCGCGCCCTGGCGGACATCAAGGAGTCGATCAAAGAACTGCAGTACTACCGCCGGACGGCTTTCGTGGCTCCCCCGGGGCCGTCTACCAGCGACATCGCTGCTGTTGTTCAGGATCTCGACACGCATCCAGGGGCGGATTAGCAACCGCGGATTCAACCCGCTAGTATTGTCGACGCTGCTGATGGAGAGCCCGAAAAGGTTCTGTGGACGCATGCAATGGTGGGCGTAGTTCAGCTGGTAGAGCACCAGGTTGTGATCCTGGATGTCGCGGGTTCGAGTCCCGTCGCTCACCCCATACGAATAAGGCCGGTCTCCTCGCGAGACCGGCCTTTTTCGTGCGTATGTCTCACCCCTCGGAGCGGCCGCACGTCCGCACGCAACGACCCTGACCTCGAATTACGTTGTTGTAATTCAACTTTCGAGTTCCCTGTGGGGTTGATGTGACGTACGGTAACTATTGGCACTTTTGGGGAAGAAAAGTACCGATGTGGTTCATGTGTTTTCTGCTACGTGAGTTCAACGTGCCCCGAAGCGTCACCGAACATGTTCTTACGTTCTCCGCGCGCCCGTTCGACGGATGCGCGGAGTACGCAGACGAGGAGGCTTTTCGTGGGTCGCAGAATGCACAGAGTCATAGCGGGTTCGATCTTGTCGGCAGCACTGTGCCTAGGCACAACCGGCTTGCTCAGCCCCGCGGTGGCCACCGCTCAACCCACGATCGAACTACCTCAGATCCCGATCCCCCAGCCCGATGCACAGCAGCGAGCCGCGATACTCGCCGCAGTGCTCGACGCCACCGGCGTTCTGATCAACCAGGTCGCGGCGATCGTTCTCGACGGCGATGTGTTGTCGGTGCCCGATTCGCCCGACGCTCCGAGCGCTGTCGATGTTCCCGAGATCGAACTACCGAGTGCGCCGCCGACCGTCGGTCTCGGCGGCGCGGTGCTCCCGATCGACGCGGGCAAATACCGCATCACCTCGGGTTACGGCGGACGCAACAACCCCACCGGTAACGGCGCGCAGTACCACCAGGGCGTGGACCTGGCCGCCGACAGCGGGACCCCCATCCATGCGGTGACCGGCGGAACCGTCGTTCAGGCCGGCGACGCGGGCGACGGCTACGGCAAGCTCGTTCGGGTCAAGAGCGGAAATACCGAGACCTACTACGGCCACCAGTCCAGCCTCGCGGTATCGGTCGGCGACGAGGTGGCTCCGGGAGACGTACTCGGCGCGGTCGGCAGCACCGGTAATTCGACCGGACCGCACCTGCACTTCGAGGTACGCAACAACGGCTCGAGCATCGAACCGGTGGCATACCTGAAGACACTCGGGATCGATCCTTCGCTCTACCAGACCCGCGATCGAAGCTGATCGGTCCGACCGACACCGATCACACCGTGGTGGCGTTGCCGGCTTTCCACTCGTCCCACGGGATGTTCCAGTCACCGAGGCCGTCGGTACCCGACAACGTTCCGCCGACGGTGTTCTTCACCACGACGATGTCGCCGCGCTTGGTGTTGTCGTAGACCCACTTGGCATTGGTCGGGCTCAGATTCAGGCAACCGTGCGAGGCGTTCGAGTACCCCTGCTGCCCCACCGACCACGGCGCGGAGTGGAAGAAGATGCCGCTGTACGACATTCGCGTCGCCCAGTCGACGGGCGTTCGGTATCCGGAGGACGAGTTCACCGGCACGCCGTAGGTCGAAGAATCCATCACGAGGTGCTCGAAGCGGTCCCCGATGATGTAGACGCCGTTGTCGGTCGGGGTGCTGTCCTTGCCCATCGACGTCGGCATGGTGATGACGTCCTGGCCGTTGACGTTGAACGTCACCTGCTTGGTGTTGTCGTCGGCGGTAGCGATGACAGCATCACCGATCGTGAACGACGTCGTCGCGTTCTCCTGACCGTAGATGTCGTCACCGAGGTCGCGGCCGTACACGTTCACTGCCACGTCGACCTCGGTGCCCGGAGCCCAGTAGTTCTGCGGTCGCCAGCGAACCTCTTTGTTGTTGACCCAGTAGAACGCGCCTTCGACGGCAGGCGTCGTGGTGACCGTGATCGCGTTCTGTGCAGCAAGCTTGTCGGTGATCGCTTCGTCGAACTGGACCGCGACCGGCTGCCCGATACCCACGATGGCACCAGGATTCGGCAGCACGTACGGCTTGGTGAAGTTACCGGGTTGACTGGTGGTGAAACTGGTGACCGTGCTCGACGCTCCCCCGAGTCCGTACGCGTCGGCCTGCACGCGATACTCGCGGTCGTAGCCGAGCGGCTCGGTGTTGGTCCACGACAACCCGTCGGGCGCAATAGCCCCCGACACCGGCTCACCAGCCGGGTTGAGCATCGTCACAGAGGACAACTTGCCGTCGGCCACCGACACGGTCACGGGGTCTGCGGGCGAGAATCCGACGGCGCCGTCGAGGACACTCGAGGTCAACTTCGGCTTCATCAGCTCGGTCATGGGATTGGAATCGATGGGCACCGACGGTTCGGAAATGTCCGATGCCGAACTGCATCCCGACAGGACCGCTACCGAAGCAACGATTCCCACCGCGGCGAGTACGAATCCGCGATTCACCCTCATCAAACACACCACTTCCCAGTTCGAGCCCGACTCGTGCGATTGTGCCAGCGCAGAATCTTCACATTCCACTCGACAGCCCGTTCGATCAATAACGTTCGAGTACCAATCGTCAGGCGCAAAGTTCGTGTTACCTCCCACCACGCAAGATGGGGCGTCGCGTCACGAGATCACCAGTCCCGGCCCAGCACGGTGAGGACAACGTCATATATGGCTAACTGACGTGTAATGGCCGCGCACCCTGAACCAGGCACTGTGGAATCCATGGTCACCACGGTGAAGACACTCTGCGCCTACTGCGGCGTGGGTTGCGGCATGGTGCTGCAGGTCGGGGGCCTCTCGACATCTGCCGGCGCATGCCCCCCGGTCGGCAAGCCCGCCGTGACCAAGTCCATCGGGGACAAGACGCACCCGGCCAACTTCGGCCGCCTGTGCACCAAAGGGACGACCACCGCAGACATGTTGGCCGCACCCGGTCGGCTCGAAAAAGCACAGATTCGGCATCGCCGCGGCGAGCGTCCGGACAGCACGGACACCGCGGTGGCGATCCACGACGCCGCCCGGCGGCTCCGCACCATCATCGACGAGCACGGTCCCGATGCAGTGGCCCTGTACGTGTCGGGGCAGATGTCGATCGAGGCACAATACTTGTCGAACAAGTTGGCCAAGGGATTCATCGGCACCAACCAGATCGAATCCAACTCACGTCTGTGCATGGCGAGTGCGGGAACCGGCTACAAACAGTCGCTCGGTGCCGACGGGCCGCCCGGGTCCTACGAGGACTTCGACCACGCCGACGTCTTTCTTGTCATCGGCTCCAACATGGCCGACTGCCACCCCATCCTGTTTCTGCGAATGATGGACCGTGTCAAAGCCGGCGCGAAGCTGATCGTCGTCGACCCTCGACGCACCGCCACCGCTGACAAGGCCCACCTACACCTGCAGCTCGAGCCGGGATCGGACCTCGCCCTGCTCAACGGGTTACTTGCGCTCCTCGTCGAGGACGGCAACACCGACCCACGATTCATCGCCGAGTTCACCGATGGGTGGGACGCGATGCCGGAATTCCTTGCCGACTACACTCCGGACAACGTTTGTGCTGCAACAGGTCTCGACGAGAAAGACCTCCGTGCGGCGGCCGCGATGATCGGTGCCGCGAACAATTGGATGAGCTGCTGGACCATGGGCCTCAACCAGTCGACCCACGGCACCTGGAACACCAACGCGCTGTGCAATCTCCATCTGGCCACCGGAGCCATCTGCAAGACCGGAAGCGGACCCTTCTCGTTGACCGGGCAACCGAACGCCATGGGCGGACGGGAAATGGGCTACATGGGTCCAGGACTCCCGGGACAGCGATCGGTGATCAGCGATGTCGACCGTGTATTCGTCGAGGATCGATGGGGTATCCCCGAAGGGACGCTCCGCACCGATGTCGGCGGCGGAACCATCGAGATGTTCTCGAAGCTGGCCGCAGGTGAGATCAAGGCCTGTTGGATCATCTGCACCAATCCGGTTGCGTCCGTGGCCAATCGAACGACCGTGATCGAGGGACTCGAGCGCGCCGAATTGGTGATCACCCAGGATGCATTCGCCGACACCGAGACCAACGGCTATGCAGATGTCATGCTTCCCGCGGCGCTGTGGACCGAAGCCGAGGGCGTGATGGTCAATTCCGAGCGCAACCTGACCCTGTTCCAACCGGCAGTCGCGGCACCGGGCGGGGCACTGCCGGATTGGAAGATCATCGCCGACATGGCCTGCGCACTGGGATATTCGGAGGCATTCACCTATTCGAGTGCCGAGGAGGTGTTCGAGGAGATCAAGCAATTCTGGAACCCCGACACCGGCTACGACATCCGGGGGGTCACCTACGAGCGCCTGCGCGAGAATCCACTCCAGTGGCCGTGCCCGCCCGGCGCAACGAACACCAGAAATCCGATCCGCTACCTCAACGACGGTGTCAGCCAGAGACAACGCGTCCGCGAGGACGGATCGATTCCCGCACTGTCGTTCCCCACCCCCAGCGGCCGAGCACAGTTCTTCGCCAGGCCGAGCATGGCGCCGGCCGAGATGCCCGACGACGACTACCCGTTCGTGCTCAATACCGGTCGTCTTCCCCATCAGTGGCACACCATGACCAAGACCGGCAAGGTCGCCAAGCTGAACAAGCTCGATCCTGGCCCGTTCGTCGAGTTACACACCATCGATGCCGACCGACTCGGTGTGGCCGACGGCGACAGTGTGGAAATTTCATCCCGCCGCGGCCGAGCGGTGCTGCCGGCTGTCGTCACCGATCGAGTTCTCCCGGGCAACTGCTTCGCACCGTTTCACTGGAGTGACGAGTTCGGCGAGAATTTGGCGATCAATGCGGTCACCAACGACGCGATCGATCCGTATTCTCAACAGCCCGAGTTCAAGGCGTGCGCTGTCACCCTCACCAAAGTTACTGTAGCCCAACCACTCTCACCCGTAGTCTACGAGCATTCCGAGGACCCGGTCGATGCACTCGCCGCAATCGTCGGCCGGCCTGCGCGCCCGGCAGAACCGTTGACTGTCATCGAGCAGCGTTACATCGCAGGACTTCTCGAAGGTCTGGGCAGTGAGGCAGGCCGCAGCGCAGCGGGAACGCCCGCTCTGCCGTCGAAGACTTCCCTGTCCCCCGAGACCCACGCGTGGCTCGACGGCGTTCTCGCGGGCCTGTTCTCGCGTAGACCCGACACCGACGGTGCCACTTCCGGAGTATCGGCCGATACCGCTGATCCGGACCGACGGCCGGTGCTGTTGCTCTGGGCCTCCCAGACCGGCACCGCCGAGGAGTACGCCCAGTCCTGTCTCTCCCACCTGAGGGGAGCCGGTCTGACGATTGCCGAACACTCGATGGATACGTTCACCGTCGAACGTCTGCCTGCCGAGGCCGATGTGCTGATCGTCAGCAGTACTACCGGCGACGGGGAAGCGCCCGACAACGGCGCGACGTTCTGGGACAGTCTCGTCGCCGAGTCCACCGTGAAGCTTGCGGGAATCCGTTATGCCGTACTCGCTTTCGGTGATTCGAGCTACGCCGACTTCTGCGGCCACGGACGCAGGATCGACGAGCGCCTCACCGAATTGGGTGCCACCCGGTTCCTCGAACGAGTCGACTGCGAACCCGATTACGAGGCCGAGGCGGGGGCGTGGCTCGATGCGGTGGTCGATCGGCTCCGGCACGATGACGGCACCACCAGCTCCAACGACGCACAGGTGGAGCCTGCTCCGCGCACCGTCCCGCAGACCCGAGCGGAGCCGGAGCGGTACAGCAAGAAATCGCCGCTGGTGACGACGCTCGTGCGCAACCGAGTATTGAGTTCGCGCGGATCCATGAAGGACGTGCGCCAACTCGGCTTTCATCTACCCGCAGGAACACTCGATTACGAGGTCGGTGACGCACTGGGGGTCTGGCCGCGTAACAGCGACGCCTATGTCGACGAGTGGCTCGAGGCCACCGGCCTGGACCGTGACACCGCTGTCGAACTCGCTGAACACGGCTCGATGACGCTGCGCACGGCGCTGAGCCGCCACCTCGAAATCGCTCGTGCGACGCCTGATCTGCTGAAGTTCGTCCATCGACGGACGGCGGACGACGACCTGGAGGCGATGCTGCATCCCGACAACAAGCATGCTTTGTCCGACTGGATGTGGGGTCGTCAGTCGATCGATGTGCTTGCTGCACATCCGGTTCGGGCTTCGGTGGACGACTGGTTGAGCGTTCTCAAACCGCTGCAGCCGCGTCTGTATTCGATTTCGTCGAGCCCGAAGGAGAATCCCGACGAGGTACAGGTGACTGTCTCGGCAGTGCGGTACAACGTGCACGGAGTTCCGCGACGTGGCGTGTGCTCGACCTATCTGGCCGACCACGCGGCAAACCACGAGGTGGGAATCTTCGTGCAGAAGTCCTCGCATTTCAAGCCACCGGAGGACCCCACCACGCCCATGATCATGGTCGGCCCCGGCACTGGCATCGCCCCGTTCCGAGCGTTCCTGCACGAGCGGCGCGCACTCGGTCATACCGGTAAGAACTGGCTGTTCTTCGGTGAGCAACACGCCGACACGGACTTCTACTACCGCGACGAGCTGACGGCGATGTTGAGCGACGGGTCGCTCGATCGTCTCGACGTCGCCTTCTCTCGGGACCAGAAGGACAAGGTCTACGTGCAGGATCGCATGCGCGAACACGGCAGCGAGCTGTGGAACTGGATTCACCGAGGTGCCCACTTCTACGTCTGCGGCGATGCGTCCAGAATGGCCAAGGACGTCGATGCAGCACTGAAGGGCGTGGTGGCCCAGCACGGGAAGCTCGCCCCGAGCAGCGCCGAAGCCTACGTCAAAGCCCTTGCTGCCGAAAAGCGGTACGTGCGCGACGTCTACTGAGTCGGTGGGACCGTGCGGGTCAAGAACTCGATCTGGTCTGCCACCACCCGCTCGAACGGCTCGCCCAGATAGATGGCGAAATGACCGGCCTCGTAGGTCTTGACCTCGCCTAGCGGTGCCGTTCGTGCGTAGCGCAGAGTGGCCTTCGCCGGAGCGACCGAGTCCGTCTCGCAGACCACGAACAGAATAGGGCAACGAACATCCTTGGCTCGACGTCCGGGCCGGTGCCGCACGATCTGCAGCGCGACTCTGGCAGCCACCCGGTTGTGGAACGACTCGTCGGCGTCCGGCGCGAGAGCCAGGTACCCGTCGTAACTGTCGGGCGACGTCATCAGTGCCGTCGTCCCCGGTCGCCCGGCGGTCGCCACCATCAGCGGCGGCCGCCCGACCACCGATCCCGCCAGATCACCGAGCGCCCGACCGGACAACTTCATCGACGTCCAGGTGTTCGACGCGAGTCCCGATGCAATTCCGTCGGTGAACGGGCACTGCGCCACGACGGCCGCAACCTTCTGGTCTCGGGCGGCAGCGACGATGACGTGGCCACCGCCGAACGACGAGCCCCACAACACGATGCGAGTGTTGTCCACATCGGTGCGCGAACGCGCATGAGCGATGGCCGACGCCCAGTCCTGCAGCTGCGATTCGATGTCGAGCAGTTGGCGCGGCTCACCGCCGCTGGCCCCGAAGTAGCGATAGTCGAAGACGAGGCATGCGTACCCGGCGGCACGGAAGCGCTCGGCGTAAGCGTCGAGCCGCATTTCCCGGGTACCGCCGAGGCCGTGAGCCATCACGATCACCGGAGCCGGCTCGGGACTGTCCGGCAGGTACAGCCAGGCCGCACAGTCGACCCCATCGGACTGGAACGTGATGTCTGTACGGTCGGGTACCGCGCCCCCCGGCTGCGAATTCATGGGCAGACCATAGCCCACCACGATCGGAAGCGGAACCGACGGTCCTACGGCGCCGAGTGCTCGGCGGCAAAAGCGTCGACACGGGCGTACGCCAGCTTCGGCGTCCAGTCCCGATGAAGCAATCCGAAGTTCTGCTCGACGTCCGAGGTGTCGGTTCCCGAGTCGCGCAGTGAATACACGAATGCGGGGCCGAGCCAGTCGGTGCCCAGGACTGCGTCGAGAATGATGCCGATGGTGTCGGATTGAACCTGCTCGGACACGCTGTTCGGGTTGGTTCCTGTCGGTGCACCGAATTCGGTGATCCAGATCTGCTTGTGCGAGTCACCGCCCGCGACCATGACATCCCGCATGGGCCACATCTTCATGGCGGTATTCCACGACGACGTGCCGGGATCGTTCGGGAGATACGGCCACGTGTACGGGTGGACGTTGAAGGCATCGAAGTACAGATTGGCTCCCTGCTCGTACATCGAGGACAGGAAGGTCGTCCCGGTGATGTTGCCCTGTGTGGTCTCGGCCGGAGCCATCCCGCCCGCGAGCACAGTGGAGTTGGGTTGAACCTGCTTGATCGCTTGATACGTCGCGCGTAGCAGCGCCGAGTAGGCAGCCACGTCGGGGGCCGGTGCGAAGAACGACACGAGGTTCGGCTCGTTCCACACCTCCCACAGGCTCATTCGGTCCTGGTACCGCTGGACGACGGTGCGCGCGAACGACGCGAATTGGGCGGGGTCAGCCGGTCGCGCATGCGGGTTGTCGATCGCGGCGGGCACGCGAGCCCACCGCGGCGTGTAGCCCACGATGCCGTACGGGCACATTCCATGGGCGACGACGGCATCGATGATGCGGTCGCTCAGCGCCCAGTCGAACGCGCCGCGAGTCGGCTCGATCAAGCCCCAGTCCAAGTCGAGTCGGACGGCGAAGGCACCTGCGTCCTTGGCCAAGGAGAGCTCACGATCGAGGTCCGTCGAGGACAGGCTCGCGATTGCTGCACCCGGTGATACTCCGATACGGACAGCGTCGGACTCTCCACCACACTGGGCTGGACTCGACTGCGTTCTCGCGACGGGGGCTGCGCCGGCTCCGGGAGTCGCCACGAACGACAGCATCAGAGCCGCCAGAACCGCAGTAGACCGGAGAGCTGCATTCGCTGACATCTGCAGATGCTAGCAACAAAGGCGCGCAGTCATTCACGAATGGATTGTCATACGTATTGTGGCAAAGGCGCAGCACTTTCGAGAACCGAAAGGTACCTTCTTGCGGCAGTCATCGGTACGACAACATTGCCTGTACTACCATTTGCCCAATGACTACAGGCTTTCCCGGTTTCGACGAGCGTCTGAACGAGCTACTCGCCCGGCAAGCGGAGAAATCCGGGCTTTCCACCGAAGAATTCGTTCGGCGCGCAGTGGTGGACCGACTCGTTCGTGAACTGTCCGACGATCAGGACTCCGACGTAGGTGCGTTGCTGCGAGCTTTGCAGGCCGCCTCGGAGAAAGGCGTCGAACCGGTCGAGGTGACGCGGGCATTCGGTACCCCGATCGACGACCCCGAGAGGCTGGCAGCAGTGACTCGGACAGGGTTGATGGACACCGGATCCGACGCCGGCTACGACCGGATCGTCGCGATGGTCGCCGATGCATTGAACGCTCCGTCGGCCGCATTCTCGCTTCTCGACGACAAACGTCAGTACTTCAAGAGTGCACTCGGACTGCCGTCGGAACTCGATGGCGCGCAAGAGGTTCCCCTCGAAACGTCCATCTGCCGTTATGCGATCGATCTGGGCCAGCCGCTGGTGGTAGAGGACGCGAGACTCAACGACGCCCTCAAGGATCATCCGGCGGTCCAGAGCAATCTGTTCGTTTCCTACCTCGGAGTTCCACTCGTCGACGACGACGGCCATTCTGTGGGCACCCTCTGCGTGTGGGATCGACAGCCGAGGCAGTGGACCACCGGTCACATCCAAATTCTGCAGGATTTGGCCTGGATTATTCGAGAGCGAGTTTTCGATTAATGGCCGTTTTTCCTGTCGGCTAATACGTTTTTCGGCACTCACCCGACTTCGAGTTTTTTTCATGAAGTCGACCGGGTGACCTCTTTCTGGGCGGTATACATTGAATGGGATATTCAGGACGAACCCACTCGAAACTAGCCACCGGGAAGAAGCTGTGCCCGAAACACTGGAATCACCGCACACTCGCCCGCGGGCCACCGACCCCGACGCCGTCGTGGCCCGTCGCACACTCGTGGACAGACTTCGAGTCGATCCGTTGAACACCGCGATCACCGTCGCAGTCGACGTGCTCGCCGGAACCATCGCGCTCGTGGGCGCACTGCTGTGGTACTCCGGCAGCCTCACCGAGACCGGTTGGCTGCCCTGGCTTTATCTACCGCTACTGATCCTCGTTCTCGCCGGTAAGTCCATGTACCGGCGCAGCCTCCGTCGCAACTTCCTCGACGAAATCGGCCCGGCAGAGACGGCAGTCGCTTTCGCGTCACTCGCCCTGCTGGTCGCGATGTTCCTGGCCGACACGGACTACCGACCCAGTGCGGTCGTGCTGCGTCTGTGGTTGCTCACAGCGTTCACCGTCGCTATCGCTCGCCTGATCCGTGTTGTCATTCAGCGCTTGATCCGTTCGAGGTTCGGCTCCGCGGCACCGACCATCGTCCTCGGAAACGATCCGATTGCCCACCAACTCGTCGCGCGCACAAGACAGTTCCCAGAGTACGGTCTCGCCCCGGTCGGTTATATCGGCGAGGCACCGATCGCCGATGTTTCACCGGGCAGTGGAGTGCCCGATCTTCCGTACCTCGGTTTGCCCGGCGACTTCGAGACGGTCGCCCGCAAAACCGGTGCCGAGGAGTTGATAGTCGCATTTGCGCCGACCGAAGACCGAGAGTTGGTCGGTGCCATCAGAATTGCGCACCGACTCGGTATGCGAGTCTGGGTAGTTCCCAGGTTGTACGACGCGGTCGGCGGCAACACCCGAGTCGAGCACATCGGCGGCCTGCCGTTGATGGTGCTGCCGCACGTGAACCCCAAAGGCTGGCAGTTCGCCCTCAAAGGTGTTCTCGATCGAGTCCTGACCGCGTTCGGTCTCCTGCTGCTCTCCCCCGTCTTCCTGACGCTGATGCTGCTCGTGCGCCTGAGCTCCCCCGGCCCGATCTTCTTCGCGCAGGAGCGAATCGGGCGTGACGGCTTGCCCTTCGATTGCCTGAAGTTTCGTTCCATGCGGCCCCCGCGCGCGTCGGACGCCGTGTTCGAGCGCAAGGCCGGGGACGCACCCGGTGGCGTCGAGGGCGTCGACCGGCGAACGCGCATCGGCAAGATCATGCGTCAGACTTCGTTGGACGAACTACCCCAGCTTCTCAACGTCCTTCGCGGCGATATGAGCCTGGTCGGCCCGCGGCCGGAAAGGCCCGAGTACGTCGATCTGTTCGAGATGCAGATCCGTCGGTACGGCGAGCGCCATCGGGTGAAGGCCGGCGTGACGGGATGGGCTCAGGTTCACGGACTTCGCGGCCAGACATCGATCGCCGACCGCGCAGAATGGGACAACTACTACATCGAGAACTGGTCCGTTTGGCTCGACGTCAAGATCCTCTTCCTGACGGTTCTGGCCGTTCTCAAGCGCGCCGAGGACTGACCGTGTTCTGCACCCGATACGAGCGCGGGCAGCACGTTCGGGTCGTCCGATGATCACCTACGTCGCTCTCGCCTTCGGCGCAGCGCTAGTCCTCGCACTCGGTTGCGTGGTGGCACGCGCAATCTACCGGCGACCGCAGCGCGGAGTGTTGCTCTTGGCGGCGCTGGTTCCACTGCACGGACTTCTCGTTCTGGTCCCGCTTCCCGGAGTCGTATCCGGCTGGAAAGAGGGCCTCGTCGTCTTCACGGTGCTGTGTGCATGGATGCGTCGACCACGACACGTCCATGGCTCGACGCCGCGGGTGTTCATGCCATGGTGGCCCGCGGCGGCTCTGTTCGTCGTATTCGGCAGCGTCTCCGCGTTCGCGACGTTCGGCATCGTCGGCGTATTCGGGATCAAGGTGACGTTCTTCTACGTGCTGTTGGTCGTCGTGATGTGGCTCGCGCCGTTCGACGCCGAAGACCGCGACCACCTCGTCTCCCTCCTCATGGGTATGGGTGTCTTCACCTCGGTGGTCGGCATCGCACAGCTGGTGGCCGGACCGGCGGCACTGGTGTCGCTGGGCTACGAGTACGGCACGCAGGTCCGGACTTCCGGTGGACTACTGCGCACGTTCAGCACGTTCAACCTGCCGTTCCCCTTCGGCCTGTACGTGATGTTGGCGTTGCTCGTGGGCGGTGCGGTAGCGCTGGCCGATCCACGCCGTCGTCGAAATACGCTGTTCCTCTGCGCGTCTCCGATGATGGTCGTAGCGATGTCCAGTTCGATCGTTCGAGGAGCGATTCTCGGGCTCGCGGTCGGGTTGATCTACTTGATCGCGGTGCGCTTCCGCTACCTCGCTGCGCCACTCGCTCTCGTTGCAACGGCCGTAGCGGTCGCAGTGCCCTTCGTTCCCAAGATCACGTCGGTCTTCTTCTCGTCGAGCAGCCTGGGTCAACGTGGCGACGGCTGGGCCAACATCATCGCCAGTATCCTGATCCATCCGGTCGGAACGGGACTGGGATCGAGCGGGTCTGCGGCAGACCGCATTTCCACCGCCGAGGGTGTTGCGTTCACGCAGTCCGGGCTTTCGACCAACTACCAACCCGACAACTACTACGTGAAGGCTCTGCTCGAACTGGGGCCGATCGGCCTGTGGGCAGTGGTGGCCCTGCTGGTGACGTCGCTGCTGTGGTGCACGCGTCTCTCGCGTGCACTGCCGGGTGCAGACGGTGCCCTTGCGCTCGGGGTAGGAGCCTCGATCGTCGCGGCCATGTTCGCGAGCCTCGTCTCCACGTATTTCGAGATCTTTCCGATCGATGTCTATTTCTGGCTCTTGTTAGGAGTGGTGGGATGCGCAGCAGCGCAACACGAATCGTTTTCGGGGCGCTCGCCCTCCGGCCGGGCGGAAGCGGCGTACAGACCTACATTCGCGAGCTCCTGAACGAACTACCTCAGTGTCTGCCCGGAGCAGAACTCGCTGCGGTCGTCCAACGCGACGCCGTCGGGGAACTGTCGCCCGCGGTCCGCGCGATCGAACGACCGGTCACCAGTGGTGCGGCTCGCGCAGTGCTCGGTGCCCTGCCGGTCGAGCAGTGCGACGTCATGCACGGCCTCGACGTCGACCTACCGTTCTTCACCACAGCGTTCACTGTCGCGACAGTCCACGATCTTTCGGTCATCGACATGCCGTCGGCGTCGAGCCGTTTCCGTGCACTGGGTGAACAGCGATTGGTGCGGCGCGCCCTACGCCGCGCCGATCTGCTCGTGGCGGTCTCACAATTCACCGCGGATCGGATCAAAGCTGTCAGCGGGCGAGACGCCACGGTGGTCGGCTTGGCACCCGCTGCGTGGGCCACCGTGCCCACCGAGGCCCGCATCGACGCCGTTCGGTCGAAATACGACCTACCGGATCGGTTCGTCATTCAGGTCGGAACGGTGGAGCCTCGCAAGAACGTTCAGCTGGTAGCCGATGCTGCAGAGAGCCTCGGAGTCCCCTGCCTGCTGGCCGGAGCAGGCTCGACCGGGCCGGATGCTCCCCGTAATTCGCGAGGTCTCGGATACGTCGACGTGGAAGACTTGTCCGCCCTCTACGCCGCCGCGACCATCACCGCGTACGCCTCGCGGTACGAGGGGTACGGTCTGCCGCCCGTCGAGGCCATGGCCTCGGGTGGAGCGGTCGTCGCCAGTGCAGTTGGTGCCCTTCCCGACGTCGTCGGAGACGGTGCAATTCTCGTCGGATCGGAGAACATGGACGATTGGGTGGATGCTATGAAACCCATCGTCTTCGACGCGGATGCCAGGGCAGCGCTGGTCGACGCGGCGGCCGACGCATCCCGTGAGATCAGCTGGCGCCGAACTGCGGAGCTCACCGCCGACGCGTATCGCGCTGCGGGCGTGGCCTGATGTCCGACGAGCTCGCGCTCGACGGCACCGAACAACCCCCGGACTACCGGGCGATCGCTGCCGATCCGAAAGCAGCAGCGAAGGCCACCATCGCGGTTCTCATCAGCCGAGTGATCATTGCTGCGCTCGGCTGGGTCGGTAGCGTCATCATCGCAAGATCGCTCGGAGCGGAGGAATGGGGTCAGTTCAGCTTCGTCTTCGCGCTGCTCGGTCTGATGTCCGTCGTGACCGATCTGGGAGTCGGACGCGTCGTGCTGGCGAAGTTGATGGACGACGATCCCGAGGAAATCGGTCGCACTGCGTCGTCGTTCCTCGCTCTGCGAACCGCTCTCGGATTGGTGGGATACGTACTGGCCGTCGCATACGTTCTCCTGCTGCAGTATCCGAGCGAGGTCGTCCTGGCGACCGTTCTGGGTGGGCTGGTGGTGGTCTTCGCCACGCCGGGGCACGCCTTGAGCGTGCTGTTCCAGAGCCGTCACCGATTGGTCCTGGTGGCTGTGGCCGAAAGTGCCGGTCAAGCAATTCAATTGGCGTTGACGGTGTTGGCAGCCGTATTGGCCCCCACCCTGCTCATCTTCGTACTTCCAGCAGTGGTCAACGAGGTGTTCAAACTGGCCACCAAGGGTTTCGGCATCGGTAACCGGTCCATCGGGCTCCGACCGTCGCGGCACATCGAAGTGCGTCGCTGGGGTCCGTACCTGAGAGAGGCCGTGCCGCTCGCGATCGGCTTCGCCCTCACCATTGCCATGCTCAAGATCGACATGCTGATGCTCAGCCTCCTCGACACGTTCGAGGCTGTGGGTCTGTACTCCATCGGTTACAAATTCTCGGACATGATCGATACCTTCGTGTTGGCGGCGGTGGCACCGATCAGCACCCTCCTCGTCGCGTCGTGGCCCCACGACACCACGGCTTTTCGAGCGCGCTCCCGTTCGGCTGCACTGCTGTTCGCCCTGTTCGGCGCGATGGCAGTTGCGGCGTTCGTTCCGTCGGCCGAGCCGTTGATCGGCCTGCTGTACGGCGACAGCTTCGTCGACGGAGCTCACGCGGCGCGTCTGCTCGTGATCGGCGCAGCGCTGATGTCGTTGGTGATGCTCGGCATCTTCCTGCTCGCATCGGCCGGTATGCAGCGCCACTACCCAGTGGTCGCGCTGGTCGGTCTGGCCCTGAACATCGGGTTGAACCTCGTCCTGATCCCCCGCATGTCGTACGACGGAGCTGCAATCTCGACAGTCGCGACGATCGGAACCACCTTGATACTGCTGTGGATCGTGATCGGACGCAGTATGCCCGTATCCAAACTACTTCCAGTGCAATCACTTTCGGTAATTCTAGTGGTAACCGCGGCCACGACGGCGGGCGGTTGGTCACTGGTGCAGCACTACCCCGAACTATGGCTGCTGATATCGGTTGCGGCGGCAATACTGGTCGCGGCTTCGCTGTATGCGTTCGTCGCCATCGGACTCGTCGAGTCGCCTCTACCCGGATCGGCAGAGAAAGGACGACACCGTGCGCTCTCCGAGTGAAGACATCGAACACAGCGGACACAACGCCCGCTTCGGACCCGGACTCCCAGAGCCGAGGTCGGCTTCCGGGTGGATAACAAACCGATACACTTTTTCCGCGAATGTTGTTGATGTGCAGTTCCATTCACCACCGGCACGGTTACGCGAACAGAGCTCGCGCCCGGCTATCATCGAGTCCGTCGGCTTTACCCATCACCGAAGCGGTACATCCGCTCGCATCGACGACGGAAGGATAAGCGGTTGATGTCCGTCCACGATGCCGTCCACCGAGGCGATGTTCCACCCCCTATCGATCTGGCGGGACACATGCGCGAACTCGGTCGCGCCCTGCTGCCGGCTCTGATCGTCGCAGTGCTGGTTGGTGCAGGCGTTTTCTACGTCAGGAGTGAACTCACCGACAAGCAGTACGCCGCATCGATCGTCGCCGAGATCAAGCCGGCCCAGACTCTGGTACCGGGTGATGCGTTCATCGAACAGATGCGCGCGCCGTTCATCGAGTTGGCCACCGACAGTGGCGTGCTCGATCAGGTCCTCACCGAGGTCGATGCCGACATGGATGCCACGGAACTGGCATCGAGCGTGGAGCTCTCGCCCGGCACGTCACCCGCGCTGCTGACCGTGACGGTGACGACCGGGTCTCCGGCGCTCTCTGCAGATCTGGCTCGAGCAATGGTGTCGGCGATGGCGAGCACGTCGAGTGCCAATGCACTCCGAGACTCGCAGGAGCGGACGGACGAGGGGCAGTCCGCCATCGATGCACAGCAGTCGCGGGTCGACGCGCTACCGGCCGACGATCCGAGTAGGCCGGCCTCTCTGTCCGAGCTGGCCGAACTACGCACGCGCCAAAGCGAACTCGAAGCCACTGCGAGCGGAGATCAACTGGTCGTGTTGTCCAATCCCGAGCAGAGCAGCGCTCCGGTGTCGCCGAAACCGGTGTCGGAGGCACTCGTCGCGGCGCTCGCTGCGCTCATCGTTGCGGCCGAACTGATCGTGCTGCTTCGAGGACGTCTCGGCCGCAAGCCTTCCCGCTCCTGGGCCCGTCGGGTATCCCGCAAGTACGGTGCACATTTCGATCCGGCGACCGGCGACGCAATTCCACCCGCCGTTGCATCGCGGATCGCTGCGCTCGAGCGTGGTGACCGTCCCGCTTCGAGGGGCGCTCGGCACGCTGTACCCAAGGGCGACAGTGTTGTCCTTCTGCTGGTGGGTGAAGGTGCAGCCTTCGAATCTGCACATGGCGAGGGTCAGGCCACTGGAGATCGGCGCGCCACTGCAGAATTCGGTTTGTCCGAGCAGTGGTGGCAGTACACCGACGTGGGTGAGGTCGAGACGGTCGTGGTGCTGGTGTCGAAGCGTGGACGAGACAAGAAGGCAGCAACTGCGGCACTACGTCGACTGGACCACTTCGACATTCCAGTTCACCTCGTGCTGCAGAACAAGAACTCGTCCAGACGCGTCGAACAGACCGCGCAGCCGATCGCGCCGGAGGGCCAACGCCATGCCAGCTGACAGAATCGCCGTTGTACACGAACGATTCACCGAGATCGCCGGATCCGAACACGTCATCGAACAACTCGCCCTGCATTGGCCCGAAGCCGAGGTGTTCGCGCCAATCTCGCGCCCGTCCGGCGTTCCGGACGGCATCGGTCGCGGACCGCACGTATCCGGACTCAATCGTGTGTACAACGCGCTGGGCCAGCGGTCGTACGCACCCGTTCTGCCGATGATGCCGTTGGCGTTCCGTCGCATGCCACTGAAGGGTTACGACGCAGTCGTGGTGAGCCACCACGCCTTTGCAACACAGGCCGTGTTCGCCACCGACTCCCCCGTGATCGCCTACGTTCACAGCCCTGCACGGTGGGCGTGGGACCCCGAACTGCGCGCAGGCGAAGGCGGCGGCAGAGCCGGAGCGACGATTCTGACGGCGCTGTCGGCCGTGGCCCGTCGATGCGAGATCGCTGCCGCACCGAAACTGACGACCGTGGTGGCCAACTCGACGGCCGTCGCGCGCCGGATCGAAGAATGGTGGGGCCGAGACGACGCCGTGGTGGTCCATCCGCCGGTGGACACCCAGGGCTTCACTCCTGACCCGTCGATCGAGCGGGAGAACTTCTTCCTGCTCGCCGGCCGACTGGTCCCCTACAAGCGTCCCGACATCGCGGTGCGCGCTGCCGCCGAGGCCGACGTGCCCCTCGTGGTGGCGGGAGACGGCCGTGCGATGGACGCCTGCCGGGAACTGGCCGGACCGAAAACGACCTTCTTGGGACGGGTTTCACACGAGAAACTACTCGAGCTTCATCGAACGACGCGTGCCCTGCTGATGCCCGGAGTAGAAGACTTCGGCATCGTCCCCGTCGAGTCCATGGCAACAGGAACCCCGGTCATCGCGCTGGGTGACGGCGGTGCCATGGACTCCGTGATTCCAGGCAAGACCGGCCTGCATGTGCAGCCGGGCTCCGACGAGGCAGTCGTCGCCGGGTTCGCCGAGGCGATGCGTTCGTTCGATCCCGCAGACTACGATCGCGCAGCTATTCGGACCTGGGCGGAGGGCTTTTCGCGGGCCAACTTCCGCAGTCGAATGCAGGAGGTAGTCGATGCCGTCCGCTGAGGCCACCTACCGCTCGACCGCGTTGGATCGTGTCTTCGCCGACACTCGGATAGTGACGGCAATCGGACCCGTCAGGGGCCTCGACGTCGAGCGCACGCGTGCGACGCTCATCGCCGCCGAACACGTCGACGCGGCACCGCACATTGCGCTGGAGCCACGAGCGGATGCACGACAGTGGCGGTATCGCAACGACATCGCCGGCAACAATGTAGTCACGGGCAGCGGGGCCACCGACGACCTGGGCCAGATGCTGACCGACATTCGGCACCGGGACGGTTCACCGAGCCCACTCGAGGTGGTCGTGTTCGGCGACCACCTCGCAGTGGACTACTCGCACGGGATCGGGGACGGCCAGATCGGCGTCATGATGCTGGCGGCCTTCTGTGATGATGCCGAGGGGACCTTGGTGCCCGGCCTCGCTGCGGGGTTACCGTCGAGCACTACCTGGAAAGCACTGTGGCGACACTACTCTCGCAATCCCAGGACGCTGGTGGACTTCTGGAAGTTGCGTGCGCGCCATCGGATCGAGGCCGGCCCCACGTCCACTCCCCGTCGTCGCATCGAGAATTGGGAAACCGCCAAAGTCAGCCGCGCCGGGTACATGAGCCCAACCAGAGTCGAAGAACTCAAACACTGGACGGCCGAGAACATGCCCGGAGCGACCGCGGCGTCGGTCTCCATCGCGCTGTGGGCCGCAGCGCTGCGGGCGGAATCCGTCGACGTCGCCGATCACGTCATGGTGCTGTTCAACAGTCGGCGTTATCTCGATCCGTCGCTGCAGAATTCGCACGGGAACTTTGCTGTCGGCATTCCACTTCACCTTCCCGCACACACGACGCCCGTCGGCATCGCCGCGGCAATGCGTGAGGTGATCGAATCCGGCTGGCCCATCGCAGTACTGGGGATGTCACATCTCCGCGATGTGGCGTCGCGCATCAGGCGTTCGGCACAGACGCACAACGAGAATGCGGTCGTCGAGGTGCCCGATACGTTGCGACTGGCCGTCAGCGACCTCGGACGCGTCCGAGTGTTCGACCACCTCGACTGGGCCGACGACGGCAGACCCCGGCAAATGGCCGCATCACTCGAACCGGACGGCCCGGACGGTTGCACCATGCTCATCGCCGAGATCGCCGGCGGGCGTACGTACACGGCCTCGTTCTGCAGCAAGATGGTCGACGCCGAGGTGATGGACGCGGCGTTGCGGAGAATGTGCGAAGACCCTGTGGCACTGCTCCGCGATGTGTACTGATCCGCCAGAACCACCTTTGCCGCACAGACGGGCTCGCTCATGACCTCTGGATCGACAGTGCTGTTCCTCGCCCACACCGGGCAGGTCTCCGGTGCCGAAAAGGTTCTGCTGGATCTGATCGACGAGGCCGAGCGGCGCGGCCACGACACTGTCATCGCCTGCCCCAACGGGCCACTGGCCGATCGGATTCCCGACACGACGCGACACATCCCGATCGGCGAACTCGGTCTGGGTGGCGAACGAGGAGCGGCCAGGGGCATCGCCGCGATTCGCATGGTGGCGAGGTGGGTCACCGCATCGCGTGCGGTCCGCGCGATCGCCCGCCAACCGGATACGGCCACCGTCGTCAACTCGCTCTTCGCCCTCCCGGTCGCCACCCTGTCTCGCCCACCCCGAGGCGCGTCATGGCTGGTCCACGACACTATGACGTCCCTCAAACAGCGTCTGGTGGTCCGCTACGCCCGCTCCGCAATACGGGTAGCGGTATCGGTCTCGGACGCCACGGCAGTACCACTGCGTGCGGCCGGCCTTCCGGTGGTCGTGTCGCACAACGGAGTCCAGTGGCCGGTACCTCGCTTGGGCGGAGAACTGCATTCCCCGCCGGTCGTCGGGATCCTCGCCCTCCTCACGCCGTGGAAGGGCCACCGAGTACTGCTCGACGCAGTGGCCGCGATCCCCGATATTCGGGTCGAACTGGCAGGGGGCAGCTTTCCCGGTGATCGCGAGTACGTGGCGGAACTCCACGAGCGCGCATCTCGACCCGACCTCGCGGGCCGGGTCGAGTTCCTCGGACACACCGACGCACCGTCTGCGCTGAGCAGATGGGATGTGGTCGTCTCGGCAAGTACGTCACCGGAGGCCGGTCCATTATCGGTGCTCGAAGCGATGTCGTACGGACTGCCGGTGATCGGAACCGACCATGGCGGTACCCATGAATTCCTCGCCGACGGTGCCGGAATTCTTGTCGAGCCCGGTGACGCCGCTGCCCTCGCCGGTGCAATCTCGTCCGTCGTCGGCGATTCGGATCGTCGACGAGCACTCGGAAGCGCCGCGCGATACCGAGTCGCAAGCCGCCACGACATCAGTGAGACTCTCCCCGAACTATTGGCACGTCTGACCAGCTGACCGATGCGCCGAACGGGCAAGATCGGAGTCGGGTCTCGGCGAAAATAGAACCTCGGCGCTCATGGCTGTGTTTCAATCGGTTGCCGAATGGAACGATAGGGGCCGAAATGACTCGTGCTGCGATCAGATCGAACGAGCATTACCAGTGGGGAATCGGGGTGATGGCCTCTCTCGCCATCACCACTGTCGTCAGGCGCATCGTTTCGGCTGCTGCGCTGTCCATGGCCGTGGTGGTCACCCTCGAGCTGGCGTTCGGCTACGGCGCGACCACAACGCTCCCGTCGATCGTGCAATGGACGTCGATGATCGCCGCGTACATCATGGGCGCGTTCTGGTGGTTCGGTCCGTGGCCGACGCTTCGGCAGGCGTTCGCGTTCGTCGTCATTGCCGACATCGCGATTTTCGCGGCCACCATCACTGCTAATTTCGAGCCCGAGGTCACCCTCGGAAAATGTACTTTCCTCATTCCCATGGGAATGCTCGCCGGATTCTTCTTCGACAAGTGGCGTCTGGCCGCCCACATCGCACTGTGCCTGCTCGGCACGTCCATCGTTGCGGTGTACATCGTGTTGGAGCGGGATGTGGACACATTCGTCGCGATCGTTCTGTGGGCACCGATCGTGGTGACGCTGACCGGCTTCGTGCTGATGCTCCAGGCCACGTCGCAGTCCACTCGCCTGGAGTTCGAGTAACGACCGGACACTCGATCAGAACGTCAGTAGGACCTTGCTCGATCGAGACGCGTCGGCAGCCAGCGCAAAGGCGTCGAGCGCCTCCGCTACGGGATACTCCGCAGTGATGACGGCTTCGACGTCGAGAGAGCCGTCCGCCAACGCCTCGATGACATCGTCCATCTCGTCGTTGAAACGGAACGAACCGACCAGGTCTATCTCGCGGGTGATCGCCAGCGACACCGGCACCGGCTGATCCCCCGCTGGCGGTAGCCCGACCATGACCACTCGCCCGCCGCGCATGGTGCCGTCGATCGCCGAAGCGAGCCCGCGGTGGTTGCCCGAGCACTCGAACGTGACGTCCGCCTCCACGGAGGCGATTGCCGAGGACTCGCGAGCATCGATAGTTCGATGCGCCCCGAGTGCACGTGCCACGTCGAGCGAGAAGTCCGTCAGGTCGGCCGCCACGATGTGTGCCGCACCCGCCCGCGCGGCGACCGCCACGATGAGGGCACCGATCGGGCCGGTGCCCACGACGAGGACGGTCTTGCCCGAGACGCCGGCGGCTCGCTCGACGGCGTGCCAGGCGACGCTCGCAGGCTCGGCCAGCGCTGCGATCCTCAGATCGAGTCCCTCGGGCAACGCTCTGAGCATCCGTGTCGGGACGGCGACGTGCCCGATGAAGAGTCCGTCGTTGTGCGGTACCTGCGCGGCGCTGCCCATGTACCGACACCCGGGCGAGAGGTTCGGACGATCCGCCGGATACTTCGCGCCCGTTCCGCCCGGTGTTGCCGGGTGGACCGTCACCGTGGTGCCCTCGACGGGTCCGCTGCCATCCTCGGCACGGCGAACCACCGTTCCCGATGCCTCGTGGCCCAACCTCATCGGCGCTTTCAACACCGATTGCCCTGCCGCGCCGTGCTGCCAGTAGTGGAGATCCGAGCCGCAGATCCCGCCGTAGGCGACGGCAATGATGGCCTCGTTCGGTGCCGCGGCTGTCACGACCACGGTGTCGAGACGAAGGTCGTCGGCGGCGTGAGCGATCAGGGCAACGGTCTTCTCCGGAACCTGCACTGCTTCGGTCATCGTGGCTCAGACCTTGCCGAGTACGGGATCGGTCGCATTGGCCGGATCGGTCAGGTCCCTGTCTCGGGTTTCCGGAGCGAACGACGCTGCCGCGAGCACCGAGATTGCCATGATCATCATGTAGACGGCAACGGGAACCCAGGATCCGGAGAACGCAGTGATCAATGCGGCGCACAGCAGGGGGGCGATGCCGCCGCCGAACACCGATGCGAATTCACGGCCCAAAGTCACTCCGGCGTAACGGTATCGGGCTCCGAACATCTCCGGGAAGTAGCTCATGGTGACACCGACGGCACCCTGGCACGCCAGGATGAATCCGATGATCATCACCACTGTGATCAACACGTGCGAGCCGGTGTTCAATGCCATGAAGGTCGGGAAGGGCAGCACCACGAGAAGGCTGACGATGCCGATGTACACCGGCTTGCGGCCGACCTTGTCCGAGAGCCAGCCGAAGCCCCACGCCGCGATGCCGCCGCAGATCGCGCCGATGAGCAACACCTTCGGGATGAACGTGGCGTCGACGCCGATGTCGTTCTTCATGTACGAGGCCATGAACACCTGATAGGTGTAGGACTGTGCACTGATGCCGACGGTCATGAACATGACGATGAACAGCGGGCGCTTGCCGTTGGTGAACACTTCCTTCACCGGTGCCTTGGGGCGCTCCTGCGCTGCCTTGAGTTCCTGGAAGACCGGGGACTCGTTGAGCTTGCGTCTGATGATGAACGCGGCAATGGTGACCAGAATGCTGCTGAGGAAGACCATCCGCCAACCCCAGGACATCAACTGATCGTCGGGAAGCAATTGGGCCAGAATCCAGGCGATGGCTCCGAGCGCAGTACCGAGAGCCGCACCCGTCATGACGAGGGCCGCGAGTCTTCCGCGTTTACCTATCTCGGCAGTCTCGGTGAGAAGGGTTGCACCACCTGACTGTTCGGCACCGGCGCCGAATCCTTGGAAGAACCGGCACAGCACCAGCAACACCGGGGCCAGCAGCCCCACCTGCTCGAAGGTGGGCAGCAGTCCGATGGCCATCGTCGCGCCGCCCATCAACATCAACGTAGCCACCAGAACCCACTTGCGACCGAGTCGATCACCGTAGCGGGAGAAGAACAGTCCGCCCAGGGGACGAGCGAGGAAGCCGACGGCATAGGCGCTGAAGCTGGCAATGATGCCCGCCGCCGGAGAGATGTTGGGGAAGAACAGTTTGTTGAAGATTAACGCCGACGCCGTGCCGTAGATGACGAAGTCGTACTGCTCGAGCGTGGTGCCGATGAGGCCTGCCCACGCTGCGCGGCGCACCGCGGTCGGGTTGTGCTTGGCCGGAGCAATTCTGGGAGAGTCCGACGGTTCTGTGGTCGTGTCCATGGTTGTCCTCGGGTGAAGTGACGGCCTGAGCCGAACGAAGGAGAAAGAGTCAGTCGAGTGTGGTCCGGGATGCTGTGACGACAGGGCGGAGCGAAGAACTCGCCGCTTCGACGGCTGCTGCCATCGGACCGTGACGGACAACAGTATCCATCAATTCCGCAGTGCGTGTGATGAATTCGGGAAAGTGGGCCAATTCGACGGGGAGGATGTCACCGCGTTCGAGTACCGAACGAACGACATCTTCACTGGACGCTGCCGAGGCGGCAAGTCCTGCCAATCGCGCACGTGCTGGGTCGGCCATCGCACGTGCGTGCGGGCCTGGATCGAAACCGTCGGGAGGGCATACGCAGCAGAGATACGCAGCCAATGTCAACGAGAGATATTGCGGTACAACACCGTTGCGCAGGTGGTACAGCGCTGGTGTCGGGATTCTCTGCGCGAGTTTCGCCGAGCCGTCGGAACCTACCTGTGCCGTCCTGTGGCCCAGAGCGGAGTTGGACCACCGTACGAACAGCTGGGCGATGTAGTCGTCGATGTCCACCCCGTCCGGCACGGGCACGGTCGGGAGATACTCGTCGATCAGCAATGCTCGGGCCGCAGCCTCGACAAAAGGGCGACCGATCGAGTCCGGAATTGTCGCGCAGCCATCGAGTGCGCCGAGATATGCTATGAGAGAGTGTGTTCCATTGAGCAGTCGAACTTTCATCAGTTCGTACGGCTCGACGTCGTCGGCGAAGACTGCACCGCCGGCTTCCCACTGGGGACGCCCCGCGGCGAATTTGTCCTCCATCACCCACATCGTGAACGGCTCCGCCGGTACAGCAATGGTGTCCACAGCGCCCAATCCGGCGGTGGACTCGGCGTCGTACGACGATCTGCTGGACGGGACGATGCGATCGACCATGGAATTGGGGAACGTCACCGCCGTTGCCAGCCAGTCGATCACATCGTCCGCACCGCAGCGGGTAAGGAATTGGCGTACGAGAGCGGCGGTGCGATCACCGTTTCCCAGCAGGTTGTCGCAGCTGGCCACCGTGATCGGAGCACCGTGAGTTCGAGCCCGTACCGACAGGGACCGCGCCAGCTGTCCGATAGTGGTGGTCGGTACCTCTGTCCGCGACAAATCCTGTTGCACTGCAGTCGATTCAACATCTAGCGCGCCCGTCTTGGACGAGAAAGTGTAGCCGAGCTCCGTGACGGTGATCGTGACGATCCGAACGTTCTGGTCCGCGATGGCAGCCACGACGGCGGCGGGGTCGTGGGCCGCCACCATGACTCCGGTGTGCGCTCCCGGCACACCGACTCGCGCGCCGGACGGCGAAATCTCGACGACGCCGTACAGCAGGTCCTGGGCGAGCATGGCATCGGTGACCGTACGAGATCTGTTGGCGACGCCCAGGATTCCCCAGGATCCACCATCCCGCTCCAATGCCGCGGCGGTGTACACGGCTTGATGCGCGCGGTGGAAGTTGCCCAGTCCCAGGTGCACGATTCCGGTTCCGTCCGGCCTTACGGGAACGAGTCCCGAACCGGCGAGCGCCGAACGGGACAGTCTCGGTTCGATCATCTCGTCACCAATCCGTCATGGAGCCGTCGAGGCGACGCGCAACCGGTAGATATGCGGGCTCGTACGGGTGTCTCGCCGCCAACGACTCGTCCATGTCGACGCCGAGACCGGGCGCATCACCCGGGGTGAGGTAGCCGTCGGCGAACGACCATGCGTGCGGGAACACTTCGTCGACCAGCGGGTCGTAGCCCATGAATTCTTGAATGCCGAAGTTCGGGGTCGCCATTCCGAGGTGCACGCTCGCGGCGAGGGTGATCGGCGAGACGTCGGACGGTCCGTGGGGCCCGCAGCGCACCTGATGCACCTCGGCGAGCGAGAAGATCTTGCGCACATGGCTGATGCCGCCGGCATGCGCGATGGCGACGCGGATGAAGTCGATCAGCTTCTCGGAGATCAACTGCTGGCAGTCCCAGATGGTGTTGAACACTTCACCGATGGCGAGCGGGGTGGTGGTGTGATGACGCACCAGCCGCAGGGCGCTCTGGTCCTCAGCGGTGGTGACGTCCTCGAGCCAGTACAGGTCGACGTCTTCGAGCGACTTACCCAGTCGCGCAGCCTGTTGCGGTGTCAGTCGGTGGTGCGCGTCGTGCAACAACTTCAGCTCGGACCCCACGTGGTCTCGCACAGCTGTCAGCACTCCGGGGACGTGATTGAGGTAGGCGTCGGTATCCCACAGCTCCTCCACCGGAAATGCTCCGCGCCCTGCGGGTTCGTAGCCCTGCGCTCCCCGGTGCACGCCGTACACGGAATCGAGTCCCGGCACCCCGGACTGGGCGCGCACCGCACGAAAGCCCTGAGCCCGACGCCGATCGACCGAATCGATCAGTTCCGCGGTGTCCCAGCCGGTGGCATGGGTGTACGAGAGAATGCGGTCTCGGACGGCTCCACCGAGTAGCTGGTACACCGGTTGGCCCAGCGTTTTTCCCTTGATGTCCCACAGCGCGAGATCGACTGCACCGATCGCGGCCATCGTCACCGGGCCGCGACGCCAGTAGACACCGCGGTAGAGGTACTGCCAGGTGTCCTCGATACGCGCCGGATCTCGACCGATGAGCAAGGGAGCGGCGTGATCCCGTAGGTAGGACGCGACGGCAAGTTCCCGGCCGTTCAATGTCGCATCGCCATAACCGACGACGCCGTCTGCGGTGGTCAATTTCAGAGTGACGTAGTTGCGAGCGGGGCTGCAGACGATCACGTCCGCGGCGATGATCCGATCGGTCATGAGATCGGTACCTCTGCGGTGAAGTTCTCTCCGGCAACCACATTGGTCAGGGATTCGCTCGCTGCGAGTCGACCGATGTTGGCAGTGATGTCGTCGACCCTGCCTTGAAAGGTTTCACCGGTGATGCCGGAGGAATGGGGTGTCATGAGGACGTTGGGCAGGGTGCGAAACGGACGCGGCGAGGGCGCACCGATGCCATCGGGCGACGGGTAGTCGTACCAGACATCGATGGCGGCACTGCCGAGCGAGCCGGTGGACAGCGCCTCGAACAGCGCGTCCTGTTGCACTAGCGGGCCACGTCCGACGTTGATCAGTACCCCGTCGGGTCCGAGGGAGGCGAGTTCCGTGGCACCGATCATGCCGGTGGTGCGCTCGTTCAGTGGCGCGGACACCACGACGACGTCTGCTTCGATCATGAGATCGGACAGGCGGTCCGTCGATGCAGCCCAGGCCAATCCGTTCTCGGACGCATTCACCGATCCACTGCCGGTGACCGCGATGCCAGTGCACCCGAACGCCCGCAACAAAGCCCACGATCGAGCGCCGATGTGACCGAAGCCCACGAATCCGACGGTAGCCGAACCCAACGAACTGGACTGCCGAAGTGTCCGGTCGTAGACCGGAGACGACCACCTGTCTTCTCGCAGTTGCCGGTCCTGCTCGAGGAATCCGCGTCGGAGCAATACTGCCGTTGCGGCAGCGTACTCGGCAATCGAACGCTCGTGGTGAAATGTGTTGGCCACCAGGGTGTGCGGATTCAAGGCGTCGAAGTCCACGCCGTCGGTGCCGGCTCCGGCGACATGCACCAACCGCAGCTCCGGCGATGCCTCGGCCAGGGCGGCCGGGAACTTCCCGCCGACGTACACGGTCGCATCGGCGATGTCGGCAGCAATCGCATCGATGTCGAAACTGTCGTGCCAAGACAGGTCGACGCCGGGGACGACCCGGTCCTCGAATCGCTTGCGATGGGGCAGAAGGTTGGAATCTGCGATGACGACCTTCACTTCGAATCGTCCTTTCCTGGACCGAGAGTGCGGTTGTGAACGGGACCGGACGAGCCCCGGACCACGAGTTGGGTGGGGAGATGAATGGTGCGCGCCGGGGAATCGGGCTCGGCTGCGCGTTGGAACACCAGATCGGAGCTGACGAGGCCCGCACGGCCCATCGGAACGTTGATGCTCGTCAGCGCAGGATGCGCCAGATCGGCGAGAGGCGAATCATCGATGCCGATGACGCTGAGGTCCCCGGGAACCGTCAGACCCATCGACCGGACTCCGTTCATGACGCCGATGGCCATGGGGTCGTTGTGAGTCATGACAGCAGTGGCTCCAGTGGCGACGACGCTGGCAGCGGCGGCGTGACCGCCCGCCAGGGTTTCCTGCTGCCAACCGAGAACGTCCAGCACGATTCCTCTTGCCGCACAGAACTGTTCGACGGCCTCGACGCGTCGCTCGTTGGACCAGGACCGCGGTGAACCCTGGACGTACGCCAGATGCGAATGACCCAGAGCTGCGAGGTAGTCCACGGCCTGCCGAATTCCATCCTCCGAATCGGCTACGACGCAGTCGCATTCCTCCGAGGATCGGTTCACCAGCACCAGCGGGGTATCGCCGGCAAGTTGCACGATGTCCTCCGCGGGCAGACGCGGCGCACAGACGATCAGCGCGTCGACCCGACCCTGCAGCTCACCGATCACCTCACGCTCTCGATCAGAGCTTCCGTCGGTATCGGTCAGGACGATCGTCTGCCTACGATGCCAGCCCTGAGCCTGCGCGGACTTGACGAAGCTCGCGAAGACCGTGTGGCCGATATCGGGCACGACGACAGCAACTGTTGTCGCGGCAACACGGGTGTCCGACGATCGGCCAGAGGCCGCGACGTAGCCGATCTCATCGGCGACGGCGATGATCCGGGCCAGCGTGTCTGCACCGATACGGTCCGGATTGCTGAAGGCGCGCGACGCCGTCGACAACGACACACCTGCTTGTTGCGCCACCTGCGTGAGGGTGGGTGCCATGGTTCACCTCGAATGTCGTTTGTGATTCTGAGCACAACAGTTGCAGATATTGCGCAATATTGTCAACACCTTGCGCAAGCCTGGAGATTGCGGCTCGCCCGTCTTTGACAGACTCGACCCGACAGCTCGACCGGCGAACAGGAGATCCACCGTGCGCACCTTTCCCCTCCCCCATACCGGCACCAGCGTCTCGAGCATCGTGCTCGGGTTCATGCGCATCACCGATCTGGACCGTGACCGGATCAGAAGGTTGGTGGACACCGCCCTCGACGCTGGGGTCACCGTGTTCGACCACGCCGACATCTACGGCGGTACTCCGCACACCTGCGAGAAGCTGTTCGGGGATGCGGTGACGCTGACCCCTACCCAGCGCGAGCGAGTCGACATTCAGAGCAAGGTGGGCATTCGCGAAGGCTGGTTCGACTTCTCCCAGGACCACATCGTCGCCACGGTCGAGAACTCCCTCGCTGCTCTCGGCGTGGATCATCTGGACACACTTCTCCTGCACCGACCCGACGCCCTCGTCGAGCCTGAGGAGGTGGCGGCAGCGTTCGACGCGTTGCACACCTCGGGCAAGGTCCGCGGCTTCGGCGTCTCCAACCACACACCCGGACAGATCGAGCTGCTGAAAACTGCTGTGAAACAACCGATTCTGTTCGATCAAGTGCAACTGAGCCTCGTGCATTCTCCGCTGATCGCGGCCGGCCTGACCGCCAACATGAGCTCGGAGGATCAATCGATCGATCGGGACAACGGTTTGTTGGACTACGCACGGACGCGGGGTATCACTCTGCAGGCGTGGTCACCCTTCCAGAGTGGGACCACCTCCGGCGTCTTCGTGGGCGACCGGCTGAATTATCCCGAACTCAACACCGCACTGGATGAGATTGCCGAGTCGCACGGCTCGACCCCGTCGGCGATCGCGACAGCATGGATCACGCGGCATCCGGCGAACATCCAGGTGGTGTTGGGCACCACGAACCCCGATCGAGTGGTCGAGGCCGCGGCTGGTTCGGACGTACGTTTGACCAGGCAGGAGTGGTACCGACTCTTCATCGCCGCTGGTCACACCTTGCCCTGAACGTCGCTCAGCTGCGTCATATCTGCTGTGACCGTTTTGTTATTCACTCGCTATCGTTCCGTGATGAAGAGGCCTCGATACGGTGACGTTGCGCTGTCACGATTACTGCACGGCACGCGAAGGAACCTGTAGCCCTCGGGTTCCACCCAGAGCCTGCCGGTCGCTTGGCCATCCGAACTGAGAGGTTCGCATCGTGACTGTTTCCGATTTCACCGACGTTCGTTTCACCCCCGCTCGAACCGGTCAGCGCTACACGATCGGGACAGAGTCCTACACCCCTGACCTGACTGTCGTTCGCGCCGCCGGCGAGTTGGACATGAGTGCACGAGCAGATCTGGTGTCGTCCCTCGACCGCGCCCTCGAGGCCGAATGCGTTGTGTTGCTTGACCTGTCATCGGTCGAATTCATGTACTCGGGAGCTGCGAGCGTGATCGTCGATGCTGCCGAACGCTCCCATGGCCGCCTGGAGGTCTTCGCTCCCACGCGCCCGGCGCGCAGAGTGCTCGATGCACTTGGTGCTCACACGATCGGTGCGTACCCGACCCTAGGCTGAGTCTCGAGGTTTGCCTACGGAGACAACCGGCAAACCAAGTGTCGACAGCGACTCCAGTCGGGAACGACCGTGATTCGTCTCAAGAATTGGGGCGGCTTTGGTTGTGCCGCGGTGGGTCCTCTTCACACGAGGCAAGGATCGACGATGTCCGACCAGTTCACGAAGGCCGACCCCACTACCGCGTTCTCGCCGCCGGAGCGGGCAGAGCAGAATCCCTTGGACCACCCCGGGCTGACGCGAGACATGGTCACTGCACCCGATCACGGTGAGAGTTCCTACCGAGGGTCGGGCCGTCTGCACGGCCGCAAGGCCTTGATCACCGGAGGCGACTCGGGTATCGGACGAGCCGTCGCACTCGCTTTCGCACGCGAGGGGGCCGACGTCGTCATTGCTCATCTCGAATCCGAAGGTCCGGATGCTCAGGCCACGATCGACTTGATCGAGGGTGCCGGCCGAGCCGGACGGGCGATCGCGTGCGACCTCACCGACGAAACGCAGTGTGTGCAACTCGTGGACACCGCGAGCGACGTTCTCGGCGGACTCGACATCGTCGTCAACAACGCTGCATTTCAGATGGCTCAGATGGGCGGCATCGCCGACATCACCACCGAGCAGTTCGATCGTGTACTCAAGACGAACCTGTACGCCCTGTTCTGGATCTCCAAACGCGCGGCAGAAACAATGGACGCCGGTGCGGCCATCATCAACACCACCTCGATCCAGGCGTCGAATCCATCTCCGGAGCTGATGGACTATGCCACCACCAAAGCGGGAATCGTAGCCTTCACCAAGGGCCTGGCCGGCGACCTGGCACCGCGCGGTATCCGGGTCAACGCCGTTGCGCCAGGACCGATTTGGACCCCACTGATCCCGGCCACGATGCCGCCCGAGAAGTACGAGAAGTTCGGCGAAACCGTTCCTCTCGGACGACCCGGCCACCCCGCGGAGCTGGCTCCGGCGTATGTGTTCCTGGCATCGAACGAGTCGAGCTACATCACGGGCGAGACCATTGCCGTCACCGGCGGTACACCGTTCAACTGATCTTCTCGCTGTCCGTGTGTCCACGCCATGCAAGCAGCACACCGTCGCCCTCGGGTCGTCGCCACGGCAGGAACAGCGCAACAGCGAGCGCGCAGGCCATGGCCGCCCCGACGGTGACGAACGACGCGAGTTGGAAGCCTTCCAACGAAGCCGCCTTCATTGCGTAGATCAGGTCGGCCTTCTGCGTCGCGAAGATCGGGTTGGTGGGCGCTTTCACGATCTCGATGACGCTGACAACCGTCTCGCGAGCGAATGCTTTTTGATAGGGCTCCATGATGGCGTCGGGAATGACGTCGATTCTCGGCCCCACCTGAGTGGTGTAGATCGAAGCAACGATGGAGCCGAGTACGGCCACACCGAGCGTTCCGCCGACCTCTCGGGTGGTGTCGTTCACGGCCGATCCGGCACCGGCCTCGTCGAGCGTCACCGAAGACATGATCGATTCGGTGGCCGGCCCCTGCACGATCGCCAGACCGAGGCCCATCAGGATCATCGACACCACGACCGGTCCCAGGTAGGGCGTTTCGACCTTCACCTGACCGGCGATGAACATCCCGACGCTCATCACCACCAAGCCGAAGACGATCACGGTCGTGGTGCCGATCCGCTGGGCGATCACCGTGGCCATCGGCGCGCCGATCGCGATGGAGACCGCGAAGGGCAGCGAGTGGATGCCGAACTGCAGCGGCGTCAGTTCCATCACACCTTGGAAATACTGGGTGATCATGAACAGAAAGCCGAACATGCTGAAGTACGCGACGGCAATCGCCAAGGCAGGCAATGAGAACCGTCTGTTCCGAAACAAATTCAGGTCGAGCACCGGCGAGGGTGTTCGAAGCTCCCACCACACGAACCCGGCAAGGCCGACCAGACCGGCGACATAGGCAACGACACTCGTCGCAGACAACCAGCCGTTGTGCGGCGCTTCGATGATCGCCCACACCAACACCGTGATTCCGGCCAACGACAGCGCGATACCCAGCGGGTCGTACTTGCCGACATGCTCGGCTCTCGATTCCGGTACGCACCACAACGCGGCAAACAGAACCAGAAGCGCCACAGGCACATTGATCCAGAACACCGAATGCCACGAGAAGTGTTCGAGCAGAAAGCCGCCCGCCGTGGGGCCGATCGCGATCGCGAAACCCGCCATGGCGGTCCAGGCGGCGATAGCCAGAGCCCGCTCCTGTGCGTCGGTGAAGATATTGATGATCAGCGCCAGGGTCGCCGGGAACACCGCTGCCGCACACACACCCATTGCTGCCCGTGCTGCGACGACCTGCCCCAGATCAGCGGCAAGAGCGCCGCCGACCGACATGACCGCTATACCGGCCAGCCCGACGATCATGACCTTCTTTCGACCGTAGCGATCGCCGAGGTGACCGAACGCCAGCAACAGTCCGGCAAAAGTCAGCGTGTAGGCGTCGACCACCCACTGCAGCCCGCTGATATCGGCACGAAGCTGCAACCCCATGGAGGGCAGCGCAACGTTGACGACGGTGTTGTCGAGAACGACGAGCAACTCGGCTGCGCAGATGACGAGCAGCGCCAGGTATCGCCGACTCCGCGGCGGGACATTTGCCCGGTGGTGGGAAGTGGTAGGCAACGACATGAGAATCCCTTCGACTATGACGATCGGCATAGTTCTTGAAGGAAAAGTAACTGTAACTGGACGTTATAGCAACAGTCTTGGATGCGGCCGACTCACGGACGGGTATGGTCCTATGCGTCCAGTACGGCCTCGAGCAGGGCCAACAGCTCTTTTTCGGTACGATCCAAGGCGGTGGTGGATCGCTGCGCCTTGGCCAGGATCAGCGCGCCTTCGATAGCGGCGATGGCGAAAGTCGCCAGTGTGTAGGACCGCTCACGGACCAGACCGCGCTGCCACAGGGATGCCGCGATCACGTCCTCCCAGGACGAGAAAGACTCACCGGCCGCGGCCACCGCACCCGGCGCATGCAGCCCCTCGAGCGCAGCAGGTGCGACCGGGCACCCTGCAACGAAATCCGTTGCCAGCAGCTCGCTGCGGAATCCGTCGATAATGGCCCGGACCGTCGCCGACGGACCGGCCGATGCCAGGCCGGCCGAGATCATCGAGCTCATGACGGTGCCCGCAGTTCGCGTCGCCTCCTCCACCAGTTGAGTCTTCCCACCGGGGAAATGGTGATAGATCGAGCCACGCGGTGCTCCCGCGTGATCGATGACGTCCGCCAGCGAGGTGGCTTCCACCCCGCGCTGACGGAACAAATGCGCGGCGCTGCGCAACATGTCGGCTCGCGCGCTACTTCGATCAGCCATCCGAACCCTTCCGGACCGTCATTGACGTAACACTGAGTTACATCTAGGGTCACTTCCACTATGCTGCTGAGCATAGACCGAAACGCTGTCCATCGGAATCGGAGCAACGCCATGTCCCCTGACACCGACGTTATCGACCTGAGCAGCCCTCTCGCACTCGCCTGCGGGCAGATCCTGCCGAATCGCGTGATGAAGTCGGCTCTCAGCGAGGGATTGGCGACGTCCGAGCATGCACCCGACTCCCGCCTCGAGACGCTGTATCGCCAATGGGGCGCGGGCGGCTACGGACTGGTGGTAACCGGCAATGTCATGGTCGACCGATCCCATCTCGGAGAACCGGGCAACGTCGTCATCGAAGACGACCGCGATCGCGATGCACTGTCCCGGTGGGCACAAGCGACGTCCGACGGCGGCGCACCCATCTGGATGCAGCTCAATCACCCTGGTCGACAGGCCAATCCGATCGTCACCCGCACCAAGCCCGTCGCACCGTCCGCTATTGCTCCCAAGATCCCGGGTATCCCGACACCGCGGGCGTTGAACGAGACCGAGATCCGCAACATCATCGACCGATTCGCCACCGCAGCAGCCGTGGCCGAGTCGGCCGGCTTCGACGGCGTCCAGATACACGGCGCACACGGTTATCTGGTGTCTCAGTTCCTGTCGCCACTGTCCAACACCCGCGACGACGCCTGGGGCGGCAACCTCGACGGACGAATGCAATTCGTTCTCGAAGTGGTCCGTGCCATCAGGGCCACGGTGTCCCCCAGCTTCGCCGTGGGAATCAAACTGAATTCGGCAGACTTCCAGCGCGGCGGGTTCAGCGAAGAAGAATCACGGATCACCGTGGAGCATCTGGTCCAGGAATCGATCGACCTGATCGAAATCAGCGGTGGCAGCTACGAATCACCCGCGATGATGGGCACCGCGAGCACTCGAGAGCGCGAAGCCTATTTCCTGGAATATGCGCGAACGGTGCGTGACGCCGCGGGAACGGTTCCCTTGGCCGTGACCGGAGGCTTCCGCACCCGTTCGGTGATGAGTTCTGCGGTTCGGTCGGGCGAGTGCGACATGGTGGGTCTCGGCCGTCCTACGGCGCTGACGCCCGATGTCGCCGGTGCTCTGGTCGCCGGCACGTTGGATCGCGTGGAGTCACCGCGGGTAGCTCTACGCCTCCCATCGAAGGCGAACGCGTTCAAGCAGATCAACGGAGCTCTGGACCTGCAGTGGCACACCGACCAGCTCCAACTCATGGGAGCCGGCCGGCAACCGAATTCGAGCCGACCAGCATGGAGAACCGCAGCAACGATGGTCCAGCGCAACGGCTGGGACGCGTTTCGGAACCGTCGCAGCGCCGGCAATGCCACCAGCAGTTCCACTACTGCGAAGTTTCGACGCGAACGCTTGATCGGCAAATACGTCGCGAATCCCATCGTCAACGGCTTGACATCCATCGGTGTGACCACTTCGCTGGTGACGGATATCGAGACGGTGGGCCGGAAGACCGGACTGGCCAGACGCGTGCCGGTGTCGGCGTCTTTCGACAACACCGGTGCGTGGTTGATCTCCCAACACGGAACCAGATCCGGCTGGGGGGCCAACATCACCGACGAGGCGAGAATCCGAATTCGCGTGGGCAGCCGATGGCGCACCGGCACAGCAACATTCGTACCCGACGACGACGTGGCCCTGCGTGCGCGATCCTTCTCGCACAACCCGGTACTCGGACGCGTCATCGGAGCAGGCTTCCGTGCGTTGCAGACCGATCCCATTTCGGTGCGAGTCGAGTACGACGTGTGACCAGTTCTTCACAAAGTACTTAGGTTTGGTTTACTTAAGTTGTGAAGACTCTCCCCCGCCTTTCCGTCGCCCTCGGCGCGGTCCTCGTTGCTTCCCTGGTCGCTTCCTGTGGTTCGGGCACCGAACCGGCGACAACAGACTCGGCAGCTCGTTCGGTCACCACGCAGTTCGGCACCGTCTACGTTCCGGAACGGATCGAGTCGGTCGTCGTGATCGACGGCCGACGCGACCTCGATATCGCCCTGGCTTTCGACCTACCCATCGTCGGGATGCCGGTGGAGACCGAGGCTCCGCCTGAAATTCCAGGTCCCCTGACCGAGCCCACGAGGATGCTTCTGGCAGACGGAGTGCCCGAGCTCTACCCGCGAAACACGGTCGATCTCGAAGCCGTTGCACGCGTCGAGCCAGATCTGATCATCGGCCGCGACGAAGTGGTCGAGGAGATCTACGACCAGTTGAGTGCGATCGCTCCGGTGTTGCCGGTCGGCTCCACCGGCACCGGAGTCAGCTGGCAGCAGGACGTGACAACGATCGGCAACGCGCTCGGTCTTCAGGACGACGCCCGAACGATTATCGACGAATACAGTACTCGCGTAGAGGAACTCACGACGCAGTATGCCGACGCGATCGCTGATACCGTCGTCCTGCCGATCAGCACATCGGAGGAAGGCGGCATCTCGATAGGACGCGACCGGGTGACGTCCATCGCGCTCGAGGATGTGGGAGCCCGCTTTGCGTCCGCGTGGAACAACGCCAGTCCGGAGATCGAATACGGACCCGAGAACGTCACCGCTGCATCCGACGCCGTGGCGATGATCGCCGCAATCACCTCCGAAGAGGATCTACGTGCGATGAACGCCAACCCTCTGTGGACCGGATTGCCGGCAGTGCAGAGCGGCCGGATCGTGCGTACGGACAAATTCACCAACGACGGCGGTCCCCTCACCGCACTGTGGACCCTCGGCTTGGTCGAGAAGCTCTACGACCCGAGCTGATCAGCTGCTCGGTCGGTTCCACCGATCACCGCGCTCGCACGCGTCGATGATGTCGACGCTCGACGGCAGTGGCACCGGGGTCGCATAATCACTCGATGGCACCGACACCTACGGGAACGCTGAGATCCACCGACACCGGCTTCGCTCTCGAATTGAACAGAACGATCGCTGCACCGCGCGAAGATGTGTGGGCATGGCTCACGGAATCGTCCCGCACTGCGCTGTGGTTCGGGCCATGGGAACGGCTTTCGCACGACACCATCAGGGTCACCATGAGTTTCGAGGAAGGTTCGCCCGCGTCGGACATGTCTGTCGAAGCGTGCGAACCGCCGCGACGGCTGGCCGTACGGACGATCGGCGAGATGCAGTGGCCACTCGACGTCAGCCTCGAGGACAAGGATGGTTCGACGGTCCTCGTTCTCGTACACAGCTGCGAAACGATGGACGGTGTGGGCGACATCGGGCCCGGCTGGGAGTACTACCTGGACATGTTCGTCGCGGCCGGACACGGCGACCCGCTGCCGACCTTCGACGACTACTACCCGTCACAACGGGAGTACTACTCGTCGTTGCGCCCCCAGTGAGTCAGTGGTTGCGCAGGGCGTCGATAAGCTCCTGCTTCTTCAATTTCGAGTACCCCTCGACGCCCAATTCTTTGGCCCGCTCGGTCAATTCGTCCACAGTCCAATCCTCGTAGGACCCGGACTTTCCACCTTTCGCACCGACCTTGTCTCGGCCTTCCTTCGCAGCCGCGTTGGAGATACGAGCAGCCTTCTCTTTCGAGTTTCCTTCTTCGCGAAGCTTCTCGTACAGGCCCTGATCCTTCAGTTGCGGCTGGTCCTCGGTGTCATTTTTCTTCGCCGGCATCGGACACTTCCTCTCGCTGGACTACATCGAAGGAGCGCTACCCGGTCTGCACGACGACAAACCTCGTTCCGGCACACGCAGGCTCGGTGTACGTCGAGCATCATCGGGTAACCGAATTGGATGCATTCTGATGGATCACACGAAGTGACCGACAACCAGGACAGCAGAGAAGCACAGGCCCCGCTCTCGGTGGGCGTCGTCAGTGATGACGGCTTCGCGTCGACCGTCGCGTCGGCCATCATCGCGAACTTGCCTGACCACGCGATGATCGACGGGCAGCGCCGGGAACTACGAGTGTCCGGAGCATCGGTGCCGCTTCCACCCACCGCGACCGGTGCTGCCCCGCTCGGACAGTGGCTGGCGGCGGTGAAAGCCAGCGACGATTACGACATCGTGCTGTGTGTGTCGGAGGTTCCTCGCCGGCTGGGGTCACGGCCGGTAATCGCCGAGCTTCGCGACGGCACGACAGCTGCGCTGTACGTGCCCTCCTTCGGAACCCTGGCGGTGCGCCGTCGGGCCGTCTCGGCTGCACTGGCGGTGTTGCACGAGTTGATCGAAGCCGACGATCCATATCGACGACCACGAAGATATTCGCGGACTCGCTGGGCCGAGAGCGACTCCGGGGAGGGTGACGAAGTGCTGGTGACGTCCAGCTTCTTCGGGCGAATCAGGTTGGTGTCGGGCATGATTCGATGCAATCGGCCGTGGCGGTTGGTTCCCACACTGTCGGGCGCTCTCGCAGCCGCGAGCGCGGCATCCGCTTTCGGCGTGTTCTACGCAAGCATCTGGCAGATGGCTGCGTCGATGAGTGTGTCCCGGCTGTCGATGATCGGGATAACCGCGGTCATGGCGATGACGGTGTGGGTCATCTTTCCCAATGGACTGTGGGAGAGACGATCGTTCCGTAGCTCCACGATCGACCGCTGGATGTACAACGCGGCCACCGTCGGAACAGTACTGACCGGCGCTCTCTGTATGTACGCCCTGTTGTTTGCGGTCGTACTGCTCTCCGCGGCCGTGGTGATCTCACCTGCGTTCCTGGCCGAGCAGATCGGTCGCACCGCAACACTGGGCGATTACTTTTCACTGGCGTGGCTCGCCGCTTCCCTGGGTACCGTTGCAGGCGCAGTCGGCTCCTCGGTCGCAGATCGCGAGGACATCCTCGATGCCACCTATGGTCACCGCGAGTTGATCAGAAGGCAGTCGGCGACGTCCTCGTCCTGACTGATCCGCGTTGTGAGTGGGAACAATGAAATGTGGGTAGGTTCGGGAAATGCCATACCTCGAACGTGTTGCCGATGTCTTCGTTCTCAATCTCGGACGCCGCGGGGTCGACGACTCGGAGAACCGCATCAGTCCTGACTGGGTGGCCGAGATCAACACCCTGCTCGACGAGGTCCAGGCCAGTTCAGGTCCTGCTGCGCTCGTCACGACGGCGACGGGCAAGTACTTCTCCACCGGAGTCGACCTGTCGTGGGGTGCCGAGAACCTCGACCAGATCAACCGGTTCATCGGCACCGTGCAAGAGATGTTGGTGCGCTTCCTGACGCTTCCGATGCAGACGGTCGCGGCCATGCAGGGACACACATTCGGTGGTGCCGCATTCTTCGTAATGGCACACGACTACCGGATCATGCGGTCGGATCGAGGCTTTCTCTGCTTCCCCGGTGTCAACATCGGCGCGACTTACAGTCCGGGGACCGTCGATATGGTGCGGGCGCGGCTGGCACCGCACAGCTTCCACGAGGCGCTCACCACCGGACGCCGGTACGGCGGAGGCGACGCCATGGCATTGGGACTGGTCGATGGCGTAACGGACGCGGATTCGCTGATGGACGCTGCCGTCGCCCGCGCCGGCGAACTGGCCGGGACGCGAGGAGACGTGCTGGGCGAGATCAAGCGAACCATGTATGCCGGCGAGATTCGTTCACTGTTGACCCCGGTTGCAGGCGTCGACGAAATGGAATGGGCCTCGAACTGAGCTGAGACCTATCTTCCGGTCACCAGAGGCGCAACGTCGGTACCGAGCAATTCGATGCCGCGAAGCAAATCGCTGTGCGCCAGACGTGGGTTCGTCATCTGCAGCGACAGTCGATCCACACCGCCCAGTTGCTCACCCACTCGCAGAATCTTGTCCGCCACCGTCTGTGGATCGCCCATGAAGAACGCACCATTCGGGCCGGAGGTGGCGTCGAACTGCTGCCTGCTCGGGCGTGCGAATCCGCGCTCTCGGGAGATCTTGGTGAACATCTCGTTCCAGCCGGGGTAGATCGTGTCCGCTGCAGCCTGCGTGGTCTCGGCGACGAAGCCGAACACGTGCAGACCCACCTTCAATTGCTCCGGCGGGTGGCCTGCCTGGGCTCCGGCTCGCCGGTACAGGTCGACGAGCGGCGCGAATTGGCGCGGTTCTCCCCCGATGATGGCAATCATCAGCGGAAGCCCCAGAAGCCCTGCACGAGCAAAGGATTCGGGTGTTCCGCCCACACCCACCCAAATAGGCAACGGATCTTGCAGTGGACGCGGATAGATTCCCTGCCGGTTGAGCGCCGGACGGTGACGTCCGGACCACGTCACCTCCTCGTTGTCGCGGATCTGCAACAGAAGGTCCAACTTCTCGGCGAAAAGCGAGTCGTAATCGGCGAGATCGAGGCCGAACAGAGGGAACGACTCGGTGAAAGATCCGCGGCCCACCACCAGATCGATCCGGCCCTTCGAGATGAGGTCGAGGGTGGCGAACTCCTGGAAGACCCGGACCGGATCGTCGGCACTGAGCACCTTGACCGCGCTACCGAGCCGAATGTTCTCGGTTCGGGCAGCAGCGGCCGCAAGGATGATCGACGGTGCCGAATCGTAGTACTCACTGCGATGATGTTCGCCGATGCCGAACGAGTAGAGACCGACCCGATCTGCGAGTGTGATCTCCTCGAGCAGATGACTCATCCGCTCTTCTGGAGCGATCACCCGGCCGTCAGTCGGGTCGGTCACGGAAGAAACGAAACTGTCGACGCCCAGATGCACGATGGGACCTTTCGATCGGTGATGGACGTATTCGTCAGCGTAGGTGAAACTTCAATTATTCCGCGCGAGACGAGTAGTCGACGCCTACTCTCCCCAGCGTTTCAATTCTTCCCCCGCGAAGTACATCTGCTGACTTGCGCCGAAGCGCACCAGGAGCTGCTTCTTCTCCTCGTAGAACCAGACCACGGTTCCGTAGACACCAGTCATGGGCCCACTGCGCGGCGTGACTCCGTCGCCGATCTCGAATCCGTCCATGCCTGCACCGTACCGATCAGGTGTCGAGGCATACGTTGGCGAGGATTGCGGTGTCGCACCGCAGCCCTCGCTCGTCGTCCGTGCCTATTGCCGTCCGCGCCTATTGCCGTCCGCGCTTGCGTGCGCGCCGTTCGTCCAGCTTTCGCTTGCCGTAGCCCCAGGTGATGCGGCCCAGACCCTCGAAGAGTCGGCTGGAGAGACTCCTGCGGCCGCTCATACCGTGGCCTCGCGTGTGGTGACAGTCATGTCGATTCGGTCCCTTCCTCGAAGCAGCCGGTGTTGTCGGTACGCCGTGTACCTGGACTGCGCCGAATAAGTCGAATCGGAAACGAGTAAGCACACACCGATGACGAGTGATCTACGTCACGCACTTCGCGACGGAAGGCCGAGTTACGCCACCGCGACGAGTCGCTCGATCCACCCGATCACCTCGGGGTAGGCAACGGCGTTTGCGGCTGGGTGGTCGAATTCCGGAACGAGCCGAGTTCCGAAGTCGAACTCCCGAACTGTGACTTCCGTGAGACCAGCGGCGCGCCAGCGCTGCGCCAGGAGCCGGCTCTGCTCGATGTCGACGGAACGGTCGTTGATTCCCTGCACGATCATCACAGGCAAGTCGGGCGAGGTGAAACCGATGGTGTTCGCCGATGTCAGCGGCCCCAGCACGGGGCCCTTCATGAGTGAGCCCAGCGATGCGCCGTCGGCAGTCAAATCCTCGGACCGCAGTGATCCGTACGCGAGCGCATCGGTATTGCAGAAATTCGATGCCGCATCCAGAGCCGCCCGTCCGCGTTCGTTGAAGAGGGCTCGTATCTCGCCGGCGCGGTCGGGGTGCGCTCCGATAAGACCGTCGATCGTGTACAGCATTGTTGCGGCCCACTCGGTTCCATCCTGGCCTTCGACGCGCAGCACAGGATCGGTCGGTGCGGCACCGACGAAGGCACCGACCACGGACAGGTCGGGCGCGTACCTGGAGGCGAGCTCCGCGGCGGCGGCCGACGCAACTCCCCCCGCCGAGTATCCGTAGAGCACGACGGGCGCGTCGGTCTCACGTGCAGCAGCCCGGGCCGAGTCCAACAGAGCACGGGCGCTGGCAACCCGACCCAGGAACTCGTACTCGCCGGGGGTTCCGAGCCCCTGGTAGTCCGTCGTGACAACCTGATAGCCCTGGGCCAGCAAAGGCAGCAGTGCCGGAACCGTGGTTGCCTGTCCCAACTCGGACGAGCCCGAGCATCGGTCGGCAATGCCGTAACTGCCCGGCGCATAGGCGATCACGGGCCGTGGACCGGGCCCGGTCCACGCGCGGGCCGGCGTGATCAGAAGGCCCGACACCGCCACCGCACGATCACGGGGATCGGCCGAGCGATACAGGATGCGCTCGGTGTGCGAGCCCAGCACGTCGAGCTGTGGCACGGGTTCCCGTCGCAGGATGGACCCGGGCGCGAAGGCCTCGAGGTCGGCGACGGGAGCAGTGTAGAAATCTGCGCTGCCGGGCGCGGCCGAGGCGGGTGTGACCGACAGCGCGCAGGACGCGAGAAGAACGAACACGGCGAAGGCGACAGAGGGGAATCTCATCTCGCGAGCCAGTATGCGGCTCCGCGTGACGATTCGCATGCCGCCACGGCCGATACGGTAGCTGTTCGGCGAGGATCGCCCCTACGTCTCCTTTTTGATCCACGTCGGAACGAGTCTGCGTACCTCAGGTGCGGCAGCCAGTAGTGGAGCCACTTCGCGTTCGTAGGCCAGATAAGCGGGATGTCGGAGAAACTCGAGCGCGTCCTCGGCGCTTCGATAGTGCTGGAACGCGGTGATGCCATCGGGATCGTCGGAATCGAGGCCGTAGTAATAGGCGAGATGGCCGGGATTGTCGAGCACGGTCGGCGCCAGGCGCTTTTCCCACAGAGCTCGAACGGAGTCGCGTTGATTCGGCAGAGTCTTGTGGGCGACGACCACGGTGACGCCGGGTACTGCCCCCGATTCAGCTGGCACGACATTGTCCTTTCGACAGAAGCATCCGATGTCCGGCGATCATGCACCATGGTTCGGACATTCGACTGCAGCGCGAAGTACGCACGTCACCCCCGCCCCCACCTGGTGATTGACATCACACGCACCGACGGCTATCTTTCAAACTGACATCAGTTCAGTTTGATGGAACGTTGCAGCCACCTCGAGCACCTGGGTCGAGTCTGCGATCGGATGTCCAACGACTCCACGTCTCACGACGACTCGCCGAGTCCGCGGGAAGTTATCGACGTGCCCGAAAGGAACGCAGGCATGAACAAGTTCAGGACAACGATGGTGGCCATGGCGGCGACGGCTGCGCTCGTGGGCCTCACTGCATGCGGGGGATCGTCTTCCTCCGCATCCGCTCCGGTCGAAGGCGATTGGGACGCGGTGATCGCTGCCGCGAAGGAGGAGGGCAGCGTCATGCTCTACTCGAGCCAGAAGCCGGCCAACCTCGATGCGCTGACGGCGGCTTTCGAGGCAAAGTATCCGGAGATCTCGATGGAGTACGTGCGCGGCACCGACTCCGAGATCAACCCCAGGGTCGAGACCGAGAATCGGACGGGAACCGGTATCGCCGACGTGCACATGACGACCGACGCATCGTGGATTCAGAATGCCGCCGAATCCGGGAAGTTCTCGACCGAACTCGTCGGCCCCGATCTCGATGCGGCAGCGTTCGATCCGGCGACGAGCGTGATGAACGACCGATTCTTCTTGACCAGTGCTGCGGTATTCGGACTGGGCTGGAACACTGCGGCCGTCCCGGACGGGGTCAGCGCGCCCGAAGACCTGATCGACCCGAAGTTCCAGGGAAAGATCGGCATCGTGAACCCCACAGGATTCGCGTCGTACGTGGACCTGTACAAGTACTACGCCAAGAACTTCGGGGCGGACTACTGGAACCAGATCGCCGAACTTTCGCCTCGGGTCTACCCCAGTGCGCTCGCAGTGGCGCAAGCTCTCACGTCCGGTGAAGTAACGGTCAGTCCGATGGTGCAGCCCCTCGTCACCGAGGTTGCAGCAGGCGCGCCGGTCGACTGGGCTCTGCCCGACAGTCCGTGGGGAACACCCTGGTACTCAGAGGTTCTCAGTGCCTCGCAGCACCCCAATGCAGCACAGGTGCTCGCGAACTTCATGGTGACGACCGAGGGCCAGCAGGCATTGAACGGCGGATATGCAGCCGTTCTTCCCGATATCGAGGGTGCGGTCGCGCGAGCTCAGGACATCGCATCTCCTGATATCGACGAACTGACGCCGGAGAAGGTCGAGCAATACTCGCAGGAATGGCAGACCCTGTTCCAGGGCTGACTCTCCGCACATCGCACGAGAACGTGGACCGTCGCTACCGCGCGCGGAATACGAAATGACATGTGACAGAAACGAACACCACGGTCGCCCCACTGCGGCCGCCGGTGCACGCACACCGATGCTCCGAAAGTGAGTATGCAATGACCTCTCGATTCGCGGTCTCCGGACTGACGAAGACCTACGGTGCCAACGTCGTCGTCGACAGTCTCGACCTCGAGATCGAGCAGGGCGAATTTCTGGTCCTGCTCGGGCCGAGCGGCTGCGGCAAGACCACGACCTTGCGATGCCTCGCCGGGCTGGAGACCCCGCAGGGTGGTTCGATCTCGTTCGCGGGTCGGACGGTGTTCGACGCGTCGTCCAAACTCCATGTCCCGGCACACAAGCGGAATATCGGCATGGTGTTCCAGTCGTATGCACTGTGGCCCCACATGACGGTCGCCGAGAACATCCGGTACCCGTTGACGGTGCGCAAATTGAAGAAGGCAATTGCGGACGGTGCGGTCGAGACGGCCGCGAACATGGTCGATTGCGGCGCTCTGCTAGACCGGTACCCATCGCAGCTCAGCGGTGGCCAGCAGCAACGCGTCGCGGTCGCACGCGGGCTGGTGGCCCAACCGGATCTCGTGTTGTTCGACGAGCCTTTGAGCAATCTCGATGCGCGGCTGCGAGATCAAGTTCGATCTCAGATTCACCAGCTGCACCAACAGCTCGGTTTCACCGCGGTGTTCGTCACTCACGACCAGTCCGAGGCGTTCGCTCTCGGTGACCGTCTCGCGATCATGAAAGCCGGAAAGATCGAGCAGTACGACGAGCCCGAGCATGTCTTCGAGAATCCGGCATCGGAGTACGTCGCGGCGTTCATCGGGATGGGTAATCGACTCGAACTCCGGCGTAGCCACGACGGCTGGGTCACCAGCGGGTCGGACGTCATCGACCTACAGACGGCAACGGTCCGAGAGCGCGCCGACGAAGGCACTCGCGCTGTGGCGAGGTTTCGTCCCGACGATGTGCTCCTGCACGACAGGGCAGACCAGGTGCCGCCCGGAAACATCGCGTTGCACGCAGAACTCGTGACGTACGAGTACGGCGGTCGGTACTTCGACGTCGCCGTCAAGACCGGCGACGAGCAGTTGACTCTGCGGGCCACGGCTGCCGAACACAGTGCGGCACTGAGGGGTAGCAGCCCCGGACAACCCGTCGTCGTCAGCTTCGCGCCGTCCTGTCTGCGGGTGTACGCGCTTGCCGACACGTCGTCGAACTCGGACTCCGAGCTCGTCGGTTCCGCTGGAAAGAGCTCATGATGGCAACCGCAGTGGACATCGAACGTCCCGGGGCCGTCGAGTCGCCGGAAAAGCGATCGCTGACGATCTCGCCGAACTGGCGGGCGCGGATCGGGTACGCCGCCGTCCTGGCCATCCTGGCCTATCTGGTCGTACTCCCGATGGTGCGACTGCAGATGCTCGCGTTCGAGGACGGTGCTGCCGGATATCGAAGTCAGTACGGCCGCTTCGACATCGGCGTCACCCTTCGAACCACGGTGGCGCTGGCGCTGGGCTCGTTGGTCATCGCGATGGTGCTGGGCACACTACTCGCCTTTGCTGCCAGCAGGCTTCCCGCCAAGCTCGGTTGGCTTCGTGTCATTCCCATCCTGCCGATCGTGATGCCGGCGGTGGCGAGCGTGGTCGGGTGGGCATTCCTGCTCTCCCCCGGCCCCGGTTACCTCAATGTGCTGCTGCGACTGTTGCCGTGGTGGAGCGGATCGGACAGTGGTCCGATCGATGTGTACACCGTGCCGTGGATCATCGTTCTCACCGGTTTCGGTCTGACGTCGTTCGTCTACCTTTTCGTCAGTTCCGGCATGCAGAACATCAGCTCCGAACACCTCGAAGCAGCTCAGGTCAGCGGATCGTCCACGGTCGGAATCTTTTTCAAGATCGTTCTCCCGTTGCTACGACCGTCCCTCATCTACGGCGGCGGCATCGCTTTGCTCCTCGGGCTCGGCCAGTTCACCGGCCCCCTGCTGTTGGGTGCGAACACCGGCGTCAAGGTGCTGACCACCGAGATGTACCGCCGGGTGTCGGAGTCCCCGTCGGATTTCGCCGCGGCGGCGGCCGCGGGCTCTCCGCTGGTGATCTTCGGACTGGTGCTGGTGCTGGCTCAGAAAGCACTGCTGGGCAACCAAACTCGCTTCGTCACGCACGGCGGTAAGGCATTTGCGCCCTCCACGGGTAAAGCCACGTGGGCCACGGTCACCATCGTCGTGTTCGCACTCTTCGCCTTGGTCATCCCGCTGGTGGGTCTCATCATCGTCTCGTTGACGCCGTACTGGTCCGGATCGTTGTCGCTGAGTCTGTTGACGTTGGACAACTTCCGAGCGCTGATGGATACGACAGCGGTGGTCGAATCCGTTCTGACCAGTGTGCTGACCTCACTGGGAGCGGTCGTGATCTGCATTCCGCTCGGGTACCTGATGGCCAACCTTCTCGTCCGCGGTCGCCGGTTCAGAATTCTCGCGCTGATCGCAGACCTCATGACCGCGCTGCCACTGGGCATACCGGCCGTGATCTTCGGCGTCGGATTCCTGCTCACGTACACCGAGCCGCCCCTGATCCTGTACGGAACCAGAACGGTGATCATCCTGGTGTACATCGTGCTGATGCTGCCGTTCTCGACGAGAATGCAGATGACGGCCATGCTCTCGCTCGGTAACACCTACACCGAGGCGTCGGCCACCAGTGGTGCGTCGCCGTTCGTGACGAATCTCCGAATAATGTTGCCGCTGATGCGTCCGACCATCCTCAGTGCCGTCGCGCTCATGTTCATTCTGCTGACCCACGAGTTCGCCGCGTCACTTCTGGTGCGAGCATCCACCACCCAGGTGATGGGCACGTTGCTGTTCGACATGTGGCAGAACGGCTCCTACCCACTCGTCGCCGCGATGGCCTTGCTCATGACTGCCGTCACCACGATCGGTGTCGCCGCGGCGATGCTCGTCGGCGGACGCAACGTACTGAGCAAGCTGTGACGGGCGCGCAGTCTCGGCTCCAGGACAAGGTCGTTCTGGTCACCGGGGCAACCGGAGGGATCGGTACAGCGATCGTCGAGCGGCTGGCCTCGGAAGGCGCTGTGCTCGTGGTGACCGATGTCGACGGCGACGAGTGTGCAGCACTCGTGGCCCAACAGACCGACAGTGAACGCCATCTGCCGATCGGTTTGGACATCACCCGAGAGGACCAGTGGCGCAGCGCCGTCGAGGCCGTGGCCACGCAGTACGGCCGACTGGACGCGGTGGTGAACAACGGTGCCATCGGTAGCCTCGAAACCGTGGTCGACGAGGATCTCGACCGGTACAACCGAGTCGTCGAGGTCAGTCAGACGGGGACGTGGCTCGGAATGAAGCATGCGGGCGCGTACGTCGAGCAATCGGGCGGAGGCTCCGTCGTCAACATCTGCTCCATCCTCGGCAGCGTCGGCGGCCTCGGCAACAGCTTCGCCTACGCTGCCGCCAAAGGCGCTGTGCGCACGATGACCAAGAACGCCGCGCTGCACTGGGCCACCAAGGGTGTCCGCGTCAATTCCATCCACCCCGGCTTCATCGGTACCACCCAACTGCTCGAACGCTACGAGGGCTCCGAACGGCACAGCGCCATGATCGCGCACACCCCGATGGGTCGACTGGGAACCGGTGCGGAAGTGGCTGCTGCAGTTGCCTTTCTGGCCGGCGACGACTCCACGTTCGTCACCGGTACCGAGCTCTACGTCGATGGCGGCTGGACCTGCGACTGACCGCTCCGGGAGGCTGTCGGCCAGGCGCTTCAGTAGGTGGTGAAGAAGTTCACCCCGCTGGACGTCTGCGCCGACAGCCTGCCGCGCTGGACCAGGACATCGAGATGGGCGAGCGTCTCGCAGGTCGCCACCATCTGGTTGAAGCTGTCCAGAGTTGCGAAGGATCGATCGTGTCGGGTCCAGGTGAGGGCGGAAGCTACGTCCAACCCCGTTGCGCGACCGGCGGACTCGACAGCGTGCTCGGTAGCCGCCAGGCGGCGGTCGTGGTGCTCGAGCAGCTGCCGGCAGCGCTCGTGCACGCCCGCACCCGGATGTCCGTGCGACGGCAACATCGTCCGGTCCGGTTCGTCGAGCATCACGGTCAGCGACGCCAAGTACTTGGCCAGTGGCAGATCCCACTCGCCGAGCTCGAACCCGATCGACGGCGTGATCGTGGGCAGAACGTGGTCGCCGGTGTAGGACAGATTCCGTTCCGCATCCTGAAACACCATGTGGCCCTTGGTATGACCGGGGGTATGTATGGCGTCCACCGCATGGCCGGGAATGTCCAGGGGGCCGGCCTGCAACCAGGTGTCCGGTGGCTCCCAGTCCGAAGCATCGAAGGGTTCGGCTGCCCCGCTCTCCGCCGCGATACGGGCGATGTCGGGCGCGCCTGCGCGTTCGAGCTCGCGGATCGAACTGACCGGAACGTTGCTACGTAATCGACCTATTGCCTCGATGCCCGGTGCCTCTGCGGCACCGAGATGCACCCGGGTCCCGTACAAACGCCGCAACTCGACAGCGAACGTGTAGTGATCACGATGTACGTGGGTGACGTACACGTCGTGGATCTCCGAGGGCCGACGTCCGATGCGGCGCAGCGCGTCGACGAGCTCGTCGTGGGTGGATGTCCGGTGCCAACCACCGTCGATCAGCACCAGACCCGTATCGGTCTCCAGCACATAGACATTGATGGCACGCAGGCCGTCCTGTGGCATCTGCAGTGGAACGCGATGAACGCCGTCTGCCACCCCAAAACAGCCCGGGTCGGCCCAGGACGACGTCATCCCGCGTCGCTCGCGAGGGGCACCATCGTCTTCTCGTCGCCGTACCACATCATCCGTCGGCCACCCATGGTGCCGACATGCGCGACGGCGGCTTTCCACTCGTCACTGGCCAGGGCGGCCTCGAGTGCGTCGCGCGATTCGAAGCTGAGCACCGACAATCCGTCCCATCCTTGCGATTTGCTGCCGAATGCGTCGAGCAGTTCGGTGTGCTGCCAACGGAGCAAGCCCGGCAAGGGGTATGTGACGTCGGCGTGCTCGCCGCGCCACCACGTGATGAACTGCTCGTGAGTCCACTCTTCCGGCCGCGCTGCAACAAGAACCAGGTTGTACATTTCTCTCCTAAGTGAATTCTGTTCAGTTTGCTTGACCGACAGACAACGGCTGGGTCGGCCGTCGTCCCGCTACGTGCGGACGACTACTTACGTACGACGCGAATGGCCGCGTCCGTGACCAGCGCAGTGATCTCGTCGATGCTCAGTCGACCGTCGGGCCGATACCACCGCCACACGCTGACCACCAGAGCGAGTACCAGGCGCGCGGACATGGTCGGATTCGACTCCGCGAACTGGCCCGCCTCGATCCCCCGCCCGACCAGTCCGGTCCAGTCCTGCTCGATTCGCTGCACGAGTGCACGGCACTCGACTCGCTCGGCCTCCTCCTTGGCCGACTGCCGTTCGGTCGCCAGGAGGTCCATGTGATTGTGCAGAATACGACGGGCCAAGGCATCCTGCGGTGATGCAGCCAAGGACGCGGCAATCGCGGCGCGAAGTGCATCCTCGGCGTGCGTCACGCCGTCGGTGGCCGCCACGAAGCGGGCGGCGGAGTCCGCGAGTTCGACGCGCATGATGGTCAACAAGCAGTGCGCTTTGGACTCGAAGTAGTGGTAGAGCGCGGTCTGACCGATACCGACCTCGTCGGCGATCGACGCCCACTTGGTGTGCTCGTATCCCACCTTGCCGAAGTGGTCGATGGCCGCCGACAGGATCCGCGTCCTCTTGGACCGCGGGCTCTCGCGCCGAACGTCGGTTCCTACGGTCATGATTGCCCCTACTGATAGAACGTATTCAGCCTCGGTGAGAGCTTACATTTTTCGATGTGAATTCGAGTCAGTTGTAGCGGCGAGCTGGCGAGCAAGTGCTGTCGCATCCGGTCGCGACAGCTTTCCGACGCGATTCTGCGGTAGATCGTCGACGGTGAACACATATTCCGGCCACTTCGACTTGGGAAAATCGTCGATCGCCAATTGCGCGGTGACGTCGTCGAGACCGAGCTGTTCACCGCCGGTCACCACGAGCGCTGCTGCACGCTCCCCCAGCAGGTCGTCGGGCACCGGTACGACACAGACCTGCACCACCGACTGCAGGGAGGCAATGGCCGACTCGACCTCGTTGATGTCGATGTTGCGTCCGCCGCGGATGATGATCTGCTTCTGCCGGCCCATCACGCGAATGGAACCGTCCGCCGCGACCTCCACCAGATCACCCGTCGGAAGAAAGCCGTCAGGCGTCAGTTCGGGTGGGACCGGAGTCCCGGCTCGTGCGTACCCGACGAACAGTGACGGCCCTGTGACCTGCGCCGAGCCGATGTCGTCCACGGGGAGCGGATGACCGTCCGCGTCCACTGCCCGCACCGTGGTGCCGGGAAACGGTCGCCCATCGCGCCCGAGGCGGATCGACACCGGGTCGTCGAGAGCAGGTGTGGTGTGGCCCAAGCACTCGGACATTCCGAACACTCTGAGGAATGTGGTGTGCAACCATTGTTCGGCCTTGGCGAGGGCGCGCTCGCTCATCGGCCCGCCGCCGACCGTCATAGCGCGCATGGTGTCCAACGCGGCCTCGGAGTTCGGGGCGACCGACAGCTGCAGTGCCATGGTCGGAACCAGCATCGTCCAGGCAATCCGGTGTTCTCGCGCTGCCCGCAGGGCCGCCTCCGGGGACCACTTTCCGATAGCCACCATCGGGCCACCCAGCAACGCCGGCAAGTACATTCCGAAGCAGAATGCAGCAACCGACGACAGCGGAACGAAGGCACCGATCGCCTCGCCGGGGCGCAGTCCGACGGCATCGATGGTGGATGTGGACGCATACCTGATGGCGTCTTCGGATTGCACCACGCACTTCGGTCGTCCGGTCGAGCCCGAGGTCATCGCAATCGCGTCTCCGCCGTTCCACCGGGCGACAGACGCAAATGCACGATCGGTCGCCCGCACGCGATACGAGCCGAAGGCGGGCTTGTCCAGAGGAAAGAGCGTGTCGGTCACACCCCAATGACGAAGAGCCTCGGGCGTTCCGACGACGGCGTCCGGTCGGATGTCCTCGAGCGCCAAGGCGAACTCCGACTCCGTTGCGTGCGGGCTGACCACCGCGACCACACCGCCGGCGAGACCGACACCGAGGGCAGCAGCGACGGTGCCCCAGGTGTTGTCGGCCTGAATCACCACGGTCGGGGGGCTGGGGTCGATACCACCGAAGACGTCGGCAAGGGATTTCGCCGCCTCGACGACGGTCCGGAGCGTGTGGCTGCCGTCCTCGTCGACGACGGCGACTGCATCGGGATTCTGTTCGGCGCGGATGACCATCTCGCGGGCAAGCCGTTTCACTGGTGTGACTCTTTCCTGGTGCGTGATGCACTCATGTCGAGGACTGCACGGCCGGTGACGGATCCGTTCCGCAATCGGTCGTAGGCAGAGATCGCCTCGGAGAAGGGGAAGGTGGTGACTTCGGCGCGTAACAGGCCGTTCTGCGCCAGTGCAACAACGGCTTCGAGGTCGGCTCGCGTGCCCCAGAACGGTGCATCCACCGTCCATCCTGCGGCCAGGCCGACATCCTTTCCGACTGTCAGTCGGCCGCCGGCACTCCCTACCACCACGAGAGAACCCCCGTTCCGAAGCAGAGCGGACGCAGGCGCGGTTGTGGTCGGCGCGCCGACGAAGTCGAGAACGAGGTCCGCACCGCCCAGTGTCGTGAGCCGTTGCGCCGCAGCGGAAACGGAGTCGTAGAACTCGTGCGCTCCCGAGGACTCGGCCACAGCGGTGGCTTCGGCCTTGGAGTCGATTGCGATGATGTGCGGCACGTCCATGGTGCGCAGAATCTGCAGGGCAAGGTGGCCGAGACCGCCGACTCCGACCACGACTACGACGCTGCGGCTGTCGATCACCGCGGAGTTGGTGCGAATGGCATGGTACGCAGTCAGTGCCGCGTCGGCCAGGGGCGCGGCATTGCACGCATCGAGTGTGCCGGTGGGAACCAGTGCCCGCTCGGACGGCACCAGCATCAGTTCTGCCAGGCCGCCCGGATATCCGAGCCCATTCCCGATAGGGGCCAGCCGACCGTCAGGACGTCGAACCAGCGCCCGACAGTAGTTCTCTCTGCCCCGCAGGCAGTTGGGGCACGTTCCGCAACTCCAGATTCCGTGTACGACCACGGCGCGGCCGATCCATGAATTGTCGGCCGACGGGCCGGCCGATACGACCGTGCCCGCTACTTCGTGCCCCAACGTCATCGGCAGCCGGTAGTCGAAAACCTCCGTGCCCGAATCCATCACGTGCAGATCGGACCGGCAGAGTCCGGCGGCGTCGACGCGAACCAGAAGCTCCTCGCCGGCCGGTATCGGGTTCGGTACCTCCCGAAACTCCGGTCCGCTGCCCCACTCGCACAGCTGCACGGCCAACATCAGCGCGCCGTCCATCCGCCGTCGACCACCAGGGTCTGGCCGGTCATGTACGAGCTGGCGTCCGAGGCCAGAAACAGCACGGCACCGTCGATCTCACCGTCGACGCCGCCGCGTCCCAGCATGGTGTTTCGCCGCACCCACCCCGCGGACTTGTCGTTGGTGAACAGGCCATCGGTCATCTCCGTATCGAACCATCCGGGCACGACGGCGTTGACGCGAATGCCTCGGCGACCCCACTGACCGGCGAGTTCGCGAGTGAGGCCGAGAGTGCCTGCCTTCGACGCCGCGTAACTGGCACCGCCGATCGGCGCAGTGGACACCAGCCCGATCACCGAGGAGATGTTGATGATCGACGCTGTTGCCTCACTCGGCATCTTGCCGACCGCATACGTGGCCAGATGGAACCCGGCGATCAGATTGACGTCGAGGATGGACTGGAAGCCGTCGACCGTCTCGTCCTCGGCGTTGGGGGGTCCGGGCTTTCCCGCGTTGTTGATCACGACGTCGAGCCGGCCGCGTTCATCGAAGCATCGATCGACAAGCGCTCGCCGGTCGCGGTCGTCGGTGACGTCACAACGGACGGGCACGATGGCCGGAATCTCGGCCGACAACGCTTCGAGCCGGTCGAGCCGCCGCGCTGCTGCGTACACCGTGGCACCGGCCGCGGCGAGGGCCCGGGCGAAACCGAGGCCGAGCCCCGACGAGGCACCGGTGACCACAGCGACGCGACCGGTCAGGGAGAACATGTCCTGAGTCATGTGTCCACTTCCAAACTGATTGTCGGACAATAGGAGTGATCGGTCAGTAGACGGAAGTGCGGCCGCCGTCGACCGGGATGATCGCGCCCGTCGTGTATCCGGCCTCGTCCGAGGCGAGATGAGTGATCAATCCGGCGAGTTCGTCGGGCCGCCCCAACCGGCCGGCCGGAAGCCGGTCGACGATCTTGCCGATGAACTCCTCGTCCCAGTTCTCGGCCATATCGGTAGCGAAACCGCCGGGCATCACACAGTTGACGCGAACCGTGGGCGCGTATTCCTGGGCGAACGCGCGTGTCAGCGCATTGAGACCGTTCTTGGCTGCTGCATACATCGCCTCGGGCGGGCTGGGTCGCTCGGCACCGATGCTCGAAATATTGATGATGGACCCACCTCCCGCGGCCGCCATCCGGTCACCAGCCACGGCCATCAGCCGGAACGGTCCCTTGAGATTGACCTCGATCGTCTTGTCCCACAGTCCCTCTGTCACCGACACCAGGTTCTCGGCCAGCGGCGCGATCCCGGCGTTGTTGACGACGATGTCCAGGCTCCCGAAACGAGAAATGATGTCGTCCACGGCCGGCTCGATACTGTCCCAGTGTCCGACGTGCAACGCATACGGATGTGCGCTGCCCGGGCCCGCGTCACCCAGGCTCGAGACCGCACTCTCGCAGGCCTCGAGCTTGCGGCTCGACACGATGACGGTCGCGCCCGCGTCCTTCAGACCGCGGGCAATGGCCAGACCCAACCCACGGCTGGCTCCTGTCACCAGCGCGACCTTGCCGTCCAATTTCGGTGTACTCATGCGTACCTCTTGACCTCGAGTCGGGCGATGGTCCGCAGATGGACCTCGTTGGGGCCGTCGGCAATCTGCAGAGCTCGGGTGATGGCGTAGAGCCGAGCGAGAATGGTGTCGTTGCTGACTCCGGCGGCACCGTACGTCTGCACAGCTCGGTCGACAACCTTGTGGGCCACCTCCATCGCAGCCACCTTGATGGCAGCGACTTCCGAACGGGCCGAGGCATTTCCGGCGGTATCCATCAACCATGCCGACTTCAGCACCAACAACCGAATCTGGTCGATCTCCATGCGGCTGCGCGCAATCCACTCACGCACCACACCTTGATCGGACAACGGTCCGCCGAACGCCTGTCGAACGAGCGAGCGCCGACACATCATCTCCAGTGCGCGCTCGGCCATGCCGATCGCCCGCATGGCGTAGTGCATGCGGCCGGGGCCGAGTCGCCCCTGTGCGATGGCGAATCCGTCGCCCTCCTCCCCCAGCATGTTGGCGGCGGGCACACGCACGTCGGTGAACTGAACCTCGCCGTGGCCCAGACGATCCTGGAAGCCGAACATGGGTAGGTCGCGCACCACCTCTAGGCCCGGGGCGTCGGCCGGAACCAGAATCATGCTCTGCCTGCGGTAGGTGGAACTGTCCGGATCCGACTTCCCCATGAAGATCATGAGCTTGCAGTCGGGATCGAGAACGCCCGAGGTGTACCACTTTCGGCCGTTGACGACGTACTCGTCCCCGTCACGAGTGATGGTCGAGGTGATGTTCGTTGCGTCCGAGCTCGCGACATCGGGTTCGGTCATGGCGAACGCAGAGCGAATGGTGCAGTCCAGCAGCGGCTTCAGCCACTGCTCCTTCTGCTCCTCGGTGCCGCACATAGCCAGAATTTCCATGTTGCCGGTGTCGGGTGCCGAGCAGTTGATCGCCTCGTTCCCGATGATGGAACGGCCGACGATCTCGGCGAGCGGCGCATACTCGAGATTGGTCAATCCCGCACCGAGGCCGTCATGGGTCATGAATAGGTTCCACAACCCGAGTTCGCGGGCGCGTGCCTGCAGATCCCGCATGATCTGCGGTTGCTCGTGCGGATTGTCGTTCGCGGCGATCTGAGCGTCGTAGACACTCTCGGCCGGGTAGACGTGGTCGTTCATGAATGTCTCGAGCGTGGCCGACAATTCGGCCGTCCGCTGTGAGTAGGAAAAGTCCACTTCGTTGTGCTCCTGTCGAGTGAAGGGGGCGTCAGCGCGCGAGCAATGCGGTACCGGTGTCGATCAACCTGCGGATCGTCGCGGGCAGCTTTTCCTGATCCGGGTCGATGTGGCGACCTTCGCGGTGCCGACGCAGATTGTGACCCATGATCGCCGCCATCTTCAGTCGTCCGAGGGCGTCGAACCACGTCATGTCCGGCAGCGCCGGACCGCTCGCGGTGTAGTAGGAGATCAGTTCTTCGCTACTGGGCAGACCGGGCACGTCTCGGCCGACCCCGGGAAAGTTGGTGCCGTCGGCGAAGACCAGGAACCACCCCAGTTCGACGCGTGGATCACCTGCGCTCCAAATTTCCCAGTCGATCAGAGCCGCCGGCTCCAGACCGTCGGAGATGATGTTTCCCAGCCGGTAGTCCCCATGGACGAGTGTCGGTGTGATCGCTTCCGGAATGTCTCGACGGAGAAGTCGAACCAACTCGTCGGCACCCTCGACCAGTTCCACCGGAACCGCAGCGAGCGTCTTGGACCAGCGATCCAATTCGTCGGCCGGCGAAAGGATGTCGCCCGTATCAGGAATGCTCGCGAGCGGAACGGCGTGCAACGCCGGCAGCACCTCCGCCGCTCGCCGCATTCGTGCGGCCGCGATACTCGGTTCCACCTCGGGGTCGTCGAGCACCGGTTCGAGCGACTGACCGACGACGAGCTCCATGGCGAACCAGGCCGGTTCCTCCTCGTCGACCGCGACGATTGCCGGTACCGGCACATCGGTGTCGGCCAGCGCACGCAGAATCGAGGCCTGCCGAAGCATGTCGTGCCGCCCGACCGACCGCTGCCCATCCGGGACAGCCTTCACGACGAAGTCGCCGCCGGACGTCGTCACTCGGTAGGTCAATCCGGAATGGCCACCGAGTAGCGGCTCGAATGTGTCGACGGCGACGCCGAGCTCGGCGTCCAGCGCGGCCGTCACGCGAGTGCGCAAGGAGGATTCGGTCATGGTCGCGGCTCTCTCGGGAGACCGAGCACACGCTCGGCGATGATGTTGTGCTGAATCTCGTCGGTACCGCCGGCGATTCGATAGCCCGGGGCTCCGAGTAGATGCTCGGACCACGCGAACGTGCCCCACCGTCCCGAGTCGGATGTCAGGTCACGACCGAGCAGCAAGCGCGCGACTTCGGAGGTCCTGGCCATCGTGTCGGTGGCCAGAAGTTTTCCCAGAGACGCTTCCGGCCCTGGATCGTTGCCGGCGATGACAGCACCGGCCACTCGCATGTTGCCGATTCGCTGGACGAAACTACGCGTCACCAGATCGGCCACGGCGTCACGCTCGATCTCGGTCAGCTCGCGGCCGAGGTTCTGGGCAAGTGCCACAGCGCCGTCCGCGTTAGCCAGTCCGAGGTTGCCGCCGTCGAGGCGTTCGGCCGCAAGCACTGTCAGGGCAACCTGCCAGCCCTTACCGACCGGGCCCAACCGATGATCGTCGCTCAGGTGCACGCTGTCGAGGTATACCTCGTTGAAGGAGCTGCCACCCGTCATCTGGCGAATAGGACGTACGTCGACTCCCGACGCGTCCATCGGGATCAGGAACATCGTCAGACCCGCGTGCTTGGCCACGGTGGAGTCGGTGCGGCACAGGGCGACTCCGTAGTCGGCGACCCGCGCCCCCGACGTCCACACCTTGTGCCCGTCGATCGTCCACGAGCCGTCCTCGGCCTGGGTTGCGCGTGTCCGAACCGCGGCCAGGTCGGAACCGGCCTCGGTCTCGGAGAACAACTGACATGCGATGACGTCGGCCCGAAGCATGGCGCGAACGAACCTCGTCCGCTGCTCTTCGGTTCCCCATTGCGCGATGGTGGGCGCAACCAACTGCTGCGTGACGGAGAACATCTCGGTCCGCTTGGGCACATCGAACGTGTCCTCGACGCGCCGGAAGGCAAGTACGTACGACAGCGGAAGATCGCGGCCACCGTACTCGGTCGGGGAATTCAGTGCGCCCCATCCCGCATCGAACTTCGCCTGCTCGTACGCGGCGATCTCGTCGGTGTGCGCCTGCTCTTCCTCCGCGGTCCAATTCTCGAAGACGGCGACCGTATCCGGGCCCTGACCCCACACGGAGTCGGTGCGGGGTGCGGCAACGGATTTCAGCCACGCGGTGGCCTGCTCGCCGAACTCGAGGATGTCCGGAATCGTTTGTTGTGTCACTGCATTACCTCTGGTTCGTCTCGGGTCAGACCGTCAGCACGGTGCAGGCACTGATGCCCGGCGCGCCGTACACGTGGGTGAAGCCGACACGCGGATCGCCCGGCACTTGGCGCTCGCCGGCTTCGCCACGTAGCTGGGTCACGATCTCGTGTACCTGCCGGAGACCGGAGGCACCGATGGGTTCTCCGTTCGCGATGCAGCCACCGTCGGTGTTGATCGGCAAGCGCCCACCGATCTCGGTGTCACCCGCCGCGATCATGGCTTCTTGCTCACCGGGCTCGCAGAAGCCGCATTCGGCCATGTGCATGATTTCGGCACCGCTCTCGGTGTCCTGCAGCTGCGCCACGTCGACCTCGTGCGGAGCGATGCCGGCCTGCTCAAAGGCCGCCTGCGCAGCGTCTGCGCTCACACTGGTGGGTTCGCCGTCGCCCTGAACAGAGGGGCTGAAGACCTCGAAGGATCCGAACCGGCGGGTCCGATGGGTGATGGCTGCGATCTTCACCGGCCGACCGGTGGCTCGTGCAACGTAGTCCTCGCCGGCGACGACGATCGCGGCTGCTCCCTCACCGGGCGAGCAGAACATGTACCGCGTGAGCGGATCGTTGACCATGTCGGCTTCTGCGATCGTCGTGGCATCCATGGCCTCACGGCGCCAGGCGTTGGGATTGAGAACTCCGTTGCGATAGGCCTTTTCCGCTACCAGAGCCAGCGTCCGACTCGAGATGTCGTGCCGACGCATGTATCGAGAGATCTTGGCTCCGAAGAACTGGGTGGTGACCATCAGACCGGCCTCGCCGTATCCGTCGGGTAGACCCCACTCCGCCGGCCGTGGGTCGAATGCTCCACGCGGATGTTTGTCGAAACCCACTGCGAGAGCGACGTCCGCGGAGCCCGACCGCACGGCATTGACGGCCGAGAACAACGCGCTTCCGCCTGTTGCACAACCGTTCTTGACGTTCGTGAACGGGATACCGGTGAAGCCGAGTTCGGCGACGAGGGTATCGGCGAGACCCGAACCGTCACTGCCTCCGAATGCGACCTGCACGTCGGGCCAGGACAGATCGGCATCGCGCAATGCGTTGTCGATCGCGGTGACGGCCATCTGACGGCCCGACACTCCAGGTTGCCGTCCGAACTTGGACAGCCCTGCACCGATGATCGAAACATTCTGTGTCACTGGCTGATTCCTGTCGATTCCGGTTGCATGCCGAGGGTGTCGACCGCGAATCGAGGCACCGGTGCGGTGGATGTCAGACGCACCGGTGCCCCATCCAGTTCGTCGAAGCTCTCACAATCGAGGATTGCTTCGACCTTGATGCCCTCGGGCAATTCCACGTAGCCGACTGCGAAGGGAACGAACCCGCCGACCGGTGGCACGTATGGAGGAGACTTGGGCGCGAAACGCTGAACCGTGTAGGCCCACACGGTGCCCAGCGTGCTCAACGTGATGTTCTCCGCCGTGGGTGTGGCACACCTGCTGCACATCGCACTCGCGGGGAAAGCCACGGTACTGCACACAGTGCACTTGCTGCCCTCGAGCGCGGCGGCCGTTGCCTGCTCCATGATGCTGCCTTTCGGACTGTTCGATCAGGACGCGGAAGTGGTGCGGGTCAGCGCCCGACCCACTTGGGCTCACGCTTCTCGAGGAATGCGGTGACGCCCTCCTTGCCGTCCTCGGACTGGAGAGCATTGCCGACTGCGAGATGCTCCATGACCATGAGCGACTGGATATCCGCATCCAGGCCGCGGTCGATGCACATCTTGGTCAGCTTCATCATGAACGGGCTCTTGTCAGTGAGGTTCCCGATGAACTCGTCGACGGTCTTGTCGAGGTCCTCGGCCGGCGCGGACGCATTGATAAGGTCGAAGTCGACGGCCTCGGTGCCCGAGAGCAGCTTGCCGGTGAGCATGAGTTCCTTGGTCTTCCGGATGCCGATCATGCGGGGCAGGCGGTAGATGGGGCCGGCACCACCGAACAATGCACGGCGGATGTGAAAGTCGCCAATTCTTGCGTCGTCGGCCGCGATAGCGAAGTCGCACGAGATCATCAGTTCGAATCCACCGGCGGTGACGTAACCCTCGAGCACCGCGACGGAGGGAGTGTTCATGGAGTACAGACGATCGCACACCTTCGCCGACAGGACGGCGACGTCCATGGCGGTGGTGGTGCCGATGAAGTCCGACAGCAATTCGTCGAGGTCGAAGCCCGAGCAGAAGGTGTTGTTGACTCCGCGGAGCACGAGAACCTTGAGGTTCGGATCGTTGTCCACCTCGACGATGATCTCGTCCAGACGATGCAGCAGCTCCACCGTGACGGCGTTCTTCTTGTGCGGCCGGTTGAGCCAGACGCGAGCGACCTCGCCGTCCTTCTCCAACAGAATGTGGTCGGTGTCGATCATGTGACAGCCTTTCGAGAGAGTAAATTGAACTGGATTCACTTCAGTATTGATCATCGGAGCGATGGCGTCAATAGCCGCTCACCTGCGATGGCAGCAATCGGTCTACACGGCAAGCAAATCGGCGATCCGCGCCCGATGCGCACGCGAATCACCCAGCAACGCTTCATTTCCGAGAACTCGGCGGAAGTAGCTGTGCGCAGAGTGCTCCCACGTGAACCCCACTCCCCCATGCAGTTGCACGGCCTCGTGGGCCGCGTGCACCGCGGCATCACTGCACACGGCACCCGCGACGGCGATCGCCAGCCTGGCCTCGTCGGGATCCTCGTCGTGCACAGCAGCGGCATAACGCGCCGCCGATCGGGCCCGCTCGAGTTCGATCAACATGTCGGCCAGGCGGTGCTTGATGGCTTGGAACGAGCCGATGGGGCGACCGAACTGTTGACGCGTCTTGACGTGCTCGAGCGTCATCTGCAGCAAGGCATCCGCAATACCGGTGTTCTCGCACGCGAGCGCCAGCGTGGCCACATCCTGTATCCGCGCAATCGCGTCTCCGGCCCTGTCCGCCGGTACCAGGAGCGTCGCGGGGGCGCGATCGAACGATATGTCCGCTTGTCGCCTGGTCGAGTCGACGACGCGTCGATCATGCAGTGCAGACGAACTTTTCGCCGGTACACCGAAGAGCGCAACACCGTCCGGACAGCGGGCACTGACGACGAGGACATCCGCCGCGCCGCCTCCCACGACATAGCGAACCTGACCACTCAGGACCCAGCCGTCGTCGGTCCGGTCGGCGTCGACATCGTCGGACTCGGCGGACAGCGCACTCACCGCCGCAATCGTGCCGGCGGCCAGAACATCGTCGAGCAGATCCGAGTTGCCCGCCTCCATCATGGCGCGAACGCCGACGGCCGCATGCTGATAGACGGGTTCGACAACCAGAGCGCGGCCACATTCCTCCAGAACGATGCCGAGCTCGACCATCCCGAAGCCGAGTCCACCCGACTCCTCCGGAACAGCCATGGCGGTCACCGACATGTCGTCGACCAACCGTTTCCACAGTTCGACCGAGTAGCCAGGGGCTGAGTCCGCAGAGGCCCGCACCTGCTCGATCGTGGAGTACTTGGCGAGGACTCCGCGGATGGCCTCGCGTATCTCGGCCTGTTCACTGCCGGGCGTCAGCGCCGACGGCTCCGAACGAGGCCAGGGGGCTTGTGCGTCGCGGTGAGATGATGACATGTCGCTCCACTCGAGTTGAATTCAGTTTCTTCTCGAACCATAACCGCTCGAACCCTCGACAAACAGGGTTTACCTGAACTAAGTTCACTTCATGTCATTGAAGATTGTGGAGTACTACGCCACCTTGGATGCTGGGCACCTGGACGACGCGGTGGCGATGCTGTCCGAGGATGTCGAATATTCGATGGTCCTGCCGAGCGGGGCGAGCCGAAAGACCGGACGAGCGGCCATGCTCGAATATCTGGCCGGTAGACCCCCCGTCGACCGCAAACACCGAGTTCTCCGATCGGCCGTCGACCAGGACCTCCAGTTCGCACACGGCGCAGTCACGGAAGGCGACCGGACGACGGGCTACTTCGTCGGAACCATGCATGTGGGCGCGGACGGCTTGATCGACCGCTATCAGGTCTCGTTCGACACCGAATTCGATCTACTCGGCACCGATTCAGGAGACCGTCGATGAACTCGAACAACCAACCGACCCCCACTCTGCTGCGCTGGTTCGAATACATGGATTCCGACGACCCCGATCGGGTCCTGACCATGATCTCAGCAGACTTCCGTATGTCCGTGCAGTTCTCCAAGGGACACGGCGAGGCAGCCGAATTCGTGGGCGACCGCGACGGGCTCGTCGCCTACCTACAGCAACGCGAAAAGAGCACCTTGATTCACCATCTCGATCGCGGCGCATCCGTCGACGGCACCGAGATGGTCCTGGGACGCACTACCCGCGATGGAGCCTTCGAGGCGTCGTTCAATGCGTCGGCCCAACTCGACGAGAGCGGGCGCGTCCGACGGTTGCTCATCGCCCGCACGCCGGAACTGGCGTTCGACCGATAGCCGAACGACTCACGCAACGACAGAAGAAAAGAGCGAGATGTCAGAGCACGCATTGATTTTCGAAGCCATTCGTACTCCGAGAGGCAAGGGGCGCAACGGATCTCTGCACGGCACCAAGCCGGTGGACCTCGTCGCGGGCTTGATCACCGAACTCCGCAGCCGATTCCCGGATATGGACCCATCCGACATCGACGACGTCATCCTCGGCGTCGTCTCACCGGTCGGAGAACAGGGCGCGGTCATCTCTCGCGCAGCCGCTTTGGTGGCGGGTCTACCGGAATCGGTCCCCGGTACCCAGATCAACCGTTTCTGTGCGTCCGGCCTCGAAGCGACCAACCTGGCAGCGCAGAAGGTCGCTTCCGGCTGGGACGATCTGGTGATCGCCGGCGGCGTCGAGTCCATGTCTCGGGTGCCGATGGGCAGCGACGGCGGTGCCTTGTTCACCGACCCGGCCACCGCCTACGACCTGTACATCGTTCCGCAGGGAATCGGTGCCGACCTGATCGCGACGGTCGAGGGGTTCTCTCGTGACGACGTCGACACCTACGCGGCGGAGTCCCAGCGACGCGCCGAGGCAGCCTGGAATGCAGGCTATTTCAAGAAGTCCGTCGTCCCGGTCGAGGACTTCAACGGCGTCACCTTGCTGGACCACGACGAGCACCGCCGACCGGGAACCACCACCGGCAGCCTGGGTAAATTGAAGCCGGCCTTCGCCGCGTTGGGAAAGGCCGCAGGTTTCGACGACGTGGCGCTGCAGAAGTACGTCGACGTCGAGCGCATCGATCACGTGCACACCGGCGGTAACTCTTCGGGCATCGTCGACGGTGCCGCGCTGGTTCTCATCGGCAGTGCAGCGGCCGGTGCCCGCGCGGGCCTGGTTCCGCGCGGTCGCATCGTGGCCACGGCGCAGGTCGGCAGCGAGCCGACGATCATGCTCACCGGGCCGACCCCGGCCACCGCGGCAGTGCTCGAGCGAGCGGGCTTGACCGTGGACGACATCGACGTGTTCGAGCTGAACGAGGCGTTCGCGTCCGTCGTGCTCAAGTGGATGAAAGACCTCGACATCCCGCACGAGAAGACCAATGTCAACGGCGGAGCTATCGCTATGGGCCATCCGCTCGGCGCCACCGGCGCGATTCTGGTGGGCACCGTACTGGACGAACTGGAACGAATCGGTGGCCGGTACGGCCTGATCACCCTCTGCATCGGTGGCGGAATGGGCGTTGCCACCGTCATCGAACGCCTCTGAACTACCCGTCGTCGACACACAGAAATCGAGAGAACATGAGCGAGAACATGATCGGGTGGGAACGCGGTGCCGACGGCGTCGTCGTACTCACGATGGACGACGCGGGCAAGAGCGCGAACACGATGAACGACACGTACATCGCGTCCATGGCCGCCACGGTCGAGCGGCTCGAAGCCGAGAAGGACGACATCATCGGTGTCGTGATCACCTCGGCCAAGAAGTCGTTCTTCGCGGGCGGCGACCTCGACGACATGACGGCGGACCCGGGCGATGTCGACCAGCGGGACGTTGCGCGCGCCTTGACCGAGCGGATCGACGGAATCAAGGGTGTGCTGCGACGGCTCGAGACCCTCGGTCGCCCGGTGGTGGCCGCGATCAACGGCGCGGCCCTCGGCGGCGGCTTCGAGATTGCGCTGCATACCCATCACCGCATCGCAGCGGACCTGCCGGGCACCCGAATCGGTCTCCCCGAGGCCACACTCGGACTGTTGCCCGGTGGCGGCGGGATAGTTAGAACGATCCGACTGATGGGAATCGATGCCGCCCTGGCGAAGGTGTTGACCAAGGGCCAGCAGCATTCGGTGTCCGACGCGATCAAGCTCGGTCTGATCGACGCTGGGGTCGACAGTGTCGGCGAGTTGGTTCCGGCAGCGAAGGCATGGATTACCGCGAACCCGTCGGCCGTGCAGCCCTGGGACGCCAAGGGTTTCGAGATCCCCGGCGGCGGGCCCACCGACCCTGCCGTCGCTCAGAATCTCCTTGCTGCAACGGCATTGCTCCGTAAGCAGCTCCAGGGTGCACCCGCTCCTGCACCGAGGGCTATCCTCGCCGCCGCAGCGGAGTGCGCCACCGTCGACGTGGACACCGCAGATCGTATCGAGACCCGCTACTTCGTCTCTCTGATGACCGATCGAGTCGCGCAGAACATGATTCGTGCGTTCTTCTTCGACATGCAGACCATCCGACGCGGCACGTCTCGCCCGGCCGGCCACGACGAATTCACCGCCCGGAGCGTGGCGGTGATCGGGGCCGGAATGATGGGTGCCGCGATCGCCTACGTGTGCGCCAAGGCCGGCATCGAGGTAGTACTGAAAGACCTCGACCAGGAGGCGGCCGACCGCGGAAAACTCTACGCCGAGAAGCTCGAAGCGAAAGCACTCGAGCGGGGGTCGACGACAGCCGAGAGGTCGGCGGCACTGCTCGACCGGATCCGGCCGACGGCGGACGCGACCGATTGCGCCGCAGTCGATCTCGTGATCGAAGCGGCATTCGAGTCCGTGGACGTCAAGAATCGCGTCTTCGGGGAACTCGACGGTATCGTTCCCGCCGATGTCGTCCTCGGCTCCAACACCTCCCAGCTTCCGATCTCCATCTTGGCCGACGGCGTGAGCAGTCCACAGAATTTCATCGGAATCCACTTCTTCTCCCCTGCCGACAAGATGCCCCTGGTCGAAATTATTCGTGGCCGGGAAACTTCCGACTCGACAGTGGCGAAGGTCGTCGACTTCGTCTTTCGGATCGGTAAGACTCCCATCGTCGTCAACGACAGCCGAGGGTTCTTCACCTCGCGAGTGATCGGCGCGTTCCTCGACGAAGCGATGGCCGCGGTCGGCGAGGGCGTCAACCCGGTCTTCGTCGAGCAGGCGGGCGCGCAGGCCGGCTACCCCGTCCCGCCGCTCCAACTGATGGACCAGGTGACCCTGTCGCTGTCGCAAAAGATCCGCAAAGAAAACGAGCGCGCGCTGGCCGCCGAAGGCAAGCCGCCTCGCCGACACGGCTCGGACGCAGTGATGGACAAGATGGTCGATGAGCTCGACCGCCCCGGACGCGCCGGCGGCGGCGGCTTCTACAGCTACGAAGAATCGGGCACGAGAACCGGGATCTGGCCGGGCGTGCGCACGTCGTTCGCTTCCGGTTCGACGCACATTCCTTTCCGGGACATGCAGGAACGGATGCTGTTCGCCGAGGCGATCGAGGCAGTCAAGTGCCTGGACGAAGGGGTGCTGACGAGCGTGGCCGACGCGAACATCGGGTCCTTGCTGGGCATCGGCTTCCCCTCGTGGACCGGGGGCGTCATTCAGTACATCGACCAATACGACGGCGGGCTGTCCGGTTTCGTCGACCGAGCACGCGAATTGGCATCGAAGTACGGCGCTCACTTCGAGCCGCCACAGTCGTTGGTGAACAAAGCACTGCGCGGAGAGCGCGTCCGTACCCTCGCATCCTGAACGAAAAGAGAATGCTGTGAACGCACTACGTCGATCGATGATGTCCGTCGGGATTGCCGCGGTGACTCTCGTTGCCGCGGCGTGCGGACAATCCTCGCAGGAAGCAGGGTCCGCACCGGTACAGGGTTCGTGGGACGACGTCGTGGCCGCAGCCAACGATGAAGGGAGCGTGCACCTGTACTCCACCCAGCATCCCGAAAACCTCGCGACACTCGAGACCGCGTTCGAATCGAAGTATCCCGACATCGATCTCGAATTCACGCGCGGCAGTGACGTCGAGCTCAACCCGCGCGTGGAGACCGAAGCCCGCACCGGCCGTGGAACAGCCGACGTACACATGTCGACCGATCCCGCGTGGATCACCACTGCGTCCGAATCGGGCACCTACTCGACCCCGATCGTCGGGCCGGCCTTCGACGACCCGGCCTACGCTCGATCGACCAGCGTGCTGGGTGAGACGTTCTTCCTCACCAGCGCAGCGATATTCGCACTCGGATGGAACATCGATGCTGTTCCTGCCGGGCTTTCGTCCCCGCAGGATCTGCTGGATCCGGCGTTGAAAGGTCGGATAGGCATCGTGAATCCTGCTGGGTTCGCCGCCGTCGTCGACGAGTATCGATTCTTCGACGAGAACTGGACCGGTGGCGGCTTCCTGGACAAGATCGCCGCGCAGGAACCTCGGGTCTACCCGGGCGCGCTGGCTGTGGCTCAGGCACTGAGCTCCGGCGAGATCGCCGCATCGCCGATGGTTCCCCCGCTGATCCGGGAGAAGGATGCCGGCGCACCCGTCGAGTGGACACTTCCCGATCCGGCGTGGGGTGCTCCGTACTACTCCCATGTGTTGTCCTCGGCCCCGCATCCCAACGCCGCGCAGGTGCTGGCCGACTTCATGGTGTCCGCCGACGGACAACGCGCCCTGTCGAAGGGGTACGGCAGTGCTCTGCCCGACGTCGAGAACTCGGTGGGTTCGGCTCAGGACATTCCGCTGCCGGATACGGATTCGCTGACGCCCGAGAAGGTCTCGCAGTTTCAGCAGGAATGGGAAAGCAAGTTCACCTGATTCCCGGACTCGAAGGGACGTCACCCGACCATGCTCAGCCGAACGCTGTGCCTCGCCGCCCGCCCGAGCGGGAGGTTGGCGACGATGCATCTGGAACTGCAGGAAATTCCGCTCGCTCCGCTGCTCGATGGCGATGTGCTGGTAAGAAATACGTGGCTTTCGGTCGATCCGTCGATTCGACTGCGACTGGGTGAATCGGCACCGTCCGGGTACCTACCACCGCTCTCTGTCGGAGAGGCGTTGGTGGGGTTGGCACTCGGCACCGTCGTCGAGTCACGGCACGAGAACTTTCGGCCGGGAGATCTGGTGTCGCATATGAACGGCTACCGCGACTTTGCGACGGTCTCTGCTACCGCCGGTGGATTGGGCGGGGCTGGCACCCTGACCAAGATCGATGCCGGTGACTGGCCACATCAGTGGTTTCTCGGGCCCCTGGGGAGTTCCGGCCTCACAGCGTATGTCGGCCTCTTCGAGGTCATGAACATTCGACCGTCCGATACAGTCTGGATTTCGGCCGCCGCAGGAGCAGTCGGCAGTACCGCTACCCAACTCGCTGTCCACCACGGGTGCACGGTGATCGCGTCCGCAGGCAGCAGACTCAAGGCCGATCACCTGGTCGACGCTCTCGGAGCTTCCCGATCGTTCGATTACCACGACGGCGACATGGACAGCCTGCTCGCACAGACAGCGCCGCTCGGGATCGACGCATTCTTCGACAACGTCGGCGGATCCCACTTCACCGCTGCCCTGAACGCACTTCGACCCGAGGGACGCGTCGCGATGTGCGGGGCCATCTCCACCTACGAGACTTCGAACACGCTGCCGTCGAACCTCTTTCAGATCACGGCCAAGAGTTTGTCGATACGGGGATTTCGAGCCGGATCGTTCGGTCACCTCTACGACAGAATGCGATCCATCGTCGGACGCCGACTGGCCGACGGGACCATGATCTACGAGGAATCCGTCTACGACGGCCTCGAGCTTGCCTCCACCGCGTTGGTCGATCTGCTCAACGGACGAACCAGCGGAAAGACGCTGTGTCGACTGTGAAGCCCTGCCGATCGTGAACCCCTGACGCGCCGGTTCAGAGCGGTCCGGCATTCGACCGCACGATGCGCGGCGGCGTCCATCGCTCGCTCAGCGCATCCTCGGTCGGTTGATAGATTCTCAGGACCAGAAAGAACGGGTGCTGGGGTGCCGGTAGCCAGGCATGCTGAGGACTGTTCGGCATGGGCTGCGATGCGCTCACAGTGATTGCCGACGGTCCTGCGGCTCCGTCGCCGCCATTGACCGCTGATCCCACCGAGTGCATCTTTTCGGGCGCGTCGTACAACCAGCCGGTATCTGCGTCGTACAGCGTGATACTCCAAAAAGCCTGTGCTGGAGGCGGAGTGACGAATTCGATGGTGTACTCGTCTCCGCCTTCGCACGACAGTCGTTGTCCATCGTGGTCGACATAGCTGTTGTACGAGCAATTTTCCTCGACGACGTTCGCGCCGAGACCGACGTAGTTCATGACCGCACGTGCAAGAAAGTTGTGTCCGTGGGCACCCTTGCCGAGCACCCTGGTCCAGCCCGACTCGGTGCGACGTCCCAGCAGCGATCGAGATCGAGACAACATTGCCATTGCTGATTCGAACCCCGCTTCCACACCGTTCCGCGTGGCCTCGTCGAGGTCGTCCATGGAGAAGTCCCCCGAACCGACCCCGATGTGTCGGAACTGGTGCGCGTGGGCCACGTCGCCGAACGGCACCCCGTTGTGAGCGAGCGACGCGTCGAGCGCGGTCAGGAACGCGCGAGAGGAGGTCTCGACCTCCCGCGGACCCACCACCGGCCAGTTCCGTGCAGACGGAGCGAGCGCATCGACCGTGACCGCATCCTGCAGAGCGTGCACCTGCAGCAGGTCCACCGGACCGAACGTCTGAATTCGCATCAACAGCCACATCATCGGTGTGGCGACTCTGAACACCTCCGCTCCCTCGGGGACCTCACCGGTCCAATCCGTACAGGCCAGGAGCAACTCACGCGGCTGTTCAGGATGCGTCCGCCTGCTGACATTGCTTGCGTTGCTGTAGGCGTCGAGGAAATTCAACGTGTAGTACCGACCACCGAAATCGGGCAGGCCGATGACGATCGGTCCATTCGATAGGTCCAGCCATGCATTGGAATACAGGGTGTCCACGTTGGGTACCCGAAATGGTTGGAATCCCGCACCGGCAATGCTTCGCTCGTGAGTCAACGTGTCGAGTGCCCACTGGACGTCGCTATCGGCCGGGGCACACGCGTCGCACATGCCGGCGTACTGATACACCGATGGCAGACCGTAGATCACCGCCTGCACGGCCACCGAGTGCGCCCATCCTCGGCGGTCCTCTACGTCCGATGGATGTATGTCTGCCGCATCGGTGGCGCTGAGCTGGTCGGCCGACTTCACGTCGTAGGTACGCATCGGTGAAAAGTCCTTCCTCGCAGACGCTGTCGCTACCGGCAGCGTCCGTTGCAATTCGTAGGCCTCCGCACGTTGGGGCCGTAGAACCACTCGACGGATCTTCGAAAGTGATTGACATCACCAACCATACCTGCTGAACTGAGGTCAGTTCAAACAGGAGGACGAGACATGCGATATTCGGTCCGGACGAAACACATCATCGTGATGCTCGTCGCCACGTCGACCGTCGCGCTCAGCGCGTGCGGGTCGTCGGGCGGCGACACTGCATCGGTGGAAGGAAGTTGGGAAGACGTGGTGTCAGCGGCCGAACAGGAAGGCTCGGTGACGCTCTATTCCAGCCAGAACACCACCATTCTCGACAGCGTCAAGGCTGCGTGGAATACGAAGTATCCCAACATCGCTCTCGAATATGTGCGTGGTACCGACGCGGATATCAATCCACGCATAGAGGTCGAGAACAAGACGAAGAACGGGATTGCCGACGTCCACGTCGTGACCGATACCGCGTGGATCACCTCCGCTGCAGAGTCGGGTAACTACTCCCAGGAGCTACGCGGCCCGAGTTTCGACAATCCTGATTACGACCGGGACTCCAGCATCAAGAACGACCGCCTGTTCCTGAACGTCGCGGCTACCTTCGGAATGGGCTGGAACACCGACGCAGTCGCAAACGGCCTGAGCGATCCTCGCGATGTTCTCGACCCCGAATACAAAGGGCGCGTAGGCGTAGTAAGCCCTGTCGGCATCGCTTCGTACGTCGATCTGTACAGCTTCTATCGCCAGAATTTCGGCGACGATTTTCAGGAACGCCTTGCCCGACAAGAACCGAGAATCTATCCCAGCGCCCTCGTACTCGCCCAGGCATTGACGTCGGGCGAAGTTGTCGTAGCGCCGATGGTGCAGCCACTGGTTCAAGAAGTAGCGGCAGGTGCGCCGGTGAACTGGGCTCTTCCTGAACCATCGTGGGGAACCCCGTACTACGGGCACGTCACGGCGGTCGCACCCCATCCGAATGCGGCCCAGCTCCTGGCCGACTTCTTGGTCAGTACGGAGGGACAGACAGCGCAAGCCATCGGAGTCGCAACAGCGCTGCCCAACATTGCCGGCGCGACCGCGGACGCACACGACGTCCAGGCTCCCGACCCCGAACAGTTGACCAAGCAGTACGTCGACCAACAGTCTGCGGAGTGGGAACAGCAGTTCTTGAAGTAGCGTCCTCGGATACGCAGAACGGAGGGCAGGCCGTGACGGGATCGCACCGTCACGGCCTGCTCGTTTTCCACATCAGGTAGACGCGGCGGACCAGATGACAAAGATCAATGCGATCACCCCGAGGGTTGGAATAAGTACAGCGATGGCATGAGCACGCAACGGAAATGTCAGCGGCACAGCCCCTCTGCCTCCGGCCTTACGTTCGGCACGAATCCGAGCGATCCATCCCGAAACCAGCAGTGCCGCTGCGGCGAAGCTGACCAGGACAGCCGCAGCGATCAACGCGGGCGCACGAGTGTGCGCGCCCAGACGAATACCGATCACCGCGCAGACGGCGATCGCCGACTCGGTCCGTGCCCACGCCAGCTCGGTTCGCTCGACTTGCAGACCTCCGTCTCCCAGCCGGCCGCCCGGCCTGCTCTGTACGCGTCGTCGGTCGATCACAGGACGGACCACAACACCAGTACTCCGACCGTGGCGAGAACCACCGCCACAGGCAAGGCGATACGAGGAGAAGGAAGTGCCTCGGACTTGCGCATACTCTTCTCGGTCCGCGCCCAGCTCCACCATGCGTGCAACGGAACTCCGATCGACGACGCGATCAGCATCACCGAGGCGACCACACTCTGCACGGACCCGCCGCCGATATCGAACACCTGCAGGGCGACCCCAGCCGCCATCAACGCCAGCGACGTACGGATCCACGCCAGATAGGTTCTCTCGTTCGCCAGGCTGAAGCGTGGATCAGGCTCGGCTCCAACGGAATACACCGAACGAGGAAATCTGCCACGCCTGTCGCTAGTCACATCGACCTCTCGAACTCCACTGCACACGCAGCATTGCCGCGTCCGAACCTTCGCGTATCACGTCCGTCGATACGATCCCCAGGTTACAGTCAAGATGAACTCAATTCATTTCAAGGGGTCCTATGACGAACCAGACCGAGCCCGAACGTACCGATCTGCGCGACGATGCGACTGCACTCCAGGTCTGGGGATTCCCGGTCATCTTTGCTCAACGTCTTCGGCTGAGGTTCACCGATCCATCGAATCCACACGGGGAGCGACCATCCACATCGGCAGGCGCTCCGCTCAATGTCCTAGGACACCAACGAGAATTATCGAATCCCACTCTGACCGCCGGCGTCGCCCCGAACGTCGACACCCTCTACTCGCTGGCATTCGTCGACCTGGACTCGGGAGACTTCGAACTCTCGCTACCGGACTTCGCCGACCGCTACTACAGCGTACAAATCGGTGAAGCGGACTCGTCCACGAACACGGTCCTGGGCACAAGAACTCACGGGTCTCGTGTCCCCCCGATCACCTTGTTCCGACAGACACTGGCGACGGCAGAGGTTCCCGACGGCTGGATTGCCTGTCGGTCACGATTCGTCATGATCGCTATCCGAATCCTCGTCGATCCATCGCGGAACGGAGACATGAACAGCGTCAGGGAGTTCCAGAACAACATAGTTCTGACCGGCCCGCCGTTACCGCCGACGACGCCTGCAGATCTCGCTCTCAGCGGCGTGGACCGTTCCGACGAAGTGCGGCGTCCTGTCGACTTTCTCGTTGCCCTCGACCATGCGATCGGCGACCTTGCCGATTCGGACGTACCGAGCTGGGTCGGGCGCGCATACCGCCGTCTCGTCGATGCACTCGACGACGCGGTCGACAGTGTTGCCGCCGAGACAGCCATCACCGACGGGCTACTTGCAGGCCTCGAAGACATCGTTGCGCAGGTGAAATCGATGGGCCGCAACGTCAACGGCTGGGCGATCAACGACGCCGGCGCGGACTTCGGCGAGAACTATCTCCTGCGGGCCGCCGTCGCCTACTCGCAGATCTACATCAATCCTGCAGCCGAGGCGCTCTACCCTGTTTGTGAACAGGACGAGGCAGGCCAGCCGCTCGACGGCTCGAACGACTACGCCGTCACTTTTCAGGCCGGTGCACTTCCCCCCGCCGAGTTCTTCTGGTCCATGACCGTCTACCACGCGCGCGGACTTCTCTACGCGAACGAACTCGGCCGTCATGCCATCACCGACCGCACACCGGATGTGCAGTACGACACGGACGGTTCACTGACCGTAACAGTGCAATATCGTTGCCCGACAACAGGAAACACGGCCAACTGGCTGCCTTGCCCGCCCGGTCCGTTCCGGCTGATGCTCAGACTCTACGGCCCGAAACCGAGCTGCCGGTGGTCTCCCCCGCCGGTAGTGCGACTGAGGTGATCGCAGCGCCGTTCACTCGATTCCGTCGATGCGAGCTGTCACCATTGCCGCTATCCCCGCGGGTCGACACGTCAGGGTCCGCGGCTTCACGGCCGGTGTGCGGTTGTCACAGTGACCTGACTGCCAATCCGCCATCGACAGGGAGGCAGACGCCGTTGATGTAGGCGGCGTCGTCGGAAGCGAGAAATACTGCAGCATTGGCGACGTCCCACGGCGAACCCATTCTGCCCGTGGGGCTGGCAGCGTCACGGGCAGCCATTTCCCGGGCAGTTCGGTCCTCGTCGCCGGTCACGAGTTGTCGAGATACGAGCGGTGTGTTGATCAAACCGGGCAAGATCGCGTTGGCTCGAATCCCACGAGAGGCGTATTCGAGAGCAACGGAAACGGTGAGTTGGTCGACGGCTCCTTTGGAGGCCATGTAGCTGGGGTAGTTGTACCCGGTATAGCGGATAGCGGCCAGCGACGAGACGTTGATGATCGACCCTGATCCGGCCTCCAGCATCAGGGGAATGGTGTGTTTGCAGGCGAGGAACACACCGGTCAGGTTCACCCGCATCGCCGCATCCCACGTTGCGAGGTCGAGGTCGGTGATATCACCGACTTCTGCAGCCCCGACGTTGTTGTGCAGGATCGTCGGTGGCCCGAAACTGTCGGTCGACGCAGCGATCGCGGTGCGCACCTGTTCTTCGTCGGTGACATCGGCAGTGAATGCCAGGGCCGTTCCGCCTTCCCCGACGATTTCCTTGGCCGTGAGCTCGGCTTCGGCCGCGTTACGGTCGATCGCGGCCACCACGGCACCTTCGCGCGCAAACGCCAGCGCGGCTGCGCGGCCGTTGCTCAGTGTCGCTCCACTCGAGCCGGCACCGAAGACGATGGCCACCTTCCCCGCAAGTCTGTTACTCATGTGCTTCTCGCTCCTCGATCACCGGTAGTTCCAGCGTCGTCGCTGACAATGTCCACCGGATTCGTATGTTTGCGTGGGTGACGGGCTTCGCGCCGAACTCGGTGCGAGCCCATCCGACGATGTTGGGTATGCCTGGTTTCGGCCGACCGATGAAGGGAAGCCGCCTTGTAGATTCGAGTATCGAGACGAAGTGAGCCGCGCAACACGGCACAGCGTCGCGATGTTGAGTTCACTAATTCACGTTATGTAGAAACAGCCTGGCAGGATGCGTCGTATGTCGAGTTCCTTCATTGCCGGTGCCGAGGTCCTGTCGATGGTCGACGAACTCGGCGAGGCGTTGGGTCGTTCGGTCGTGATCGACGATCCCGCCGTACGACTGATCTGTTCGAGCCGCCATTTCGGCGACGAGGACAAAGTTCGGGTCCGAGCAATGTTGGACCGAGATGCCGGCGATGAGATCGGACGGTTCGTCCTCGGCCAAGGCGCCGCACGATGGCACGGACCGCACATCCTCGAAGGCAGCGTAGAACTCGGCCTCGAGTCTCGGCTGTGCGTGCCGTTGTACGGGTCGGGGATGTTGATCGGCCTCCTGATGGTCATCGATGCAGACCGGTCGCTGACCACCGCGGAGGTCGACCACATCGACAAGGTCAGTCGCGACATCGCCATTCAGATGTACGCAGACTCCCTCGCCTCGGACCCCCGACAACTGGAGAGACGAAATGCGTTGCGAGACCTTGTGTCCGGTGACGCGCAGGCGCGACAGAGCGCACTCACATTCTTCGACGAGAGCAGAGACCTACCGGCACTGGACAGTATCGCTGTGACCGTGGTCGCGGCCGACCGATCGGAAGACTCGGAGACGCCCCTCGACATCGCACTGCGGATCTCGATCGACACCGTCACGAGGATGCGGTCCAAGAACGCGCGCGTCTACATCGCCGACGACCGTGCACTGCTGCTCCAGGTGACGAGTCGGCCGATGAACAGGGACGACCTCGAACGGCAGGCGCAGCAGATCAAGACCGAACTCCACCGCCTGCTGGGCGACGCATCGGATCGAGCGTGGATCGGAATCGGAACCACCACGGGCGGCTTGTCGAACACATCGGTAGCAAAGCACCGCGCTGACGTTGCAATCAAAGCCGCTACGCGCCTCGCCACCATCACGGGTCCGATTGTGTTCTGGGATGATCTCGGGGTCGATGCGGTTCTCCTCGACCTGCCCGAGACGTCATTGGTATGGACCGCCGTCCCGCAGCCACTTCGAGCCCTCATAGAAGCCGACGCCAGCGGCAAGCTCGTGCACACCCTGAGGAGTTTTCTGGACCACGGTGGTTCGATCTCACGGACAGCGACGGCGCTGCACATGCACAGAACGTCGCTGTACTACCGGCTCGAGCAAATTCGGGTCGCCTCCGGAATGGACCTCGACTCCGGGTCCGACAGATTGTTGATGCACGTCGGTCTGCACCTGCTCGACATCATCGAGCGCCCCTGAGCCCGCCTGCTTCGCGGATTGGGATGTCAGCCCAGTGCGCCCGATACTGAGCCAGACCCCCGGCCCAAGAGCGCTTTTCTACAAAACGAGAAAAAATCCGCCCCACCCTTCGGCGTTCAGTCGTGGTGACCGCGGTCACGTGCGCGTCAGAATCAGACCCGGGCCGCTTCGCATCGCACTGCCGGATGGACCGCGATCACCGCAACGAAGGAAGAACGATGAACTCATTCAAGACAAGCGACGGCTGCGTTCTCGATCTGCACGACTCGGGGCCGGTCGAGTCCGGACTCACGCTCGTGCTGTTGCACGGATGGTCACAATCACGTGCCATGTTCGATCGGGTGATCCCCCTGTTGTCCCCCGCCGCACGCGTGATCAGCTTCGACCAACGCGGCCACGGCGAATCAGGCAAGCCCGCCACGGGCGCACGGATCGCCCGTCTTGCCGCCGATCTCCACGAAGTCCTCGAACATCTCGGTGTATCCACCGCGACCTTCCTCGGACATTCGTTGGGCGCATCCGTCCTGTGGAGCTACCTCGACTCTCATGGATCTTCACGATTCGACAAGCTCATCGTCGTCGATCAGCCCAGTGCCTGCGCCGTACTACCGTGGATGACGCCCGAGGACGCCCAGGACGCGGGAGCGATACTCGACGTCGACGGGGCAGCGCAGTTCGCCGCCGCAGTCGCGGGCCCGGATGGGGACCTCGCTCGCCACGACTTCCTGGTGTCGATGCTCACCCCGCACATTGATGCCGACGACTTGGAATGGTTGTACAGAGAGAACCTGAAACTACCGGCGGCGTGGGGTGCCCGGCTGCTGTTCGACCACATCATGCAGGACTGGCGCGACCTCCTTCCCACCATCGACGTACCGACGCTGGTCACCGCAGGCGAGGTCAGTCACGTCGCCCCCGCATCTCAAATCTGGACCAGCAATCACATCGCCGGGGCCGAATTCCGGATGTTCACCGACGAAGAAGGCGGAGCGCACTTCCCCTTCTTCGAATGCCCCGCACCATTCGCAGAGGAGATCCTGCGTTTCCTGGGGGCGGGCCCCTCGTCGGATTCTCCGATCACGAGCGCCGGCAAGGCCACTGTCTAGCGAGCAGACGCACGTCAAAGCTGTTGACAGACAGCGCACATGAACGCCGGGGTCGGCGACGAGGACCACGGATTCGTCAACCCGGAGAACAGTATTCGCGACTACCTCGAGGTCGAAAAATTTCTCGGCCAGCACCTCGACGGACGGGACCAACGAATCCACCACGATTCGAAGTAATGGGCTGCCTCGAACTGGGTGAACCCCGCATCGGGACGGGATACGCCGTGTACGACCAGTCCCGGCGTGCAGGTCACAGATTCAGTCGAGAGGTCTGCAGAAATCTGGATTCGCGGGACAACCGTCCACACTCAGTCAGTTGCCGGGTGCCTGCGACACACGTCCTCCTCGTCTCGCGGCAACGTGGGCAGCCATCCGAATCGAACCGTCGATTGTCGGGCGACCTCGGTAGTCTCCCCGGCGTTCGATGAATTCGAAGTAGAGTTGAGTACCGACCAACGTGGTGTACGCGTGTAGGTATTCGCCGGCTGCATTGCGGTCGTACAGGATATTGTGCTGACGCAGGGTTGCCAGGAAGCCCTCGGACAGGTCGAAGCGCGCTCGGAGATCGAGGTAGTAATTACCAGGAATCGACAAGATCGGGGCTCCCGCCGGCAGTTGCGCCAGCATCTCGACCAGATTGTCGGTGCAGAACGCCACATGCTGCGGTTTGTCGACACCCGGAGACCATCGGCCTCGCCGGAGTACCGAGCTGTCGAGGGACACTCCGAAGCCTGCTGGTTGCTCGGTCCTGAGTAGGTGGCTACGCACCAGTCCATACGGGCCCGGGTACTCGGCGACATCGCTGGTGCTCATCCCTAGCATCGACCGATAGAACAACACACATTCGTCGAACCGATCGAAGGGCGCAGTGACCGACACGTGGTCGATGTGTGTGATGGACGCCGAAAAGTCCGAGGTTGCGACGTCCGTCGCGCTGATGAAATCCCTCCGCCAACTCGTGTGTCGGTCGTCGCGGTCGACGAAGAAGATGGAGGTGCCGTCCGGCGCCGCAACTGCAGGAATATTTGCCTCGTCTGGGCCGACCACCCGTGGCTGAGGTGCTGCTCGAAGGACGTGTGAGAGTTCGGTGAGGGCTGCGGATTCCATTGTCGCGAAGGCGATTGCGGCTATCTGCGCGGTGTCGTCCTCGTCGTGAGCGTCGATTGTCACGTTCAACAGGATGGTGGCCTCTGCTTGCGTCCATACCGTGACGTTTTTCGTTCGATGTGTGGCAGTTCGGACAAGCTGCAGTGCGGTGAGCGTGTGCTCGGTCACGGCCAGTTCGGTCGGCGTGACGGCAATTTCGACGAAGGCCATCTCGGTTGGCGGTGTGGGCTCCGGCTCGCTCATGCTTGTGTCGAGCGCGGCCAGCGAGCGAGCGGCATCCACTGCTGTGCGGACCGGCGAGGCCTGCCGGAAGACGTCGTTGAACACTTCCAGTGACAGTGGCCCGGTGTAGCCGGCGTCGATCACTGCAGTGGTGAAGGACGTGAGGTCGAATGCGCCCTGGCCGGGGAACAGGCGGTAGTGCCGGCTCCACTGCAGTATGTCCATGTCTTTATAAGGCGCGTCGGCCAACTGCAGGAAGAAGATCTTCTCTCCGGCGATATTCTCGATCCCTGCCGATGATGGCGTCCGAGAGAGCACGTGAAAGCTGTCGAGGCAGAGACCGACAGCAGGGTGGTCGGCTGCCCTGACCGCATCCCACGACTGTTGCCACAGACTTATTCTCGTTCCCCACGCGAGCGCCTCGTATGCAATTCGCATTCCTCGACGGAGCGCGAGGTCACCTGCAGCTCGAAGGTGTGCTGCGAGTGCGTCGATATTCGTCACAGCGTCGTCGGACGCGTTGGAGCACACCAGCACCAGTTCGACACCCAATTCGGCCATTACGTCGAATTTTCGATCGAGACGGGTCAAATTGCGGTCGAACTGCTCGTCGTCCGTGCTGTCGAGATCGCGGAAAGGCTGGTAGAGACAAATCTCGAGACCGAGTTCCTCGCATCGACGTTTGATTTCTTTCGGGCGAGCTGGGCAACCGAGTATGTCCGGTTCGAACAATTCGATGCCGTCGAATCCCGCGTGGGCGGCCGCGACGAGTTTGTCCTCGAGCGTTCCGGACAGACACACGGTGGCGATGCTTGACCTGCGTCGTACCTGATCGACGGTCATTTCTGCACAGGTTTCATTAGGAATCCGACTCTGGGTGAGTGTGTCGATGGTGCATCCGGCGTCGGGTGTTGCTGCCGGGGGCGATCCGATGGTGTGAGGGGTGCAATGTCTCAGCGCGTCCAGTCGCCGAACGAGATCCACATCTTCCCGTCGAGCGTCCGGGCGCGATCGAGATCTTCGACGGCCTGATGGGGTCCGACGGGCTCGCGCAATCCGATGGCAGGATCGAAGCGACCGATTTGCAACTCACTCAAGGATTGGGAGAAGTCAGCGGGGTGGTTATAGATGACCGATCCTTGTACCGTGAGCTCCTTCTGGACGATAGGACGGGTCGACACAGGTACCGGGCCGTGGGTTTGGCCGATCAGGGCTACCCTTCCGAATTTTTCGGTGCGCAGGAGTGCCGTCTCCAATCCTCGTGCAGTGCCGGAGGTTTCGAATACTACGTCGAAGACTGCGTCGGGAGCGGTGAGGGCGTCGTAGGCTCCTATGTCCACCGCTTGCTGCAGCCGTGCATCGTGTGGGTCGGTGACCGCGGGCTTGATGCCACGGTCGACCATGATGTTGACGGCGGAAGCACCTTGCGAGCCAGCACCAACAACCAGGACTCTGTCCTTGTCACGCAATGACATTCGATCGATCGCGACGCGGGCGACTGTCGCGGCCTCGAATGTCGCAAACACCTCGGGAGACGTGTCCGGTGGCAGCTTCCACGCGAATGGTTCCGGCACACTGACGAATTCGGAGAACAGGCCCGGTACGTCTCGACCCACCACAGTGCGGCGGACGCAACCTTTGGACATTCCTCGCCGGCACCACTCACATGTGAAGCACACGTAGTTCGGCTCCACTACTACGAGGTCACCTGACCGTAGAGACTCGACACCGTGTCCGACCTCGGTCACGATGCCTCCACCCTCGTGTCCGATGATTCGTAGCGCTCCTGTGCGCCCGACCTCTCGATCCAGCTTCGCGAGGTCCGAGCCGCAGACACCGCCGGCCAGCATGCGCACCAGGACGTGCCCGTCCGACAGTTGCGGGAGGGGTGCGTCCTCGACGACGGAGAGCATTCCCGTCTCGGTGACCGCGATGGCTTTCATGATCTGAGCTCCTTGCTCGAATTCGACATGACACGGTCGGTGACGTCTCTGACGGCAACGAGGTCGCTGATAGTGGCGACGCCGGGAAAGCCGGTGTCGAAGCCGTCCAGCAGTGTGGTGACCCACAACCGGTAGTAAGAGTCGGAATCGACATCGATCTCGAAGGGGACGACACCGGCGGGTGTCGTCAGATGCCCGCGACCGGTGCTGTCGACGGAAACGAAACCGTCGTCGCCGCGAAGGACGTAAGCGACGTGCCGGCCCGGAATCCGGGGGTATGTATAGCTGCAGTCGACACAGGCAATCGCTCCGGATGCGGTCGTCATCGTGACAGACGCATAATCGTCCACTCCGATTGTTGGGTCTGTCGTCGTCAGTTGCCCGCTGACCTCGGAAGGTGCTGTACCACCTGCTGCCTTCCACAACACCATGTCGATGAAGTGGACACCCAGGTTGAGCAGAACACCGCCTCCGGCCGTGGCAGGGTCCAACAGCCACGAATTTCCGCTGTCTCGATAGCGCTTGGCCGGGCCTGCGAGAAATTCCAGGTGCGCGTGCCTGAGTTCACCCACGGCGTCGAAAAGACCGGGAAGTGGACCGGAACGTTGAACGAACGGGACCAGCACCGGAATCCCCCTTTCGCGCGCACTCGTACGTATCCCCACGACGTCGTCCGAGGTCATCCCCCCGGGCTTTTCGAGGACGATGGGCACGCCTTTTTCGAGTGCCAGAGTGGCGGATTCGGCCATGTCACAATGGCGACCCAGCACAAGAACGAGATCGGGGTCCGTCGCGTCCAGCATGTCTCGGGGCTCCGTGAACACAGGTCCCACCTTGTCGTGGTCGACGTATTTGGCCAGATGATCTTTCGGACCGCTCAGCGACACCGACCGGACACGCACGTCGTCGGAGAGAGCCCCGAGATAGAACTTCGTGTGTCCGTGGTTCGCACCGACGATCGCCACAGTGAATTCTCTGCTCACGGATGACAATTCACTTTCTACTGCCGGCAACGGACTGTCCGGGGGTATCGTCTCCGGATTTCTGCAGTTCGCGTCGGTTGTCGTCGTCGAGCCCCCGATGGCGGGTCTCGGGTGCTGTCATCGCGGCGATGACAGCTACCGAGGTCAGTGCCATCAGCATCAGAACGACACCACCCCAGTTGCTGGGCTCTCCGCCACTGAGCACCTGAGCCGTGGCGGGAGCGAACCCGAATGCGATCAATCCCACTTGCTTTCCGAAGGCACTACCCAACACTCTGGTGCGAGTGGGGAACCATTCGGGGAACATCGATTCCTGAATGGAGTTGGGTGCGGAGTAGACGACGCCCAGGAACACGATCATGACGGCGAGGATGAGACCGACCTGGCCTGTATCGATCACCACCATGTACAGCCAGAAGAACAGAGCCGATCCAATCGCACCACCGACGAAAATCGGCTTTCGTCCCGTTCGATCGGCCAGCCAACCCCAGAACGGAATGACGAACACAGCGATGATGTTGGCGATCGCAACGCCCCACAGCATGGTCTGACGGGACACTCCGACCTCAGGACTCGTGGCGTAGGAAAGTCCGTACACCGTGGCGAGCGATGAAGGTACTGCGAAGAAGGCTGCTCCGGCGACGCGCAATACATTTCGCTTGTCGCTGCGCATGAGCTCCTGTATCGGTGCGAACCCGCGAGACAGCTTGGGGTCACGGTTGGCAACCGATTCGAGGAAGACCGGCGTTTCGGAAACGTGGCGACGCAGACCGTAATTCACCGCGAAAAGAAGAACACTGGCGAAAAACGGCAGTCTCCAGCCCCAGGAATACAGGGCATCGGCCGGCAATGCCGCGACGGGAATGAAGACGAGGCTAGCGAGCGCTTGACCACCCTGCACACCGGACGCGGTCCAGCTGGCCCCGAATGCGCGCGTGCCCTTACCTGCGTGCTCGAGAGCGAGGGCTGCTGCCGCCGGTGCCTCGGCCGCAGTGCTGAAGCCTTGGAAGAGTCTGCAGACTACGAGAAGGATCGGTGCGAGGATTCCAACCTGGTCGTACGTGGGCAGGCAACCTACAGCCAGTGTTGCAATCCCCATCATCCACACGGTGATCTGCAGCAATGCTCGACGGCCGATACGGTCTGCCATCGAGCCGAGCACGAGCGCGCCGATCGGACGAGCTACATAAGACACCCCATAGCTCGCCAGAGACAGCATCGTCCCTGCGGCGAGACCCGCGTCGGGGAAAAAGACCCGAGGGAAGACCAGTGCCGCCGCCGTCGCGAACAGCATGAAGTCGTAATACTCGGTCAGGCTCGCGGCCATCGCGGACATCGACGCCAGACGAGGCGATCTCTTGTGCGTGCCGGCCGCGTCGGGCACGGCTGAGTCGGGCGTGTGATTCATCGGGGCTCCAGTTCGACAACGGTTCGGGAACGTCACGAGTACGCATTCGGTCCTTTGCGGACCGGGATTCTGTGACTGGGGTCATACGCTAGTTTCGATCGAGTATGTTCACAACGGAAGATTTCCGATCCCTATAATCAGCTCAGCACATAACGCCAGCGTAGGAGTCGATATCGACAATTACATACCCGTGCACCAATTACAGCTTTTCGTCGAGCTGTACAACCACCGCACCGTGACTCGGGCGGCCGAGATCATGGGAATCAGTCAACCGACGGCGAGCCTATGGCTGTCGGAGTTACGAAAGGACCTGGCCGATCCACTGTTCGTTCGCTCGAAAGGTCAGATGCAACCGACGGCGCACGCCGACGATCTGATCCCCGCGGCCCGCGCGGCTCTCGACGCATTGCTTCTGGTCCGGCGCATCGGCCAAGAATTTGTGCCCGAGTCGAGCACCCGACGATTCCGACTGGAATCCTCGGACGGCACGCACGTCACGATTCTTCCGCGACTGCTCCGAATACTGCAGCGCCGCGCACCGGGAATTCGAGTAGACATGGCTACGGTCACCGAGTCCCCGGTCGACGGACTCCGAAACGGCCGCTCCGACCTCGTACTGATGACCATGAAGGCGAAGCTCGGCGAAGAGTTCAGGTCGGTCCCGATCGCACACGAAGGGTGGGTATCGCTGGTCCGCGCCGGGCACGAGATCGTCGAATCATCGGAGCCGCTGGCGACATTCATGTCCGGCAGACACATCGTCGTCTCGCGCAACGGGTGGGCGGAATCGCTCGAGCAGAACATGCCGAACGGGCGCCGAGTCGTCCTGGACCTGCCCGGAGTCCTGGCGCTGCCCGGCATACTCGTCGAGACCGATCTGATCGTCACGGTCCCCCAGGGAGTCGGCTCGATGCTCGCGCATGATCCTCGCCTGAGTGCGATCGAATGCCCTGTCGAACTTCCCGCCCTCGGAGTTGCGATGTACTGGGCCCACCGACACGATGCAGACCTCGGGCACAGGTGGCTACGTGGAGCGCTGTTGAACGCCGCTCGCGGGCTCTCCATCGATTAGTTCGACGACGGCCAGGGCGGTGTCGACGAGCATCTTCGGTTTGCACCACATCGGTGCCTCGAATGCCGATTGCCGGCGGCTGTCAGACGGCGGTGGCTGCGAATCCGATTCGATTGAAACGCTTTTCGCGGGCGATCATCCGCATCGACGGGTCCTGGGCGACCAGGTCGGCCAATTCTCGATGCAGTACCGCACCCAGTCGATCGCAGAACTGCTGCGATTCGTCTGCTGCGTCGGGCAATTCGGGAATGATGATGTCGACGACGCCGGCCCGGTAGAGATCGAGCGAACGCACGCCCTGCTTGGTGGCCATCTCGGCCGCATGAGCAGTGTCCCGATGAACGATGGCCGACGCGCCCTCGGGCGGCAGTGGCGACAGCCACGCATGCTGGGCTGCCAGGACACGGTCCGCCGGCACCAGCGCGAGTGCACCTCCGCCGGTTCCCTGACCCAAAAGCAATGACAACGTGGGCGTTTCGAGGTCGACCATGTCTGCGATGCACCGAGCGATCTCTCCCGCCAGGCCACCCTCCTCGGCCTCCTTCGACAGCGCGGCACCAGCAGTATCGATGACGGTGACGAGCGGAAGCTTTAGATCCTGTGCCAGGCGCATGCCGCGTCGAGCCTCGCGGAGCGCAGCGGGACCGAGCGGAGTCTTCGTCGTCTGACCTCGTCGGTCCTGTCCGAGAAGAACGCAGGGCATGTCGCCGAACCGGACGAGTGCGAGAATCAGGCCCGGATCGATCTCACCCTGACCGGTTCCGTTGAGCGGCAGTACATCTGCCGCGGTGCTGAACAGCAGCTCGCGTACACCGGGGCGATCGGATCTGCGCGAGGCCAGGATCGACGTCCATGCAGGCACGTCCTCGATCTTCCAGTCGAGCGCCTCGACGGTGCGCGGACGGTAGGACGGGATGTCGGTCATGATCCGCAATGCCCGGTCTACGATCTCGCTGAGCTGCTCGGGCGGCCGGATGGCGTCGATGAGACCGTGCGCCTGCAGATTCTCCGACGTCTGCACGCCGGCCGGGAACTTCGCGTCGTACAGCGCCTCGTACACGCGGGGCCCGAGGAACCCGACGAGGGCACCGGGCTCGGCGACAGTGACGTGCCCGAGCGAACCCCAGGATGCGAAGACTCCGCCGGTGGTGGGGTGTCTCAGATAGACGATGTACGGCAGGTTCGCCGCCTTGTGCGCGGTGATCGCGGCGGTGATCTTGACCATCTGCAGGAACGCGACGGTGCCTTCCTGCATGCGGGTTCCACCCGAAGTCGGCAACGCGAGCAGCGGCAGCCGCTCGTCGGTCGACCGGTGTACGGCGTTCACCAGGCGCTCGCCCGCCGCGACACCGATCGAGCCGGCCAGGAACGCGAACTCCCCGAGCAGGATGGCCACCTTGCGGCCGCGGATGGTCGCGGAGCCGGTGAGCACGGACTCGTCCAGACCGGTCTTTTCACGGGCCGCCGCGAGTTCGCTCGCGTACTCGTCGTCGATGACGTAGTCCGCCGTCGGAGTGTCCCAGGAGTCGAAGCTGCCTGGGTCTATCACCAGATCGAGCATTTCGAGTGCGGTCATTCTGGTCATCGTGTCGACTCCTTCAGCCACGTGCGGACCAGCTCGTCGTCGGCACCCAGTATCGGCGGTGCCAGATGCTTGGTTTCGGTGACCTCGGTGCCGTCGGATTCGAAGAATCTCAGCGGCGGCCCGGGCAGGGTCACCGTCCCCAACGTCTCGTGCTCGACGTCGACGAGAAGTCCCTGAGATTTGGTCTGCTCCCACTCGTAGACCTCTTGAATGTTGCGCACTTTGCCTGCGGGAACGCCTATTTCGTCCAACAGTGTCAGCAGCGCCTCGGTCTCGTAGGTGCGGAAGATCTTGGAGACCAGTTCGATGACCTCGTCGCGGCTGTCGACGCGCTGCGGGTTGGTGGCCATGCCCTCGAGGTCGGGGTCGATGCCGAAGCCCTCGCAGAAGCGGTGCCACAGGCCCTCGCTTCCCACCGAGATCTGTACTGCACCATCGGAGGTCGGGAAAAGGCCGTAGGGGCAGATCGACGGGTGGTGGTTTCCCTGCGCCGTACCGACCTCGCCTGCGACAGTCCACTTGGTGCCCTGGAATGCGTGCACTCCGACGACGCTGGCAAGCAGGGAGGTGCGGACGACCTTGCCGCGTCCGGTGCGGTCTCTCTCGCGCAGGGCGGCGAGAACACCGAAGGCTCCGTACATTCCCGCCAACAGGTCCGCGATGGGAACGCCGACTCGCTGGACGTCGTCGGGGCCGGAGCCGGTGAAGGACATCAGTCCGGCCTCGCCCTGAGCGATCTGGTCGTAGCCGGAGCGGCCGCCCTCGGGTCCGTCGTGACCGAAGCCGCTGATGGACAACACCACCGTCCGCGGGTTGATCTCGGCGATACGTTCGGGCGAGAAGCCGAGTCGGTCGAGGACTCCGGTACGGAAGTTCTCGAGCAGGACGTCGGCCCGCTCGATCATGTGCTCCAACGCTTCTCGGCCGTCATCGGTCTTGAGGTCGAGTGCGATGGACCGCTTGTTGCGGTTGGCCGAGAGGAAGTATGTCGATTCGCGTTCGGCGTCGCGCGGAGTGACGAAGGGGGGACCCCAGACTCGGGTGTCGTCGCCGCCCTTGGGGGTCTCGACCTTGATGATGTCTGCGCCGAGGTCGCCGAGCATCATCGCCGCGTGCGGGCCGGCCAGGGCGCGGGTCAGATCGACCACCACGGTGCCTTCGAGCGGTCCGGTTCTGCCTGTCGTGTTGAGGGGCATCGATTGATCCTTTGCATCGAAGCGAGGTGGAAGCGAACCTGATGGGATTGGATTACTGGGCCAGTGGCCTATCCAATTCCATTGGACCAGCGATCCCGAAAGAAGTCAAGTAACGATCTGTGAGCCTTTGCCCAGCTCAGACGCATGATGGCGGCACGTCGAGTACACGTGCCGCCATCATCGAGAAGGGAACCGAACTGCCGTACCGCTACATCCAGCCGGGTACGACCAACAATCCCCACGCGATCAGCGGGCCGATGATCACGACCAGGGCGCTGTACTTGAGGATCTGCTTGTAGAAGACGTCGCGGTCGATGTCCTGGGCGTTGGCGAGCACCAGGGCTCCATTGGTGGAGAACGGACTCACATCGACGATGGTCGACGAGATCGACAGAGCCACAATGACTCCGACAGCCCCTACTTCACCGGCGAGCAGGAACGGGACGGCCAGCGGGATGGTGACACCCAGGATCGCGGTGGACGACGCGAAGGCCGAGACGATGGCACCGATGTAGCAGAGCAACAACGCCACGAGTAGCGGGATACCGATGCTGGCGACCGAATCGCCGACGTACTCGACCGTTCCGGCTTCCTGCAGCACCCCGACGAACGTGAGCACGCCACCGATGAGCAGAACCGTCGACCAGCTGATCTGGTTGATCGCGCCTTTCTGAGCCTTGGGCGACGCCAGCGCAAGAATCACGGCGACAGTCATCGAGATGAAGCCGACGTCGAGATCGAGGACGAGCGAGAAGATGGCAAGCGACGCCAAGCCGACGAGCGTGAGAATCTGATCGAAGGTGATCGCCTTGACCGCGGTGGCCAGCGGCGGTGCGTTCTCGACGGTGACCGTCTGACCGGACGGCTTGGGAGTCGACGACCCGAAACCGCGCATGACCGTCCTCGACCCCGAACCGCCGACGCCTCCGGTGTCACCGTCGGGACGCGTGCCGTCCTCGTCGTGCACGCTGCGTCCGATCAGCGAACCGCCACCGAGGAACATGAAGAGCGCTGCCCCGATCGCCGCGTTGAAGAACATGCTTCCGAGGAAGAGCGTCAGAGGGCTGTCGACCAGGCCGGCTTCGGCTGCGATGTTGTTGACCGTGACGCCGTAGATGCTGATGGGCGAGAATCCGCCCGCCTGAGCGCCGTGGATGACCATCATGCCCATGAGCAGGGCGTTGATCTTGTAGCGCGCGGCGAAACCGAGGGCGATGGGTGCGACGATGGCCACCGCGGCGGGTCCGAGCGCCCCGATCGAGGTCAGGACGCCGGTGATGCCGAACATCACCCAGGGGATGAGCGCTACCCGGCCTCCGACGAGTCGAACGGCTCCACGAACCAGGAGGTCGACGGTGCCGTTGTTCTGCGCGATGGCGAACAGGTACGTGATTCCGACGAGCGTGAGGAACAGGCTGCTCGGGAAGCCGGCAATGATGTCGTCGGTACCCATGCCCACGGCAAGTGTTCCGACGAAGAACGCCGCCACGAACCCCAACGCACCCATGTTCACGGGGAACACGGTTGCGGCGAGGAACATGACGACGAGCGCAAGGATGGGGATCAACTCGGTCGACATCGAAGGTCTCCGGTCCGTCTGTGGTCTCACCCGAGCGGTTGCCCAGGATATCCAGTGGCAAATTGGACTAGCCACTGAGTCAATAAGGACTCAACCAGTGAACTGCATCACTGTCAACCCTGAATGTGTCAGTCATTACGCGCTTCGCGGCGGCTAGGGTGGAGGTCCAGAGGAACAGAGAGCGAGTGACACAGTGGCTGAGCAAATTCGCCCCGTGACCCGACCGCGGCTGTACGAGGTCATCGTCGAACAGCTGTGCAAGCACATCGCCGATCGCGACATGAACCCCGGAGATCGACTTCCGCCCGAGCGTGAACTCGCAGGGCACTTGGGCGTCAGCAGAGCATCGTTGAGCCAGGCCCTGGTTGCTCTAGAGGTTCAGGGCATATTGGCCGTTCGCCACGGCGACGGTGCCGTTCTCGTGCGACGACCCGTGGGAGACATGGCGATTCGAGCTCTGCGCGAGCACGCTGATCGACTGCCCGAGGTGATAGAAGCCCGCGAAGCACTCGAAGTCAAGCTCGCCGAGCTCGCTGCCGCTCGTCGTAGCGACAGTGAAATGGCCGCGATCGACCACGCCCTGTCCGTCATGGCGTCGGAGATCACCGACGGCGATCGCGGTGACTCTGGGGACGAATTGTTCCATCACGCGATCACCGAAGCGGCACATTCACCGTTGCTCGCCCGACTGATGGGCGAAATCGCCGGCCTGATTCGCGAGACCCGCATCGAATCACTTTCGCAGTCCGACCGCCCGCAAGCCTCCCTCGAAGGCCATCGGCGCATCGCCGAGGCTGTGCGCCAACAAGATCCGGCCGAGGCCGGACGCGCGATGGCCGACCACATTCGACTCGTATCGGACGTAGCGCTACTGCGCTCGGTGGAGGGCTGATCCTCATCTGCCGAACTGGGTGTTTCGGATGCCTTCGGATTCAAATCCAACCCGCGACTTCGAGTTCGACAGGGTGGATCGCGCCTTGGTCATGGTCCTGAGGTCAACGGAATCGATCAGTTAGTGCGCAAACCACCGTCGGACACACGCCTCCAAGCAAGACACCACCGAGACCATTCTGACCTGGCTCTCGACACTCACAACCGATCCCACGCACCGACAGCAACCTTCACCCAAGACAAGCGGCTGCGCTGGATCGGTGAACTTCTCACCGGTAGAAGTGAATCTCTCCCCTACCGGGTGGCCGGCATTCTGCTCCTGCTCGGCTCCCAGCCGAAGGTGTAAATCGCCGCACTAAGAACAGATCTCCTCGATTGCGGTCGCCTACACGTACCCGGACAACAAAAAGTGCCCCTGAACAGCGTTTATGCTGTTCAGGGGCACTAGATGTGCGCCATCAGGGATTCGAACCCCGGACCCGCTGATTAAGAGTCAGCTGCTCTAACCAACTGAGCTAATGGCGCCGATCCGCACCGCGCGTTCTCTGCGGTGCGGGAGAAACATTAACAGCAGATGCGGCCAGATGTGAAATCGGCTGGTCGAAGCACCTGTTGCGTCAGTTGAAGATCCTGCGAACCACGAGAACTGCCACCACTGCGCCGACTCCGAGCAGAGTGAACTTCACTGCCGGCTCGTTGATCTTGGCCACCACGGACTGCTTGGTGTTGGCGACGATGTTCTTGGGGCTGGCACGGACGCTCAGCTCGTCCAGCGTGCTGGCGAGCTGATTGCGAGCGGCCTCGATCTCGCGCTCGATTCGGTCGGTGTCCTTGGCCACGTGTCCTCCAGCTTGTTGCAAATAGTCTCGGTCGCAGTCGAGCCTAGAGCACGACGATATTTCGATACTCTCGTGCGGTGACCGAATACAGCAAGCTCGAACCGAGCGACACCGCTCCGGCGTTCACCCTCCCCGATGCCGACGGCAACGACGTCTCTCTCGCCGACTACGCAGGCAAGAAGGTGATCGTGTACTTCTACCCCGCCGCGAGCACGCCTGGCTGCACCAAGCAGGCCTGCGACTTCCGCGACAGCCTCGCCGAGCTCAACGGTGAAGGCCTCGAAGTCATCGGTATCTCCCCCGACAAGCCGGCCAAGCTCGCCAAGTTCCGCGACAAGGAGGAACTGACGTTCCCGCTGCTCTCCGACGAGGAGAAGACGACGCTGCAGGCGTGGGGCGCATTCGGGGAGAAGAAGAACTACGGCAAGGTCTACGAGGGCGTCATCCGCTCCACGTTCCTCGTCGACGAATCCGGCAAGATCGAGGTGGCGCAGTACAACGTCCGCGCCACCGGCCACGTCGCCAAACTCCGCCGCGATCTAGCGGTCTGAGACGGCCAGCCGCTGCAGGAACAGCGCCTCGGCGACGGCCATCTTCTCGATTTCCGTCGGGTCCACGCTCTCGTTGGGAGCGTGGATCCGACACCGAGGTTCCTCGACCCCCATGAGCACGATTTCGGCGTCCGGCAGCACCTGAGCCAATGCGTTGCACAGCGGAATCGACCCGCCCTGACCGGCTGTCCCCATCGGATGCCCGAATGCCTCCTCGAACGCCCCGGACAGCGCCGCGTAGCCCGGCCCGTCGGTCTCGGCCCGGAAGGGCGATCCCACGGCCTCACGCTCGACGGTAACGCGCGCATTCCACGGCGTGTGCGCCTCGAGGTGCGCCACCAGAGCATCCTGAGCCGCCGACGGATCCATTCCCGGCGGCACGCGCAGATTGAGCCGCGCGGACGCACGCGGTGAAATTGCTGCAGCAGACCCCACCACGGGCGGGCAGTCGATTCCCAGAATTGTCAGAGCCGGACGCGCCCACACTGCATCGGCCACAGTGCCCGAGCCCGCCAGTGCGACGCCGTCGAGCACCCCGGCATCGGAGCGGAACTGCTCGGTGTCGTACTCGACGCCGTCCCATGTCTGCGTGGCATCGAGACCGTCGACCACGGTATCGCCCCGCTCGTTGCGCAACGTCGACAGCATCTGCACCAACGCGGCGAGCGCATCGGGCGCTGGACCGCCGTACATGCCGGAATGAACCTCTCCCACAAGTGTTTCCACATGTACCACCACGTTGGCGATACCGCGTAGCGTGGTCGTCACCGTCGGCAGACCGACCCTCGCGTTCCCGGTGTCACCGATGACGACCACATCCGCGGTGAACAGTTCCGGTCGCTGCTCCACGAGCGCTTCGAGGCCACCCGTGCCCGTCTCTTCCGAACCCTCACAGACGATCCGAACGCCGACGCCGAGGGACTCCCCCAGCGCCCGTAGCGCCAGCAGATGCATGATCACGTTGCCCTTGCAGTCGGCCGAACCCCGCCCGTACCACCGACCGTCGCGTTCGGTCAGCTCGAAAGGCGCACTGTCCCAGAGATTTCGATCCCCTGGAGGCTGAACGTCGTAGTGCGAGTACAACAGAACAGTGGGCGCTCCCGCGGGTGCCGGACGCGAGCCGACAACGGCCAGGGAGCCGTCGACCGTCTCGATCAACTGGACGTCGGGGATACCCGCAACCAGAAAAGCTTGTTGCACCCAGCGCGCCGCACCGATGCACTCCTCGACCGGAAACTGACGGGGATCGTGCACCGACGTGAACCGAACCAGCTCTGCCAATTCCTCTTTCGCTCGAGGCATCGCTGCTTCGATGTGGGATCGAACGTCCGCGGGTGGTGCATCGGCAGGCATGAGTCCTCCAAACGAGAAAATGACAGACGGGCTCTCGCCAGTCTGTCATCACCCGTACCGCGGAGCGGCAGCTGTCAGCCCCCGGACAACTCCTGATGAATCCACGCATCGGTTTGCTGCCAGTGCCGGTCCCATGCTTCCTGTTCGAGCTGTGCGGGTGATTTTCCCGGCTCGGGCACAACGGCCGGAAGCGTGAACTGCGGAGGGTCGACCGTCGCCGGAGCAGGCTGGGGAGCGACCACGACCGGGCGCGGCGCATCCTGCGTGACCCACGCATCCGTTGTCGGTTGGGGCGCAACAACTACTTCCCGATCCGCACTCGGAGGAATCGTCTCGGCCGGCGGTGCCATCACCGGTGCCTGAGCAACCAGCGCAGCCGGGTCGGTCGTCACCGGTTCTACCGGGCGGGTTGCCCCGGCAAGATCTGCGTCGGTATCGCGTTGCTCGACGCTCTGCTCAGCGGTGGATGTCGAGTCACCTGGCAACGTCGCGGCAACCGCAACACCTGCGGACAAGACGCCGGCCAGCAGCACGGCCGCAAACACGAGCTTGCGTCCGGAACTTCCCGCTCGTGACGGTGTGGCGTCCACCGCTGGCGGCGTGTCGGGCGCAGAAACGACGGTCACGGGAAGGGTCTCGGCAACAGCGTCGGACGCTGGTTCGACCACCTCGACCAGGGCGGCGTCGCGCGGCTCCGACTCGTCGGATGACGGCCCTGCAGAGACAACGCCCGTCTTCACGGCTGCGTCGTCCGCCGGGGCGGATCCGTCCTCGAGGGCCAGCAGCGCAGCTCCGCGTGCCGCGATCTGATCGGCATCGCCCACCCGCACCACAGGGACGCCGAGCCCGAGAGCCAAGATGTCGACGAGGTCCCGATTGCTCGACGAGTCGCCGAACAGGGCCACGAACTCGGGCTTCTTACCGGAGTGATCCACTACGTCCCACGCCAGTGGAATGGTGCTACCGATGCGCTCGGGTGACATCGAATCGAGCTCGGCGGTCTTCGTGGGCGTGAACGACGCCTCTGCCGCGTCCGCGAGAGAGATGGAGACGCCTGCCTCGCCCATGTAATACAGGAGCACTGTCTTCGCGTCGGCGAGTTCCTTCGACTGGGCCAGCCAGCTCAGGAACGACTCGGACGCGGAACACAACGTCACGGATTCGTCGTCGAGAGCGCCGATGAAGTCGGAGCGTTCGGCCTCGGATCGATACACCACACCTACTGCGTCGACGTCGGTATCGAGACTCGCCGCCTCGGCGCGCATGATCTCGATCGCTTCGGTCAGTACGGTGGCCGCGTCGGGGTCGAGTGGCGTCGTCCGGTCGGCGAGTACCTCGCCTGAGGTCGGCTCGACAAGAATCGTCTGCATCGAGCCAGATTCGATCGCTATACCAATGGTTGCCATGGCAGTCTCCCTGTGCTCAGGGTGGAGGCACCCGACCATGAACGTCATCCAGCGGACCCGAACGACGCTCACCCTGCACGGAATTTGCTTCTGTTACCTGAACCATACCTGTTGACGGTTAAATTGGCTCAGATCGGTCTTGGAGATTGTCACAGGAATTGGAACCGGCCGTTGTTGCCGGATCCATGTTCGTTCGAGGTCTCGGCTGACGATCCGCAGGTAGCGGACCAGGTGTGGCTACCGGGTACGTCCGCCGGATAGCCTGACCGGGTGGAATCCTCTGCTCGTGCTCAGTCCTCGCGCCGTCTCGACGCCGCGCTCGAGTCGACGGCACAGACGCAAGAACTGATGCCGCGCCGTCGACCCACCCAGGAACGCAGTCAACGCAAGTTCGACGCCTTGTTGCAGGCCTCGCGCGAGTTGCTCAGCGACGTAGGATTCGAGTCGTTCACCTGCGAAGAAGTAGCCTCGCGCGCCGAATTGCCGATCGGCACGCTGTACCAGTTCTTCGCCAACAAGTACGTCATCGTCTGCGAACTCAATCGCCAGGACCTCGTCGGAGTCCAACAGGAGCTCGCCGAATTCGACGGCGAGGTGCCGTCCCTGGACTGGGTGAGGTTCCTCAACAACTTCGTCGACCACATGGCGGGCATGTGGATGACCGACCCGTCGCGCCGTGAGGTGTGGCTCGCTATGCAGTCGACGCCTTCGACGCGGGCGACCGGAGTCATCCACGAGCGCGAGTTCGCCGATCAGGTCTCACGCATGCTCGGACCGTTGACCCCGCGCACACCGCGACACCGCCGCAACCTCATGGCTCAGGTGCTGGTGCACATCGTCTACTCGATGCTGAATTTCTCGGTGCAGGACGGCCAGAGCCACGAGGACGCCGTAGCCGAACTCAAGCGAATCATGATGGCCTACCTACTCGTTGCCGAGAAGGAGAGCCGACGCTCCGGCGGATCCACCGTCGAGAGCGAAGCCTGAGTCTCCCAAAACCATAGAAAGAGGCCCGCCCGATCTCGTGGATCGGACGGGCCTCACTCGTTTCAGGACGTACTCACTCCTCCAGGATCGCCACCGCGGCAGCGATATCGCCGTCGTGCGTGAGCGACAGGTGAATCTTCACCGTCGGCAGGAACTCCTGCGCCATGCCGTGCAATTTGATGGACGGCCGGCCCCAGGCATCGTTGACGACCTCGATCAACGGGTACGGGTTGTCGCCGATCTGCGGCGGCCGAGCGAAACGCGATGTCGCCCATGCCTTCAGCACTGCTTCCTTGGCCGCCCACCGTGCTGCGTAGTGGCGGGTCGGATCGGAACTCTTCGTCGCGGCATGCCGACGCTCACCTGCGGTGAAGCTGTCGCGGATCATGGTCGTACCGACCTTCTCCATCTGCTCGGCGAAGTCGGACACCGTCACCAGGTCGAAACCCACTCCCAGAATCGCCATCAGATGGCACCCGGCAGACCGGAGGAGTAGACATCGTCCTCGCCGAGGCGAGCGGACTCGTTGAGCAACACGTGTGCCTCCAGTTCGCGCGACGCCTTGGCCGGCGTCCCGTCATGTCCCAGCCGTCGATCGTCGGGCCGTTCGTAGAGCGAGTCGCCACCGACCATGGCCGAGATCAGCCTGCGCTGACCGGCGATGCGTCGCTCGTTCGCCTTGGCGATGTATTCCGCCCGCCGCTCGGCCGGAACGGCCTCGATGAACGCCTGCGGATGCACCAGCGCGATGAGACCGGACACGTGCCCGAACCCGAGCGAGGTGAGCAGACCCGCCTTGAGCGGAACCGAGTCACCGAAGCGCAGCGGCTCCCGTGCCCACACCAGATGCTCGAAAGCGGTCATCTTGTCGTCGACGCAGTCGAGGCTGCGGTTCGGCGGGATGACACCGTTGGCCAACACCTGGCACAGGCCGATGAGCTGCCAGGCAGCCGCTCCACCCTTCGAGTGTCCGGTGAGGCTCTTCTGCGAGACCACGAACAGCGGAGCACCGTCCGAGCGGCCGATGGCCTTGGCGAGGCGAGTGTGCAGTTCCGCCTCGTTCGGATCGTTGGCTGCGGTGGACGTGTCGTGCTTGGAGATCACGGCCACGTCGTCTGCGCTGACGCCGAGTGCGTTGAGGGAGAGCGCCAATGCGGAATCCTTGCCGCCGCGACCGGCACTGAGCGCGCCGAGTCCCGGAGCCGGGATGGAGGTGTGCACTCCGTCGCCGTACGACTGCGCGTAGGCAACCACACCGAGGACGGGCAGGCCCATCTCGAGGGCCAGGTCTCCGCGAGCGAGCAGAATCGTTCCGCCGCCGTGCGATTCGACGAATCCTCCGCGCCTACGGTCGTTGGCCCGGGAGAACCGTCGATCACTGATTCCCTTGGCGGACATCGCCGCCGAGTCCGCGGTGGCCGACATGTCGCCGAAGCCGATGATGCCTTCGCTGCTCAGGTCGTCGAACCCGCCGGCAACCACCAGCTGAGCCTTGCCCAGCTTGATCTTGTCGACGCCTTCCTCGACCGACACTGCAGCGGTGGCGCAGGCGGCAACAGGGTGAACCATTGCGCCGTAGCTACCGATATACGACTGAACCACGTGCGCCGCTACGACGTTCGGCAGAGCCTCCTGCAGGATGTCGTTCGCGCGAGCGTCACCGAGCAGGGTGTCGATGTACAGCGAGCGCATGGACTCCATGCCGCCCATGCCGGTGCCCTGTGTGTTGGCGACCAGCGTCGGGTGCACCCAGCGCATCAGTTCCGACGGGTTGAAGCCCGAGGAGATGAACGCGTCGACCGTGGTGACGATGTTCCACAGCGCAACTCGGTCGACCGAGCTGGCCATGTCGGGCGAAATTCCCCACTTGGTGGGATCGAATCCGGTCGGAATCTGTCCACCCACGGTGCGGGTGAGCTTCATCTTGCGCGGGACGCGGATCTCGGTGCCCGCCTTGCGGGTGACCTGCCAGTCGCTCGAATCCGGGACCGGCGTAATCAGTGTGTGCTCGGGATCCGCTGCTGCGAACGACCGGGCATCGATCTCGGTTCCGACCACGAAGGTGAGGTCGTTGTCGAGGAAGATCGAGGTCATCAGCGGAGCGGTGTTGCCGACCATCGCGCCGTCGTCGCCGTAGGTGCGGATACCGCACTTCTCGACCACGATGTCGTGATACTTGTCGGCGATGTCCTCCTCGGGCACCAGGTCACCGGACTCGATGTCGTACCAACCGGGCTTGGGGTCGTTCTCCCAAGCGATCAGGCCGGTGTTCCACGCGAGTTCGAGAACGCCTGCGGCAGAGAGCTGCTCGTCGACCTCCATCTCGAAGCGGGTACGCGCCGAACCGTAGGGTCCGAGCTCACCTGCACCGACGATCACGATCAGGTCCTTCGGGTCGACGTCCAGGCTCGGCCAGGCCGGAGCCGTGGTCGACGTCGACAGCCGCGGCGGCGCGGGCAGTGCCGCGATGACCGAGTTGTCCACTGCCTCTTCGGTCTTCTCGGACGCGGCCGCAGCTGCGTCCCGAGCGAGCTCGACCAGGTTGAGCTTGGTGTTGGCCAAGCCGCCCGTGAGATCGGCGGTGATCGGTTCCTGCGCAGCCTGACGACGAGCGGCAGGCGTGCACAGTTCGAGCAGCTCGGTCGCCATCTCCTCGGTCGACCAGGTGCGCACACCCTCGGCCTCGACCGCCTCGACGATGGGATCGTTGCCACCCATCAGGCCGGTGCCGCGCACCCACCCGATGTGAGCGTGGGCGATGGACACCCGCTCGGCCCAGTTCTTCTCCGAGCCCCACTTGGCGACAACAGCGTCGAGTGCGGCCTTCGATTCGCCGTAAGCACCGTCGCCACCGAACATTCCGCGGTTCGGCGATCCCGGCAGCACCACGTGCAGGTGGGTGTCGATGTCGGTGTCGTAGCCGACCTTCGACAGGCCGGTGATCAGACGCTCGACCGACCAGAGCAGCACACGCATTTCCATCTCGGCGCGAGCTCCGGCGTCGGACATCTCGCCCATGACCCGAGGTGCGGCGAACGGGAACAGCATCGTCGGCGTCGTGGCGGCCTTGACCAGAGTCTTTGCGCCACCCGCAGTGTCGATGAAGTCGCTGCCGATCCACTCGATGAGTGCATCGACGTCGGTGTACGACGCGATGTTGGCCGGAACCACCCAGAGCGACGCGCCGCTGCGTGCGTTGTCGCGGTAGAGCGAGCGGTAGAACCCGAGCCGCTCGTCGTCGAGTCTGGACGTGGTGACGAAGACCGTCGCTCCCCCGGCCAGCAGCTTGGCGGTCACCGCTGCTGCGATGGATCCCTTGCTGCCACCGGTGACGACTGCGACCTCGTCGGCCCACTGGCCCTTGTTCTCGGATGCAACCGAGATGTCTGCGATGCGTCCGAAGGTCTCGGCGAGCAGCGTCCTGTTCTCGTAGTCGGCTTTGGCCTTCCACCACTGTGCCTGTGCTGCAACGGCATTGCCTGCACCGGCGAAGGACTCGACAGCGACGTCGCCTGCGGTACCGAGCCACAACCGGGCCAGATCCTCACGGGCAGTTGCCCACCGGTCGTCGATCAGCACGGCGCGCTTGGCGTCGAACGCGGGAGCGACCAGGCGAGGCCAGTCCGATCCGAGTTCGGCCGAGACCAGCTCGACCAGAGCGGCGTCGGGATCCTCGGCCAGCAGCGAGTTGGGGGCATCGGCCAGTCCGAGCTGTTCGAGAACCAACCGGGCTGCGGAGGCGAGAACGCCGTCGCGGCCGGTGATGTGCTCGGTGAACTCACCCAGAGCAGCAGCGTCGACGGTTCCGCCGGCCCCACCGCCTGCTTGCGGCATCGAGACCGCGACGCCGCGACGTGCGGCCACCGCAGCTACTGCCGCATCGATGACGTTGTCGACAGCATTGCCGTCGGCGAGAGCGCCGTCGGCCAGGCCGCCGAGTGCACCGCCGCGGACCGAGGCACCGTCACGGGTACCGAGAGCGACCTCGGCAGTGACGTGATGCGCCCAGCCGTCGCCCAGTTCCCAGGTCTTCTTGACGCGATCGGCGATCGAGGCCGGGCGTCGACCCGAGGGGCCGAAGACCTTGCGGAGGTGATCGTTGATCGAATCGCTGAGTACCGGGCCGAAGGGCTTGTAGGTACGAGCCAGCTTGTTCACCGTGCCCGAGAGCGCGCCCATGTCGGCATCGGCTGCGCCGTCGATCGCACCGAGCGAGAGCTCGGAGCCGAGGTCGACGAGCAGCTGGTTACGACGTGAGGACACGCCGTCGCACAGTGCCTCGATGGTGTCGGCGGGCCCGATCTGGTCGAGCTGCAGTTTGGTCCACAGGCCGATCAGGATCTTGGTCGCATCGGCGGCGACGAACGCGATGTCGTCGGGGCGAGGTCCGCCCGACGGTGCTGCGGCCGGAGCGGGTGCTGCGGCCGGAGCCGCCGCTGCTGCTGCAGGAGCAGCGGTCTCGGGAGCCGGAGTTGCTTCGTCCTCGTCGGCCGGAGCCGGGTCGGTGTCGGTGCCGTAGACGATCGCGGCTTCACGTTCGAGGTTGAGCACCTCGACCGGGTGACCGAAGCGGCCGGGCAGCTTGAGGGTCTGCGACGCGAGGTTGGCGACGGTCGGCGTTGCGCCGAGGCCGATCTCGACGAAGCGCTCGATTCCCATGCCGCCGTCGGACTCGTCCGCGAACAGCAGGTCCTGCGTCTCGATCCATCGAACCGGGCTGGCGAACTGCCATGCCAGCAGCTCGGTCAGAATCACGCGGCACAGATCGCTCGGCCGTGCGGCCCACGAATCGAAGTCCGCGAGAACGGTGTTCAGCGGCTCGGACGGCACCAGATCGGCGATCTCCTGGGCGAACTCGCGGTCGAGCGAGAACGGCTTGGGCACCAGGTTCGGGATGTAGCGCCCCACCAGGATCGCCGGATCGAGCTGCTCGGGCAGCAGGGTCTCGAGGCGGTTGCGGAAGTCGTCGACTCCGCCGCGCAGCACCGTCGAGTGGAACGGCACGTCGATGCCCGGCACCATGATGTAGGCGGCCTTGCCACCGAACTCTGCGCGGCGAACTGCGATCTTCTTCTCGAGCTCGCCGAGGCCGGCAACGGTGCCCGCAATGGCGTACTGCGAACCGCGCAGGTTGAGGTTGACGATTTCGAGGAACTCACCGGATTCTGCTGCGACACCGGCGACGAAGCCTTGCACGTCCTCGTCGGCCAGGCCGATCTGAGACGGGCGAATGGCTGCCATCCGGTAGTCGCTTCGGCCGTTCTCGTCACGAGGAACGAGTGCGTGCATGGCCGAGCCGCGCTGGAAGACGACCTCGAGGACGGCTTCGAGCGGAAGCACCCCGGCGACGGCTGCCAATGCGTTGTACTCACCCACCGAGTGGCCGGCGAGGATGGAGTTCTCCACGAACGCACCGGATTCGCGCAGTTCGGCAACCTGTGCGACACCGAGAACGGCCATCGCGACCTGGGTGAACTGGGTCAGGTGCAGCACACCGTCGGGATGCTTGTGCGTGACGCCGCGCGCCTTGAGCGTGGTCGGGTTGTCGCGCACCACAGCGAGAATCGAGAATCCGAGTGCGCTGCGGGTGTGCTTGTCGGCACGCTCCCACACCTCACGAGCGGCCTTCGACCGAGCCCGTGCGTCCAGTCCCATACCCGGGCGCTGGATGCCCTGGCCGGGGAATGCGTAGACGGTCTTCGGCGCAGCGGTGCGAGCAGTGGCGACCATGACGAGTTCGCCTGCGACACGGCAGGACACCTCGACGAGCTCGGCACCCTGGTCGAATCCGGTGCGGTCGACGCGAACGTCGATCTCGGCTCCGGGGCGAACCATGCCGAGGAAGCGTGCAGTCCATGCGGTGAGACGACGCGGCGGAGTCTTGGTGTCCGCGTGATCGACGGCGGTGACCGTCTGCTGCGCAGCAGCGGAGAGCCACATGCCGTGCACGATCGGGCTGCCGAGACCGGCGAGCAGTGCGGCGGCATCCGAGGTGTGAATCGGGTTGTGGTCACCCGAGACCTGAGCGAATGCGGCCATGTTGCGCGGGGCCACGATGGTGGCCTGACGGCGACGACGACGCGGGGTGTCCTTGGCGTCGGCGCTGAGGGATCCGCCTGCGCGAGCCGGATCGGTCAGCTCGCCCTTGCCGGTGCGTCCACGAATTGCGAAGCGCTCCACCAAGGTTGCGACGGAAGGGGCATCGAGACCCTCGCCGAGCATGGCACCGATCTCGACGGTGACCTCGACGACGCGGCCGAGGTCGGTGTCGAGCACCTCTCCGGCTGCGGCCTTGACCACGAGAATCGATGTGTCGGTGGGCAATTCCCCGACAAGGTTCACGCTGTGATCGAGATGCACCAGGTCGAGCATGCCTTCGATGACGTCGATGCCCTCGGCGTTTCTGGTGGCACCGAGAACCGCGAAGACGGCGGGCCAGCAGGCACCGACGAGAACGTCGGGAACGGCCTTGCCGCTGACGGTCAGGGTGTCTGGCAGACCGGAACCGGTGACGCCCGCGTGGTCGGCGATCAGGTCCGGAATCCACGCGATGTTCAGCCGTGCGACGCCACCCTTGACGGCCGGAAGCTCCTGGCCGGCAGCAACTCCGAGCAGCGCCGACATGGCCTGCTGCGCGTCCTGTGCGGTGACGACGGGAGCGCCGCCGTCGATCGTGGAGGCGGGCACCGTCAAACGGATGCGTACTTCCTTGCCGGGAGCGAGAGGAACCAGCAGCTCCACATGCTCCGCATCGAGCACGGTCAGCGAGGAGCCGGTCTGCGGATGCGAGGCGACCGAATCGGAATCGACGGTCCAGTCGGCCGGATCACCGAGGCGTGCAACGGGGTTCTGCGTCATCCGCGAGGCCCAGGTGACGTCGGGAGCTGCCAGCACGATGCCCAGCAGTCCGGGCGCGATCTCGGCGTGGCGACGGCTGGCGATGGCCGCCGGCTCGACACCCTCGGCGAGAAGCTGGTCCGCAGTGGCCTTCTCGAAGCGGTTCAGCAGTTCGCCGACCGGCTCGTCCACGCGGGTGATGCCGGCGACGGCAACGGTTCCGGGGATGATGCAGACCTGATCGGCGGAGTAGCGAGCGTCGTGTGCCTGCCACAGCGAGTCACTGCGCCACCAGCGACGCACGTCGCCGTCGACGACGGGGACGAAGTTGACCGGCTTGCCGGGCATGCGGCACAGCGAGGTGAAGAAGGTGATGTCGGCCGGGTGCAGCACCACGTCGGCGGCGTCGGGGAACTGTGCGAGCAGCGACTTCAGCGCTGCACGCGGACGTTCGAGAACCTCGGCGTCGGCGAACAGGGTGGGGATGGGTCCGCGATCGACCGGGTGCAGACGAGCCTCGGCGCGCTGCAGCATCTCCAGGAAGCGGGTGCGCCAGGTGATGTCGAGCCACACCGATTCGTGTGCCTCGGTCACGGCATCGGTGAACTCACCGCCGCAATCGAAGTCGCTGCGCGAGTCGGTGCCGATGGCCAGATCCAGGTAGCGAGCGAGCCACTGCTGGTAGGTCATCTCGGCGACGTCACCGAAGAACGGCTTTGCGGTGCCGTCGAGTGCGGCGATGATCTCGTCGCGGCGCTCGGCCACGGCGTCGGCGTTGCCGGCGACCTCGTCGAGCAGTCGGCCGCAACGCGATGCCGCGTTGTCGATTTCGTGGATGTCGGCACCGAGCTGGCTACGGCCCGAAGCCATTCCGCCGTTGGCGGTTCCGGCACCCACCCAGTCTGGAGTTCCCGGTGTGTCGACGAGAAGCTGCTTGACCTCGGGTGCCGTAGTGGCTTCGAGGGTGGCCATGGCAGCGGTGCCGACAAGGATTCCGTCGAGCGGCATCTTGGGGTAGCCGTACACGGCCGACCAGGTGCCCGTGAGGTATTCCGCTGCGCGCTCGGGGGTTCCGATGCCGCCGCCGACACAGATGACGAGGTTGGGCCGCGACCGCAGTTCTGCGTAGGTGGTCAGCAGCAGGTCGTCGAGGTCCTCCCACGAGTGGTGTCCACCTGCGCGGCCACCTTCGATGTGGACGTTGACCTGGTAGGACGGGACCTCGTTGGCGATACGGATGACGGCGCGAATCTGCGCGACGGTGCCGGGCTTGAACGAGACGTAGCTGATGCCGGCCTCGGACAGCTCTTCGATGAGGGCGACTGCCTCGTCGAGTTCGGGAATGCCTGCCGTGACGACGACGCCGTCGATGGCGGCACCTGCTGCACGTGCGCGCTGCACGATGCGGCGTCCGCCGAGCTGAAGCTTCCACAGGTAGGGATCGAGGAACAGCGAGTTGAACTGGATGGCGCGGCCGGGCTCCAGCAAAGTGGAGAGCTCGGCGACGCGATCGGTGAAGATGTCCTCGGTGACCTGGCCGCCACCGGCGAGCTCGGCCCAGTGGCCTGCGTTGGCAGCTGCGGCGACGATCTTCGCGTCGACCGTCGTCGGCGTCATACCGGCGAGCAGGATCGGCGAACGACCGGTCATCTTGGTGAAGGAAGTCTCGACCACGACGCGGCCGTCGGGCAGGGTGACCGGCTTCGGTGCAAAGGCAGACCATGCGGGCTGCACCTCGGGTGCAGCTCCGGGGGTGAGCAGATTGCGGTGGCCGCCGCGGGACGACGCGGCGATGATGCCGACGCCCTGTCCGCGCAGTGCCGGAGTGGTCATGCGGGTGAGGAGGTCGCCCGGACCGAGATCGAGGATCCAATCGGCACCGGCGTCGACAACGCCGTCGATGGCGTCGACCCAGTCCACGGAGTCGACCAGGATCTTCTGCGCGAGGCCGCGAGCGAGCTCGACGTCGAGTCCACAGCGCTGCGCCCAGGCGCTGACGAGTTCGACGGCGTCTTCGAGAGCGGGGTGGTGGAAGCCGATCTCGACCGGGAGCTGCTCGAAGACCGGGGCGAACACGGCACCGCCGCGCTTCTTGGCGTCGCGCTCACGCTCTTCCTCGGCAGCGATCTGCTCGCACTTCTCCTGAACGCGGGCCAGCTGCGCCGGCGGTCCCGAGAGTACGACGCGACGGCGGCCGTTGCGGATGGCGAGTGCAGCGGATCGCTCCGGTGCTCCGACGATCTCGAGGTCGGTGATGATGGTCTGCAGGCGTTCGGGCGCAACGTTGGCGACGGACACCATCGGCGCGCGGTCGCCGGCACCGATGATGCCGCGGCGGCGGCCGACCAGACCGGCTGCGGCACCCACGAGCTGAGCGATCGCGAGGAAGTTCGCATCCTGCGCGCCGTCCGCGGCGACGGACTCGGCAGCGATGAGTCCCTGCGAGTGTCCGACCACCTTGACGGGCGGCGTCTGGGAGGGATCGAGTCCCTGCAGCTTCAACGCGCGCAGCGCTGCGACCTGGGTGAGGAACACCCCGGGAAGCGACACCGCGGCGGAGGTCAGCGCAGCCTCGGACGGTCCGTACGAGCCGACGGTGTCGTCGTCGGCGAGATCCTGCTCGAGCATCCAGCCGATGGGGTCGAATCCCACGGAGCGAACGACCAGTAGCTCGTCGGAGACGGGCGCGAGTACGGCTGCAGCCTCGTTGACGAGATCGGTGAGTTCGGGCTCGAGTGCAGAATCGCGGGCCAGCTCTTCGAGGGAGCTGAGCCACGGTGCGCCCTGACCACCGAATGCCAGTGCATAGGGCTCGCCCGCGGCGAAACGATCTGCCAGAGTCCGAGAGCCGCCATTGCCTTTAGGGGATTTGCCTGCGTTGCCGTTGCTTCGCGTGCCGCGTCCGTGTGATGGTGTGCTCTCGTTGATCGTCAAGGCTGAAGATTCCTCTCGTGGGCGCCTCGGGGGTCGGGGCGCTCGCTGTGATGGCTGCCCGAGTGCGTCGTGGGCTTTCGCGGCAGAAGCAGTGAGCCGGTCGTCGTCGACAGGTCTCTCCGCGCTGATCAAGACTGACACAAAATCATGAGGAAATCCTCAGGTTTGCTCGGACGTCCGAGTGCTACCAGCGAGTACACCCCGTCGAGCGGTATTACTTTTTGTTTACCCAACTCGTCGGTAACCCACATTCACGCTGGCGAGAGGATCGCCCGGGCGTACAGAACATGAGGAAACCCTCGCATTTTTCGTTATATTTTCGTGATGTGATCTCGAGCACAGACACGCTCCGGGCAACCCTGTCGGTGGCGTCCTCTAGCTTCGTCACTCGAACCACCACTCTCGAGGGTGGTCGACAGAATTCGGGGGGAATTCATGTACTCATCGGTAACAGACATCTGCACGCCGAGCGAACTCGACGCAGTGTTACTGCACATCGAATCGTTTGCGTCACAATCACGTTCACCGCACTGGACACCCGGATGGCAGGGTGAGAGCGAGGTCGCGCTACTCGATGCGATCTTCTCCGCCCGCGCCCCGTACGGCGGACCGACCACCGGGGTCCGCGCAGTCATTGCGCGCTGGCGATCGCACCGTGGCGATAACCGACTCGACGACTTGACAACACTCGCAGAACTGACTTCGGATCCGGATGAACTCGTCGAAATTCTGTCCAACCGTCAGTTCGTTCCGGGCAACAGTCGAACGAAGGCGGCGGCCGCAGCCGTGGCGGCGCACACGTTGATCTCGGTGGGGTTGAGCTGTTCGACCGACTTCGAGCAGCACACGAAGGAACAGTTCGACGCTTTCCGCGCGATCCCGGGTCTCGGCGAGACCACCTGGGAATGCATGCTCCTGCATCTCGGGGTGCGCACCGACAAGGCGACCGGACATCTGAACTCGTTCGTCGCCGACGCTCTCGAGCCCCTCCACCAGAACCTGGCTGCTGGAATTGCCGAAGAACGCTCCCCCGTGATCCTGACGGCGGCGGCGAACGCGCTCGGCACCGAACTCGCCGTACTCGAGCATGCCGTGTGGCGATATCAGCACACATCACGCCGGACGAAGCAGCGTCAATCCGAAGCGGGACTGCGATCGGCGGGCTGACCGCGAGACATCAGCGCCTCCACGCCGTCGAGAATGCACTCCAACCCGAACCGGTAGGCGTGCACCGGGTCGCTGGCGGCGTCGTACGACGCCGCCGCGGCCGTTCCGACCCGAGACGACACCGGAAAACGCTCACGGTCCATCACCCGTTCGACGATCGGCGCAGTGGCCGACCACCATTGGGCGTCGGTCATTCCCGACTGTTCTCTCACCCGCGCGACGCCGGCGAGGGCACGCGCGGTACCGGAGACGTGTGTGAGTACGAGGGTGAGGACGGAGTCGATCTCGACATCACTCAGGCCCGTATCGACCAAGGTCCGCAACTCGGCCTCGTACTTGTCGTTGGTGTGCGGACCCAACACCGGCCGCGCGCCCTCCGCGTCGAGCAGCCACGAATGACGTTGATACAGAAGCCAATTGCGCTCGGCTACGAACCGCAGCGCAGGACGCCACCCGCCGGGGACGGAGGACGGCTCGTCGACATGTGAATAGAGACCGGCGAGAGATTCGTCGATCATCAGATCGGCCAGCTCCTCGCGACCGGGAACGTGGGTATAGAGCGACATCGCACCGACACCGAGATGTTCGGCCACGTTGCGCATCGACACGTACTCAAGTCCGTGTCCATCGGCCAGTTCGATCGCGGCACCGACGATCGCGTCCACGCTCAGCCCTGTTCGGCTCGGCTTCGCCCCCACTCGCCACAGCAACTCGAGGATCCGCGCTGGGTCGAACGAGTTTTCCTTCTTCGCCACGCGCCGAGCCTAATCGGACGTCGACCCGGCTCGAAGAACCGCGTCGCACGCACCGGAGCATCGGTTGTAGACTTCACCGGCACGCGCGAGTGGCGGAATTGGCAGACGCGCTGGATTTAGGTTCCAGTGTCTCAGGACGTGGGGGTTCAAGTCCCCCCTCGCGCACAACGGTCGTTCGACCCGGCTTCTCCCCAGACTCCCAGGTTCCGACGCGTGAAGGTGGCTCGTATGTCCAGCGATCTCGACAACGACGCAATTTTCGCCGAGATTTCCGAAGAACGACGCTCCATCGCGCGCACTCTCGAGACCTTCACCCCGGAACAATGGGACACCCCGTCGCTGTGGACGCCTGGACCGTGCGCGACGTCGCCGCCCACCTGGTGGTCCCGTTGATCGTCCCGCTCTGGCAATTCGGCCTCGCCATGGCACGGACCCGAGGCAACTTCGACCGGGCCAATCAGCTGATGACCCAGCGTGTGAGGCGCAAGCACGGCGACGAACTACCCGAGCTCCTCACAGCGCACGCGGACAAGAAATTCACCCCGCCGGGACACGGGCCGATGGCTCCCCTGTCCGACGTCATCGTGCACGGACTGGACATGTGTCGGCCGCTGGGCATCGAGCACCATGTTCCCGACCACCGCATGATCACGATGCTCGATTTCCTGGTGCCCGCGACCGGTGCGGCAACCGTTCAAAGGACCTGAGCTTCGACTGCAGTGGCGCGCAACCGATCTCGACTGGACCCGCGGCGACGGCCCGATCATCGAAGGGTCGGCGGGCACGATGGCACTGGTTCTGACCGGACGCAGCAGCGCACTCGCCGACGTCACCGGCCCAGGTGCAGACCGACTCGCGGCGGCGCGGGCGAGTCGACGACGATCGTAGAGAGACCAGGGCCGCTCATGGTGAGAATCACCGCGAACGTGCACCACGCGACTACCTCCGGTAGTAGCACCTCCGGTACCGTCGAAGCGTGACCTCCTCCCGCCCGAACCGTCGACCTGCGTTGATCGCGCTGGTCGTGGTGGCAGCGGCCGTCTGCCTCGGCCTCGGATGGTGGCAGTGGGAGCGCTTCGAGGCCGTCGGCGGCAACGGCCAGAATCTCGGGTACGCGTTCCAATGGCCGTTGTTCGCAGCGTTCGTGGTCTACGCCTACCGCAAGTTCGTTCGTCTCGAGGACGAGGATCCGGACGAAGCCGCGGCTGCACGTCCCGACGGTCCCACCGAGGTGCCCCTGGACCTGCTTCCCCAACGTCATGCCCCGGCGGCGGACTCCAGCGACCTCGACGATCCCGAGGCTCGGCAACTACTCGAGTACAACAGCTACCTCGCGGAGCTGAACGAATCCCGCGGGACCGACAGGAGCACCACGTGAGTTCGGCACCGGAAAAGGCGCAGGCGTCTGCGAACAAGACTCAGAAGATCGCGTCCGCGCTGTTGCGTTATCGCGTTCTGGCCTACGCCACCGGCATCTGGTTGCTGGTCCTCGTGACCGAAATGGTCGCGAAGTACATCTTCGAGGTCGAGAACGTGCCGAACTGGATTGCCGTCGTACACGGTTGGGTCTACCTCGTGTACCTGATCCTCACGATCGACCTCGCGATCAAAGTGCGCTGGCCCGCCGGCCGCACCATCGGAACACTGCTCGCCGGCACCATCCCGTTCCTGTCGTTCTACATCGAACACAAGCGCACCAAGCAGGTCAAAGCCGACTTCGCCGTGTGACGTCAGCAGCCGATCGGCTGCGCGTTCTCCGGATCCAGCGCGTTCTCCACCAGGCGCTGGGCGAGCGGATCGTACGAAATTCCCGTGTGCTCGACGACGTTCGCCGGGCACACGTCCTGCAACACGATGTTCGTATTTCCCGCGCCGGACAACAGCGACGCGGTGTACGGAACGACGATCTGGTCGTAGCGGGTGACGATCGTCGTGTACTCGATTCCCGAGACGGTGTCGCTCCCCTCGTTCAGTCTCTGCAGCACGTCGTCTTGCACCGGCGGGCCCGCAGTCGGATAGTTCGGTGGGGACAACGCGACTATCCGAGCCACCGCGGCATCCCCGCCGAGGAAGCGTGCGTAGTAGCGGGGCACCGTGCCTCCCTTCGAGTGGCCGACGATGGACACCTTTTCGGCTCCTGTCGCCGCGAGGACTGAATCGACGAAGGTCGACAGTTCCGCAGCACTCTCGGGGATGGACCCGAGCGCTCCGAACGCGCGTACCGGCCCGGTGTTGCCGTAGTCGATCGCAAACACGCAGTAGCCGGCATCGGCCAATTTCGGCGACAGAGATGCCCAGTTGTCGTACGAGTTCTCCAAGAAGCCGTGTACCAGCACCACCGGTTCCGGGTGCTGGGCACTGGGGACGCACGAGTAATCGTTCGCGCCGGCAGGCGTCACGCCTGGGTGCGCGATCGAATATGCGAGAGCCTCGGCGAACGAGCCTGCCGTGGGTGTGGCCGAGGCCGGGATACCCGTCAGCAACAACGCGCCGGCTGCGAGTGCAACCGACGTACGCCCCAGCACTGCGCGCGCCCGCACGAGCTACCGCCCCGTCAGTTCTTCGAGCGCGGGAACGAGCTTGCGCAGCGCGCGGCCACGATGCGAGGCCGCGTCCTTCTCGTCCGGGCTCAGTTGCGCTGCACTACGGCCGTCACCCTCGGGCACGAAGATCGGGTCGTAGCCGAAACCGTTCTTCCCCATCGGCTCTCGTCCAACGACTCCCCGCCATTCCCCGCGGACCACGGTTTCGGTGCCGCCGGGAATCACCAGTGCACACGCCGACACGAATGCCGCCCCGCGGCGCTCGTCGGGCGTGTCCATCAACTGCGCCAGCACCAGCGCGGTGTTGGACTCGTCCTGCCCGTGAGTGCCCGACCAGCGAGCCGACAGCACCCCGGGCATCGCGTTCAAGGCATCGATCTCGATTCCGGAATCGTCTGCAACACAAGGCAATCCAGTTGCCGCGGCTCCGTCGCGAGCCTTGGCCAGCGCGTTGTCCTCGAAGGTCGCACCGGTCTCGGGTGCCTCGGGAAACGGCGGCACCTCGTCGAGACCGATCAACTCGATACCGACGAGACCGGCAGCGTCGAGCACCCGCCGCAATTCGCGCAACTTCTTCGCGTTGCGACTCGCTACCAAGAGCTTGGTATCAGGCACCGAATTTCTTCTTCGATCCCGCGGCGGCCGGCTCGGGCAGATCGCCCGGGTACGGCAGCGCCAGAGCTTCCTTCTGAACCTCGAACAACTTCTCGATGCCGACGAATGCGGAGTCGAGCAACTTGTCGAGCGTGGTGCGTGGGAAGGTCGCGCCTTCTCCGGTGCCCTGGATCTCCACCAGGGTGCCGGTGTCGGTGGCGACCACGTTCATGTCGACCTCGGCGCGCGAATCCTCTTCGTACGGCAGATCGAGACGTACCCGTCCGTCGACGACGCCGACGCTGACCGCGGCGATCATGCACGAGATCGGCTGCGGATCGGCAAGACGTCCCGCTGCACGCAGGTAGGTGACGGCGTCGTTGAGCGCCACGAACGCTCCGGTGACGGCAGCAGTTCGAGTGCCGCCGTCCGCCTGGAGCACATCGCAGTCGAGTGCGATGGTGTTCTCGCCGATGGCGGCCAGATCGATGCAGGCACGCAGTGAACGTCCGACGAGGCGAGAGATTTCCTGGGTGCGCCCACCGACCTTGCCCTTGACGGACTCACGGCCGTTGCGGGTGTGCGTCGCCGCCGGAAGCATCGCGTATTCGGCAGTGAGCCAGCCGAGGCCGGATCCCTTTCGCCAACGCGGCACGCCCTCCTCGACGCTGGCCGTGCACATCACCCTGGTGTTGCCGAATTCGACCAGCACCGACCCTGCCGGATGGCTGGTGAATCCACGGGTGATCTTGATGTTGCGGAGCTCGTCGTCCGCCCTGCCGTCTTCTCGTCTGGACACGACTCGAAGCCTAGCGCGTCCTCAGACGGTGAATACGTCCCCCGGAAGAACGGCGTGCACCGGTCCACTGAACTCCGCTTTGGCCTCGGCGATGACGTCCTCGCGAGACGTCCACGGCGGAATGTGGGTGAGCAGCAATTCCCCCACCCCGGCCTCACGAGCGATTCGGCCTGCCTCGGTTCCGGACAGGTGCACACCCTCCGGCCGTTCGGGACCGTCGGTCCACGATGCCTCGCACAGGAACACATCGGCTTCGTGCGCCAGATCCCGCACCGCCTGACACATTCCTGTGTCACCGCTGTACGTGAAGGTGCGGCCTTCCCCGGTGGTGATCCGCATGCCGTACGACTCCGGCGGATGGAACACCTGCCGCGTCAGAATCGACAGCTTGCCGAACTCCACGGTGCGGCCGTCCACCCAGCGTCGCAGGTCGATCGTGTCGGACATGTCGTCGATCTGCCCACCGCACTCGGCCGAGGCAACCCCGAGGCGGAACGCGGTGTCCTTGGGGCCGTAGACGATCGCTCGACCGTCCGGCGGATTCGGATGGTAGCGACGCCACACCAGCAGACCCGGCACATCGAGGCAGTGATCGGCGTGCAGATGCGAGAGCAGAACGCTCACATCTCCCGGGTCGGCGTAACGCTGCAACGCCCCGAGAATGCCGGGACCGAAGTCGAGAACGACCGGAGCGGTCTCCTCTTCTTCCAACAAGTAGCCCGACGCGGGTGAATCGGGTCCGGACACACTGCCCGAACATCCCAGGACGGTAATTCGCATGCACGCCATGCTGCCACGCCGAGCGCATCACCAGAAACGTTCGGGCAGTATTCACAGCGCGAGTCGGCGAAATTCACCGGTGACCACAGGTGTGTCTGCAGTTACCTCGCACCTACGGAGTGAGCCGATCGAGCGATTTCGCGCGCGCCCTCTCGGCTCGCGCATCGGCCGACAACAGTCGAGCCGCAATCACTCCGCCCACCGCACCGAACAGATGCCCCTGCCACGAGATGTTCGGATCACTCGGGAGCACGCCCCACAACGCACTGCCGTACAGCACGAACACCACCACACCGATAGCGAGTTGCCCGAGCTTGCGCGTGAAGAAGCCGCGCACCAACAGGTATGCGATGAACCCGAAGATCAGGATCGACGCGCCGATCGTGTTCGTGTACGAACCAGCGGTTAGCCAGGTACCGAAGCCGCCGACCACCCAGATGATCCCGGTTGCGGCCAGACCGCGCGCCAGCCCGGAGAGCAACACCAGAAACCCGAGTACGAGGATCGGCACAGAGTTCGCAATCAGGTGCTGCCAGTCGTCGTGCAGCACGGGCGCGAACAGAATGCCCCACAACCCCTCGGCCGAGCGGGCCTGAATTCCGTTGCGTTCGAGCCTGGACCCACTGGCCACATCGATGAACTCGATGACCCACAGCAGCACGGTGAATGCTCCCACCAGGATGGCGGCCCGCATCCAGACCGGCCGCTCACGCTGGGCTGGACGGTTACTGATCTCGCTCATGATCGCCTCCGGATTCGGTCCCTCCACGGTACCGGTCAGGGACGGGTCGAGACCGGCCCTCAGGTGCGCGACGCAGCGAACGCCGACGGGAAGATCTGGCGGTAGGTGGGAATGCCCGCCACTGAGGTGGCGTCGAGCAACGCACGCACGATGGCCCGCTCGACGACGATCGCCGCCGCCTCGGTGACCGCCGCGAGCACGGGCAGCTCCGCCGAGAACGCGGCGGGGACCGACGACTCCGTAGTGACGGCTCTGGTGCCGGTGGACAGGGCAAAGATCGTGTCGCCGTCGAGGGGCGAGTGGGCGGGCCGGATGGCCCGAGCAAGACCGTCGTGACCCGCGACGGCAATCCTCTTGCACGACGCCGTTAACAACGCAGCATCGGTGGCGACAACCCCGATCGTGGTGTTCAGGGCAGTGCCCTTGGGTTCGAGCGCCAGCGCGGTCCACACCTCGTTCACGTCGGGCGTGCGCATGCCGAACGCTGCGGGCCCCAGTGTGCCGGTGCCCCATAACGATCCGGTGCGGGGGTCGAACACCGCACCCACGGGATTGGCCACCATCAACGCCGCGACCGTCACCCCGTCGGCCGGACCGCCTTCGATGACTGTGCTCGCGGTGCCCACACCACCCTTGAGCACTCCGGCACGAGCACCGACTCCTGCGCCGACCGATCCCGTCGCGAATTCGGCCGCCGCTGCGGCCGACGCAAGATAGCCGAACTCGGCCGTCGGACGCGCCGTCCACTCACCGACCGGAAGATCGAAGATCACCGCGGCCGGCACGATCGGAACGACGTGATCGGGGCCGCCCATCGGAATGCCCTGGCCGTGTTCTTCGAGCCACCGCATGACGCCGTCGGCGGCCGCGAGCCCGTACGCACTGCCCGCAGTCAACAGGATCGCGTTGACGTGCTGCACGGAATGGCTCGGATCGAGCAGATCGGTCTCGCGCGTTCCCGGTCCGCCGCCGCGAACGTCGACGGCCGCCGTTGCACCACCGAGGGCACGCACCACGGTGCAGCCGGTGGCCGAACCCGACCCCATCGCGGCGTCGTCGTCGAGTTTGTGATGGTGGCCGACCAACAAACCGGCCACGTCGGTCAGGGAGTCCCGCCGTCCGGGGTTGGAGAAGGCTGCGGTCACACGCGCGTCCTAGGGAATGAGGACCTGTACGAGTGAATCCTGCATCCAGGTCAGCCAGTGGTACACATCGAGATGCGGAGCGCGAGGATCACCCTCGTCGAGAACGTCAGGTGTGTCCGCACTGATCCCCAGCGTCGTGCCGAGCGCCAGCCTCACGTCGTTGAGGCCGGTCAACCATGCATCCGCTTGCTCCTGGGTCAGCACGATCTTGCCACCGGCTTCGGGAAGGGTGGACAGAATCATCGATCCGGCCGCCAACTTCTCGTCGATGATCTCGGGCTCGTGGAGGCCACGCAGAGCGCCGTTGAGGTCGGTCGGATCCTCCTCGTCGCGGTTGGGATCGGCGCGGTGGAAGTCCGGAAGCAGCCGTGCCAGCGCGGCATCGTCAGGCGGAGTGTTGTGGCCGGTACGCAGACCGGTCAGCGCGGCCAGCTCGTCGGTGGGTGCGGCGGCGGATCGGTCGCGCAGCAGTCCCAGTACCGAGCCGACGAGAGAGCGAAGCACCGCCGCCTCACGCGCGTCGATCTCGGATTTGATCTTGACTCCGGACAGCGAATTCCGTCTCGTCCACGTGCGCACTGTTGCTGATGTCCTTCTCTGAAGTAGAGGTAGAGAACTACTTGTCCTGCTGCATCGTGGCCCACAGACCGGCCGCATGCAGGCGTCGAACATCGTTTTCCATCGCGTCGCGCTCGCCGCTCGACACGACGGCTTTGCCCTCGGAGTGCACCTGCATCATCAGCTCGGTGGCCTTGGCCTTGCTGTAACCGAACAGCTTCTGGAACACGTAGGTCACGTAGTGCATCAGGTTGACCGGGTCGTCCCACACGATCGTGACCCAAGGAGTGTCGTGTGACTCGTCGGCGGCAACGGCCTCGGTCTGCTCCGGGACCGCTTGCGGTGACGCGGCGACAACGTCGCCTGCCGAGACGCCGTCCACGGGCAGAAGCGTTCCATCCACCGTCAACCAAGGCATGTCCCACAGGGTACGGCGTGTCGGGCCAGCGTCACACGCTCGCCCCTGCGCTCGTAGTGTGGGCGTGGTGAGCAACGACGCGACCACACATCACGCGATTTTCACCGAAGACGTCAGTACCGCGCTGCTGACCGATCAGTACGAGTACACGATGCTGTCGGCTGCCCTGGCCAGCGGTAACGCAGATCGTGTCTGCAGCTTCGAGGTCTTCGCACGGAGGCTGCCCGCCGGCCGCCGATACGGAGTGGTCGCGGGCACCGGCCGCATCCTCGACGCCGTCGCGCGCTTTCGTTTCGGCCCGGACGAGCTACGCATCGTCGCAGAATTTCTCGACGCCGACACCGTCGAGTGGCTGCGCAATTACCGATTCACCGGCGATATCGACGGCTACCGAGAAGGGGAGTTGTACTTTCCCGGCTCCCCCGTACTGACGGTCCGCGGAACCTTCGCCGAGTGTGTCGTCCTCGAGACCCTGGTGCTGTCCATCCTCAATCACGACAGTGCGATCGCATCGGCGGCGGCACGAATGGTGGCCTCCGCGAAGTCCAGGCCGATCATCGAGATGGGATCGCGCCGAACCCACGAGGAAGCGGCCGTCGCCGCATCGCGGGCGGCGTACCTCGCCGGGTTCACCGCCACGTCCAACCTGGAAGCCGTCCGCCGGCACGGAGTTCCCGGCGCAGGCACGTCGGCTCACGCGTTCACCCTGTTGCACACCACAGCCGACGGCCCCGACGAGAAGGCCGCTTTTGCCGCGCAGGTCCGAGCACTCGGGGTGGGAACGACACTGCTCGTCGACACCTACGACATCACCCAGGGCGTCGCCAACGCCATCGAGGTGGCCGGGCCCGAACTCGGTGGGGTGCGCATCGACTCCGGCGACCTCGGAGTACTCGCGCGACAGGTTCGCGATCAGCTGGACGCTCTGGGTGCGCCGCAGACCAGGGTCGTCGTGTCCGGTGACCTCGACGAATACGCCATCGCCGCGCTGCGGGCCGAACCGGTCGACTCCTACGGCGTCGGCACGTCGCTGGTCACCGGTTCCGGAGCCCCGACGGCAGGCATGGTCTACAAGCTGGTCACGGTCGACGGCATCCCCGTCGCCAAGCGCAGCAGCCACAAGGAATCGCGCGGTGGCACCAAGGCCGCGGTGCGAACGGCTCGCAGCACCGGCACCGCCGTCGAGGAGGTCGTGCACCCGTTCGACTCTCCCCCGACCTTCGACGACGACATGACGGTGGAGACGTTGACCACGCCGTTGGTCCGCGGCGGCGAGCGCGTCCCCGGCTTGCCGACTTTGTCCGACGGCCGTGAACTATTGGCCGGGCGCCTGGTCAGCCTCCCGTGGGAGGGCCTGAAGTTGTCTCAGGGCGAACCGGCGATACCCACCCGCTTCGTCGAAGGCTAGGGACGGTGTCGATGCCGAACCCCGTGGGCAATCGGCAGTAGTCTTCTTCGGTGCCGTCGAAGACCGAGTTGCCCACCGTTCCCGCTCTACTGCAGGTCGCGGTGCACTCACTGGGCGGCAAGGAACGGAGCAATCAGCTCACGATGGCCTCTGCGGTGGCGCACTCGATCGACACCGGTGAGCATCTCGCGGTGCAGGCCGGCACCGGGACCGGAAAGTCCCTCGCCTATCTGGTCCCGAGCATCAGACACGCGGTCGAATCCGGAAAGACCGTCATCGTCTCCACCGCCACCATCGCCCTGCAGCGGCAGCTGGTCGACCGCGACCTACCGCGACTGTCCGACGCGCTGACCGAGGCTCTGGGGCGACGACCGAAGTTCGCGATCCTCAAGGGTCGCAACAACTACCTGTGCATGAACAAGATCCATACCGGTGCCGCGCAGGAGGCACCGGACGCGGAGTTGTTCGACCCGTTCGCGGTCTCCCGCATGGGCCGCGAGGTGGTGCGGCTGACCAAGTGGTCGTCCGAGACCGAGACGGGCGACCGCGACGACGTGGTGCCCGGCGTCAGCGATCAGGCCTGGCGTCAGGTCAGCGTCACGGCGCGCGAATGCCTGGGCAAGTCCCGTTGCCCCGTCGGCGAGGACTGCTTCGCCGAACGCGCCCGTACCGAGGCCGCCCAGGTCGACGTCGTCGTGACCAACCACGCCCTGCTCGCTATCGACGCGATCACGGGTATTCAAATTTTGCCCGAGCACGACGTGGTGGTCGTCGACGAGGCTCACGAACTGGTCGATCGAGTGACGGGCGTTGCGACAGAGGAGCTGTCGGCGGCAACCGTCACCGCTGCCGCTCGGCGGAGTGCGAAGTTGATCGAAGAAGAGACGGTGGACCAACTCGAAGGTGCAGCCGAGAACTGGGCCGCGATTCTCGACGAGCTACCCCCGAGTCGCTGGCAATCGCTGCCCGACGGCGTGGGTCCTGCCCTCGCCTCCATTCGCGACGCCGCCTGGGCGGTACGCACCGCAATCGGTCCCAACAAGCAGGGCATGACGGCCAGCGATCCCGAGGCTGCCGCAGCTCGCAGCGCCGCACTCGTTGCGGTCGACGAGGTGCACGACAGCGCCGTTCGAGTTCTCACGGCCTTCGACGAACCCGATCCGGCCAAGCGCCGGGACGTCGTCTGGCACGCCGTCGACGATTTCCGCGGCAACGTCAAGCGCACGGTCCGTATCGCCCCGCTCTCGGTCGGTGGGCTACTGCGGGCGCGACTCTTCGCTGAATCCACTGTGGTGCTGACGTCGGCGACCTTGACCGTCGGCGGCTCGTTCGACGGGTTGGCCGTCAACTGGGGCCTGCCTGCCGAAACGCCGTCCCGCAGCGACACCGCGATGGCCTCGGGAGTGGAACCGCCGTCCGATACCGGGTCGATCCGCTGGAATTCGCTCGACGTCGGGTCGCCGTTCGACCACTCCCGCGCCGGCATCATGTACATCGCCAAGCACCTCTCACCGCCCGGACGCGACGGCCTCTTCAAGTCCTACCTCGACGAAATCGAGTCTCTGGTCAGCGCCGCCGGGGGCAGAACGCTCGGACTCTTCTCGTCGATGCGTGCCGCCAAGGCCGCCGCGGAGGAGATGCGCGAGCGTCTCGACACGCCGATCCTGTGTCAGGGCGACGATTCCACCGGGGCACTGGTGCAGAAGTTCGCCGACGACGAGGCAACCTCCCTGTTCGGGACGTTGTCGCTGTGGCAGGGAGTCGACGTGCCGGGCCCCTCGCTCAGTCTGGTCATTCTGGATCGGATTCCGTTTCCCCGACCCGACGATCCGCTGCTCGTAGCGCGCCAACAGGCCGTCGAATCCCGCGGGGGCAACGGGTTTCTCGCCGTCGCCGCCAACCATGCCGCCCTGCTGCTCGCGCAGGGCGTGGGCCGTCTGCTCCGCAGCGTGGACGACAAAGGCGTTGTCGCCGTTCTCGATTCCCGTCTGGCCACCGCTCGCTACGGCGGTTACCTCCGGGCCTCGTTGCCTCCGTTCTGGGAGACCTCGGACCCGGAGGTGGTGCGCAAGGCGCTCACCCGTCTGGCAGGAAAGTAGCGCCACTCCCGCTAAGGAGTCGACACCAAACCGAGCTCGGCATCCGACGCCAGCCCATCGTGGTGCGGCAGCACCCGCACGGTGTACCCCACTGCGCCGCTGTGCGGCAGCGTGGTCTCGCCTGCATATATGTGCTCGCCGCCCTCCGTACCCACGTGTGTCATGGGCGTCGCCGCGATGTCGGTGAGGTTCTCCTCGTCATCGGCGCGACCGACCACTGCCTGCACCACGACGTCCGCCGCATCCAAGCCGCCGAGGTCGACGTTCGCGCGCAGCGACAGTTCCGCACCGATCACCGGAGTATCCGGTAACCCTTCGCTGTCGACTCGGCCGACTTTCACGCCGCCCCACGCCTGTTCGACGCGGCGGCGGTACGACGCGACGTCCGTGGCACCACGATGGCCGTCGGCCGACACCGCGCGAGCCGACTCGGCAGCCGGCGCGTAGTAGCCGAGCGTGTAGTCCTGAACCATCCTCGACGCCAGCACTTTCGGGCCCAACTGTTCGAGGGTGTGCCGCACCATTTCGATCCATCGACCGGGCACGCCGTCCTCGCCGCGGTCGTAGAACTTGGGTAGTACAGCCTGTTCCAGCAACTCGTACAGAGCAGCTGCTTCGAGATCGTCCCGTCGATTGTCGTCGGTGACACCGTCGGCGGTGGGGATGGCCCAGCCGTTTTCGCCGTCGTACATCTCGTCCCACCAGCCATCGCGGATCGAGAGGTTGAGGCCGCCGTTGAGTGCGGATTTCATGCCCGAGGTGCCGCACGCTTCGAGTGGTCGCAGCGGATTGTTCAGCCACACATCGCATCCCCAGTACAGGAAGCGCGCCATGGACATGTCGTAGTCGGGCAGGAACACGATGCGGTGCCGCACGTCGGCTTCATCCGCGAACTTCACGATCTGCTGAATGAGCGCCTTTCCGCCGTCGTCGGCGGGATGCGACTTGCCTGCGACCACCAGTTGGACCGGTCGTTCCGGATCCAACAACATTGCCCGCAGTCGTTCGGGTTCGCGCAGCATGAGCGTCAGCCGCTTGTACGTCGGTACCCGTCGAGCGAAACCGACCGTGAGCACGTTCGGATCGAAAACATTTGCGGTCCAACTGATCTCGGCTTGCGTGGAACCGCGTTCGAGGGCCGACCGCCGCACGCGGCGGCGTACCTCGTCCACCAACTGCGCACGCAGAGCGTTACGAGTGGACCACACGCGCTCCGCGGACAACTCCCCCTCCTGTGCCCATTCCCGAGCGGACCACGTCGGGGCATGGACGCCGTTCGTGACCGAACCGATCGGCACCTCGGAGGCATCGAATCCAGGCCACAGACCGTTGAACATCTCGCGACTGACGATGCCGTGCAGTTTCGACACCCCGTTGGCGCGTTGACCGAGTCGCAGTCCCATGTGCGCCATGTTGAACACCGAGGCATCGGTCTCGCCGCCGAGGGCGAGAATTCGGTCCATCGGCAGTCCTGGCAGCAATGCAGAATCCGGGCAGCCATCCTCGCTGCCGAAATAGTGCCGAACGAGATCGGCGGGGAATCGGTCGATTCCTGCCGGCACCGGGGTGTGGGTGGTGAAGACGGTCCCCGCCCGCACGGCCGCCAGCGCCGAGTCGAAGTCGAGTGCACCCGTGGTGACGAGCTCCCGGATGCGTTCGACGCCGAGGAAGCCCGCGTGGCCCTCGTTCATGTGGAACACCTCGGGATCGGGCAGTCCATGTGCGCGGGTGTACGCCCGGATCGCCCGTACTCCACCGATACCGGCGAGGATCTCCTGCTTGATGCGGTGGTCCTGATCGCCGCCGTACAACCGGTCGGTCACCCCGCGCAGCTCCGGATCGTTGTCGGCGATGTCGGAGTCGAGCAACAGCAGAGGGACGCGTCCGACCTGAGCGATCCACACCCGTGCTCGCAGAACGCGTGATCCGGGCATCGACACGTGGATCAGCACCGGAGAGTCGCCGTCGTCGGTGAGCAACCGCAGCGGCAGACCATGGGGATCGAGGGACGGATAGCGCTCGGCCTGCCAGCCGTCGGCCGTCAGCGACTGCCGGAAGTAGCCCGAGCGATAGAGGAGACCGACGCCGATCAACGGCAGGCCCAGGTCGGAGGCCTCTTTGAGGTGGTCACCGGCCAAGATCCCGAGCCCGCCCGAATAGTTCGGCAGCACTTCGGTGACGCCGAACTCCATGGAAAAGTACCCGATGCCCGACGGCAGAGCCCGCCCCTTCGACAGCTCGTTCTGATACCAGAGCGGGCGGGCGAGGTAGTCGTGCAAGTCCGCCTCGACCGCGTCCAGTTCGGTCAGAAACCGCTCGTCGGCGGCCAGCTCCTCCAGGCGGGCCGGTGCCACCGCTCCGAGCACGGCGATGGGGTCACGTTCGAGTTCGGTCCACAGCAGTGGGTCCACGTTCTCGAACAGATCCTGCGTCGCCGTGTGCCACGACCACCTGAGGTTTGTCGAGAGCTCGGCGAGGGCATTCAGACGGGCGGGAAGGTGGGCTCGGACGGTGAATCGACGCAAGGCTTTCACAGGACCGAACCCTACCCACGGACACCTGTGTCGATGGGCGGCTCGGCGAAATCCGAGCTGCCACGCTCTTCGTGGGCAGTATGCGTCGGCGCACGCGCCATCTGCGCTGCTGCATTACGGTTGACGAGTAGAAGCACACCAATATCGGTTCGATCAGAGGTTGCGCCCGCGCAGCCATACCTCTAGCGAAGAATGGAGTGTGAAGTGACAGGTCGACTTGGTATCGACAATGTCCTTCCAGATACGACGACCGGAAAGTACCCCGCGAAAGCCGTGGTGGGCGAGACCTTTCCAGTCTCCGCCGACGTGTGGCGCGAGGGTCACGACGCGGTTGCCGCGACGTTGTCGGTGCGCGGACCGGGAGGCAAGCTCGAACGCATCCCGATGACGCCGGGTCGCGAACCCGACACGTTCGACGCGGTGTTCGTCCCTTCTCGGCCGGGTTACTGGATCTGCCGCATCGAGGCGTGGAGCGATCCGATCAGCACCTGGCGGCATGCCGTGGAAGCCAAGCTCGGAGTGGGTCAGAGCGCGCACGAACTTGCGAACGATCTGGAGATCGGAGCGAGGCTGTTCCTGCGCGCCGCCACCGGGGTTCCTGCCGAGAGCAGGCAGCTGCTGGCCGACGTCGCCGCCGCGCTGCGCGATACCGACCGCCCGTTGCCGGCCCGAGTGTCGTCGGCGTTCGCGCCATCGGTCGCCGAACTGCTGTTCGCGCACCCGTTGCGCGAGCTGGTGACCCGCTCACGCGCGGTCAACATCTGGGTCGATCGGAATCTGGCTCTGAACGGCGCATGGTACGAGTTCTTCCCTCGATCGACCGGCGGGTGGAACGAGGACGGATCGCCGAAGCACGGCACATTCGCCACGTCCATCGAGCAGCTCCCTCGAGTCGCGCGGATGGGATTCGACATCGTCTATCTGCCGCCGATACACCCGATCGGCACGATCAACCGCAAGGGTCCGAACAACACGTTGACCCCCGGCCCCGAGGACGTCGGGTCACCGTGGGCGATCGGTTCCAAGGACGGCGGGCACGACGCCATCCATCCCGAGTTGGGAACCGAGGACGATTTCCGTGCCTTCGTCGCTGCCGCACAGGAGCACGGCCTCGAAGTGGCGCTGGACCTCGCCCTGCAGGCCGCTCCCGATCACCCTTGGGCAGCAACGCATTCCGAGTGGTTCACCGTGTTGCCCGACGGCACGATCGCATACGCCGAGAACCCGCCGAAAAAGTACCAGGACATCTACCCCGTCAACTTCGACAACGACCGACGCGGCATCTACGAGGAAGTACTACGTGTGGTCCGGTACTGGATCTCGCTGGGGGTCAAGATCTTCCGCGTGGACAACCCGCACACCAAGCCACCGGACTTCTGGGAATGGCTCATCGCCGAGGTCAAGAAGACCGACCCGGATGTGCTCTTCCTCGCGGAGGCATTCACCAGACCGGTCCGCATGTACGGATTGGCGCAGCGCGGTTTCACCCAGTCGTACACGTATTTCACCTGGCGTACCGCCAAGTGGGAGCTCACCGAGTTCGCCGAGGAACATGCCCGACGCGCCGACGACGCGCGCCCGAACCTGTTCGTCAACACCCCGGACATCCTGCACGAGAGCCTGCAGCACGGGGGGCCCGGAATGTTCGCTCTCCGGGCAGCTCTCGCGGCGACGATGGCTCCCACGTGGGGCGTCTACTCCGGCTACGAGCTGTTCGAGCATCAGGCCGTGCGTGAAGGCAGCGAGGAGTACCTGGACTCGGAGAAGTACCAGTTGCGTCCGCGCGATTTCGAGGGGGCGCTCGCCCGAGGCGAGTCGCTCGAGCCCTGGATCACCACACTGAACGCGATTCGCCGTGCGCATCCGGCGCTGCAGCAGCTTCGCAACATCCATTTCCACAACATCGACAACGAAGCGCTGATCGGGTACTCGAAGTTCGACCCGCAGACCGGTGACTCGGTTCTGGTGGTGATCAACCTCAACCCCTTCGGAGCCGAGGAAGGCACCATCCACCTGGACATGCCTGCCCTGGGCCACGATTGGCAGGACACCCTCACCATCAAGGACGAGGTGAGCGGCGTTCACTACGACTGGGGCCACACCAATTTCGTCCGACTCGAGCCTTGGACGTCGGTGGCGCACATCTTCACGCTCCCCCACATTCCCTACCCGGCACGAATCGAACTGGCCTACCGCGGCAACCGAAAGTGAGTGGATTCAACGTGACCAAGAATCCGACGACGCCCGAAGACACCGTCGCAGCCCCGTCCGACAACGATCTCGAACTCATCGCAGCGGGTCGGCACTACAACCCGCATTCGGTTCTCGGTGCCCATCCGGTAACCGGCGGAACGGCCATCCGAGCGCTCAAGCCCGACGCCGAGAAGGTCGTCGCACGGGTCGGCGGTGTCGACCACGAGCTGACTCACGTCGCGCACGGAGTCTTCTCGGCGCTGCTGCCGTTCGAGGACCTGATCGACTATCGGCTCGTCGTGACGTGGCCCGGTGGGCACGTCTCCGAATCGGCCGACGGCTACCGGTTCCTCCCCACCCTCGGTGAGCTCGATCTGCACCTGTTCGGTGAGGGTCGGCACGAGCGGCTGTGGGACATCCTCGGCGCGCATCAACAGTCGTACGCGACGCCGGACGGTCCGGTGGTCGGCACTTCGTTCGCAGTGTGGGCCCCGGCAGCGCAGGGCGTCACTCTCGTCGGCGACTTCGACGGCTGGACCGGCCGCAGCTGGCCCATGCGCGTCTTGGGCTCGACCGGTGTGTGGGAGCTGTTCGTGCCCGACATAGCGCCGGGTGCGCTGTACAAGTTCCGTGTGAACGGTGCCGACGGTTCGGTCAAGGACAAGGCCGACCCCATGGCCTTCGCCACCGAGGTTCCGCCGTCGACCGCATCGGTCGTCACCGCGTCGTCGTACACGTGGAACGACGAGAAGTGGCTCGACACCAGGGCCGGCATCGAGCCGACACAGGCACCGATGAGTGTCTACGAGATCCACCTGGCGTCGTGGCGACCGGGCCTCGGATACCGCGAACTGGCCGAGCAACTGGCCGAGTACATCACCGAAACAGGGTTCACCCACGTCGAGCTTCTCCCTGTCGCCGAGCACCCCTTCGGCGGTTCGTGGGGCTACCAGGTGACGTCCTACTACGCACCCACATCACGGTTCGGCAGCCCCGACGATTTCCGCTACTTCGTCGACCACCTGCACAGCGCCGGAATCGGCGTCATCGTCGACTGGGTGCCCGCCCACTTCCCCAAGGACGAATGGGCCCTGGCCCGCTTCGACGGCGGCCCGCTCTACGAACACGGCGACCCGCAGCGCGGCGAGCAACTCGACTGGGGCACACTGGTTTTCGATTTCGGTCGCCGAGAGGTACGCAACTTCCTGGTCGCGAACGCCCTGTACTGGATCGACGAGTTCCACATCGACGGCCTCCGTGTCGACGCCGTCGCATCGATGCTGTACCTGGATTACTCACGCCCCGAGGGCGGTTGGTCTCCGAACATCTACGGCGGCCGGGAGAACCTCGAGGCCGTCACGTTCCTGCAGGAGATGAACGCGACGGTGCACAAGAAGCACCGCGGCGTCGTCACCGTGGCCGAGGAATCGACGGCATGGCCCGGTGTCACCCGCCCGACCAACGTCGGCGGACTCGGCTTCAACATGAAGTGGAACATGGGCTGGATGCACGACACCCTGGGCTTCCTCGGGCGTGATCCGATCCATCGCAGCTACCACCACCACGAGATCACGTTCTCACTCGTCTACGCGTGGAGTGAGAACTACCTGCTCCCGATCAGCCACGACGAGGTGGTGCACGGCAAGGGAACGCTGTGGACTCGGATGCCCGGTGACGACTACACCAAAGCAGCAGGGCTGCGCGGAATGCTCGCCTACATGTGGGCGCACCCAGGCAAGCAACTGCTGTTCATGGGCCAGGAGTTCGGCCAGACCCGTGAGTGGTCCGAGGAACGCGGCCTCGACTGGTACCAGATCGACGAGGAGCCGCTGCACAATGGCGTCAAATCCCTTGTCTCCGATCTGAACTCGACGTACAAGTCGCATCCGGCACTGTGGACACTCGACACCTCGCCGAGCGGGTACTCGTGGATCGACGCGAACGACACCGAGAACAACGTGCTGAGCTTTCTGCGGTACGGGTCCGACGGTTCGGTCATCGCGTGTATTTTCAACTTCTCCGGTTCGGAGCACGGCAGCTATCGTGTGGGACTACCGGAACCCGGCCGTTGGATCGAGATCCTGAACACCGATGCAACGGAATACGGCGGCTCCGGAATGGGCAACCTGGGTGAAGTGACGGCAACATCGCACTCGTGGCACGGTCGACCGGCGTCAGGCCAGGTTGCACTTCCCGCCAACGGGGCGATCTGGATAAAACTGGAGCGATAGATGAGTGGCGGCCGCACACCCCGACTACTGGCCGCGGCCGCCACTGCAGGGCTCTTCCTCGTCGCCTCGTGCGCGCAGTCCGTCGGCGGCAACGCCGTATCCATTTACGAGAACCCGTTCACCGTCGCCGGACTGCCGGTCACGAGTGGACCGAGCGGGCCGCGTCCGGGCGTCCCAGATTCCACGATCGAGGTCGAGAACGCCGAGGGCACCGACTCCGACATCCTCGCCACCAACGCGATCGACGACATCGAGCAGTTCTGGGCCGAGCAGTATCCAGCCCTCTTCAAGGGCTCGTTCACGCCGATCTCGAAAGTCGTCTCGTGGGACGCCTCGGAAGACGAGGGATCCGGCGTCAGGTTCTGCGGAGACCGAACCGGCGGAATTCCCAACGCCGCCTACTGCACGCGCGACGACTCGATCGGGTGGGATCGCACCATTCTGCTTCCTGCTCTGGTCGACGCATTCGGACCGATGTCGGTAGTGATGGTGATCGCTCACGAATACGGTCACGCCATTCAGAATCAATCGGGACTCGTCGGTGACGACACGCCGACCATCGTCGCCGAGCAACAGGCCGACTGTTTCGCCGGCGCGTTCATTCGCCATGTCGCAGAGGGCGATTCGCCGCACTTCACCATCAACACCTCCGACGGTCTCAACGGCGTTCTCGCCGCGACCGTCGCGGTGCGCGATGTGGACCCCAACGATCCGGAGTCGGTGCACGGCTCCGCCTTCGAGCGGGTGACGGCTGTACAGATCGGCTTCACCGATGGTGCGGCCGCCTGCACGAGCATCGACGAGGCCGAAATCGATTCGCGTCGAGCATCGTTGCCGCAGAAGTTCAGCGACCCCGACGACTCCGGCGAGCTCCCGGTCACCGAGGACTCTCTCGGGTTGTTCACTCGATCCTTCGAGAAAGTACTGCCGGTAGCCGATCCGCCAGAAGTCGACTACTCCGGTTCGGACGTCGGATGCTCCGATGCCGAAACCACCGCGCCGGTGTCGTACTGCCCATCGTCGAACACCATCGGGGTCGACGTCGAGGACCTGGCGGAAGTGGGCCAGCCCGAGACCCCGCAGCGCGGAGACATCTTGCCGCTCAACGTCTCCGGTGATTACAGCGCCTACGTGCTGTTCGCGTCGCGGTACACGCTCGCCGTGCAGAAGGAAGCAGGTCAGACTCTCGACGACCCGCAGACCGCTCTGCGTTCGGCGTGCCTTTCGGGCGTCATCACCTCGGCGATGAGCGCCGAAAGCGGTGACACCGGTCTCGACATCGTGCTCTCCCCCGGCGATCTCGACGAGGCCGTGTCCGGTCTACTGAGCGACGGCTTGGCCGCCAGCGACGTCAACGGAACGACGCTGCCGTCCGGATTCTCCCGAGTCGACGCTTTCCGCTCGGGAGTTCTCGGCGGCAAGCAGCTGTGCGACTCGCGCTACAGCTGAGGAATTCAGTACAGAGCGGACGCGAGCTTGCGCCGGGCGGACACCACCAGTGGGTCGGCCGCGTCGAACAGCTCGAACAATTCGAGCAACCGGGTGCGCAGTGCAGTCCGGTCGTCGCCCGCACTGATCTTGATGCCGTCGATCAACCGAGCAAATGCTTCCTCCGGCTGCTGAGCAGCCATCTCTGCGTCTGCAGCCTCGATACGGGCCTGCACGTTGGCTGGGTCTGCATCAGCGGTCTCCACGGCGTCCGGTGCTACGTTCTGCACCCGAGCCAGGAACTTGACCTGACGCAGCGCCGCGACGGCATCGGTGTTCTTCGGTTCGGCGTCGATGATGGCCTGGTAGGCAGCCGCCGCCTTGTCGAAGTCGCCCTCGTCGATGGCTTCCTCGGCAGCGACGATTCTGGGGTCCTCGATCTCGGGTTCCGGTTCCGCAGCAGCTGACCCGGCAGGCCCGGTGAGCTTTCCCGCAGTCGCCTGCTCGACGGCCTGAAGCCACTGACGCAGCTGCTCGTCCGACTGCGTTCCCTGAAAGTCGGCCAGCGGCTGACCGGCTGCAACGGCGACCACGGTGGGAATGGCCTGCACACCGAACGCCTGCGCGATCTGCGGATTGGAATCGACGTCGACGCGGGCCAGCACCCACGCGCCGCCGGCCTCGACGGCCAATTGACCGAGCTGTCGTGTCAACGCCTGCGATTGGGGGGATCGGGCCGAACCGAGATCGACGATAACCGGGACCTGAGTCGACCGTTGCAAAACCTCGGCCTCGAACGACGCCGCGGTCACATCCACGATCGGTGCCAGTCCCCCGGCGTCACCGACGGGCTCGGCCGCGGGAGCAGGTGACGGACGGTCCTTGAGAACGGACAGATCGACAGCACCGGCAATCGAGGCGGGGACGGCAGCTGACGGGCGGACGGGAGGACGGGAACCGGGTCGAGTCACGTCCTACAGTTTGTCACTAACGCGAAGTGTCATCCACTTGCGGGCAGTCAGGACAGCACCTTCGCGTCGGGTACCGGCCGGCCCGTGCTGAGCTCGGCCAGGCGTCCGGTGCGCGCGGCCCAGATCTCGAAGATAACCGTGCCGAACGGCGGGAACGCTGCGACGAGCGCCAGCAACGTTGCCTTGACGTCCCACTTCAACTTCACTGCCGTCAACACCGCGATGACCAGGTACACGACGAACACGCCGCCGTGAATAGGCCCGAAGATCTTCACGCCGATTTCGTTGCCATCGGCGGGGATGTACTTGAAGGCCATTCCGATCAGCAGTCCCAGCCAGGTGAACGCTTCGAGCACAGCAATGAAACGGAAACGTGTGGCCGTGCTGCTCAGGTTGAAGAAGTTGGTCATGCCAGCCATTGTGCCCGGTTTGCTACGACAGAATGTAGTGGCTCTGGTCTCATTACCGACCAGAGCCACCGCTCCCCTACTGCTTCGGTACTCGAACGATGAGGGCGTCGCCCTGCCCACCGCCGCCGCACAGTGCGGCTGCGCCGACTCCGCCGCCGCGTCGCTGCAGCTCGAGGGCCAAGTGCAAGGCGATGCGGGCACCGGACATGCCGAGCGGGTGTCCGATCGAGATTGCGCCTCCGTTGACGTTCACGATCTCCGGATCGATCCCGAGCTCGCGTGTCGAAGCAATTCCGACGGCCGCGAACGCCTCGTTGATCTCGACGACATCGAGATCTTTCGGATCGATGCCGTCCTTCTCGCACGCTTTGGCGATGGCGCGGGCCGGCTGCGACTGCAGCGTCGAGTCGGGGCCGGCCACCACTCCATGGGCGCCGATCTCGGCGAGCCAGGTCAAACCGAGCGACTCGGCCTTGTCCTTGCTCATCACCACGACGGCGGCAGCACCATCGGAGATCTGCGACGCCGATCCCGCGGTGACGGTTCCGGCCTTGTCGAATGCGGGGCGAAGCTTGCCGAGGGAATCGACGGTGGTGTCGGCGCGGATGCCTTCGTCTTCGGTGACCTGGATCGGATCGCCCTTGCGCTGCGGGACCGATACTGGAACCACTTCGTTGTCGAACACGCCGTTCTTCCACGCAGCGGCGGCTTTCTGATGCGACGCGGCAGCGAAGGTGTCCTGCTCTTCGCGGCTGATGGCCTCGGAACTCTGGTTGCGCTGCTCGGTCAGTGCGCCCATGGCCTGATCGGTGAAAATGTCGTAGAGACCGTCGTACGCGAGGTGGTCGCGCATCGTGACATCGCCGTACTTGAATCCGGCGCGCGACTTCTCGAGCATGTGTGGAGCCTGGGTCATCGATTCCTGCCCACCGGCGACGACGATCTCGAATTCACCGGCGCGAATGAGTTGATCGGCCAGCGCGATGGCGTCGACTCCGGACAGGCACACTTTGTTGATCGTCAGTGCAGGCACGGTCATCGGGATGCCGGCAGCAACGGCTGCCTGGCGGGCCGGGATCTGGCCGGCACCGGCGGTGAGAACCTGGCCCATGATGACGTAGTCGACCTGGTCCGGCTCGACACCGGCCTTCTCGAGGGCACCCTTGATGGCGATCCCGCCGAGGTCCGATCCCGAGAAGTCCTTGAGTGCGCCCGAGAAGCGCCCGACGGGCGTACGAGCGCCGGCAACGATGACTGTTGTGGTCACGATTTCCTCCGAAAGTGTGAAGACGGCCTTGTCGAGATCAACGCTCCGACGCCCCCTTCCGATACCGGCGGGCGGAGCACCGAAACGCAGCTGGCGCTAACGTCATGGCCATGACCTCCAGTACGCAGTCTTTCACGGGAGCTCCGCTCCGCTCCGACCTGGTGACGGCAATCGACCACGTCGGGATCGCAGTGCCCGATCTCGACGCTGCCATCACTTGGTACACCGACCACCTCGGCATGATTGCCGTGCACGAGGAGGTCAACGAGGAACAGGGCGTCCGCGAGGCAATGCTCTCTTTCCCCGGTGCCGGAGAGAAGTCCGCTGCACTGCAGTTGCTCGCACCGATCGACGACTCCTCCACCATCGCCAAGTTCATCGGCCGCAACGGACCGGGACTACAGCAGTTGGCGTACCGCGTGACCGATATCGAGGAAATCTCGACCGAGTTGCGCGCCCGCGGCGTTCGGCTGTTGTACGACGCCCCGCGCCGGGGTACCGCCGATTCTCGGATCAACTTCGTCCATCCCAAGGACGCCGGTGGCGTGCTCATCGAACTCGTCGAACCGAACCCCGACGCGCACTGATCGAACTCTGTTCATCAGCCGTATGGCTCTCTACTTGACTCACCGGTAAATTGACGGCCATGGCTATCGATCATGAGCGCACTTCTACGGTGCAACTTCCCTTTTCCATCGTCCGGAAGGGGTTCGATCGCGACGAAGTCACCAACTACTTCGAGCGGTTCGACGCCGAGCTCCGGCTGACGACCGCCGACCGTGATGCGGCCGCAGCTCAGGCTCGTGATCTGGCCAAGCAACTCGACGACGCGCGTGACGAGATCGACGAGCTGCGCAAGGACATCGATCGCCTGTCGGTGCCGCCCACAACAGCGGAGGGCATGAGTGATCGCATCTCGCGCATGCTGCGGTTGGCCTCGGACGAGGCTTCAGAGGTACGCGCGAAGGCGCACTCGGAGTCCGAGGAAATGATTTCGGTTGCGCAGCAAGAAAGTGCGCGGCTGCGGGGACGGCACGAATCGCTGGTGGCAGAACTCGAAGAGCGCCGGACGGCACTCGAGACCGAGCACGAGCAGACGATGGCTCAGGCGCGCACCGAGGCAGCCCGCGTGGTCGAGGCCGCGCAGGCCGAGCGCGACAAGCTGGCCGCGGAATCCGAGGCCAAGCGCGCCGAGGTTCAGGAAGATTTCGAGATCACGATGGCGGAGCGCCGTACCAAGGTGTTGTCGGCGCTCGAAGAACTCGAAGCGTCGAGCAAAGCCGATGCCGCTCGCCGCATCGAAGAGGCAACGACCGAGGCCGCTCGACGGCTTCAGTCCGCCAGCGAACAGGCCGAACGGCGGATCGCGCACTCCAAGGAACTGGCAGAGGAGTTGCGCGTGCTGCGCAGCCGAGTACTCGCTCAGCTGCTCGGAATCCGTGGCCAGCTCGATTCGGTTCCGGCCATGCTTGCGTCGGTCAACCGGGAGAGTGAACTGCTCGACAACCCCGACCCGACGGCAATTCTCAAGAAGGAAGAAGAAAAGGCAGCCGCAAAGGCCGAGAACGAGAAGGAATCGGCCGACTCGGCGTCCTGACCCAGCAGTACACGCGAGGCCTCCCCGTCAAGACCAACGACGGGTGAGGCCTCGCGTGTTTCTGCCGTTCCAACATCCGGTGTGCCAATGTCTGCGGTTGTCCGCGCCCCCGAAATCGTCCGACGGCCACGCCACGATATGCGCGACGCCCGGCCGCACCTCGTGATCGCAGCCGGGGCAGCGATACGTTTTGACGGCCTTGGCACCCGGGACCATCCGAGAGGTGTACGTGTCACCATCCGGACCTACCTCGACTCGGTTGCCACCCAGTACCGAGTCGGTTGCCGGACCGAGATCACTCGGGCCGCTCCGATTCGGTCGGCGGGGTTGGTTACGACGAGGCACACGTCCAGTGTAGAGAACAGGCCGGTCAGTGCCGACAGTCGTCAGAAAAGCCGGAACTCGGTGCTGTCGGTTCCCCGTAGGACGTCGTAGTCGAGTGTGAGACAACGAATGCCGCGGTCGGTGGCCAACGTCTTCGCCTGGGGCTTGATGACCTGCGCAGCGAACACTCCGCTGACCGGAGCCAGCAGCGGATCACGATTGAGCAGTTCCAAATACCGAGTCAGCTGTTCGACGCCGTCGATTTCACCACGTCGCTTGATCTCTACGGCCACAGTTCCGCCATCGGCGTTGCGGCACAGCAGATCCACCGGGCCGATGGCCGTCATGTATTCGCGTCGTACGAGCGTGTAGCCGTCACCCAAGGTGCTGACGTGCTCGGCCAGCAACTCCTGAAGATGGGCCTCCACACCGTCTTTCACCAGACCGGGGTCTATGCCGAGCTCGTGACTCGAGTCGAGCTCCACATCGTCGATCGTGATGCGAAGTTCTTCGCCGGCCTTGTTGGTGACGACCCACTTGATCGTCTCGCCTTCGGTGGTCTCGACCGTCCAGCAGGGCGGAGACATCCAGTTGAGCGGCTTGTAGGCCCGGTCGTCGGCGTGCACACTGACCGATCCGTCGGACTTCACGAGCAACAGACGCCGAGCCGACGGGAGATGTGCGGTGAGGCGGCCGACATAGTCGACTTGGCAACGAGCAATAACTAAACGCACTCGACCACCATAAGGCAGGCGCCCCGTTAGTCTGTGACGACCATGCCGCAATTGAGACGATCTGCCGCTCCCCTGGGTTCCCGACTGCTCGGCGACACCTCCGAATCACCACGTCGACGCCGGATCCGCATCCAGCTGTTGCTGACGGTGTTCCTGGTGCTGTCGAACCTGATCGGCGCGGTGATAGTCGGGGTTCTGATCAGTGTCGTCGTTCCGGGCCCGAACGTACTGGATCCTGACAAGTACTGGTGGGTCAACTACATTGTCGCGCCGGTATACATCTTCCTCGCGTTCCTGGTCGGTGTCGTCTGGGGCACCACGCGCGCCCTGAGCAGTCTGCGGTGGGGCATCGAGGATCGCGAGCCCACTCGGTCCGAGCAGGTCGCGACCCTTGCTATGCCGTGGCGTCTGACTCGCATGCAGGTCGCATTGTGGACCGGTGGACTGATCCTGCTGACGACGATCGACGGCATCATCGACCCCCAGGCGATCCCCAAGGTGGCTTTCACCATTGCCGCGGGTGGCACAGTCGTGTGCGCGTTCAGTTACCTGCTCAGTGAGTTCGCTCTGCGGCCCATCGCGGCTCGTGCCCTACAAGCAGGCGACCCACGACGCATCCGAATCGCCGGTGTCATGGGACGTTCCATCCTGTCGTGGTTGCTGGGGACCGGCGTCCCGGTCACAGGATTGATGATGATCGCAGTGTTCCGATTCATTCGACCCGAGACGGATGCCACCCAGCTCGCAGTGTCCATACTTGCCCTCGGCGGGATCACCATCGTCTTCGGCTTCGCGTTGACCGTGTTGGGCGGCTTCGCAACCACCTCCCCGATCAACAACGTTCGTGCGGGTATGGCTGAGGTAGAGAAGGGCAACATGGATGTCCGACTCGCTGTGTACGACGGCACCGAGCTCGGCGAGCTGCAGAGCGGATTCAACCGCATGGCCGACGGCGTGCGGGATCGCGAGAAGATCCGCGACCTGTTCGGTCGACACGTCGGACACGAAGTAGCCGAGAAGGCGCTGCAATCCGAGAGTGAACTCGGCGGCCAGGAGCGCGACATCGCAGTGTTCTTCATCGACCTGGTGGGATCGACCGAATTGGCTGCCTCTCGACCGCCGACCGAGGTGGTGGACCTGCTCAACCGCTTCTTTGCAGTCGTCGTCGACGAGGTGGACGAACACGGCGGCTTCATCAACAAATTCGAGGGCGACGCAGCGCTCGCAATCTTCGGGGCCCCGAACGAAATTACCGACCACTGTGGCTCCGCACTGGCTGCGGCAAGAGCAATTGCCAGACGGTTGTTGATCGAAGTGCCCGAATGCAGCGCCGCGGTCGGCGTCGCTGCCGGACGAGCGGTAGCCGGCAATGTCGGCGCGAAATCCAGATTCGAGTACACCGTCATCGGAGATCCGGTGAACGAGGCCGCTCGACTCTCCGAACTGGCAAAGAACGCGCCCGGAGCCATCCTGGCCTCCAAGACTGCCGTCGAAGGTGCAGCCGACGCCGAAGCTCAGCGTTGGGAATTCGGTGATGCAGTCACCCTTCGCGGACGATCTGCGGAGACGATCCTCGCGAATCCGAAGGACGTCAATGTTGCGGCGGATGAGCCCGAAGCCGTTCACGCCTGATCCACCCGATCGTTGGGCTCAGTAGGTGTAGTGCGCTGCGTCCCTGCCGTTTTCATCACTGACGACTGCGCTGTCCTTTGCCCGGTCCCCCTCGCAAACGCGCTCGCGTTTGTCGAACGCTCACGAAATCGCTGACGATTCTGCGCGCGCCTCGCGAACGCGAGCGCGTGTGTGCCCGCGGTCCGGGATGACACGTCAGGCGGCCGACAGCTACGAACGGCAATGTCCACGATGGCGATGTCCAGACCCGCGGACCCACGGACCCACATGGATCGCGCGAACGCGCGCGCGTTCGTCGGACGCGTAAGGATTGGCGTTCATCGGTGTGACGACTCTGCGCGCGTCTGGCGAACGCGCTCGCGGGTGCCCTGACGCTCACGATGGCGTTGACGGTTCCGCTCCCTGGGTGAGCCGGCAGCGATTCGGTCTGTTCGCTCCGATATGCGGTCTCGAGACACTGCAAGGTCGTTAGCTGTGGGCGTTCGACGCCCACCACGATCGGACGGCGCATGAAAGCGTTGAATACTGTTGTGTGGGTGTTGGTTTCGAATGCAAAATGCCCCGACCACGAGTGGTCAGGGGCATTCTGGGATGTTGTGTTCGGCGGTGTCCTACTCTCCCACACCCTGTCGAGTGCAGTACCATCGG
>NZ_JCAJWY010000005.1:0-281354 GCF_059489205.1 Rhodococcoides sp. S146-33
ACCAACACCGACCGGAATCAACATCCACCTGTCTCAGACAGGTTGACAACTACCGTATTTCGCGCGCACCTGGCGAATGCGCTCGCGTTTGCCGCCAACCGGGGGAGTGCCGCCAACCGGGGGACCACCAACCGAGCGAGACCGCTCAGCTCCTCCCCAGCACAGCTCGCAATTCTGCTCGATTCAGTTTTCCCGGGCCTCGGGTCGGCAGTGATTCCACCAGAAACAACTCACGTGGCGCGGCCGTGACGTCCAACGACGCTGCGACGTGAGAGCGCAACTCCGCCAACGTCACCGGCGCAGAGGCGACCACTGCGACCACCACTCTCTGGCCGAGGCGCTCGTCCGGCAATCCGACGACCGCACATTCGCGTACTGCGGGATGCGTTGCCAGTGCTGCTTCGACGACCTGCGGTACGACGGTCAAGCCGCCAGTCGAGATGGCCTCGTCGAGTCGACCGGTAATGCTCAGCACCCCGTCGACCATGGTCCCCGCGTCGTCCGTGCGAAACCACCCCGGTTCGGCGAACGCCGGATGATCAGGAAGTCCGCGGTACCCCGAGGCCAGTGTTCTTCCGCCCAACACGACCCGGCCGTCGTCGATGCGCACCACCGTCTCGCGCAGGGGAACCCCGTCGTACACACAGCCGCCGGCGGTCTCACTCATGCCGTAGGTGCGGACCAATCGAATACCCTCAGCAAAAGCTCTCTCGCGCAGAGGGATTGGCGTTGCCGCCCCACCGAGCAGAACGGCATCGAGAGACGACAATGCAGCAACAGCCTCGGGGTTCTCGAAGGCTTTGACCAACTGGCCGGGAACCAGGGACGTGTAGCGCAGGGGGCCCGACATCCGTCCCACGGCCTCGATCAACGCGGCCGGATCGAAACCGTGGGACACATCCATGATCACCGGCGACGTTCCGGCGAGCACGCTCCGCAACAAGACCTGCATCCCGGCGATGTGGTGTGCAGGCAACGCCAGCAGCCACGAGCCGGGCCCGCCGAGTCGCTCCTCGGTGGCCGTCGCCGACGCAACCAGAGCAGACGCAGACAGCATGGCTCCCTTGGGTATTCCCGTCGTGCCGGACGTTGCGACGACCAGTGCGACGCCGTCCTCGATAGGAGTGCCGGGTGCCAGAGCGTCGTGTAGACGACCGATCTCGCGCGGATCGTCTGCGGGAACAGGAAGTACGGCCGGTCCGTCACCGGCCAGCACACGGCTCAGCCGCGGCAGGATGTCTGCCGCGGCAGGTCCGGTCGGAATGGGAACGCTCTCGAGCACACTCGCGAGATTAGTCCTTGCGCCGGATGGTGAACGGGTCGGCCAGGGGCCAGCCACCGGCGGCGAGGTTCGCGCGTACCCGGTTGACGTCCTCTTCCCGCGGCATCTCGTTGGTGACCTTGGTGATGGTGACGGAAATACCTGCTTTGTCGGCAGGCAGCCGGCCGTCGGCGATGAGGGCATCCATCACCGACTGCACTTCGTCGTCGGACAGTCGCCGATTCAGAAGAGCAAGGAGGGGAACGTAATCCGCTTCGGGTACCCCGTCGGGATACCCGCCGCGAAGCCAACCGACGATCGAGTGGAGGAACGACGGGACCGACATGGCCTTACAGGGCCGCCGGATCCGCGAGCGGCCAACCACCGGCGGCCAACCGTGCCGAGACGCGAGTGATGTCCTCGGCTGTCGGCTCGGCGTCGATCTGTCCGCGGATGTACGTTGCGATCTCGTCGGTCGAAATGGCACCGTCGTCGAGCGCGCCGGTGGCGGGAGAGACCAGATCGAGGACGATCTCCTGCACCTGAGCGTCGGTGAGTGCGGCGCGACGCAGAAGTGCGACGAGCGGGAAGCGGTCCTTGGGCGGAACGCCCTCGGGGTATCCGGCTCGGAGCCATTCGAGCACCGAGGCCGGAAAGGCGGTCTTGGTGGAGTCGGTCATGAGAGTTGAACCCTTCTCAGAAGACGGAGATGCCGAAGGTGCTGTCGAGGAAGTTCTTCATGATGAAGAGGATTCCGGCCACGATCGCGACGACCACTACTGCGAAGCAGAGGACGGCCGCGGCGGTGGCGATTGCGGGGCGCGCCACCCGGGTGGTCCCCGGCGCGGCGTCATCGGCAACGTCACCGACCGAGAGCGCTTTGAGTCCGAAAGCGAAGATCGCGGGCAGTCCGGCACCGAGCAGCAGTCCGACCAATACGACCTGCCACAACGAATCAATGGTGTGTTTCAGAGTTTCCATGAGTTCAGACCTTCGCGGGGGAGTCGGCTTCGGTGGCGGCGGGAACGAGTCCGCCGTCCCACTCGGCGTTCACGTTGTTCGGATCGACGGGTTCGCGGCGCGAACGGACATACATGACGGTGGCCAGGCCGACGAGGATGGCGAAGACCACGAGGACGCCGGGTAGACCGCCGATCGTGTGTGCGAGCAGCCAGCACGCAGCGCCGACCACTCCGGCGAGCGGCAGGGTGATGACCCAGGCGACGGCCATCCGGCCTGCGACGTTCCATCGCACGGCGGCACCGGGCTTGCCGAGTCCCGATCCGAGGATCGAGCCGGTGGCAACCTGGGTGGTCGAGAGCGGGAGGCCGAGGTGGCTGGAGGTGAGAATGATTGCTGCAGAGGAGGACTCGGCGGCCATGCCCTGTGGAGATGCGATCTCCACCAGGCCCTTGCCCAGAGTGCGGATGACGCGCCAGCCCCCGAGGTAGGTGCCCAACGCGATGGCGAGTGCACAGGTGACCTTGACCCACAGGGGCATTTCGGCGTCGGGCGAGACGGTGCCGTAGGCGACGAGTGCCAGGAAGATCACGCCCATCGTCTTCTGGGCGTCGTTGGTGCCGTGTGCGAGCGAGACGAGCGAGGCCGAACCGATCTGGCCCCAGCGGAATCCGCGTTCCTTGGACTTCTCGGGAACTGCGTTGGTGATGCGGTAGATGATCCAGGTGCCGACGGTGGCTACGAGGCCGGCGACGATGGGGGCCAGCACGGCGGGCAACACGATCTTGCTCCACACCCCATCCCACACCACGCCGCTGGTTCCCAGGCCCGCCATGGTGGCACCGATGAGGCCGCCGAACAGTGCGTGCGAGCTGCTCGACGGGATGCCGAGCAGCCAGGTGGCGAGGTTCCACAGGATGCCGCCGACGAGGCCGGCGAAGATGATGGTCAGCAGGTCCTGGCCGCCGGTGTCGCCGAGGTTGACGATCCCCTTTGCGACGGTGGCAGCCACCTCTACGGACAGGAAGGCGCCGACCAGGTTGAGGACGGCAGACAGGGTGACCGCGACCTTGGGCTTCAATGCCCCCGTTGCGATCGACGTCGCCATGGCGTTGGCGGTGTCGTGGAAACCGTTGGTGAAGTCGAAGGCCAGTGCCGTCACGACCACCACGAGAAGTACGAGAAATTCAGCGCTCACGGTGGAAAGTGTGGGACACGAACGGTCTTTCGTGGAAATTTCTTGCGAAGTGTTCTTCTTGGGTGCCGTGAAGTCGCCCGCAGTTCACTTCTCGTTCACCTATTTGCCTTATATGTCCAAGTTTGCTGTGCCGCCCGACACACGGTGGTCGTCGCCTCGAATCGACCCGTTGTGGAACAGTGGAAACCGTGAAGGGATCGGGCATGGACGACGCAGTGTCGGCCGCTCTGTCGTATTTCGATTCCGTCGATCCCGCGCTTGCTGCCGATGCGCGTCTGGGGTGGGACGGTCTGATCGGCGTGTCTCCGCCGGCGGGCCCCACTCAACATTCTGTGCAGTCCTTTCTCTGGGTCTATCTGCGGCATGCCGCAGAGGGCCCCGATCGCGGCGTCGACATTGCCCGCGCACTCGGCGAGTTGCTCGACCGCCTCGGCCGCGTCGGATATGCGGATATCGCCCGCAGTGCGGTGACCGAGGAACTCGTCCGAACTGTCGACGACGCAGCCTGGTTGCAGAAGTATCGCGCGGCCACCGAACAGTCGGGCATCGGTGCCCTCGACACCGAACTTGTCACCTGGCAGGACGCCCCCACCGGCATCGAACGGGTCATCGTCGAAAAAATCGGCGAGACACTGGAAGTGGCGACGATCGCCGGCGAGTTCGAGCCGTCCAGGCCGGGTGGTAGACCACTCGGTGCCAACGCGCGGGCCATGCGGCGACGCGGCGTCACCGACGCGGTGTTGACCTCCGATCGTGGGAGGGACCACTCCGAAGCCGTTCTGCTGGAACAACTCCTCGACCACCGCATCGAACTCTGGAGCAGTTACAGCGCACCGCGCGCAGAGCTCTATCTGGGGCTGCGCGACGCGCTGCACGATGCCGTCGAACCGATGTACGGCTGTGTGCGCAGGCTGGAGAACTTCATCGGATGCATCGGCGAGGGTGTCGCGCTGACCGATGCCGGGTACCTGCCGGACGAGCTCGTAGCAACCATCGCATCCACCGTTTTCCCCCCGAACGAGCGTCCCTCCCATGTCGGACGTGAACTCGACACCGAGAAAGTTCTCGTGCTCCGACGCCTCCTCATGCGGGTGCGTCTGCTGCGTCGTTCGGCCGGGCGATTGGTGCCCACCGCCCGCACCCGGCAGCTGAGCTCCGACGGGCTGTGGCGCGTGCTCACCGGCGGCATCGTCGGCACCGGATATCACCCGGACACGATCGCCGCCGAGGTGATTCTTGCTCGCATGATCGTCGGTCAGGACGTCGCCGATGTGGAGACCAGCGCCGACGATCTGGCGAGACTGTTGCGCGCCGAGGGATGGACCCACGCGGGCGAGACTCCGGCTCCCGAGCATGCCGAACCCTTGGCAAGGACGTTGGTGGCCGAGCTGAGTGCGCTCGGAGCAGTCGGGTTCTCGGAAAGCGATCGTACGTCCGGGTCGCAGAGCGCCGGATCGGTCGCTACAGAGGAAGGCAAGCGGCTCGCCGCTGCGGTGCTGCGGCACCGACTTCTGCACACCCGTTATCCGTCGTTGTGACCACTCGGTGTTGGGCTATCGGTCGAATCTGCCGAACTCGCCCGGTTAAGCTCACCTGTATCCGGTTCCAGAACGGGCCCGGTGGTCTTGGGTGAGGAGATGCCGGTGGACGGTGAGGTCGCGGACACCGCGCGCTCCCAGTCTCGCCGACAGAGCGACTCGGCTCGCCGATACCTCGATGTCGAGGCAACCACTCCAGCGCTGCGTTCGACGGTCGAATTCGCCGCTCGTAGCGTCGGATTCGCGATCGCCCAGCTCAACGTGCTCGACGAAGACACTCAGTACACGCTGGTCAACGTCGGCGGACCGCCGGTGTCCACCGTCGAGCGGGCCGACACGCTGTGCGACGACGTGGTGCGCACCGGGGAGCCCGCGGTCGTCGCGCACGGGCGCGTGCACGCCACCACCCGGCAACGCGCCATCCTCGACGACAACGGCATCGCGTCGTACGCATCAGTTCCGTTGCGAGGCCGAGAAGGCCTGGTCATCGGCACCCTGTGCTTGCTCGATCGCACGCCGCGATCACTCTCGGGTGAGCAGATGCAGGAACTCGAACAGTTCGCGTCGGTGCTCGAGGAGCAACTCGATCTGCATCGCCGCGTCGGATCCGGCGTCATTCGGCTGGGCAGCGACAACGACATCGCCGACTCCATCGCCGACGGTCACATCGTGCCCTGGTTCCAGTCGATCGTGGATATGCGAACCGAGGAGATCGTCGGCTTCGAGGCGTTGGCGCGCTGGCACCACCCCACGCGCGGGCTGGTGGTGCCGGCGGATTTCGTCCCGTTCGCCGAGGCCAGCGAACTGATCATCGACGTCGACCTCAGTGTGCTCACCCAGGCCGCGGCCGAGATGAAGAAGTGGCACGTCCATCGTCCTGACCTTCGACTGACGGTCAACATTTCGGGTCGCCACCTCGCCCACCCCGACGGCGTCATCCACCTCGAACGCGCCATCGCGTCGTCCGGGGTGTCCCCGTCGTCGATTTCGCTCGAGCTCACCGAAACCACCGCCGTGACACCGGGGCCGCTGCTGCGCAGGCACATCGACGACGTGCACGCGTTGGGCTTCCGTGTACTGCTCGACGATTTCGGTTCGGGCTGGTCCTCGCTCGAACGGTTGGTGACATTGCAGCCCGACGGGATCAAGATCGACGGTCACCTGACGCGGTTCGTCGATACCGTCGCCGGGCGGGCGATGATCAGGTCGTTGGCCGGAGTCGCGAAGGACCTCGATCTGACGATGATCGTCGAGGGCATCGAAAGCCGCGAACAGGCCGACGCTGCACTCGAACTCGGGTGCACCCTGGCACAGGGGTATCTGTGGTCGCGGCCGCAGTCGGCGCAGTCGGTACTGCGGACGATCGCCGACAGCGCCGGCAGTAGTTAGCGGTTGTCGCGTCGGAGCGGATGATCCTGCGGGATCTGAACCAGCACGATCGAAATCCCGTCCGGATCCTCGATCCACATTTCGATCAGGCCCCACGGCTCCGTTCGCGCCTCGCGCACGATCGGGATCCCCGCTGCTTCCAATTCTTCTGTTGCCGACTCGATGTCGCGTACCTGCAGCCACAGCGCGCCGGCAAACGTACCTGGCCCGTCGCCGCGATGATGCGACGCGATCTCGAGCAAACCCTGTCCCGCGAACAACACCGTGCCGCCGGGATACTCCCGAAACACGGCAAGGGAGAGGCCATCGCGATAGAACTCGAGGGTCTTCCGGTAGTCGGCCGGCCGCAGAATTGTCCGAGAGGCGAGGATGTCCACCCCGCATGGATACCACGGTCCTGTTACAGCACGCTCTTCATCACCCGATCGCCGCCCGCAGCTTTGGCCTCGTACATCATCGAGTCCGCCACCCGTGTTGCGCGCGTGACGATGTCGCCGTCCTGATCCCACACCGTCGAATCCCAGTACACGATGGCGGCCCCGATGCTGATGGTCACCGAGACGGTGTCGGTCGGGTCGCGCAAGGCTCGCCGGACCCCGTGGATGAGGGCGTCGACGTGCAATCGAGACGTCGAGACCACCGCGAGGTACTCCTCACCGCCGGTGCGGGCGAGCACCCCGTACTCGCCGAGATGGGTACCGAGCCGCTCGGCGACGCGCACGATGACCGCGTCTCCTTCCTCGTGCCCGTACTGGTCGTTGATGGATTTGAATCGGTCGATGTCCACCACCAGCACCGCCACGCATCGATCCTGTTCCCGTCCGAGCTGCCACACGTCGTCTACTGCCGCATCGAGTCCGCGCCGATTGAGCAGCCCGGTGAGTGGATCGAGCAACGAACTTCGAGCGTCATCGGTCAGGACGGTCACCAGCAGGTGCGAGGTCAGCGGAACCCCGGCAATGACCAACAGCACCACGTTGGTCCGGAAGATCAATGATGCGATGTCCACCTCGGTGTTGCCGTAGGTCGCCGCTGCGGCCACGACAGTGCAGACCACAGCGAAGAACAAGTGGGCCACCAGCCAGCGCGGGCTGAGGAAGAACGTGCAGAAGGTGCCGATCACGGCGAACAGCGCGCAGGTGAGTACCGCGTCCGCGAGCGGATTGATCAGGAGAGTGGAGGCCGTGCCCAGGTCGGCGAAGACGGCGAACGCCACCACTCCGAATCGGCCGGGGAACGGCTTGGTGATCCACGCGGCTGCGACCACCACGACCATGACGAGCAGGACGGCTTTCCAGCCGATTGCCACGACGCTCCGCGAGGTGTCGACGGAGAACAGAGACACCACCGCAAGAGCGCCGTAGTTCAGCGTCAGGACGGCCATCACCCAACGGATGGCCCGTCCGGTGGGACGCGAGTTCTGGAAATCCGCCATCCAGGCGTAGTCGAACGGCTGCAGAAACCACCGTACGAGCGCGTTCCGAGAGCCGCCTGGCGAGTTCACGAGCAGGTCAGAAGTAACGAGGGAACGGCGACCAGTCGGGTTCGCGCTTTTCGAGGAACGCATCGCGTCCCTCGACGGCCTCGTCGGTCATGTACGCCAGCCTGGTGGCTTCACCCGCGAACAGCTGCTGGCCCACCAGGCCGTCGTCCTGCAGGTTGAATGCGTACTTGAGCATCCGCTGCGCCTGCGGCGACTTTGCGTTGATCTTCGCGGCCCATTCGATTGCCGTGTTCTCGAGTTCGGCGTGATCGACGACCTTGTTCACGGCGCCCATGCGATGCATCTCCTCGGCCGAGTACGTCTCGCCGAGGAAGAAGATCTCTCGGGCGAACTTCTGGCCGACCATCTTGGCCAGGTATGCACTGCCGTAGCCACCGTCGAAGCTGCCGACATCGGCGTCGGTCTGCTTGAAGCGAGCATGCTCGCGGCTCGCCAGCGTCAGATCGCACACCACGTGCAGGCTGTGGCCGCCGCCCGCTGCCCAGCCGTTGACCAGACAGATGACGACCTTCGGCATGAATCTGATCAGCCGCTGCACTTCCAGAATGTGCAGGCGCCCGGCGCGAGCCTTGTCCACGGTCTCGGCCGTCTCGCCCTCCGCATACTGGTAGCCACTGCGTCCGCGGATGCGCTGATCTCCGCCGGAGCAGAAGGCCCAGCCGCCGTCCTTGCTGCTCGGTCCGTTGCCGGTGAGCAGCACCGTGCCCACGTCGGAGCTCACCCGCGCGTGCTCGAGCGCGCGGTACAACTCGTCGACGGTGTGCGGCCGAAACGCATTGCGGATCTCGGGACGATCGAACGCAACCCGCACGGTCGCGTCGGACACGTGCCGGTGATAGGTGATGTCGGTCAGATCTTCGAAACCGGGAACGGGGAGCCACAGCTCGGGAGTGAAGGTCACGGTCGTCAGCTTAACGGTGGTCGGGGTGCCATCCGTGCCGACCGGTCGGTGCAGCTAGCGTGCAGGTCATGACCGATCCGATCGAGCTCGACCGAGAATCCGACCCCGATTACGACCATCACGGCGGCTTCCCGCGTTTCGTGCCGGCGAAGGTGGGCCCGGAGTACGGGCAGCTGCTCGAGGCCTTGCGCACGGTGCAGGACCTCGCGGTGTCCACCTCGCTGCCGGCCGAGGTCGCCGAGGCGGCCGCAGGCAAAGCAGGAGAATTGATCGAGCTGATGACTCCGCACGTGGTTGCCGAAGGCCGTCAGACGGCCGGGCGAGTTCCGCGTCTGCCGGGACGAGGCTCGCTGTTGCTGATGCCCTGGATCATCGAGAAGATCGACGCCGACGGCGTCCGCAGCCGGGGCATGTTCCGGCGCTTCCATCTCGGTGGTAACTCCGCCGCGCACGGTGGCACGCTGCCTCTGCTGTTCGACGACCTCTTCGGCCTGATCCAGCACGCCTACGGCAGGCCCATCAGCCGGACGGCGTACCTGCACATCAACTATCGCAAGGTGACTCCACTGAACACCGAGCTGGTCGTCGAAGGCGCGGTGGACAGGGTGGAAGGACGTAAGACGTTCATCAACGCCCGGCTCACCGATCTGGACGGCAACCTCCTGGCCGACTGTGAAGCGTTGATGGTGCAGTTGCTTCCGGGGCAGCAATGATCCCGTCGGTCGACGACCTGCTCAACGGCGCACACGTGCTCTCGATGCCGATGCGGACGAGATTCCGCGGCATCACCACGCGTGAGGTGTTGTTGATCCGGGGGCCCGCCGGGTGGGGTGAGTTCTCGCCGTTCACCGAATACGACGACGGCGAATCGGCTCCGTGGTTGGCCTCGGCCATCGAGGCTGCATGGGAGGGCCCGCCGAGCCCGCTGCGTCGACGTATCCCGGTGAACGCAACGGTTCCTGCGGTGCCGGCCGCCGACGTGGCGTCGGTGCTGAGTCGGTCTCCCGGGGCCGAGACGGCGAAGGTGAAGGTGGCCGAGAAAGGTCAGACCCTGGCCGACGACGTCGCTCGCGTCCGCGCGGTGCGTGAGCTGGTGCCGCGCGTCCGAATAGACGCCAACGGCGGCTGGACCGTCGACGAGGCGGTGACGGCGCTGGCGGCCCTGACGGCCGACGGCCCACTGGAGTACGCCGAGCAACCGTGTGCCACCGTTGCCGAGCTCGTCGAACTGCGGCGTCGGACACCGGGGGTGCGGGTGGCCGCCGACGAGAGCATCCGCCGAGCCGAGGACCCGATGAAGGTCGTACGGGCAGGCGGGGCCGACATCGCGGTAGTGAAGGTCGCTCCGCTCGGCGGGATGCGGGCAGTGCTCGAACTGGCAGGCGAGTTGGCGGAGTACGGGGTGCCGGTGGTGGTGTCGAGTGCACTCGATTCTGCGGTCGGCATCTCGGCCGGGTTGGCCGCAGCCGCTGCAATTCCGCATCTCGAATTTGCATGCGGGTTGGGAACGGGCAGTCTGTTCGTCCGTGACGTCGCCCCGGCACTGGACGTGGTCGACGGAACGTATCCGGTCCAGAGCGCCGAACCGGATGCGCAGGCCCTGATCGAACTCGGTGCCGACGCCGAGCGCACACAGTGGTGGATCGATCGAGTTCGGCGCTGTCACGCCCTTCTGCGGTAGTCTTGCGCCCGGTCCGCGTGGGACCGCTGAATATCTGGGAGGAACTTCGAAGTGGTTGCTGCACTGAAGGATTCGCTGCTCGACGAGTCGAAGGCCGACGCGCTGCGCGTCGATGTCCTGGCGCTGATCGACGCCGAGGTTGCGGACAAGAAGGGCGCGAGCGGGCTCGCGGTCAAGGGGGGATACGGCGCAGTGAAGAAGGTCGGGCCGTCGTACATCGACAGCGCGGTCTCTGCCCTGTGGCCCGATTTCGTCGACAAGCTCGACCCGTTCTGGCAGTCGTACAACGCCGCCCCGCAGGGCACGTTCGGTCAGTACCTCGCCGCCAACGGCGACGCCGCATCCGACGCCCTGCTCTCGGTCACCGATGCGCGTATCGAGGAAACCGACAAGTCCGTCGTCAAGAAGTTCTACGGCAGCCTGCGTGGCTCGGCGAAGAAGAACGTCACCGAGGCACTGCCGCGCGTGGGTGACCTGGTCGCCAAGCACGCCTGAGCAGCTGAGCGGCTTCGCCGCATGTGAGCAGAAATTCGTAGCCTGCTACGAATTTCTGCTCACATGCGCGTAGCGCTCAACCGCTCCCAATCGGCCTCGGTTTGATCGGCATACAGTCGCGCGAATCGGCCCAGAGCGACGTCGAGTTCATCGGAATCGCCGGTGTATCCCGAGATCATCGACGCGCCGCTGGTGCGGGCATGTCCCTTCGCCAGCAGGCGCCCCACCACCCGTGCGTAGTCCACCAGGGCCGGCGCATCGATCGACGAGAGATCGATCGTCCCCTTCATGTTGCGGAACTGCCGCACGTAGTACTGCCGGCCGGCGATGGTGGTCCAGCCCAGCAGCGGATCGCTCACCGTCTGCAGATCCTGTTGGTACTCGACGACGCGTTGTCCCTGGTGATCGTGCCACGCAGACTCGCCGTGCACGTACGGTGCAAGCACCGATCGTCTGGCCTGCTTGAGCTGCAGGAACACCACGTCGTCCTCGCTGGTCCCCTCGAGTAGCGCGACATACGCCCGAAGCCCGACACTTCCCACCCCGACGACGCGATGCGCGACGTCGATCAACGTGTATCCCCCCAGCACCCGACGCCAATGCGGGGTGAGGGTGAGCAGGTACTCGTCCAGCCCGACGGCGAGCAGCTCTTCGTCCTTCGCCGAGATGCGGGTGGTGATCGGCGGCTCCTCGACGATCCTGCGCTTGCCCTCGTGCTCCTCGGTGAATCGAGGTAGCACGCGGTCACTGGTGCGTCGACGCGCTTTCTTGGTGGCGCGCTTGATCTCCTTGCGCAACGATCCGGCAGTGGCGTCCCGCTGCAATTTCTCTGCCGTCAGACGCTGGAACGAACGCGACATCAGCGGCTCGTCCGCCAGCCTGGCCACCTCGATGCGATACGAGGACACACACGCGGTGACGGCATCGCGACACTGATCTTCGCTGCGTCCGTTCTGCCGCCCGGCCACCCAGATGCTGGCGGCGAGGCGTCGGAGATCCCACTCCCAGGCTCCCGGATGTGCCTCGTCGAAATCATTGAGGTCGATGACGAGGTCACGTTCGGGGGAGGCGTAGAAGCCGAAGTTGCCGAGGTGGGCGTCGCCGCTGATCACCGGATTGATCCCGGTCGAGGGCAGCATCGCGACGTCCCGAGCCATGACGATGGCTGTTCCGCGCAGAAATCCGTAGGGGGATTCGACCATTCGCTCGAGACGGGTGGGGATCAACCATTCGATTCGGCCCTGGTGCGAGTACTCGATCTGTTTGACCGGGTCGGGGCGATCCGGCGGTGCTGCCCACTCCCCGAGTGAGGCGATCGGGACCTTCTCGCGTAGGCGTCGACCCAGTTCGTACCGTTCGGCACGGGGGAGCGGCCGAGCGCGCAGCGACGCGTACGGTGCGCTGTCGATTCCTGCCGAGTCGGAGACGACGGTGTGACCTTTTCCGGAGCCGGACATGTGAGATCACACTAATCCAGTACTACCCGGCGGCTTCACCGAACTTGCTCATGTCGCAGAGGTCGGCCGACCGTGAACAGCGATGGTGGTGTCCCTCAGTCGGGCCGGCGGCGGCGATAGCGCTGAACCACCTTGGCTCCGACGGGTACTGCGAACAACATCATGAAGACTCGGATGACCTGGGCGGCCACGACGAATGTCACGTTCGCGCCGGTCGAGGCTGCGATGGCGAGTACTGCGTAGACGCCGCCCGGAGTGGTCGCGAGGTAGCCCTCGTACCCGCTCGTCCCGGTTGCCGACGCCAACCACAATCCGAGCACTGCGCAGCAGACCGTGACGGCGATGATCAACATCAGCGATGCGGGCAGGACACGCGAGATCGACTTGAGGCTGGCGACGGTGAACCGCAGTCCGGCCTGCCAGCCGATGACGATGTACGCCGCCCACAGCAACAACGTCGGAACGGATGCGTCGAACGAGACGCCGAGCACGTCGGCGAGCGTGGCCATGATCAGCGGGCCGAGCAGGGCGGGGGCGGGCAGCCGGATCACCTTGGCGAGCAGCACACCGATGGCCCCGCAGATCAGGACGAAGGCAAGATCGATCCACAGTGCTTCGTGAACGTCGGCGGTGACCGACGACTGTCCGGGCTGGGCGTCGAACACCAGGGTCGCGACCAGCGGCAACGTGGTCGTCACCAGTACGACGCGCAGGTACTGCACTACGGCGACGACTCGTTCGTCGCCGCCGAGCTCCTGCGTGATCGCCACCAGTCCCGACGCGCCTCCCGCGACGAGCGCCAGCGAACCGGTCAGCGAATCGATGTCTTTGCGAAGTCCGAGCAACGCTCCTGCCGCGATCGACAACAGCAGGGTGCCGATGCACGCCAGCAGCACCGGTAGCCACGCGTCCCCCAGCGAGCTCAGGGTCTCGCGCTGTACGAGCGTTCCGATCTCGACGCCGAGTATCGCCTGCGCCGCCATCCCGAGTCGACGCGGTAGCGGTGCCCGCTCGGTGCCCGTCGTCGGAGCCCAACCGGCGAGTGCGAAGACCACGGCCACCAGCAACGCGACGAACAGTGCAGCCGACGGCACACCGAGCGCGTCGGCTCCGACGGTCAGTCCGACCGTGACGGCTATCAGCAGCAGCCAGCGAATCAAGAAGGTCGCTCGATCTCACGAACCTCGGGCGGCAATCCCCACTCGGTGCGGCCTAGGCGACTGAGCGGGGCGATGCTCTCGAACTCGGGGAGTCCGTCCTCGGCGAGGAATTCGGGGCGTACCGACAGCGCGACGACGGTGCCCATGACGACGAAGCAGTTTCCCACCTCGACGACGCGATGCAGCGTCGCCTCGATGGCAATCGGTGCGGCCGCCACACGCGGCGGCGTCACGATCGCACTGGGTTCGCTCTCGATGCCGACCGCCTCGAACTCGCTGACGCCGTGATCGAAGCTCGCCGAGCTGTCGTTGACCTGATCGACCAACGGTGCCGTCGCCAGATTGACGACGAACTCGCCGGTGGCCTCGATGTTGCGCAGACTGTCCTTGCGGCTCACCGACGTGAACTGCACGACCGGCGGCTCCACCGAGGAGACCGTGAAGAAGCTGTAGGGCGCGAGGTTCGCCACACCGTCGGCGGAGACGGTGGACACCCACGCGATGGGCCTGGGCACTACCGACGCAGTCAGCAGCTGGTAGAAGCGACGTGGGGTGACCTCTTCGGGTCGAAAGACTGTACGCACCTCTCAATACTGTCAAAGCCCGGTTGCGGCGGCCGACCGGAGCATCTGACACTCTGGAAACTGTGAATCCGTCCACCGCTCAGGCCACTGCTGTCGTCGACGAACTGGCGCGCAGCGGCATCGAAGACGTCGTGCTGTGCCCCGGCTCGCGCAACGCCCCGTTGGCGTTCGCTTTGCAGGAAGCCGACGCGGCCGGACGTCTGCGATTGCACATGCGGATCGACGAACGGACCGCCGGATTTCTGGCCATCGGACTGAGCCTGGGTAGCGGCCAACCCGTACCGGTGGTGATGACGTCGGGAACGGCGGTGGCAAACCTCGGGCCCGCCGTACTCGAAGCGAACTACGCCCGCATCCCGCTGATCGTCATCAGTGCCAACCGGCCCTACGAGATGCTCGGCACCGGAGCCAACCAGACCATCGAGCAGCTCGGCCTCTTCGGATCCCAGGTTCGCGCAACCATCAGCCTCGGGCTGGCCGAAGAGGAGCCGAAACAGAACAGTCAGTGGCGCAGCGCGGTCTCGCGAGTCATCGCTGCTGCGCGCGGCGCACGCTCGGGCAACGCCGGACCCGTGCACTTCGATATTCCACTGCGTGAACCCCTGGTTCCTGCCCTCGGCGATCCGGGGGCGCGGCCCGAAGGGCGTCCGGACGGGATGCCGTGGACGACGACCACCCAGGCGACGCTGGACGTGCCGGTCGAGCTGGACCTGACGATCGACACCGTGGTCGTCTCCGGACACGGCGGCGGCGTCCGTCCGGAGCTCGCCGGCTTGCCGACCGTCGCCGAGCCGACCGCGCCGCTGCACGGAATTGCGTTGCACCCCTTGGCTCTGGCGCAGTTGAAACCGCGTCAGGCCGTCATCACCGGACGCCCGACACTGCACCGCCAGGTCTCGGCGCTGCTGGCCGACCCCGCCGTCGACGTCATCGCGCTCACCACCGGTCCGCGTTGGCCCGACGTCTCTGGCAACGTACTGGCGACGGGAACCCGCGCCATCACCACCGGTGCGCCTGATCCCGCCTGGATCGCCCGCTGCGCTGCGCTGTCCGAGCGCGCTGAAAAAGCTGTGCACGAACAACTTCGAGAGCATCCCAAGCCTACCGGTCTGCACGTCGCCGACGTCGTCATGTCCGCGCTGCAGCCCGGCGATCAGCTGGTGCTCGGAGCCTCCAACCCGGTGCGCGACGCGGCCCTCGTCTCGACCCCGATCCCGGGGGTGAAGGTCCTGTCCAACCGCGGCGTTGCCGGCATCGACGGCACCGTCTCGACGGCGATCGGTGCCGCGATGGCCGGAAAGCGGCGCACCATAGCGCTTCTCGGTGATCTGACGTTCCTGCACGACGCGGCGGGCATGCTCATCGGAACCGGCGAGCCGCGCCCCGACGATTTGACGATCGTCGTCGCCAACGACGACGGCGGTGGCATCTTCGAGCTGCTCGAGCAGGGGGATCCGCAGTATGCGGGCGTGTTCGAGCGAGTATTCGGCACGCCACACGGAATGGATCTCGGAGCATTGTGCGGGGCCTATCGCGTCGAGCATCGGTTGGTCGAATTATCCGAGCTGGCAACCGAACTCACCGCACATGCCGTGGGGATCAGAGTGTTGGAAGTGACCACGGAGCGATCGGGATTGCGGGATCTGCACGCGGCGATCCGCGCCCGGCTCTAGCTCTGTTGCGCTGCAACCCATTCGAGAGTTTCACCGGTTTCCTGATCGATCATGTCCTTGATCATCTTGTTGATCAGGTCCTCGATCTTGCCGCCGACGAGCGGGATCTTGACCGTCGATTCACCCGTGATGAGCAACTTCGCGCCGGTGCCGTCGGGCTGCAGAGACAACGTGCCGGTGATCTTCGCCGGTAGGCCGGTGGTACTACCGGTCAGCGTTCCTTCGGCGTGATCGCCCTCGAGCGGGCCCCAATAATCGGTGCGGGAGACGATCAGCTTGCCCTTGATGACCTTGGTGACGAATCCGGGGAGCTCGTTGGTGCCGACCTCTTCGGAGATGTCGACCGTCAGGCCGCCGTCGTCGTGCTTGGTCAGCTCGTACCCGTCCGTCTTCTTCGCCTTGGCGAAGCGCGCCATCCACTGGTCCTCACTGGTCAGTGCTGCGTGCACTTCAGCGGGAGGATTGGACGCGCGGAGTGTGTGTTCGAAGCTGCGAGACATGAGAGCAGACGCTACCCGAGCCGAGCCCGATCGGCTGCGAAGTAATCTGTCGAAGTGACCGACACAGCCCGAGGCAGCCGAACCCTGCGCAGGACCCGGCTGATCGTGCTCGTGGTCGCTACCGCGATCTCGGTGCTGGCGGTGTTGCTGGTGGTCGGAGCATGGCGAAACGACGTCACCATCGATTCCGACAAGGGCACCGCCACCGCCGAGGTGCTGTCTGCAGGCAAGTTGCGGTCGGCCGTCAGCTTCATCACTCCGGACGGCGTGACGCACAACCCGGCGCTCGGCGTCCTGTATCCCACCAACCTCGTCGCGGGCCAACGCATCGAGGTCGAGTACTACAAGGCCGAACCCGACGACGTCGAGCTGCTGGTGCGGGTCGCAGGCCGTGACGCCACCGTCGCCATCGTCCCGGCAGGTTCGGTCATCGTCGTCACCTGGCTCATCGCGGGGCCCGTACTGTTCTGGCTCCGTCGCAAGGAGACACAGCGTAAGGAGACCGAATATGCGTAATGCCAAGCGGTGGGTCATCGCCGCTATCGCCGCAGTGGCCGGTTTCGCGTTGGTGAACTTCGGCAACATCGCGTCGTCGATCGTCGTGATGGTGCTTGTCGTGGTGTTCCTTCTCGTTCTGACGACTCCGGTGCTGTATCCGCGTTCTCTGTCCGACGATGCTTCACGAGTGCTCGCCGCGGACCGGTCCGTTCCGCTGATCTACTGGCGGCCGGGCTGCATTTTCTGCCTGCGGCTGCGGGTGGCTCTGCTGCTACGCGGGAAGAAAGCAGTGTGGACGAGCATCCGCCAGGATCCGGCAGCGGCAGCGCGGGTCCGGTCGGTGAACGACGGCAACGAGACGGTCCCGACGGTGTTCGCCCCGTCCGAGCACCGCACCAACCCCGATCCGTCGTGGGTGATCACGCAATTCGTGTGACGTTGGCCCACACGTAATGTTGTCCATACCTGGTCGACGGCGAGGCCGCCCACACTGAGGATCGTGCGAGTAGCCATCGTTGCGGAATCGTTCTTACCCAACATGAACGGGGTCACCCACTCGGTGATCCGTGTCCTCGAACATCTCGACAGGACCGGGCACGATGCCATCGTCATCGCCCCGGACAATCCGTCCGGCCCGAAGGCCGAAACGTGGCACGACAACGTTCCGGTGTATCGGGTGCCGTCCGTGATGGTTCCGAAGGTGAGCTCGTTGCCCGTCGGGGTGCCCGGACTCGGGATGGTGTCGGCCTTGCGCGAATTCGCCCCCGACGTCGTACATCTGGCCTCGCCGTTCCTGCTCGGAGCCGGCGGCCTGGCCGCCGCCAACCGGTTGGACGTGCCCGCAGTTGCCGTCTACCAGACCGATGTCGCCGGTTTCGCCGCGAGTTACGGCCTGGGCCTGACCTCGAAGGCGGCGTGGCGCTGGACCAGGAGACTGCACCGCGGCGCGGCCCGCACCCTGGCACCGTCGACGTCGGCCGTCGATGCACTGGAGCTGCACGGCATCCCGCGCGTCCATCGGTGGGCCAGGGGAGTGGACGCGGTCCGCTTCGCACCCTCTGCCAAGTCGCAGACGCTCAGAACTCAGTGGGGAGCCGGAGACAAACTGATCGTCGGCTTCGTCGGCAGGCTCGCCCCCGAGAAGCACGTCGAGCGGCTTGCCGTCCTGGCCACGGATCCGTCGATCCAGCTGGTGATCGTCGGCGGCGGACCCGACACGGCAACCTTGCAGGCGCTGATGCCGAACGCCATCTTCACCGGCCAACTCGGCGGAGCCGAACTCGCACAGGCCTACGCCAGCTTCGACATCTTCGTGCATCCAGGCGAACACGAAACCTTCTGCCAGGCAGTGCAGGAAGCACTTGCCAGCGGAGTGCCCGTCATCGGACCGGACGCCGGCGGCCCGCGCGATCTGATCTCGCACTGCCGCAACGGCTATCTGCTGCCGGTCGACAAGTTCACCGAATTGCTGCCGAGCGCAGTCGGAGCCCTCGCCGAGCCCGTCACCCGCGCCCGTTTCGGCGACGCCGCCCGCAAGTCGGTTCTACACCGCACCTGGCCGGCCATCTGCGACGAGCTGATCTCCCATTACTACGACGTGCAAGGCATCACAGCACCGCGGATAAAAAAGATTGCTTGAGTAGTCTGGACCTCGTGGCCCAGACATCACGCGCAACCCTGGCAAAAGAGCCCCACGAGGTGGCGTCGATGTTCGACGGCGTCGCTCGGCGATACGACATCACCAACACGGTTCTGTCGTTCGGGCAGGATCGCAGTTGGCGCAAGCTGACGCGTCGAGCCCTGGACCTGAAACCGGGTGAGCGGGTACTGGACCTTGCCGCGGGCACCGGCGTCTCGACGGTCGAACTCGGCCGCAGCGGAGCCTGGTGCGTGGCCACCGACTTCTCCAAGGGCATGCTGCAAGCCGGGCTGCAACGCGGCGTACCGATGGTTGCCGGTGATGCCATGGCACTGCCGTACGCCGACGCGAGCTTCGATGCTGCCACCATCTCGTTCGGCCTCCGCAACGTCTCGGATTTCGATGCCGGGCTGCGCGAGATCGCCCGCGTCACCAAGCCGGGTGGGCGCCTCGTGGTGTCGGAATTCTCCACTCCGGTGTTCGGCCCGTTCCGCACCGTGTACATGGAGTACCTGATGAAGGCGTTACCGAAAGTCGCTCGCACCGTGAGTAGTAACCCCGATGCCTACGTCTACCTCGCGGAGTCGATCCGCGCCTGGCCCACGCAGGAACAGTTGGCTCAGCGCATAGCCGACGCCGGTTGGACCGACGTGCAGTGGCGCAACCTGACCGGTGGAATCGTGGCGCTGCACAAGGCAATTCGACCGTAGAACGGTTCACGAAAACGGCGGCCGGGAATCGATTTTCAGTGAACCGGTTCCCGATGCCCGCCAGGTACGGGCGACGAGGTCACTGTCGGCCTCGGTGATCAGGTTGCCCATGCAGCGGACGGCGACTTTCATCAGGGCCCGCGAGCGCATGCCCACCGGTCCCGCTGCGGGCAGGAATCTCGGCACGGTCAACAGGCCGGCGAGTCGTCTCGCGATGGAGAACGCCTGTCCGTAGTGCTCGAGCAGCAGAGTGGGCCAGGCCTCGGTGAGGTCGGGGTGATCGAGCAGGTCGACGACCATGCGGCCGCCTTCGAGTCCGTAGTCGATGCCCTCGCCGTTGAGTGGGTTCACGCACGCTGCGGCGTCGCCGATGATGGCCCAGTTGGTGCCTGCGACGCCGGAGACCGCTCCGCCCATCGGTAACAGCGCCGACGCCACCGCCCGCAGCTCGCCTGTCAACGCCCATTCCGGACGCCGCTGCTCGGTGTAGAGGTCGAGCAGCGGCCGTAACGCGCCGGTAGCCGGTCTCGTGGCGGTGGCGAGCGTGCCGACGCCGATGTTGATGTTCCCGTCGTTCAGCGGGAAGACCCAGCCGTAACCGGGCTGCAGAGTGCCTGCGGCGTCACGCAATTCGAGGTGCGAGCTGATCCACTCGTCGTCGCTGCGTCCCGAGGTGATGTATGCGCGAGCCGCGACGCCGAACGCGGTGTCCCGATGCCATTGCCGGCCGAGTTGTCTGCCCAGGGTGGAGCGGACGCCGTCGGCGACGATCAGTGTGCGGCAGGAGATCTCGTGGGCGCCGGTAGCGGTCTGCAGAGTCACCGATCGGACGGAGTTGCCCTCGCGGGTGACGGCAACGGCCTTCGAGCCCTCGGCCATGACTGCCCCGGATTCGACGGCGACAGCGCGAATGCGATCGTCCAATTCGGTTCGGGGTACGGCACTTCCGACGGTCGGCAGGGATTTGCTCGGCCACTCGAGTTGCAGTTCCTGGCCGAATCCGCTCAACCGCAGACCGCGATTGCGCGCTTTCCCACGCACCCATTCGCCGAGGCCGAGCTGATCGAGTTCGGCGACGGCGCGAGGCGTCAGGCCATCGCCGCAGGTCTTGTCGCGAGGAAAGACGGCTGCGTCGACGAGGGCGACGTCGCGGCCGGATCGCGCTGCCCATGCCGCTGCGGACGATCCTGCTGGGCCCGCACCCACGACCAGGACGTCGGTCGAGGTGGGAGGGGGCTGCGGGGGAGTGCTCACACACTCCAGTATCCCGATTTTGCGCAGGCGTGCGGCGACGGCCTCCGGTTAACGCCGTGTGAACGCTTGTTTCATAGATTCGAAATCTATGGACGGATCGTTCATGGCGGGTCTAGCGTCTCCCACGTGCACCGACCGATCCTCCTTCTCGACTTCGACGGCACCGTCTGCCTCGGAGACGACCCAGTGTGGGCGTACGCCGACGCTGTTGCCGACTCTCTCGACGCGGTCTCTGCCGACACGCTGCGCGCCGGGTTGACGGCTTTCTTGGAAACCGGAGCGGGTGAGTACGTGGACGGCTACTCCGCCGTTCAGCAGCTGTCGGTGGGCGTCGATGCTGCCGCCCTCGCCGCTGCGTACGCACACTCCCGTGAACGCCTGGCGACGGGAGAGCTCGAAGTATGGGCTCCCGCCGGCCTCGAGGACTTCCTCGGTCGTGTCTCGGCCGAGGTGGTCCTGGCCACCAATGCCCCACAGCGTGGCGTGGTGGAAACCCTCGAGCGTCTCGGCCTGATCGGGCGCATGGACCGTGTGTTCACCGACGCAGGTAAGCCCGAGAAGATGCCCGAGCTGGTGGAGTCGCTACTGGACACGCTGTCACCGCATGAACTGGCCAGCGTCGGCGACATCTGGCGCAACGATCTCGACGCCGCGCATCGTCGCGGTGCCGTCACCGCCTACATCGACCGTCACGGTCATCCTCGGCCCGAGGCGACATTCTGCGCCTCGACGTTTCCGGTCATGTACGACGCACTCCTCGAATGGTCCACCGATCCAGCAGCATTCGCACTCACTAACGAAGGACAGTCATGAGAATTCGTACACCCTTGCTCGCGGTGGTAGCCACCGGACTGCTCACCGCCTCGTTGGCCGGATGCGGTGCCCGCGACGAGTCCACCACCGAGTCCTCGGCTGCGTCGCCCTGCACCGGGTCCAGTGCTGCAGATGCGGCCGACCCGTCCGAGCTGACGCTGGCCCTCGTTCCCTCGGGTGACGCGAACAAGCTCGTCGAGACCGTCAAGCCGTTGCAGGACGCGCTGACCGAGCGCCTCGACATCCCCGTCCGCGGCGTCATCACCCAGGACTACCAGGCAGCGGTAGAGGCCATCGGTGCGAACCAGGCGCAGATCGGCATGCTGCCGCCGCTGCAGATGGTGCAGGCCTGCAACAAGTACGGCGCCGAGCCGGCTCTGCAGACCGTCCGTAAGGGCAAGACCACGTACGCGGCGCAGTTCTACACCAACAACCCCGACAAGTACTGCGACGACGCTCCCGTCACCGGAGCCAACGGCTTGCTGTACTGCAACGGCACCGAAGGTGGCACGGGCCCAGCAGGACTCGACTCGCTGGGCAAGATGAAGGACGCCAAAACCGTGATGCTGCAATCCGCGTCGTCGGCCGGATTCGTCTTCCCCTCCGCCGCCCTGAAGGCTGCGGGCATCGACTCGACCACCGACCTCGACCTGACGCAGGTCACCTCGCACCCGGCGGCAGTGCTGTCGGTGAACAATGGCGACGACGAGGTGGGTGTGTCGTTCTGGGACGCCCGCGAGACCGTCGTGAAGGACACCCCCGATGTGGCGAAGAATCTGGTGGTCTTCGCGCTGACCAACGAGATCCCCAACGACGGTGTCTCGATCAGCAGTTCGCTCAGCCCTGATCTGCAGCAGCGCATCTCGGACGCGATGGAGGATTACGCGTCCACCCCCGAGGGTGTCGAGGCCCTGACGGCGATCTATCAGATCACCGGGCTCGACAAGGCCGATCCCGCCGCGCTGCAGCAGGCGCAGACCGAGGCGGACTCCATCGGCCTGGGGAACTGACTCGGATGAGCGGCGACAGCATCGCATTCGACAACGTCTCGGTCACCTATGCGGGCGGCCATACCGCGCTCGACGGCGTGACGCTGGAGATTCCAGCGGGCCAGATGGTTGCCGTCGTCGGATTGTCGGGCGCAGGGAAGTCCACACTGATTCGCACCATCAACGGCCTCGTTCCGGTCACCTCCGGCACCGTGACGGTCGGTGATCGCGCCGTGAACAACCTCAGCAGCAAGGGGTTACGGGATCTGCGCGGCGACATCGGAATGATCTTTCAGGGCTTCAACCTCGCCAAGCGCACCAGCGTGTTGAACAACGTGATGATGGGACGACTGCACAGCTCGCCGATGTGGCGAACGCTGCTCGGTGCGTGGTCGGCCGAGGACACCGAGCTGGGAATGCAGGCCCTCGAACGTGTCGAGATCGTCGGCAAGGCCTACGAGAAGGCGTCGTCGCTCTCCGGTGGTCAGCAGCAGCGGGTCGCCATCGCGCGAGCATTGGCGCAAGGGCCGCGGGTGATCCTCGCGGACGAACCGGTGGCCTCGCTCGATCCGCCGACCTCGCACGTCGTCATGCGGGATCTGCAACGCATCAACGCCGATCTCGGCATCACGGTCGTCGTCAATCTGCACTTTCTCGATCTGGCCAGACGCTACGGCGACCGGCTGATCGGGCTGCGGGACGGGAAGGTCGTGTTCGACGGCCATGGCCGCGATGCCGACGAATCGGTGTTCGAGAGTATCTATGGACGCTCGCTCACCGCCGAGGACGTCCTGGAAGCCAAGGCAGAGCTGTGATCACTCCGCTCGCAACCAGGCCGGCGAAACCGCGTTCGGCCTGGAAAACCGTTGTTGTCCTTGCCGTCATCGCCGTCATCACGATCTGGGCCGGGATCGGCATCGGTGTCGACCTGGGCGACATCATCGACAACTGGGGCAATGCGACCGGCAAGCTCGTTCAGCTGATGCAACCCGACTACTGGTTTTTCCCCGAGACCGTCGATGCGATCCTCGAGACGCTGCAGATGGCTGTCATCGCGACGGCGATCGGAGCCGCGATCTCCCTCCCGCTCAGTTTTGCGGCCTCGCATGTCACCAACCCGAATCGACCGTTGCTGATGGCCGTGCGCGGAATCATGAATGTCGTACGCGCAGTGCCGGATCTGCTGTACGCGGCGGTGTTGGTCGCGGTGGTCGGCACCGGAGCGCTGTCGGGAATTCTGGCGCTGATCCTGTTCAACGTCGGCATCATCGTCAAGCTCGTCTCCGAGGCACTGGACTCCGTCGATCGTGGTCCGCAGGAAGCGGCCCTCGCTGCCGGCGGCACCTGGATCGCGGCCGATCGGAGTGCTGTTGCGCCGCAGATCTTTCCGGCGTTCGTCTCGCAGAGTCTCTACACGTTGGAGCTGAACGTCCGCGCCTCGGCGGTCATCGGGCTCGTCGGTGCAGGAGGCCTCGGCATGCTCATCGACAACGTCCGCACCTTCTACAAGTATCACCAACTCAGCCTCATCATCCTCGAGATTCTCGTCATCGTCCTGGTGCTGGAACTGATCTCGTCCTGGGCCCGTCGAAAGTTGGTCGGATGAGCGTCATCGACCGCACCGCACGCGTCACCCCGGCTCGGCCGCGGAAACCGCGCAACCCCCTGCGCACCGCGGTGTGGGCCGGCATCGTCGCACTGTTCGCACTGTCGTTGTACGGCATCGAGATTCGCTGGGACAGGCTGCTGGAGCTACCGCAGAACCTGGTGCGCTACGCAGGGCTGATGTTCGTGCCGCCCGACGTCTCCGCGCTGGGCAAGGCCGTCTCGGCCACCATCGAATCGGTGCAGATGGCGTGGTTCGGAACGGTGCTCGGCATCATCGTGTCGTTTCCGCTCAGCTTCCTCGCGGCCGCGAACATCGGGCCGCTCTGGCTGCGGTGGCCGCTGCGTGTGGTGTTCGCCGTCATCAGGGCGGTGCCCGAGGTCGTCATCGCGATTCTCATCCTGTCGGTCACCGGGCTCACCGCGTTCACCGGAGCGCTCGCCATCGCCATCGGCTCGGTGGGCACCCTCGGCAAATGGGGATACGAGGCCATCGAAGGTGCCGAGAAGGGGCCGATCGAAGCGGCCCGGGCCGCTGGAGGTTCTACGGCGCAGATCGTGCGGTGGGGACTGTGGACCGACGTCGCCCCCGAGGTGTTCGCGTTCTGGCTCTATCGCTTCGAGATCAACGTTCGGGCGTCGGCCATCCTGGGTCTGATCGGTGCAGGCGGTATCGGCAGCATGCTGGTCGACAACGTGCAGTACCGGCAGTGGGGTGCGGTGGGCATGCTGCTGATCGTCGTCGTGGTCATCACCGTGATCATCGATCAGATCTCCGGGCGGGTGCGTCGCCGCATCATCGACGGACACTGGGGCCGGCACAGAACGATATGAGCAAGATATGAGCATGGATCTCGCGCCGGGTGGAGTCGTCCCGCACATCAGATCGATCATTCCCTCGTTGCTGCCGGCCGAGCGGGCCGTCGCCGAAGTCTTTCTCGAACGTCCCGCCGACATCGTCGAGATGTCCTCGCAGCAGGTGGCCGATGCAGCAGGCGCATCGCGGGCGTCGGTGGTCCGCACCTGCCAGAGTCTCGGCTTCGGCGGGTATCAGCAACTCCGGGTGCTGCTCGCGCGCGACGCGGCGCGCGCCCTGCCCACCCAGGAACGTTCGGCTGACGGCCCGTTCGCGATCGTCACCGAGACCTTCGCCCACGTCGGAGAGTCCATCGCGGCGATGACGGCTCTACTCACCACCGAGGACGTCACGCGCGCCGTGTCCACCCTCGCCGGTGCCGAGTCGATCGTGGTCATCGGAAACGGGCTCTCGGCTGCGCTGGCCGCCGATACCGATTCCCGGATGCGGTCGCTGGGTCTGCGCTCGCACGCACCCACCGACTCCATTGCCCAACAGGTTGCCGTTCGGCTTCTCACCGACCGTGACGTCGCCCTGATCATCAGTGGATCGGGCGCGACGAGCGCGTCGACCAAGGCCGCGCAGGCCGCTCGGGAGCGCGGGGCCACCGTGGTGTCGGTGACGTCGTTCGCTCGCTCGACTCTCGCGGCCGCGTCGGACATAGCCCTGGTGGTGGGCATGCGAGATCTCAGTTTCCAGCGTGAACTCGCCGTCACCAGCCGGATTCCGCACGTGATCCTGCTCGAGGGACTGATGGCGGCGCTGACCGACGCATTGGGGGACAGGGCGTCGGCGGCGATGGCCGCGACCCTCGAAGTCATTTCCGGCAACCTGGGTGAGTGAAGCGTCACCTGTGGTCGGTGACACCGTCGCACCTGTGTGCACGCTAGGTTCACTACGGTAGAAGGCGAGCAGTGGCGCAATTGCTGCTCCCGCCGGCATGTCGACGACAGGACAGGGACCAACATCGTGAGTACAGACGACGCTGCCGTAGCAACGGTCGTTGCCGGAGTCGACCTGGGTGACCCGGAGCTCGCGCGATCCGTCGCCGACGGCCTCGCACGCGTCGAAGAGCTGATGATCAGCGAACTCTCCGATGGAGAAGAGTTCCTGACCGAGGCCGCGCTGCACCTGGCCAAGGCCGGCGGAAAACGCTTCCGGCCCCTGTTCACGGTGCTCACCGGCCAGCTCGGGCCGTCGCCGACCGATCCTGCGATCGTCACCGCCGCCACGGTCGTCGAACTGGTTCACCTCGCCACGCTCTATCACGACGACGTCATGGACGAGGCGTCGATGCGCCGAGGTGCGGAGAGCGCGAACTCACGCTGGGGCAACAGTGTGGCGATTCTCGCGGGCGACTACCTGTTCGCGCACGCGTCGAGGCTGGTGTCCACCCTCGGTCCCGACGCCGTTCGGATCATCGCCGAGACGTTCGCCGAGCTGGTCACCGGTCAGATGCGCGAGACGATCGGAGCGAAGGGCACCGAGGATCCCGTCGCGCACTATCTGAAGGTCGTGTGGGAGAAGACCGGATCGCTGATTGCGTCGTGCGGACGCTTCGGCGGAACGTTCAGTGGCGGCGACGCCGAGCACGTGGGACGCCTGGAGCGCCTCGGTGACGCCGTCGGCACCGCGTTCCAGATCTCCGACGACATCATCGACATCTCCTCGGCCACCGAGCAGTCCGGCAAGACCCCCGGCACCGACCTTCGTGAGGGTGTCCATACTCTGCCGGTGCTGTTCGCGCTCCGCGAAGAAGGTGCCGACGGCGATCGGCTGCGCGAGATCCTGGCCGGCCCGGTCACCGAGGACGCCCTGGTCACCGAGGCCCTCGAGCTGTTGCAGCGCTCGCCGGGAATGGTCTCGGCCAAGAAGACGCTCGGCGAATTCGCAGCTCGGGCTCATGCAGAGCTCGCGCAGCTGCCGCAGGGACCGGCCAACGATGCGCTCGGACGGTTGGTGAACTACACCGTCGAACGCGTCGGCTAGCGACCCTCCAGGCGGGAACTGCAGGTCCTGGTGTTTTCGTTGAATCGGGTAGGAACACCCGGTACGAGGAGGCACCAGCCACAGTGAACAGTTACGCGAACGGCGCGAAGACTTTCGGCCTGCTGGTCGGGATGTCCGCACTCATCGTCTTCATCGGCTCGTTGTTCGGTAATTCGATGATTCTGATCGGGTCCGTCGTCCTGGCCGTGGGCGTGAACGGCTATGCGTATTTCAACAGCGCAAAGATGGCCTTGCGGTCGATGCATGCCGTGCCGGTGACCGAGCTCGAGCAGCCGGCGATGTATCGCATCGTGCGCGAGTTGGCTACGGCCGCTCATCAGCCGATGCCCGCGCTGTACGTGAGCCCCACCAACAATCCCAACGCTTTCGCCACCGGGCGAAACCCACGCAACGCAGCCGTGTGCTGCACCGAGGGCATTCTGCGAATCCTCGATGAGCGGGAACTGCGCGCGGTGCTCGGCCACGAGCTGTCGCACGTCTACAACCGCGACATCCTGATCTCGTCGGTTGCGGGTGCGATGGCGTCGGTCATCTCGGGTCTGGCCAACCTGGCGTTCTTCGCCAATGTCTTCGGCGGACGCGGCAACGGGGGACCGAACCCGCTCGCGCTGCTGCTGGTGTCGATGCTGGGACCCATTGCGGCCAGCCTGGTTCGCCTCGCGGTCTCCCGCTCGCGTGAGTACCAAGCCGACCAGTCCGGGGCCGAGCTGACCGGCGATCCATTGGCGCTGGCGTCGGCGCTCCGCAAGCTCGAGCAGGGAGTGCAGCTGGCACCGCTGCCACCGGAGCCGCGGCTGGCGGCAGAGTCACATCTGATGATCGCCAATCCGTTCCGGCTCGGCGACAAGGCGGGTGCGCTCTTCGCCACCCACCCGCCGATGGCCGACCGAATCGAGCGACTCGAACGGATGGCCGGCCATCGGCCTTACTGACGGGAGCCTGCGGCATGTGAACGGAAATTCGACCCCTGCTACGAAGTTGTACTCACGTGCGGCGCAGGAGTGGAGCCTGCGGAACGACCCAGGTGAGGAGCCGCTCTACCGGTAGTTGACGAACTGCAGTGCGATTCCGAAGTCCTCGCTCTTGAGCAACTGTTGGATCGCCTGGAGGTCGTCGCGCTTCTTGCTGCTCACGCGCAGCTCGTCGCCCTGGATCTGCGCTTTGACGCCCTTGGGACCGTCGTCGCGGATCTTCTTCGAGATCTTCTTGGCGTTCTCGGTGCTGATGCCCTGGACGAGCTTGCCGGTGACCTTGTAGACCTTGCCCGACGCGGCAGGGTCGTTGGTCTCGAACGCCTTGAGCGAGACGTCGCGTCGAATCAGCTTTTCTTTGAACACGTCCAGGGCCGCTTTGACCTTCTCCTCGGATTCGGACGTGATGACGATGGTCTCCGCCTCGCCGCTACCGGACCATTCGATGCTGGTGTCGGATCCGCGGAAGTCGAAGCGGGTCGCCAGCTCCTTCGCGGCCTGTCCCAGAGCGTTGTCCACTTCCTGGCGGTCGACTTTGCTCACTACGTCGAAGGACGAATCAGCCACTTCTCACACTCTCCAGTCGAATCGAAATATTTGATGTGGCGATGGTGTCGGACCACATCCTGCAGGGACTTTATCGGCCCGCTACCGACCGTATCCACCCGGTTTGCGTTCCGGGGGGACGTTCGTTGTATTCTTCTCACCGCGCCGAAGAGCAGTACGAGCTTCGATCGCAGCACGGCAGATTGCCCGAGCGGCCAATGGGAGCGGACTGTAAATCCGTCGGCTTATGCCTACGTAGGTTCGAATCCTACATCTGCCACACCTGGAACCCCGGCGAGTGTTTCTCTCGCTGGGGTTTCCATGTGAAGAGGACATGCATGGGTCGCTGACCACGTAATTTGGTACTGGGCGCTCGGAATGTGTAACCTCTTGGAGGCTTCAGCGCACGGCATGCACGTGAACTGATCCCGCCCCCTTAGCTCAGTCGGTAGAGCGTTTCCATGGTAAGGAAAAGGTCAACGGTTCGATTCCGTTAGGGGGCTCGCTGGATTGGATTGCTCGACGTCGAGTTCCTCACGTGGGATGGTAGACGATGAGCACCTGAGGCGGTGTAGCTCAGTTGGTAGAGCAAACGACTCATAATCGTTGCGTCGCCGGTTCAAGTCCGGTCACCGCTACACAGTAGGCAAGCACGACCAGTAGCACCCATGAACAGTCCTGATTGACCCAGATCAGATTTACCCGAAAGTAGGCGTCCAGTGGCCTCCTCCACCGATGTGCGGCCCAAGATCACCTTGGCCTGCGAGGTTTGCAAGCACCGCAACTACATCACCAAGAAGAACCGTCGGAACGACCCCGACCGCATCGAGCTGAAGAAGTTCTGCTCCAACTGCGGAACGCACCGGGCTCACCGCGAATCTCGCTAGACTGCACGGCTCGCTGGTTCGCAGTTCCGATCTTTAGTCGGCGCCCGGCGTTAGGTCGCATTTTCTCCCCCTAACGGCTCTTGCGTCCAGGGAAGAAAAGGTTTTCCGTGTCACAAGCTCCACACGATGTCCCGACCATGGATGCATCCGCACACGCGGCGTCCATGGTCGGTTCTCATTTCCGCGTCGACGACTTCTACGAGGTCGGCCGCGAGAAGGTTCGTGAATACGCGCGTGCCGTCCAGGATTTTCATCCCGCGCATCACGACGAGGACGCAGCGAAGGGCCTCGGTTACGACGGTCTCCTCGCGCCCTTGACCTTTATTTCCCTGCTCGGGATCAGTGCGCAGACCCGGATGCTGCAAGAGGTCATCACCGGTTACGACCCGAGCCAGATTCTGCAGACCGACCAACGACTGGAATTCCATCGCCCGATTCAGGTCGGCGATCGAATCTTCTGCGACGTGTACCTCGAGTCCTTCCGGCAGATGAGCGGCAGCGACATCATGACCACGAAGAACATCATCACCGACCAGAACGGCGATCTCGTACAGACCACGTGGACGACCATCGTGGCGCGTACCGGCGGGGAGATCGACGAGAACATCGCGCATGCGGTCAAGGAAGTGATCAGGCATGGCGCTTCGTAGTTTCGACGACGTGTCCGTCGGCGAGGAGCTGCCCGAGCGAGTCGTGTCCTTGACCCGCGGCGACCTGGTGAACTACGCAGGTGTGTCCGGCGATCCCAACCCGATCCACTGGAGTGACGAGGTTGTCGCGCTGGCCGGATTGGACAACGTGATCGCGCACGGCATGCTGACGATGGGCCTCGGTGCCGGCTTCGTCACGTCATGGCTCGGCGATCCGGGTGCGGTCACCGAGTACAACGTGCGCTTCACCAGCTCGGTGTTCGTCCCGGCGGATTCGGCGGCGCAGGTCGAGTTCACCGGCAAGATCAAGACGATGGACGCCGAGGAGCGAACTGCCGTGATTGCCATCGTGGCGAAGTTCGAGGGCAAGAAGATTTTCGGGCGAGCTACCGCAACGGTACGTTTGGCCTGAGCATGTCGATCCGGCAGAAGCAGTTCGTGGCCGGGACGACGGGATTTATCTGTTCCGAAGAGTGTGCAGTACACTGAGATTTCTGGGGTAATCCGGCGCTCTGCGCTGCCCGCGTCCTCTTTCCGAGGTGACGTGGGTTCGTGCGTGTGAGTCGGATCGACACCAGAGCGGCCGAGAAGTTTCGGCCGAAGGGGCGTAGCTCAATTGGTAGAGCAACGGTCTCCAAAACCGTAGGTTGCAGGTTCAAGTCCTGTCGCCCCTGCCCAAGGTGTCAGCAACTGAGAGGAACGACGTGAGCGAGGAGCGCGGTAAGCGCGACGGTCGATCGGGGGAGTTCGAGGACTCTTCGGCCCCAGACGACGTCGTACCTGGCTCCGAGGGCCGTCTCTCCGATGCTGATACTTCTGCCGGTGGATCTTCTGCGGAGGCTGTCGTACCCACCGGTAAGCGATCGTCGAGCAGGTCACGCAGCACCGGTGCTGCCTCGGTGTCGATGACGAAGACTGCGAGCGCGTCCACGAAAGCCACGTCCGGCAAGGGACGTTCGGGCAAGGCCAAAGCAGACAAGCGGCCCAACGTTTTTCTGCGGCTGCTGCAGTTCTTCCGCGAGGTTGTTGCCGAACTGCGCAAGGTCATCTGGCCGAACAAGAAGCAGATGGTCACCTACACCACCGTCGTGCTCGTCTTCCTGACGTTCATGGTCGCGTACATCAGCGGTCTCGACGTGTTGTTCATCAAGGGCGTCGGCTGGCTGTTCGGCTGACCGAGACGGCCGACTTTTCGACGATCGAACCGAGCAGGAAACTAGAGAAAGGGTGCTGACGTGAGCACGCCGCACAACGACGCCACCGAAGTGGCCGCATTCGACGCCGATGTCGAGGCGACCAAGCAGGGCCTCGAAGCGGAGCAGGCCGCTCAGGACCGCGAGACCGACGAAGCAATCAAGGCCGACGTGGCCGCTGCCGCCGGGGACGACGTTGCCGCCGAAGGCGACGAGGCCGCTGACGCCGACGTCACGGCAGAGCCCGAGGATCCCGTCGCCGAGATGAAGGCGGCTCTGCGTCGCGCTCCCGGCGACTGGTACGTCATCCACTCGTACGCCGGATACGAGAACAAGGTCAAGGCCAACCTCGAGACCCGTGTGCAGAACCTCGACGTCGGCGACTACATCTTCCAGGTGGAAGTTCCCACCGAAGAGGTCACCGAGATCAAGAACGGCCAGCGCAAGCAGGTCAACCGCAAGGTTCTGCCCGGCTACATCCTGGTCCGCATGGAACTCAACGACGAGTCCTGGGGCGCGGTGCGCAACACCCCCGGCGTCACCGGATTCGTCGGTGCGACGTCGCGTCCGTCACCGTTGACCATCAACGAGGTCGTCAAGTTCCTCATGCCGCAGGAAGGCGCCAAGAAGGATGCGAAAGCGACCGCAGGCGCAAGCGACCAGAGCGGCGACACCACGTCGAAGCCGACCATCGAGGTCGACTTCGAGGTCGGCGAGTCGGTCACCGTCATGGACGGCCCGTTCGCGACTCTCCCCGCCAGCATCAGCGAGGTCAACGCAGAGCAGCAGAAGCTCAAGGTGTTGGTATCGATCTTCGGCCGTGAAACCCCGGTCGAGCTCGGCTTCACCCAGGTCTCCAAGATCTAGAAGCCGCGCGCACAGACTTGCAGTAGCAACCGCAAGAAACCCGAGCGAATACAAGGAAAAAGAAATGCCCCCGAAGAAGAAGAAGCTAGCCGGGATCATCAAGCTTCAGATCCAGGCCGGTGCCGCCAACCCGGCACCGCCCGTCGGCCCCGCATTGGGCCAGCACGGCGTCAACATCATGGAGTTCTGCAAGGCGTACAACGCCGCGACCGAGTCGCAGCGCGGCAACGTCGTGCCGGTCGAGATCTCGGTCTACGAAGACCGCACGTTCGACTTCAAGCTCAAGACTCCTCCCGCTGCCAAGCTGCTGCTCAAGGCTGCAGGCGTGGCAAAGGGCTCCGGCGAGCCGCACAAGACCAAGGTCGCCAAGGTGACCATGGATCAGGTGCGCGAGATCGCCAAGACCAAGCAGGAAGACCTCAACGCCAACGACATCGATCAGGCCGCGAAGATCATCGCCGGCACTGCTCGCTCGATGGGCATCACGGTCGAAGGCTGATTACCAGCTCTCTGCAGTAACCGAAGTACACGTGGGAGAGCCGGCCAGGCTCGTCAACCACACTGAACTCGAACGAAGGACAGCAAGACATGGCAAAGCGCAGCAAGGCCTACCTCGAGCAGGCCGCAAAGATCGACCAGGACAACCTCTACTCGCCTCTCGAAGCCGCCAAGTTGGCCAAGGAGACCGCGTCGAGCAAGTTCGACCCCACCGTCGAGGTTGCAGTACGACTCGGCGTTGATCCCCGCAAGGCGGATCAGATGGTGCGCGGCACCGTCAACCTTCCCCACGGCACCGGCAAGACCGCTCGGGTTATTGTTTTCGCCGCTGGTGAGAAGGCTGCAGAGGCCGAGGCAGCAGGAGCCGACGTCGTCGGAGCAGAAGATCTGATCGAGCGGATCCAGGGCGGATTCCTGGACTTCGACGCCGCGATCGCCACCCCCGATCAGATGGCCAAGGTCGGCCGCATCGCCCGTGTCCTCGGACCGCGTGGCCTGATGCCGAACCCGAAGACGGGCACGGTCACCAACGACGTGACCAAGGCCGTCAACGACATCAAGGGCGGCAAGATCAACTTCCGCGTCGACAAGCAGGCCAACCTGCACTTCGTCATCGGTAAGGCCTCGTTCGACGAGACCAAGCTGGTGGAGAACTACGGCGCAGCGCTGGACGAGATCCTGCGTGCGAAGCCGTCGTCGGCCAAGGGTCGTTACGTCAAGAAGGTCACCGTCTCGACCACCACCGGACCCGGCGTCCAGGTCGATCCGAACCGTACGCGCAACCTCCTCGAGGACGACGCGAACGCGTAATTTCGTATCTGCGAACGAAGGCCGGTCTCCCCAGGGAGGCCGGCCTTCGTCGTAGGGTCCTGCCGAGGATCTAGGCCGCGTTCGCGCGAGCGAAGTTGGCCAGGACGATACCGCTGATGCGGTCGAGCAACGCCGCGGGCAGGTCGTGGGCCATGCCGTCGATCAGCGTCAGCTCGGCTCCGGGAACGGCGCGGGCGATGGCCTTGCCGCACGAGGGTCGGACCAGTCTGTCGGCGGTCCCGTGAATGACGGTGGTCGGCGCCGTGATCTTCTTCGCGTACGGCCGCAGGCTGCCGGTGCCGGTGATCGCAGCCATCTGCCGCACGACGCCCGAGGGGTTGTAGTTCCGCTCGTACATCACCTGCGCAATCTCCAGTTGTTCCTCGAGCGGAGTGCGGAAGCCGGGAGAGCCGATGGTGGACAACGTCTTTGCCGAATGAGCGATGATCTCCTCTTTCGTGGCGTCCTTCCCGACGCCACCGAGCAGGGGCAGCAGGGCGCGTGGGTCCGGCGGAGGCAGGAACGGCTCGTTGGTGCTCGAGAAGAGAATGCCCACCGATTCGGTTCGTTCGGGGTAACTACCGGCGAAGACCTGAGTGATCATGCCGCCCATCGATGCACCGACGACGTGCACGGTATCGATGCCGAGGTGATCGAGTACTCCTACGGCGTCGGCGGCCATGTCGACGATCGTGTAGGGCACGTCGGAAGACATCCCGAGCTCGTGTCGGATCATCCGGAGGATCTGGGATCCCCGCACCTTCTGCCCGGTCATCTTCGTGGACAATCCGATGTCGCGGTTGTCGATGCGGATCACTCGGTATCCCGCATCGACGAGGCGGGTACAGAAATCCATGGGCCACAACGTCAATTGCGCGGACAGGCCCATGATCAGCAGGACCGCAGGGTCATCGACCGAACCCATGTCCTCGTACGCGATCTCGACGGAGTTCGCCGGCGCGATGCCTTGTTCGATTCTCATGGTGTCGTTCCTACCAGCCCGGCTCACCGAGTATGGGCACCACCAGGTAGCTCGGGCTTTCCGGGTCGATGCTGATGTCCTGTTTGCGTAGTCGAGTGCGCAGTAGGTCCGGCAAGATCGGGATGAACCGTGGTGTGTCGGTGGCGAATACGTCGACCCGGAGTCGGTGGCCAGTGGCGATGACGGCCTCGGTGGTGAGAATGTCGATATCGAGAACGATGGGTTCGCCGATGGGTACCGGAAGCAGCGCCGCTTCGGTGAGCGGGTGGTAGGGCCGGGTGTAGTCGCCGTTCGGCGCGAACAAGGAACGTTCGTCGTCCACGGCTCGACGCGAGGCCAGAAGAGCGCCGTTGCTGAGCACCGTCGAGGTCCCGTCGGGAGCGACGTCGCAGATCATGATGGCCCACAACGCTTCCCGTGCGTGGCAGATCACCCGAAGATGCAGATTCATCGGACCGGACAGGACGGCGTCCGACTCGGCAGCATCGGTGGTGAAGGTGACTGCGGCGCCCTCGGCGAATCGGTTGTCGTAGGTGAATCCACCACCGAACACGGCCGTCACCCCGGCCAGCACCTGCGTGGTGTCACGCGAGACGACGGCCCGCAACGAGGGCCGCACCGTCAGGACGTCGCGGGCTGTGGCAGGTTCGGTGGTGAGGCTGCCGTCGGCGACGGCATGGGCCGCGGTGCCCGAGGACGCTGCCGACAGGTACAGCCTTCGTGGCTGGGCCCGAGGTGCCGGAAAGCGGCCGTGCGCAGTCCAATTCCCGCCCTGTTGCCGCAGTGTGACGGGACCGTAGTTCTCTATTCCGTTGTCGACGTCGCGCAGCCACTTGTCGAACCAGGCCCGCTCGAGTACGTCGAGGCGCGGTGGAAATCCTGGTTCGCCGAATCCGATACCGGGGTTGCCGTGGTAGCCGTCGCCGACGAGCAACTGCTTCGATCCACGTTCGAGGGGGAGCCGGTTGTAGATGTCGGGAGCGGATCCGCCGAAGATGTCGTGCCAGCACCCGTACAGAAAGGTCGGTACCGCGATGTCCTCGATGACGGCGTCGATGGTGTCGTAGTACTCGTCGTCGTAGATTCGCGGATCTCGGCCTGTGACAAAGCCTTTGGCCAGATCGAGCAAATTGGTGGCGGGGGATCGCACGCGATCTCGGAGCCAGGTGAACGTATCGACTCCGCCGACGGCCGGTGCCCACTTCAACCCGTTGACGGCGGCGAGCCACAGCGGGATGAACGCCGATGTCGCGCCTCCGGTCGCGAAGATTTCGCGGACGATGTCCACCGAGCCCTCGACGGCGAAGATGGCGTCGAGCCCGGCGGGTTGCTTGGCCGCGGCCTGCAGCGAATTGATCGCGGAATACGAAATTCCGGCCATTCCCACCCTGCCGTTGCACCAGTACTGGCGTCGGGCCCACTCGATTACCTCGAGCGAATCGAGTTGTTCCCTGGGTCCCAGCACATCCCAGGTGCCCGAGGAACTACCGGTGCCGCGGACGTCGACGATCATCTGTACGTACCCACTGCGCACGAGGTGACGGTTCACCGAGAAAAGGTCCGCCGCCCCGCCTGCCACCACTCGGGTGATTTCGGTGATGCCGTCGAATGCCGTTCCGGTGAGATCGAACGCGGCCGAGAAGGCTCTGACAGCACGGCCGAGAACCGGCGTTTCGAGGATCGTGTCGATCCCCTTGATGAGCAGTTTGTTGTAGGGCGTGAGATTGAGGACGGTGGGAAAACTGCCCTCCACCGCGTGACCCGCTGCGTCCGCGGGGCGGATGACGTACGCGCGCAGCGCCGTGCCGTCGCTCATCGGGATACGAACGTTCGCCGAGACGGAGACCCTCGGAAAGCGCGGTTGTTCGCGCACGATTTCCGCCCACGCCGCTGCTGCGTCGCCGCCGCTGGGATCGCGTACGGGTTGCAGGAGGGGGTGGGGCGCCGTGGCAGTCATGAAGGTCGATTAGACCTTCGAACGACCCCGTTTGTCCTGCGGAACGCGGATCGGTCGTAATCTGCTCCAATAAATCTTGCGGTCTGCTGTGTTTGTTTGGGAACCTTCTCAACAAAAGTTGAGCGAGGCTATGGGGGGTACCAGACTTTTCTGGACAGCGAGTCGTGAGCCCGGGGGATTGCTACCTTCTGGCGGTCCGAAGTGACATGGGACACCGATCGTTGCAGGGGAGCGGGAATGCACGTAGAAGCACTGTTCGGAGATGGTTCGTTGCGTCCGGTCTGGCCGCACGCGGATGCACTGATCACCAATGAATGCCCGGGGCTTCGCTTCGGCGGGAAGTACGCGGACGTCGTTGCCTTGAGCAACGGCGATCCAACGGCGCTGCGGCCTTTCATCGACGAGGAAACCCGCCGCCGGGTCGCCGCGATGGCACCCGCGCGTACCGACACCGCGCTGGTGTTCGGTGCCAACGGCTTTCTCGGTGCTCACCTGATCGGTCGACTGACCCGCGATGCGGCAGTCGACGTCGTCTACGCGATGGTGCGCCCCACCGAGGAGGAATCGGCTCTCGAGCGTCTTCAGCGCACCTTCGACCAGTACGAGATCGCGGTGGATGCCGACAAGATTCGCATCGTCGAGGGCACACCCACGAAGTTCCGGTTCGGTCTCGACAAGGCTGCCTACTTCGATCTTGCTGCCGGAGTGGGGCAGATCTTCAATTGCGCCAGCTCGACCGATTACACCGAGAGCTATGCCGATCTGCGCGACGACTGGTTCGTGAGCGTCCTGCGCATTCTCGAATTCAGCATCACCTCCACGCGTAAGCACCTCACCTACGTCGGCAGCATCGGAGCTCACCTCTACCAGAAGCCCGAGGATTTCCGCCGCCCGGATTCGTGGTGGTACTCCGGCTACGCGCAGATGAAGTGGGTCAACGCAACGCTTCTCGGGTGGCTCTCGATGTCGGACACCTACTCCGTCACCCTGTGCGAGGCCCCCTACATTCTCGGAAGTACCGAACTCGGCCGTGATCCAGGACGGGTGTACAGCTTCTGGCGCATCATCGAACTGGCCATCGCCGCCGGTGCCATCTGGGACGGCCCGGGAATGAACTACGTTCCGGTGGACGTGATGTGCGACGTCATGGCCGGCAATGCGCTGCGCAGCCACCCGTTGACGCGGCTCTTGCCGAGCAACCCCACCGGTTACGGCCACGACCTCTACGCCGAGCTGCTCGGACTCGATCTGGTGAGCTGGGACGAATTCAAAGAGCGCGTCAGTTCACGCATCTCGCCTCGATTTGCCGAGACGATGCTGGCCGACAACATCGATCAGCTGATGCGCCTGGTGCACAAGCCCGAGGCCATTCTGCCTGTCGACCATGACATCTCGTGGTGCGATCACCGTCGACTCTTCGAGCTCTACTTCGAGAAGGCGCAGCTCAAGACGCTCACGCCCGCCGTCGCTCACTGACGTGGCGGACGAATTCGAGCCGACGTCGGTACGTCTGCGCGATGTGTCGATGCACCGCGAGGTGACCAATGGCGTTCTCTCGCTCGGCTTCTACCTCGTCTGCGGGTTGATCGGACTCCTGCCCGGCGCGGCGAGAACGAGGGCGGCCGACGCATTCGTCGGCTGGTCGGAGAGCATCGACGAACAGCGGCACGCCTGATGTCTCTGGCACGGTGGGGCGTCGGTGCCGCTGCCGCGACGGCAGCTCCGTTCGCGCTGTTCGTCTACTGGCGAACCCGGTTCTTCTTTCGCGATCCGCATCGCGTACCGCCCGCCGATCCGCGGGCGGTACTGGCTCCTGCGGACGGCTTCGTCACGTACGTCAAACGAGTGGAGGCAGGCAGTACCGCGTTCGCAGTCAAGAAGGGGCGAACCATTGCCCTCGACGAGATCGCCGGCGTCGCCGCAGCCGACAGCGGGTACCTCATCGGTATCTACATGTCCGAATACTCGGTACACCGCAATCGAATTCCGATCTCGGGCATCGTCAGGATGCGCCGACACCGATCTGCGGCACCGTTCAACAAGTCGATGGCCCGGGTCGGGGCCAATCTGTTGACGCGGCGAACTCCGTACGACGTGGGCTGCGACTACCTGCTCACCAACGAACGACTCACCGTGTCGATCGAGCACGCGTGCGGAGCCGTGGTGACGGTGACGCAGATAGCCGACCTGTGGGTCAATCGCATCGTTGCGCACATCGCGGTGGGCGACGTCGTCGAACGCGGAGAGCAGTACGGGATGATCCGTTTCGGTTCTCAATGTGACGTGTTCGTCCCCGACGCGCTGGTCGAGAGCATCTCCATCCGGCCGGGGCAGTACGTGTTCGCGGGGGAGACGGTCGTAGCTCGCTCGCCGATATCTGTGTCCGACACACCATCTCGTGAGAAGGAACGATGATCACCGTCGAACAAGTCGTGTCCGGAAAAGACTGGAATGAATTCCAGGCCGTCACCGATCTGGTGTACCGGGACGATCCGCACCGATTGCCGGACGAGCCGATGGATCTCGATCGCATCCTGATCTCCCCGCCGGCCGCCATCGCGTCGACGCGGGATACGTGTGCGTTCGTCGCCCGTGAGAACGGCATCGCCGTCGGCCGGATCGTGGCCATCCACGACACCGGTTTCACCGACTACACCGGTGAGTCGATCGGATTCTTCGGGTTCTACGAGGCGATCGACGACCACGAGATCGCGGCGGGTCTGCTCGATGCCGCCGCGGCCTGGTTGGCGACGCGCGGGCTGGCGACCATGTCCGGGCCGTTCGGGCCGTCGATGTTCTACAGCGCGGGCATCGTCGTCGACGAAGTACCCGTTCTGCCACTGGTGGGAATGCCGCACAACCCGCTGTACTACGCCGCCCACTTCGAGAAGTGGGGCCTGGTGGGCATCAAGGACTTCTACAGCTACCTGTTCGACGATCCGTGCGTCATCTACAACCGTCCCGAATACGCCCGGCACATGCAGATTTTCGAGAAGATCAAAGCGCGGTCCGAGGTCACGTTCCGGTCGATGAAGTATCGGACGGTACGTCGCGACGCGCGCATAGTGCAGGACCTCTACAACAAGACGTTCGTGAACTTCTGGGGTTACTCGCCGCTGTCGTTCGTCGAGCTGTTCGAGCTGTTGAAGATGATGTTGCCCGTCCTCGACCGCCGCCTCACCCTTTTGGCGGAATTGAACGGCAAGCCCGTCGGATTCCTGATGGGCATACCGGACGTCAACCAGGCCGCGGCCAAGGCGGCACACCTGAAGTCCAGGTGGCTGCGAGACCTCGTGACGCTCTGGCACGTCAAACGGCCCGGTCGAACCGACGTGATCGACGGCGTTCGCGTCGACATGTTGTTCGTCGATCCCGAGTGCCCCGATCGAGCGGTGTCGTCGCTGCTCATCATGGAGATGTCGGTGCGGATGCGCGATCTCGGATTCACCAGGGTCGAGGCCGCTCCGGTACTCGACGACAGTCCCTGGATGAAAGGGTCGGTGCTCACGCGCATGGAGCAATCACCGCACCGCACCTACCGAATCTTCAGCCGCGAGCTTCCGCAGACATGACCGGGGTGGCAGTGCTGGAATCCCCTCGACGACGGCGCAGCATCGGTGATCGTTGGGGCCGAACGGTCGCGCGTCATCGCTGGGCGGTGCTGGCCGTCTGGCTGGTGCTGGCCGTGGGGTCTGCGATCCTGTATCCCGCGCTGCAGAACTCCTTGGTGGGAGCCAACTTCTCCGTTCCGGGAACCGAGTCCAGCCGCGCCGACCAACTCCTCGAACAGCACTTCGCGTCCTTCGGTTCCGAACAGCTCGTCGTCACGTTCACCTCGGATGCGGTCGACAGCCGGACCCCCGCCTTTCGCGAACGGGTGGGGGAGGTCGTCTCCTCGCTGAGGCAGTCACCGGACGTAGTGCGTGTGGTCGATCCCTACGAGAGCGCCGGATTCGTCCCGACGATCTCCGCGGACGGAACGTCGGCGCTGGCGTTCGTCGGCGTGGGCGGAGACCCGCGTGATCGCATTGCCGTGGCCGAGCGGATCCAGGAGCTGATCGACGGTGCATCCCGCGACGGCATCGAGGTCGCGGTCACCGGCTATTCCCCGATGACGGTGGACCTGACGAAGGTCGAATCCGACGACGCCGTGCGCGCCGAAAGCATCGGACTGCCGATCGCGTTGGTGTTGCTGATCCTGGCCCTGGGTTCGGTGGTCGCCGGCATCGTTCCGCTCGTCACCACCGGAATCGGAGTGCTGGCCGCTTTCGGTGTGTTCGCTCTCCTGTCCAACGTCATGACCTTCGACGTGCTGGTGACGACGGTGGCGTCGATGTTCGGGCTCGGTCTCGGGATCGACTACGCACTGTTCATCGTCAGCCGATTCCGCGAGGAGATGAACCGGGCCGTTCCGGGCGAGCCCGGGGGCCGTGCCCGAACGGAGGCGGCCGTCGGTGCTGCGATGGGAACGGCCGGGCATACGATCGTCATCTCCGGCTTGGTGGTGCTCATTGCTCTCGGTGCGTTGGCCATAGTCGATGTCCCTGCGGTGCAGAGCATTTCGTTCGTCGTCGCCATGACGGTGGCGTGTGTCGTCATCGTGGCGTGGACCTTGTTGCCCGCCATCCTCGCCGTGCTCGGTTCGAGAATCTCCGGACTTTCACTCCCACAGCGCTTCCAACCACCATCGGTGGGTGAACACGCCGCAGCCGTCCCCACATGGTGGTCGCGGTGGGCTCGCCACGTCATCGAACGGCCCTGGCGCTACACCGCCGTCACCGCGGCAATCCTGTTCGCCTGCCTCGCACCGATCGGTTCCATCCAGTACGGCGTCGATCTCGGAGCCGACGCGCTGAGTGCCGAACCCAGCGGTAGAGCGAACGCGGTCCTGACGGACAAGTTCGCTCCCGGCACCATCTCGCCGATCACCGTGGTGTTCACCGGCGAGGACGACCGCCCTCTCGACCCAGTCCAGACGGCAACGGTCGCGTCCTTCGCCGACGACGTTCGCGCCGATGGTCGGGTCGAGTACGCACTGGCCCAGCAGGACGACGGTCGGACGCTGTTGATCGTGGTCCCGTCGGTGCCGATCGATTCGACCGACGCCTCCGACCTGGTCACGTCGATCAGATCGCAAGCGCTGGTGGCGGGGGAACGTGACGGGACGAATGTCTCGGTCGGTGGGACCACCGCGCTGGTGGTCGACGCCTCTCGGGAGATCTCGAGCAAATTCCTCTGGGTCGTCGCCGCAGTCCTGGCCTTCTCCCTGGTGTACCTGGGCATCGTCTTCCGAAGCGTGGTGATTCCGGTGAAGGCAGTGGCCATGAACGTACTGGTGACCGGTGCCGCGTTGGGAGCCACGGTGGCGGTGTTCCAGTGGGGTTGGGGTTCGTCGCTCCTCGGATTCGAGAGCCCGGGCTACATCCAGGTCTATCTGCCGGTCACCGTCTTCGCGGTCGTCTTCGGGCTCTCGATGGACTACGAGGTGTTCCTGATCGGCCGCATGCGAGAAGTGTTCGTGCGCAACGACGGAACCGACACGGGAGACGCCAACGACACCGCAATCGTCGACGGGCTGGAACACACCGCCAGGCCGATCACCGCGGCAGCAGCGATCATGATCGCGGTGTTCGCGAGCTTCCTCACCGCCGACGTACTCGAGCTGCAACAGTTCGGCTTCGCGCTCGCTGTCGCTGTGCTGTTCGACGCCGTGTTGGTCCGGATGATGATGGTGCCCGCGATGATGAAGCTGTTCGGCGCGCGAAACTGGTGGCCGGGTTCGCGGGATCGTCAGGTGGTCGGCAACTGAGCCGACGCCAGCACGGAGCCGTCGGAACTACGGATCTCGATCTCGGTGACGTCGCCGCGAAGAACGGCTGCGTTCATGCGGCATTCGATGGTGACGTCGCTTCCGAGGAACGTGCCGGACGGGAGTTCGGTGCCCGACCGATCGACGAGAACAACCTCGTACGGGCCCCGCTCGGATATGCCGTCCATGTCGAGGAAGGTCTCCGTGCCCCAGGTATGGGCAACGAGACCGCCCTCGATGTCCACGTTCGGCCTGCTCGTGGTGAAGGCGACCTGCTCGTAGGCACCGAGGGTTCCCGGAGGGCCGGTGATCGCGGCCGCCGGCTCCTCGGGTTTCGCTCGAAAGGCGTCGACGCCGAGTACGACGCCACCGCCGACCACCAGCCCCACTACTGCGGCCGCAGCCATCAGGCCGGCAGACCTGCGCCGCCCGCCGAATCGCTGCGCGTCGCTTCCTCGATCACGCGGTGGCCACACCGAGTCGCCCGTCGTACCCAGAACTCGCTCGCGCAGATCGGGTGACGCCGAAAGTTCGAGCCACGGTGCGGCCGGACCGCGAGAACCGACGGTCTCGGTCAGCGCACGCAGTTCGGCGATGTCGATGTCGACGGTGGGATCGAACGCTGCGAGCTCGCGTAGTTCGGCGGTCTCGGCGTCGTCGAGGTCGTCGGCGACAGCACCGGCGATCAGTTCGGCTCGGCGATCGTCTTGGGCGTTCATGCTTCCTCCTGTCCGTCGAGATGGTCTCGGAGCGCCCTCAATGCGTAGAAGGCGCGGGTGCGCAGTGTTCGGACGGCCACTCCCGTCGACTCGGACAGCTCCGCATAGGTCGTTCCGGCCAGATGCACGGCCACGACGACTTGCCGGTGATCGGGAGAAAGCAGTGCGAGCGCGGCGATGATGCGCAGCCGCTCGTCGACGTCGGGACTGGTGTCTCGCGAGATCGCGACCGACCGACGGTCGACGTCCTCGATCCGTTCCGACGCCGGCATCGGCATTCTGGTGAGCGACCGTTGCACGTCGACGATGACGTTGCGTTCGATGGCAAACAACCACGTTCGCAGCGATCCACGTCCGGGCTCGAAGCGGGAACGCGCCCGCCACGCGCGCAGGAACGTTTCCTGAACACAATCCTCGGCGAGCGTCCGGTCGCGCAGAGCGTTGACGGCGAAACCGAGCATGGCCGACGCGTGCTCGTCGTACGCGGCAGCGACGTCGAAGTCCAGTTCGATCACGCTCCCGATGCTCATGACAGTGATTACGTCGACGGACACCCGGGCGTTCATTTCCGGGACTGGAATATTTCTTTACCGACCTTTGAACATCGTGGCATCAGCGGTCGTACCCCTCTGCACGGGCTCGCCTGCCCGATACTCCCACGGAAGGCACACGAGATGACCAGACGCTCGATCACCCGCCCGGCAATGTCCGTCCGCGGCACCGCCACCGCAGTCGTCGGTGGCACGGCCGCCGCGCTGATGCTGTTCACCGCCGCCCCGGCCGGTGCCGATACTCCTGTTGCCGAACCGGATTCGTTCACCAGTGCCTTCACTGCAATGGCAACCCCCGACCAGGTCCTCAACGGCGAGGGTGTGGCCACTCCGGGTCAGCCGGGCGCAACGGGAACCTTCACGCTGCGTATCAATTCCGACCTCGACATCGTGTGTTACGACATCGCACTAGACGGAGTCACCGGCGACTACATGAGCCCGGCCAAGACTGCTACCCACATTCACCAGGCTGCTGCGGGTGCCGCAGGGCCGCCGCGGCTGGCCTTCCCGAACCCGACTCCGATCGGTGACGGCCCACGTACCAGCAGTGGATGTATGCAGGGACCGTTCACCACCGGTCTGACGCCGGCCGGTGCAGCGGCCGACAGCGGTACCGGATTCACTCTGGACCAGATCGAAGCCAACCCGGCGGGCTTCGCCGCCGACACCCACACCGTGGACTTCTCGGCCGGGGCTGTACGTGGACAGCTGACCCAGATTCCGGTCGGATCCGTCGCGACCGGCGGTGGCGGCTCGGCGCTGACGGCATCCGACGCGGCGACCAGTTCCGCAGTTCCGCTCGTCGGCGCGGCAGCATTGGGCGCGATGGCGATCGCGGGAGTGACGTTGGTTGCTCGTCGCAGCGGAACGGCACGCAGCTGAGATACCGGCTTCTGCTTGCCGTCACGGCAGTGGTGGTGACGGGCTGTACTGCGGCACCGCCACTACCACCGTCGTCGACGGCGGTGCCGGTGTCCTCTCAGCCGGCGTCCGGCGCTTCCACACCCTCGCCCGTGGTGGAGTCGGTTCGGCCGGCCCCGGCACGGCTGAGCGCCCCGACCATCGACCTCGACGAGCCTCTGATCGGCCTCGGTCTCACCGAAGACGGGCAGATGCAGGTACCGAGCGACTACGACGACGTCGGATGGTTCACCGGCGGCGGCTGGCCCGGCGCGATCGGGAGCCCGACAGTGATCGCCGGCCATGTCGATTCCACGACCGGTCCCGCGGTGTTCGATCGATTGTCCGAGCTGCGACCGGGAGATGTCGTGTCGGTGGGGGACGAGACGGGTGGTCGAGCCGACTACCGCATCGATGAAATCGGTGACTACGGGAAGAACGAGTTCCCGACCGCATCGGTCTTCGGGGCGGTACCTGCCGACGAGATCCGGCTGATCACGTGCTCGGGTGACTTCGATGCGGCCGTGGGCAGTTACGAGCGCAATCTCGTCGTCTACGGAATACGGCAATAGTCCAGCGTTTTGGAGATGACGCTGCACGTGTTGTAACCTGGTCGACGGTTCGGATAACGAGTGCTCGCACTCGAGTCCAGACCGCCCAATCAAGTTCTACCCAAGACCGTTGGTCACCGCCTTCTCGAAGGATTCGCTTCCGGGAGTTGCGCGGTTGAAGGTTCGAGATCTCTTCGAACGGCCCACGCAGGAGAACGAGGTAGGGAACCTGTATGCAGCCCTCGCGGTTGCCCGCTCGTTCACGCCCCGTGTGCTTCTTGCGCCGGGGCGTTCGTCGTTTTCCGGCCCTCTCGCGATCGACACAACTTCCCACGAGAGGAGGCGAAGTATGGCAAAGCCCGAAAAGGTCTCAGCAGTATCAGAGATCACCGAACAGTTCAAGGGTTCGACGGCTGCCGTCGTCACGGAATACCGTGGCCTGTCGGTGTCCGGTCTGACTCAGCTCCGGCGTGCGCTCGGCGAAGGTGCCACGTACTCCGTCGCCAAGAACACCCTGGTCAAGCGCGCAGCTGCCGAAGCCGGTATCACCGGCCTCGACGATTTGTTCGTCGGACCGACCGCCATTGCATTCATCAAGGGCGAGCCGGTCGACGCTGCGAAGGCCATCAAGGCCTTCGCGAAGGACAACAAGGCCTTGATCGTCAAGGGCGGCTACATGGACGGCGCAACGCTGTCCGTGGACGAGATCAACAAGATCGCAGACCTCGAGTCGCGCGAAATCCTGTTGGCCAAGCTCGCCGGCGCCATGAAGGGCAACTTGTCGAAGGCTGCAGGCCTGTTCAACGCTCCCGCATCGCAGTTCGCGCGTCTCGCGTTCGCGTTGCAGGAGAAGAAGGCTGCGGGCGCACCCGCCGCAGCCGAAGCACCTGCAGAAGCAGAAGCACCGGCGGAAGCTCCCGCCGAAAGCTGATCCGCTGGTATTGGCGAACAGCTCAGCTCCACACCACCAACACCAAGTCGCGGATCAGCGACCAGGTACTTACAGGAAGGACCCGCCACCATGGCGAAGCTCAGCACCGAAGAATTGCTCGACCAGTTCAAGGAGCTCACCCTCCTCGAGCTCAGCGAGTTCGTGAAGGCATTCGAGGAGACCTTCGAGGTCACCGCAGCTGCCCCCGTCGCCGTTGCTGCTGCAGGCGGCGGCGCTGCCCCCGCCGAGGCTGCTGAAGAGCAGGACGAGTTCGACGTCGTCCTCGAGTCGGCCGGCGACAAGAAGATCCAGGTCATCAAGGTCGTCCGTGAGGTCGTTTCCGGCCTCGGCCTGAAGGAAGCCAAGGACCTCGTCGAGAGCGCTCCGAAGGCCATCCTGGAGAAGGTCGCCAAGGACGCAGCCGAGGCTGCCAAGGAGAAGCTGGAAGCTGCCGGCGCAAAGATCTCCGTCAAGTAAGACCGCTTCGTTGCAGTCGTACTTCGTGCTCTGATTGCAAGAGCGCAGAAGGGGCCGTTCTCACCTCGGTGAGAACGGCCCCTTTTCTGTGTTTCGGGCTCCATCTACTTCTGGGTTCTAGGTGCTGCATCGGCCGTGTCGTTGTGATCGGTCACTGACTATGCCGGATTGCGTGACACCCTGATTCCGCCCCTGTTTACTCGATCTCGCCGAACTCTGAAGCATGTCGAAGGGTTTCGGTTGGGTTCACTTGTGGTGTGTCACAGCAATGCGGGACTGGTACTTGTCACAGTTCTGGCGAGTCGCCGACCGTGTCGCGTGAGATGAGCCACACTGATGCAAGCTCTACAGCCTGACTCGGGGAAGTTCTTACTGGGCGGTAAGCTCCTGTGTCGGTGCGGACACCTGCATGGGATACAGTGACGCAACCCACATCCGGGTCGATGTGTACGAATTGTGGAGGTCAGCGTGGGAGTCGAGGTTTCGGTCGAAGGATTGACCAAGTCTTTCGGTGTTCAGAAGATTTGGCAGGACGTGACGTTGACCCTGCCGAAGGGTGAAGTCAGTGCGCTCCTCGGTCCGTCCGGTACCGGTAAGTCGGTCTTCCTGAAGTCTCTGATCGGTCTGCTGCGTCCCGAACAGGGCAAGATCTTCATCGACGGAACAGACATCCTGCAGTGCTCCTCCCGTGAGCTCTACGAGATCCGCAAGCTGTTCGGGGTGCTGTTCCAGGACGGTGCGCTGTTCGGCTCGATGAACCTCTACGACAACGTCGCGTTCCCGCTTCGTGAGCACACGAAGAAGTCCGAGTCCGACATCCGCAAGATCGTCATGGAGAAGCTCGAACTGACGGGTCTGCTCGGCGCGGAAGACAAGCTGCCCGGCGAGATCTCCGGTGGTATGCGCAAGCGCGCTGGTCTCGCCCGCGCCCTGGTGCTCGACCCCGAGATCATTCTGGTCGACGAGCCCGACTCCGGCCTCGATCCTGTTCGTACCACGTACATTTCGCAGACTCTGATCGACATCAACGCCAACATCGATGCCACGATTCTGATCGTCTCGCACAACATCAACCTCGCTCGTACGGTGCCGGACAACATCGGCATGCTCTTCCGTCGTCAGCTGGTCATGTTCGGCCCGCGCGAGGTGCTCCTCACCAGCGACGAGCCGGTGGTCAAGCAGTTCCTCAACGGAACGATGATCGGTCCGATCGGTATGTCGGAGGAGAAGGACGAGGCGCAGATGGCGCACGAGCAGGCCCTCGTCGATGCCGGGCACCACGCCGGTGGCGTCGACGACGTGGAAGGCATCGTGCCGCAGATGAAGGCGACCCCCGGAACCCCGGTGCGCCAAGCCGTCGGTCGCAGGCAGGAGCGGGTCCGCCAGATCATGCACACGTTGCCGCACAACGCGCAGGTCGCCATCCAGGAGAGCCTCGATACCACCGACCCCGGGCATCAGTACCCCGCGTACGCCGGCCAGCAGGGCTACGACCAGCAAGGTAACGACCAGCAGGGTTACGACCAGCAGGGCTACGACCAGCAGGGCTACGGCCAGCAGGGATATGACCAGCAGGGATATGACCAGCAGGGTTACGACCAGCAGGGTTACAGCGGGCAAGGACATGATCAACAGGGCTACCAAGCTCCTACGCAAGGTCGGGGTCAATAGCAGACATGGGGGGATCGAAGAAGTCCGCGTTCGCTCCGGCGAACGCCGCTCTGACACAAGCCGGCAACATCGTCGAACTTCTGGTCGAGGTCGTTCGGAACACCTTTCGGAGGCCGTTCCAGTTCCGTGAGTTCATCGAGCAGGCCTGGTTCATCGCCAGCGTGACGATTCTGCCGACTGCGCTCGTCGCCATTCCTTTCGGCGCGGTGGTCTCACTGCAGACCGGATCGCTCATCAAGCAGCTCGGTGCCGAATCGTTCACCGGTGCAGCCAGTGTGCTCGCGGTCATCCAGCAGGGTTCGCCTCTTGTGACGGCTCTGCTCGTTGCCGGCGCCGCGGGCTCGGCCGTCACCGCCGACCTGGGCTCACGGACGATTCGTGAAGAGATCGACGCGATGCGAGTCCTGGGTATCGATCCGGTGCACCGTTTGATCGTTCCGCGTGTGCTCGCCATGATTCTCATCGCGCTGTTGCTCAACGGACTGGTTTCGGTCGTCGGCATCGCGGGTGGCTACTTCTTCAACGTGATCCTGCAGGGCGGTACCCCCGGTGCGTACCTGGCGTCGTTCTCGGCGCTGGCGCAGCTTCCGGATCTCTATGTCGCAGAAGCTAAAGCGGCGATCTTCGGCCTGATTGCGGGCATCATCGCCTCGTACAAGGGGCTCAACCCCAACCCCGGACCCAAGGGCGTCGGCGAGGCAGTGAACCAGACCGTGGTCATCACGTTCCTGCTGCTCTTCTTCGCCAACCTCATTCTGACCCTGGTGTACCTCCAGGTCGTTCCAGCGAAGGGAGCGTAACCGCGATGACTATCGCAAGAGGTCGCGGTGACCGCACACTGATGCGCGTCAAGCGCGTCGGCAATGCTCCGCTCAACGTGCTCGATCGTGCAGGCGAGCAGATGTCGTTCTATCTGCGGGCGATCGGGTGGATTCCCAAGACTGCAGTCCATTACAAGAAGGAGGTGCTCCGCCTGCTGGCGGAGGTCACCTTCGGCAGCGGCGCGCTGGCCGTCATCGGTGGCACCATCGGCGTGATCGTGATGATGTCGGGCTTCACCGGCATCGTCGTCGGCCTGCAGGGCTACGCAGCGCTCGAACAACTCGGTAGCTCCGTGCTCACCGGATTCCTGTCGGCGTACGTCAATACCCGTGAAATCGCACCGATCGTCGCGGGCCTGGCGCTCTCGGCAACCGTCGGCTGTGGCTTCACCGCTCAGCTCGGTGCCATGCGGATCTCCGAGGAGATCGATGCGCTCGAGGTCATGGCGGTGCCGAGTGTGCCGTTCCTCGTCACCACTCGCATGATCGCCGGCTTCGTCGCGGTCATCCCGCTCTACATCGTCGGTCTGCTGGCGTCCTACATCGCGTCCAGGGGGATCAGCACGATCTTCAACGGGCAATCGTCGGGTTCGTACGACCACTACTTCAATCTGTTCCTGCCCCCGGAAGATGTCCTGTATTCCTTCCTCAAGGTGCTCATCTTCGCTTTTGTGCTGATCATGATCCACTGCTACTACGGCTACCACGCTTCCGGTGGACCGGCCGGCGTCGGTGTCGCAGTGGGCCGTGCAGTGCGTACAGCCATCGTCACGATCGCTGTTCTCGACTTCTTCCTGAGCCTCGCCATCTGGGGCACGACCACCACAGTGAGGGTTGCCGGATGATCGACTCGCCGTCGCGACTGCAGCGAGTACTGCTCGGACTTGCATTCTTTCTGGTGCTCATCCTGTTTCTGGGATGGAGCATCACCTCCTACAACAAGACGTTCAAGGACGTGGTGAACGTCAGCCTCGAAACCGACTCGGTAGGAAACGCTCTGCCGATGAACGCCGACGTCAAGGTGCGCGGAATGATCGTGGGCGAGGTGCGATCGGCGTCGAGTGTCGACGGCGTGGTCACGTCGCAGTTGGCCATCGATCCGGACAAGGCACCGCTGATTCCGTCGAACGCGACAGCTCGACTGCTCCCGAAGACATTGTTCGGCGAGCGATACGTCTCGCTGATCGTGCCCGAGAACGATTCGGCGTCGCCGATCACCGACGGCACGGTTCTGCGTCAGGACACGAGCGGAAACGCGATCGAGGTCGGGCAGTTGCTCGACGGCTTGCTCCCACTGCTGCAGGCAATTCCGCCGCAGGATCTGGCCAACACCCTCGGGTCGCTGGCGCAGGGCCTCAGCGGACGCGGCGAGCAGCTGGGTCAGACCATCGACAATCTGACGAACATCGTGTCGGGTCTGAACACGGAGCTGCCGAACATTCAGCAGACCCTCGTCGGTCTCGCAGATTTCTCCCAGACCTACGCGGACGCGGCACCGGAGCTCATCTCGGCTCTGGACAACCTGCGTACGACGGGTAACACCGTCGTCGAGCGTCAGTCCGGTCTCGAGACGCTCTACGGATCGCTCACGTCGGCGTCGAATGTCACCGCGGACTTCCTGCAGGCGAACTCGGAGAATCTGATCAGCTTGGCGTCGAATTCCCGTGAGGCACTCGAACTGCTCGCCGAGTTCTCGCCGACGTTCGGCTGCACGTTCAGCCAGTTCGCCGAAGGTGCCAGGCGAGGCGCGGTCGTGCTCGGTGAGGGCGACGAGTATCCCGGCATCAACGTCTCCGCATCGTTCGTCAACCCGAAGGGCCGTTACTTGCCGAACCAGGACGAGCCGCGCTTGTTCGACGATCGCGGAGCTACGTGCTTCGAGCCTGCTGCACCCGGAGAGTTCTTCCCGCAGTACCCGGGAGGTTCCATCAACGACGGTTCGTACCAGGTCCCGACTCGCAACCCGGGCCCGCAGACGATCCCAGGACAGGGCCCTCCGAAGTCGGCTCAGAGTTCCATCGTTCCGGCCATCGCGGAATCCGCCGAGCCGGCGAGCTACGAGGGCTCGGACTTCGAGCGCGACACTCTGGCCGTGATCTACGGACAGGCGAGTGGTGTTGCACCGGACAGCATTCCGTCGTGGGCTGCCGCTATCGGCGCTCCGGCACTGAGAGGAGCGGAGGTGAGCGTGAAATGAGAGGCCTTCTCGCGCCGATCATCAAGTTGGTCGTGTTCGCTGTGATCACGATCATCGCCACGGCCACCCTTGCCTTCACCATCGCCAATTCGAGTGGCGGCGGCGGTACCACGTTCTCGGCAATGTTCACCGACGTCACCTCTCTCAACGAGGGCGACGAGGTTCGTATCGCCGGCGTTCGCGTCGGCCAGGTGGACAAGATCGAGATCGCCAACGAACGCGAAGCGAAGGTGGACTTCACGCTCAGCAGCCGTGACTGGCTACCGGCGAGTTCGACGGCGACCATCCGCTTCCGAAACCTGGTGGGTCAGCGCTACATCGCCATCGAGCAGGGCTCGGGCGATCAGGGTCAGAAGATCAACGGGGGCGCGACGATCCCGTTGGAGCGGACCAAGCCGGCGGTCAACCTGACCACGCTGTTCGACGGCTTCCGGCCGTTGTTCACCACGCTGAGTGCAGACGACGTCAACAAGTTGTCGTACCAGATCATTCAGGTGTTCCAGGGGGAGTCGGGCACCATCAACGAGCTGGTGACCAACACTGCGAGTCTGACGAACACGGTTGCAGACAAGGATCAGGTCATCGGCCAGGTCATCACTAATCTCAACAACGTTCTGGCGACGGTCAATCAGAACGACGGGCAGCTCGACAGTCTGATCGTCAACACTCAGAAGTTGGTCTCCGGACTGTCGGCCGATCGTGACGTAGTGGGCTCGGCCGTGACGTCGTTGGCCGGTCTGACCAACGCAACGGCCGATTTGCTCGAACCGACCAGGCCGTCGATCCAGGGATCGGTGACGGCCCTGAACACGGTGTCGGAGACCGTGAACCGCCGCAGCGACGACGTCGACAAGGTCCTCGGAATTCTGCCGAACAAGCTGGACAAGCTCATCCGCACGGCCCAGCAGGGATCGTGGTTCACGTTCTACCTCTGCGGCATCGATATCGTTGCCGGACCGGGGTATTCGCCGAACCTGAACTTGCCGACCGGGCTTCCGACCGTAAACCAGCCGCTGTACACGAACTCGGCAGAGCGCTGCAAAGCTGGGGGGATCAAGCAATGAAATCTCGTCGTAGTCCGGCAACCATCGGTGCGCTGGGAATCGCCGTCATCCTGCTCGCCACACTGTCGGTCTTCTTTCTGGACCGGCTTCCGATCATCGGTGCCGGCTCGGTGTACACCGCAGAGTTCAGCGAAGCAGCAGGTCTCAAGCCGTCCAACGAAGTCCGCATCGCGGGCGTCAAGGTCGGCAAGGTGACCGATGTGCGTCTCGACGGCGACCGGGTACTCGTGGACTTCACGGTGCAGGACGCCTGGGTCGGCAACGAGTCGCGAGCGGCCATCGCCATCAAGACATTGCTCGGCCAGAAATACTTGGCCCTCGACCCCAGTGGCCCGGAAACCTTGAGCCCCAAGGACACGATTCCGCTCGATCGCACCACGTCTCCCTACGACGTGATCGATGCGTTCTCGGCTGCGGCATCGACCATCAACGACATCGACACCGACCAACTCGCCAACAGCATGCGAACCCTGTCCGAGGCCTTCTCGGAGACCCCGGCGAACATCCGTGCCTCGTTGGACGGTGTGACTCGGTTGTCTCAGACGGTGGCAAGCCGCGACGAGGAACTCAAGAAGCTGTTCGCTGCCACCGGTGAGACATCGAAGGTGCTGGCCGACCGCAACGAGCAGTTCAACAAGTTGATCACCGATGCAGGCCCGTTGCTCGAAGAGCTCAACAACCGGCAGCAGGCCATCTCGCAGCTCCTCACCGGCACCCAGCGGGTGTCTCAGCAGCTGACCGGTCTGGTCCGCGACAACGAAGCCACCATCAACCCGATGCTGCAGCAGCTCAACGGCGTCATCGAGATCCTGCAACGCAACAACGACAATCTCGACCGGGCACTCAAGCTGTACGAGCCGTTCATTCGCCTCTACACCAACGTGACCGGTAACGGCCGGTGGCTCGATATCGTCCTGGCCAACCTCACACCACCCGGAGTTCCGTTGATACCTGGTTACCGCCAGCCCGCCCTCGATACGTTGCCGGGGAACTGATGACAGACACTGCGGCAGCTCCGCGAAACAAGAACAAGCTTGCGATCATCGCCGTCGTCGTGGTGGTGGCACTGGTGGTAGCGGTCGCCGGTTGGTGGCTGTTCACCAGAGCCGGAACGACCAAGATCACCGCCTACTTCGACAAGTCGGTCGGCATCTACTCCGGCTCCGAGGTCCGTGTACTCGGCGTCAAGGTGGGCACCGTCGATTCCGTCACCCCGATGGGCGACGACGTCGAGGTAGTCCTCCGAGTCGACCGGGGCATCGACATTCCCGCCGATGCCAAGGCAGTACAGGTGACCCCCTCGCTCGTCGCCGATCGCTACGTTCAGCTCGCACCCGCCTACAGCGGCGGCGACACGATGGCCAGTGGAACGACGATTGGTCGCGATCGCACGGCCACACCCGTCGAGGTCGATGAGCTGTACTCCTCGATCAACGACCTGTCCAAGGCTCTCGGACCTGACGGTGCCAACAAGGACGGCGCGCTCACGGACTTCGTGAACACCGGTGCCGCCAACCTCGACGGCAACGGTGAAGCGCTGGGCAACAGCATCACTCAGCTCTCTGCTGCCGGCCGGACCTTGAGCGACTCGCGCACCGATGTGTTCGACACGATCAAGAATCTGCAGACCTTCGTCAGTGCTCTGGCCGTGAACGATCAGCAGGTACGCAACTTCAATACTCAGTTGGCGGATCTGACCGGCTTCCTGTCGGGTCAGCGTGAGGATCTCGGTGCTGCGCTGCAACAACTTTCGGTGTCGCTCGGTGACGTCGCAACGTTCGTCGCGGACAACCGCACCGAACTGACCGACGCGGCCAACGGCCTCGTACAGCCCACTCAGACCCTGGCCGACAACCGCGAGCAGCTGGTGCAGACCTTGACGCTGCTGCCGCTGGCAATCAGCAACTTGGTCAATGCCTACGACGCCGAGTCGGGCACGCTCGCCTCGCGCGCCAATCTGCAGAACGAGACCCAGGACCCCCTCGGCACCGTCTGCCGGTTGATCGACCTCGGCAAGCTGGTACCCGGTGATCCGCGCTTCGAGGCCCTCGGTGCGCAGATCCAGCCGATCATCGACCAGTGCGCCAACATCACCACCATGATCCAGGCACCTCTCGCCGACCAGAACCGGATTGTGCTGCCGTTCGGTGTTCTCACCAACGACATCCAGCAGAACCAGTCCGTGCCGGGCACGGTCCCGGGTGTGGTCTCGCCCAAGCTCGGAACCAGCTCGATGCCGGGTCTGGAGCAGTCGTACATCGGAGGTGGGGGACAGTGAGTACCTCTGTGAATCGGAATCGAGTTCGCGTGAAGCGTTCGTTGTCCCTCGGCGCAGGACTGTGCGTGGTGGCAATCTCTGCTGGTGCGTGCTCGTCGGCCGGCATCTACGCCATTCCACTACCGGGTGGTGCCGATGTCGGGGACAACCCGTTCAACCTGACAGTTCAGTTCGACGACGTGCTGGACCTCGTCCCGCAGTCGACCGTCAAGGTCGACGGTGTGGCCGTCGGCCGTGTCGACTCGATCACTGTTCCCAACGACGGTTGGACCGCCGACGTCAACGTCATCTTGAACTCCGCCGTCGACCTGCCGGCCAACGCGATGGCGTCGGTGCAGCAGACCAACCTGCTCGGTGAGAAGTTCGTGCAGCTGTCCGCGCCTCCGGGTGACGAGGAAGCCGCACGCTTGCAGGACGGTGACACGATCCCGCTCGATCGGACTCGCCACGCCACCGACATCGAACAGGTACTCGGCGCGCTGTCGCTGCTGCTCAACGGCGGCGGCGTGGGTCAGCTCTCGCCCATCGTCAAGGAACTGAGTACGGCGTTCGACGGTCGAGAAGGTAGGACCAAAGAGCTTCTGCAACAGGCGAACACGCTGATCGACGGACTCAACCAGCAGCGCGACGACATCACCCGAGCCATCGACGGTCTCGACACGCTCAGCGGGCGCGTCAACTCGCAGACCGACAAGATCGACGGAGTGCTCAAGGATCTGCCGATCGCCACCGACGTGCTCGAGCAGCAGCGACCGCAGTTGACGGAGATGCTCGGTGCGCTCGATCGTCTCGGCTCGGTCGGCACCGACGTGATCAACCGATCCAAGGACGATCTGATCGCAGACCTGCGGGCACTACGTCCCACTTTGCAGGCACTGGCAGATTCGGCGGACGACGTGGTGACGTCACTGTCGGTGATCCCCACGCTGCCGTTCGCCGATGGCACCGAGAAGATCATCGAGGGCAACTCGGCCAACCTGTTCCTGTCGCTGGACCTGTCGATCGGAACTGCGCTGCGTAACTTCGGTGTGGGCGAGGGAAATCCGGTCTACGTCCAGCCGAAGTACGGCAACACGCTTCCCGTCGTCGACCCGTCCAATCCGTACTACAACGGAAACGGACCGCGTCCGGGCTGGCCGACGATCTCGTTGCTGCCGTTGCCGCCGATCATCCCGTCACCCGTTCCCGGGCCGGGTGCACCGGCTGGTCAGGCCGCGGCAGTAGAGCCTGCGCCGTTCGACCCGTTGGCCCCGTTGAATGATCTGCTCGAACAGTTCGGAGTTGGCCAGTGAGATCGAAGCTCGTTCGGTACCAGTTGGTGGCGTTCATCGTGATCGCCGTCCTAGGGTTGATCTACGTGGGCGGAAAGTACGTCCGTCTGGACAACATGCTCGGGTTCGGTCAGTACAAGGTGGCGCTGAATCTCGCTGATTCCGGTGGAATCTTCTCCAATGCCGAGGTCACCTACCGAGGGGTGCCGGTGGGTACCGTCGGCGACCTGCAGTTGACGCCGGACGGTGTTCAGGTGGAGCTCAAGCTCGACAACGGCGGTCCCGATATCCCGTCCGACACGAAGGCCGTCGTGGCGAACAGGTCCGCGATCGGCGAGCAGTACGTCGATCTTCAGCCACAGACCGATCAGGGACCGTTTCTGGTCGACGGCTCCGAGATAGCGGCCGCCGACACCTCGACACCCGTCCCGGTGGAGGATGTGCTGGCCAACACCAACACGCTGGTCAGGTCGGTACCGCTGGACAACCTGACGAAGGTCGTCAACGAGCTCGGTGTGGCATTCGACGGCAAGGGCAACGATCTGCAGTCGCTCGTCGACTCGCTCGGCAACATTTCCGAGGCGGGCAACGAGGCGCTCCCGCAGACGCTGGCATTGGTGCGCGACGCCGTTCCGGTGCTCGACACACAGTCCGAGCAGTCGGATCTGATCCGTGAGTTCAGCACCAGCCTGGATCAGGTGACGGCTCAGCTGAAGTCCAGCGATCCCGACATCCGTCGGCTCATCGACACCGGTACCGCTGCGGGCGATCAGCTCGGTGGTCTGATCACCGAAGCCGGTCCGGCCTTGACAACCGATATCAACAACCTCGCACTGGTGGCCGCTCAGGCCGAGCCGCGGTATCTCGCTCTGCGACCGTTCCTGACGTTCCTGCCCGCGCTCGGTGCCGGTATCTCCACGATCGTCCCGAACGACGGCACGATCCATCAGGGTCTGCTGCTCGAGGTCAACAACCCGCCGCCCTGCACCGTGGGTTACGAGGGCTCGCAGGCGATCCTCGACGAGGAGAAGCGGAAGAACCCGAACTTCGACCCGACCCGGGAGAACTACCCGCTGAACCTCGACGCGAACTGTGCAACGCCACAGGGCAGCGTGACGGGTGTTCGCAGCGCGAACCGAATCGTCTTTGCCGATCCGGACGTGCCGCAGCCGTGGGACCTCAACCCCAAGGTCGATCCCGAGAAGCTCAACCTCAACCCCATCGCCACCCAGTTGGCACCGCTCATCGGCGTCACGCCGAAGTAGCGGGATCGGAAGAACTGCTGCTCAGCACTGTCGTCGGGCCGAGAGTGGTTCGGCCGGATATTACCGAGTAGTAGGGTGAAATTGTGAACTCGAGCACCGAAGCCCTGGAGTCCCCAGCGACTCCAGGGCAGAACAAGACAGCGAAAATTCTTCTTGCCGTCGTCACGGTGATCGCCGTGGCCGCTCTCGCGGCGGCAGTGTTCTTCGGTTACGGCTGGGGCACGGCCCTGTTCAGCCAGAAGCCGACGGAAGATACTCGCGACTCTGCCCTCACCGGTGCCCAGCAAGCGGCCGTCAACTTGAACACGGTCGACGCCGCAAACATCGATCAGTCGTTCGACAACATGAAGTCCTCCATCACCGGCGACTTGATGCTCAACGACCTCGAGCAGACACGGTCGGGCATCACCGATCAGGTCCGTCAGTCCGGTGCCAAGAGTGAGGCCGAGGTGTTGCACGCCGCGGTGACCGAGCTCAGTACCGACGAGAACACCGCCGAGGCTCTCGTAGTCATCAAGACGACTACGACGTGGCCCGACCGCGTCGAGCAGAGCAAGCTCACGATGCGACTGGCCATGGAAGAAGTCGACGGGGTGTGGAAGACCAACAAGGTCGACCCCATCGGTTCGCGCATCTCGCTGGACAACCCGAACACCAATCCCGTCATCCCGACCGAACCGGGTGGCGCTACCGACCCGAATGCCGTCGACCCGAACGCCGCCGATCCGAATGCGGCCGACCCCAGTGCGGAAGCGACGCCGGCCCCACAGCCGGATTCCGGTGGCAACTGACGTTCCCCGCGCAGTGTCATGTTCGTCTGTAGTGCAGTGCGGTTCAGTGCAGTGAGTTTCGAAGGAGTTCTGTAGTGCCTCCCCAGCGTCGCAAGATCGTCCCACCCACCACCACCAGCAAGGTGCGCCGCAAGGTGGCCGGCACCGGTAAGCCCACAGCCTCCGATGCGGATTCGACCACCGCGGAGGGTTCGGGCGTGGCCGAGACGACCGCGATCACAACGCCGGCCTCGAGCGCGCCTCCAACCGACAAGACTGCGGTCGACAAGACTGCGGCCGATGAAACGGTTGCGGACAAGCCTGCGGCCGACAAGTCCGTGGCCGGCAACACTGCGGCCGACAACACTGCGGCCGACAACTCCGTGACTTCGAAGCCGTCACTGGCCAAAGCTGCCACCAAGCCCAAGACCACCAAGCCCGATACCGCCGAGCCCGACGCCAACGAGAAGACCGCCACCAAGCCTGTCTCCGCGACGGCAGGGGCTTCGGACGCGAATCCGGCAGCCGATTCGGCTGTCACCTCTCGCGAGGCGTCCACCTCGCGCGAGAAGTCGAAGTCGGGAATCGGTTACAAGCACGTGATCGTCGTCGCGATCATCGCTGTGGTGCTCGGTGCCTTTGCCGCCGTTGCGGCGTTCAAGCCGTTCGCCACCATCGACAATGCTGCCTGGGTGGATTCTGCAGCCACCCAGGAAGTCACCTCGGCGGCCACCGACGCGCTTCAGACCCTGTACACGTACAAGGCCGATACGATCGACGCCGATTTCGATGCGGCCCGTGCGGTGCTCAATCAGTCGATGCTCGATGAGTTCAATTCCACTGCGGACACCACCAAATCCGCTGTGGTGCAAACGAAGACGGGAACCGAAGCCATGGTTACCGACATCGGCGTCTCGCGTCTGGAGGACGACAAGGCCGAGTTGATCGCCAACGTCAACATCAGTGCCACTCAGGACGGTGTGGCATCGGGTAGTGCCGAGGGCCCGTTGACGGTCAACATGGAAAAGGTCGACGGCACCTGGAAGCTGTCGGCCATCGACGATCAGTAGTACCGGCACCCGTTCGCCGCACAAGCCCCGTTCGACGCAGATCTCCTGCTCGGACGGGGCTTTTTCGTGCGTCGGCCGCTGATCTGTCGTTAGCGAAGGACCGGATTACCATCGCGATTGCGTCCTGGCTTGGGACGAGCCCTGGTTGTTCGGGACAACCATTTCGACGCTCGACAGCCAGGGGTGGATCCGATGAAAACGGAGCATGCTGGTCATGACTGACACAACTATCGATCTCTCCATGCTGGAATCGAGGTCCGGTCGATCGGGCTTCGCCGAGAACGTCAATCCCGAACTGTACCGATTGTTGTCATCCCTGAATCTCGATCGCGAGTACGTGCGCGGCGACGGAACCGTCTTGTTCGACGCCGCGGGCCGACGCTATCTCGATTTCGCCGGCGCGTATGGGGCACTCCCGTTCGGTCACGGGCCCACACCGATCTGGCAGGCGATCAACGATGTTCGATGCAGTGGAGAGGCAATTTTCGTACAGCCCTCGGTGCTGACGGCGGCAGGTGAACTGGCAGATCGGTTGGGACGCATCGCTCCCGACGGGTTGACGCGAACGACGTTCGTCAACAGCGGCGCCGAGGCCACCGAGGTTGCGCTCAAGCTCGCGCATGCGCATACCGGGCGATCGGGAGTGTTGACCACCGGCAACAGTTTCCACGGCAAGACGCTCGGTGCGCTGTCGGCGACCGGAAACATCAAGTATCAGAGTGGATTCGGGGCACCGGTGGCCGGGTTCGATCACATCGCCTTCGGTGACGCGGATGCTCTGGATGCGGCCCTCACGTCGGCACCGGATCACTATGCGGTGTTCCTTGTGGAACCGATTCAGGGTGAGGGCGGAGTGGTGTGTCCGCCCGACGGCTATCTGCGGCGGGTGCGGGATGTCTGTGATCGGCACGGGGTGTTGCTCGCGTTCGACGAGGTGCAGACTGGTCTCGGCCGGACCGGACGGATGTTCGCGGCGGACCACGAGGGGGTGGTACCCGACATTCTGACCGTGGCGAAGGCGCTCGGTGGCGGCATCGTGCCGGTGGGTGCGGTGTTGTGCAAACCGGAGTTGGTGGACGAGAGCTTCGCGCTGCGCCACACGTCGACGTTCGCGGGCAATGCGCTGGCGGCTCGGGTGGGCATTGCAGTCATCGACGAGCTGACCCGGGACGACTGTGCGGTGGTGACGAATGCGGCCGTGCTCGGTCGGCAGTTGACGAAGGATCTCGGTGCGTTGGCCGAGAAGTATCCGTCCGTGGTCACCGACGTTCGCGGCCGCGGCTTGTTGCTCGGAATCGAGCTGACTGCGGACGTGAACTTCGTAGGGCGTCAGTCGCTGCTGGGTTCTATTGCCCAGCAACACAATCTGACTGCGGTGATCTGCTCGTACCTGCTCAACGTCGAAGGGATCCGAGTTGCTCCGACCCTGTTCGGGACCAGAGTGATTCGGATCGAGCCACCGCTGACGGTGTCCGCGGCGCAGTGCGCGCGTGTGGTGGCTGCGTTGGATCGGGCGCTGGGATACGCGGCGGTAGGGGACTTGGACGGATTGTTCGGGCACCTGTTGGGTCGGCCGACCGTCGCCACCCCGCCCTCACTCACCGCGCTGCGTCCGGGACGCGTCCCCGATATCGCTGTACGCCGAACGGATCGCCGGTTCGCGTTCATCGCGCACCCTCTGGATCTGGGGTTCTTCGCCGCCTTCGATCCGGCGCTCGACGTGTTCGATCATTCCGAACGACAGGATCTGCTACGCCGGTTCGCGGCATCGACGTCCGAGCTCGACCCCGCCTCGTTCGTCATCGGCAGCGGCCGGGTCGTCGGGGGAGGGGATGCGACGGCACACGGTGACCTGATCGGACTGCCCTACACCTCGGAGCAGTTGCTGCATCTGCCGACCGAACAGGCGCTGCGGGTGGTGGGCGGTGCCGTCGAACTCGCGATCTCGCGCGGTGCGACGGTGATCGGATTGGGCGGCTATTCGTCGGTGATCACCGGGAACGGGTTGGGTCTCGGTGCCACGTCTCGGCCGATCACCACCGGCAACACGTTCACCGCTGCAGCGAGTCTGCGGGCTGTTCGACGCGTGTGCCGTGAACGCGGAATCGACGTCGGTCGTGCCAGGGTGACGATTCTCGGTGCTGCCGGGGCGATCGGGCGGACGATCGGCAAGCAGTTGGCGGGCGAGGTCGGCAGTATCGCTCTGGTGGGTCGACGCGGTGAGAGCTCGGTCATCGCGCCGAAGTTGTGGGCGGCCGCCCAGGAGATGGTGGCCAGCGCGACGAGCGGATCCGGCTCGGGGGATCTCGCCGGTGCTGCGCTCGAGGTCAATGGCGACCTGGACGATCTGATCAGGTCCCGGCATATCGAGTTCTTCACTGATCCCGTTGCTGCGGTGCATGATTCGCTGATCGTCATTGCCGCCACGTCGGCACCGCACGCACTGATCGATCCGACCGATCTGATGGAGGGTGCCATCGTCTGCGATGTTGCGCAGCCGCCGAACATCGGCCGCGATGTGCGCGGTGAGCGGCCGGACGTGACGGTGTTCGACGGCGGCATCGTGAGGGTGCCGTCGGGTTCGGATTTCGGGTTGACCTACGGGTTGGCTCCGGGACTGACCTATGCCTGCATGGCCGAGACGATGCTGATCGCATTGTCGGGTGAGTTCGACCTCCGCAGCATCGGCACGAGTCTCGACGGAGACAGCGTCGAACGATTGGGCGAGCTGGCCGACGTTCACGGGTTCGCTCTCGCCGAGGCCACTCGATGGCGCGAAGGTAGTCAGTAGTCGGCGGGGGCCGGGGTTCCCGGGAGTTCGGGAACCCCGGCCCCGTCCCGCCCAGTCCCAGTCGGTCGTGTCGGGGTGGGATGCAGCCACCAGTTCGCGTTTCCCATCAGCGCGACGAGGGCGGGCACGAGCATCATCCGCACGATGGTGGCGTCGATGACGAGACCGACGATGATGCCGATACCCACCAGTCGCATCATCGATAGTTCGGACAACGAGAAGAACGCGGTGACGGTGATGAGCAGCAGCGCTGCGGCCGTCACGATGCGTCCGGTGTGAGCGGCCCCGAGGCGGACTGCCTCTCTGGTGCCGGCTCCGTTGTCGTGGGCCTCCACGATGCGTGAAAGCAGAAAGATCTCGTAGTCGGTGGACAGGCCGAACACCACCGCCATGACGAGGATGCTCATCGTGGACTGTAGAGGGCCGGCAGTGACGCCGATCGGCCCGGCACCGTAGCCGTCGTGAAAGATCCAGGTGAGCACACCGAAAGTGGCCGCCAGGCTGACCATCGCCATGGCAATTGCCTTGAGGCTGAGCACGATCGAACGAAAGGCCAGTGTCGTCATCGTGAATGTGGCCAGCACCATGATGGCCAGCATCCAGGGAATGGTGGAGTAGATCGCGTCGATGCCGTCCTCGCTCTGCGCGGTGCTGCCGCCTACGCCGAGCGTCGTCCCGGCAGGAGCGGGGATCGATCGAATCGCATCCAGTGTCGCGAGTGCAGCGGGGGTGCGATCGGCCGAGTTCATGATGGCATCGACCACGGTCAGATTGTCGGTGCTGCCACTGGGAAACGCGGCCGTGACTCCGTCCACGCGGCCGACTGCAGCGGTGACTTCGGAGACCGCGGCAGGGCTCGGCGGTTCGTCGGTGACCGATTCGACGACGACGGTGACGCTGCTGTTGGCGAGGGTGAATTCGGTGATCAGCTTCTGCGTGGCGATCCGGGCGGGTGAGTCCGCCGGCAGACCCGTGTGGTCGAGGTCGCCCAGAGCTACTCCGGAGATGGGTGCGCTGAGGACGGCCAGCACGCCGATGATGGCAACGGCCACGAGGACGGGCCTGCGCATCACGCGGTCTGCGACTTTGCCCCAGAACCTCTGCGCCCGTGCCTCGCCGCGGTCGATCGCACCAGTGCGCCAGCTCAGCGAATCGATGCGGGGGCCGAGGAGGGCGAGTGCGGCGGGCAACGCGGTCAGCGAGATCACGGCGGCGACGGCCACCGCTGCCATGCCGCCGATGCCCAGTGAGCGAATCATTGCCTGCGGGAAGATGAGCATGCCGATGAATGCACAGATCAGCAGCAGTGCCGAGAACGCCACGGTTCGGCCGGCGGTGGACATCGTGCGGCGTACCGCATCCACCGTTCCGTGCCCGTTGCGCAGCTCCTCGCGAAACCGCGTGATCACGAACAGGCTGTAGTCGACGGCCATTCCGAGTCCGACGAGGGATGCAATGTTGGTCGCGAACACCGACACCTCGGAGACGCTGTTCACCGCTCGCAGCACGGCCAGGGAGGCCAGCACGCTCAGTCCGCCGATCACCAGCGGAGTTCCTGCGGCGACGAGTCCGCCGAACACGATCAGGAGCAGGACCAGCAGAATCGGGAAGGTGATGATCTCGGCTCGCACGAGATCTGCCCGCGCTTGCTCGTTGTACGCGTCGAAGACGGCCGAGAATCCACCGAGCTGCACGTCCGCGCCATCGATCGTCAACTTCTCACGCAGGTCCTGGTAGGACTTGACGCGCCGATCCTCGTCGCCGGTCAGAGTCAGCACCGCGAGGGCAGAATTGCCGTCCGACGATCGAAGTCCGGGAGCAAAGGCGTCGGGCACCGTCCAGTAGGTGACGGGGTCGCGGGCCAGTACACCCGCGTCGATTCCGGCCAGGCTTGCCGCCACCGCGTCCCTGATCCCGTCGACCGTCCGCCCGTCCGTCGGGGTGTAGATCACCGCGACGTCCGGAACGTCGCGACCGAACCGGGATTCGACGAGTGCGTCGATTTTCGCCGACTCGCTCCCGGGATCGCTGTAGCCACCGAGGCTGAGTTCGTCGACGACGCCCAGGCCCCAGGTTCCGGCGAGCAGGACGGTTGCCACCACGGCAGCGAGGACCCAGCGCGCACGGGCGATGACGAACTCGACGACGGGCGAACCCCTGCTCACGCGAGGCTGCCGAGGGCTCGACACCTGCATGCAGCGCCGATTTTTACCACCGTGACCATGTTGTCCCCCCGCGAGACGTGATGTGAGTGCTCCGTGAATCTGCCTGTGGCACAGAGGAAGATCTGTCACACAGCACGTCCGATGACAGAACGACGCCGCCCCCGGTTGCGACAGAAGAAATACAATCAGAAGCGGCGGCCGATTGCCATAGCGGCAGCGGATTCCCGCGGACCTCTTGACGAAGGAAGGCGCAGGGGTCACTCTTGTCGTGAAGGAGCACCCCCGTGGTGACCGACCGTTGCCGGTCGTCAGCCACAGTCTTCTGTCACCGTTGCTGTTCGTTCGGGCCTCGGCGAGGAAGGCCGACACGCTGCTGCCGACTCGGCGCGCGAACGGACCTCGGGTGCTACTTTTGATGCCCCCGTTGCGCTGTGCGCACATTTGGGGTACCTTTGGACGTTGCGCTGGCTGCCTCCTGTCCACCTCTCGATCGCTGTTACCCGAAAGCACGTTTTCGGGCCGCTGTGATGGGGATTCGGTCTGGTTGCGACCAGCCGAAATTCGCCCCACATATAGCAAACAGATACAGCGGCGGTCGCCATGTCGTGTCAGCTGACAGGTCCTGTCAGTCGACGGAACGGCGCGACCCGCGTGAGGTGCTGGAAGGACGCATCTTGGCAGTCTCTAGCCAGACCAAGGCAGTTGTCGGAACACCGGGAGCCCCGAGGAGGGTTTCGTTCGCGAACATTCGCGAGCCGTTGGAGGTACCCGGTCTCCTCGATGTACAGACGGATTCGTTCGAATGGCTGGTAGGTGCGCAGAGTTGGCGCGACCGTGCCGCCGCCCGCGGAGACAGTGGTGTCTCCGGCGGACTCGAGGACATCCTGACCGAGCTCTCCCCGATCGAGGACTTCTCGGGCTCGATGTCGCTTTCCTTCTCCGACCCACGATTCGACGAGGTCAAGGCCTCGACCGATGAGTGCAAGGACAAGGACATGACGTACGCAGCTCCGCTGTTCGTCACCGCCGAGTTCATCAACAACAACACCGGCGAGATCAAGAGCCAGACGGTCTTCATGGGTGATTTCCCGATGATGACCGACAAGGGCACCTTCATCATCAACGGCACCGAGCGTGTCGTCGTCTCGCAGCTGGTGCGTTCTCCGGGCGTCTACTTCGATCATTCGATCGACAAGACCACCGAGAAGGACCTGCACAGCGTCAAGGTCATTCCCGGCCGTGGTGCTTGGCTCGAGTTCGACGTCGACAAGCGCGACACCGTCGGTGTCCGCATCGACCGCAAGCGTCGCCAGCCCGTCACGGTGCTGCTGAAGGCTCTCGGCTGGTCCACCGAGCAGATCACGGAGCGTTTCGGCTTCTCCGAGATCCTCATGGCCACGCTGGAGAAGGACAACACCGCCGGTACCGACGAGGCTCTCCTCGACATCTACCGCAAGCTGCGTCCGGGCGAGCCGCCGACCAAGGAGTCGGCGCAGACCCTGCTGGAGAACCTGTTCTTCAAGGACAAGCGCTACGACCTCGCTCGCGTGGGTCGCTACAAGATCAACAAGAAGCTCGGCCTCAACTCGGGCCAGCCCATCGTGGCGTCGACCCTCACCGAGGAAGACATCGTTGCGACCATCGAGTACCTGGTGCGTCTGCACGCAGGTGAGACCTCGATGACCGCACCCGAGGGCGTCGAGGTTCCCGTCGAGGTCGACGACATCGACCACTTCGGCAACCGTCGTCTGCGTACCGTCGGTGAGCTCATCCAGAACCAGATCCGCGTGGGCCTGTCCCGCATGGAGCGCGTCGTGCGCGAACGTATGACGACTCAGGACGTCGAGGCGATCACGCCGCAGACCCTGATCAACATTCGTCCCGTCGTCGCTGCGATCAAGGAGTTCTTCGGAACCTCCCAGCTCTCGCAGTTCATGGACCAGAACAACCCGCTGTCGGGTCTGACGCACAAGCGTCGCCTGTCGGCACTGGGACCCGGCGGTCTCTCTCGTGAGCGCGCCGGCCTCGAGGTCCGCGACGTGCACCCCTCGCACTACGGCCGCATGTGCCCCATCGAGACCCCGGAAGGCCCGAACATCGGCCTGATCGGATCGCTGTCGGTGTACGCACGCGTCAACCCGTTCGGCTTCATCGAGACCCCGTACCGCAAGGTCGTCGACGGCAAGGTGACCGACGATGTCGATTACCTGACCGCCGACGAGGAAGATCGCCACACGCTCGCGCAGGCGAACTCTCCGGTCGACGATTCGGGTCACTTCATCGAGGACAAGATCCTCGTCCGTCGTAAGGGTGGAGAGGTCGAGTTCGTCTCGTCCGACGACATCGACTACATGGACGTCTCGCCTCGCCAGATGGTGTCCGTCGCCACCGCGATGATTCCGTTCCTCGAGCACGACGATGCAAACCGTGCCCTGATGGGTGCGAACATGCAGCGTCAGGCTGTCCCGCTGGTTCGCAGCGAGGCTCCGATCGTCGGTACCGGTATGGAGTTGCGTGCCGCTGTCGACGCCGGTGACGTCGTCATCACCGAGAAGACCGGTGTCGTCGAAGAGGTCTCCGCCGACTACGTCACGGTCATGGCCGACGACGGATCACGCAAGACCTACCGGATGCGTAAGTTCGCGCGTTCCAACCAGGGCACGTGCGCCAACCAGCGTCCGATCGTGGACGAGGGACAGCGCGTCGAGTCCGGCCAGGTCCTCGCCGACGGCCCCTGCACCGAGAACGGTGAGATGGCACTCGGCAAGAACCTGCTGCTGGCGATCATGCCGTGGGAGGGCCACAACTACGAGGACGCGATCATCCTGTCGCAGCGCCTCGTGGAAGAGGACGTTCTCACCTCGATTCACATCGAGGAGCACGAGATCGACGCTCGCGACACCAAGCTCGGTGCCGAAGAGATCACTCGCGACATCCCGAACGTCTCCGACGAGGTCCTCGCAGACCTCGACGAGCGCGGCATCATCCGTATCGGTGCCGAGGTTCGTGACGGCGACGTGCTGGTCGGAAAGGTCACGCCGAAGGGCGAGACCGAGCTGACCCCCGAGGAGCGCCTGCTGCGCGCCATCTTCGGTGAGAAGGCTCGCGAAGTTCGCGACACCTCGCTCAAGGTTCCGCACGGCGAGAACGGAAAGGTCATCGGCATCCGCGTCTTCTCGCGCGACGACGACGACGATCTGCCTCCCGGCGTCAACGAGCTGGTCCGCGTCTACGTGGCTCAGAAGCGCAAGATCCAGGACGGCGACAAGCTCGCCGGCCGTCACGGCAACAAGGGCGTCATCGGCAAGATCCTCCCGCAGGAGGACATGCCGTTCCTGCCCGACGGCACCCCGATCGACATCATCCTCAACACCCACGGTGTTCCGCGTCGTATGAACATCGGTCAGGTCCTCGAAACCCACCTGGGTTGGATCGGCAAGACCGGTTGGAACGTGCAGATCGCCGCGGACGGCACGAAGCCCGATTGGGCCGAGCGTCTGCCCGAGGAGATGTTGGCGGCTCCGGCCGACAGCAACATCGCCACCCCGGTGTTCGACGGTGCCAAGGAGAATCAGCTCGCCGGCCTGCTGGAGAGCACGATTCCCAACCGCGACGGCGAGCAGATGGTCGGCTCCGACGGAAAGGCCACGTTGTTCGACGGCCGCTCCGGCGAACCGTTCCCGTACCCGGTGTCGGTGGGCTACATGTACATCATCAAGCTGCACCACTTGGTCGACGACAAGATCCACGCTCGTTCGACCGGGCCGTACTCGATGATCACGCAGCAGCCCCTCGGTGGTAAGGCCCAGTTCGGTGGACAGCGCTTCGGTGAGATGGAGTGCTGGGCGATGCAGGCCTACGGCGCCGCGTACACGCTGCAGGAGCTTCTCACCATCAAGTCGGACGACGTTGTCGGCCGCGTGAAGGTGTACGAGGCGATCGTCAAGGGCGAGAACATTCCCGAGCCCGGTATCCCCGAGTCCTTCAAGGTGCTCCTCAAGGAGCTCCAGTCGCTGTGCCTCAACGTGGAGGTGCTGTCCTCGGACGGCGCTGCCATCACGATGGCCGACGGTGACGACGAAGACCTCGAGCGTGCCGCAGCCAACCTGGGAATCAACCTCTCCCGCAACGAAGCTGCAACGGTCGACGACCTAGCTCAGTAGTTCAGTGGTCTCCGGGCCTGCGTCACTGCAGGCCCGGAGGCGTTCTTCTCATTTGCTCTTCCAGCACAACACCCATAACGGGGAAAGGAAGTTACGTGCTCGACGTCAACTTCTTCGATGAACTCCGCATTGGCCTTGCCACTGCAGACGACATCCGTCAGTGGTCCTACGGCGAGGTCAAGAAGCCGGAGACCATCAACTACCGCACGCTCAAGCCCGAGAAGGACGGCCTCTTCTGCGAGAAGATCTTCGGCCCCACTCGGGACTGGGAGTGCTACTGCGGCAAGTACAAGCGCGTCCGCTTCAAGGGCATCATCTGTGAGCGCTGTGGCGTCGAGGTCACTCGCGCCAAGGTGCGTCGTGAGCGCATGGGCCACATCGAACTGGCCGCTCCGGTCACGCACATCTGGTACTTCAAGGGTGTGCCGTCGCGTCTGGGCTACCTGCTCGACCTGGCTCCGAAGGATCTCGAGAAGATCATCTACTTCGCTGCCTACGTCATCACCACGGTCGACGACGAGCTCCGTCACAACGAGCTCTCGACGCTCGAGGCCGAGATGGAGGTCGAGAAGAAGGCCGTCGCAGATCAGCGCGACGCCGATCTCGAGGCTCGTGCGCAGAAGCTCGAAGCCGACATCGCCGAGCTCGAAGCCGAGGGTGCCAAGTCCGACGTGCGTCGCAAGGTCAAGGACGGCGGCGAGCGCGAGATGCGTCAGCTCCGTGACCGCGCGCAGCGTGAGCTCGATCGTCTCGAAGAGATCTGGACGACGTTCACCAAGCTTGCTCCCAAGCAGCTCATCGTCGACGAGCTCATCTACCGCGAGCTCATCGACCGGTACGGCGAGTACTTCACCGGTGCCATGGGTGCCGAGTCGATCCAGAAGCTCATGCAGACCTTCGACATCGATGCCGAGGCGGAGTCTCTTCGCGAGACCATCCGCAGTGGCAAGGGTCAGAAGAAGCTGCGCGCGCTCAAGCGTCTGAAGGTCGTCGCCGCATTCCAGGCCGGCCGTAACTCGCCGATGGGCATGGTCCTGGACGCTGTCCCGGTCATCCCACCGGAGCTTCGTCCGATGGTGCAGCTCGACGGTGGCCGTTTCGCGACGTCCGACCTCAACGATCTGTACCGCCGCGTCATCAACCGCAACAACCGCCTCAAGCGTCTGATCGACCTCGGTGCTCCCGAGATCATCGTCAACAACGAGAAGCGGATGCTGCAGGAGTCGGTCGACGCCCTGTTCGACAACGGCCGTCGTGGACGTCCGGTCACCGGACCGGGTAACCGTCCGCTGAAGTCGCTCTCCGACTTGCTCAAGGGCAAGCAGGGTCGATTCCGTCAGAACCTCCTCGGCAAGCGCGTCGACTACTCGGGCCGTTCGGTCATCGTCGTCGGCCCGCAGCTCAAGCTGCACCAGTGTGGTCTGCCGAAGCTGATGGCTCTCGAGCTGTTCAAGCCGTTCGTGATGAAGCGTCTGGTGGATCTGAACCACGCGCAGAACATCAAGTCGGCCAAGCGCATGGTCGAGCGTCAGCGTCCGCAGGTGTGGGATGTTCTCGAAGAGGTCATCGCCGAGCACCCCGTGCTGCTGAACCGTGCACCCACCCTGCACCGGTTGGGCATCCAGGCGTTCGAGCCGCAGCTCGTCGAGGGCAAGGCCATCCAGCTGCACCCGCTCGTGTGTGAGGCGTTCAACGCCGACTTCGACGGTGACCAGATGGCTGTCCACCTCCCGCTGTCCGCCGAGGCTCAGGCCGAGGCACGCGTGCTGATGCTGTCGTCGAACAACATCCTCTCGCCGGCATCGGGCCGTCCGCTCGCCATGCCGCGTCTGGACATGGTGACGGGTCTCTACCACCTGACGCGTCTGGACGCCGGTGCTGTCGGCGAGCGCGTCGACGCATCGACCGATCAGGCCGAGTTCGGGGCGTACTCCTCCCCGGCCGAGGCTCAGATGGCCGTCGATCGTGGATCGCTCACGGTGCAGTCGCAGATTCGGGTTCGTCTCACCACGCAGCGCCCGCCGCGTGACATCGAGAACGAGCTGTTCCCCGAGGGCTGGAACCGCGGCGAGGCATGGACCGCGGAGACCACTCTGGGACGTGTGCTCTTCAACGAGCTGCTTCCGGCGGACTACCCGTTCGTCAACGAGCAGATGCCGAAGAAGCGTCAGTCGACCATCATCAACGATCTCGCCGAGCGTTACCCGATGATCGTCGTCGCTCAGACCGTCGACAAGCTCAAGGACGCAGGCTTCTACTGGGCCACGCGTTCGGGTGTCACCATCTCGATCTCCGACGTCCTCGTGCCGCCGGAGAAGCCGCAGATCATGGAGACCTTCGAGGCTCAGGCCGATCAGATCGAGAAGAAGTACCAGCGTGGCGCACTCGACAAGGTCGAGCGCAACTCCGCACTGGTCAAGATCTGGCAGGACGCTACCGAGCAGGTCGGTAAGGCCATGGAGGCCCACTTCCCCGACGACAACCCGATCCCGATGATCGTGAAGTCCGGCGCAGCCGGAAACATGACTCAGGTTCGCTCGCTCGCCGGCATGAAGGGCTTGGTGACGAACCCGAAGGGTGAGTTCATCCCGCGTCCGATCAAGTCTTCCTTCAAGGAAGGCCTGACGGTCCTCGAGTACTTCATCAACACGCACGGTGCTCGTAAGGGTCTGGCCGACACGGCGCTTCGTACCGCCGACTCGGGCTACCTGACGCGTCGTCTGGTCGACGTCTCGCAGGATGTCATCGTTCGGGAAACCGACTGTGGCACCGAGCGCGGCATCGTCACGACGATCGCCGAGAAGACCGCCGACGGCAAGATGATCCGCGACGCTCACGTCGAGACCAGCACGTACGCCCGCACGTTGGCGAACGACGCTGTCGACGAGAACGGCACGGTCATCGTCGCTCGTGGACACGATCTCGGTGACCCGGCCATCGACGCGCTGCTCGCTGCGGGCATCACGTCGGTCAAGGTTCGCTCGGTGCTCACCTGCACCACCGGCACGGGCGTCTGCGCCACCTGCTACGGCCGTTCGATGGCCACCGGCAAGCTGGTCGACATCGGTGAGGCCGTCGGTATCGTTGCCGCACAGTCCATCGGTGAGCCCGGAACCCAGCTGACCATGCGTACCTTCCACCAGGGTGGTGTCGCCGGAGATGACATCACCGGTGGTCTGCCTCGCGTGCAGGAGCTGTTCGAGGCACGTGTGCCGAAGGGCAAGGCTCCGATCGCGGACGTGTCGGGACGCATCCAGCTCGAGGACGGCGATCGTTTCTACAAGATCACCATCGTCCCGGACGACGGCGGCGAAGAGGTTGTCTACGACAAGCTCTCCAAGCGTCAGCGTCTGCGCGTCTTCAAGCACGACGACGGCACCGAGCGCCTCCTGGCGGACGGTGACCACGTCGAGGTCGGCCAGCAGCTCATGGAAGGTGCTGCCGATCCGCACGAGGTGCTGCGCGTGATGGGTCCCCGTCAGGTGCAGATCCACCTCGTCAACGAGGTCCAGGAGGTGTACCGGTCGCAGGGTGTGTCCATCCACGACAAGCACATCGAGACGATCGTTCGTCAGATGCTCCGTCGCGTGACGATCATCGACAGCGGCTCCACCGAATTCCTGCCCGGTTCACTCACCGAGCGCAGCGAATTCGAGTCGAGCAACCGTCGCGTCGTCTCCGAGGGTGGCGAGCCCGCAGCCGGACGTCCGGTCCTGATGGGTATCACCAAGGCGTCGCTGGCCACCGACTCGTGGCTGTCGGCAGCGTCCTTCCAGGAGACCACTCGTGTGCTCACCGATGCGGCGATCAACTGCCGTAGCGACAAGCTCATAGGTCTCAAGGAGAACGTCATCATCGGTAAGCTCATCCCGGCTGGTACCGGTATCAACCGGTACCGGAACATCACGGTGCAGCCGACCGAAGAGGCGCGTGCCGCGGCATACGCGGTGCCGTCGTACGACGATCAGTACTACAGCCCGGACGGCTTCGGCCAGGGAACCGGTGCTGCAGTGCCGCTCGACGACTACGGTTTCTCCAACGAATACCGCTAGAGCGACTTCGTCGCACGTGCATAGAAATTCGTAGCCCGCTACGAATTTCCGTTCACGACGACAGAGCCCGCAGACAAAGCCCCGCATCGACTTCGGTCGGTGCGGGGCTTTGTTGTGATCAGTGCTTTTTTGTATCTGGATGCGAGCGGTGAGTTTTCCGCGTGACGCTAGTCGGTACCGACATGAGCAACCCAACATCCAGCACCATCGTGAATATCGGCGTAGCCATGTTCACCGTCACCGATCAGGACGCAGCCCTCGACTTCTACTCCCGCACGCTCGGGTTCGAGATTCGCGGCGATCTGCGGTTCGGCCCCGAAAAGGAGTACCGCTGGTTGGAGGTGGCACCTCCCGGTTCGACGGCGCGGCTCGCCCTGAACCCGCCGATGGGAGGCACACCCGGTGGCGGCTCCATCGGCGTCGAGACGGCCGATGTCGCGGCCGAGCATGCGCGGCTCAGCGCTCTCGGCGGTGTCGATCTGGACGACTTCATGGAAGAGGTGGACGGCGTCCCGCCGATGTTCGCGCTACGGGATCCCGACGGCAATTCGGTGTGGGTCGTGCAAGCCTGACGGGTCGACGGGCTACTTCTGGTCGACGAACGTGTACAGCTCGGCGATGAGGCCGTCCTTGACCACGGCGAAGTCCTGCCCGGTGACGACGGCCGGGGCGTCGGGCGGTGAGAGAGCCCAGGAGATGCGAGCAACGTCGCCCAACACAGCGGGCTCGACGGTGACGGCGAAGGACAGGCCGTCGGAGTCCGCGAGGAGTGCGGTGATCGCATCGATGACGGCGTCGCGTCCGGTCGCGGTGTTCTCGGCGTCGTAGAACACCGCGTCCGGGTGGTACATGGCCTCGATGAGTTCGCGTCGTCGTTCGACCTCGGTGGCGTTGAAGACCTCGACGACGTTGCGACGTACCAACTCGGCGTGAGAGATGCGATCCATTGGTGTGCCCCTAAGGTTGGTTGTCGGGGCTACCCGTCTTGCACCCCGGAGCAATAGTCGCAGAAAGAACATGACATGTCACGTAATGAGTCGACGGCCGACTCTCCTTGGCTGACGCCTTCGCAGGAATCGGCGTGGCGTGCTTACATGGGGCTCTCGCTGCAGATGACGTTCGAGATGAACCGACAGTTGACCGAGGACCATGGTCTATCCCTGGCCGACTACTCGGTGCTGGTCGCGCTGGCGGACAGTCCCGACGGGCGTCGCCGGGTGACCGACCTGGCAGCCGAGATCGGCTGGGAGCGCAGCCGGGCCTCTCACCACCTCGCCCGAATGTCCGCACGAGGGCTCACCGATCGAACGGTCTCGCCCACCGACGCGCGGGCCACGGACGCAGTCCTCACCGACGCGGGTCGGGCAGCTCTGGACGCGGCTGCAGCGGGTCACGTCGATGTGGTGCGTCGATTGTTCTTCGACGGGCTGGCACCCGAGGATGTCGCCACTCTGGAGTCGCTTCTCACCCGGCTGCGTGACCATGTGCGAGCCAACGGAACTCTGCCGCAGTAACCGATCTCCCCATCGTCCGAAGGCTGTTTGTCACCCCTGGTGACAGACAGCCTCGAGGTCGATGCCGTTGAGGTCCCGCACGAAAGATCCGTAGTACGTCGCGTGGTACTCCGGCTGGAGTCCCGGTGCCCGGAGTTCGATAGCTCCTGCCGACAGTGCTGCGGTGTGGAAGGCGTCGACTGTGGCGCGGTCCGGGGCACTGAAGGCGAGATGCGTATGCGGGCCGATGGCCGAACCCGGTGCGTCGACGATCCAAAAGAAGGGCTTCACCTCCGCCCAACCGAAGGCGATCATGGCGAGCTGGTGTGCCTCGGGGGTGTGCGGTACCCGCATGATCTCGGTGATCCCTAGCGGTGCGAGTGCAGCGCCGTAGAACTCGGCGCTGGCGGCGAGATCGGCAACGCCGATGTTGAGGTGGTCGATTTGAGAGCCGGTGCGGTCTGGGTTCGTCATGGGGCCAGTCTCATCGACATCGAGGACGTATTCGGTCCTGAATCGAATGGATCCGTCGTGTTCACCTTGCCGTCGAATCGATGACGGGCGCAGTTTGCCGGGGCGCGAGAGTCTCGACCAATGGTGAGACGGGGTAAAGACATTCGGATCGGGCAGGACATTTCCTTGCGGGCGGCGGCCACGCGCCGACAGTTTCTGACATGGAGTGCGTTGGTCGGGGCGATCGCCTTCACTCCTGAACTCGCGGGAACCACGGCGCACGCACAGTCCGTCGTGACCCCCGACTACCCCTTCCGCCTCGGCGTGGCTTCGGGTGATCCGTTGCCCGATTCGGTGGTGCTGTGGACCAGGCTCGCCACCGATCCTTTTGCGCCGCTGGGCGGGATGACTCCTGGCGTCGTGCCGGTGCAGTGGCAGATCGCAGCCGACGACAAGTTCGGCCGCATCGTCGCGCAAGGAATCGAGCTCGCCACCGAGTTCGATGGTTGGTCCATTCATGTCGACGTCCGGGGCCTCGAGCCGGCACGAGAGTACTTCTATCGCTTTCTCGTCGGCCCACACGCCAGCCCGGTCGGCCGTACCAAAACGGCACCGGCACTGGGCCAGCAGCTGAGCAAGCTCGACTTCGCTTGGGCGTCGTGCCAGAAGTGGGAGGACGGGTTCTTCGGCGCGTACCAAGACTTGGCCGCGTCCAATCTCGATGTGGTGTTCTTCTTGGGCGACTACATCTACGAATATGCGATCAAGGACGAGGGTGCCCGAAAGGGTGAGCCGCGAACCGAGTCGGCGGCCCGAGAAACCATGGTGCTCAGCGACTATCGCGATCGATACGCGATGTACAAGGCAGACCAGAACCTGGCTGCCGCGCATGCGTCGGCACCGTTCGTCTCGACGTTCGACGACCACGAGGTGGACAACAACTGGGCGTCACAGATCAGCCAGGACAACGACGATCCGACGCAGTTCCTGCTGCGCAGAGCCGATGCCTTCAAGGCGTGGTGGGAGAACACTCCGGTGCGCGCGAATCTGAAGCCCGCGGGCCCGGACATGAAGGTCTATCGCCGGTTCTCGTTCGGCGATCTGGTGGATTTCTCGGTACTGGACACTCGGCAGTACCGCAGCGATCAGGCGCACGGCGACGGCGAGCACGCGCAGGACGCCGAGACGGCCGATCCGTCGCGCACCATAACCGGTGCGGCGCAGGAACAGTGGATTCTCGATGGTTTCGCATCACCGTCGAGGTGGAACTTCCTGGCGCACCAGACGGTCATCGCAGATCTCGCTCGGGGGCAGGGTAACGACCGCAAGGTCGGCATGGATCCGTGGAGCGGGTACGAGGCCTCGCGGCATCGAATCCTGGACGGTGCCCGGGATCGCGGCACGAAGAACGTGGCGTCGATCGTCGGAGACATTCACCGCACGATCGTCTCGGAGTTGCGCCGCGATTACCAGGATCAGGTGTCGCCCATCCAGGGTGTGGAGATCGCAACCACGTCCATCGCGTCGGGCAAGGACGGTGCCGATGTCGATTCCGCGGGAGCTGCCATCGCGGACGGTTCGCCGCATGTGAAGTACGGCAATGCCCGGCGCGGCTACTTGCGGAGCACGCTGACGACCACCGAATGGCGTTCGGAGGTAAGGGTTCTCGATCGTGTGTCCACCCCGGGCGCGTCGGTGCGAACCGCAGCAACGGTCACCGTCCCCGAAGGCCGACCCGAAATCCAGCTGAGCTAGCGCCCGTGTCTCAGCGCCCGTCGGCGATGATCTGGGCGACGTTGCGTTCGGCCAGCGCGGTGATCGTCAGTGATGGGTTGGCGGCACCGGTGCTTCCCGGGATCAGCGCACCGTCGACGACGTAGAGGCCGGGGTGACCCTTCACGCGGCCGTAGTTGTCGGTGGCGTCGCCTAGTACCGCGCCGCCGAGGGGGTGGGCGGTGAACGTGTCGTCGACATCGCGGGTGAACGGTTCGGCCGCGACGATGGTCCCGCCGGCCTGCGCCATCCGATTCTGCACTGCGCGCAGGGCTTCCACGGTGTCGCGGCTGCCGCCCTTGGGCCAGTTCAGGGTCAATCTGTTTGCGGCGGAATCGAATCCGAAGTTTCCCCGCAGTGGGTCGATGGTCATGCCGAGTGAGCCGAGGAACCCGAGGTTCACGGGAACACCTGGCACGTACCAGTTTTCGACGGTCAGTGGCAGCCCGGAGTCGTCGGTTATGCGGGATGCACACGGCGCTCCCTGAGGGCCGGCGGACATCGGCCCGAGCGACCGTGTCATCGAGGCGTCGCCGTTGGTACCCCAGCCGGTGCCGACGAACTCGTTGAGGTTTCCCAGCGCCCCGGTGGTGCGGGCGCGCATCAGCAGTTCGGTGGTGCCGATCGATCCGGCACCGAGGACGAGGGTGTCGCAGGTGACGGCGCGAGTCTCGACGACGTTGCCGAAGGGGTCGAGGCGTTCGATCTCGACGCGGTAGCGGCCGCCGGATTCGCTGCCGATCGCGGCGACGCGGTGGCTGTGGCACACGGCCGCGTTACCGGTGGCTTCGGCTTGGGGAATGTAGTTCTGCGTCAGGTCGTGCTTGGCACCGTTGGAGTTGCCGAACGTGCTGGCACCGACGGTCGCGGACGGCCTGGACCGGCCGGCGATCTCGTCGCGCACGACGTTCCAGTTCCAGTTGCCGTCCACCGCTTCCGGGGTGAAACCTGCCCGTCGGGCGTGGTCGTCCCAGGTGCGGGAGTGCGCGAAGTTCGGGCTGTTGTACACGTCCTCGGGTATCGTCGACGGCCGAAGCATCGAACGGGCCTTGGGGTACCAGCTGGCGGCCATCTCGTCGTAGTTCAGACGCCCGCCGAACGAGAGGTCGAAGAATTTCTTGTTCGGTGCGATGGTGACGCCGGTGTAGACCACGGAGCCGCCGCCGACGGCCGCTCCGCGCCAGACCGAGAGGTTCTCGTAACGGGTGGTGTCGAGGACTCCGCCGAAGAGATCGACCGGTCCCACCGGGAGCCCGGTGATGTTGGTGAACGACGTTTGTTGCCACAGGCCGCGTCCGTCGGCGGTCATGTCGGCGGTGAAGATCTCGCGCCAGGGGTCGCGCGGCCAGCGCAGCCCGCGCTCGAGCACGGTCACCTGGGTGCCGGCCTGGGCCATACGCAGGGCGGCAGCGCTGGCGCCGAATCCGGAGCCGACCACGATGACGGACGAGTGGTCCGGCGGGCGCGGTGGGTCGGCGAACAGTTCGGGGACGAGCGATCGAATTCGGTCGGCACCGAGGGGGAGGGCACCGGCGGGGGCGGAGCCCGGCATGCCGGCGGAGCTCAGGACCGGAGCGGCGGCAGCGCCGAGCATTCCGGCAGCGGCCAGTCGCAGCAATTGCCTTCGGTTCACGGAAAGTCCCCCTACTTGACTCACGGACAGCGTTGTCGATTGTGTCGTGTTTGCCGCGAGAAAGCGAACAGTTCGGTCGGTCTCGAGGATGCTTCCCAGCTCGGCCTCAGGTTTGCCTGTCAGACTTCCGCTCATGGTTTCGGCTTCGGTGTCTCTGTTGTTGCTTGTCGCAGCGGTGGTCGGCATCGTGGCGCACCTCCGCGACTCGCGGGGGCAGGGGATGCTCGTGGCCGCCGCGTTGGCACATGTCCTCATGCTCGCTGCTGTGCCGGGCGCTGTTCTCGCGGCCGTGGCATTCGGTTGGTGGGGGTTGGCGGCAGGCGCGGCGGTACTGGCAGGGGCTGCCGCGACCCAGCTTCCTCTACACAGGCACCGCTCCCGGACGACGGCCAAGGCTCCGGCTCTGACAGTGCTACACGCCAACATCTGGCTCGGTCAGGCCGATCTCGACGGGTTGGTCGCGCTGGTCGAGCAGCACCGACCCGACGTGCTCACTCTCGTCGAGTTGACGCCCGAGGCCGACGCCCGGCTGCGGCCCAGACTGTCCGGCTCGTTGCCGCACGCGTACGTCGGTGCCGCTCCCGGCGGCGAAGGAACCGGCATCTACAGCCGGTTCCCGCTCGTCGACGAACAGCGCCACGACGGCTTCGTGACCGAGCTGCTCTCTGCGCGGGTGGACATGCCGGGCCGGCCGCTCGTGTTCGCGGTGCACCCGGTGCCGCCGTGGCCGCGGGAACCGTCCGAGTGGGTCCGCGAGCTCGGGCTACTACGACAACTGTTGGCCAAGATCCCCGCAGAGGACGGACCCGTGGTGGTGGCGGGCGATTTCAATGCGACGCAGGATCATCGGCGTTATCGCGATCTGCAGGACGGCCGATTCGTCGACGCGGCGGTGGTGACCGGAGCCGGCATGCTCAGGACGTACCCGGCGCACACCTGGCACCCGCCGGTCATTGCCATCGACCATGTTCTGGTGGCGGACATGGCGGTTCGATCGGTGGAAGCGGTGACCGTTCCAGGCTCCGACCACCGCGGCATCGTTGCCAGGCTGGCGTTTCGGCCGGTTTAGGACCGGGCCGGCAACTGCTGCACCGACCACGTGTTGCCGTCGGGGTCGGCGAAGTACACGAAGGTGCCCCAGCCCTCGTCCTTGGGCGGATCGATGGTCAGACCGGCTGCGGTGAGGTGTTCGTAGGCCTCCTGGACGTTGTCGACGACCATCAGGATTCCGGCTCCCTTGCCCGGTTCGGCGTCGGTGATGTTTTCGCCGATCGCGATGGAACACGCCGATCCCGGGGGGGTGAGCTGGACGTACCGCATCCCTTCCCAGGGCCGAGCGTCGTGGTCGGCGTTGAAACCGATCGAGACGTAGAAATCTTTGGCGCGGTCGACGTCGGTGACGGCCAGGGTGACGAGTTCGATCTTCATGGTGAGGTTCATGACGCAATGATGACCGCCATCGCGGACACATTCGGTCCGCTATGAGGCTTCGTCGAAGAACGTTTCGAGAATTCTTCGACCGTCCTCGGCGACTCCGGCCAGAACCTGTCCGCTCGGCGCTGTTCCCGCAGGCATGTGCGCATCGAGCATCGGCTGCTGCGCCGGTGTGAGCTCGACATGGAACTGCAGACCGAGACCGCTGCCGAAGCGGAACGCCTCATTCCGGTAGAGATTCGAGCTCGCCAGGAGCACCGCCCCCGCAGGCAGGTCGAACGTATCGGTGTGCCAATGAACGACCTGGATTCGATCCGGTCCGAAGAACGGTGCGCCGGCCTCGGTCGCCATCACCTCACCGGCACCCAACTCCGCAACCGGCCCTCGATACACCGCGCATCCCTGCGAGGCCGCGAGCAATTGAGCACCGAGACACACTCCGAGCACGGGAATGTCACGCCCTAGACACTCGGCAATCAATTCTCGTTCGGCCTGTATGTGAGGGTGAGCGACATCGCCCCACGCATCCATCGGCCCGCCCAACACGACCAACCCCGTGACCGCGTCGGCTGGGGGCAACGGGTCCCCACTTGCCGCCGAGACCACCGTGTACTCGATTCCGCGCTCGGTCATGATCGTCCCGATCAGCGCCGGCCCTTCGGCATCGACGTGCTTCACCACCCACCAACTCATGACAAGAAATATGCCCGACGCCCCGCCGGTTGTCCTAGCTGTGTTGCTTTCGCTTCTCGACAGATCCCGCACTCGATCCGGTATGGACGACGCCTCCGCGCTGCGTCACACCGTGGAACGGGCGGTGCACGCGGAGAAGATCGGGCTGCATCGGTTCTGGGTGGCCGAGCATCACGGCGTACCCGGCATCGCGTCGGGCGCTCCGGCGGTACTGGCCGCGGCAGTGGCGTCGCGCACCTCGCACATCCGTGTCGGATCCGGCGGCGTGATGTTGCCCAACCATCAGCCGCTGATCGTGGCCGAACAATTCCTGATGTTGGAGTCCCTTTTTCCCGGCCGGATCGATCTCGGGGTCGGCCGCTCCCTCGGATTCACCGAGCCGGTACGGGCAGCCTTACGCAGTGAGCACGCCGATACCTTCGAGGAAGATATCGCCGAATTGAGTGCGTATCTGGACGGTTCGGCACCGGTGACGGCGCGCCCTGTCACCACGCCTCCGCCGGTGTTCGTTCTCGCGACCGGTGCGGGCCTCGAGGTCGCTGCCCGCGCCGGGCTTCCGGTGGTCGTGGGTGGACCGGTGATTCAGCAGCCCGACCCATTGGCGATGTATCGCAGGAGTTTTCGGCCCTCACCCGCCAATCCTGAACCGCACGTGATCATCTCGCTCGACGTGACGATCGCAGCCGATACCGCCGATGCGCGCAGGCTTGCGCTGCCGGAGGCGTGGGCGATGGCGAGGTCGCGGCGGGAGGGTGAGTTCCCAGCGTTGGAACCGGCGTCGGCCGTCGACGATTCCCGGTGGACGCCGCGGACGCGGGACCGCATCGAGACCTCGCTCGCATCGACTGTTCTCGGGACCCTCGGTCAGGTGCGTCCGCGACTGGAGGAGTTGATCGATCGCACCGGCGCACGCGAGATCATGGCGTCGACATCGACGTTCGATCGTGCCGAGTTGTTCGACGCAGACGCCGCTTTCGCTCAGCTTGCCGGTGCCGTCGGCTGAACAGGTGCTGTTGCTGCCAGGGCTGCCACGAGGTCACGTTGGATGTCGGTGACGGGCACGGTGGCGTCGACCACGGCCGAGACCGGTAGTTGCAGTCTTCGGTCGGCCTCGGTGCGGAAGACGAGACCGGTCTTGGGGGTGCTGTCGGCGGTGCTGGCGTACAGAATCGTCCAGCATTGCGGGTGGTTGAGTAGTTCGGCGCTGGCGGTGTGATCGGACGCGACCGGCGGCCCGAAGGTGAGTGGAAGCCCGCTGCGCTTCATCTCGCGTTCGATCACCCGGTGCAGCAGGATCTGTTCGCTGCGTTTGGGCAGCAGCAGCGGGTAGTCGGCCAGTTGACTCAGGCTCGGGTTGTCCACGCCGGCCAGCGGATGGCCCTCGGCGAGCGCGACGACGAGGTCCTCGGTCCACAGTTCGGTGACGTGCAGTCCCGAACGTTCGACGCTGCCGCGAATCAGCGCCACCTGGCAGTCCCCGGACGTCACCGCTTCGATCTGTTCTGCGAATCGTTTCAACACGAAGTCGATCTCGGCGTCGGGATGGCGTTCGCGTACCGAGACGATGGCCGCGATGGCGTTCGCGGCGAAGGTCATGTTTCCGGTGAGGCGCAGTTGGTTTCGGCGGCGCGCCGTCAGTGCCAGGGCGGCTTGCTCGAGCTCCACCATGTGCCGCGCGATGGATACCAATTGTGCTCCCACAACGGTCAATCGGACGGTCCGTGAGGTTCGCTCGAACAGCGGCTCGCCGATCTCTCGCTCCAGCTTGCCGATCTGCAGACTGATCGCCGATTGTGAGACGTAGCAGCGCTCGGCAGCGCGCGAGAAGTTCAGTTCCTCCCCGACAGCAAGGAAGTACTTCAGCTGCCGCAGTTCCACGTGCATCTCCATCCATGAGTTCTACTCATGGATACTATTCCAACTTTCGCGTTGATAGACCAGCGATGTCGGAGTTTCATGGAAGTAGTTATTCGCCAAGGGAAAGACTCGAGCCGAAAAGGAAAGTGCTGTGCAAACGTACGACGTCGTCATCGTGGGATCGGGATTCGGAGCATTGGCTGCTGCCAAGTCTCTGGGCAAGGCCGGTGTGACGTTCTCGCTCATCTCCAGCACCACCGAGCACCTCTTTCAGCCACTGCTCTACCAGGCCGCCACGGGAATGCTCTCGACGGGTGAAATAGCCCCGCCGATCCGTCGCATCCTTTCGCAGTACGATTCCGCCGACGTCCGTCTGGGACGCGTCGTCGACGTCGATCCAGACGCTCACCAGGTGACGTACATCGGCGCGGGGGAGAGCCACACCATCGGCTTCGGTCGGCTCATCGTCGCAACGGGTGCCACGCAGGCGTACTTCGGTCGCGACGAGTTCAAGGACCGCACATTCGCGCTCAAGACCGTCGACGACGCGATCGCTCTTCGCGAGCAGATCCTGAGCTGCTACGAGACCGCGCATCTGACAACCGATCCGGCCGCTCGCAAGGAGTTGCTGAGCTTCGTCGTCGTCGGTGCCGGTGCAACGGGCGTCGAATTGGCCGGTCAGATCAGGGACCTCGCGCATCGCTACTTCGCCGGATCGTTCCCCGACATCGAACCGGACGACGTCACGGTCACCCTCGTCGACGGTGTGAAGGAAGTTCTGCCCGCATTCGGCGGCAAGCTCAGCGCCTACGCCCGCACGAAGCTCGAGAAGTCCGGCGTCGACGTCGTCACCGGGGCCATGGTCACCGACATCGCCGACGACGTCGTCACGGTGCAGGATGTGGACACCAAGACTTCACGGACCTTCGCCGCCAAGACGGTCATCTGGTCGGCAGGAGTGCAGGCCAGCGACTTGGCCGCGACAGTCGCCGAGCGGACCGGCTGCGAAACAGACCGTGCCGGACGCCTTCTCGTGCACGAGGATCTGACCGTCGGCTCGGCAAAGGACATCTACGCGATCGGCGACGTGACGTCGTTGAACAAGCTCCCCGGACAATCGCCCGTGGCGATGCAGCAGGGCAGGCACGTCGCGAAGATGATCATCGGCAAGGTCGACGCCGGAACGCCGTTCAAGTACACCGACAAGGGCAGCATGTCGATCGTCGGCCGATTCAGTGCTGTGGCAAGGCTGTTCGGCAAGGTCGACATGTCCGGTCCGATCGCCTGGCTCATGTGGCTTGCCGTGCACCTGATGTACCTGGTCGGGTTCCGAAACCGCTACGTTGCAGTGGTGTCGTGGATGACCTCGTACATCGGCGACAAGCGACCGCACTTCCAGTACACCGATCACTCCGCCTCGCTGGTCGAGCGAACCGGTAAGACTGCGGATGACGAGGAGCAAAAGGCCGCCTAGCTCGCTTGCTGCTCACTGATTGCTGCTCGCAAGGCCGTTGCGGTAGGCCCAGATCACCACGTGGACTCGGGTGTTGACGTCGAGCTTGCGACAGATATTTCCGATGTGAGTTTTCACCGTGCTCTGTTCGAGTTGCAGCGCCCGGGCAATGTCGTTGTTGCCCAGGCCCTGCGACAGCAGTTGCACCACTTCCATCTCGCGCAGACTCAAGTCCTGTTGCGGTGCAACGGAAGTGGGTCGACTCGTTGCACCCCGGCGGGCGAATTCCGTCATCAAACGCGGGGTCAGGTGGGGTGAGAGCGCCGCACCGCCGCCGGCCACGATGACGACCGCATCGGCGAGTTCATCGGGATCGGTGTCCTTGAGCAGAAAGCCGGATGCACCACTGTCGAGTGCCGCGAACACGTATTCGTCGAGGTCGAAGGTGGTGACCACGATGACGCGGGTGGTGTCGAACCGCGCCAGAATCTCGCGGGTTGCCGTCAGCCCGTCTCCGTTCGGCATTCGGATGTCCATCAGTACGATGTCGGGTCGAAGGTTCTCAACCTGTTGTACGGCATGCTTTCCCGAGATTGCGTGTCCGACGACCTGGATATCGGGATGTCCGGCGAGGAACAACTCGAACCCCTGTCGAACCACGGGTTGATCGTCGGCGATCAAGACGGTGATCATGCCGGCACCTCGAGCGGCCGGGAGATCTTTCCACCGACCGGCAGCCGAGCACGCACGAACCAGGTGGATCCGTCGGCCGACAATCCGGCGTCGAGAGTGCCTCCGAGCAGTGCGGCTCGCTCCTGCATACCCGGGATACCGAAGCCCTGTCCGGCCGATTCGCCCCGGCCGGACGCGTCCGAGGTAATCGTGTTGCTCACGGTCACTTCGATGTTCGACGAACGTTCGGATACCTGCACGCTCACATCGCAGTCGGGCGCATGGCGTCGGGCATTGGACAACGCCTCCTGGACGATGCGATAGCACGTCAACTGCACGGCGCTGTCGGTGTCGTCCCTGTTCACCCCGGTGTCGATCGTCATGGACGCGAACGACATTCGTGATTGCTCCAGTAGCTCGGGGATGTCGGCGATCATCGGCTGCGGTGCGCTGTTGTTTCCGTGTCCGTCGGTCGCTGTGCTCGGGCGCAGGATGCCGACGATCTGACGCAAGCTGTCGAGGGTGCGTTGACCGTGTCCGATTGCGTCGGTGAGCAGTTCGCGCGCCTGCTCGGGATTGCTCACGATGAGCGTCTTCGATGCCTTGGCCTGGATGAGCATGCCGGTCAGGTGGTGCGCAGCGACGTCGTGGAGTTCGCGAGCCATGGCTTTTCGTTCGTTGTCGAGCGCGGCCTCGAGCTGTCTTCGGTGTTCGAGCTCGGCTCGACCCAGTGCCGCCTCGTTCTCGAGTTCCTGGGCCCGGTTGCGCGCGATGTACTTTCCGAGGGCGATGAGCACCGTGTAGTTGATGATCAGGTTCGCCACCTGTTCGGCTACTACACCGATCGTGCCACCGGGGCCTGCTGCGGCATCCGGGAAAGACAGGCGGGTGTCGACGCTGACCAAAATTTCGAGGATCAGCCCGAGTGCGAGGGGTCCGAACAGGCGCGGACCGGTCACCCGAATCGCCAATGCGGCGACGGCAAACCAGTACAGCGGGGTGAACCCGAGGGTGCGGTCGGGCAGCACCAGGATCAGCGCGATACTGATTGCCACGACGGTCAGATAGGACGTGACGGGAAACGACCGGCGTACACACGTCACGGCGGTCATCGCGATCAGGGCAACGACACTCGCCGCGATCAGGGCTGGGCTGCCGACGAGTTCGTCCCTGGTGTCGCCGACCGTGCCCGTGGAGAGTTGGAACCCGGCGTAGACGACGGTGGCCAGCAGCATTTCGATCGGCAGTACCGCGGGATTGCGCGGGCGCCACGCGGGTCTGAAGGTATGCGGCAGCCGGTGAGAACCCAGCATCAGAGTCGACTCCGTTCTCCTGCCGTATCTTTCGAGCTCGAGTTCTTCTTGCCCACTACCCACAGCGGTCCGGTGACGAACCAGAAGAACGTGATGACGCCGAGTGGTTGGATCACGGTCTTCAGTGCTGCAGCCTGCTCCGAGTCTGCCACGGTGTACGCGAGTCCGTAGGTGATCGCCAGAGCGATCGCCGCTGCACACAGCCACTTCACGAATCCTCGGATCTCGTTGCGGTAGGCCTGCGGACCGGTCTTGGGAGGCTTCACCGGCGCGGGGCCGCCGGCGAATCGGTGCGCGAAGCGCACGTCGAGCCACGCCACGGTGGAGTGCGCAAACATGACGGTCCAGCCGAGGTAGATCCCGGCGAGGCGGTGAGCGAATTCGACCTCACCGCCGCGGTGTAGATCCAGTGCCACCGCAGCGATCAGGACAAGATCGAGTACCGGGAGGAGGGCGAGCGTGATCGTGCTGGCCCGTCGCATGCGTGCCACGTACCGCAGGCACAGTCCGCCGATCACCAGTACCCAGAAGCCGACCTCGCAGATCGCGATGGTGAGCAGGATTGGATTGTTCATAGGCGCGATTTCACCGCAGCCGACGTGCGCGCGATACCCCCGCGGAGGCGTCGTACCTGGTGGTTCGGCCGAAGGTACGACGCTGCGCTCCACCGAAAGTCGTAGCCGAACGCGCTACTGTGGAATCACGCATACAGGACACGTAGGCAATACCAGGGAGTCCGCCATGGCAGGCAAGAAGATCGACAGAGTGCACGCACAGTCCGCGTTGGAGACGGTTCGTGAGAATCCCGGCATCGCACTGATCGCTGCCGCACCTGCACTGGTGGTGCTGGCGGTGGTGTGGTGGCTACTCGGGTTCCCCGCGGCCCTGATCCTCTTGCTCGCAACAGGCGGTGCCGGATACCTCTACCTCAGGAACCGCTGATCAGATAGCGCGCTGACTGGGTGATGTGCTGACTACTGATCGGCACGCGGGATGCAGAACTCGGTGATGGTGGCCGAGCTTGCGGTCAGCTCAGCCCACGACTTCTCCGTGGTCAGTACCGCAATTGCCGAGGTCGGGAAGCGATGTCGAACCTCGCGGGCGACGTCGGTGTCGTCGTCGGTCGCCAGTTCGAGTGCAGTCCATGGGATTCCGGGCTCGTGCCCGACAACCAGCAAGGTCGACACCGTCACGTCGTCGAAGTACGTGTCGGCGAGTCGGATCTCGTCGATTATTTCGTCGGCGGATCCGCCGTAGATGTCGCGCTCGAAGCGAGTCGGCGTGTCACCGAGGCCGGTGGCGGCAAGGGTTTCGCGAGTACGCAGAGCCGTCGAACACAGGACTGCGTCTACCTGGCCGACGTGCTCGGCGATCCAGGCCCCGGCAAGTCCTGCCTCGCGTTCGCCACGCGCCGCCAGAGGCCGCTCGTGGTCGGGGACGCCGTCGGGGTAGCCGGATTTGCCGTGCCGCATCAGCACGAGGGTCTTAGAGGTCGCCATGCCGTCCACCGTAAACGGTCGAGGCTGCAGTATCGGTAACAGCAGTATCGGGATCAGGGAGAACGTTCACTGGCTCCGGGAAGACGAACTTGCGCATCGCCCACCATCGGAATGCGGTCGCCAGCAGTGTGCCGATGATCGAACCGCTGACGAAGTCGGCGATGTTCTCGGTGAGGAAGGACACGTTCGGCGCACGCAGATCCAGCATGTAACTGGACACCCACAGCGGTAGCTGGTTGATTGCCAGGCCGGTTCCGGCGACCGCGAAGAACAGCGCTGCCTCGTGGTGTCGGCGACGTCCGCCGCGGGCGGTGAACGACCACTCCCGGTTCAGAATGTACGACACGATCGTCGCGATCAGCACGGCCAGAACGTTCGCTGTCACCGGCTTGTCCTGCAGGATCGTCCACTTCAGACCGAAGAACAGTACGACGGTGACGACGAAGGTGATCGCTCCGACGATGAGGAACTTGAGGGCCTCGGCGTGCTTGACGAGGGGCTCGAGCCAGCGCTGGGGAACGTGGTCGGTGAGGCGGTCGGACACATGCATCCCATCGACGTTACCTCGAGTAACGGATCCGGCCGGATTCGTCGCGGCTGCGAAGGCGGCCTAGAGGCGTGTGTTCAGGTAGTCCCGCAGCAGTCGGCACACCTCGTCGGATGTGAGTTGTTCGGGGTACGTCACCGCCTGCAGCGTGAGTCCGTCGACGAATGTATGCAGTTCGGCAACGGCGTTCTCGTCTGCGTTGCTTCCGAACAGAAATTGCGGTGAGTCGGGCACATCTAGATCTCGTAGGTACGCCCAGGCGAGTCGGCATAGGTACCGGCTCCCGAACCAACCAGCCGTCTTGAGCGCGGCCAACCGTTCGTCGAACCGGGCTCGGGCTAGCGCCTCGAGCCATACCGACGCTTCGACGCGGCGGTTCTCGTCGAGGGGGAGCATTTCCTCGAGAACTCGGATGGCCCGCGTCAGGCCGTCGCAGTCGGTGGGGTGTGCTTCCAACCGATGCACGACGCGCTGCGTCATGGCCTCGGCTGCGAACAGCACCAGTTCTCCCTGGTCGGAGAAGTAGTACCGCAGCGATCCGGGGGAGACGTCGGCTTCGGCGGCGACGCTACGGACCGTTGCCCCGTTCATGCCTGCTCGTTCGATCACACGCCAGACGGCGGCAACGATCTCCGCCCGGCGTGCGTCGTGGTCGACGATCTTCGGCATCGGTCTGTTCTAGCACGAGAAAATCTTTTTCACACACCTGTGTCGGAATCCTGTTACGATACAGCTGTGTTAATTCAGCTGACCGGGCTCGCGCTGGTGGACAGCATCGGCGTCGGGACTCTTGCGGTTCCGCTGTGGATGATGCTGCGGCCGTCGTTCCGGGCTCGAGCGGTACTGCTGCACCTGGGCGTGTTGGGGCTGCTGTATCTCGGTGTCGGCATCACGCTGCTGACCGTGTTCCACGACGTGACCCTTGCGTCTATGGCCCATGCCGTGCCCGGAAATGCGTGGGTGCGGATGACGGTGGGTGTGGTCGTTCTGGTCGTGGGCCTCGTCTGCGATCGACGGCGTCGACGCCCGAGCGGCACGTGGTGGATGCTGGCACCGGCGAGTGCTCGAGGGGTGGCCCTCCTCGCTGTTGCAGTGGGCGCGGTCGAGGTGGCGACAATGCTGCCTTACTTCGCCGCGATCGACGCGGTGGCCGCGTCCGGCCGGGGATGGGCGTTCTCGGTCTCGCTTCTCGCGGTCTACGTGCTCATCACTCTGCTACCGGCTCTGGTCCTGCTTGCATTCAGAGTCGCTGCATCGCAACTTGTTTCGTCAGTTCTATGGCGTCTGACGCAACGCGCTCAACGCTGGAGTCAGGACGCGGTGGGAACCGTATTGATCGTCGTGGGTGCGCTGCTGGCCGCAGATACGGCCATCGATTTGAACCTGGTGTGACGTCGGCCCCGGTCGACTCGAGGAAAGGATGCGTTATGAGAGCAGTGAAATTTCGGGCAACCGATGCGCGCAGCATCGTCTTGATCGTCGTCGGCGCAGTGATGGCACTGTTTTTCTGGGACCTGCGGGTGTTCTGGTTTCAGGGCGGCCCCCTCGGCTGTGTCCTGATGGTCCTTGCTGTGGTGGATGTATGGGACTCGCGGCGCGCCACCGGCAGGCGCGGAATTGTCCGCGAGTTACGCGACGACATTTTTGGACGCGAGGATTCGACCGACACACCGGACCGCGATGGTCGCCGATGAATCGGATCGCTGCGACGGTACTGAATTTTCGGTCCCCGCGTGATAAACAAGTCCGGGGGTCGACAGCTGTTTCGTAGCAGGCTTTGCGGTGATTGGTGGTGACCTGGTGGCGAGCAGTCTCGATGCGGGCTTCGTGGCTCACTCGCGTCGGCGTGGCCTGACCGCAGTCGGCACTGCAGTGATGGTTCTGTGCTTGGTGGCCGGTTGGGGCGTCCTCTACTTCATCTCTCTGGTGGGTGCGCTGTGGCGTTTCCGCGAGCCCAATGCTCCTGCTCCCGTACTCACGCTGTCGGATCAATGGACGGACCTTGCTGTGGGTCTGATTCAAGTGGCAGTAGGGACCGCGGCAATCGCTTCGGTGTACTTCGTTCGTCGTCGTACATTGCCGGCGGTATGGCCGATGCGTCGCGGTACTGCGCTCGAGGCGGCGATTACCTGGTGTGCCGCAATCGGTGCTGCGTCCGCCCTGCTGCTCATGCTGTCCCGGATGGATGTGCTCCGCTTCAGCTTCTCGGTACCGGCTTCGATCGAATCCGATTGGCTTGCAGTCGTTTCTGCGCTTGCGGTAGGTCTGCGCGAGGAGCCGATCCTGGTGGCATTGCCGGTGTTGCTGCTCGTGGGCAGGCTGCCGATCTGGGCCATCATGGCGTTGTCGGCCACGATGCGGGGCTTGCTCTACCTGTACTTCGGCGGTGGCGGTTTTCTGTGGGCAGTGTGCTGGGGTGCTGCGGCAGTGTGGGTCTTCTATCGCTACCGACGGCTGTGGGTGTTGATCGCAGTGCACGGTCTGGTGATGAACGTTCAGGTGTTCGATCGAGTGATTCCGTCCGACAACGCCGCAACGATCATGCAGTGGGTCAACATCCTGATCCTGTTCACCGCGTTGCTGTGGTGGCTCACCCCGAGGGCGCTGGAGGCGTTTCTGCCGAACACGGTGGCTGTTCGCTACGGCGATTCGACCGTCGAGACAACGCCGATGGTGGCCGAGGTCGTGCTCAATCCCGAGAAGCTCGACCCGGACACACCCAGAACCAACCCGCCAGTCAAGCCCTGACCATTCGGGCTTCGCGGCATTCCCAGTCCGAGTCGAATCTGGTGGTGCCATCCGTATCGAACCGATGCTTGCGATAGAACGCAATCGCGCGGTCGTTTCCTGCAGCGACCCAGAGATACGCAGAACCTGTTCGGTGACCGATTGCGTCGACCATTAGTTCGGTGGCGACGCCAGTGCCGTGATGACTGGGCAGAACATTCAGTGACCACAATTCCGTTGCGGCCGGGGGTTTTACGTCCCGCGGCGGGCCGCCGGTGGCGAAGCCCACGATGCGAGAACTGGCGACGTCCACAGCGCACCGGGTCCGGATCCCACGTGCAGACGCGTCGTCGAGACCGGCGATGATCTGCTACCACCGTTCGATTCGGTGTTCGGGCCTCATCGCATCGAGCTTGGCGTCGTTCATCATCCCCGCATACGTCGCCTTTCAGATGGCCACGTGTGCGGTGCCGAAATCATCCTCATCACCGGGCCGGACGTCACGAATCGAGTAGCTGACCACCGCTCCGTTACACCGATCCTGCCGTCGAAAGCGCGCGATATTTTCTTGTCGTACCCCTCTCGTAGTATCGAATACATGTTCGATACCGGGGGGTGGGGAGCGGCGGAAACGCCGTCGGTCGATGACTGCATCGCGGGATTTCTCGATGTCATTGCGCTGAGCCGTGTCAACGAGAACCTTGCCCGGGCAGGGACCCTACTCGCGTACTGCGACGTCCTCGAGATGCGTCTCGAGGCCGCCGAGGCCGCCGATGGCGATCCGGGTGAGACGGTCCGAGGTGCGCTGTGTGATTTGGCCGTGACGATGACCGGCACGCGTCGCGATGCATCGGTGGTGCACGACGTCGCGGAACGCCTACATCGAATGCCGTTGACCGCCTTGCGTTTCGTGACCGGAAGCTTCGACTGGTCGACGGTGGTCACCATCACGTCGGTGTTGCATCGGGCCAGTGACGAGACCATCTCGAAAATCGAATACGAGGTCTGCGCTGCAGGCGGCCGAATGCGCCCGCAAGCCTTGCGGAACCGAATCTGGCGGTTGTGGATGAAGGCAGATCCGGACGGCGCTGCGCAGGCTCGCGAGACCGCGAAATCCGAGGAAGTCGGAGTGCGGATCGACCGAACCGGTCCTGGCGGTATTTCGACGCTCATCGCGAAGATCACGGATCTGGAATCGGCCGAAGCCGATGCGCTCATTGTCGAGATCGTCGGTACGGTCTGCAAGGACGATCCGCGGTCGACGGGGATGCTGCGGGCCGCCGGACTGATGGCATTACTGCACGGTGAGCACTCGCTGGTCTGTCAGTGCGATCTCAATGACGATTGCCCGGTTGCCGGTGCCGCCGATGATCTCCCTCCTCGGCGCGGGCACCTCCTGCAGATCGTGGTGGCGGTGGAGACTCTGCTGGGGCTGTCCACGGAACCTGCGACCTTGGCGGACGGAACTCCCATCGATCCCGAGGTGGCGCGCATCGTCGCCGCCGACGCGAAGTGGCAGGCAATGCTGACCGAGTTGGTCGACATGCTGAAGCCCGAGCAAGACAAGCCCAAGCAAGGCAGGCACGAGCAGGACAGGCACGAGCCGCGCAGTCCAACGCGCAAGAACCCGAACGACAACAAATCGAACGACGGCGATCCGGACGACGACGCCCCGAACTACGACACCCGGGTCGACGGCAGCCCGAACGGCGACGATCCGGACGACAACAACAATCCTGACGACGCCGATCCGGACGGCGATGATCCTGACGACGCCGATCCGGACGGCGATGATCCTGACGACAACGGTCTTGACGACGAAGGTCCTGAAGATCCTGACGACGAGGGTCCCGATGATCCTGACGATAACGGTCCTGACGACAACGGTCCCCACGGCGATGGACCCGGCGGTTCTGACGACGATGGGCCTGGCAACGATGGACCCGGCAGTTCTGACGACTATGGGCCCGGCGGTCCCGGCGATGGAGGCGGTGGTTCCACCGGAGGCGACGACCCAGATGACGGTCGCGGTCCCGCGATGAAGGGCTCGAACCGTTGCGCTGACCCGATCAATCGGGACGATCCCGAAGACCCTGACGACCCGGCCGGTCAGTCTCCACCCGGCTTTTGTTTGCTGCGCACAGTGCTGGGTATCGGCCGGGTGCGCAGTGCCGCTCAGCTTCCGCCGGTGCGCGGCACATGTGCCCAAGATTGTCCGCCTGCCGATCAGATTCTGGGGGAGGAGTCTGTCCGGGATGGGCTTGTCGCACGTTGGCTCGGGTGGATTGCCGAACAGCCCGAGCGTGCGCGCGGCATTTTCCCCGACGGTCATGGCGGACAAGGTGTTCCGTCGCGAGCCGCGGTGACCTATCGGCCGAGCGCGCGCGTCGCTGCCTTCGTGCGGACGGCCTATCGCACGTGCACGTTCCCCCACTGCGACGTGCCGTCGGCCCGGTGCCAGATCGATCATCTGGTTCCGTTCGACAAAGACGATCCGAGGCGCGGCGGGTGGACGATCGTGACCAATCTTCAACCGGTGTGCGTCTTCCATCATCAGGCGAAGACCTCGAAAGCGTGGTCGGCGGTGATGCTCGCCGGAGGGGCCATTCTGTGGTCGAACTCTGTGGGTCTACGCGCGGTCACGTTGCCGGAGTTCTCGACCACGTGCTCTCCCCGACGCCGCCGTCGCCGAAAGAAATCGGCCGACAATGCGCCGTCCCCGCTCGAACCCACCAGATGGGAGCTCGAGTTCAGCGGCTCTGTACCGCCGACACTCGCGGACTTTCGTTCTGCGTCTTCGGACACTGAGAGGAAAGAACTGGCAGAGATGAGACGTGCGTACCGCGAGCACTGTCGCGTCGTGCACGCGCGCATCCGGCTCGATCGGAGCAGATACGATCCTGCGCCCTTCTGAAAAATAGACCGTCCAGAGTGTGGTCAGAACCGCACACCTGCTACCTTGAACGCCGTTCAAGTCTCTGGGGCAGGTGACCGCCCCACTCCTCGAGGAGCCACCCGTGTCAGATGTCGACAGCAGTACCCGCCCGCCGAGCCGTAAGGTCAGCCGAATGAACGTCTCCGCCCGGGATATGGCGCAGATCGCGGTGTTCGCAGCGCTCATCGCTGCTCTCGGCCTGCCGGGATCGATCACGGTCGGCTTCTCCGGCGTCCCCATCACCCTGCAGACCCTCGGCATCATCCTGTCCGGAGCGATCCTCGGTGCCAGGAAAGGCACTGCTGCGGTCCTGGTATTTCTCGCGCTGACCATGATCGGCCTCCCCCTGCTGGCAGGTGGACGTACCGGTCTGTCGGCGATGGCCGGGCCCACCGTCGGTTACCTCATCGGTTGGATCCCGGCGGCGCTGCTGATCGGCTGGCTCACGGCCCGCATCCTGCCGAAGTACTCGATCGCGCTCGGTCTGGCGATCAACGCCGTCGGCGGCATAGTGGTCGTCTACGTCTTCGGGATCATCGGTCTGATCCTGCGCACCGACGTCGGCGTCCTGGCCGCAATCACGTCCAACGGCCCGTTCCTGCCCGGTGACATCGCCAAGGTCGTCGTCGCGACCGTCGTCGCCAAGAGCGTGCACCGCGCATACCCGGGCCTGATCAAGGCGTGACTCTCGAGCTGGGAGGTCGAGGCGCGGTGCCTGCCATAGTGTGGCGTGGTCGCACCTTCACCTACGCCGACCTCGACGCAGCCGTCGAGCAATGGCCACACCTCCCAGCACGAGACGCCCACCCGCACGACGCCTCAGCGCTCGAGCTACCCGAGGCGCTGATCTGCGTTTTCGCGGCTGCGCGGCAGGGACGTGCGGTGCGCGTCGAAGATCCGGCTACCAGGCCAGACCGCACCGAACACCCGAATCCCGACGCTTTTCTACTGGTCGCGACGTCCGGCTCCACCGGACGCCCCAAGCCGCTCGCCCGCACCGCCGCGTCGTGGGTCGACAGCTTTCCCGAGTTCACCGACATCTCCGGTATCCGACCGACTGACACAGTGCTGATCACCGGACCACTGCACGCGACGATGCACTTGTTCGCCGCGGTGCATGCACTGTGGTTGGGGGCCTGCGTCACCGACAATCCGGCCGACGCCACGGCTGTGCACGCGGTGCCTGCGGTCCTCCGTGATGTCCTTCGCCGAATGCCTCGTGCGCGGGTTGCCGTCGCGGCCGGGGCCGGACTCGATGATGCTGCTGCACAGACGATCTCGGCGGCGGAAATCAGGCTGATCGAGTACTACGGCTCAGCGGAGCTCTCGCTGGTGGCGGCACGGGTAGTACGCGAACAGGCGTCGCTGCAGCTGCTCCGTGGCGTCGAAGCACGTACCGACGGTGGTTACCTCGTCGTGCGTTCGCCGTACTCCGCGCTGAGTGCCGCCGGCTGGTTCGGTGTCGGCGATCTCGCTGAGCTCACTGGCCGCGAACTCGTCGTGTACGGCCGCGGCGACGCTGCGATCAACGTCGGCGGTACCACCGTCATGGCGGAGGACGTCGAACGCATCCTGACCACGCTCGACGGCGTCCGAGCCGCTGCAGCGATCGGCGCACCACACGCGGTTCTGGGCGAAACAGTCTCTGCCGTCATCGAACTCGACGGGACCCGCGACCTCGACGTCGTTCGTGCCGACGCTCGTGCAATCATGACCAAAGAGGCGCTGCCCAGGCGGTGGACGGTGGTTCAGCAGTTGCCCCGCACTGCGAGTGGCAAGATCGCCCGGAAAGCCCTGCTGTGAGTACTCCAGTGATCGTGGCGGCCAAACGAAGCGCGATCGGCATCGCCGGTCACGGTTTCGCTGGGATTACCGTGCCGCACCTTGCCGCTCCGGTCCTGAAAGCTGTTGCAGCAGGAGTCAGTTCATTAGACCTCCCCGTCGACGACGTGATTATGGGCAACTGTCTCGGCCCCGGCGGCGACGTTGCACGCGTATCGGCCCTGTTCGCGGGACTCGGTGTCGGCGTCCCCGGCGTCACTGTCGACCGCCAGTGTGGATCCGGCCTGGACGCCGTGATGCAGGCGGCGTCGCGCATCCGTAGCGGCGACGAGACGTTGCTTCTGGCCGGTGGCGTCGAATCCGCGAGTACGAGTCCGTGGCGGTTCTGGCCCCCGGTCGACGGCGGCGAACCGGTTCGCTACACCCGAGCGCCGTTCGCTCCCCAGGGTTTCGACGATCCTGACATGGGCGTTGCGGCAGACGAACTCGCGCGTAGGCGTGGAATCGACCGGCAACGGCAGGACGAGTACGCCGCACGGTCCTTCGCACGAGCCGCGGCACACGACTTCTCCGCCGAAATCATCCCGATCGGACAGATGAGCGCCGACGAGCGCATCCGTCCCAACGTGACTGCCCAGCGCCTGGGCAGACTGCGTCCCACGTTCACTTCCGACGGCACAGTCACCGCGGGGAACTCCTGCGGAATCTCCGACGGTGCAGCGGTTCTGGCGATCACCACGGCCGAGATAGCTGCCGGAAGGCCGACGCTGCGCATCCTCGGCAGCGCGGTGGCCGGGTCGGATCCGGCTCTTCCCGGCCTCGGCCCGGTACCTGCTATCGAGAAGCTCCTCGCCCGCACCGGGGTGTCACTGAGCGACATCGGGGTCATCGAAATCACCGAGGCGTTCGCGTCGGTGGTACTCGCAGTCTCGGATGCGCTGGGTCTCGACGAGGAGCGCATCTGCCCGGATGGCGGTGCCATCGCGATGGGTCATCCGTGGGGCGCGTCGGGCGCAATACTGTTGGTGCGATTGGCATCCCAGATGCTGCGACCGAACGGTCCGGCACTGGGGTTGGCGGCCTGCGCCATCGGCGGCGGGCAAGGAATAGCGATGTTGGTGGAGCGAGTGACATGAGCACTATCAAGTTCGAGAACATTTCCCACTCGTTCGGGGAGCGGCAGGTACTGACGGGCATCGACCTCGAATTCGACGAGCGTCGGATCGGCATCATCGGGTCCAACGGGTCGGGAAAGTCGACGCTGGCCAGAATGATCAACGGGCTGATCAAGCCCGATTCCGGCCGCGTCACGGTCGACGGCGTCGACGCCGCGAAGAAAGGTGCGCAGGTTCGCAAGAAGGTCGGGTTCGTCTTCACCGACCCCGACTCGCAGATCGTCATGCCCACTGTCGCAGAGGATCTCGCGTTCTCTCTGCGCCGGTCCGGGCTGAGCAAGAGCGAAGTAGCCGACCGTGTCGACGAAATCCTCGTCCGCTTCCGTCTCGATCAGCATCGCGATCACCCGGCGCATCTGCTGTCCGGTGGGCAGAAGCAACTACTCGCCATCGGTGCCGTCCTCATCAGGCGACCGGAGGTGGTTGTTGCGGATGAGCCGACCACGTTGCTCGACCTCCGCAACGGACGCGTCGTCGCGCAGGCTCTGGATTCCATGGACCAGCAAGTCGTCGTCGTGACTCATCAGCTTGCTCTCCTGGACAGCTTCGAGCGTGTCATCGTCATCGACGACGGCCGCGTCGCATTCGACGGTGCCCCCGCCGCAGCGGTTCCGGCGTATCGGGAGCTGATCGGGTGATCGGTCTCTACCGCCCCGGTACATCGCTGCTGCACCGAATGAGCCCAGGCTGGAAACTGCTGTCGCTCATCGTTGCAATTCTGGCGACCGTTATCTTCGCGCGCACCCCGATCGAGGTCGGCCTGGTGGCGCTGATCGTCGCCGCTCTGTTCGCGCTGGCCCGCATTCCGGCGAAAGTCGCACTGGCGCAACTACGTCCGGTGCTGTGGATGCTGCTGATCATCGGCGTGTTCCAGGTGCTGATCACCACGTGGCAGCGCGCGGTCGTGGTGTGCGGAGTGCTGGTGATCTCTGTTGCCCTCGCGGCACTGGTCACGCTGACCACCCGGGTGAGCGACATGCTCGACACCGTCACACGAGCCCTCGGCCCGATCCGACGCTTCGGCGTCGACCCGGATCGCATCGGACTGCTTCTTGCCCTTGCCATTCGGTGCATCCCACTACTGGCCTCCATCGTCCAGGAGGTGTCTCAGGCCCGTAAGGCTCGAGGACTGCAATGGTCGATGACGGCCCTGGCCACTCCGGTTCTGGTGCGCGCCCTCCGCACCGCCGACGCGATGGGCGATGCCCTCGTCGCGCGCGGTGTGGACGACGACGGTGCAGACGATGACGAGTGAGCTGCTCGCTGCGCGGGTTGCTCGGCATTCTGGACGACGAGACGCAGCGATCGTCGACGCGACCGGCGAGATCAGCTATCGCGAACTGTGGGATCGGGTCGAGCGCACCGGCGGATCGTTGACGGGAATGCGTCGGGTGGCGGTACTGCCGTCGTCGGACATCGGGTCGCTGATCGTGGTTCTGGCGGCAATGCATGCCGGTGTGAGTGTCGTTCTGCTGCATCGCCATCTGTTGCCCGAGGAATTCTCCGACGCCATTCGAGTGTGCCGACCGTCGCTGATCATCGCGCATCCGCGACAGCACGCACGGCTGCACAGGTGGGGTGCGGACACTGTTGTGGCACCCGAGCACCTCACTGCCGGCCGTGTCACCCCGATCGAGCCGCCGACCCCTGACGCCGAACTCCTGGTCGGCATCACCTCCGGAACGACCGGACCACCCAAATTGTTCGTCCGTGATCAGGCGTCCTGGGCTGCCACACTCGACCGTTCCGATTCACTGTTCCAGCTCGGGCCGGGCGATCGAGTGTCTGCATCGGGCACCCTCGACCACACGCACTTTCTCTACGGGGCACTGCACGGTCTCACCCGCGGTGCGACTGTGGATCTACGCGCAGCAATACATGCTCTCGAAGATGCTCCGACACATTTGTATTCGGTACCGACCATCGCCTGGGACATCGCTCGCTCGGGAGTGCGATCGGAGAGTGTCCGCGAAGTGCTCTCGTCTGCGGCGCGATGGCCGCTGTCGGGTCGCGCGGCATTGGCGACGGTACTGCCGAACGCAACTCTGACGCACTTCTACGGTGCGTCGGAGCTGAGCTTCGTCTCGTACGACCGTCGAACTCCCGATGGTGTCGAAGTGGTGGGCGCATTGTTCGACGGGGTCGAGGTGGAGACCAGGAACGAACTGCTGCACGTGCGTAGCGACATGTTGTTCGACGGCTATTTGGGCCGAGTGGGCGACCGCACCACTCTGACGAACGGGCCGGTCGACGGGTGGATGACGGTCGGCGATCGCGGCAGTGTCGAACAGGGTCGACTGACGCTGCTCGGCCGCGGCAGTGAGACGATCGTTCGAGCCGGACTCACGGTCGAACTGGCCCCGATCGAAGCGGCACTGTTGTCGATCCCCGGTGTTCTCGACGCCGGAGTGGTCGGCATTCCCGATGATCGTGCCGGCGAGGTACCTGCAGCGGGAGTGGTTGTAGCCAAAGGGGACTCACCCACAGCGGCGCAGATACGTCGGCACGTGCGCTCGTCGTTGCCGAGCCCGAGTCTCCCGGTGCAGATCGTGCCGCTCGACTGTCTTCCCCGCACCCCACGCGGCAAGCTCGACCGTCAGGCCTTGGGGGCAACCTTGGCCACGGTGCGGACCGTCGGCTCGCCCGATGCGCCGGTGACCACGAACCAGACGGTCAACGCGCCGCCGTCGTAGCGGTGGCGCAGTGTCACCTGCTCGCCCGCAACGACCGGGGTCAGGTACTCGATCACAGCTCGGTGTGGAGACGCCGCAAGCTCGGGAACGCCAACCAGAAGCTCCTCGATCGCGTGCCAGTACGCTGCATTGTTGAGGTGGTCGAACGGGTCGATATCGGTTGCGCGCAAAGGGAACTGCACGTCCGTGTCCGATTCTCTTGGTACCGGCTCGGTCAGCCAGGCCTTCCATCGCAACCGGTGCTGATCGGTGGTTCTGGCCAGCATCTCGAGTGCCCCGTCGCTGATGCGGGTCGGCATGCCGGTGTCCTTGCTGATGTTGATCCAGAAGCCCTCGGTTTCGATGCGTCCACCCTTGGGCGTCGTCAGCGCCACTCGCATGTTGGACCAGCGCGTCGACATCGACGAACACCACCGGCGCATGTGCACGTGGTCCGGAAAGTGGATGGGCTCGAAGACGTCGATGACGGTTCGCCGGACGATCCACATCGGATCGGTCTTGCCCAGGGGAGTGGCGTCGAGGTTGTCGGTGCCGACGTCCTGGAGGTAGCGCGCAACCCCGTCGAAGCGCAGTCGGTTGGTCGGATCGATGTCGCCCGTTCGCACCGGCCAGCTGGCCTCGAAGCCCTCACCGGGCGGCGGCTCCGGTGCCAGTTCGTCATCGAATCCGGCCGGTTCCACGCGTGCATTGGTCACGATCGCACTGTACGCGGACCGGCCGACTGTGCACTGTCAGACGATGTGCCGGGCACGCATTCCGTCGAACACCGGAGCCACCCGCACGACGTCGCCGCGTTGGGGTGCGTGCACCATCTGGCCGTTGCCCATGTAGATCGCCACGTGTCCGGGTCCCGCCGGTCCCCAGTTTGCGAACAGCAGATCGCCGGGCTGCGCCAGTTCCATCGGAATCTCGGTGCCGACGTTCCACTGTGTTTCGGAGGTACGGGGCAGCGTCACCTTCCCGCCCGAGGCCTTGAACAGGGCGTACGACGTCAGACCGGAGCAATCGAACCCACCGCCGGACGGACCGTTGATGTTCCCGCCACCCCACACGTAGGGGAGCCCCAGGTAGTCCATCGCCAATTGCACTGCCCGGCCGCCCATCCCGGTGAGATCGAGCCCCGCGAACGGGGTCAGAATGGCACCGAATTGGGCTTCGGTAGCCCTGATGCGGGCAACGTACGGCTTGGTCTGTGTCTCGTAATCGAAAGTGCCCGACGGCATTCCACCGGATCGGAGCACCGCGCCCGCGCCGGCGTTGTATCCGGCGAGGGTCAGGTCCAGGGTGTCCCCCGAGACCTTGCCCTCGCGCTTCCAGCCGTCGACCTGCCCGTAGATATCGCACAGCATCGTGCCCGACGCCATGACCGCGTCTCCGATGCTGTTGACGTCGACCACGCCGTTGCCGTCGTAGTCCTTGCCGTAGGTCGCCCACGTGCCTGGCATGAATTGCCCCGGTCCCTGGGCGCCGGTGCTCGAGACAGGCGCGGTCGGCCCGTACCGAAAGCCGTTCTCGGCGGCATAGAGTGCGGCGATCGTGGTGCCTTTGACGCCCCCGCAGATGTTGCCCGCTTTCTGCAACCACGGCACGAAGGCGGTGATGGCTCCCACCGCACCCAGGCCGATCGGGCCCACATTGATACCGGTGAACGTCACGGGCAGCCCGGGAAAGAGTGCGCGCCGAATGGCCTCGGCCGACGCCATGAACGCCGTCTGGGTGGCGATATCGGCTGCGGTGTACGTGCGGCCGGCGAACTGGACTGCGCCCGCACCCAGAGCAGCGGCAGTGGTCGAGAGAGCACTGGACGAGAGAGCACTCGGTGAGAACACACTGAACGGAAGTGGGGCAGAGGAGGAGTCGGCAGCAGATACTCCCGCCGCTGCGGTGGGGAGGGCGGCCAGGGCCCCGTCCGCGGCGGTCGGCCCCGGTGCATCGGCTGCTTCTGCGTCGGCTGCGTCGATGTCGTCCACCGTCGGCAGGTTCGGGAGCATCGGTTCGACGGCAGTGTGCAGGCCGTCGGCGGCGTCGGACAACGTGCGATCGGCGATATCGGCGGCCGGCTCGGGCATGGTGCCCAGGAGTTCGGTCCACTGATCGCTCATCGTCTTCGCCTGGTCCTCGGCGCTGGCAGCGATCTCAGCGGCCTGGTCCGTGACGGCCTTGTCCGGAATCGGAGCCGGGGCGTCGGTTCCGGCAACAACACCGGCGGCGGACACGATGACGGCAACGATGACTGCGAATGGATCGCCTGCCATGTTTCGACTCCTGATACTCGAACGATCTTCCCCGAGCCAGGAGCTGTGATCAGTCTCACTCGGGTGCTGTACCCATCATGCACGGTGCAGTCGATCGACTCATGAGATTCGCAAAAGGAAATGCAGCGAAACTCAGAGAAGCGAGGTCCAGTAATCCGAGAAGCGGATTCCGATGAGCGCGATGACGATTGCGTACCACACGGCCAGCAGCGTCCACCGCCATTCGAGGAAAAGACGGCCGATTGTGCCGCCGTTGTTCGGGCGGGTGCCGATCAATCGGCTCAGGGCAAGCACGAACAGCGGCATCGTCACCGCCCACACCACCATGCAGTAGGGGCACAGAGCGCCGATCTCGTACAGGCTCTGGACTATCAGCCAATGTACGAACACTTCACCGAGTAGCAGACCGCCACTCATGCCGAGCCAGAACCAGTGGGGCAGTTCGACGCGGCCGAGCCACAGCACCCCGGCGACGAGCGCAATCGAGAACGCGACGATACCCAGGATGGGATTCGGGAAGCCGAAGAGCGCAGCCTGTTTCGTCACCATCACCGAACCGCACGAGAGCACCGGGTTCAGGCTGCACGACGGTACGTACGACGAGTCCTCGAGCAACTTGAACCGCTCGACCGTCAGCGTCAGTGCCGCCAGCAACCCGATCGCGCTGAAGACGGTGAATACCGCTGCGCCTGCGCGTGTTCTCATGGCGGTTACCGGTTGCTGCTCAGTTACCGGCTGCCGCTGCGGCGGCGAGGATGTTGTCCGGAGTCGGGTTCGAGACGTCGGTGCCGTTGACGCGCACGCTCGGTGTTCCGTTGATGCCCTCGCCGATGACGGACTGCGTCTGGCTGGTGACCCAATCGGTGTAACTGCCGTCGGTGATGCACGACGCGGTGGCGGGGGAGTCGGCACCGGCGGAGGCGGCGATCTCGACGAGCTTGTCGTCGGTCAATCCGGTGCCGTTCTCGGCGGGCTGTTCCGCGAACATGGCGTTGTGCCAGTCCATCCAGCTGTCCCGGTCGTTCTCGGCAACACAGATCGCAGCACTCGCGGCACGCGTCGAATACATCGTGCCGTTCGAGAAGCGGTCGAGAATGGAGATGGGTCGGTAGTCCACCGCGACGTTGCCCGCGTCGGCCACTTGCTGCAACGTCGAACCGCTGATGGACTCGAAGTTCTTGCACGCCGGGCACTGGAAGTCCTCGACGACGCTGATGACGGTGGTGGCGTCGGGATTACCGAAGCGAATGGCACCGTTCTCGGTCAGCGACGTGGGTGTCAGTTGCGTGCCCGGTGTCGAGTTGGCGGAGGGTGACGCCTCGCCCGACGTCGAATCCTTGTTGACGATGAACAGAGCGATCGCAGCAACGAGCGCGATCAGAACGACAGCGACGACGATCTGGATGAGAGTGCGGCGATTCTTGTCACCGTTCTGCATTGCCCTGATGTCTTTCGATGCCTTGTTGCTCGTGTTCACGCGGCCAGTCTAGGCAGGGCAACCTGAGTGTCAGATGAGAGCAGTGTCGAATAAGAGCAGTATCAGATGAGAGCAGCCAGTCGTTCGATGGCGAAGCGGTATCCGTCGATGCCGAGTCCGGCGATGACACCGCTGGCGATCGGTGACACGAAGGAGTGGTGCCGAAATTCCTCGCGGGCGTGCACGTTGGAAATGTGCACCTCGATGATCGGTACCTCTGGAATGACGAGTGCGTCGCGCAGTGCCACCGAGGTGTGTGTCAGTCCGCCGGGGTTGATGACGATGCCCGACGCCACCCCACGGGCCTGGTGGATCCAGTCGATGATCTGTCCCTCGTGGTTCGACTGTTCCGCGTTCACAGTGAGTCCGTGGTCGGCGGCGGTCTTCTCGCACAGGGCGACGACGTCGGCGAGGGTGGCGTGGCCGTAGACCTCGGGCTGGCGGGTACCGAGCATGTTGAGATTCGGACCGTTGAGCACCAGCACCTGCTTGGCCATGACGTCACTCACTTTCTTGCTGGGCGAACTACCGAGTCGATCATTTCACAGCGTGGTTGACACAATCGTCCCGTGACTACAGGGAGAACCGTCTGGGTGGTGTGGGGTGTCGGTGTCTTCGCATACGTCATAGGGGTGCTCCATCGAACGTCGTTCGGAGTCGCGGGGCTCAGCGCTGCCGACCGATTCGCGGTCTCGCCGTCACTGCTGTCGTCGTTCGTGGTGTTGCAGGTGATCGTGTATGCGGCGATGCAGATCCCGGCCGGAGTGCTGTTGGATCGGATCGGTTCGCGCAGGATGATCGCCGCGGGCGCGCTGATCATGGCGTCGGCGCAGATCACGCTCGCACTCACCGAGTCGCTCCCGGTCGCAGTGGCCGCTCGCGCGTTCGTCGGCGTGGGCGATGCTCTCACGTTCATCTCGGTGTTGCGGTTGGTGCCGCGCTGGTTCTCTCCGCGGCGGGTGCCGATCGTCTCGCAGCTGACCGGTCTGCTCGGCCAACTCGGGCAGGTGCTCTCGGCGGTTCCGTTCCTGATTCTGTTGAACGGGCCGGGCTGGACGTTCGCATTCGGCAGCGCGGCCGCCCTCGGGCTACTCGCCCTCGTGTTGGTTCTGGCGCTGGTCAGAGATCGCCCCGATGCAGACGCGGCACCGGAACCGGACCCGACGTCACTGCGGCAGACTCTCGCCTCCATCGCGGAGGTGTGGCGACGCCCCGGCACTCGGCTCGGCTTCTTCTCCCACATGGGCAGCCAATTCTCGATCACGGTGTTCGCATTGTTGTGGGGTGTGCCGTACCTGACGTCTGCGCAGGGCCTGTCTGCGCCGACGGCCGGAGCGTTGCTGTCGGTGTCGGTGGCGGCCGCGGTGGCGGCGGGCATCGTGTTGGGTCTGCTCACCGGGCGTTACCCGATGCGACGGTCGTGGTTGGTGCTGGCGATCATGGTCAGCAACGCCACGATGTGGGCCATCGTGCTGTCGCTTCCCGGCCCTGCGCCGCTGTGGTTGCTGGTGCTGCTCGTGGTGGTGATCTCGGTAGGCGGCCCCGGTTCGGTCATCGGTTTCGACCTCGCCCGCACCTTCAATCCGAGCGCCAATCTGGGGACGGCTCAGGGAATGGTGAACATCGGTGGGTTCTTGGCGTCTCTGTTGGTCATCGCGGCGATCGGCTGGATTCTCGACGCGATGGGCGGCTACACCTTCGACAGCTTCCGGGTCGCCTTGCTCGTTCAGTTCCCGGTCTGGATCGTCGCGATCACCGGAGTTCTGCTGACGCGTCGCAAGACCAGGCGAGTGCTCGCGGCGGAGGGAATTCACCCACACACGATGCGTGAGGTCCGAGACCGGATTCGCGGCAAATAAACCTTTGCTTCAACGGAGTTCTGCGAGCATGCTGGTGGTCCGAATATTGTTGTAGGACACAAGCAAACGCTACGTAAAGGTGTACTAAAGAGATGGTAACCGAGCGAGAAGTGACTCCCGCGAGCGGTGAGTATTCGCACCGCGAGATCATGACCATTCTGTCGGGCCTGATGATGGGCATGTTCCTCGCTGCGCTCGACCAGACCATCGTGTCGACGTCCGTGCGCACGATCGCCGACGATCTCAACGGGTTCTCGGTTCTGGCCTGGGTGACCACGGCCTACCTCATCACCTCGACGGTCTCGACTCCGCTGTACGGCAAGCTCTCCGATCTGTACGGGCGCAAGCCGTTCTTCATGACGGCCATCTCGATCTTCGTCGTCGGGTCCATGCTGTGCGGCATCGCGACGTCGATGTACGAGCTCGCCGCCTTCCGTGCGATCCAGGGCCTGGGTGCGGGTGGTCTGATGTCGATGGCGCTGGCCATCATCGGAGATATCGTGCCGCCGCGTGAGCGAGCCAAGTACCAGGGCTACTTCCTGGCCGTCTTCGGCACGTCGAGTGTGCTCGGGCCGGTCATCGGTGGGCTGCTCGCCGGGCAGTCGTCGATCCTCGGAATCACCGGTTGGCGTTGGGTCTTCTACATCAACGTGCCGCTCGGCATCATCGCACTCGTCGTCGTGTGGCGGGTGCTGAACCTGCCGGTGTACCGACGCGAAGCGCGCGTCGACTGGTGGGGCGCAGTGCTGCTCAGCGTCGGACTGGTGCCGCTGCTCATCATCGCCGAGCAGGGCCGCGTATGGGGATGGAGCTCGCCACGGGCGTTGCTCTGCTTCGGAATCGGCATCGTCGGCGTCATCGCGTTCGTGCTCGCCGAGATCAAGATGGGCGACGACGCCCTGATTCCCATGCGGTTCTTCCGAAACCCGTTGTTCTCGTTGTGTATTGCCGTCAGCGTGATCGCCGGTGCGGCCATGTTCGGTGGCATTTCTCTACTGCCGCAGTATCTCCAGGTCGTCAAGGGATCATCGCCCACTCTGGCGGGCTATCAGACCCTCCCGCTGGTCGGTGCCCTGATGATCGCGTCGATCGTGTCGGGTCGAATGATCTCGAAGACCGGACGCTACAAGATCTTTCCGATCGTCGGCACCGCGCTGATGGCCATCGCGATGTTCACGTTCCACTACGTCCACGCCGATACTCCGCTGTGGCAGACCATGGTCGTGATGGGTGTGTTCGGACTCGGTCTCGGTTCGATGATGCAGCCGCTGACGCTCGCGATCCAGAACGCGATGCCGCCCAAGGACATGGGTGTATCGACCTCTGCCGCAACGTTCTTCCGCCAGATCGGGGCGACGGTGGGTGTTGCGGTGTTCCTGTCGATGCTCTTCACGCAGCTGACCCCGAAGACCGGTGATGCGCTGATTGCCGCGAGCTCGACGCCGGCGTTCCAGCAGGCGGTGCAGACTGCGGCAAGCAGTGCCGATCCATTGGAATCCGATTTTGCCAAGGCCATTGCATCGGGTGACGCCTCGGTCGCCGGGAGTGCGTTGCAGGACAGCTCGTTCATTCAGAAGCTCGAACCCGCGCTCGCAGAACCGTTCCGAATCGGGTTCTCCGACGCGATGGACTACGTGTTCCTGGCCGTGTCGATTCTGATGCTTCTCGGGTTCGTGCTGGTGCTCTTCCTGAAAGAGGTTCCGCTGCGCACTCAGTCGGGGCTGGCCGCCGCTCAACAGCAGCGAGACGAAGAAAAGGCGAACGAAACCGGGCCCGTCCTGTGAACCCGGTGAGTTCCGATGCGGGCGTACACGCCGGTCGGTGAGAGGTGTTCAGCTTTTCGGAATGTTCCCGAGGCCGTCGAACAGGACATCCAATCCACGGTTCAGTTCGTGGACACCGTCGTATTCCGTAATGAGCGAGGGTATGACGGACATGATGGGAAAGTCATCGATCGGCAGTCTGCGCAGCGCAAGGCTCAACCGGTCCACCGTCTCGTCCGGATGATCTGTTGTCTCCTGGGTCTCGCTGAGCACGTGTCCCCTCAGCAGGGACATCAGTAACCGGTAGGCAGAGAGTGCTTCGGGCACGGTGAAACCGGCGGTGGTCAAGAGGGTCAGGATGCCCTCCAGTGATACCAGTGAGCTCGTGGTCCCCAGTCCGAGTGGCGTCGCCCGGGGCCGAGTCGCGAGCAGCACCGCCGCCCGCGGGTGCTCGAGGGCCAGTTCGCGGTAGTGCCGAGCGAAGATGGTCAGCTGACGTTTCCAGTCGGTGTCCGACCCGTCGACCGCTACGAGTCCTGCGAGAATCGAATCGGCAATTGCGTCGAGGAGCGCCTCTTTGGTGGCGACGTATCGATACACGGTCATGGGGTCGCGGTCGATCGACACGGCCAAGCTGCGGATGGTCAGGCTGTCGAGTCCGGTGTTGTCGATGATGGACAGGGCGGCTGATACGACGTATTCACGGTCGATCTTGTCACGGGGAGGTTGATTGGATCGGTCCGAGGGCGTCATGACTGCTTCACCATTTTCGGTAAATCAAGGTAAGCGGCACGCCGATCGGCTTTCGGCTGCCAAACAAACTTGTTGTTCACCAACGTCTTTCGCTTGACCTGTGACCCTACACGTGGTCAGCTGTAGCTCTACACCGTAGAGATACGGAGAAACTCTTTTCTGCGAAGTGGGCATGAGCCTTCGCTGGTCTTCCACTCCTTTCGCTCGGTTGCAGACAGCCGACCGGCGATCCACTGATGTACAGAATGTGCGAGACCTCGACGCCCCTGGAGATTTCCAGTGAACATCGTCGACCGTCGCCCAATCTCCGAAGCACAGTCGAATCTCGTCGGGGGAATCGATGCACACAATTCGTTGTGAGACAACAATTCTCATGCGAATCCCCCTCCAGCAGATCGGTACACATCATGTACGCTTCGCAACACCGCCCTGCATCCTCCACCTCTCGACGCAAGGGCTCGGCGTTGATTCCTCTCGTCGGCACCGTAGCGCTGGCAACCAGCGCGCTCATGCTGGTCAACGCATCGGCGGCCGACGCTCAAGCAGCTGCAGTCGTCGTTCCCACCGTCAACCTCGGTGCAGCAGATCCGTACGCAATACTTGCCGGCTCCACCGTGACCGACGCGGGCGGATCTGCGATATCCGGATCCGTGGGTGTGAGCCCGGGTGACGGGCAACCTTCCAGCGTCAGCGGCTTGCTGCAGGGCCAAATTACCAACGGCGTCATCGACGACAAGAACGAACGGGCTCGGAACGCGAAAGCTGCTCTGCAGGTTGCATATACCGATGCTGCCAACAGGTCGGGTCCCGAACTGGTCCCAGTCGAGCTAGGGGGCACCACGCGGTATGCCGGTTTGTACAAGGGCGACACACTCGGACTGACCGGGTCTCTACCACTGACGCTCGACGCCCAAGGAAACTCCGCTGCCGTATTCATCTTCCAAGCTGGGTCCACTCTCATCACAGGGTCGAACAGCAGTGTCTCCCTGATCAACGGGGCCAGCCCGTGCAACGTGTTCTGGCAGGTCGGAAGCTCGGCCACTCTTGGTACCGACACGGACTTCGTCGGCACGGTCATGGCGCAGGCGTCGATTACTGCGACGACGGATGCCGATGTGCGGGGACGGCTATTGGCTTTGACCGGCGCAGTCACCCTCGACTCGAACACGATCAGCAATGCAGAGTGTGGGATCACCGAGCCTCCGGTGACCACGACTCCTCCGGTGACCACGACTCCTCCGGTGACCACGACTCCTCCAGGTGACGGTGGCGGTACTCCGGGCGACGGTGGCGGAACGCCGGGCACCCCGGGTGACGGTGGCGGTACGCCGGGCACCCCGGGTGATGGTGGCGGCACACCGGGCACCCCGGGCGACGGTGGCGGAACGCCGCCGATCGTCATCGAAGTACCCCCGATCCCAGGCCTTCCTCCGATTCCCGGCATCACGATCCCGCCGATTCCGGGTATCCCCAATGTGCCTGAGCAGCCGAACACCCCGAATCAGCCCAACACACCCAACACCCCGAACACACCCAACACACCGAACACACCCAACACCCCGAACACCCCGAACACCCCGAACACCCCGAACACCCCGAATCAGCCCAACCAGCCGACCACACCCGGTGGCCCGGATCAGCCGGGTACGTACAACCCGGGTGGGCAGATCACACAGATTCCCAACGGCGGTGTCGATACCGGTGACGGCAGTACGGTCACGCAGCCGGCCAACTCGGTGGCCGTGACGATGTGGACCCTTCTCGCTCTACTCACTGTCGGCGCGGTGTCGGTCACGTTGATGACGCGTCGTCGGCGCTGATCTGTGAAAGCCGTAGCCAGGGAGTACGCACCTCCGGCTGAATCTGCCCGCGCCCCGATCCTTTCCCGGGTCGTGGTGCGGGCAGTAGCCGCTGCCTGCTTCATGCTCCTGTTGTTTCTTACCGGTTGCGCAACGCCTTCGGACGAAGCGCCTCCGGAGCGCACCGCACCGTCGTCGGCCATGTCTACGCAGGCACCGGATACTTCTACCGATGAGGTTGCAGCGCAGGCAAATTCATCGGTGGCCGGGTCACCTCCCGCCCGTATCGACATTCCGGCGATCGACGTCGACTCCGACGTGATGGATCTGGGTCTTCGTTCGGACGGTTCGATGGAAGTTCCGCCGGGTGGTTTTCCCGCGGGCTGGTACACGGGGTCGCCGATCCCTGGCCAACTGGGGCCGTCGATCCTTGCCGGACACGTGGATTGGGGCGGCAGCCCGGGAGTCTTCTACCGACTCCGGGATCTCGCGCAGGGTGACGACGTCACCGTCACGGACCAGAATGGCGGTACGGTTCGCTTCGTCGTCAGCGCGGTGGAGCAGTATCCGAAAGACTCGTTTCCCACCGACAAGGTCTACGGCGACATCGATCATCCCGGCCTGCGACTGATCACCTGTGGCGGACAGTTCGACTCGGATATCTCGAGTTACGACGACAACATCGTCGTGTACGCCGATCGCGTCTGAGCAAGCTCGCTCGCTCACAGCAACCTCGCAGGCTGCTCCCAGCCGGACCGGCGGTCCGTCGCACATTCTCGTAGTCGACAACTTCGACGAACAGGATGTGCGATGACCGCCCAAATCGACCGACCGGCCGCGATGCCTCCGTCGCATGCCCGCCAGCCGTCCAGGCAGGACATGTGGTGGTATCGCCGCCGACACTTGCTCGGGCTTCTTGTTCTGCTCGCGTCCACCGCAACTCTGTACCTGTGGAACCTGACCGCAAGTGGTTATGCGAACACGTTCTACGCCGCGGCTGTGCAGGCAGGCACCAAGGACTGGACGGCGTGGTTCTTCGGATCACTGGATTCCGAAAACTTCATCACCGTGGACAAGCCACCGGCCGCGCTATGGGTGATGGGACTGTCGGCCCGTCTGTTCGGGTTCTCGAGCTTCAGTTTGCTGCTTCCCCAAGCCCTGATGGGTGTCGCCGCGGTGGCGACGGTGTATGCCGCGGTCAAGCGAGTCGCGAATCCCACCGCCGGCTTGCTCGCCGGCTTCACGGTGGCGTCCGTTCCTGCAGCTGCGCTGATGTTCGACTTCGACAACCCCGACGCGCTGCTGGTTCTCCTCATGACGCTCGGCGGCTACTTCGTCGTGCGCTCTCTGCAGACCACTGCTGGTCGACGGGCCGCCATGTGGCTCGCCTTCGCCGGCGTGGCGCTGGGATTCGCGTTTCTGACCAAGATGCTGCAGGGCTTGTTGGTACTACCAGCCTTCGGGTTGACGTATCTGGTTGCGGGACGGGCGCAATTGCGCGCAAGACTGCTGCATCTGGTCGGTGCGTTCGCGGCATTGGTGGTCGCCGCCGGATGGTGGGTGGTGGCGGTTCAGCTGTGGCCGGAAGGTGCGCGCCCGTACATCGGCGGGTCCACCGACAACACCGTGATGGATCTGGTGCTCGGATACAACGGTCTCGGCCGAATCTTCGGTAACACCGGCGGCGGTGGCGGGGCACCGGGCGGAATGAATTCCGGTGCAGCCGGATCGAGCTTCGGTGGGTCGACCGGTCTGGATCGATTGTTCGGCAGTGAGATGGGAATCCAGATTTCGTGGCTGATTCCTGCGGCATTGGTGGCAATGGTCTTGGGTCTGATCGCTCGCGGCCGAGCGCCGCGGACCGACATGCTGCGTGCATCCCTGATTCTGTGGGGCGGTTGGTTCATGGTGACAGCGCTGATCTTCAGTTACATGTCCGGCACGATTCACCCGTACTACACCGTGGCTCTTGCCCCTGCCATCGCGGGCATGATCGGAACCGGCGGCTACGCACTCTGGCTTCGACGCGAATCAATATGGGCCAGAGCAGGTAGGGCGACGATTATGATCACGGCTGGTGTCTGGAGTTGGGTGCTGTTACACCGCAACGCGGACTGGCTGCCGGCCTTGAAGTGGATCCTGTTGGTGGGAACCGTTGTTGCGGCCGTGATGATCCTGCTCGCCGGGCAGTACCGAAAGCTCACTGCGGCTGCGCTCATCCTCGGAGCAGTGGCCGGTCTCGGCGGTGGCACGTCGTATGCCATCGCTACGACGACGAACGCGCACAGCGGATCCGTCCCCACCGCAGGCCCGACCGGTGCAGTCAGCGACAGCGGCATGGGCGGGATGCCGACCGGTGGGATGCCGAGTGGAGCAGTGTCGGGCGACGCAATGCCGGGCGATGATGCGGGCATGCCTGCTGATGCTGCCGATCTCCCAGCAGGCTTCGGCACCGGCACTCTGCCTGGCGGTATGTCCAGCATGGGCGGTGGCATGGGCGGTGAGACCAACGAGGAGTTGACGGCTCTGCTCGAGTCCACAACGACGAGATGGTCTGCTGCAGTCAACGGTTCGCAGTCTGCAGCGGGGTACGAGCTTTCGTCCGATACCGCGGTGATGGCGATCGGCGGCTGGAGCGGCGATCCCGCACCCTCGCTCGACGAGTTCATCGAGTACGTCTCCAATCACGAAGTCGCGTACTACGTATCCGGAGGCATGGGTGATGGAATGGCACGCGGGGGCATGGGCGGCGACTCGACGAGCACCTCCTCGCAGATTCAGGAGTGGGTCGAGGCGAACTTCACCGCCAGCACCGTCGGCAGTGCGACGGTGTACGACCTCAGCACTTACACCGGCTGACACCGACCGAACAGAACGACACCCAGAAGGCACAGCTGTTCCACCGCAGACACGTCGACTGCGGTGGAACTTTTGTGTACTGACCCAATACCCAATATCGATCAGAAAGGCGGGGGATTATCGTCGGGTGCTGATGTAGGTACCGGCGCGGGCAGCGGCTGGACAATTTCGAGGCTCGAGGTATCCGCCTGTACAGCTTCACCTTTGGGCCTGCGATATACGGCGGGCAGATGGCTCATGTCTGCGAGTTGGGTCGTTCCGGGAACAGTGATCGCTGTGGTGCCGGCGTTCGAGAGCCAGAACTCCACGCCCTCGGCCAGCATCACGGGAGTCCACAAACCCATCGTCTTGAGGCTGTGGTGATAGCGGCACAGACAATGCAGATTGGTGTCGATGGTCCACCCACCGTTCGCAGGATCGCGATGGAAATACGGCACGATGTGGTCGATCTCGCATTGCTGAGCCGGGACGTCACAGCCCGGATGCCGGCACGTGCGGTCGCGGTATCGAATGCGTTCTGCGAGTGCGGTAGTGGGGCGATAAACGAGCGCACCGGGCGGCGGCAGTACGAGACCGCCGTGACCGTCGGGATACAGCGCGAACCCGAGTGAGGGATCGGCGGCAATCGCCGCTTCGAGTTCGGCTACGAAGGTGTACGTGCCGCGATACGGCGTGGCGACACAGTTGTTCCGCGGTGGACGCGGGGCATTCTGCGGACGAGGCGGTCGAGGAACTGCACCGCCCGTTCGGCGACGTCCACGCCCCAGTGCGTGAAACACCATGCGTGAGGGCTTGATAGAGCAGCTACCCCTGGTCTCGGTGTCCGACGGTGCAGACGTGCTTTCGGACGCGGACTCTGCGGTGTCGGACTCCGTAGTGTCGGATCCTGCAGTGTCGGTTTGTTGTGTGTCGGTCCGGTCTGTCTGCTCGACACCATCCGTTGCGGTGCCCTCCTCCACGTCGGTGTCGATGAGCGATTCCAAGTCTTCGCCGTATCCGAACTTCTCCGCCAGATTGCGGGCTTCGGTAAGGAGGATCTGCCAGTGCGCGTTGTCGGCGAGCTCTCGGGCGTACTCGGCATCGATGGTGCCGTGGCCGGCCAAGTGAGCAGGATTGGAGAGCAGACCGGCGAGAGTGGCGAGGTCGACCGTGATGACAGTGAGCGGCGCACGCCGATCTGGGCGCGCGGTATCGGCCGTGCAGGGGTTGTCGTCATCGGGTTCGCACATGCATGCCATCGACGATTCCTGCTGCAGCAGAGCAACATACGCGGCCGCACGCTTCTGACCCTTGTTTCGCGGATCGTGTCGGCAGACGGTGGCGGCCATCTCGTTGATGAGTTGCCAGGCAGCGGCGGCGTCGGCGGCAGTGAGGTCGGCCTTCAGCGTCGACAGCACATCTTTGTCGATGTAAGTGACATTGGTGTGCCGTTCCAAGTCCTTGCGTAGAGCGGCAGCCTGCTCGGGTGCGATGCGGTACATGATCGACCAGATTTCGGTCGCGAGCGGCCCGGGCGACAGGCGTCGGGCAGCGTGCAGAACCTCCCTTTGGACGGCTGTCGCCGCGTCCTGCGTCAGATTGTGGGTACAGCGGTAGATCGCACGGACTCGAGGCAAATCCAGTTCGCCGGCATCGAAGGCGGCGGCGATGGCGGGAAGCCGAAGCCGAAGGTCCATCCCGACCTCGGCGTACGTGTTCGCGACGGTCTTCGAGCAGCCCAGAACGTGCGCAATTTCGGAGGCTGCATAGTTGCCCGCATCCTGAATGACGTCACCCACGAGCACGTTCTGATGAATGCACGTGTCCCAGATGGCGGCAGCCAGAGCCACTTTCCGAGCGCACGCTTGATTCTCCAGAATCGTGACATCCCGAATCTCGGCCAACGAAGCAGGCGCGATGTACGGCTTCGATTGCGGCCCGAGATAGGCCGCGAATCGGCTGCGTGCAGATGTGGTCACTGTGTCTTCGCCCCCCGGCAGATGTTCAGCGATTAATAGAACGTACGTTCGATAGTACTGGAGTGTGAACGATCCGTCAAACTCAATTACGTTGCAATGGATAAGGATTGGCGTGGAACTGCCTATACACCCACCCACCGACAACACCGTTTGACCCTGACGCCGCGTCAGGCTTCAGGATGGTGGACATGACCGAGAACTACCCCGCCTTCGAGGTGAGACCAGTACCGATTCCGGGCCCACACACCGCCGCGCCCGAGCTGTTTCGTGGCCTGTACGGCATGCCGATGTTCGTCACCGTCCCCACCGCGAATCTCGCCGAATCGACCGAATTCTGGACCCGAGCTCTCGGTTTCTTCGAACTCTTCACAATTCCCGGTCAATTGGTTCATCTGCGCCGCTGGGTGTTTCAGGATGTTCTGCTCGTGCCGACGGAGCGGTCGGCCGGACTGCCGGCAATGACGGTGAGCTTCGCCTGCGTCCTCGACCAGCTCGATTCCATCGCCCAGGCCTGCGCCCAAATCCGACCCGGCTCGGCTACCGGGCCGCACACTCGACTGTGGAATTCCGTCGAGCTCGAGATCCACACTCCGGAGAATGTGCGGGTCATCATGACAGCGGCACGGCCGTATGATCCGGACAGCGCTGAAGCGGCAACCCTCCGAGCAGTAGGCATCGAACCGACGGAACACGGCGGACCCTGACTTCACACGAGGGTGAATCGCTCCAGCACCACCTGAGTGTCGTCGTTTACCGTGAAGTTCGGATCTCCCAATTCCGCGCGAACCTCGGCCGACTGCCAGAATCTTTCGTGTCCGGCTCGCCACTGCGCCACATCGGCGTACCCCTCACCCTCGTCAAGGGCATGTCGCAGCGAAACATCCTTCAGCGCAACGATATCGACACCCGTGGTCTCGGTGACTCCGACCACGACACCCGCCGAATCCACCACCGCGCCGCGATCACCCACGCTCGGCAGCTCCTCGTCGGCGTACTGAACCAACAGGCTTGCCGTGCTGGTCTTCGCGCCGGACAGCACGGCCGCAACCAGCGTGTCTCGAAGTGGGCCCGGGTAGGCGAACTCGACTATCGGCAGATCCGTCACCTACGCATCATAATTCGAGATCAGCCCACACCAGTCGATGGTCCGAGGGGTGCTCGGCCTGGTTCGGCCAGTACACCTGGGAGTCGATTACGGTGAGATCGTCGGACGGCAACACATAGTCCACTCGAAGGTCACCCGGCGTCGGATCCGCGAAATCAGCTGTGTCCGTTCCGTGTTCGTCGGATACAGGCGCGGGATCCTGAACGCGGGACAAATCCAGAACCTGCGCAATGGAACCGGCCACCGAGTCGCCGTCGACCGGATCGCTGTTCTGATCGCCGAGCATGACGAACGACGCTCCTTCGTCGAGTCCGCCGCGCACGCCCTTGTCGTCGTACAGGTAGTCCGCACCCGAGATGTAGTCGGCACTGAGCCTGATCTCGTCGTGATTGCGTTTGCCGTTGCGGTTCTCGGGTCCATCGAACGACGGGGGAGTGGGGTGCGAGGCCAGTACGTGCAGCGTCTTGCCATTCACGTCGATCGGCACGTCCCAGTGCGATTTGCTGGACAGTCGCAGCGCGTCGGACGCCTCTCCGTAGTAATCACGCGGCAGCAGGGAATCCGGCATGTCCTTCCACAGAAAGTTCTGGAACGTGCGCACCGATTCGGTGTCGATCGGATACTTCGAGTACACGACCATGCCGTACTGACCTGGGAATTGGCCGAAACCCCAGGAATCGCCCTGGCCGCCGAGCTTGCCGTCCTTGTCCAGGTCGAGTCCGGAGTCGACCCCGGTGTTCACGGGCGCCGTGAACCAATATGGGTACTGCTTGTCCAGATAGTTGTCGTTGAACAGTTTCACCGCATCGTCGCCCGAGTAGTCGAACTCGTTGACCAACAGCACATCCGGAGAGTTCGTGGAGATCACATCGGCCGCAGCGCGAGCCTGAGCGTTCTCACCCTGCAGGTCGGTCACCAACTGGCCGGCCGCGGGCCGATTGAGGCTCGCATTGAATGTCGCCACCCGAATGCTCGACGGTTCGTCGGGGGTCGGGTCCGTGGAAGACGGATCCGCAGAAGAACAGCCGGCAGTCATGAAGGCGAGGGTAACGGCGACGGCTGCGAGTCTCGACATTTTCACATTCCGCACCGTAGAGACGGCAAACGAACGTAAGGTTACGAATTAACAAGCAAGCGTGCTTGCTTTTTTCTCGTGCCTTTGTGAAGCTGGACCCATGGCAGACCTCGACACACTCGTCGGCGACCTCCGTGCCGAGGGCGACGACCTCGATGCGCTCGTCGCCGAACTGACATCGGAGCAGTGGGCGGCACCGACACCGGCCGAGGGTTGGACGATCGCGCACCAGATCGCACATCTGTCGTGGACCGATCACGTCGCGGAGCGAACCACGTCCGCAGCATCCGGCGATACCGCGGCCAAGGAGGAGTTCGCCCTCACTCTGAAGAAAGCGTGGGAAAACCCCACCGGGTTCGTCGACGAGGCTGCGGAGGAAGAAGCCCGCAATCCCGAACTGTTGAGCGCATGGCGAACCCGCCGTCGAGCCATGACCGACGCTCTTGTGCAGGTGCCGCCCGGAACCAAGATCGACTGGTTCGGACCGCCGATGAGTGCGGCGTCCATGGCCACAGCGCGATTGATGGAAACGTGGGCCCACGGCCAGGATGTCGCGGACGCATTGGGCGTCACGCGCGTTCCCACCGACAGAATCCGTGGAGTCGCTCATATCGGCGTCCGCACGAGGGATTTCGCTTACGCCGTCAACCAGCAGACTCCTCCCACCGAACCGTTTCGCATCGAACTCACCGCGCCGTCGGGCGAGCTATGGACCTGGGGACCCGAGGACGCTGTGCAACGCGTGACTGGCCCGGCCCTCGACTTCTGCCTCCTCGTCACCCAGCGCGCTCATCGCGACAACCTCGACATCCGCGCAGAGGGACTCGACGCCGCACACTGGCTCACCATCGCCCAAGCCTTCGCAGGCCCTCCAGGATCGGGACGAGAGCACGCATGACCGTACGAATCGGCAACTGCTCGGGCTTCTACGGGGACCGTCTTTCAGCCATGCGCGAGATGCTCGAGGGCGGCGAACTCGACTACCTCACCGGTGATTACCTCGCCGAGCTGACGATGCTCATCCTCGGCCGCGACCGGATGAAGGACGCGACTCGTGGCTACGCCAAAACCTTTCTGCGCCAGGCCGAGGATTGCCTCGGACTGGCGCTCGACAAAGGCGTCAAGATCGTCGCCAACGCCGGTGGTCTGAATCCACGTGGCTTGGCCGAGGCGCTGGAGAAACTCGACTCCGGTGCGAAAATCGCGTACGTCGACGGCGACGACCTTCTCGGCAGAGCTGCCCAACTCGGCCTCGGTAACCCGCTGACCGCAAATGCCTACCTCGGCGCGTGGGGCATCGTGGAATGCCTGAACTCCGGTGCCGACGTCGTCGTCACCGGGCGCGTCACCGATGCCAGCGTGATCGTCGGACCCGCTGCGGCGCACTTCGGCTGGACGCCGACCGATTACGACGCCCTGGCCGGTGCCGTCGTCGCGGGCCACATCATCGAGTGCGGAACTCAGGCGACCGGCGGCAACTACTCGTTCTTCACCGAGATCGCCGACATGTCCTGTCCAGGGTTCCCCATCGCCGAGATCGAGTCCGACGGTTCGTCCGTCATCACCAAGCACGAGGGCACCGGCGGTGCCGTCAGCGTCGGTACCGTGACCGCTCAGCTGCTGTACGAAATCACCGGCGGGCGTTACGCGAACCCTGACGTCACCGCACGGATCGACTCAGCGATCCTGACACAGGAATCCAGCGATCGAGTGTCCATCACCGGCGTGACCGGTGAAGCGCCGCCGCCCACCTACAAGGTCTCGCTCAATGCGCTAGGCGGTTTCCGCAACGAATTCACGATGGTGCTCACCGGTCTCGACATCGAGGCGAAAGCGGCACTTGCACAGCGTCAATTCGAGTCCTGGCTCCCCGCACGGCCAACCGAATTGGACTGGACACTGGTGCGCACCGACAAGCCGGACGCAGAGACCGAGGAGACGGCCAGCGCCCTACTGCGCTGCGTGGCTCGCGACAGCAACCCCGATGCCGTTGGACGTCAGTTCTCTGCGGTTGCAGTCGAACTCGCACTGGCCAGCTACCCCGGATTCTCGGTGACCGCCCCGCCGGGAAACGGAGCGCCGTACGGAGTGTTCACGGCAGGATTCGTCGACGCGGCCCAGGTGCCGCACGTCGCGCATCTCGCCGACGGCACCGAAAGCACCATCGCACCGTCGACAGAAACGCGGGCACTGGAACGCCTCGATGAACCGACGCTCCCCGCACCGAGAGCAGACGAAGCGACCATCCGACTCCCGCTCGGAACCATCGCGGCCGCCCGAAGCGGCGACAAGGGCGGCAATGCCAACGTCGGGGTCTGGGTCCGCACCGACGACGAATTCTCCTGGCTCGTCCACGCATTGACGGTCGACAGACTGAAGCAGATGTTGCCCGAGGCGGAGAAACTCACCGTCACCCGACACGTGCTGCCCAATCTGCGGGCCGTGAACTTCGTCATCGACGGCATCCTCGGCCAAGGCGTGGCATCGCAGGCCAGATTCGATCCACAGGCCAAGGGGCTCGGTGAATGGCTGCGGTCGCGGCACATCGACATCCCCGAAACACTCGCTTACAAGGGAGCACTCGTATGAGTATCTGGACGACGCCCGAGCGTCAGCAGCTGCGCAAGACCGTCCGAAGTTTCGTGGAGCAGGACATCGCACCGCACATGAATCAGTGGGAAACCGACGGAGAGATTCCTCGCGAGCTGCACAAGAAGGCGGCAGCTCTCGGTTTGATCGGTGCAGGCTTCCCCGAGGACGTCGGTGGGGACGGCGGAGATCTGGCCGACGCGGTCGTGATCTGCGAGGAGATGCATCAGGCCGGTGCGTCCGGCGGGCTCTTCGCATCGCTGTTCACCAGCGGAATTGCGTTGCCGCATTTGGTTGCAGCACGCGACGCCGACCAGATCGAGAAGTGGGTGCGGCCCACGCTGGCCGGTGAGAAGATCGGCTCGCTCGCGATCACCGAGCCGGGCGGCGGTTCCGATGTCGGCCACCTCAGGACGAAGGCGGTCAGGGACGGCGAGCACTACGTCGTCAATGGATCCAAGACGTACATCACCTCGGGCTGCCGAGCAGACTTCGTCGTCACTGCGGTTCGCACCGGAGGCGACGGTGCGGCCGGTGTCTCGCTGCTCGTCATCGAGAAGGGCACACCCGGATTCGAGGTCACCAGCAAGCTCGACAAAATGGGCTGGCGCGCATCCGATACTGCTGAGCTCTCGTTCGTCGACGCCCGAGTGCCGGTGAGCAACCTCGTCGGTGCCGAAAACTCCGGCTTCGCGCAGATCGCACAGGCATTTCTCACCGAGCGCATCGCCCTCGCCGCCCAGGCCTACGCCAGCGCGCAGCGCTGCCTCGATCTGACTCTGCAGTGGGTCCGCGATCGGGAAACGTTCGGAAAGCCGCTCATCGCACGGCAATCCGTACAGAACACCGTCACCGAGATGGCCCGCAAGATCGACATCGCCCGCGTCTACACCCGCTCCCTCGTCGAGAGATCGATGGAGGAGGACGCCGACTTCATCGCCGAGGTCTGCTTCGCGAAGAACACCGCCGTCGAATCCGGAGAGTGGGTCGCCAATCAGGCGGTGCAACTCTTCGGCGGACTCGGCTACATGCGTGAGAGCGAAGTCGAACGGCAGTACCGCGACATGCGCATCCTCGGTATCGGCGGCGGAACGACCGAAATTCTCACCGGACTGGCCGCAAAACGATTGGGGTACCAGGCATGAGCGTGCTGAAGTCCACCCTCGACACCGCGTCGGAGCAGTATTCCGGTGCCACCGAGGCCATGCACACCAAGCTGGCCGAGATCGACGCCGAGCACTCGAAGGCGCTGCTCGGTGGCGGTCAGAAGTACGTCGATCGCCACAAGAAGCGGGGCAAGCTGCTCGCCCGTGAGCGCATCGAGTTGCTGATCGACGAGGACTCGGCCTTCCTCGAATTGTGCCCGCTCGCGGCCTGGGGCAGCGACTTTCCCGTCGGAGCCAGCACCGTCATGGGTATCGGCGTCGTGTGCGGCGTCGAATGCCTCATCGTCGCCAACGATCCGACCGTCCGCGGCGGGGCGAGCAACCCGTGGACCCTCAAGAAGGGGTTCCGCGGCAACGACATCGCCACGCAGAACCGGCTTCCGGTCATCTCCTTGGTCGAGTCCGGTGGAGCCGATCTACCGACGCAGAAGGAGGTGTTCATCCCCGGCGGTCGAATGTTCCGTGATCTGACGCAGCTGTCGGCGGCGGGCATTCCGACGATCGCGTTGGTGTTCGGTAACTCCACTGCCGGCGGTGCATACATCCCCGGAATGTCCGATCACGTGGTCATGATCAAGGAGCAATCAAAGGTGTTCCTCGCCGGGCCACCGTTGGTCAAGATGGCCACCGGTGAGGACTCGGACGACGAGTCGCTCGGCGGTGCCGAGATGCATGCTCGAAAGTCAGGTCTTGCAGACTATTTCGCCGTCGACGAGCAGGATGCGATCCGTATCGGACGCAGCATCGTCTCGCGGCTGAACTGGAAGAAGAAGGGCCCGGAGCCGCGCGCCGACATCATCGAGCCGCTGGCCGACCCCGAGGATCTGCTCGGCATCGTCCCCACCGATCTGAAGATCCCGTTCGATCCTCGCGAGGTGATCGCCCGCATCGTCGACGGCTCCGATTTCGACGAGTTCAAGCCCATGTACGGCGGGTCTCTCGTCACCGGATGGGCCGAGCTGCACGGCTATCCCATCGGCATCCTGGCCAATGCCCGCGGCGTGCTGTTCAGTGAGGAATCGCAGAAGGCGACGCAGTTCATTCAGCTCGCCAACCGCTCGAACACCCCACTGTTGTTCCTGCACAACACCACCGGTTACATGGTCGGCAAGGAATACGAGGAAGGCGGGATGATCAAGCACGGCTCGATGATGATCAATGCCGTGTCCAACTCTACGGTTCCGCACATCTCGATCCTGCTCGGTGCGTCCTACGGTGCCGGTCACTACGGCATGTGCGGCCGCGCCTTCGACCCGCGATTCCTGTTCGCCTGGCCGTCGAGCAAATCCGCAGTCATGGGTGGCGCGCAACTCGCCGGTGTCATCTCCATCGTCGGACGTGCCGCCGCCGAGGCCCGTGGCCAAGCATTCGACGCCGAGGCCGACGCCGGAATGCGCGCGATGATCGAAGCGCAGATCGAAGCCGAGTCGCTGCCCATGTTCCTTTCCGGACGCCTCTACGACGACGGTGTCATCGACCCTCGTGATACCCGCACGGTAGTGGGAATGTGCCTGTCGGCCATTGCCTCTGCCCCGATCGAAGGCACCGCCAACTTCGGTGTCTTCCGGATGTGAAGCCATGACCGTAACCTCCGTCCTCGTAGCCAACCGCGGCGAAATCGCCCGCCGTGTCTTCACTACCTGTCGGGCCGAGGGCATCGACACCGTCGCGGTGTTCTCCGACGCAGACGCCAACTCCCCGCACGTGCGCGAGGCGGACGCCGCGGTGCGCCTACCCGGCAACAGCTCGTCGGCGACCTATCTCCGGGGCGACGCAGTCATCGCCGCGGCGGTACAGGCCGGGGCCGACGCGGTGCATCCGGGCTACGGCTTCCTCTCCGAGAACGCCGATTTCGCGCAGCAGGTCCAGAATGCCGGCTTGACGTGGATCGGACCGCCGGTCAAGGCCATCGAACTGATGGGCTCGAAGGTGGAGTCCAAGAAGATGATGGCCGACGCCGGAGTGCCGGTACTGACGCAGCTCGATCCCGAGTCGGTCACCGAGAACGAACTTCCGGTGCTGATCAAGGCCTCCGCGGGTGGCGGTGGGCGCGGCATGCGGATCGTGCGCAGCCTCGACACACTGCAGTCCGAAATCGAGGCAGCGGGTCGAGAAGCTCTGTCGGCGTTCGGTGACGGAACGGTGTTCGTCGAGCGCTACATCGAGACCGGCCGGCACATCGAAGTACAGGTCATGGCCGACCGGTTCGGCACCGTGTGGACCGTGGGCGAGCGTGAATGTTCGATCCAGCGTCGTCACCAGAAGGTCGTCGAAGAAGCGCCGTCACCACTCGTCGAACGCATAGACGGTATGCGCGAGAAGCTCTTCCATGCGGCGACGCTGGCCACCGAGGCCATCGGCTACGAGGGCGCGGGCACCGTCGAATTCCTCGCCGACGAGAAGGGCAACTTCTTCTTCCTCGAGATGAACACCCGTCTGCAGGTCGAGCACCCGGTCACCGAATGCACGACCGGTCTGGATCTGGTGGCGCTGCAAATTCGGGTGGCAGCGGGGGAGCGGTTGCCCGCCGAGCAGCCGGCGACGCGCGGTCACTCCATCGAGGTTCGGCTCTATGCCGAGGATCCGGCTCAGGATTGGCAGCCACAGAGCGGTTCCGTGCATCGATTCGAGATTCCCGGTGCGCAGTTCGAGGTGCTCGAAAAAGCCGGAATCAGAGTTGATTCCGGCGTCGAGTCCGGCAGTGTGGTGAGCACTCATTACGACCCGATGCTCGCAAAGGTCATCTCGTTCGCGCCGACGCGAGTCCAGGCAGCGAACCTGCTGGCGAAAGCACTGCAGCGAGCCACCATTCACGGCCTGAAGACCAACCGAGATCTGTTGGTCAACATCCTGCGGCACCCTTCGTTCCTGGCCGGCGACACCGACACCGCCTTCTTCGACACCCACGGCCTCGATGTGCTGTCGCTACCGATCGCGCAGGGCCGCGGCGTGGAGCTGTCGGCTCTCGCAGCAGCTCTGGCCGACGCGGCGAACAACGTCGAGCGAGCCCGGGTGAATCGAGGGCTCCCGGGCGGGTGGCGCAACCTGCGGTCGCAGCCGCAGCGCAAGACATACGACGACATCACCGTCGAATATTCCATCGGACGCAGCGGACTCATCTCCGCGGTAGATGGGGTCACGCTGGACGGCGTCGAACTCGTCGAGCACACACCGACATCAGTGACGCTCGACGACGGAGGCATCAGGCGCATCTTCGACGTGCACAGTTACGGATCGGATGTATTCGTCGATTCTGCGCTCGGGCCGGTCCGTCTGGTCCGCGCCCCGCGGTTCACCGACCCGAGCGACGAGGTGGCTGCGGGGTCGCTACTGGCGCCGATGCCGGGCAGCGTCGTCAGAATCGCTGCTGCGCAGGGCGATACCGTCACCGCCGGTCAGCCCATCCTGTGGCTCGAGGCGATGAAGATGGAACACACGGTGACCGCACCTGCAGACGGTGTACTCACCGAACTGAACGTCACAGAAGGTCAGCAAGTCGAAGTCGGCGCAGTTCTGGCCGTGGTCTCAGAAGGAGCAGAGCAAGCATGAGTTTCATCGAAACCGAAGAGCAGAAGGGGCTGCGCAACGCGGTCTCGTCACTGGGCAAGCGCTACAACTACATCGACTACGTGTTGCCCAAAGCGCGCAAGGGCGAGCCGCTGACCGAACTGTGGAACGAGGCGGGCAAGCTCGGCTTCCTCGGCGTCAACCTGCCCGAGGAGTACGGCGGCGGCGGGGCAGGCATCTACGAACTCGCGCTTGTGCAGGAGGAGTTGGCCGCGCACGGAGCCGGTCTGCTGTTGGTCGTCGTCAGCCCGGCCATCTGCGGCACCATCATCGGCAAGTACGGCACGGTAGACCAGAAGCAGGAGTGGCTCACCGCTCTCGCCGACGGGTCCAAGATCATGGTCTTCGGGATCACCGAGCCCGACGCGGGATCCAACTCGCATCAGATCACCACCACCGCGCGCCGTGACGGCGACGAGTGGATTCTCAAGGGCAACAAGATCTACATCTCCGGTGTCGACCAGGCCGACGCGGTACTGATCGTCGCCCGCACCGAGGATTCCAAGACCGGCAAGCTCAAGCCGGCCCTGTTCATCGTGCCCACCGACGCTCCGGGACTGCAGAAGACGCAGATGGAGATGGACATCGTCGAGCCCGATCACCAGTTCGTACTGTTCCTCGATGACGTCCGGTTGCCCGCCGAGGCACTCGTCGGCGAGGCCGACGCCGCCCTGATGCAGCTGTTCGCCGGCCTGAACCCCGAGCGCATTCTCGGTGCCGCGATGGCTGTCGGTATGGGTCGCTACGCTCTGGACGCGGCGGTCAAATACGCCAACGAGCGGACGGTCTGGAAGACGCCCATCGGCGCACACCAGGGCTTGGCGCACCCGCTGGCGCAGTGCAAGATCGAGCTGGAGTTGGCGAAATTGATGATGCAGAAGGCAGCGGTGCTCTACGACTCCGGCGACGATTTCGGTGCCGCCGAGGCCGCGAACATGGCCAAGTACGCCGCCGCCGAGGCCAGTATCAAGGCGCTGGATCAGGCGATCCAGACCCACGGCGGTGCCGGCTTGAGCAGTGAGTACGGTCTGGCTGCAATGCTCGGAGCGGCCCGCATCGCCCGCGTCGCGCCGGTGAGCCGGGAGATGATCCTCAACTTCGTCAGCCAGCACTCGCTCGGACTGCCCAGGAGCTACTGATGGCCGTTCTCGCCGAGAACTCCGCGAGCACGGCGTATTTGACGTTGGATTCGCCGGAGAACCGAAATGCGTTGTCCTCGGTGTTGGTCGACGAGCTCAGCGCCGGCCTCGTCGCCGCGGCCGAAAACGATGACGTCAGAACGATCGTGCTCGGCCACACCGGCACGACGTTCTGTGCGGGAGCCGATCTCCGAGAAGCGGGATCATCACCGGAACTTCGCACCCGGCAGATGCTCGACCTGATGCGGTTGATCATCGACACTCCCAAACCCGTCGTCGCGCAGATCGACGGGCACGTGCGAGCAGGCGGGATGGGACTCGTCGCGGCCTGCGATGTCGCGGTCGCCGGCCCGGAGAGTTCGTTCGCGTTGACGGAGGTTCGCCTCGGCCTCGCCGCGTCGGTCATCTCGGTGGCCGTGCTGCCGCGATTGAGCTCCCGGGCAGCGAGTCGGTACTTGCTCACCGGGGAGACGTTCGACGGTGCCACGGCCGAATCGATCGGCCTGATCACCGTGGCCGATGCCATCCCAGCGGCTGTGGTGGCCGATTACATGATCATGTTTCGGAAGTGCTCGCCGCAGGGCTTGGCCGAGTCGAAACAGCTCACCACGGCTGCCATCAGGCGCGAGATCGACGAGCGGGGAACGGCCGTCGCCGAGCAATCGGCCAGGTTGTTTGCATCGGACGAGGCCCGAGAGGGGATGATGTCCTTTCTGGAGAAGAGACCTCCGTCCTGGGTCCTCGAGAAGTAGGGCGGTCGAGAAGGAGTAGGGAGATGGTGATGGCGCGCGAACCCAAGCAGGACCGCAGCAGGGTGACGCGTCAGCGACTGCTCGAGGCGACAATCGACTCACTCGCCGAGCAGGGCTGGGTCGCAACCACGGTCGGTGTCGTCGCCGAGCGCGCCGGCGTCTCACGCGGTGCGACCCAACACCATTTCCCGACGCGTGAGGACCTCATCACCGGGGCCCTCGAGTACATGTTCGACACCCGAATGGACGACGCGCGGCGCGAAGCCCAGGACATTCCGCCGGGTCCTGGACGGACGAAGCTCGTCGTCGAGCGGCTCGTAGAGTACTACACCGGACCGATGTTCAAAGCGGCACTGCAGGTGTGGACGGCCGCCTCCGCAGATCCCGAGTTGCGCGATCGAATCGTGCCCCTCGAAGAACGGTTCGGCCGCCGTGCCCACCAGATGGCCGTCGAGAACCTCGGTGTCGACGACAACGATCCCGTCACTCACCGCCTCGTGCAGGCGACTCTCGACCTCGCCCGTGGTCTCGGACTCGCAGATGTGCTCACCGACGATGCGCGCCGACGTGCCGAGGTCGTGCGGTCGTGGGCCGAGGTATTGGATGTGTCGCTGAACGCGAGGCTGTCGACAGCGTCGGTGGGAGCTCGCTAGACCCCACACGGTCTGCAGCACCGACCGACCTGTGCTTGAGTCTGGCGGGTGACTTCCGATATCGCACGCGTGCACCGCGGCCACATCTTTCACGTCGCAGGCTCGCCCACCGTGCTCGACGCTGCCGCGTCGTTGGTGTCGATTCCCGACGGCGCGCTGGTGGTCTCCGCCGAGGGTGTCATCGAGTTCTGCGGCGAGTTCGATTCTCTTCCAACGCAATACGCGCGTAGTGAGATCGCTGATCACCGTCCCGGGTTTGTCCTGCCAGGATTCGTCGACACCCACATTCACTTTCCGCAGACCTATGCCGGTGATTCCTACGGCGGCGGTCAGCTTCTCGAATGGCTGAACACGTGCATCTTCCCGTCCGAGTCGCGCTTCGCCGATCCCGAGTTCGCCGCCGCGGCCGCCAGGGACTTCTGCGCCGCCCGCATCCGGGCCGGGACCACGCAGGCCATGGTCTTCGGGTCGGCCTTCCCGCACGCACAGGATTCGCTGTTCTCCGAAACGAGGAAGCACGGACTACGCGTCGTCAGTGGACGCGGGGTCCAGACCACCGGCCCGGCGTCGGCGCAGGCCTTGATCACCGGTGAGGACGAGGCCATCCGGCTGGTCTCGGAAGAAATCGACAAATGGCACGCGGCAGATACGGGCGACGTCGACACGGCGATGCTGCACGTGGCCGTCGTCCCGCGGTTCTCGCTCTCGGTGACGATCGAGACGCTGAAGAATCTCGGTGAGCTCTACGACTCCGTCCGCGCGCGGGGCGTCTACTTCCACACGCACCTCAACGAGAACAACCGGCCGGGCACGGGCGAGATCGATGCCACCAAGAACGCCTACGGGGTGGCTACCTACCTCGACACCTACGACGGCAAGTTTCTGCCGGGCTCGGAGGTCGGCGGTAAGAGCTTCCTCGGCAAGCGGACCATCCTGGCCCACGCGGTGCACTGCCAGGACGTCGAGCTGGCACGGATGGCCGAGACCGGCACCTCCATCGCCCACTGTCCGACGTCGCAACAGTTCCTGGGCTCGGGCACGATGCCGTGGAAGCGCACCGTCGCCGCAGGAGTGAACATCGCCATCGGGTCCGACTTCGGCGGCGGTGACGAATGGTTGCTACCGCAGGTGCTCGCCGATGCCTTCAAGGTGCACTTCTCCGAGGCCGGAGACGACGGGTTGTCGCTGCACCCGGCGGAATTGCTGTTCACCGGAACCCTTGCCGGGGCGCGTGCCTTGGACATGGAGAACCGGATCGGCAATTTCGACACCGGCAAGGAAGCCGATTTCGTCGTGGTCGATCCGTCCGCCTGGCCGCAGTTGGCGGCCGCGATCGACCACGGGGTTCGCGCCGAGGACGCCGAACTGGCCCGAGACCAGACTTTGTTCGCCCTCCTGATGGCCATGCGCGAGCCTGCCATCGTCGGCGTGTACGTCCAGGGACGCGCACTGCACGGCACATGACTGGATGCCCGTCCGATTGATAGGTTCACTGCGACGTCGAACTGCTGTAAACGTCGAACTGCAGGATCGGACAACACGCGAAGGACGGCATGAAGCGAGTGGCCCTGGTGATCACCGCAGTCGCCGCGCTTCTCGCGGGCTGCGGTAGTTCCGATACCGACGCTGCCGATACCTCGACCGAGGCAGCGCCGACGACCACCGGCGCGTACGAGCCCGGTCCGTTCTTCGGTGAATGCGGATCGATCACCGACGCCGAGGTACAGACGGCGTTCGGAGCCGGACCGTTCGGTCAGATCACCCGCAACTCCGTCGGCTGCCAATGGGAAACCGTGGGCTTCAGCGGGCCGGGTGTCAGCTTCTCCTGGTATCGCGGTAGCCCGATCGGCCGCGAACGCGCCGGCTCCGAACTGATCGGCCGCCCGGCCAAGGACATCGAGATCGACGGGAATCCCGGGTTCGAGGCCGAGCAGGGCGCGCTGTGCGAGATCGGTGTGCAATTCGGCGACGACTTCTTCCACTGGTCCATCACGTACTCCGACCAGCCTGCGGCGAGACCGCCGTGCGATGTCGGAAACGAACTCGCGACGCTGACCGTGGAGCGCAAACAATGACGCCGCAAACATCGAGAACGAGACGAGTGATCGCGGCCGCCGCGACCCTGCTACTTGCCGCCGGCTGCTCCCAGACGGTCCAGGGCACGCCCCGACCGGCGAGCTTCGGCGGCTCGGGAGGCGAAGAATTCACCAAGTTGTTGACCGAGTGCGACGCCGTCTCCGAGGACCAGATCACCGAGACCGTCGGTGCGGACCTCATCGCCCAGGGATTCCTCGGGGCGATCTGTAGGTGGGATCTCGTGGGGTCCGCGGGCACGGTGAAGGTGACGTTCAACTGGTTCGAATCCGGCACCCTGGCGGCCGAGCGTGCCGCCGACGAGAAAATGATGTACACCGTCAGCGACACAACAGTGCAGGGCCGCAAGGCAATACAGGCCCAGCGTCCGAACGATTCCGCGTCGTGCGGAGTATCGGCCGGCGCAGATCAGGCGGGCATCTTCGGGTGGTGGGTGCAGTATCGGCCGGATGTCGCCGGCCCCGATCCCTGTCAGGCCGCGGCGAAGCTGGCAGACCTCACACTCAACCTGAGCAGATAGGTTGCGTATCGGGCCGAAGGGTGTTTTGACCCGAGGCCGCGCAGCCGGGTATCGTTATGGGTCGTGTCCGGCCTGGCCGGACCGTTTGTGTGCCTATGCGAGGTACAGCCGTGCGCACGTTCGCTCGAAGAGCGCGCAACCGGCTGGACGTGTGGGGGTATGCGACACACCCGACCGCGGGGTGCAAGAGACCCGCGACAGCAGTACTGGAGCAGGCGCAGTACCGGGTGAGGAGCAGTGTTCTCTTGCTCCAACTGCTAGATCCCTGTTTATCGACACGAAGAAAGCCGGTTTATGCCAACGATCAACCAGCTGGTCCGTAAGGGACGCACCGACAAGGTCGCGAAACTGAAGACCGCTGCCCTCAAGGGCAGTCCCCAGCGCCGTGGCGTGTGCACTCGCGTGTACACCACCACCCCCAAGAAGCCGAACTCCGCTCTCCGTAAGGTCGCGCGTGTTCGCCTGACCTCCTCGGTCGAGGTCACCGCATACATCCCCGGTGAGGGTCACAACCTGCAGGAGCACTCGATGGTGCTCGTTCGCGGCGGTCGTGTGAAGGACCTCCCGGGTGTGCGTTACAAGATCATCCGCGGCTCGCTCGACACCCAGGGTGTCAAGAACCGCAAGCAGGCTCGCAGCCGCTACGGAGCCAAGAAGGAGAAGAGCTGATATGCCACGCAAGGGCCCAGCACCCAAGCGGCCGCTGATCAACGATCCGGTCTACGGATCCCCGTTGGTCACGCAGCTCGTCAACAAGATTCTTCTCGACGGCAAGAAGTCGACCGCAGAGCGCATCGTCTACCAGGCGCTCGAGCAGGCTCGCGAGAAGACCGGCACCGACCCCGTCGTCACGCTCAAGCGTGCACTCGACAACGTCAAGCCGGCCCTCGAGGTTCGCAGCCGTCGCGTCGGTGGTGCCACCTACCAGGTGCCCGTCGAGGTTCGTCCCGGCCGCTCCACCACGCTGGCACTGCGCTGGCTGGTCACGTTCTCGCGCGCTCGTCGTGAGAAGACCATGGTCGAGCGTCTGGCGAACGAGTTGCTCGACGCCAGCAACGGCCTCGGTGCCGCTGTGAAGCGTCGTGAGGACACTCACAAGATGGCCGAAGCCAACAAGGCGTTCGCCCACTACCGCTGGTGATCTCCTCGCTCGGGCGGTATTCGGAACTATCCGACACCGCCGGAGCGTTGATCAGCTCAGGCAATACCTCTTCCAACACCAAGGCGGGTTAACTCGTGGCACAGGACGTGCTGACCGACCTACTCAAGGTCCGCAACATCGGCATCATGGCCCACATCGATGCCGGCAAGACCACCACTACCGAACGCATCCTCTTCTACACCGGTATCTCCTACAAGATCGGTGAAGTTCACGATGGCGCAGCCACCATGGACTGGATGGAGCAGGAGCAGGAGCGTGGCATCACGATCACCTCTGCTGCCACGACGTGCTTCTGGAACGACAACCAGATCAACATCATCGACACCCCCGGTCACGTCGACTTCACCGTCGAGGTGGAGCGTTCGCTCCGCGTCCTCGACGGCGCTGTCGCAGTGTTCGACGGCAAAGAAGGTGTCGAGCCGCAGTCCGAGCAGGTCTGGCGTCAGGCCGACAAGTACGACGTGCCGCGCATCTGCTTCGTCAACAAGATGGACAAGCTCGGCGCGGACTTCTACTACACCGTGCAGACCATCATCGATCGTCTCGGTGCCAAGCCGCTGGTCATCCAGCTGCCTATCGGCGCAGAGAACGACTTCGAGGGCGTCATCGACCTCGTGCAGATGAAGGCGCTCGTGTGGAGTGGCGAGACCAAGCTCGGTGAGAAGTACGAGATCCAGGAGATCCCGGAAAACCTCAAGGAGCGCGCAGACGAGTACCGCACCATGCTGCTCGAGACCGTGGCCGAGTCCGACGAAGCGCTTCTGGAGAAGCACTTCGGCGGCGAAGAGCTCACGATCGACGAGATCAAGGCTGCCATCCGCAAGATGACGGTCAACAGCGAGCTGTACCCGATCCTGTGTGGATCCGCGTTCAAGAACAAGGGCGTTCAGCCCATGCTCGACGCGGTCATCGACTATCTCCCGTCACCCCTCGACGTTGCCGAGACCATCGGACACGCCGTCGGCGACGAGGAGAAGGAGATCACTCGCAAGCCGTCCGCAGACGAGCCGTTCGCAGCTCTCGCGTTCAAGATCGCGACGCACCCCTTCTTCGGCAAGCTGACCTACGTCCGGGTGTACTCGGGCAAGGTCGACTCCGGCGCTCAGGTCATAAACTCGACCAAGGGCAAGAAGGAGCGTCTGGGCAAGCTCTTCCAGATGCACTCCAACAAGGAGAACGCGATCGCGACCGCGTCTGCCGGTCACATCTACGCCGTCATCGGCCTCAAGGACACCACGACGGGTGACACGCTCTGCGATCCGCAGAACCAGATCATCCTCGAGTCCATGAGCTTCCCGGACCCGGTCATCCAGGTGTCGATCGAGCCGAAGACCAAGTCCGACCAGGAGAAGCTGGGAACAGCAATCCAGAAGCTCGCCGAAGAGGATCCCACCTTCTCGGTGAAGTTGGACGAGGACACCGGCCAGACCGTCATCGGCGGCATGGGCGAGCTGCACCTCGACATCCTCGTCGACCGTATGCGTCGCGAGTTCAAGGTCGAGGCCAACGTCGGCAAGCCGCAGGTCGCGTACCGCGAGACCATCCGCAAGACGGTCGAGAAGCACGACTACACGCACAAGAAGCAGACCGGTGGCTCCGGCCAGTTCGCGAAGGTCATCATCAAGCTCGAGCCTTTCGAGGGCGAAGACGGCGCGACGTACGAGTTCGAGAACAAGGTCAGCGGTGGTCGTGTGCCCAGGGAGTACATCCCCTCGGTCGACGCTGGTGCTCAGGACGCCATGCAGTACGGTGTTCTCGCCGGATACCCGCTGGTCAACGTCAAGGTCACACTGCTCGACGGTGCGTACCACGACGTCGACTCGTCGGAAATGGCCTTCAAGGTCGCCGGCTCACAAGCGTTCAAGGAAGCCGCCCGTAAGGCCAGCCCCGTCATTCTCGAACCCGTCATGGCCGTCGAGGTCATCACGCCCGAGGATTACATGGGTGAGGTCATCGGCGACCTGAACTCCCGCCGTGGTCAGATCCAGGCCATGGAGGAACGCAGCGGTGCCCGTATCGTCAAGGCACTGGTTCCGCTGTCGGAGATGTTCGGCTACATCGGAGACCTTCGGTCGAAGACGCAGGGCCGCGCTAACTACTCCATGGTCTTCGATTCGTACGCAGAAGTTCCCGCGAACGTAGCGAAGGAAATCATCGCGAAGGTCAACGGAGAGTAATTCTCTTCGTTTGCTGGACCACGCTCGACCTGTAATAAGTAACAACACATACGCGTGCTTGCCCCGCAGGGGTACGCACAGATCAGTCCAGGAGGACACACAGTGGCGAAGGCGAAGTTCGATCGGACGAAGCCGCACGTCAACATCGGCACCATCGGTCACGTTGACCACGGTAAGACGACGCTGACGGCTGCAATCACCAAGGTTCTGCACGACAAGTTCCCGGACCTGAACGAGGCATCGGCTTTCGATCAGATCGACAAGGCTCCGGAGGAGAAGGCTCGTGGTATCACGATCAACATCTCCCACGTCGAGTACCAGACCGAGAAGCGCCACTACGCGCACGTCGATGCACCGGGTCACGCCGACTACATCAAGAACATGATCACCGGCGCGGCTCAGATGGACGGCGCAATCCTGGTCGTGGCAGCTACCGATGGCCCGATGCCGCAGACTCGCGAGCACGTGCTGCTCGCTCGCCAGGTCGGTGTTCCTTACATCCTGGTCGCACTGAACAAGGCCGACATGGTCGACGACGACGAGATCATCGAGCTCGTCGAGATGGAGGTCCGCGAGCTCCTCGCTTCGCAGGAGTTCGACGAGGACGCACCGGTCATCAAGGTCTCCGCACTCAAGGCACTCGAGGGTGACGAGAAGTGGGGCGAGTCGGTTCTGGAGCTCATGCAGGCCGTCGACGATTCGGTTCCGGACCCCGTCCGTGAGACCGACAAGCCGTTCCTCATGCCCGTCGAGGACGTCTTCACCATCACCGGTCGTGGCACCGTGGTCACCGGACGTATCGAGCGCGGCTCGGTCAACGTCAACGAAGAGGTCGAGATCGTCGGCATCCGCCCCGGCTCGACCAAGACCACCGTCACCGGAATCGAAATGTTCCGCAAGCTGCTCGACTCGGGTCAGGCAGGCGACAACGTCGGCCTCCTCGTTCGTGGCATCAAGCGCGAAGACGTCGAGCGTGGACAGGTCATCATCAAGCCCGGCACCACGACTCCCCACACGGAGTTCGAGGGCAACGCCTACATCCTCTCGAAGGACGAGGGCGGCCGCCACACGCCGTTCTTCAACAACTACCGCCCGCAGTTCTACTTCCGTACCACGGACGTTACGGGCGTTGTGACCCTTCCCGAGGGCACCGAGATGGTCATGCCCGGTGACAACACCGAGATGTCCGTCACGCTGATCCAGCCGGTCGCCATGGATGTCGGCCTCCGTTTCGCCATCCGTGAGGGCGGTCGTACCGTCGGAGCCGGTCGCGTCACGAAGATCGTCAAGTGATCTAGTTTCACCTGCTCTACCGAAGCGGCACTCACCCGAAAGGGTGGGTGCCGCTTTTGCGTGCGTGCGGCTCCGCCGCCCGCGTCAATGGACCCTTGCACCGCTCGGACGTATGCAGTGGTTCATTCACGCGGGCCGAGGTGGCCACCCACAAGCACTCCCGTTGGGATCAATGTGGGTTTCAGTCGGTCAGAGTGCAACAAAGGCGCATTGATCCGGACCGGGGGAGGGTGGCGGCGGGAGCTAGTCTGTCGGCGACGCGAATGGACTGATGCCGGCACTGATCGGTGCCGCGATTGCAGCAACTACCGCGATCGACCCCCAGAAGGCCTGTGAGTTCAGCATCAGACCGCCGGCGAGTCCGCAGATCGCGACGACGACGCCACAACCACAGAGCAGTGCTGATCCCACAGCTGCATGTGCCAGCTCGGGGGTGCGGCGCCCTTTGAGCCAGATCATCGTTCCGGTCGCCGCGAACACCAGAGGGACGTAGAAGTAGAGCGAACTGTCACCGAGTTTCGAGGCGAATGCGGCAATCACCAGCACCGCTCCGAATGCCACGGGGACCGCGAGAGGCATCCCGCCGGACCATCGCTCGAACCTATTGCGCGTCGATGCCGTCATGACAACACTATCCCCGCTTGTCGACGTGCAACTGAATGCGGGTAGCAACATACGTACCAGCGAGGGATTCGGCGACGAATGCAGCGCGAGACTCGGCTTCGGCGGTGAATTCGACGACATCGAAATCTGGTGCGACATAGACCGATACAGCGATGGTGGGCATACCGCGATCATCGATCGCAGTGCCGCGAGCGCGTCGAACCCCGGGGAACCGAGCCAACTCAGCGGCCACGCCCGACGCGATTGCACTCAGGTCCACATGCGCCGAGAAGTGCGGCTCCTCGATGACGCTCGCTGTGCCGGTTCGGCGGGGAGAAAAATTGCCTACGAGCAGAAGCAGTCCCACCACAGCGGCCACCGCGACAACGATGGCCAGTGTCGGCACCCACCACCCCTGCTGCGGCAACTCGGCAATACGGGCACGGTCGAAGCGAGACAGTATCTCTCGCGCCCACGGAACGTCGTAGTGCCAGGCAAGGGCGAAGCCGCCACCGGCCACGAGCACGAGCCCGGCGACGACGGCGAGGAGTCGATCCACCCCGGCGACAAATGTCTTCACGAGACCCTCGTCGGCTGCGCTACCGAATGCCGAACCGACAGCCTGCGCCCAGCCGCGGCGACGGACAGGACCGGAGCGAGCGCTTCACGGACTGCAGCGTCGACACTGTCGACTTCGAAACCAGGATCGCGCTCCACCCGCACGTCGATCTTCTTTCGCGTCACGACGGTATGCGCGTCCGTGACTCCGCGAGTGGACTGCGTTGCAGCACTGCACAACCGAGCGATATCGGTGGGTGTAGCCCAGACGGTCGGTGCCCCTCCGCCCAGGCCGGAATGTGTTCTCGTGCGCGGTTTCACTCCGACGAACACGAGAAGAAGTCCGACGACGGCGAGACCGATCGCGGCGGCGATCATCCAACTCTGCCAGTGCAATCGGGACACCCAGCCGATCGCGTCGGCGATCCACGGACTGCCGCCGATGCTCCCGTTCGCGATGAAGAACTCGCGGCCCGCAACGAACGCCGCGCCCAGAAGCAACAATCCGAACAGCAGCGCCACCGGCATCGCGGCCGGTCCTGCCGTGGGTGGACGGGGTGAAACAGTCTGCGAAGTATCGGCTTTCGCCACAGGTGCGGACTCGCTGTCGAGGATGGTGTCGGATACCAGCACGTTCACCCGATGCACGTGCAGACCCGTCATCGTCGCCAGTGCCGCTTCGACCTCTGCGTGCACCGCCTCGGTGACCTCGGTGATCTGTGACGGCCACCGGACACCGATGTAGAGGTTGACGGCAACCGTGTCCGCGCCGAGGGTGACATCCGCGCGGGGGAGCTCTCGCCCGGTCAGTCGCGAGAGGCCACCGGTCGTGCGGGTGACCCGAGGGTCTTTCAAGGCCGCAGCGATCGCGGTCCGGGAGATGGCCCGATCCTTGATTTCGACACTGCCGCGCGAGCCGGGGTCGTCGCTGACCTCGTCGGATGCAGCCTGCGTCGTCACCGAGAATCCTTTGCGCCGGTCGCGGCTCGCTCTGGTGCGGCTCGCGCTCCACAACTGTAGTGACGACCGACGTCGGACGCCGTCATGGGAGTAATTGTTCCTGGCATACTGCGACTGTGTCGGAAATAGTGCGGGTGACCGCGTCGGATATCGCTTCGGCCGAGGAGCTGCTGGAACCGGTCATGCGCCGGACTCCGGTGGTGGCCTCGCGGATTCTGTCGGATCTGACCGGCCACGAAGTACGCCTCAAGTGCGAGAACTTGCAGCGAACCGGATCTTTCAAGCCGCGCGGGGCCTACAACCGCATCGCCAGGCTCGACGCCGAACAACGCGCCCACGGGGTGGTCGCGGCCAGCGCCGGCAACCACGCGCAGGGTGTCGCCTGGGCCGCGTCGCAAGTGGGGATCGAATCGACGGTGTTCATGCCGGTCGGGGTGTCGCTGCCGAAGCTGGTGGCCACCAAGGCATACGGAGCGACGGTGCACCTGGTGGGCAATACCGTCGACGAAGCTCTGACGTCTGCACGGGAATTCGCCGACCGTACCGGTGCAACGCTCATTCACCCGTTCGACCACCTCGACATCGTCGCCGGACAGGCCACTCTCGGAACCGAACTGCTGCAACAGATGCCGGACGTCGGCACCATCGTGATTCCCACCGGTGGCGGCGGACTGCTGGCGGGTGTCGCCGCAGCGGTCAAGCTGACGAAGCCGGACGTCAGAGTCGTCGGAGTGCAGGCCGAGGGCGCGGCCGCGTGGCCGGCGTCGTTGAAGGCAGGTCATCCGATCGCGTTGACGTCGATGTCGACGATGGCCGACGGCATCGCCGTCGGACTCCCCGGATCGGTGCCCTTCGATCATGTGCAGGGCTGGGTCGACGACATCGTCACCGTCAGTGAGGACGCGCTGTCGCGCGCTTTGGTGTTGTGCATCGAGCGCGCCAAACTCATCGTCGAACCAGCGGGCGCGGCAGCGGTGGCGGCGTTGATGACGCACTCGGCCGACGAGCTCGGTTTGACCGGCTCGGTGTGCGCCGTCCTCTCCGGCGGTAACATCGATCCGCTGCTGCTCACCCACGTCATCACGCACGGTCTCAGGGCGGGTGGACGCTATCTCGCTGTGCGCGTCACTATTTCGGACCGGCCGGGTGGACTCACCGGTGTGCTTGGGGTGGTGCGCGACGCCGGCGCAAGTGTGGTCGACGTCGTCCACTCCCGTACGGGTGGCCGGCTCGGCCTCGAGGAAGTGGACGTGATGTTGACCGTCGAGACACGCGGACCCGATCACCGAGGCTCGGTGCTCGAAGCCCTCGGTGCGGCGGGATACGCGGTGCACGTCGAGAACTGATCTCCCGGACCGCACAGGTGGCACTGGTACCTTGATCAGCGACCTGGACCAGGACATCAGTGGGAGATATTTGCATGGCTCGGCTCGTCGCGATCGTCTCTGCCGTCCTGGGAATTCTGCTGACGATTTCGATACCGCTGTTGCCGATCGAGCAGCAGCAGTCGTCGTTGATCTGGCCGCAGAGCGGCACTGTCGGCAACGTCGAAGCTCCTCTTGTCGGCTACACGCCGATCAGCGTCGACGCGACCGTCCCGTGTGACGCCGCGGCCAGGCTTCCAGGCGGCGGGCTACTGCTGTCCACGTCGCCCGAGGGATCGCCCGACGCCTATCGATACGGTCTTGTTGCGGAAGTGACCGGCGGTGAGGCGTCGCAACTGAAGGTGACGCTGCGAGATTCGGTTCTCCTCGAAAAGCCGGTCTCCGAACTGAGCCCATCGACTGCGGGCGACTGCTCGTTGACGATCACCTCCAACGGCACCGCGACAACCGTCGGACTGACCGGCGACGACACCGTGACGCGCGACGGCGATGTCCGGCCACAGCTGGTCGGTGTCTTCAGCGATCTCGAGGGCAGCGTTCCCGGTCTGCAGCTGCAGGCCGAGCTGGACAGCCGCTTCTCCTCTACGCCGAGCGTCCTGAAGTGGTTCGCGATGATCGTCGGTGTGCTCGCCACCATCGTCTCGCTGGTGGCGCTGCACCGGCTGGACCTGTCCGATGGCAGGCGCGCCCGACGCTTCCTGCCGCGTCGCTGGTGGACCTTCGGGCCGGTCGACGCGGTGGTGATCGGAACGCTGCTGATCTGGCACATCATCGGCGCGAACACCTCCGACGACGGCTATCAACTCGGCATGGCCCGCACGGCCGATCATGCCGGGTACATGGCCAATTACTTCCGGTACTTCGGTGTGCCCGAGACACCGTTCGGCACACCGCTGTACGACATGTTCACGCTCATGTCGCACGTGTCGACGGCCAGTGTCTGGATGCGGTTGCCCACGCTGATCTGTGCCGTCGTCGCGTGGCTCGTCATCAGTCGTGAGGTGATCCCGCGGTTCGGTGCCGCGGCTCGTGCGTCGAAGACTGCGCTGTGGACCGGTGGTCTGGTGCTGCTCGCATTCTGGTTGCCGTACAACAACGGTCTGCGACCGGAACCGTTCGTGGCGATCGGTGTGCTGCTCACCTGGTGCTCGGTGGAGCGATCCATCGCGACCCGCAGGTTGCTCCCCGCAGCGGCGGCAATTCTGATCGCGGCCTTGACGGTCACCTGCGCACCCTCCGGTTTCATCTGTTTTGCGCCGTTGATCGCCGGAGCCCGACCGGTTCTGCAGATCGTCGTCGCACGAGCACGGCAATTCGGCACTACAGCGCTGGGCGCGGCAACATTGCTGGCTCCGTTGGTGGCGTCGGGCACGGTGGTGCTGGTGTTCGCCTTCGGCAACCAGACCGTGGCGGGCATGCTCGAGATGCAGCGAGTGCACACTGTGGCCGGGCCGAGTCGGGCCTGGTTCGACGAGTATCTGCGCTATCAGTGGTTGATGAACATGGACATCGACGGCTCGCTCGCACGCCGGTTCGGGGTGTTCGTCATGATCGTGTCGCTGATCGCGGTAGTCGTCGCGATGCTGCGCAAGGGCGGCAAGATCCCTGGCACCGCAACCGGTCCCGCGCGTCGGATCGTCGGTATCACCGTCGGGTCCATGGCGCTGATGATGATCACCCCCACCAAGTGGACTCACCATTTCGGAGTGTTCGCCGGTCTGGCCGCCTCGGTTGCGGTCCTGGCGGCCGTGGCGACCGGCGCGGCGGTGCTGCGCTCGCGGCGCAATCGACTGTTGTTCGCCGCAGCGGTGTCGTTCCTGCTGGCCGTCGCGTTCACCGGAACCAACGGCTACTGGTACGTCTCGGCATGGGGAGTTCCGTTCTGGGACAAGCCGATTCTCGTCGCAGGCCTGGGTATCTCGACGATGTTCCTCGGACTGACGCTCCTGCTGCTGCTCGCGTCCGTGTGGTTCCATCTCCGCGCGCCGTACGTCAGCTCCGACAAGCCGTTGGCGCGATGGTGGTCGGTGCCGCCGATCGCCGTCGCGGCCGCATTGATGGTGCTTCTGGCCGTGGCGTCGATGGCCAAGGGCGCTGTGGCGCAGTGGCCGTCGTACTCGATCGCCAAATCCAACCTGTCGGCGCTGGCCGGAAACACGTGCGGTCTGGCCAACGAGGTGCTGCTGGAAACCGACCCCAATGCCGATGTGCTGCAACCGGTCAGCGGGGACGCGTTCGCCGCACTCGGTGCCGAGAACGACGGGTTCACCCCCGACGGCGTGGCGCGCGACCTCACCGCGGACAAGGAGTCCTCGGCGTCGGGCACCTCGAACACCGTCGATACCGAGGAACAACAGCAGCCGACGTCGACCACCGCAGCCGGAACCGGTGGCAGCGCACTGCCGTTCGGTCTGGACCCTCGAGACGTCCCGGTACTCGGCTCGTTCGGATCCGACACGCCCGCCACGTTGACCACCGGCTGGTATTCGCTGCCGGCAGATCCGGGCGATCTGATCTCCATCGCCGCTGCCGGACGCATCCGCTCGGTGGATTCCGACGGCATCGTCACGTACGGCCAGAGCCTCGAGCTGGAGTACGGAGTCGACGGTCGCGCGCAGGGGCGAGTGACGCCGATCGACATCGGCCCGACGCCGTCGTGGCGCAACCTGCGAGTTCCGATGGATCAGATTCCGGCCGGTGCCAACACGATTCGCCTGGTGCTCTCCGACACCGATCGCGATTCGGACCAGTGGCTCGCGGTCACCCCGCCGCGAGTACCGCGCACCCAGACACTGAACGACGTCGTCGGGCGGGAGACTCCCGTGCTGCTGGACTGGGAGGTCGGCTTCAACTTTCCGTGCCAGCATCCGTTCGACCATCGCTTCGGCGTCGCCGAGGTGCCAGAGTACCGAGTTCTCCCCGACCGCAGCGGTGCTGTCATCACCAATGCGTGGCAGGACCATTACGGCGGCGGGCCGCTCGGGTGGATCGACATCGTGGCCTCGGCCCGCACCATCCCGTCGTATCTGAAAGACGACTGGGACCGTGACTGGGGATCGATCGAGCGGTACACCCCGTACGACGACACGGCCGAGTCGGCGGATATCACCACCACCGAGGTGCAGCGTTCGGGCCTGTGGACGCCGGGGCCGATCAAAACCGGTTAATCTCTACGCGTTCGGAAGTCCTTATACCGACAGTGGAAGAAACGGGGAGAGGGCCATGGCGAACGCTATAGAAGTAGAGGACCTGGTACTTCGGTACGGAAAGAACGTCGCGCTCGACGGAGTCGATTTCACCGTTCCCGAGGGCACGGTGCTGGGTGTGCTCGGCCCCAACGGTGCCGGCAAGACGACGGCTGTCCGCATTCTGGCCACGCTGCTCAAGGCAACGTCCGGTTCGGCGAAGATCTTCGGTCTCGACGTGCTGAAGCAAGCGAACGAGGTACGCAGCACGATCGGGCTGACCGGTCAGTTCGCAGCCGTGGACGAGTATCTGACCGGATACGAGAACCTCGAGATGGTCGGACGACTGTTCGGCCTGCGCAAGGCGGAGGCGAAGAAGCGTGCCGAGGAATTGCTCGCACGATTCGACCTGGAATACGCACGCGATCGTACCGCCAAGCAGTACTCGGGCGGTATGCGTCGGCGGCTCGACATCGCGGCCAGCCTGATCGGTCGACCCCGGGTGGTGTTCCTCGACGAACCCACCACCGGGCTCGATCCGCGCAGCCGAATCACCATGTGGGAGTTCATCGCAGACCTCGTGCGCGACGGAACGACCATTCTGTTGACCACGCAGTACCTCGAAGAGGCTGATCGGCTGGCCGATTCGATCATCGTGCTGAACAAGGGCAAGATCATCGCCCGCGGCACGGCAGACGAGCTCAAGGCCCAAACCGGCGGCGAGCGACTCGAATTCGTGCTGACCGACCGATCTCAGGCCGATCGTGCCAAGGAGATCCTCACCCCGCTCGGCGTCGAGCCGCCCACCTTGGACGAGCAGGTGGGACGCATCGTCATGCCGGTCAACGGTGGATCCAAGGATCTGTCCTCGGCGCTCGGTCACCTCGAAGCGGCGGGCATCGGGGTGGTCGACGTCGGTCTGCGTCGGCCGAATCTCGACGATGTGTTCCTGAGTCTGACCGGTCAGTCCACCGGTGAGCCCGAGACGGCGGAGGAAGAGAAGTGAGCAACGTTCTCCTGGATTCCGCGATCATCACCAAGCGAAATCTGATCAAGCTCAAGCGAGTTCCCGATCTGCTGTTCTTTGCAGCGCTGTCACCCATCATGTTCGTGCTGCTGTTCGCGTACGTCTTCGGCAGTGCGATCGACGTGCCCGGCATCGACTACAAGAGCTTCCTGATGGGTGGCATCTTCGTACAGACGATGATCTTCGGGTCCTCGCTCACCGGGTCCTCGCTCGCCGAGGATCTGCAGAAGGGCGTGATGGACCGGTTCCGATCGTTGCCCATGGCGCGCTCGGCAGTGGTAATCGGGCGTACCGCGGCCGACGTCGGCAACAACATCGTCACCATCACGATCATGTCGATCACCGGACTCATCGTGGGCTGGCGCATCACATCGTCGTTCTTCGACGCCCTCCTGGGGTACGTACTACTGCTGTTGTTCGCGTACTCGATCTCGTGGGTGATGGCCTTGGTGGGCCTGACCGTACGTTCGCCGGAGATCTTCAACAACGCATCGTTCATCGTGGTCTTCCCGCTGACGTTCATCGCGAACACGTTCGTGCCGATCGACAACTTTCCGAGCGTGCTGAAGACCATCGCGGAATGGAACCCGATCTCGTCGGTGACGTTGGCGGTACGCGAGCAATTCGGCAACACCAATCCGATGGCACCGCCGCCGGAGGTGTGGCCACTGCAGAACCCCGTGCTTTACACCCTGATCTGGGTTGTGGTGATGCTCGTGGTGTTCGTGCCGTTGTCGGTGCGCAAGTACCAGAAGACGATGACCGCCTGATGCGCACCGCGGCGGCGGGAGCATGGCTGCTGGCCGCCGCGGTAGCGATCGGGGGATGCAGTTCCGAACAGCCACAGACCAACCCGACACGGACCGACCCGACACGGACCGAACGATTCGACTACCAACTCGGTGCGGCGTACGACGCGCCCGGAGGTCTCGATACCGTCGTCCGCGATGCCACCGCCGAGCCGCTGCCCGGCGCTGTGTCGATCTGCTACGTCAACGGTCTGCAGACTCAACCCGGTGTCGAGTGGAACCCGGCTCTACTGCTGCGTGATGCGGGCGGTGAACTCGTGGTCGATCCGGATTGGCCCGACGAGCACATTCTCGACCCGGGTACACCCGAGAAGCGTGCGGCGATCGACGCGGTCATCGGCCCGATCATCGAAGGCTGCGCCGCACGGGGATTCGACGCCGTCGAAATCGACAATCTCGACAGCTGGACCCGGTTCCCGGATTCGATCGACGAGGATTCGGTACTCGCACTGGCGCGCGTGTACGCAGACCGTGCCCATGCGTCGGGCATCGAGATCGCGCAGAAGAACACCCCGGACGGAGCCGGGCGGATCAGGGACGACGTCGGATTCGATTTCGCCGTTGCCGAGGAGTGTCTCGCGTACGACGAATGTGGTTCGTACACTTCGGCATACGGTGCGCGGGTGTACGACATCGAGTACACCGACAACCTCTCGGAGCCGTTCGATCGGCTGTGTGCCCGCCAGGATCGACCGGCCGTCACGATACTGCGAGATCGCGGCCTGGTGTCCCCGTCCGATCCGGCGTACGAGTACGAACAGTGCTGAGTCACTCGGACGACAGCACCCCCGGCCGCTGAGCGTCCGGGGGTGCGTCACATCTTCGCTGAGCAGGCTTACGTGTGGTACGGCTCCGCGCTCACGAGCGTGACCTTCATAGTCTTGCCGTTGGGCAGCGTGTACTCACGGGTGTCGCCGACCTTGGCGTCGATGAGCGATCCGCCCAGCGGCGACGCGGGGGAGTACACCTCGAGCTTGCTGTCGCGGGCACCTTCCTCGCGGGTGGCGATGAGGAACGTCTCGGCGTCGGACTCGTCGCCGTCGTAATAGACCTTGACGACCGAGCCGGGCAATGCGACGCCGGACTGGGTGGGTGCCTCGCCGACCTTCGCGTTGTTGAGCAGCTCCTGCAGCTGACGAATGCGTGCTTCCTGCTGGCCCTGCTCCTCGCGCGCAGCGTGGTAGCCGCCGTTCTCCTTCAGATCGCCCTCTTCGCGACGCTCGTTGATCTCGGCGGCGATGACGGGGCGATTGGAAATGAGCTGGTCGAGTTCGCTCTTGAGCCTGTCGTGTGATTCCTGGGTCAGCCAGGTCACCTGGGTCTCGGTCATCTCGATCACTCCCTCGTAGTCGGAATCTCGATATCGATTCCGTTTTCTGAGCAGGTAGGGCACGCAACGAACAGGGGACTCCAATGGTTGGATCCCCTTGGTCGGCCCGCATCCTGGAGCCGTCGTCATCGTTCGCAGGTGAACCCTGCCCGCAATGCAGCAATACACGGCACCTGTTACGGCGGCCGTGTATGACCCGAGCTTACCACGAACAGGCAGTTCGCCTATCGGGCTCGTAAATACTCGGGAACATCGAGGCTGCAGCCATAGACGTCGCCGACGGCAGGCGCGGACGACGTCGTCACCTCGGTGGTCAGCTCCACGGTGCCGGACGCGGACTCCGGCGGGATGTAGACCTCGCGTCTGCCGGTCTCGGAACCGTCGCGCGAACGGACGCGGACGATGCACACGGCCGGTTGCTCGGGATCCTGCCGGGTGACGCTGAAACGGATGGACATCGTGGAGTCGTCGACGATGTCGAACGACAGCTGGCTGCCTTCGATGGGTTTGACGGAGAACTTGGAGTACGCGTAGTAGGCCACGCCCAGTCCGACCAGCAGGACCAGGGCCACGAGTGCGATCTTCGTCGCACGTTTCGGGGCCCGCCGAATTCCGCTGGGACCGGAACCCGACGGGTACCTACCTGCGGGACGTGCGTTGGTCATGGCCACTCTCGGGGTCGGTTCGGGGGTGCCGCTGGGGGCCTGTCGGCGTCAGGTGGAACTATAGGGCAGGCAAGAACCAGGCGAATCCGAGGTGAGGAAGAACGTGTCCGGACTGCGGCTCATGGCAGTACATGCCCATCCCGACGACGAGTCCAGCAAAGGTGCTGCGACGACGGCTCGCTATGCGGCCGAAGGGCACGACGTACTGGTCGTCACTCTCACTGGTGGCGAGCGGGGCGACATTCTCAATCCCGCAATGGACATTCCGGGAGTGCACGAGCGTATCCACGAGGTTCGGCGCGAAGAGATGGCCGAGGCCGCTCGCGTGCTCGGCGTCCAGCAGACCTGGCTCGGTTTCGAGGACTCCGGTTTGCCCGAGGGAGATCCGCTACCGCCTCTTCCGGAGGGTTGCTTCGCGCTGGTGCCGTTGGAGGTCTCCACCGAGGCGCTGGTCAAGGTGGTTCGCGAGTTCAAGCCGCACGTCATCACCACCTACGACGAGCGCGGCGGCTACCCGCATCCCGATCACATCCGCTGCCACGAGGTCTCGATGGCGGCATGGGAGGCAGCGGGCGATCCCGAACGCTTCCCCGACGCGGGTGAGCCCTGGACTCCGCTCAAGCTGTACTACTCCCACGGGTTCATCCGTAAGCGCATGCAGCTGTTCCACGATTGGTTCATCGACCGCGGTGAGGAGAGCCCGTTCGTCGACTGGCTGAAGCGATGGGACGGCCAGCGCGACGAGATCATCGGCCGCATCACCACCCAGGTGACCGTCGGTGACTGGTTCGAGCAACGCGACGACGCGCTCCGAGCGCACGCGACGCAGATCGATCCCAACGGATCCTTCTTCGCGGTGCCGCTGGACGTCCAACGCAAGTTGTGGCCCACCGAAGAGTTCGAGCTGGCCCGTACCCGGGTGACGACCTCGCTGCCCGAGACGGATCTGTTCGCCGGAATCGAAGAGACCGACCGGTGATCGTCTCCTTTCTCGCCCAGCAGCCCACCGGCCCCGAGTTCGGCAAGTCCTCGCCGATCGGGCTGGTGATCCTGGTGGCGTTGTTGGTCGGAACAGCCTTGCTGATCTGGTCGATGAACAAGAAGATCAAGCGGCTGCCCGCCACGTTCGAGCAGGAGGATCCGACGTTGGATCAGGCGCTCGACGAGGGCACCGATCGCGGCGGAATCGCCACCACCACCCCACCGGAACAGAGTCCGGCAAAACCTGCCGCAACCGACGAGACCTGATGCTCGACGCCACGGTCCTGAACTCCAACGCGCTGAACGAGTCCACCAGCCCGTATCTGCGGCAACATGCGGACAACCCGGTGCATTGGCAGCAGTGGGGACCGCAGGCTCTGCAGTCCGCTCGGGATCGTGACGTTCCGATCTTGCTGTCGATCGGCTATTCCGCATGTCATTGGTGCCACGTCATGGCCCACGAGTCGTTCGAGGACGAGGCAACCGCGGCGCTGATGAACGCGAACTTCGTGTGCATCAAGGTCGATCGCGAGGAAAGGCCGGACCTCGATTCGGTGTACATGAACGCCACCGTCGCGATGACCGGCCAGGGCGGGTGGCCGATGACCTGCTTCCTCACCCCCGAGACCGAACCGTTCTACTGCGGCACCTACTACCCACCGACCCCGCGGCAGGGGATGCCGTCGTTCGAGCAGCTGCTCACCGCCATCGCCGACACCTGGTCGACTCGCCGACAGGACGTGTTCGACGCGTCCGCGGCCATCGTCACCGAACTGCGCAAGCAGAGCGCCGGGATTCCGGCCGGCGGACGACCGATCGATGCCGAGCTTCTGGCCGCGTCCGTCGCGGCGGTCTGCGCCGACGAGGACACCACCTTCGGCGGCTTCGGCCAGGCACCGAAGTTTCCGCCGGGCGCATTGCTGGAGAGTCTGCTTCGGCACTACGAGCGCACCGGCAACGGTGAGGTTCTCGACGTGGTTCGACGTACCGCGTCGGCGATGGCGCGCGGGGGCATCTACGACCAACTCGGCGGCGGGTTCGCGCGCTACTCCGTCGATGCCGAGTGGATCGTCCCGCATTTCGAGAAGATGCTCTACGACAACGCGTTGCTGCTCAGGTTCTACGCGCACGCGGCCCGGGTCGACGACGACCCTCTGGTTCGGCGGGTGGCATCGGATACTGCGGAGTTCATGCTCCGTGAATTGCGCACGGCCAACGGCTGTTTCGCGTCGGCGCTCGATGCCGATACCGAGGGCGTCGAGGGCCTGACCTATGCATGGACGCCGGAGCAATTGACCGAGACCCTCGGGTTCGAGGACGGGGTGTGGGCAGCGGGGCTGTTCGCAGTGAATTCGGCGGGCACGTTCGAGGCGGGCATGTCGGTATTGCAACTGCCCGCCGAACCCGAGGACTACGACCGGTTCGCCCGGGTACGTCGGGTGCTGTCCGAGGCTCGCGCCATCCGGCCGCAGCCCGGCCGCGACGACAAGGTGGTCACCGCGTGGAACGGGCTGGCGATCACCGCGTTGGTCGAAGCCGGAGTCGGGTTGGACACGCCGAAGTGGGTGGATGCGGCGGTCGAATGCGGCGAGCAACTCTTTGCCACCCACGTCGAATCGGGGCGGGTGCGTCGCGCATCTCTCGGTAGCTCGGTGGGGGACGCCACCGGAGTGCTCGAGGACTACGCGTGTCTCGCCGTTGCCGCGACTGCACTGTTCCAGGCCACCGGAGAAGCGGTGTGGATCGAGCGCACGGTTGCACTTCTCGACGCAGCGATCGAGCACTTCGCCGATCCGGACGAGGCCGGCAGTTGGTTCGACACCGCCGACGACGCGGAGACACTCGTGACCCGGCCCAGAGATCCCATCGACGGTGCAACCCCATCGGGAGCATCCACGATGGCAGAGGCGTTGCTGACGGCTGCTGCTCTGGTGGATCACACGTCCTCGGCGCGGTACGGCGAACTGGCGGCGGCGTCGTTGGCGCGAGCGGCGTTGATCCTCGAACGCGCGCCCAGGTCCGGCGGGCACTGGCTGGCGGTCGCAGAAGCGTCCGCATTCGGCCCGATCCAGATAGCGGTTTCGATCGCGCCCGGTGGCGACCTGATGTCTGCCGCGCGACGATTGGCACCGGGTGGGTCGGTGGTCGTTGCGGGCGTGACGGATTCGTCCGAATTGCTGATGGACCGTCCGCCCGTCGACGGCCTCGAAACGGCGTACGTGTGTCGCGGTTTCGTCTGCGACCGTCCTGTGACTTCCGCCGAAGATCTCTCGTTCGCATTGCGGAGATGACGAAGCTCGTCGATGCTTTTGCCCGAGAACAGTATGGTTGCGGGAACTTGTTCGGCCTGGGGCGGAAACTTCTAGCAGTGGATCGATGGTGCGTGTGATGAGCGAAGGCGTCACCAGGAACAGTGTCGTGAGCGACGGCATCCTCGACGAGGCGATCACCGACGAGCAGCGTGCGGCCGTGGCAATTTTCGTTGCCTCTGTCCCGATGGCAGCCATGGTCCACTCGATGCAGTTCGAGGTGGTCGGTGCCAACGGACTGTGCGAAGAGGTACTCGATTGCCCGGTGGCGGGCATGGTCGGTCGGCCCGTGGCCGATTTCGTACCTCTCGGGGATCGCGCGTCGGCCAAGCAGATGGCGATGCAGCTCGAACACCGTTACCCCGCGGCCGGCTCACCCGATGTCGTGCGGCCGATCGGTGCCCTGCGACGAGTACGGCGAAGCGACGGTGAGGTCGTCTCGTGCTGGATGCACGTCGGGATCTCGACCATCGCCGGTCGGCGGTTCATCGTCGCATTGCTCGACCTGGTGAACCCCGTCGTCGACGACACCGTGCACTGGCGCGACCGCGCCGAACGCGACGATCTGACCGATCTGCTGCGCCGCGGTCCGCTGTTGGCCCATGTCGACGAATGGGTTGTGGCCGGTCGTCCGGTCGCCCTGGCGTTCGTCGATGTCGATCGATTGAAGTCGATCAACGATTCGCATGGTCATGCTGCCGGGGACGCTGTGCTCGAGGCAGCGGGTCGTCGACTGCAGCAGTGGTCGCCGCGTGGCAGCATCGTCGGGCGATATGCGGGTGACGAGTTCGTGTTCGCGGTGACGGACGGGGTCGGCGGTACTTCGTTCGACGGCGCGAGACTGGCGGAATCGGTACGGTCCGCTATCTGCAGTGAACCGGTGCCGTTCGGATCTCGATTGCTCGGGGTGTCGGTGAGCGTGGGAGTAGCGGTGCGAGAGCCCGAAGAATCGAGCGAGCGCCTCATCCAGCGGGCCGACGAACTGATGTACCGAGACAAGGCGTCCCGACCCACCTGAGGGTGCTCAGAACAGAACGAGCCAGACCGCGATCAGGTGGCAGGTCGCCGCCAATACCGTTGCGGCATGGAAGAACTCGTGATGGCCGAATGTCGTCGGCCAAGGATTGGGCCATTTGGTTGCGTACAGCACGGCCCCGACGCTGTAGAAGATTCCGCCGACGAGCAGCAGTAGGAACGGTGCAAAGCCGACGTGGTCGATCAGGGCGGGCGCAACCGGAACGATCGCCCAGCCGAGAACGAGATACAGCGGTACACCGACCCAGCGTGGAGCCGTGGGCCACAACATCTTCAGAGCCACTCCGGCGAAGGCCCCGAGCCACACGACGATCAGCAATGTGCGTCCGGTGGAGGCGGGCAGGCCCAACACGGCGAACGGGGTGTAGCTGCCGGCGATGAAGAGGAAGATCATCGAATGATCGGCGCGCTTCATCCAGATCTGCGACGCCGCGGTCTTCCACGACACGCGGTGGTACGTGGCACTGACTCCGAAAACCCCACAGACGGTGATGGCATACACGCCCGTCGCCAGGCCCGCGCTCACCGAGACCATGCTGAACGCAAGCGTGACGAGCGTGATCGCACAGACCACCGCCACGCAGAACGCGTACAGGTGAATCCAACCGCGCATACGAGGTTTGACGGGTATCTCGTCGAGTCCGAACATCGTCATGTCGATTGCCTCCCGTGCCGCAGTCCGAACCTACGCAACCGTAGGTTCAGACGCTACTGTACCGCCCGCCCGCCCGCAGACGTCGGCGTAAGGTGATCCCGCAGTGCCGAAGTAGCAGCGGTGACGGGAACAGTGGTGACGGAGCAGTGGTGACGAAGCAGTGGTGATCATTCCGCAGAAGGTGCGCGGCGTTCTCTACAACGTCTACGAGCGGCGGCTACTGAGCCAGCTCGAAGGCGTTCAGCACCCGCGACACGTCGCGGTGATGTGCGACGGCAATCGCCGCTGGGCGCGTGAGAACGGGTTCACCGACGTCGCACACGGACACCGCATGGGGGCTCTGAAGATCGCCGAGATGCTCGGCTGGTGCGACGCCGCCGGAATCGAGATGGCCACCATCTACCTGCTCTCCACCGAGAACCTCCGCCGGGAAGCCGACGAACTCGATTCGCTGCTCGATATCATCACCGACGTCGTCGAGGAGATCTGCGGGCCGGAGATGAACTGGGGCGTCAAACTCGTCGGCACCCTCGATCTGCTGCCCGCCTCCACCTCGCGCCGTCTGAAGGAAGCGGCCGCGCTCACCGAGGGACGGACAGGAACACACGTCAACGTTGCCGTCGGATACGGCGGTCGGCAGGAAATCGCCGATGCCGTGCAGTCACTGGTGAGCGAGAAGATCGCCGAGGGTGTGACCGGAGACGAGCTGATCTCCTCCATCAACGTCGACGGCATCGACAGTCACCTCTACACCTCCGGCCAGCCCGATCCCGATCTCGTCATCCGTACCTCGGGCGAACAGCGACTCTCCGGGTTTCTGCTGTGGCAGAGCGCCTATTCGGAAATATGGTTCACCGAGGCCTACTGGCCCGAATTCCGACGTGTCGACTTCCTGCGCGCGTTGCGTGACTTCGCGGCCAGGCACCGTCGTTTCGGTATCTGACGTGCACGGCTGGACCGTCTGGTCATTCCGCAGGCTTCACTCCTGCTCGTAGCCTGCTACGAACTACCGTTCACGACCCGCGGTCTACAACTTTCGCAGGCGCAGCCTGTTGATCGTATGGTCGTTGTCCTTGCGCAACACCATGGTCGCGCGCGGCCGGGTCGGCAGGATGTTCTCCACCAGGTTCGGCAGGTTGATCGAATGCCACAGATCCTCCGCGGCGATCTGCGCGTGGTCGTCGGACAGGCCGGCGTAATGGTGGAAATGCGAGGACGGATCGGTGAACGACGTCTTCCGTAACGCGAGAAAGCGTTTGACGTACCAGCTCTCGATGTCCTCGATGCGCGCGTCGACGTAGATCGAGAAGTCGAACAGATCCGAGACCATCAATCGCGGTCCGGTCTGTAATACGTTGAGCCCCTCCACGATCAGGATGTCGGGTTGCCGGACCATGTGGTACTGGCCCTTGACGATGTCGTACGAGACGTGTGAATAGACCGGCGCGCCGACCTCCTCGGTACCGGATTTGACCTCGGTGACGAACCTGAGGAGTTTGCGCCTGTCGTAGCTCTCGGGAAAACCCTTGCGGTGCAAGATTCCTCGACGCATGAGCTCGGCCGTCGGATACAGGAATCCGTCGGTGGTGACCAGGTCGACCCGCGGATGATGGTCCCACCGGGCCAGGAGTGCTTGCAGCACACGGGCTGTCGTCGACTTGCCGACGGCGACGCTGCCCGCGACACCGATGACGAAGGGGACCTGACGATCGGGATGCTTTTCGCCGAGGAAGGTCGCAGTCGCTGCGAAGAGCCGCTGCCGGGCCGCGACCTGGAGGTGGATCAAACGCGCCAGGGGTAGGTAGACCTCGGCCACCTCGTCGAGGTCGATCTGTTCACCGAGACCGCGCAGCCCGATCAGCTCTTCCTCGGTGAGCACCAAGGGCGTGGATTGGCGCAGCGTGCGCCACTGCACACGGTCGAACTCGACGTACGGGCTGGACTCACTCACGCGCGACTCCCCTCGTGCGCCTTTTGCGTACTTGGGGGTACGCAAAAGGCGCACGATGAGTCCGGAAGTCGCATGGCTTCAGATTGTGCTCGGTCGCTGACGTTCGCGCACGGGCGGGGTCGTTCGCCGTACTAGGGTTCGGGTATGGATGCTGCTTCCCTCGTTCGTGAATACCTGCTGCTGGGCCTGAGTTTCGACCGGCTCGAAGACGGATTCGTCGACGCGTACACCGGCGATCCCGAGTTGCGTCGCATCACCGAGAACGCCCCGGCACCCGAGCCTCGTGAGCTGGTCCGTCGAGCACAGACACTGCGGGCGGAGCTCGGCAACGTCGATCTGACGCCCGAGCGCACGACGTTCCTCGACGTACACCTACGCGCCCTCGAATGCTCCGCGCGCAAGTTCGCCGGCGAGGACATCGGCTTCGTCGACGAGGTGTACGCATACTTCGACGTCCGAATCTCCGCGGGCGATCAGGACCAGTACCTGCAGGCCCACCGCAAGATGGACGAGGTCCTCGCCGGGCCGGGTTCGTTGAGCGAACGGTTGATCGCCCATCGCCGCGCTGACGTCATCCCCGCCGACCGCCTGCAGGACTGCGTCGAGGCGTTCTCCTCCGCGCTACGCGACCGCGTCCGCGCCGAGTACACGTTGCCCGACACCGAGAAGGTCACCTACGAGGTCGTCGGCGACAAGCCCTGGTCCGGATTCAACTACTACCTCGGCGACTTCCAGTCCACCGTCGCGATCAACTCCGACATCGAGCAGCAGATGGCCAATCTGCCGCACCTCATCGCGCACGAGTCGTACCCCGGCCACCACACCGAGCACTGCCGGAAGGAAACCGGGCTCGTCGGCGCAGGGCAGCTCGAGCAGACGCTGTTCGTGGTCAACACTCCGCAGTGCCTGATGGCCGAGGGACTGGCCGACCATGCTCTCGGGGCGATCGTCGGCGAAGGCTGGGGCGCGTGGGCGCAGGAGATCTATGCCGACCTCGGACTGCGCTTCGACGGTGAGAAGGCCGAGCGACTCTCTGCTGCGTCGAGCCAGTTGTTGGGGGTTCGTCAGGACGCCGCGCTGTTGCTGCACGACCAGCACAAGAGCGAGGACGACGTGGCCGCTTACCTGGAGCGGTGGTCGTTGGCATCGCCGCAGCGCGCCCGGCACAGCCTGCGCTTCCTGTCCTCCCCGCTGTGGCGGGCGTACATCAGCACCTACGTCGAGGGCTACAAGCTGTTGGCCGGTTGGCTGGATCAGGGAACGACCGTCAGCGAGCGCGCGCAGCTGTTCGGCAGGCTCCTCGACGAGCCACTGACACCGGGCGCAGTACGCGTCTCGTAAACTGGGTCTCGCCCCTCTCATTCTGCTGTCCCTTGGAGACTTTCGTTATGACTGACGTCAACAACCTGTCACTGGCCGAACTCGATCCCGAGGTCGCCGAGGCGATGGCCGGTGAGTTGGGACGTCAGCGTGACACGTTGGAAATGATCGCGTCGGAGAACTTCGTTCCTCGTGCGGTTCTGCAGGCCCAGGGCAGTGTCTTGACCAACAAGTACGCCGAGGGTTACCCCGGACGTCGCTACTACGGCGGTTGCGAGCACGTCGACATCGTCGAGGATCTCGCACGCAACCGCGCCAAGGAACTCTTCGGTGCCGAGTTCGCCAACGTGCAGCCGCACGCAGGCGCACAGGCGAACGCCGCGGTGCTGATGGCGCTGATCAACCCGGGCGACAAGATCATGGGCCTCGATCTCGCGCACGGCGGCCACCTCACCCACGGCATGAAGCTCAACTTCTCGGGCAAGCTCTACGAGGTCGAGTCCTACGGGGTGTCGAAGGAAGACCACCGGATCGACATGGACGAGGTGCGCAAGCAGGCCATCGCCGCGAAGCCTCAGGTGCTCATCGCCGGCTGGTCCGCGTACCCGCGCCACCAGGATTTTGCGGCCTTCCGTTCCATCGCCGACGAGGTCGGAGCGCTGCTGTGGGTCGACATGGCGCACTTCGCTGGACTCGTCGCAGCAGGGGTGCACCCCTCGCCCGTGCCCTACGCCGACGTCGTCTCCTCCACCGTGCACAAGACCCTCGGCGGACCCCGCTCCGGCATCATCCTGGCCAAGAAGGAATGGGCCAAGAAGCTCAACTCCGCAGTGTTCCCCGGACAGCAGGGCGGGCCGCTGATGCACGCCATCGCTGCCAAGGCCGTCGCCTTCAAAATCGCCGCGACGCCGGAGTTCAAGGAGCGCCAGGAGCGCACCCTGCTCGGTGCCTCGCTGCTCGCCGAGCGCCTCACCGGTGCCGACGTCGCCGACAAGGGTGTCTCGGTCCTCACCGGCGGCACCGACGTCCACCTGGTACTCGTCGACCTACGCAACTCCGAGCTCGACGGCCAGCAGGCCGAAGACCTGCTGCACGAGGTCGGGATCACCGTCAACCGCAACGCTGTGCCCTTCGACCCGCGTCCGCCGATGGTCACCTCGGGCCTGCGCATCGGCACCGGTGCACTGGCAACTCGGGGATTCGGTGAGGCCGAGTTCACCGAGGTCGCCGACATCATCGGTACCGCGCTTGCCACGGGTCAGGCCACCGACGCTCTCAAGGAACGCGTCGTGAAACTGGCGCAGAGCAAGCCGCTGTACGAGGGCCTCGAGGACTGGGGATTGCTGGGCTGACCCTGGTTCGCCGACCTACCCTTGCTCACCCCGGTCCGCGTCAATGGACCCTTGCACCGCTCAGACGTATGCAGTGGTTCATTGATTCACACCCACCCCGGTCGGATCAATGTGGCTTTCAGTCGATCTGAGTGCAACAAAGCCACATTGATTCAACCTGGGAGGGCACTTTCAGCACCGGCTGCCGGCCGACCTGGGGCGACGTCGACGTAACGCGTTGTTCACCGACACGCCAGACACTTAGCGAGCCGAACCTGGGTTTCGGCGGTACCGTCGGCAGTAACAGGCAGCGGGGAAGTTGCCTGTGCGGGAGGTTCTGATACGTGACTGAGCTAGTGAGCGCGAGAGGGCCGGTACCCGGTCCTCGTGTCACCTGACACATCGGACCCGACCGGCCGAGCGACAGAGTTTGCGCGGTGCCGCGCAGACGTAGGAGCCCCACGTGACCACTTCACGCTCCGTTTCCGCCCCTCTTCGGACATTCGTGCTCGATACCTCGGTCCTGCTGTCGGATCCGTGGGCAGTCATCCGGTTCGCCGAGCACAATGTGGTACTTCCGTTGATCGTGATCAGCGAGTTGGAGGGCAAACGCCACCATCACGAACTGGGATGGTTCGCGCGGGAATCCTTGCGCATGCTCGACGACCTTCGCGTCGAATTCGGCCGACTCGACCAGCCGGTTCCCATCGGAACATCAGGTGGCACACTGCAAGTCGAGCTCAATCACACCGATCCTTCGGTGCTTCCCGTCGGGTTCCGTACCGACTCCAACGACTCCAGGATCCTCGCGTGCGCCCTCAACCTGGCGGCCGAGGGCAAGGATGTGGTGTTGGTCAGCAAAGACATCCCGCTGCGCGTCAAGGCCGGTGCTGTCGGGCTTCCCGCCGACGAGTACCACGCTCACGATGTGGTGCCGTCCGGCTGGACCGGCATGACCGAGCTGGACGTACCGTCCGACGCGGTCGACACACTGTTCAACGACGGAGTCATCGACCTGGCCGAGGCGCGAGACCTACCGTGCCACACGGGAGTTCGACTGCTTGCCGGACGGCAGAGTGCGCTGGGCCGCGTCACGCCCGACAAGCAGATTCAGCTCGTGCGCGGTGAGCGAGAGGCGTTCGGTCTGCACGGTCGTTCGGCGGAACAGCGAGTGGCGCTGGATCTGCTGCTCGACGAGAGCATCGGCATCGTCTCGCTCGGTGGAAAGGCAGGCACCGGTAAGTCCGCTCTGGCGCTGACCGCCGGTCTCGAGGCAGTCCTCGAACGTCGCTCGCATCGGAAAGTTGTTGTCTTCCGGCCTCTGTACGCCGTCGGCGGCCAGGAGCTCGGCTATCTCCCCGGCAGCGAGAGCGAAAAGATGGGGCCGTGGGGTCAGGCGGTGTTCGACACCCTCGAAGGGCTCGCGAGCCCGGAGGTCATGGAGGAGGTCATCGCCCGCGGAATGCTGGAAGTGTTGCCACTGACGCACATTCGCGGTCGATCGCTGCACGATTCCTTCGTCATCGTCGACGAGGCACAGTCGCTCGAGCGCAACGTGCTGCTGACGGTCCTGTCCAGGCTCGGTAGCGGCTCACGCGTCGTACTCACCCATGACGTCGCGCAGCGAGACAACCTTCGTGTCGGGCGGCACGACGGCGTAGCTGCCGTCATCGAAAAGCTGAAGGGGCACCCGCTTTTCGCGCACATCACGCTCACCCGTAGCGAGCGTTCACCGATCGCCGCACTGGTGACGGAGATGCTGGAAGAGTTCGGTCCGTCAGGAGCCTGAGCGCTGCGCCCACGTGCACGGAACTTCGTAGCCCACTACGAAGTTCCGTGCACATGGGTCACCGGCCGGTCAGCGCTCGAAATAACCCTCGCGCAACACCTTTGAGAAAATCGGTAGTGTCGAAGTAATCTCGCCACACGGCCACTCGGCCGTCGCGCACCTCGAATGTGCCGCACACCCAGAATTCGATTCTGATTCGACGCCAGATCAGGGCGTCGGTTCGCTCGGTGAGAACGATGTCTCCATCGGCCGCGATGTTGTGCATGACGACATCGAATCCAAAGGTCGGCTTGGCCAGCAGCGCCAGGAATCTGCCGACGTTGGAGGTGCCGCGCACCTTTGGAAGCCCCACGTTGTGCCACACGACGCGATTGTCGAGTAGGGCCAGTGCGCGATCGGTGTCGCGAAGCCTCAACGCGTCGAACAGATCTTCCACGATCTTCGTTGCCTGCTGTGTGTCTGTCACTTGGTGAATCGCCTCAATTCGTCGACGTCGAAGATGTCCATTGTGACCGTGTTCGTCTCGGATGTCTCGCGAGAGAGTGCCACCATCGCAGAGCGGTGACTCCTGGGAATACCGTCCGCAACGGCCGAGGACAGACCTGCATCGACCTGGCCTTTGGGAGAATTCACAGAGGTCAGGGGCGCGACGTCGGGCGCTTGGGCGCAGGCGCTACGGTTATCGCATGTCTACGAACCTGTCCGACGGTGATCTGCTGGTCCGTTTGGAGCCCGCGGTCGAAGAGAATCTACGACGCCATATCGAGGCCGCGAGCGACTGGCACCCCCATGACCTCGCGCCGTTCGACGACGGCAAGAACTTCGCGTTCCTCGGCGGCGAGGACTGGTCGCCCGAGCAGTCGCACCTCAGTGATGTCGAAATCCTGGCCTCGACGGTCGCAGTCCTGGTGGCCGACAACCTACCGGCCTACCACCGCGAGTTGGCTCACGCGCTCACCGGCCTCGGGGCCTGGTGGAAGTGGACCGGCCGGTGGACGTCGGAGGAGAACCGACAGTCGATCGTGCTGCGTAACTACCTGGTGCTCACCCGCGCCGTCGATCCGGTGGCACTCGAGCGTGTCCGGATGGAACACATGACCCTCGGCTACGACGCGCCGAGTCATCATCTGCTCGACATCCTGGCCCACTTCGCCATCGAGGAAGCTGCCGCCGCGCTGCGTCACCGCAACACCGTCGCCCTCAGCAAGGATCCCGTGCTGGCTACCATCCTCGGCAAGATCGCCGACGACGACGCCCTGCAGTCGACGTTCTACGTCAACATCCTGAACGAGGCCTTTGCCGTTGTGCCGGACCAGGCCGCGCGCGCAATCGCGGACCGCGTGAACGGGTTCGCGATTCCGGTCGTCGACCTGCCCGAGCGCGGTAACAGCACCGCTGCACTCGCCGAAGCCGGCATCTACGACGCCGACCAAGAACGCGAGAAGGTGTTCAAGCCCCTGCTCGCCGAGTGGAAAATCTTCGATCGCACCGATCTGGGCGAGGACGGACTGAAGGCACGCGAGGAACTCGCACACCTGGCCTGAGGTTCGGCCCCTTTCGAAAGCGCCCGCCCCCGGCGGATCAATGCGACATTGTTGCAGTCAGAGTGACTGAAACCCACATTGATCCAACCGGGGGCGGGCGCGTTCAGGGGTCCGGCAGGCGAACGGGAAAGCTAGTCCTTGACCTTCGCCATCGCGAGGACGTCGAGGCGCTTGTCCAGTTCTGCTTCGCTGAGCTTGTCGCCGATCAGTCCGCGGTCGATGACCGTCTGACGGATCGTCTTCTTTTCCTTCAGCGCCTGCTTGGCGACGGCGGCCGCTTCCTCGTAGCCGATCGCGGAGTTCAGGGGCGTCACGATGGACGGCGAGGACTCGGCGAGGGTCTTGAGGTGATCGACGTTCGCAACCAAGCCGCTGACGCACTTGTCGGCGAAGAGCACCGAGACGTTGGCGAGCAGCTTGAACGACTCGAGGACGTTGCGCGCCATCATCGGGATGTAGACGTTGAGCTCGAATGCACCCGATGCGCCACCGAATGCCACCGCGGCGTCGTTGCCGATGACCTGTGCGGCGACCTGCGTAACAGCCTCGGGCAGAACGGGATTGACCTTGCCGGGCATGATGGAGCTGCCGGGCTGCAGGTCGGGGAGGGCCAACTCGCCGAGTCCGGTGAGAGGTCCCGATCCCATCCAGCGAATGTCGTTGGCGATCTTGGTCAGTGACACCGCGATGGTGCGCAGTGCGCCCGATGCCTCGACGAGTCCGTCGCGTGCGGCCTGAGCCTCGAACGAATCCTTGGCTGCGGTGAGTGCATCGATGCCGGTCGACTTGACCAGTTCCGCAACAACTTTCGGGCCGAAGCCGTCGGGTGCGTTGAGGCCGGTGCCGACGGCGGTGCCGCCGATGGGCAGCTCACCCAGTCGGGGCAGGGTGGCCTCGACGCGCTCGATGCCTGCCTCGATCTGACGGGCGTAGCCGCCGAATTCCTGGCCGAGGGTGACCGGTACGGCATCCATGAGGTGGGTGCGGCCGGACTTCACGACCGTCTTCCACTCGACCGCCTTGGCGGCGAGTGCCTCGTGCAGGTGCTTCAGAGCGGGCACCAGAGAGGTTACGGCCGCTTCGGTCGCAGCGACGTGGGTGGCCGTCGGGAACGTGTCGTTGGAGGACTGCGACATGTTCACGTGGTCGTTGGGGTGCACCTCGACGCCTGCAGCCTTGGCGATCGACGCGATGACCTCGTTGGCGTTCATGTTGGAGCTGGTGCCCGAGCCGGTCTGGAAGACGTCGATCGGGAACTGGTCGTCGTGCTTACCGTCGGCGATCTCGGTGGCCGCCGCGATGATTGCGTCGGCCAACGTGCCGTCGAGCAGACCGAGGTCCTTGTTGACCTGTGCGCAGGCTGCCTTGAGCAGGCCCATCGCGCGGATCTGAGTGCGCTCGAGCGGGCGGCCCGAGATTGGGAAGTTCTCCACCGCACGCTGCGTCTGGGCACGCCAGAGAGCGTCGATGGGGACGCGAACCTCTCCCATGGTGTCGTGTTCGATCCGGAACTGCTGTTCGTCTGTCTGCGTCATGAGCCTTACTTTGCCAGTCGTGGTTTCGTGGATCAGAAGGACGGTGCCTGGCCGGATTCGTCGGCGTCGAAGTCCACCGAGGAGTACTCGCGCAGCTTCTCGAGGCGGTGGTATGCGTCGATCATGCGCACGGTGCCGGACTTCGAGCGCATGACGATGGACTGAGTGTGTGCACCGCCGCCTGCGTAGCGAACGCCGCGCAGCAGGTCACCGTCGGTGACACCCGTGGCGGTGAAGAAGACGTTCTCACCCGAGACGAGGTCCTTGGTGTCGAGGACGCGGTCCAGGTCGTGGCCCGCGTCGATGGCCTTCTGCTTCTCGTCGTCGTCCGTGGGTGCCAGACGCCCCAGGATGGCACCGTCCATGCACCGCATCGCGGCGGCGGCGATGATGCCCTCGGGTGTGCCGCCGATTCCGATGAGCATGTCGGTGCCGGAGTCGGGACGGGCGGCAGCGATGGCACCGGCAACGTCACCGTCGGAGATCAACCGGATGCGGGATCCGGCGTCGCGCACCTGCTGGATCAGTTCGGCGTGCCGCGGGCGATCGAGGATGCACACCGTGACGTCCGACGCGGATCCCTTCTTGATCTTGGCGATCCGAGCGATGTTCTCGGCGACGGGGACGGTGATGTCGATGACGTCGGCGTAATCGGGGCCGACGGCGATCTTCTCCATGTAGAAGACGGCGGAGGGGTCGAACATCGCGCCACGCTCGGCGACGGCGAGGACCGAGATGGCGTTGGGCATGCCCTTGGCCATCAGCGTCGTTCCGTCGACGGGGTCGACAGCGAAGTCGACGTCGGGACCGTTGCCGTTACCGACCTCTTCGCCGTTGTAGAGCATCGGCGCTTCGTCCTTCTCGCCCTCGCCGATAACGACGACGCCGCGCATCGAGACAGAACTGACCAACTGACGCATGGCGTCGACTGCAGCTCCGTCGCCACCTTCCTTGTCGCCGCGACCGACCCAGCGACCCGACGCGAGTGCACCGGCCTCGGTGACGCGTACGAGTTCGAGTGCGAGGTTGCGATCTGGCGCCATGGCGCGAGTGGACTCGGTGCTGGCCGTCATCGGTTTGTAGCCTCCTGGTTGGTGGGGTGTTACCCAGGCGCGATTATCTCACTTCTGTGATGTCTGCGGTGGGGTCGGGTCGACTGTGAGGCACGCGCCGACCGAGCACTGCCGCACAGAGGGGATACTGGAGATGTGGCGAACAGCAAACCCCGGATTCTCAACAACAACCGCGACATGGTCTGGTCGCTCATTCCGCTGGTCATTGCGTGTTTGCTGATCGCAGGCGTGGCCAGCCAGTGCTCGCTGAGTCCGGGCGGCCCCAAGCAGGGGCCAATCCCTAATTTCGACGTGAACACGGCGTTGCAGTACGACGCGTCGGAAATCGGTTTCCCGGTGCGCAATCCGAGTGTTCCCGAGGGCTGGACGCCCAACTCCGGCAGTCGCGCGACCATCTCCGGCGACAACGGCGGAGCGGTGTCGACTGTCGGATACATCACCGGTACCGGTGCCTACTTGCAGCTGACCCAGTCTTCGGCGACCGAGGAACAGCTGGTTCCGTTCGTGGCCGGAAGTGAGACGGCGTACGCGTCGGGCGCACAGAACGTGTCGGGTCGGGACTGGGTGGTCTACGGCGAAGAAGGTTCCCGAAACTACTGGGTCTCCGATTTCGGTGACGTCCGAATACTGCTGGGCGGTACCGCAAGCACCGAGGACTTCACCACTCTCGCGTCGATCCTCGAGGTCACCGAACCGCTCGCTCCCTAGCTGTCCTTCTCGGTGCTCGCGAGCGCGGTCTCGATCCGCTTGCGCGCGCCGGCAAGCTGTTCCTCGCAGCGCGCCGCCAGCTGCTCACCGCGTTCCCACAAGGCCAGCGACGCATCGAGATCGAGCCCGCCCTGCTCGAGAATCCGCACCACCCCCACCAGTTCGTCGCGAGCTTCCTCGTAGCCCAGTTCCGATACCGGCTTGTCTTCGTTCTCGCTCATCGAATCTCCCTCTGTCGTTTCACTCGGCGTCATTTCACTCGGCCCATCACTGCGGCGGTGACGGCGCCGTCGGCCACCCGCACTCTGATCTGCGTACCCGGCGGCGCGTCGTCGACCGAACGCAGCACTTCGGGATCGGAGCCCGCCACCACCCGCTGCACGACGGCATAGCCCCGAGCAAGTGTGGCAGCCGGCCCCAGCGTCGACAGCCGCGCCCGCAGATGTTCGACGAGCGTGTCCTGGGTGGTGAGTTCGCGTTGTACGTCGCGTCGGGCCGCCTCGGTCAGGCGTCGGACTTCCTCACGTCGCTGCTCGAGTGAGGCGAGTGGATCTGCCAACACCGGTCGGTGCCGGAGCATATCGAGGCCGCGTGCCTCACGCTCGACCCAGTTGCGCAGGGCGGCAGCGCTTCTGGACTTCAGCTCCGACACCAGCGCTTGTTCGGCGACGGCGTCGGGAACCACGATTTTGGCGGCATCGGTGGGCGTTGCGGCGCGCAGGTCTGCGACGTGGTCGCTGAGCGGACTGTCGGGCTCGTGACCGATCGCGCTGACGATCGGTGTGGTGGCCCGAGAAATGGCGCGACACAGAGCCTCGTCCGAGAACGGCAGCAAGTCCTCGACGCTGCCGCCGCCGCGGGCCAGGATGATGACGTCGACAGCGGGGTCGTCGTTCAGGTTTTTCAGTGCGTCCAGAATCGCCGGCACCGCCTGGGGTCCTTGGACCGGAGTGTTACGTACCTCGAATCGAACAGCAGGCCAACGCCTCTGGGCGACGGTGAGGACGTCCTTCTCGGCTGCGCTGGCCCGGGCGGTGATGAGTCCGATGGTGCCGGGCAGAAACGGCAACGGTCGCTTCAGGCGTGGGTCGAACAACCCCTCTGCAGCGAGCAGGGCTCGGAGTCGTTCGATGCGGGCGAGAAGTTCGCCGACACCGACAGCGCGAATGTCGGTGGCGCGCAACGAAATGGTTCCGCGCCCGGTGAAGAACGACAGTTTGCCGTAGAGAATGACGCGTGCGCCCTCGGTCAGCGGAACAGGCGAGCGATCGAGTAGCTGCGGTGAACATGTCACCGACAACGACATGTCGGCCGACGGATCGCGCAGTGTCAGAAAGGCAGTGCGGGTGCCGGGTCTGGCGTTGATCTGCGTGAGCTGCCCCTCGACCCAGATACTGCCGAGTTTGTCGATCCAGCCGGCGACCTTCATGGCGACGGTACGCACCGGTAACGGCTGTTCGGCGGAACTCGCGGCAGCCTGAGTGGAACCAGGCTGGGTGGGACCGGACTGGGTTGGGGGAGTGCTCACTTGGCCTTGGCGGTGGTGATTCGGTTGGCCAGCATCGTCTGGAACGGTGCGCGGGCGAGCGTGTCGTTCTCGTAGTCGAGCAGAGCCTCCAGGTCTTCGACCGAGAGAGTGCGCAGCCGCGCGCGCAGTTGTGCCAGTGCGAGGGTGTCGAAGTCGATCATCTCGACGATCTCGGGCTTGTCGACGGACGGCGCTCGCTTGGCCGAGGTGTCCTGCACGGGCTCGTCCAGCGGAGGCGTCGAGTACAACGCGAAGCGGCCGTTGGCAGCGACCGGCTCGGCCACGGGCGCATCGGGTACGTCGACGTCGTCGGTGATCACAGGGGTGTCGACGGCATCGTCCTCGTCTTCGTCGAACGAGGCCCACGCGGGCTGCTCCTCGCGCGGAGTACCGACGACCGGCAGAGTGGCGATGATCAGATCGCCCTTGATTGCCAGTGCCGTCACCTGCTGCTGGAATCGCATACCGCGCGCCAGCGCTTCACTGACAACCGTCATCGGCAGCATGAGGGCGGAACCGGGAAGCTTGCGAGCCTCTTCGACCACGGTCACTGCGACGCCAGCGGCCACGCGAGCTGCAAAGGGGACTCGAGTCATGTCCACAAGAGTGCCCGAAGTCGTGAATTTTGGGTAGCCGACAGGCTGGAGACGCAGCGAGGCGCAGGAGTGGAGCCTGCGGAACGACCTCTTTGCAAGGGTGGAGCCTGCGGAACGACCTCGTTGCTGCTCGACACGTATCCTGGAGTCATGTCTTCGGCCGTTCCTTTGAATCTTGGTATCGCACAGTCCGCCGGCGCGAGTAAGTCCGCGTACGCCGGGGGTAAGCGAGTGCTTCTCGCGGAACCCCGTGGCTATTGCGCAGGCGTCGATCGTGCGGTCGAGACCGTCGAGAAAGCCCTGGAACAGCACGGTGCGCCGGTGTACGTGCGCAAGGAGATCGTGCACAACAAGCACGTGGTCGAGACTCTGTCCGATCGCGGCGCGGTGTTCGTCGAAGAGACCGACGAGGTGCCCGAGGGTTCCTTGCTCGTGTTCTCGGCGCACGGCGTCTCACCGGCCGTGCACACCTCTGCGGCAGAGCGGAACCTGCGCACCATCGACGCCACCTGCCCGTTGGTGACCAAGGTGCACCAGGAAGCGAAGCGATTCGCGCGCGACGACTACGACATTCTTCTCATCGGCCACGAGGGTCACGAGGAGGTCGAAGGCACCGCAGGAGAGGCTCCCGAGCACATTCAGCTGGTGGACGGCCCCGAATCTGTCGCCAACGTCACCGTCCGGGACGAGAACAAGGTGATCTGGTTGTCGCAGACCACGCTGAGCGTCGACGAGACGATGATGACGGTCGCCAAGCTGCGCGAGCGATTCCCGACGCTGCAGGACCCGCCGAGCGACGACATCTGCTACGCCACCCAGAACCGTCAGGTCGCGGTGAAGGCGATGGCTCCGGAATGCGATCTGGTGATCGTCGTCGGCTCGAAGAACTCGTCGAACTCGGTGCGTCTGGTCGAGGTTGCCCTCGGAGCCGGCGCACGGGCGAGCTACCTCGTCGACTACGCCAAAGAGATCGACCTGGCCTGGCTCGACGGCGTCGAGACCATCGGCATCACCTCGGGCGCGTCGGTGCCGGAGATACTGGTGCAGGGCGTCATCGACTTGTTCGCCGAGCATGGCTACGCCGACGTGCAACCGGTCACCACGGCCAACGAGACGCTGGTGTTCTCACTTCCTCGCGAACTTCGTCCGGCTCGCTAGGTAGTTACGCCGCGACCGTCGACCCCCGCCGGACTCGTTCAGTCCGTGTGGCGGTCGCGATAGCGAACCTGCGGCACCGGATGCGGCGGAATGTCGTCCCGATGGGCACCAGGGAGCGAGTGGTTGCCGGGAGCCTGGTCCGCGTCGAGCGATGAGGCGGTCCTTTTGGGTGGAGAGGTCTGGGGAGTGGCGACGGGCCGGGGACCGGTGGAATACGGCCTGGGGACCTCGCGAGGAGGCTCGGCCTTGGCCGACCGCTGGCGGCTTGGCTCGGTCGAGTACCGAGATTCGCCCGACTGCGGCCGCTGTGTCGACCGGGCCTGAGGCTGCTGAGGCTGAGCCTGTGGGTATTGCGGGCGCTGGTACTCGGGCTTCTGGTGCTCCGACCTGGCGCGCTCCTGCCGAGGTGAGTCGGTTCCGGAGTGTCGACTTGGCGACGCTGGTACCGCCCTGGACGAGCGGCGCTGACCGGCGCTCGGATCCACGGCCCGTGACGCGCGCGGGTTCGGACCGGAACGAGGGTCGGTGCCTCTTCGTCCGACGTACGGCTCCGACACGATGTCGGTGGCCTCGGTAGCGGACACTGCGCTGCGATCGGCCGACGGGGTAGCGCGCCTGCGGGTGCGTTCGGGGCGTTCTTCCTGAGCCCGGCGCTGCGCACGGGTGAGCTTGTCGTCGCCGGTCTTCGGGCTGCGACGAGCGGCGCTCTCGGCCTTCTGGCTGCGCCGCAGGGTGGGAGCGTGGGTGTTCTGCCGCTTGAGCACGATGCGCAGTGCTCCGAGTCCGACGGCCACGACGGTACCGAGCAGCATCAGCGGAAAGCGATTGACCAGCGGAATCGCCACGTTGAGAATGATGTCCTTGAGGCTGGTACCGGCGTTGTCGGTGAAGTATTGGTACGACAGCGGTACGGCGACGAACAGGATCAGCGGGGCTTGCACCATCGCGGTGAACAGTCCGCGGTAACGAACGAGCACTACGGCAGCGATGCAGCCGAGGATGTAGAAGAACGCGAACGCGCCGGTCAGTTCGGTGCCGCGGGCGGCATCGATGAGGAACCCGAGGAAAGTGAGTCCCGCGGCAATCGCGACGGCACCCCAGGCGGGCACACCGGGCAGAGTCGCGAGGATGGATCGGTGATCCAGCGGTACCCCGGATCGGGCACGTTGGGAGGTAGACACCCCTCGAGGTTAGCCGTAGTTCAGCCGACTGCATCGTCGACATGACCGAAGTCGTGGCGGTAGCGGGACGAATCGGACAGTGTGGGGCGACCGTCCACCCGACCGATCGTCACCGGCTCGGCGTCGAACAGCTCGAGTTCGTGCAGTTTTCTCGCCGTCACGCTCACTCTGGAGTCGACCGATCCGACGGTGGAGTTGAACGAGTCCACGGCCTTGCCGAGATTGGCCCCGAGCTTGTCCAGGTGCGTCGACACGACTCCGATGCGGGTGTACAGCTCGCGCCCCAACTGCTGAATGCGCGCCGCGTCCTCTGCCAACGATTCCTGCTTCCAGGTGTAGGCCACCGTGCGCAACAGCGCGACCAGGGTGGTTGGGGTGGCCAGGATCACGTTCCTGCCGAAGGCGTACTCGAGCAGGCCGGTGTCGGACGTCAGTGCCGCGTCCAGAAACGGGTCGCCGGGTACGAACAGCACGACGAATTCCGGCGTCGGCTCGAACGCCTCCCAGTACGCCTTGTCGGCCAACTGATCGATGTGGGTTCGCAGCTGTTTGGCGTGACGACGCAGGTTCTTCTCGCGAACGCCCGGGTCCTCGTCCTGAGCGGCATCGAGATAGGCCGCAAACGGCACTTTGGCGTCGACGACGATCTGACGACCGCCGGCGAGCCGGACGACCATGTCCGGTCTGATGCCGTCCTTGCTGACCTGGGTGTCGAAATCGCAGTGCTTGAGCATGCCGGCGAGTTCGACGACCCGCTCGAGCTGAATCTCGCCCCACCGTCCTCTGATCTGCGGTGCGCGCAGCGCCGTCACCAGCTGACCGGTTTGGGTGGACAGATGCATCGACGCTCGATGCATGCCGGTGACCTGCTCGGACAATCCTGCGTACGCCCGGATCCGGTTGTGCTCGACTTGCCGGACGTGCTCGGACAAGGCATCGACGGCGTCGTGCAACGGCTCGACCAGGTGCGAGACCTGTTGCCCGATCACGGTGGAGTTGCGTCGAGCGGAATCCTCGTTGACCGCGCTCAGCGACTGCCGAAGCATGCCTTCGTGCTCGCGCAGAGCAGCCAGTTGCGCCTCCGCCCGGACAGCTCTGTCTCCCATCCGCGAGGCGTGCAGCAACCAGCCCACCACCGCTCCGATGCCGAGGGCGACGAGCAGGCCGAGCGCCGTGAGAATGTTCATGGAGCCGATGGTGCAGTACGGCACCGACAAGTTCGGTCGGGCAACACTATGGGTCGACACTGTGGGTCGATGCTCACGTCCGACAGGCCGACAAGCCTCGAATAGTTTGTCGGTGGCACCCGATAGCGTCGTTCCCATGAGAATCCTGCACACCTCGGACTGGCACATAGGTCGCACCTTTCACGGTGTCGACCTGTTGGCGGATCAGGCTGCAGTGCTGGGGTCCATCGCGGAACTGGTTGCGACACAAGCGATCGATGTGGTGGTGGTACCGGGCGACATCTACGACCGCGCTGTGCCCAGCGCCGATGCCGTACTCGTCTGCAATCGCGGGCTGGAGGCAATTCGAGCTGCGGGTGCAGTCATCGTCGCGACGTCGGGAAACCACGACTCTCCGGCTCGGCTGGGAGCCGGTGCTGCGTTCGCTTCGGCGGGAGGCCTGCACCTGATGACTCGGGTGGGCGATGTTGCGACACCGGTCGTGATCGACGACGAGCACGGCGGCGTTGCGTTCTACGGCATTCCGTACCTCGAGCCGGAGACCACCCGCCTGGAACTCGATGTTCCCGCAGCGCGTACCCACGCCGAGGTGCTCGGAGCCGCGATGGATCGCGTTCGTGGTGATCTGGAGTCGAGAGGCGCTGCAGGACAGCATGTTCGGTCGGTGGTGCTTGCTCATGCGTTCATCGTCGGTGGTGAAGCGACCGGTTCGGAGCGGTCCATTTCCTCCGGCGGTATCGAAACCGCACCGGCGTCGGCGTTCGACGGTGTCGACTACGTGGCGCTCGGTCATCTCCATTCTCCGCAGGTTCTCACCGAGCGAGTGCGGTACTCGGGGTCTCCGCTGCCGTATTCGTTCGGCGAGCGATCGCACCGCAAGGCCGTGTGGATTCTCGAACTCGATGCGAACGGGCTCGGCACTGTCGAGCGGGTCGACCTGCCGGTGGTGCGCGGGCTCGCCCGTATCGAAGGCACGGTCGAGGAATTGCTGTCGGATGCAACCTATTCCGACGTCGAGGATCACTACGTCTCTGCCGTGCTCACCGACGATGTCCGCCCGGTCGACGCAATGCGATTGCTGCAGCAGCGGTTTCGGCACGCGATACACCTCGAGTGGCGTCGCCCCGAGGGGTCGGGAGAGCTTCGCTACCGCGACCGGGTGCGCGGTCGCAGTGATCTTGCCATCGCCACCTCGTTCCTGACGGACATGCGTAGCGAGCCCACCGCAGCGGAGTCCGCATTGATGGCCCGGGCGCTGGCGTCGGTGCATCGCGAGGACGAAGCCACCGACGGTGCTGCTGCAGACCGCGGTGCTGCGTGAGACTACATTCGCTCGAGATCACCGCTTTCGGACCTTTCGCGGGTACCGAGACGGTCGATTTCGACGCTCTCGGAGCCGACGGGCTCTTCCTGTTGCACGGGCACACGGGGGCCGGCAAGACGACGGTGCTCGACGCCGTGGCGTTCGCGCTGTACGGAACCGTTCCCGGAGCACGTCGTGAGGGCAAGCGACTGCTGTCCGACCACGCGGCCGTGGGAGCGGTCCCGAAGGTGACCCTCGAGGCGACCCTCGGTGGACGACGCATCCGAATCGTGCGTAGTCCGGAGTTCCTGCGTCCCAAGCTCAGAAGTACCGGAACAACCAAGCAACACGCCAAAGCCAGTCTCACCTGGCTCGACGGTCGCGGGCAGAACCTCACCCGGCTCAGCGAGATCGGCGATGCAGTCAATGCGTTGCTCGGAATGAGCGCCGACCAGTTCTTCCAGGTGGTGCTGTTGCCGCAGGGGGAGTTCGCTCGATTCCTGCGAGCCGACAGTGACGAGCGCGGAAGCCTGCTCGAAAGGCTCTTCGACACAGGCCGATTCGGTGATGTCGAAGAGTGGTTAGCGCAGCGCCGCCGAGAGTTGGCCGCCGGTCTCGCCGATGCCCACCACCACATCGACATCATGCTGGGGCGGGTATCGCAGGCATCGGGAGTTCCCGAGCCCGTCACCGATGACCGCGAACAACTCGACTGGGCGGCCGACGTCCTGGCAGACGCTCGCCAGAATCGGACTCTGGCTCAAGGGCGCGCGGTGCTGGTCGACGCGGCGGCTCGACGTGCGTCCGAGGCGCTGGCTCGGGCCACGACGGTTCTGGATCTGCAGCGCAGACGCGCTCTCGCCGAGGAGCAGCTCGCACAGCACCACGACGGCGAGTCGGCACGGGCAGCGCGCAGAACCGAGCTGGCCGACTCCGTGGCCGCAGGACCGATCGCCGAAGCAGCTGCAGACCTGTCCCTGGCTCGCGCGGCGGGCGAGGCGGCTACCGCCGCGCTGGCAGCAGCCGAGCGCGAGCTGCCGACATCGCTGGAGGGCAAGCGGTTTCACGACGCACTGCATTGGCCACCCGCGCCGGGCGATCCTGCGGACGAGCGCACCGTCGTCGCGCAGTTCGTGCGCGACTGGACCACCGACGTTGCAAGGATGCAGTCGTTGCTCGGCGTCGTTCGCGAAGCAGACAAGCTGGACGGTGCCCTGGTCGATTATCGAGCGCAACAACGCAGCGCTGTGGCGCAGATCGAGAAAACCGAGCAGCGACAGGCCTCGATGCCAGAGAAGATCGTGGCCGCCGAAACCCGGGCGGCGCGAGCCGAAGCCGCCGCGGCACAGTTAGCGAGCCTCGAGGAGCGTTGCGAGCGTGCCCGCGCAGCAGCTGAATCCGCAATCGAATTGGTGCGTAAGCGTGCCGCGCTTGTCGAGTGCGAACGTTCGCGTGACACCGCCGCTGCCGCACACAACACCGCATGGGAGCGCCTGCTCGATCTTCGTGAGCGCCGCATCGAGGGGATGGCAGCAGAGCTGGCGGCCCGCCTGAAAGACGGCGAGCCGTGCCAGGTGTGTGGATCGGCCGCGCATCCGCACCCCGCAGCGGCCTCGACGTCGACGGTCACCAAGGCGCAGGAAGACAAGGCAGCCGCCGCCGAACGTAAGGCGGCCGCCGCCCTCGATCAGGCGGTCGGGGCTGTCGCCGAGGCCAGACTCGCAGTGGACCTGCTGCACGATCGCACCGGGGGAGCCACTCTCGCTGAGCTGACTCAGGCCCTCGATACCGCAACGAGTTCGGTGCAGGATGCCCGTGCGATCGCGGCGGATGCCGACCCGGCGAGAGCGGAACTGAGCCGACTGCGCCGCGAGAAGGACGAACTGGCGGTCACGCTCAACAACCTCGTCGCTTCACGCGTAGCCGTGGACGAGCGAATATCGGCCACCGAGGAATCGTTGGCGCAGATGCGTGCGTCGGTGTCGCAGGAAGTGGGCGAGGGCGAGTCGCTGATCGATCGAATTGCCGAGCGCGAGGCCTTGATCGACGGTGCACGGCGAATTCAGGAGGCGCGGATCGTCTGGCTCGATGCCACCGCGCAGTCCGATGCGTTGCGTGCAGAGCTGGACCGACGTGTTGCCGCATCGAGCTTTGAATCCGTCGAGGCTGCGGCAGCGTGCGCTCTCACCGCCGATCGCGTCGAGCACATCGAGGCCGAACTCCGCGCCGCCGACGAGCGGCGAGCGCATGCCGAGCACGTACTACGTGAGCCCGCCATCGTTGCCGTCGCCGGGCACGCACCGGTGGACCTGAACCCGTTGCGACAGGCCTGTGCCGAACTCGACAGTCAGGTCAGGTCCGCTGCCGCCGCGGTCGCGGAATCCCGAAGGCGCGCAGACGATCTGGAACGGCTGATCGCGGAACTGTCGACTGCGGCCGAGGCCATCGCGCCGCAACGCGCGGAATTCGACGAGCTCGCCAACCTGGCGGACGTGGTGGCCGGGCGAGGGCAGAATGCACGAAAGATGTCGCTACGGTCCTACGTTCTCGCATCCCGGCTCGAGGACGTCGCCGAGTCGGCCTCCGCGCGCCTGCGTCGGATGTCCTCGGGTCGATACGAATTCGTCCATTCGGACGAGGCGGGTGCCAGGGGCAAGCGCGGTGGCCTCGGCCTCGATATCCGCGACGATTACACCGGCGTCGTCCGCTCGGCGAAGACTCTCTCCGGTGGCGAAGCGTTCCTTGCCTCGCTGGCACTGGCGTTGGGCCTCGCTGACGTCGTGGCTGCCGAATCCGGTGGCGTCGTACTCGACACCATGTTCATCGACGAGGGGTTCGGTACCCTCGATGCCGACACGCTCGAGCAGGTGATGGCCGTCCTCGACGAACTACGCGCAGGCGGCCGCGTCGTCGGCGTAGTCAGCCACGTCGACGAGATGCGCCAGCGCATTCCCAGCCGTCTCTACGTCAAACGCGAGCGCACCGGGTCGACGCTTCAGGTCGTCGCGTCCTGACCTGAAGCAGGCTTGTCCGGCTTCGACTCGCCCTCGTCGTCCAGACCGGCCTGCTCCTCGGTCAGTCCCTCGGGCGGCGGGATTTCGTCCTCGAGTTCGTCCTGGTCCGGTTCGTTCGAGCGCGCGTCGATCTGTTCGGACAGGTACCGGATCAGCACTGCGGCAACAGCAGCGGCCGGGACCGCGAGAAACGCACCGATGATTCCGAACAACGAGCTGCCGCCCGCCACCGCGAGGAGCACGATCGCCGGATGCAGGTTCATGCTTCGACTCTGCAGAATCGGCTGCAGCACATTGCCTTCCAACTGCTGGACCGCGACGATGATGGCGAGCACGATCAGCGCCGTCGTCAGCCCGTTCGCCACCAGGGCCACGAGAACTGCGAGCGCACCCGCGACGAACGCGCCGACGATCGGGATGAACCCACCGAGGAACGTCAGCGTTGCGAGTACCAGCGCCAGCGGAACGCCGAGAATGACGAGTCCGAGGCCGATGAAGAAGGCGTCGATGAAGCTGACGATGGCCTGCGTTCGGATGAAGCCGCCGAGCGTCGCCCACATCCGCGAGAGCACCTCGCCCAGATGGCGTCCGGCGCGGCCACCGGAGAATCCGTGCAACCACGGCAGGAACTTCGGTCCGTCCTTCACGAAGAAGAACGACAGCACCAGCACCAACGCCAGGGTGACCAGCAGTGAGCCGGCCGCCGATACGCCACTGAACACGCCGGTCGCGATGACGTCTCCGCTGTCCTGCAGCCGCGAGATGATGGCCGACACGGCCGTGTCGATCTGGTCGTCACCGATGTTCAGCGGCGGCCCCTTCAGCCAGTCCTGAACCTGCGCAATGCCGCCCGATGCCTGGTCCACCAGCTCGGGGGCCTGTTCGGCCACCGACGGAATGATCAGGGTGATGACGCCGCCGATGACGACGAAGAACACCACGAGCGAGACCGACGCGGCCAGCGCGGGCGGAAATCCGAGCCGCATCATCAACTTTGCAGGCGGCCACAAGACCGTCGCGACGATGACCGCCAGCAGGACCGGCAACAGGATCACCCACAGATGACCGATCAGCCAGCCGAACACCCATGCCCCGGCCGCGATCGAGACGAGGATGAGCGACCATTTGGCGAGCCACAGGCCGCCGACCCCGATGAGGTCACCGCGGTCCTTGCCGGACGTGGCGGAGGCCGTGGATTTTCCTGGCACTGCCGATTCGGTCACGGGGGTTTCCTCACAGTCGGCGGATGGCGGATCGTGAAGAACCATATCGCCCGGGACCGTTCGGCCGTGGGTCACCGCCCACCCGACGCGGCAGCGTTCAGGCCGCTTCGTGCGCCAACAGCCATTTCTTCGCGGGCAGCCCCCACCGGAATCCGCCGAGGGCACCGCCGATGCGGACCACCCGGTGACACGGCACGAACAGCGCGGCGGCATTACGCGCACAGGCGGACGCCGCACCGCGGATGGCAGCGGGTCGGCCGGACAGCTCCGCGAATTCGGAGTAGGTCACCGGAGTTCCGGGCTCGACGGTGCGCAATACATCCCAGGCGTGCATCAAGAATTCGCCGGACCGTTGCGCTACGGGCACCTCGTCGATACGCGTCAGCTCGCCGCGGTGGTAGGCGTCGACGGCTGCGGTGACCGTACCGAGGTCGGCGGCACTGCGAACGGCGTCGGGCCGCATCGTCGGGTGAATCAGGATTCGCAGCTCCTCGACATCATCGGTCCATCCCGACGCGAGCACGCGCTGATCGTCGTCGACGATAGTGGTGAACGGGCCGATCGGGGTGTCCTGGGTGGCGGACATAGCGGTCATGACTGTCTTCTTTCCAGTGCGGTGATCCACAGGTGCATCGAGACGTAGGAACGCCACGGAGCCCAGCGGGCGGAGTCCTTCAACGAGATGTCCAGCGCAGCCGCACCTTGGCGAACGACCAGGTCGGTGTCGAGGAGAACGTCGGGGTCACCGAGCAACCGCATCACGACGTAACGAGCCGTCCACGGCCCGATTCCTTTGAGCGCAAGCAATTCTCGCTCCAGCTCGGGACCCTCTCGCGCGGGATGCAATTCGACGGTTCCCGACGCGATGGCGTCGGCGACGCGGATGACGGTCTGCACGCGGGCTGCAGGGCCGGTGAGGACCTCGTGTCCGCGTTCGGCGATGACGGCGGGCTCGGGAAACAACCTGGTGACGGTTCCGTCGCCCAGGTCCAGCGGTGTGCCGAGGGCGTCGACGAGCCGGGCGGTGTGGGTGGCCGCAGCCTTCAACGAGATCTGCTGCCCGATCACGGTGCGCAGCAGCATCTCTGCGCCGTCGACCACCCCGAGGGCCCGAATTCCCGGGTGAGCCTCGACGCTCGCTGCCAACTGTGGGTCGGTGCGTAGGGCCTCGTCGACGGCGAGTGGATCGGCGTCGAGATCCAGCAGGTGGCGGATTCGGGCGACGGCGGGAGCGAGGTCACGCATGTCCTGCAATGTCACTGCGGCACTCACGAATCCGTCCAACACCCGCAGGGCTACCAACCCGCCGGCGTGCGGCAGGCGCAGTGATCGGACGTATTCTCCGTCTTCGGAGAACGACTCGATGCCCTCGACCACGTGACCTCGAAGGAACCACTCGATCCAGCCCCGGTCCAGCGGCTGACGATAGGGCAGGCGCAACGTGACCGTGCCACCTGTGGTTGCCACCGCGGTGCGGTGTGCTTCGCGGCGCAGCGTGGACGGATCAACCGCGAACACTTCCTTGACGGTGTCGTTGAACTGCCGGACGCTGGAAAAGCCTGCTGCGAAGGCGATGTCGGCCATCGCCATGTCGGTGGTCTGAATCAGAGTTCGGGCGGTGTGAGCGCGGTGCGCGCGGGCCAGTGCCAGCGGGCCTGCCCCGACCTCGGCCGTCAATACCCGCGTCAGTTGCCTGCTCGAGTAGCCGAGGGTGCTGGCGAGACCGTCGACGCCGCCGCGCTCGACAGCCCCGTCGGAGATGAGTCGCATCGCGCGGGAGCTGAGGTCGGAGTGGATGTTCCAGCGTGGGGAACCGGGGGTGGCGTCGGGTTGGCAGCGGCGGCACGCGCGGTAGCCCGATTGTTGAGCTGCAGCGGCCGTGGCCAGGAACGAGACGTTGTCGGGCTTGGGTGTCCGAGCCGGACAGGACGGGCGGCAGTAGATGCCGGTGGTACGAACGGCGGTGAAGAACTGGCCGTCGAACCGTGCGTCACGCGAGGAGACCGCGCGATAACACCGCTCGAAGTCCAGTTCTTGCACCTGCCGTTCGTTGCTCATGTACCTACTGTGTCAGCGCAACCCCGTCAGTGCTAGCGGGAATCGGACATCGCTGAGGTCGTGCGCGTTTTGCGTACCTGGAGGGGCGCAAAACGCGCACGAGGGCAAAGCCCCTAACAGCAGCGTGCCCCTGGATTCCGGTCCGCTTCCGCGTGCCGGTCTTTCCAGTACTGCCGCACCGTCGGTGGTTCCTGACCCGGATGGTGCCGGGCCAGGTGGGCGACGTACCGGTCGTAATCGTGGTCGCCCATCACCGAGGTGATCCACCACCAGAGCCCGCGCATCTAGTGCGCCGACCCGGGGCGTCGAACGGTGCCGGCATCGATCAGCTCGTCCCACTCGGCCTGGATCTGCTTCTCGGCGGGGGTGAGAACGAATCCGGCGGGGCCGAAGATCTTCGACGGCACCTCCGGCTCCTCGTTGTCCGGCAGATCGGCTCCGCGAACGGCCCTGACGCACACGATGACTCCGGCGATGACGACGACCAGGACGAGTACCGCGAAGATGATCGACAGCGTGCCCTGGATGAAGGTGTTGCGGATGACGGCATCGATGGCCTCGGGAGTTTTCGCGCTGCCGAAGCTGCTGAGCCCCTGCGCCTTTGCATCACGGAACTGTGAGTGCTGGGTCCAGTAACCGATGGCCGGGGTGGAGGAGAAAATCTTCTGGTACGAGGCCGTCATCGTGACGATGAGGTCCCACGCCAGCGGAACTCCGGGAATCCAGGCCCACTTGTAGAGGCCACGCTTGACGACGATGACCATCACCACCGTCAACGCGATCGCTGCGAGCAACTGGTTGGCGATACCGAACAGCGGGAACAGGGTGTTGATGCCGCCGAGGGGGTCGGTGACGCCCATGAGAAGGATTGCACCCCAGGCTGCGACGACGATGACGGAGCAGATCCAGGCGCCGGGACGCCAGGACGGGTCCTTGAACTTCTTGGCCGAGGCACCGGGCAGGTTGCCGATGCTGTCGGAGAGCATGAAGCGTGCGACGCGGGTGCCGGCGTCGACCGTGGTGAGGATGAACAGGGCCTCGAACATGATCGCGAAGTGGTACCAGAACGACTTGAGCGATTCGCCGCCGAACACCTGGTGCAGTACCTCGGACATGCCGAATGCGAGTGTCGGTGCGCCGCCGGTGCGCGAGATGATCGATTCCTCGCCCACATCGGCTGCCGCCTGACTCAGTTCGTTCGCCGAGATGTCGCCGCCGCTCAGTCCCAATCCGTTCACATACGTTGCCGCGGTCTCCGGAGTGCCGCCGGTCAGCGTCGCCGGCGCATTCAGCGCGAAGTAGATGTGCTGATCGAGAACACAGGCGGTGATGAGAGCCATGATGGCGACGAACGACTCGGTGAGCATGCCGCCGTAGCCGATCATGCGCATCTGCTTTTCCTTCTCGAGCAACTTCGGCGTGGTGCCGGAGGAGATCAGAGCGTGGAAACCGGAGAGTGCGCCGCAGGCGATGGTGATGAACAGGAACGGGAACAGCGATCCGGCGAATGCCGGGCCGTTGCCCTCGGTGGCGAAACTCGTCATGGCGGGCATCTGAATCTCGGGGCGCGCGATGAGAATGCCGACGGCCAGCAGGGCGATGGTGCCGACCTTCATGAACGTCGACAGGTAGTCGCGCGGTGCAAGCAACAGCCACACCGGCAGGATGCAGGCGAGCAGACCGTAGCCGATCAGCAGCCAGGCGACCGTCACCTTGGACAGGGTGAACCAGTCGGTGCCCCACTCGGTTTCGGCTACCCAGCCGCCGGCGACGATGGCGAGCAGTAGCAGGACGACACCGATGAGCGAGACCTCGGTGACGTTGCCCGGTCGCAGGAAGCGCAGGTACACACCCATGAACAGTGCGATGGGGATGGTCAGCGCGATGGAGAAGACGCCCCATGGGCTTTCGGCGAGCGCGTTGACGACGACGAGTGCGAGCACCGCGATCAGGATGATCATGATGACGAACACTGCGACCAGAGCCGCGGTTCCGCCGACGACTCCGAGCTCGTCCCGGGCCATCTGGCCGAGGCTGCGGCCGTTGCGGCGCGTCGAGATCCACAGCACCAGGAAGTCCTGGACGGCACCGGCGAACACGACGCCGATGATGATCCACATCGTGCCGGGTAGGTAGCCCATCTGGGCCGCGAGGACGGGTCCGACGAGGGGACCGGCACCGGCGATGGCGGCGAAGTGGTGGCCGAACAACACCCGACGATCCGTCGGCATGTAGTCCTTGCCGTTTTCCAGAATCTCGGCCGGTGTCGCTCGGTCGTCGCGAGGAAAGACGATCTTGCGTTCGATCAACCTGGCGTAGAAGCGAAACGCGAAGATGTAGGTGCAGACGGCGGCGATGACGAACCAGACGGCGTTGGGGTTCTCCCCGCGCACGATGGCGATGATCGTCCATGCGACACCGCCGAGCAGGCCGATCGCGACGAGCATCAGACGCTTGATCGGCGTCATCGGATGTGACTCGACGACGCCGACGGGCGGCAGATCGGGGTCCGTCTTCAGCAGTTCGACGTGTGGTTCGTCGGGCGCTTTCAGTGACATGTGTGGGGTCTCCAGGATCGCAGGTGTGACTGCGATCACCCTATGTGTGCAGTCGGTGCGCGTCCTCGAATCGGCGCATCGCGGTGCGCCCGGCGGTCGCTGGAGTGCGACGAACGGAAAACGTGGCCGGGGTGTCAGCTACCGAGAGCGTTGTCGACGGCCCGGGCGCTGAGTACCTGATCCAACACCAGTGCTGCGCTGCCGATGACCCCCGAGAGGTCGCCGTGCGTGGTGGCCTGGATGGTGAGCGCCTTGGTGGCCAGTGCGGTCGCGTTTCCGTAGACGGTCTCGCGCAGTCCTGCGACGAAGATGTCGTAGGCGTTGGCCATGTCGCCGCCGACGATGAGCACCTCGGGGTTGAGCAGGTTCACGGCTCCGGCGAGGGTTTCGCCGATGTGGCGTCCACTGTCGCGGATGAGTCTGCGTGCTTCGGGGTCACCGCTCACCGCGAGGTCGACGACACCGCGGATGTGGCCCACTTCTCGGCCCTGCTCGTTGAGCGCGCGCACCAGTGCCCAGCCGCCGGCAATGGCCTCCAGGCAGCCGCTGTCGCCACACCGACATGCGACGCCCGCTGCCGCTGCGGTCTTGGTGTGGCCGAATTCGCCTGCAGCGCCCAGTGATCCACGCTGTAGGGCCCCGCCCGCGACAATTCCGGCACCCAGACCCGTCGAGGCCTTGACCAAGAGGGCGTTATGGAAGCGATCGCGATTGTCCCGGCGTTCGGCAAGGACCATCGCGTTGGCGTCGTTGTCGAGAAAGACCGGAGCAGATGTGGTGTCGGCGAAGTACGGGGCCAGTGGCACTCCGTCCCAGCCGTGCATGATCGGTGAGTCCAGGCTGCAGCCGCGTGCGGTGTCGGCGGTGCCGGGTATGGACAGGCCGACGCCGAGAATGCGATGTTCGGTTCGGTTCGATTCGTCGAGCAATGCCTGCAAGCGCTTCGTGATCTGCGGCATCAGCTCGTCCGGCCCGATGCCGATTTCCTGATCGACGGTATCGCCGGCGAGAAATTCTCCACCGAGAGTGAAGACGCCGAGTTGCGAGCGGCTGCGTCCGATCGCAGCGGCGAGCACGACACCCGCGTCGACGTCGAAGGACAGTCGCGCCGGGGGGCGTCCACCCGTCGACTGGGTGTCCTCGGTTTCGATGATCAAGCCGAGTCCGGTGAGTGCGGCGACACGGGAGGCGACGGCCGACCGGGACAGTCCGGTGATCCGGCCCAATTCGGCGCGGGTGTCGGCTTCTCCGTCGCGAACCAGAGCAAAGATCTCACCTGCGGTCGCAGGTGGAGCGCTCAGGCGCGGCATCGACATATACGCCATTCAACCAACTGGCAACTTTTACGGCAACACCCTAAGAATTGCCACTTAGAACTTTGAAAAACATAAGTTGGGTTGCTGATGGGCCTAACTGGCTTTAGGCTGAGTCGTGAGAGACCGAACATCGGAGATACTCATGGACACACTTCATCCAGTCCTGCGTCAGGTCACCGACCGCATCGCAGACCGCAGCCAGTCCGGCCGCACCACATATCTCGCTCGAATCGCTGCTGCCGCTGATCAGGGCCCGGCCCGTGGCCGACTCGCCTGCGCCAACATCGCCCACGGCTTCGCGGCCGCCGGCAAGGCCGACAAGCAAGCGCTGCGCGGCATGGTCAAACCCAACATCGCGATCGTCTCCGCCTACAACGACATGCTCTCGGCGCACAAGCCGTTCGAGACCTACCCGGCCGTACTCAAGAAGTCGGTCATCGATGCAGGTGGCATCGCGCAGTTCGCCGGTGGCGTCCCCGCCATGTGCGACGGCATCACGCAGGGCCGCGACGGCATGCAGCTGTCATTGTTCAGTCGGGACATCATCGCGATGTCGACGGCAATTGCGTTGTCCCACGACATGTTCGACGCCACCCTGATGCTCGGCGTGTGCGACAAGATCGTCCCCGGAATGCTCATCGGCGCACTGAGTTTCGGCCATCTTCCCGCGGTGTTCGTGCCTGCGGGCCCGATGACGTCCGGACTTCCCAACGGCGAGAAGGCAAAAGCGCGTCAGCTCTATGCCGAGGGCAAGGTGGGCCGGGAGGCTCTGCTGGACGCGGAGGCCGCGTCGTATCACGGCAGTGGCACGTGCACGTTCTTCGGAACGGCCAATTCCAACCAGCTGCTCATGGAGGTCATGGGTCTGCATCTGCCGGGCTCGTCGTTCGTCAACCCCGGAACCGCGATGCGCGACGCGCTCACTCGCGAAGCCGCTCACGTCGTCACCGGTCTGACCTCGTTGGGCGACAACTACACCCCGGTCGGAGAGATCGTCGACGTGAAGTCGATCGTCAACGGCTGCGTTGCGCTGCTGGCCACCGGCGGCTCGACCAATCACACGATGCACCTCGTCGCCATCGCGAAAGCTGCCGGCATCACGCTGACGTGGCAGGACCTGTCGGATCTGTCGGCCGTGGTGCCACTGATGGCCCGGATCTACCCGAACGGCAAAGCCGACGTCAACCACTTCCATGCGGCCGGTGGACTCGGGTTCGTCATCGGGTCTCTGCTCGACGCCGGGTTGATGCACGAGGATGTGAAAACCGTTGCCGGGCAGGGCCTGCGGCGCTACACGCAAGAGCCTAAGCTCGACGGCGACGGGGTGATGTGGCAGGACGGTACTCGGATGAGCCACGACGACAGCGTGTTACGTGGCGCGAACGAGCCGTTCAGTGCCGACGGTGGACTGAAGATGCTGACCGGGCCGATCGGAAAATGTGTCATCAAGACTTCTGCGTTGGCACCCGAACACCGCGTGGTCACCGGACCGGCGCGAGTGTTCGACGATCAAGCCGACTTCCTCGAAGCGTTCGACGCCGGGCTTCTCGACGGCGACTTCGTTGCCGTGCTGCGTTATCAGGGCCCGCAGGCGAACGGTATGCCCGAGTTGCACAAGCTCACTCCGGCTCTGGGAATTCTGCAGGACAAGGGGCGGTCCGTCGCACTGATCACGGACGGCCGGATGTCCGGTGCCTCCGGCAAAGTCGCTGCGGCAATTCACCTCACGCCCGAGGCCGCGAGTGGGGGACCGATTGCGAAAATTCTCGACGGTGACATCATCACCCTCGACTCTCTCGACGGCACATTGTCGATCGACGTTCCGCTCGACGAGTTCGAGGCTCGGCCGGTCACCGGACGAGTCCTGGACAAGGACGAGTGGTCGAGCACCGGTCGTGACCTGTTCTCGGGCATGCGTGCGCTCGTCGGCCCTGCCGACGAGGGTGCAATGTTCGTCATGCGCTGAGCCCCCACAACTCCGAAAAAGGTAGAAACGTGACTGCATCTCTGCTCGACCGCGTACCCGTCATCCCCGTGGTCGTCATCGACAACCTCGATCATGCTGTTCCGATCGCACGTGCCCTGGTGGCGGGCGGAGTGCCCGTCATCGAGCTCACGCTGCGGACTCCGGTGGCACTCGACGCCATCGAGCGCATCGCGGCGGAAGTCCCCGAAATCCTCGTCGGCGCAGGCACGATCATCACTCCCGGTCAGGCCAAGCAGGCGGCCGACGCGGGTGCTCAATTCCTGGTCTCGCCCGGTTGCACGCCGTCCCTGACGAAGGCCATGCGAGACACCGGACTACCGCATTTGCCCGGTGCCGCAACAGTGTCCGAGGTGCTCACGCTGCTCGAAGCCGGCTACACAGAGCTCAAGTTCTTTCCGGCCGAGGCATCGGGCGGCGCGAACTTCTTGAAGTCGATCCACTCGCCTATCCCGGCCGCCCGTTTCTGCCCGACGGGTGGAATCTCCACCGCCAATGCCTCGGCGTACCTGGCGCTGCCGAACGTCGGATGCGTCGGGGGATCGTGGCTCACTCCGGCCGCGGCTGTCGCAGAACAAGATTGGGATGTAATCGTCGCTCTTGCGGCGGCCACGGCCGAACTGGTCTGAGATTCCCCCTCCTCCGAGGGAACCAGACGTGGCGATGCGGCGTCCTACTGGTTGTCCGTCATCGAACTATCGGGGGAGATTCTCATGTCAGGTCCGTACGAGCAACCGTTCCCAGCCGCACAGCCGTTTCCACCTGCGCAGCCCTATGTCCAGACGCCCACCCTGCCGTCCTCGAACGCAGGCTGGGCCGTCGTGGCCATCATCTTCTTCTGGCCGCTGGCCATTCCCGCGTTCAACCATGCACTGAAGGTGCACCCACTGTGGATGATGGGAGACGTTCAGGGAGCAGAGTATTCGTCGAGTCGTGCCGCGTTCTTCGGGAAGCTGTCGCTGATCATTTTCGGTGCCTTCATCGTTCTCTACCTTGCGTTCATCGGCTTGGTCGTCTCGACCATGTGACGGGTCGGCGGCGGTTCACTGCTCACCCGCGGGTGACCGAGATGCCGCCGTCGATGTACAGCGTCGTTCCGTGAACCATCGCGGCGTTGTCCGAGACCAGAAACAGAACGCCGTCGGCGATGTCCTGCGGAGAGAGCACTGTGCCTGCCGGTGTGCCGGCCGTCATGGCGTCGAGGACTTGACGAGCATCCTCGTTGCCCGGGGTGAGAGTTGCCCCGGGTGCGAGCGCGTTCACTCGCACGCCGTGTGGTCCGAACTCGGCGGCCCAGCTGCGGGTGAGCTGTTCGTCTGCGGCTTTGGTGGCGGAGTACATCGCGGCGAAGGGGCTGCCCATCGTGGCCATCCACGACCCGATGTTGACGATGACTCCAGTGCCCCGCTCGGCCATGGCCGGGGCCAGCGCGCCGACGAGCACGTGTGGAGCTCGGACGTTGACGGCAAGCATCGCGTCGAGCTGGTCGTCGGGAAGGTCCGCCGTCGAGGTGGCCGGATAGATACCGGCGTTGTTGACGAGAATGTCGACGCGGCCGCCGAGAGCGTCGGTGCTGCGGGCAGCGAAGTCGCGGAGCTCCTGGTAGGTGCCCGAGAGATCGACGTCGACGAAGGTCGCGGTGCCGCCTGTCTCGGAAATGCGGTGCGCCAGGGCTTTGCCGCGCTCGGCGTCGCGGCCGCTGACGACCACCGAGGCTCCCTGGGCGGCGAGGGTGAGTGCGATGGCAGCACCGATTCCACTGGTCGATCCGGTGACGACGGCGGTGCGTCCGAGGAGCTGGGATGAAGTAGAAGATGTCATGACGCCATGTCTACGGTCGGTCGAGGCCGTGAACCAGGCGTCGTTCTGCCTAGGTCTGTCATGACCAGGTTGGCGATCGCCCGTGTGGTTACTGTGGAATTCGTGAACAAGGACAGGTCCGCCCTCAGCGCGTTTCTGCGTGATCGGCGCGACCGCATGACCCCGACCGAGGCTGGGCTTCCTACCTATCCCGGTGCCCGACGGGTGCCTGGGCTTCGGCGAGAAGAGCTGGCGTCGTTGGCCGGAGTGAGTCCGGATTATTACAGCAAACTCGAACAGGGTCGCCAGGCCAACGTCTCACCCGAGGTGCTGCGGGCAATCGCCGGTGCGTTGAAGCTCGATGAAGTCGAGTGTGCGCATCTACTCGATCTCGCGTCCCCGGCTGTGCCCACCGAGGATGTTGCGCAGCTACCGAATCCGGGTCTGCTTCAGGTCATGAAAACCCTCGACCACGTTCCGGTGATTCTGCTCGGGCGCAACGGGGTGATCCTGGCCGGCAACTCGCTGGTTCGATCCGTTCTGAGTCTGCAACCGTCCGCTGATCGCTCGTTGTTCCACTATCTCTTTCGCAATCCCATCGCCCGTGAGCGAATCGTCAATTGGTCGCAGTTCGCGGCGGCCTCGGTTGCGGCGCTGCGTCGCGATCTTGCTCGTCGACCGGGAGACCCGACCCTGAGTGCGATGATCGACGAATTACGTTCATCCGAGCCGTGTTTCGAGCAATGGTGGTCCGATCACGAGGTCGCCGAATTTGCAGGCGCAACCAAGATCATTCAGCATCCCGCGGCAGGCACCCTGCAATTCGGGATCGAGTTTCTGACGTCGCCGAGCGCACCGGATCAAAGTCTGATCGTCTACACAGTCGAGGAAGGATCGAGCACGGCGAAAGTCCTGCCGATCCTGGCGAGCTGGGACCCGAGTTCGGCGATCACCTCTTGACCTGAACAACGCTCGAGGTTTTAGCGTCGTAGCCATGAACACACACGGACTCGGCACAATCGGCATTTCCATCGACGTGTCACCGTCGTATCTCGACGATGCACGCGCGTTGGAATCACTCGGATTCACCTCGTTGTGGCTGCCGGGTGGGCAGATCGATCGGCTCGGCAGGCTGGCCGATCTGGTTCACGCGACCGAGACCGCCACCATCGTTCCGGCAATCGTGCCGGTCGATGTGTACTCGCCTGCGCAGGCCTGCGGACTGTTCGACGAGCTCTCGGGCACCGGTCGATTCGTCCTCGGCCTGGGCGGACCGCAGAGTGCCCGGCCTCTGGCCGGGTTGAGGAAGTACCTCGACGAGCTCGAGGTCCCCACCGATCACCTTCTGCTCGCAGCGCTCGGTCCGAAGAAATTGGAGCTGGCGCGGGACCGTGCTGCCGGTGCAATCGGGTTACTGGTGACGCCTGACTGGACGGCGCAGACGCGCGATGCACTCGGTGAGTCGACGCTGGTGGTCGACCAGTTCGTCGTGGTCGAGTCAGATCCGGATCGAGCCCGCGCCGCAGCTTGGGAGCCACTGAGCTTTCTCGCGACAGTCCCGGGCTATCGCCAGAACTTCCTGCGGATGGGCTTCACCGAGGCCGATGTCGACGAGCTCAGCGACCGACTGGTCGACGGCCTGGTGGTGTGGGGGAGCATCGACGACATTGCCGAGAGGGTGGCCGCCCACCACGCTGCCGGCGCAGATCACGTGGTTCTCGCGCCCCTCGGTGCGTCGAGTATCGACGCTGGCCGGGCACTGTCCGAACTGGTGGCGACGTCAAAGTAGACTCCATAGACCGTGAGCCTCACCCTCGGAATCGTCGGACTGCCCAACGTCGGCAAGTCCACCCTCTTCAACGCACTGACCAACAACGATGTGCTGGCCGCGAACTATCCGTTCGCCACCATCGAGCCCAACGTCGGTGTGGTCGCGCTGCCGGATCCCCGGCTCGAGAAGCTGGCCGAGGTGTTCGGTTCGGAGAAGCTCGTGCCCGCGCTGGTGTCGTTCGTCGACATCGCCGGCATCGTCAAGGGAGCGTCCGAGGGCGCTGGCCTGGGCAACAAGTTCCTCGCCAACATTCGTGAGGCCGACGCCATCTGTCAGGTCGTTCGGGTTTTCGCCGACGACGACGTGGTGCACGTCGATGGTCGCGTCGACCCGACCGCAGACATCGAGGTCATCGAAACCGAACTCGCCATCGCCGATCTGCAGACTCTGGAGAAGGCCATCCCGCGCCTCGAGAAAGAGGTGCGGATCAAGAAGGATCGCAAGCCTGCACTCGACGCGGCCCTGGCTGCCCAGGCCGTGCTGAACGACGGCAAGACGTTGTTCTCGGCCAAGGCGAAGCTGGACTTCGAGCTGCTGGGTGAATTCCAACTGCTCACCACCAAGCCTTTCCTGTACGTCTTCAACGCAGACGAGTCGGTGCTGACCGACGATGCGAAGATCGGCGAACTCGCTCGCCTCGTCGCTCCCGCCGATGCCGTGTTCCTCGACGCGAAGATCGAATCCGAATTGCTCGAACTCGACAAGGAATCGGCAGCGGAGCTGCTCGAATCCGTCGGACAGACCGAGCCCGGTCTCGACGCGTTGGCTCGCGCCGGCTTCCACACCCTGGGCTTGCAGACCTACCTCACCGCAGGCCCGAAAGAGGCTCGGGCGTGGACGATTCATCGAGGCGACACTGCGCCGCAGGCGGCCGGAGTCATTCACACCGACTTCGAGCGCGGCTTCATCAAGGCCGAAATCGTTTCCTACGAAGACCTCATCGCGGCGGGTTCCATGGCCTCGGCCAAGGCCGCCGGGAAGGTGCGAATCGAGGGCAAGGACTACATCATGTCCGACGGCGATGTGGTGGAGTTCCGCTTCAACGTCTAGCCACGGCACCCATGGCGGCAAAACCGCAGGTGGTTTCCACGAGTTGTCGCTTAAATGTGCAGGTCAGCGTGGTTTTGTGTGCTGACCTGCACGCACCCTGTTGGGTGCGTGGCGGGATCGTAAGCGCCACCGCAATAGGGCTATTTTAGGGCTACGGGCGTTTCGCCTGCGTCACCGGCAGAGCGGACCGTAGGCTCCGGTGAGATCGTGATCTACCGGTAGGGTCGTCGCCAGGGAACGGACAACTGATGAGCCAGGTTCGCGCAATCATCGCAACTAGTCACGAGATCGATTCTGTATACGGGCGGGTGCGACTGACTGAAGGTGAGCTCGATCAAATGCTCGCGGCAGTTCGCTCCGGGTCTCTTCCGATGACGTTTAACCACGACGCACAGCAGCCGCTTGAGGCAACAGTTCTTGCGAGCGGTATCGAAGATACAGCCGACGGCCATCGTGCCCTCTGGTGCGAATTCGAGGTACCTGACTCCGAATGGGATTACGTCCAAGAGCAGATTAAGAAAAATAATGCGCCCGGTGGTTTTTCGTTCACAACTGGTCACGTCATCCAAGAATCGAAAGAGCCGCCTCTAATCGAACTCGCCGCTGATGAATACCACTTCAGCGAGGAAATCGTGGTGGCTGCCGCCGAGGCGATGTCGGCGAGCTTTCCGACCGAGGCATCACATATTCGTCAGTTTTGTATTGTGCCTGAGGCTGTGGTCTTCGTCACGTTCGCTTTCTCTGTATTGCAGGGTATCCCTGTAAACGTTCTTTCGCAGCTAGTTTACGACTCACTCAAGGGGCTCTTTACGCCGAAAGGTAAGAACACCTTTAACTTGCGAGTCAAGCAAGAGAACGGCCGCGTGGATACGAAAGTAAGTATCGTTACCGAAGACCCCGAGGGACTACGCGAAGCAGTCGAAAGACTCGCGGATTCGATTCGGGCAGCGCAGCCGCCGGACTCGGATGGCGCGCAGCGCTGAGTAGCGCACACAAGGAACGCCCCCGTCACCGAGGCAGGGTGACGAGGGCGTTCGCAGTCGGCTCCCGCGCCAACTCGGGGCCGAGTATTTTGTGGCCCACAACCTCCGGCTTGGTGGCGGCTAAGAGGCCTATCGGCGCTGGGGCTGGTTTGTTTTGCCGCGCAGTACGGGATGCGAGCCGGCGAGATGTGCGTACTGCGCCGGGGCAACGTCGAATTGCTCCGGAACCGGGTCACCGTTAGCGAATCCATCAGCACCATCAACTCCGGGGGAATGGTATGTGGTGCCACCCAAGACCAACAAAGACACGGCACGTACCGCTGACACCAGCGCTGGACGCTGCGCTGGGTACCCACGGGCTCCTCAAGCGCGGCGCGGTGCGTTCGCCCCCGAGGTGTACGTATGGTCCACGCCCGCGACTTCGAAAGACGAGCCGTACGGATCAACGCCGATGCAATGGGGCTGCGACTTTTACTGCGATACCGGAAGCAAGCTGCACCGGTCGCAGGATCTGCAAACACGTTGCGCACTCACGATTTACGACACACATGCGCGGCACTGCTCATTGCAGCGAACGTTCCGGTCAAGGTGATCCAGGCCCACCTCGGCCACTCGTCTTTTAAGGTAACGATGGACATATGCAGGCATCTCTACGATGACGCCAGCGATGTCGTCACCGACGCGATGGGTGCCGCATTCGTGCGTCCATCCGAACCGAGAAACGTAAGAAACCCTAGGGTTAACCTCTGAAGGACAATTCGCTGGTGGTTATCTTGATCGTGTGATTCTTGCCGAACTGCTGCTCTAACATGTACTTCAACGTCGACCGCCTCAACTCGATGTTCAATCCTGGGCCAACTGTTATTGCTTTTATTGCTTCCGGATCAAACTCGAGCTCAATATACGGCGTCGGTCCGATCCTGGACGGCCGGAACTTGACCGCACCTGCGTGAGACACGCAGATTCGGACTTCCTGTTCGTCCGCAAAGCCCCGCTCCTTGTAGAACGGAATCGATGTTTGTACCGCACCGATAGCCGCGATGGCGGCAAGCGCATGTCGATTTTCGGGTTTGATAAGATTCCCAAGAGGCGCGTTGGCCCCGGCAAGGTTAAACGCTTCTAGGTCCGCATCTGCATTGTGCAGAACTTCGTGCATTCTGCCAAGAACGGAGTGCATATAGTCCGCCTGACCCCACTCCTGGCCGTCGCCATACATGACTGGACGGCTCCTTACAGACTCGGCGTTGTCGTACGAGGCTGAAATGCTCTCAGTCAACTTTTCGAAATCGAACGTTATGCAATATCCCTCGCGCGCATATCCACGCCATTGTCCAAGATCGTCGATAAACCGCGAAAAGCAAGATACAAACTGCGAGTTCTTCGTGGTTTCCCCAACGCTTTCTAGCAAATCAATCGCAAATTCTACCGCTGCCGCTAGTTCTTCTGTGTAGGGTGTCTTATCATCTTCCCCTTTCTCAATGCTTCGAACAGCACTTCGTAGGGATTCGCATACTGAATTTAATCCGAATGCATATTCAAGGGAGTCGTTCAGAAATTGAATATTTGTCGCCCATAGTGTCTTGTTTTGCACGATGCCGATCAGGCCACCGGTGTCGGTGTAGTGATGGACTTCGTTCTCGTTCGGCACCGCATAGAACGCCTTCGTCATACAGGGAGTGTCTCACGGCAGTCCGGCAACGCCAGGGACTTCTTGGGCTAAAACGGGGCTAGTGTGCGCGACGAAGCTGGCTTGACCGCACGTGAGCGCACTGGCCGCTGTGTTGTCAGCGTTCCGCTTAAACGTCTACCCTGACGCGCGGCAACCATAGGTCACCCGGGCACGTCATTTGTTGGCAGCTCGCAGTCTCGGTAAGTACTCAGCTTTTCCCCTCGGTGCGCACAAAACAAGCTGAATCCCGGTTTTTTCACAAGTTGTCGACGATTCGTCCGATTCTTGCTCTCCCGTCGTGCAACATTGCCCAGACATCAGCGGTGGTACAGCGCCGCGGGCAGTGGGGGTTCTATGTTCGGCGTGCGGCCGGTTCTAGTGGTGATCGCAGTTCTGCTCACCTTCGTAGCGGGCGTGCCCGCTGCTGCTCAAGACATCGACAGTGAAAATCCTGCACGCCAGTCGGCGCGGATCGAGAACCGAATTGATAACAGCCCGACGCTGACGTGGCTGGCGGTGTATTCGCCGAGTATGGATCGGACCATCGAGGTGCAGGTTCTGACCCCCGCGGAGCGTAAAGGCCCGCGCCCCACGCTGTACATGCTCAGCGGATCCGGGGAGAACGAACCGTCGAGCAGCATCTGGCTTCGCAAGGGCAACGCGGCGGAGTTCTTCCGTGACAAGAACGTCAACGTGGTTCTCCCGCTCGCCGGGCCGGCGAGCTTCTACACCGACTGGGAGAACGACGACCCGCGCCTCGGCCGCTACCGCTTCGAAACCTTTCTGACGCAGGAGCTTCCGCCGTTGATCGACGCGGAGTTCGAGGGCAACGGCAATGACGGTGTGGCGGGCCTGTCGATGGGCGCTCAGTCGGCGATGATGCTGGCGGCCCGGAACCCGGACAAGTACTCGGCCGTCGCGGCGTACAGCGGGTGCTTCTTGTCCGAGGGCATACTCGGGCAAGTCCTCATGCGAAGCATCGTCGCCGGTTACGGCGGCAACGCGAACAACATGCTCGGTGGCCCCCTCGACGCGGGCTGGGCAGCCCACGACCTGCTGGCGAACGCAGAAGCGCTGCGCGGAATGTCCATCTACCTCTTTTCCGCCAGTGGCCTCCCCGGTCCGCACGAGCGGTACGAGACGCTGGAAGACCTCGACACGCTGGTGATCGGCGGAGCGATCGAAGCAGGCACCGATTTCTGTACGGGCCTGCTACGCGACAGGCTCGTCGAGCTGAACATTCCGGCCACCTTCGATCTGGGCAGCCCCGGTACGCACTCATGGCCGTACTGGGCCGACCAGCTTGCAAAGAGCTGGCCGACCCTGGCCGCGGGGCTAGAGCCGTGAGCGTATACGCAGCTCAGTAGCGCGCTCGACGAACTTTCATGCACCCTGCTGTGCAACCTCGGCGAACGCAGTGGCGTGTTCTGCCAGTGATCCGTGTCGTCTGCATCGAACATCGAAGTTGGCTACGCTCCGAATCAGACGATAGGAGAACGTAGATGGGTCTGCAGGAACTCGAAACGCTGGTGAACCAGACAGCCACCGCCGGTGAACCTTTCGAGCGGGGAGCCGACGAGGCGGAGCAGAAGTATCTGTCCTCGCTTGCGGCGCGTCCGAGTACGAGGACGATCTGCGAGGTCGGGTTCAATGCCGGCTTCTCTAGCTGGGCTTTTCTGTCCGCGTCTCCCGATACCACGGTCGTATCCTTCGATCTGGCCGCGTATGCCTATAGTGCCACCGCGAAAGCCCATATCGACGAACACTTTCCGGGCCGCCACACTCTGATCCAGGGTGATTCGCACACCACCATTACCGCGTACGCTAAGGAACATCCGGACGTGCGATTCGACGTCATCTTCGTCGACGGTGACCATTCGGTGGACGGTGCTCGCTCAGACCTCGACGACCTACGTGCGCTGGCCACCCCGGAATCGGTGGTGATCATGGACGACATCACCCCGTGGCTCTGGTTCGGTGAAGGCCCGACGCAGGCCTGGCAGGAAGCAATCGACTCGCGCAAAATTCTGCATACGCAGTACTTCCGCGACGGAGAACCTGTCGACGAAGTGTCTCCTCCTGCTGCCCGAGCCTGGGCCGAAGGCCGCTACGCCTTCTGACACCGCTGTTGCCCACGGATTGTTCAGATGCCCACCTGCGACGGTGGGCAGATGAATAATGCGTAGGCCAACGTCGGCTACTTCTTGCCGCGCAGCTTCTTCTCCAGCGGCGTCGGGAAGGACGGGACCACCGCGGTGCCGTCGAGCAGGGTGGTGAGTCGTTCGGCCTCGGCTGCAACGGCTTTCGACACCGTCGAGCCGACGTCTTCCAGTAGCTCAGTGACCACCTCGCCGGATCCGGTCACGGCCCAACCCCCGACGATGCGACCCCCGGACCAGATGGTCGGACCGATGTTGCCGAAGGTGTCGAACAGTGGTGCCTTGTGCTCACCGAGATACCAGGCGCGGTGTTTCCAGCCCATCGGAGTGGGATCGAGAGCGGGCAGCAGCATGACACTCGTGCCGGCGGTCTTGTCGAAGGTAGTGCCGGGCAACATGATTCCGTCGCCCTCGGTCAGTTCGACTGCCACGGTGTTCAGGCCCGAGACCGCACCACGAGTCTGTGTCTTGTTCCAGCCGGTCCACCATTGCAGGTCGTCGAGAGTTGCCGGTCCGAATACTTCGAGCCAGCGTCGGGCAAGATCGGCACGTGCTTCGGTTTCATCGAGTTCGGGGATCCCGTCCGGCCACCAGTGATCGATCGGTGCCCACGCATGCCGCCGAGAAGTCCATGCTCCCCGTGGCTCGACACGCACCAATCTTCCTTCGGCGGCCATCATCACCAACACCTCGGAGGTGACGTACCGCTTGACGTCGTACACCTTGTCTGTGGTCGGCAGATATGCCGTCTTGAGGCCGGGAACTGCAGAAGACAGTTCTGCTCCGGTCGCGGTTCCCATCGACCGTAGCACCGCCTCGGTTTCCTGTTCGGTTGCTGCGAGCCAGGATTCGACATCGTCGATCACCGGATCGGTGGGCAGCGTCGAGACCTGCTTGATCAGACGTGCTCGCATGGTGCGCGCAACCCCGAGACTCGCGCCGGCATGAATCATCGGGACGTCGTCGTGCGCGACGACGAACATCGTGCGCCGCATCGCCATCAAGCGGACGAGGCTCCGGCGTTCGTACATCGCGTCGCGAACATCCGAAAGTCCCAGCGATCGAGCACGCGCCAACACCGAGAGATACACCGTCGCCGGGTCGGTGGCATGTAATGCCAGCAACGACGACACAACGTCGTCGGCAGTCGAGGTATGGACGAAGTGCCGCTCGACGAGCCGGTGTCGCCGCTGGGCGTCGGTGATCTTCACGCGATCAGTGTGACGGCTGCTGAGGCGCAGGGCCGACAAAACCGGTGAGAAGAGCGTCGGCGATGGCGTCCATGCCGTATGCGCGGGCATCGGCGGCAGCACCGACGTGGTCGTACTCGACCAGCTCGAACGAGACTGTCCAGCTGCCTCTGCCGTGGTCGTCGAGTACTGCGTAGCGGGCGTGCGGAGACCCGGATTCCATGACGTGCGGGTGGGGCTGATCGTCGTCGTACGCGGGGGTGCCGACGCTGCCCGGGTTGACCACGAGTGTGCCGCTGGGAAGAGTCCACTGTCGCTGCAGATGGGTGTGCCCGCAGGCGATGACAGAGCGGTCCATGAAACCTGCTGCGCGGTGGAGTATTTCGGCCTCGGTTGCCTCGCGAGAGCCGTTGACGTCGACCGAGTGCAGGAAATACTGCTGATCGTCGGTGGGGGTTCCGTGCACTGCAAGGATTCCGTGACCCAGTTCGAGTAAGAACGGCAGCGAGCCCAGCCACTGTCGATGCTCGTCGTCGAGTCGATCATGGGCGTGCCGATCCCAACTACCCATGGACTCGGGATCCTGCTCGAGCAGATAGCGATCGTGATTACCTGCGATGGTGGGAAAATCCAGCGCCATGAGCCGGTCCGCAGTCCGACGCGGATGCAGTCCGCCGGACAGCAGATCGCCGAGGTTCACCACCGAGTCGACGCCTTGCCGTTCGATGTCGTCGAGGACGGCGTCGAGCGCCGCGATGTTGCCGTGAATATCGGCTATGAGAGCTACCCGCACAACCACAGGATCGCAGCGTAGGTGTTCGCCTGCAACACGGGAGACCTCGGCGAGCGTTGGAGACTTCGCTCTCGGATATCCGGCTTCGATGGGTGATTTCTCCATAGACCGTTGCTCGGCGTACTCAACGTGGTCCAGGTCACTCTCGCTCTACGGAAAGCCGAGCCCATGTCTGCAGTCACGTCGAAGCCCGAGATCGAAACGAGGGTGGTCAAGAAGGTCGCCCGACGCATCATCCCTTTTCTCGGTTTGGCCTACTTCGTCAACTATCTCGATCGCACCAACATCGGTCTCGCCAAGCTGACCATGAGTGACGAATTGGGCCTCACCGAAACGATGTTCGGCCTGGCGTCGGGACTGTTCTTCATCGGATACCTGCTGTTCGAGGTGCCCAGTAATTTGGCGCTGCACAAATTCGGTGCCAGACGGTGGATCGCCCGCATCATGGTGTCGTGGGGAATTGTGGCCGCCGCCATGGCATTCGTGCCGACGGCAGGGTGGCTGTACGGGTTGCGGGTGCTACTCGGTATCGCCGAGGCCGGCTTCTTCCCCGGCGTACTGCTGTACATGACGATGTGGTTTCCGCGCGCCTACCGAGTCCGTTTGATGGGCCTGTTCATGCTGGCACTGCCGGTGTCGTCGGCGCTCGGTGCGCCATTGTCCAGTGCGATCATTCAGTACATGGACGGGCTGTTCGGACTGTCGGGTTGGCGGGTGATGTTCCTCCTCGAGGGTATTCCTGCGATCCTGCTCGGAGTGGTCACCTGGTTCTATCTCACGGATCGACCGTTCCAGGCGAAGTGGCTCACTGTCGACGAGAAGGCCTGGCTCACCAACGAATTGGAGTCCGAGGACGCTGTGAAGGACGGGCACATCAGCGGCTCGGTCAAGCGTGCTCTCGGTGACGTCCGAGTCTGGATGCTCGGCTTGGTGTATTTCGGCATCACCTACGGTCTCTACTCCCTGAGTTTCTTCCTTCCCAGCATCGTCGCGGGATTCAAGCAGACGTTCGACACCGACTTCTCGCTCGTGACAACGGGCCTCATTGTGGCCGTGCCGTTTGCGGTGGGCGCAGTTGCGATGGTGCTCTGGAGTCGACACTCGGACCGGACCGGTGAGCGCACTTGGCACGTCGCGATCCCCACCCTGATCGGTGCGATCTCCATTCCGTTTGCGCTGTATATGGATTCACCGTTCACCACCATGATCGCGGTGACGGTCAACGCCGTGGGCGTGTTCTGCGCGCTTCCCGTGTTCTGGTACCTGCCCAGTACGTTCCTCACCGGAGCGGGGGCAGCGGCTGGAATCGCGATCATCAACTCGGTCGGCAACACTTCGGGCTTCGGTGCCCCCTATGTGACGGGGTGGCTGCTCGACGCCACCGGCAACGCCAAGGCCGGTTTGTGGGTCGTCGGCGGTGTCATGCTCATGGCGGTTGTACTGGTGATCGCTCTGCGGAGCCGAATGGGAGTCCGCTCCGAAGGCAATACGGAAGCAGCCCACGGTCCCCAGAGGGCGGCACGGACCTGAGGTGCTCAAGGCTGAAACAGGAACGTTCCTGGACTCCCTCGGTCCTCTGTTTGGGACACTGTTTGCGTGAACGATGTGGACCTCGACCCGACGGAAATGAAAAGACTCCTGCCCGACTTCGGTTCCGCGGATGTCAAGCGGCTCCTGAGGGCGACCCGTCCAAGCTCGGTAACTCGCCAATGGGCCCGGCTGTCACGGCTTCTGACGGCGAATCTGGGGGTCCAGTATTTCGGTGCCTCCGACGAAGCGATCGCAGAAGCCGAGGCCGCGACGTGTGCGTGGCCCGAAGAGGTACGAGAACTTTACCGATGTGTCGAACGAGCTGATGACCGCCGGGGCATGTTGCTCCTGCCTCCGAACTTTGAGCTGTTGTCACTTTCGCAGGTCGAGAAGACTCACGCGTTCTGGGATCGGTCCAACAGAAACCCCGAATACGGACCGTCGGTCGACCTCGCAGCCGAGATGAACAAACCTGCCGGGTCCGCCGCCCGCACGATGCTGCCGGGGTTCGTTCCGTTTGCCAAGGATGACGCCGACACACTGTTCGTCGACACTCGGTCGGGTCCGCTCCACGGTTGCGTCAATCTGTGGCCGGATGCAGACCTAGCATGGCGGCCACCGATCTGGCGGTCGGCGAGCGCGATGCTCGAAGACTTGGCCTTCTCTCTGGAGCGCAACACGCCGATCGCGATGCGGATCTCGCTGTGGAGCCAATTCCAGCCGTACGTCGAGGGAGATCGGCTGGTGTGGGAATGGCTTGCGTAAGAGACGTTGTCGTCGAACCTGAGGCACTGGACGTGAGCGAGGCGACGACCGGCGCAGTACCCATCATCTCGATATGAGAACCATCATCTCGACCTGAGAAGCACGCTGCCCCTACAGCTTCGCCAAGGCCAGGCGGGTCGGGCTCGGTTACATTCGTCGCCGCCGACCTGTTAACCGTCGACGCGGATCGTGGGAAGCCACGTTGCCAAGGTGCGACCGAGCGTGGCGACCATGCGCGGTCCGAAGACACACAAGGTGCGTTCCCACGGGTGGCCGAAGGTCCCTTCGGTGAATCCGTCGCGGGCGAAGATGTAGTAGTCACCGTTCGGGTGGACGGGGACCCGCCACTCGCCGTTCTCGGCCGCGTCGGCGTGCGCTTCCGCGTCGAAGCTGTAACCGGGGTGTTGCCAGTCCAGGACGACGAAGGTCGGGTTGTCCGAGAACTCGGTGACGAAGCAGCGCAAAGCTTCCGCGTTGACGGCGTCGACCCGAGCAGACCACGAGGCCGTCGTGCGGACGGTATGGGCGTCCAGGTCGAATGTCATGGAGGGCGCAGGCTCGGCAATGGCCGGCCACGACTCAGGTGTGGTCCCGGGCCGAAATACGAACTTACTGTTGAACACCGACCAGTGCTGCGTTTGCACAGTTCGGTCGAGTTCGGTCCACCCGATGGGTAACGTAGATCCGAAGTCCATGGTCAGCTTGGTCGTCATCGGTCTATCGTTCCAGGCTGGGAGACTGCGCGAGGACGGCAGCGGGAAGGGGAGGCGAGTACATGTCGCTTGCGTTGTGTGCCATCACGTTCGCTGTACTGCTTCACGTCCTGGCAGCTCGAATTGCATCTCGTGAAAACTACGGCCGTAGGTTGCCCACCGTGAACGGCTCGTATCCGGTCAGACCTGCCCAGCGTGCCCGACGTGCCCAGGCTGCCGGATGGATACTGAGTATTGTCGGTGCGCTACAGCTCGGCAACCATTTCTGGCTGACCGAGCCGTGGTTGGCGATGGGCCTCATGGTGGCCGTTCTCTTGTTGGTCAACGGCCTGCCGAGTCTGCTGGTGACCGTGCTCCACAACGGAAGTCTGCGAACGCAACAGTAAGGCCCTCAGGACGCGAACACCTTTCCCGGGTTGAGGATTCCGTGCGGATCCAGTGCCTTTTTCACCGCGCGGTGCATGTCCAACACCACCGGATCGAGTTCCTGTACCAGGCCGTCCATCTTGAGTAGCCCCACTCCGTGCTCACCGGTCACGGTGCCGCCGAGTTCCAGAGCAGCGTCGATGATCTCGGCAAAGGCGGCCTGTGCGCGCTCGCGGGCCGGAAGGTCGTCGTGCGGTGTGATGAGCAGTGGGTGCAGGTTTCCGTCACCGGCGTGGGCGATGTTGGCGATCGTAGTCTCGTACCGCAGGCCGATCTGCTCTATACGCGAAAGCATTTCGGGCACATGCTTCTTCGGTACACACACGTCCTCGGTCAGTACTGGACCCAGTCGCTCCATCGCCGGATACGCCAACCGGCGGGCCGCGAACAGCGCGTCGGCCTCCTCCTGGTCGGTCGAGACCGCAGACCACGTGGCCCCGGCCTCGTCGAAGCACGAGAGCATCTTCTCGGCTTCCTGGTCTCCGATGAGCCCTGGATCGTCGATCCGCCCGAGTAACACCACATTCGCCTCGACCGACAGGCCCATGTTCTTCCAGGCGTCGACGGCGATGAGGCACTGTTTGTCGATCAGCTCCAACGCGGAGGGCGTCAATCCGGCGGCGGCAACCGCGGCCACGGCACGACCGGCGTCGACGATCGAGTCGAAGTACCCGGCGACGGTCCGCTGCGGGTCCTGCAGCGGGCGCAGCTTGAGGGTCACCTCGGTGATGATGCCGAGTGTGCCTTCCGATCCGACCATCAGACCTGCAAGGTCGTAGCCGGCAACACCTTTCGCGGTTTTGCGGCCGAGCCTCACCAGTTCTCCGGTTCCGGTGACGACCTGCATGCCCATGACGTAATCGCGGGTGACGCCGTACTTCACGCAGCACAGCCCGCCCGCGTTGGTGGCGACGTTGCCGCCGATGGTCGACCACGGTGCACTGGCCGGGTCCGGTGGGTACCAGAGACCCTGCTCGGCGACCGCGGCTCGCAGGTGATCGTTGACCACTCCCGGCTCGACGACGGCGTATCGCTCGAGCTGGTCGATCTCCTTGATCGCGTCCATGCCGTCGAGGGCGAGTACGACACATCCCTCTGTGGCATTTGCGCCGCCGGACAGTCCGGTGCCCGCCCCGCGAGTGACGACGGGTGCGCCGTGGGCCAGGCATGCACGAACGACAGCCTGCACTTCTTCGGCGCTACGGGGCCGCACGACGGCAACAGGTACCGCAAACGGAGCCCATTCCGCCTCGTCGTGCTGGTACGACGCGATGACGTCGGGATCGACGACGACGCGGTCCGCGGGGAGAGACTTCGACAACTGTTCGACGAGCGACATATCTCGACTCTAGCTGTGACCTGGGTCTCGGCCAATGTAGGTTTCCTCTATGTCGCCCGCGAAGTCATGGATGGAATTGCTGCTGGACGACGCGTCCATCGACGAACTCGAAGCCCACCGTCGAGCGCATCCCGGTGCCGAGGCGCACGCGGCGTCGCGGCTGCGCGCATTGCTCGATCAGCGCAAACAGCGCAGCACCGAACTCTCGGCGCTCAACGACATCGCAGTGCGCCTGACAACCGTGCGAGACAACCGGATTCTGTTGCAGGAAGTGGTGGACCAGGCGCGCACACTTCTGGGCGTGGATCTGGCTTACATGGGTTCGGTGTACGGGAACGAGTTCGTCATCGAAGTCACGAGCGGTGCACTGACGCCGAAGCTCGTGGGCATCAGACTCACGCTCGACGAGGGGCTCGTTGGGCTGATCGTGCGCGGTGCCTCGCCGTCGTGGACCCCCGACTACCAGAGCGAACCTGCATTTCGGCACATCACGGGAGCGGACAGTGCTGCGCGGTCGGAGAACATGCGCGGCTTACTGGGCGTACCGCTGCGGGTGGGCGACCGCGTGATCGGCGCCCTGTTCGCGTGCAAACGGTCGGAGCGGGACTTCGCAGACAGTGAGATCGCACTGCTGTCGGCACTGGCTGCACACGCAGCCATCGCCATCGAGAACGTTAGGGCGATCGACAAGCTCGAAACTCTCAACACCGAGTTATCCCTTCGCACTGCGGAGTTGGAACAAACGCTGCAGTGGGACCGCACGTTGACCCAGGTCGTGCTCCAAGGGGGCGGTGTGCGGAGTTTGGTGCGCGAGGTCGCTGCGGCCACCGGACGCCCGGCGTACTTCGTGGCGGATGTTGCGTCCGTGCCGGCTGCTCTGGAGGACACCGCAACAACGGTCGACACTCTCGTCGACCGCTGTAGGGCGGGCGCGGAGACGGCCGTCGACGACGCGATGACCGCTCACCGGGTGGTGGCAGCGGGTCACTTTCTGGGGGTGTTGATCTCCGTCGGACCCGAGGACCATCAATCCCGTTTGCTTCTCGATCGGGCCACGCCGGCCCTTGCGTTATCGCTGGCCGAGGAGCGGGCCGCAGCGGAATCGGCACGCCGCGCGCAGGATGCTTTTCTGGTGGATCTGCTTCTTCATCCCACCTCGTCACCCGATGACGAACGCAGGCAGTTCCACCGTGCCGGACTGACGCCGGACGTGACGTACTGCGTGGCAGTGGGGCAAGGGAATGCGTCGAGAGCCGAGTTCGAAGCCATAGCGCTACCTCCGGGTTCGGTTGTGGCGGAGCAGGGTTCGAGGGTTCTACTGGTCGTACCAGCCCGAGAATCTGCTGCCGTTCGCCGCATGATCAACACCGGAGCGACGGTAGGAATCTCCGAGCCCGCGCGAGGTGCCGACGCCCTGTCAACAGCATTCCGCGAGGCGCAACAAACCGTCGACGTGCTGACGACCCTGGGCAGGGACGGTGAAGTGTCCTCGGCCCGCGGTCTTGGGATCTATCGAATCCTGCTCAGCCACATGGCCCGTGAGCATTTGGACGAGCTCACCGACGAACTGCTGGGCCCTCTGATGGCGGAGCAGAACAAGCGCGGGGTTCCCTTGATGGAGACGCTGTCGGTGTATCTCGCACACGGACGGCATCATTCGGCTACTGCGTCGAGCCTGGGTGTGCACGTCAACACCCTCTATCAACGACTCGAGGCAATCGACCGGCTGATCGGTACGCAGTGGCGCAACCCGGACGACGCTCTCGATCTTCAAGTGCTGGTGCGGTTGCGAAGATCAGCGGATCTGCTGGGTCTGTGATCCGAGCGATTCGGTGCTCGTCGGATAGCGTCGAGATATGGCAGCCGACTTTTCGTGGTCTCAGTTTCTGTGGATAGTCTTCGTTTTCGTCGGGGTGCCGTCGACGTTCTGGGCTCTTGTTCTGTGGGCCGTCCATACGAAGCGTCGAGAAGGAAGGGGAACCGGTCCGCTCAGCTTGTGGGCTACCGGATCTATCGCTGTCGCATCGGGTTTCGCCGCGTGTGCAGGGTGGCTGAGCTGGTCTGCCGACTACCAGGGCGAAGTCCGTGGCCCGGGTCTCCCGGCCCCGAACGAGTTCCCGTCATGGCAAGTCGCAGCGTGCGGTGCGACGGTCTTGTTGCTGTGTCTACTCACCGCGCATCTGTCACGATGGCCGAAGACCGGCGGACACGTTGCTGCGTTGGGCACGACGGTGGGATTCTCGACGGCGTTCTGCGTCGAAGCGAGTACTGATGTCACCGGGCAGTCCGGAGTGGGTGTCATTCTGTGCATGCTCGGCTGGGGGATGGGCTTGACACTGCTGATGCTCGTTCGGAACACAGTCGGTGGGAGAAGGCGGCCCACGGTACAGCAGTGAGACTCTCAGATCTCCATTCTCGTAGCCTCGACCACGCTGGCCCACAAAGCATCTCGCACGCGAGGTGAATCTCCCCGCCAGGAAGGGTAGTGAGTCGGGCGCGGCGCGCGGTCGTGCCAGAATGTGCCGGTGCTGGTCAACGCGGGATCGGCGGCCACGAGCCAGACGATGGTATCGGCTCCGTCGTCGGCGCTGCGCAGAATCGGCTTCATCACCGAACCGAACAGCGGCATCGAACCGGTGACGCCCGGAGTGGCCGCCCAGCCCGGGTGCATGCTGTGCACCACCGGATCGTCTTCGAGCGAAAAGCGTTCGGCCAGTTGCTCGGCCACCACCACCTGCATTCGCTTCGTGCGTGCGTACGCCGTCATGCCGGAGTACTTGCCGTTCTCGTACTCGAAGTCGGAGTTCTGCAGAGGCACTGCATACATGCCGCCGCTCGAGACGAACACGACCCGCGATCCGGCGTCGAACAACTCTCGCAGTCCAACCGTCAGCGCGACCGGACCGAGAACATGCGTAGCGAAAGCGGATTCGTGCCCCTGAGCCGACATTTGCCGCTCGTCCGGCATCACTCCGGCGCAGTGAACGAGCGCGTGCACCGCCGTCAGCTCGGACGCCAACGCCGCGACCAACGAGGCCACGGAATCGAGGTTGCTGACGTCGCACTCACGCACCACCAGCGAGGCGTCGGGCACCTCGGATCTGATCGCCGCGGCCGCGGTTTCGAGTCGCTCGGCGGATCGACCCACCAGGTGCACCCGCGCCCCGAGCCGCGCGAGTTCTTTCGCGGTGGCGGCTCCCAGACCGGACGACGCACCGGTCACCACCATGTCGATGGGGGAGGGAAACGGCGTCGGATCGGCGGCCCAGAACCGGCGACGCACCGTGGCACCGATCCGGGAGTACCCGGGAACGATTGCTCTGTCGAGGATCGTGTCGACCGTGCGGCTCAGCAATGACATGCCGCTCTGATACCCCGCGGTAACCGGATGTATGCGCGTCTGGACGCTGGGGTCGATGCCAGAATGAGTCCATGGTTCACCACGCCGTCTCCGACGTCTCCCGCGAGATCCTCGACGAACTTCCCGCACACCGACGCGAGACGTTCGAGTTGCGTCTCGAGCAGTGGTTTCCCGATCTGCACGACGCGGTCACCGCTGTCTACCCCGATCCCGATGGCGTCGCGGCCGGCCTGGTGGAGACGGCTGCCCGCGCCTATGCTGCCCGGGCAGAGGATCTGCACCGGCTCGATCAGCGCCGACTGCTCGAGCCCGACTGGTTTCAGCAGCCCGACATGTTCGGCTATGCCTGTTACGTCGACCGGTACGGAGAGACGCTGCGCGGGGTCGGTGAGCGACTCGACCACCTGACCGACCTCGGTGTCACCTATCTGCACCTGATGCCGCTGCTGCAGCCCCGGCCCGGCGACAACGACGGCGGATACGCGGTGATGGACTACCGCTCGGTGCGAGAAGACTTGGGTACCAACGAGGATCTGCGGACACTAGCCCAGACCCTGCGTGGGCGCGGCATCAGTCTCGTGGTCGACCTCGTTCTCAATCACGTTGCGCGCGAGCACGAGTGGGCTGCCAAGGCGCGTGCCGGTGATCCGAAGTACCGTGACTACTTCCTGATCTATCCCGATCGGACCACTCCGGACTCGTACGAGCGCACTCTCCCCGAGGTGTTTCCCGACTTCGCTCCCGGCAGCTTCACGTTCGACGACACACTCGGCGAGTGGGTGTGGACGACGTTCAACGAATGGCAGTGGGATCTGAACTGGGCCAATCCTGCTGTGCTGCAGGAGTTCGCGGGCATCGTGCTGCACCTGGCCAATCTCGGGGTGGAAGTGCTTCGCCTCGATGCGATCGCATTTCTGTGGAAGCGGCTGGGAACCAACTGCCAGAACCAACCCGAGGTGCATGCCGTCACCCAGGCCTTGCGCGCCACCGCTCGACTCGCTGCTCCGGCCACGTTGTTCAAGGCCGAGGCGATCGTCGGACCCCGCGATCTGCTGCCGTACCTGGGCCAGGGGCGGCACACCGGACGAGTGTCGGACATTGCCTACCACAACTCGTTGATGGTGCAGGTCTGGTCGATGTTGGCAACGGGCAGTACAGCTTTGGCGCGTCACGCGTTGGCGTCGCTGCCCCCGACGCCGCCCAGTGGAACCTGGGTGACCTACGTTCGCTGCCACGACGACATCGGTTGGGCCATCGACGACGGCGACGCGGCGTCACTCGGGCTTTCGGGCGCAGGCCATCGGCACTTTCTGGCCGACTGGTATTCCGGAGAATTCGACGGCTCCTGGGCCGAAGGCCTGGTGTTCCAGTACAACCCCGACACCGGCGACCGACGGATCAGTGGAACCGCGGCCGCGCTCACCGGCCTGGGCCCGTCCTGCCTGGATTCCGACGGCGCGTTCGGGCGCATCTTCCTGGCGCACGCCATCATTGCCGGCTGGGGCGGCATTCCCGTCGTGTGGAGCGGGGACGAGCTCGGCTCCCCGGGCGACCCGAACTGGGCCGACGAACCGGCTCATGCCGAGGACAACAGGTGGGTGCATCGTCCCCGCGTCACCGACGCCGACCGCGGCGGCCGGTTCGAGCAGGGGAGCGACGCGCAGCGGGTGTTCGACGGTATCGCTCGAATCGCGAAGGTGCGCGCGTGTCTGCCGATGTTGCACGCCGAGGCGCCGGTGGACGTGCAGACCGAATCGGACGACGGTCTGCTCGTCGTGCGCAGGCGTCATCCGAGCGGCACCCTGGTCTGCCTCTACAACGTGACGGCCGAGCACCGGCCCTTTCCTCACGCGCAGCTGATCGAGCTCGGTATACCGGCCCCGACCGAGGTGCTGTCGCAACACGATCTGCGCGTCGACGACACCGGATCGGTGTGGTTGCCGCCCCACGCGGCGTGGTGGATCGTCGACAGCCCTCTGCGCTAGAAGAAGCGCTACCGTGACCGGGCTGTTACTCTCCCCGGGACGGTGGGGCTGGATACGAACAAGGGGACAATGTCGATGCTGCATGCTCGGATACGAAGTCTGGTGCTCGCTGTAGTGGCGGTGTTGGTCGCCACGATGGCAACGGTGCTGATGGGGACCGGTGTGGCGAACGCCGATTCCGAGCTCGTCTACGTCTACTCGCCGTCGATGGACAAGGACATTCCGATCAAGGTCCTCAAAGCTGCCGGTGGGGGACCCGCGCCCACCCTGTATCTGCTCGACGGGCTGCGCGCGCCCGACAACAACAGCGGCTGGCTCATCGAGACCGACGTCGAGAGCTTCTTCGCCGACAAGCACGTCAACGTGGTCATTCCGTTCGGCGGCGGCGGAACTTTCTACTCCGACTGGCAGCGCGACGACCCCAAGCTCGGACGGGTGAAGTGGGAAACCTTCCTCACTCAGGAACTGCCGCCCGTCATGGCCGATCGTTTCGGCAGTGACAACGTCAACAACGCCGTCGCCGGACTGTCGATGAGTGGCACCTCCGCGCTCAACCTGGCCGCGCATCGTCCGGATTTCTTCAAGGCCGTGGCATCGTTCAGCGGCTACCCGACTGCGAGTAGCCCCGGATTTGCGCAGGGCATCTCGGTGGCCGTCGGCGAGATGGGCGGCAACGCTCGCAACATGTGGGGCACCTGGCCGTCCGCGGACTGGATCCGCAACGACCCGTCCCTCAACGTCGGGGCGTTGCGCAACACGGCAGTCTTCGTCTCGTCGGGAAGTGGCTCACCGGCGACGGACCCTGTGTTCAACCCTGCCAGCAGCCGCTTCGACCCGGTCAAGTTCGCTCAGATGGTGCCGCTCGAGACGGCCGCCGGCATGAGCAGCCGTGCTTTCGTTCCGCTGCTGCAGGCCGCGGGCGGTCGACCCAACGTCAAGATCACCGGTACCGGTGTGCACTGGTGGAACCACTGGGAGCAGCATCTGCACGAGGCGTGGTTCGAGACAATCGCGCCTGCTGTCGGCGGCTGATAGATACTCTGTCGCCATGACGACCCCGAGAATCACCGTCGACTACACGGTGCTGGACTGCCCGGAACCCGCTGAGCTGGCCCGCTTCTACAGCACGATCCTCGGTTGGGAGCCGGTTCGCGACGACGGCGACTGGGTGGTGATCCATGGTCCCGGTGAACTGCGTCTGGCATTTCAGCGGGCACCCGACTTCACGCCGATCGACTGGCCGAGCGAGGGCATCAAGATTCATCTCGATCTGGTGGTCGACGACATGGAACAGGCACGGGACTTCGTCGTCGACGCGGGGGCCGAACTCATCGACCATGCGCAACCCTCGTTCTGGGTGTACCGCGATCCCGTGGGGCACATTTTCTGCCTGTGCAAAAGAAAATGAACTCATCTAGGCCACCCGCGCTGTCGGCCGAGCCCTTTCGCTGGAGTGCTGCCGCTGATCTTCTTGCTCGCCCAGCCAGCGTGCGAGTACCTGGCATCCGGTGAGTTCACCGTCGTACGGTTCACGCGCGTAGGCGATGTGCCGGCCACCGCCGGGGTTGGCCCATTGGAATCGGTGCCAGCGCATCGACTGCGGCAGGTAGCCGGCCACCTCGGTGGCCGCGGTGCGGAGGCGTCGAACATCCTTCACCCACTGCGAAGGTCGCAAGCGAGTCCGGGTCGCGTTCTGGAAGCTGTTGCTACGCAACAACGTCCACAGCTCACGTAGCCAGATTCTCGAGGTGCGAAACGACATCCAGCGGGTGAGGTCGGCGATGTCGCGAATCAGGCTGTCGTCGCTGGCGTTGCAGATCATGTCGGTCTCGAGGCCGATCCACCGAACCGGGATCGACGCGGGTAGAGCAGGACCCGTGCCTGCGACGCCGCGTCCAGCGCATCCGCTCACCGCACCCGCCGGTTGCTGGGGATCGGACACCAAGCCCGCAGCGACTATCCGAGTGCCGTCGATCGTTCCGTCGGCGACGAGCCCGAGTACCTCGCGGACGACGGTAGAACCTTGGGAATACCCGATCAACGCGATCGGCCCGGTAGTGCCCTCGACGGCGCGGCGGAGGCGGCGGACACCGATGTCGGCACTGTGCCGGAAGCACAGCCCGCCCAGTGCGACAGGGCCGTACGACGCCGGGTAGCCGACCCATCGGCCGAAGAAGCGGTCATCGAGCTCGCCGACGACGCAGGCGAGCAGCCCGGTGACGCGTGTCCGGTGGTCGGACGGATGCGATTCTCCGGTACCTCCGACGGCGAGCACGGTGACCTGATCCTGGTTCATGGTGTCGAGTCTGCCGGGCGAACCTGAGCCCGGTGCCCGCCTAACGCTGAGAACTGCCTGGCAGTTCGGTCCCGATCAGGTCAAGGCTGCACGTACCTCCTCGATGGCGTCGCGAAGGAGCGCCTCGTAGCGGTCCGGGTCGGGTACGGCCACACTGTTGGACGTGATGCCGATGGTGACCGTGTCGCCGATGCCGTGCACTCCGTGAGTGAGGCTCATGGCGGGGGAGAGCGCGGGGAAGCCTGCGGTGAATCGGACGGATCCGCCACAGAGGGTGAGGTCCGCAGGGCCGCGCGTGACGCTGGATACGACAGTGTTGCCGGTGACCGTCGGTGGCGACGCCGTCGGATCGAACTGCGCTACTCCCCATTCGGCCAGAAACGCCGGCACGTGTACTTCGACGTCGTCTTGCGAAAAGCGAGCTGCCTCCGCCAGTGGATGGCTCGCGCGGACTCTTCGCGCGGTCAGATCCTGCGAGATGAGCATCATGCGCGTGCGAATGTCCGGTTCTGCGGTGAACAGCCCGATTCCCACGTTGCCGAAGTTGTTGCGCGCGAGTCCACGCGCCTGTCGCGCAAGCGTGACTTCTGCGGCCAGATCGCAAGGAGCGCGGAGAAAGCCCTGCAGTGCAACCGATATGGCGGTGAGGGCGAACGTGGTGACCGTGGTGCCCACAGCCTGCAGATCGGTCTTCGCCAGAACGATGGTCCGCACGGACGTCCGGCCGGTGGGCGGAACGTCCAGGGCTGTCAGGGCTCGCGATCGCGAAGGCGGCGGGATCGAACCCGAGTCGGTGGCTCGCCCGAGGGCCATCGCGTCCCGTCGAGCTCGTAGGCCGCCGCGAATCATCAGCGCCACGCGTACCGGAAGGAGTGCAGCAGCACGCACTGTGGACGCGAGTTCGGTCCCGGAGGAACGCGAAGTACACCCGATCACCGGCGGGAGTCGATGTGTACCGAAGAGGTCGCGGGCGGTCTTCGACGCCAGGGTGCCATCGGCGGCAGCATGCGAAAGTTGAAGTACAGCAACGGTAGTCGGCCCTGATCCGCCTGGAGCGTCGGAGACGTTCGAGTACACCTGCAGGCACCACACCGATACTCGGGGGTCCACCTGGTGCTCGAACGACGACGAGATCGCCCCGAGGCATTGCCGCCAGGTGTGCGGTGTCCGGTGCACGACGATCGCGTCGGTGCGCGGATCCGCTGACGTCCACCGGGGGTAGTCGAGGCCGAGCGGTGCCTCGGTGACGTGTCGGCGCAGTACGTCGATGCGAGCGCTGCGCTCGCGCAGTCGGACCACCTCGGCATCGAGATCGTCGGGCCCGGAGTCGAAGCAGTACAGCAGAAACTGGTCGCTCGGGATCTTCGACGCCATCCAGTACGTCCGCGCATCGGTCGGGTGTAGACGCGTCGACTCGGGGCTACGTCGTTCGCGGGGCACAGGAGAAATCCTAAGCGCCGCGGCGTGACGGGGCGGATTACGAACTGATCAGTTCGGTTCTGTGAAGTTTCACCACGACGGGCCGAGGACTTCTTCGATTGCCTCGGCGATTACTCGCCGTATCCCCGCTAGCCTGATTCAATGCATCGTCTCGACCTCCGTCCGCGACGCCGCGAGATCGCACGGTCGGTGTCGTGACGCCCAGGGTTGCCTCGGGTTATCGGGGAGGTCTACGTTCCTCGACCAGCGCTGCCGCCTCGGCCGACTACATCACCGACATCTCTTATACCGAGTACGGCTCGGCGGCCTGCACCCTCGGAGTCGCGTCGGACGACACCGTCTTTCTCGCCCCCGCGTTCACCGTCGACGGGATCGGTGTGTTGCGGTCGTCGGACTCCGGAAAGTCATGGCGCGCATCGGTTCCGGTGGGCATGCAGAACGGTCGGCGTCGGCCGTATCTGTACTTCGACGCTGTCGACGATCGACTGTTCTTCCATGTCGGCCGATTCGGCGCAGCACCGCAGCATCTGTTTCGGACGGGATTCGTTCTCGGCGTCAGTGACGACCGAGGTGAGACCTGGCGCATCCGAAAGGTGGCCTCCAAAGCTCGAATGAACGCAAAAATATTTGCTGGACCACGTAATTCGAGCAGTGGGAGAGTGACGTACCTATCTGCTCCCACGCCGTTCGCGTTGCGCGTGCGACCGCTGGTCGATGTGACTCGTCAGGTGATCTGGCGGTCGTACGACGGCGGCGTGAAGTGGGAGGTGGCCGGCGGATTCGACATCGATCCGAAGAACATCCCCGGTCTGCCGAGCCGCGAGTACGTCACGTTCGGCAAGGGCGTCGTCGGCCCGGATGGAACGGTCTACATCGGTGGCCGTTACGGTCGGCGGTTCGCAGTGGCAGTCAGTCGCGACGAGGGCCTGACCTGGGATGTCCGCATGGTCCCGGGGTCGGCCCTGGCGAGATACCACAACCCGCTGCATTTCCTGTTGCTCGGTTCGCGTTATCGGCTGCCGGAGTCGACGGCCGTCGACGACGAGGGAAACGTGTACGTGGTGTGGCCGGACCGCGACGGGGTGCTTCATGCCGCGTGGTCCGCCGATGGAACGGTGACCTGGTCGAGGCCGGTGGTTGTCTCCGCACCGGGAGTGCGCGATGCCCGCCTCGGCGCCATCACCGCCACCGGATCCGGGCGAGTGGGTATTGCCTATTACGGGCGTGAGCGAGGGCGCGCATTTCACGGCTTCATCGCGCAGTGCCGTGACTTTCGCACCGCTCGTCCGGTGTTCGTCGGAGGCAAGTACAACGAACCCGACGCGCCACTGCTTCCGCACGGGTTCCGCGGTGGCGTCAGAGATTTGGTGTTGGGGCGCTCGCTCGACGACCTCGTTCGGGTGCACTTCGCCCCCAACGGTGACCTCCTCACAGGTGCCGTGATGCAGATGCGGGGTAGAAACCGGCAGCGCCCCTGGGCTGCGCGTTCCGAACGCACCGAGATGCAGGCAGTCCTAGGACGGCTGGGCCGAGTCGTCCGAGTCTGAACAAAGAAAAGCCCTGCAGCGCATGCGCTGCAGGGCTTTTCTTTGTTCGAGATCAGGCGACGTCGACCAGACCGACGGTGGGGAAGAAGAAGCAGCTCTTGTCGCTACCGTCGAGAGCCTTGTGGTTCACCGTGCCGAACACCGCTGCCAGCACGGTTCCCGATCCGGTGTCGACGGGTACGGCGCGGGCACCGGCAGCGGGCAACGCGTTCAGTGCGTTGACCACGAGAGGCCGGGCCAGTTCTTTCAACTCGGCCGGAATGCCGGAGTTGTCGAGGATCGACTGGGCGAGAGTGGTGGCGAGCCCACCGAAATCGGCGAAGCCACCCTGCAGGGTATTGACGTTGAACCACGCCACCTGCATGCCGGACTTGTCGGCCGAGTCGTTCACGATGCCGGCCGGGACGAATGCGAACATCGTTTCGCCCTTGTCGACGGCGTTGAGATCGGGAATCGGCAGCGGTACGGGTGCCTTCAGTTGCGGCCACGGGCCTGCTGCTCCGCCCGCGACGCCCGGGACTATACCGAGCGGCGCGCCCGGGGTGGCAGCGCAGTTGATAGCCGCTGTCGGGTAGAAGAACGGGGTGATGCCGAAGTCGGTGAGCGCCTTGTTCGCTGCGTCCAGCGCGGCGAAGGGATCGGCGGACGCGTCCTCGGCGACCGGGGTGCGCGAGTCGGCGATGGCATTGGCTGCGGCGAGCGAAGCACCGCCCTGACCCTGCAGTGCCGCGATTGCCTGGGCCAGCGGATCCGCCGGTGCCGGCTCGGCTGCCGCGGTAGCGGGGATGGCGAGCAATGCCGCGCAGGAGAGCGCGAGCGCGCCCGCCAGACGGCTGAGGCGTCGAGACATGTGTGACTCCTGTGACTGATGTGACTTATGTTGCGGTTGCGCTGATACCACCACACATCATCTCGACGTCACAAGTTCTGCCGGAATCCGTTGTCCAATCGAGACGGTTCAATCCGGACGGTTCGCGAAAGATGTTCAGCCCACGTCGATGCCGAAGTCCCGGACGATTCCTTCCAGGCCCGACGCGTAACCCTGGCCGATGGCGCGGAATTTCCATTCGGCACCGCGGCGGTACAGCTCACCGAAGACCATGGCGGTTTCAGTGGAGGCATCCTCACTGAGATCGAAGCGGGCGAGCTCGCGTCCGTCGGACTTGTCGACAACGCGGATGAAGGCGTTGACCACCTGACCGAAGTTCTGCCCCAGGGCGTCCGCGTTGTGAATGGACACGGGGAAGACGATCGAGTCGACCTCGGGGGACAGTGCCGCCAGGTCCACATCGATGCTCTCGTCGTCACCCTCTCCCTCGCCGGTGCGGTTGTCGCCGGTGTGCTCGATGGCTCCGTCGGGCGAGCGCAGGTTGTTGTAGAAGACGAAATAGAGGTCGCTCAGCGCCTTTTTGCTGGTGCCGAGGCCGATGGCGCTGGCATCCAGATCGAAGTCGCCACCGGTGGTCGCCCGGACGTCCCAGCCCAACCCGACGGAGACGGCGGTCAGGTTCGGTGCTTCCTTCGTCAGTGAGACATTGCCACCCTTGGCCAGAGTTACGCCCATGTCCATCCACTCCTTCGCGTCTTCGGCCGTGCATCGTCCTACCCACCCTATTCATCTCGACGAGCGCGATGCCCGAGTTGCCGGTGTGAGCCGCGAGGCACGCGTGCGAGGTGTGAGCAGTGGGGCTGGCGGTACCCATGGGATTGTGGTGGGATACGTCAAAAGATCAGAAGCTAGCAGTGGTGGTGCAGTTGAGCGAGTAGGCGCGCCGCGGCGACCGAACGACGATGGAGATTTCTGTGCAGGTTTCGCGACGTGAACTGTTCAAATACGCCGCCGCGGGGTCCGCTGCCGCCGTCGGAATGGTTGCGCTGGGAACGGCGACCGCCCACGCGGACGCCGCACTGGGGACACTCGTCGACTATTCGGGCGGGGTGCCGTCGGCCTCGGCGATCAAGCAGGCCGGTCACCGCGGTGCCGTGCGATACGTCTCGGATCGCCGCCCGGACGCGAAATGGATGGTCGGCAAGCCGATGCGGAGGTCCGAGGCCGACTCGCTGACCGCCGAGGGGCTCGAGGTGGTCTCGAACTACCAGTTCGGAAAAGGGACGACGTCGGATTGGCGCGGTGGGTACGCAGCGGGCGTGAAGCACGCCGAGCGTGGTCTCGAACTTCACACGGCGGCCGGAGGTCCTGCTGACCGCCCGATCTACGTGTCGATCGACGACAATCCCACCGCCGTCGAGTTCGCGACTCTGATCGCGCCGTACATCCTGGGTTGGCAATCGGTGATCGGATCGGAGAACACGGGCTTGTACGCCAATTCGCCCACCATAGAATTGGCCTCCGTGGCCGGTCTCGGCCAGTGGTATTGGCAGCACAATTGGGGAACACCGAAGGGGTTCGTGCACCCGGCGGCGCACATTCATCAGATCCGAATCGACAAGGATTCCGTCGGCGGAGTCAAAGTGGACATCAACAACATTCTTCGAGCCGATTACGGGCAGTGGTCGAAATCCGCCGCCGATATCACCTGAATTACATCGAAGTAATTTACCGACATACAACTCGATCGGTAAGTCCGGACTTTGTCGAATTCCACTATCGGAAAGTCGATCACCCGGAACATCTTCGAAAGAATTTCGCCCCCGGCTGACGGACAGCCGGGGGCGAAATGCGTCGTGCGCGGAAACTACGGAACGTAGACCGTTCCGATGGTGGGCAGGAACGTGCAGCTGCGGGGAGCGGCCGCGGGGTCTTCCTTCGACTGCGTGGTGATCGACCCGGAGATGACCGACAGTACGCGTCCTGGGCCGGTGTCGGCGATGGCAGACAGGGTGGCCGGGCCGTCGGTGTTGATCATCGCTGCGCCGGTCAGGTCCTGTGTTCCCGAGCGACGGTTGTCGATGTTGAGCCAGGTGACAGTGAGCGGAGCGGTCTGCTCGGCGGCGATGGGAGCGGTTCCCAGAGCGGTGAAGACGAAGCCTGCCTGGCCCGCGGCGGGACCGGGAGGGGGCAGCGTTGCCGGGCCCGGTACTGCGAGTGCGGTTCCGACCGAATCAGCGGTGTCCGAGATGCATCCTGCACCGAGGGTGGGGTAGAGGAACTGGGCGATGACCGGCCCATCGGCGGGCAGCTCGGGGCCGCCACCGCCGGATCCGTCGAGGAATGTGATGACAGATTCGAGCAACGACTTGACCTGCTCCGGAAGCTGCGCCGTCGCGAGCAGGGCGCGGGCCTGACCCAGAAGATCGGCCGCAGGCGCGGCTCCGACATCGGCAGGCCCGGCTGCGGCGCCGACGATGGCAGGCGCAAACGATGCAAGTGCTTCCACGTCGCGAAGGTTGGGTAGCGGTTCACCCGGTGCGGGGAAGAACTGAGCGATCAGCGCGCCGGGATCGGTCGGTGCTGCGGGTAGATCCGCAGGTGCCATGGGCACCAGTGGCTGCGCGGATGCGCTGGTCGGTACGACGAGTGCGGCGGCTGCTGCTACGGCCAATGCCGTCACGACACGACGCGTTCCGCGAGTACGAAGCACGGTGATAATCCCCATTCTGATCATGACGCGAGCACCGGCGACAGCCGGTGCACGAGGGGTCACTCTATGTAGCGCGATCCCCGATGTACAGCTGTTGACGTCGAACCCTCCCCTGTCGCAACCGAGTGAGGGCAGTCTATGTGGTCCACGCTGCGAATTCTCCGCAGGGCCAAACAATAGCCTGTTACTGGAGTTGTCAGTGTTAAAGGTGATGCAAATGTTACTCGTTGGGCCATGTGGTTAGGGAAGGTCTGTGACGCCCTATAAGCTTCGGTCTCGATATATCGCATCTATACCGAACGGAACCGCACGCACTGTGAACCGACTCGTTCGGCTGGCCCCCGTTCTGTTGGCGATATCGGTGATCAGCCGCTTCGTCTGGGCCTTCGTGACGCCGAACGGCATGAACCTCGTCGATTTGCACGTGTACGTCGAGGGCTCCGCTGCGCTGCTGGGCGACAACCTGTACGACTACACGTATTCGGTCCAGACTCCGGACTTCCCGCTTCCGTTCACGTACCCACCGTTCGCCGCCCTGGTCTTCTTTCCGCTGCACTACCTGCCCTTCACGCTGGTCGGGATCGTGTGGCAGGCCGCGACCATGGCCGCGTTGTTCGCGGTGGTGCGGCTGGCGCTGGCGATGGTTCTGGGCGACGAGCATGCCGCCGAACCGCGGTGGGTGCGGATCGCGATGCTGTGGACCGCGCTGGGGCTGTGGTCCGAACCAGTACGGACGACACTCGACTACGGCCAGGTCAACGTTTTCCTGGTGCTGCTGGCACTGCTCGCAGCGCGCAGCTCGCGATGGTGGGTCGCCGGCGGCCTCGTCGGCTTCGCCGCGGGAATCAAGCTGACCCCGGCCATCACGGGTCTGTACTTCCTGGCCACGCGACGGTGGAAGGCTGCAGCATTCTCGGCGTTGGCCTTCGCACTGACGGTTGCGGTGAGTTACGCGGTGCTCGGGCATCAGGCCGCCACCTACTTCACCACGTTGCTCGGCGATGCCGACCGCATCGGCCCCGTCGGCTCGGTCTGGAACCAGTCTCTCCGCGGAGCCCTGAGCCGGATCGTGGGCGAGGACGTCGGCCAGGGACCGCTGTGGATCGCTGCCGCGGTGATCGGCACGGTCCTCGCGGTGCTGGCATGGCGAGGGCTCGATCGTCGCGACTACCTGGGCACCCTGGTCATCGTGCAACTACTGGGCCTGTTGGTATCGCCCATCTCGTGGTCGCACCACTGGATCTGGGTGATTCCGATGGTGATCTGGTTGCTGCACGGACCACTGCGTGACGTCGTCGGCGCCAAGCTCGTCGCGGGATACTGGCTGGTGACGGTCACGGTGGGGGTGCCCTGGTTGCTCAGCTTCTTCCAGGAATCGATCTGGACCATTCCCCGTCCCGGCCTCGAGGCCTGGGCCGGTGCTGTCGACGTGATCGGATCGGCCCTGTTCCTCGGTTGGGTCGTCTATGCGGGGCGGGCCAGGAGTGGAGCCCGCGGAACGACCGTGTGAGTCAGCGTGAAGCGATCAGTGCATCGATCCGACGCGCCAGATCCACATCCTTCTGCGTGAGACCGCCGGCAGAGTGCGTCGAGAGCGTGAACGTGAGCGTTCGCCACCTGATGTCGATGTCGGGGTGATGGTCCGCCTCCTCCGCGGCATCGGCCACGTGGTTCACCACCGCGATCGCAGCGGGAAACGATGTCAGTTCGACGGTGCGGGTGAGTGACTTCCCCGACACAGTCCAGTCGGTGAGCTGGGCGTCCTCGATGTCGCGTTCGGTCAGCAGTTCGGTCATAGAAAGATGGTGGCATGTCCGGAACCCCCACCGCAGTGGTTGTCGCCGCCGCATTGATCGAGAACGGCCGTCTACTGCTCGCTCAGCGAACCCGTCCGCCGGAGTTGGCCGGCCGCTGGGAACTACCGGGCGGCAAGGTGGAGCCGGGGGAGTCCGAGGACGCCGCGCTCGAGCGTGAGCTTCGCGAGGAACTGGGGATCGAGTGCTCCGTCGGTGCGGCGTTGAGTGGCGATGTCGATCTCCCCGGCGGCCTGGTGCTTCGTACCTACCGCGCGGCGGTGGTCTCGGGAACCCCTGCGGCGCTGGAACATTCGGCTCTCAGGTGGGTGGACGCCGAGACGCTGCCGACGATGGACCTCGTCGATGCCGACCGGCTCTGGTTGCCGGAGCTGCTGGAGATTCTGCTCACTTCGCCCGAGCGGTCTTCAGACCTTTCTTGAGGTCTTTCTTGGTCGCGCCCGCCGATTCGAGCTTCTTCATTCGCATGATGACGACCGGGCATGTAACGCACCGAACCTTCTTGCGGCAGCATTTTTTCTTGGGCTTCATCCCCGAGACATCTGCGGCCTTTACCTTGCCCATGAGCACCAAGACTAATGGGTGGCGCAGGTCACAGACCTGAGGGTGGCGCGGGGCACGGTAGAAGTACGGGTAAACTCGATCAGTCGCGAGAACCTCGCGGTGCAGCGCGCTTCTCTAGCGACATAAGCCCGCTAGCGAACAAGAGCCCGCATTCGACTCCAGGAGAATTTTTCGCGTGAGCGCCCCAAGCAGTGCAGACAACATCGACAGCACCACTACTTTCCGCAACGTCGCCATCGTTGCACACGTCGACCATGGCAAGACCACCCTGGTCGACGCCATGCTTCGGCAGTCCGGCGCGTTCGAGGAACGTGCCGAAGCGATCGACCGCGTCATGGACTCGGGTGACCTCGAAAAAGAAAAAGGCATCACGATCCTGGCCAAGAACACGGCCGTTCACAAGCGCAATGCCGACGGCACCATCACCGTCATCAACGTGATCGACACCCCCGGCCACGCCGACTTCGGCGGAGAGGTCGAGCGCGGCCTGTCCATGGTCGACGGCGTCGTCCTTCTCGTCGATGCATCCGAGGGCCCGCTGCCGCAGACCCGATTCGTGCTGCGCAAGGCGCTCGCCGCGTCGTTGCCGGTGATCCTCGTCGTGAACAAGACCGACCGTCCCGACGCACGTATCGAAGAGGTCGTCTCGGAGAGCCACGACCTGCTGCTCGATCTCGCGTCCGATCTCGACGACGAAGCGTCCGAGGCAGCCGAGCTCGCACTCGACCTCCCCGTCCTCTACGCGTCCGGTCGTGAGGGCAAGGCCTCGAAGGTCCAGCCCCAGAACGGACACGCCCCCGACGCCGAAAACCTCGACGAGCTGTTCGAGGTTCTGCTCAGCTACGTCCCGGCTCCCAAGGGCAACGTCGACGCGCCGCTGCAGGCACACGTCACCAACCTCGACGCATCCGCATTCCTCGGCCGCCTCGCGCTGGTCCGCATCCACAACGGTCAGCTCTCCAAGGGCCAGACCGTGAGCTGGATGCGTGAGGTCGACGGCGAGCCCGTCGTCCAGAAGGCCAAGATCACCGAGCTGCTCAACACGATCGGCGTCGAGCGCGTCCCCGGCGAGAAGGGTGTCGCGGGTGACATCGTCGCCGTCGCGGGCTTCCCGGACATCATGATCGGCGACACCCTCGCCGATCTGGAGAACCCGGTCGCACTGCCCCGCATCACCGTCGACCAGCCCGCCATCTCGGTCACCATCGGCACCAACACGAGCCCGCTCGTCGGACGCGTCAGCGGCCACAAGCTCACCTCGCGCATGGTCAAGAGCCGCCTCGATCAGGAGCTCATCGGCAACGTCTCGCTCAAGGTCCTCGACATCGGTCGCCCCGATGCCTGGGAGGTCCAGGGTCGTGGCGAGCTCGCTCTCGCCATCCTCGTCGAGCAGATGCGTCGTGAGGGCTTCGAGCTCACCGTCGGTAAGCCTCAGGTGGTCACCCAGACGGTCGACGGCAAGCTGCACGAGCCCTTCGAAGAGCTCATGGTCGACACCCCGGAGGAATACCTCGGTGCCGTGACGCAGCTGCTCGCCGCTCGTAAGGGCAAGATGGTCCAGATGACGAACCACGGCGCAGGCTGGGTTCGCATGGAATTCATCGTTCCCTCGCGTGGCTTGATCGGCTTCCGTACCGAGTTCCTCACCGACACCCGCGGTACCGGCATCGCCAACGCCGTCTTCCACGGCTACGCGCCGTGGGCCGGCGAGATCCGCGCCCGCCACACCGGTTCGCTCGTCTCGGACCGTCACGGCACCGTCACCCCGTTCGCGATGATCCAGCTGGCCGACCGCGGCACGTTCTTCGTCGAGCCGGGCGCAGACACCTACGAGGGCATGGTCGTGGGCATCAACCCGCGTCAGGAAGACCTCGACATCAACGTCACCCGCGAGAAGAAGCTGACCAACATGCGTCAGTCCTCGGCAGACGTCATGGAGACCCTGGCCAAGCCCAAGAAGCTGGACCTGGAAATGGCCATGGAGTTCTGCGCAGGCGACGAGTGCGTCGAGGTGACCCCCGAGGTCGTTCGAGTCCGCAAGGTCCACCTCGATTCCAACGAGCGTGCCCGTGAGCGTTCGCGCAGCAAGACTCGCGACAAGGCTGCTCTGTAAGACTCGTCTCGTGCAGGAGAAGCGACGTGTCACTGTGGTGGGGCGTCGCTTTTCCTGTACCGGTAGCCGATCACGAAGGAGATCCTCGTTGCGCAACGTGCTGATGCCGGCGGTTCTGGTTTCTGCCATCGCTCTGGTACTCACTGCGTGCACCGCGGATCCGCCACCGCCGATCGAGAGCGTCGAAACTCCGGTCACCACGACGACCGTGCCATCGAAGACCGGCGACCCCGTCGTCGTCGCCATCGACGACGTCGGAATCGGATTCAACCCTCACTTGCTGGCAGACCAGTCTCCCGCCACTGCTGCGGTGAGTTCGCTCGTGCTGCCCAGCCCGTTTCGGCCCGTGCGGAACGCGGACACCGGATCGACCACCTGGGAGCCCGACCTGTCGTTGATGATCTCGGCCGAAGTGACCTCACAATCGCCGTTCACCATTCGCTACCAGCTGCGCAACGAGGCGCAGTGGTCCGACAGCGCACCGATCGCCGCCGAGGACTTCCGCTACCTGTGGCAGCAGATGATCACCCAACCCGGTGTGGTCGATTCCGCCGGCTACGCCCTGATCAGCGACGTCGCATCCTCGGGCGGTGGCAAGACCGTCGACGTGACTCTCGAATCGCCGTACCCGGCGTGGCAGCGACTGTTCACGGACCTGGTGCCCTCGCACCTGCTCAAGGACTCGCCCGGCGGGTTCCAAGGTGGACTCACCGACAATGTGCCGGTCTCCGGCTCTCGGTTCAACATCAAGACCGTCGACCAGGGGCGTGACGAGATTCTGCTCGAGCGCAACGACCGCTTCTGGGACGAGCCCGCATCGCCCGATCAGATCCTCATCCGCCGGGGCGGTACCCCCGCGCAACTGGCCGATTCTCTGCGATCGGCCGACGCTCAGATCGCCCAGGTTCGTGGTGACGCGGCCTTGCGCGCACAGCTCTCGGCAATTCCAGGCGTCCGAACCGACACGATCAGGCAATCTCGGGTGCTGTCGATGACGGTGAACGGTAGAGCGCCCAACATGTCGAATTCTATTGTGCGCCAAGCGATTTTCGGCCTTCTGGATCCGAACCTCCTCGCAACGGTCGGGGCCGGCGGCGGCGCGACGGATCGCCGTGCTGCAGCGCAGCTCCTCTCGCCCTCCGACCCCGGTTACACCGCAACGTCGCCCGCTCCCATCGGCAGAACCGCGGCCCTCGATCTGCTGGAACGCGCAGGTTTCGTTCCGACGCCCGACGCGATGGTCACATCGACACCGAATGCGACCGCTCCGACGACTGCAGCTGCACCGACGACGACAACCGCGCCTACGTCCGCCGAGGCGTCCACCACGAGTACAGCCGTTCCGGGTGCCACCCGCCTCGCCGACGCGACCGGTACCGCGCTGCGGTTCGTGATCGGTGCCGTCGAGAACGACGACATCGCTCTCGCGGTCGCGGGGACGGCGGCGGACGAGCTCGTCGGCGCAGGGGTCGATGCGACCGTCACCCCACTGCCGGCCGACGAGCTGTACTCGACTGCGCTGACCGACGGAACCGTCGATGCGGTGGTGGGCTGGAACAGTGCAGGAGTCGACCCCGCAACGGCGCTCGCATCACGGTTCGGCTGCGTCCCGGAGCCCGCCGCAGACAGCGGCGACCGCGCGGCGGCCCCGCGGAATCTGTCCGGCCTGTGCGTTCCCGAACTCGAGCCCACTATCGACAGGGCTCTCGTGAACGGTCTCGATCCATCCGTGGCCGCAAACGACGTCGAGCCCAAGCTGTGGTCGCTGGCATCGACGTTGCCGATCATGCAGGACTCGTCGGTGGTGGCCGCAGTGCCCGGCATCACCGGTGTCTCCCTGACCGGCCCGGTCGAGGTCGGCATCTTCGCCGACGCCGCGCAGTGGATGCGGACGCCCTCGTGACCGATCGCCGCGGCGACACCGCAGGAACGACGACGTGAGCACAGGATCGAGGACGGACGGAATGACGGAGCAGGCGATGAGCGAGCAGGCGATGACCGAGCCGCAGCGGTTGCTCCTCGTACACGCGCATCCGGACGACGAGACCATCACCACCGGCGGCACCATTGCCCACTACGTTCGCGCCGGGGCAGATGTCACGGTGCTCACCTGCTCGCTCGGCGAGGAGGGTGAGGTGATCGGCGAGACGTGGGCCGATCTGGTCGTCGATCGTGCCGATCAGTTGGGCGGCTATCGGATCCTGGAATTGCATCGGGCACTCGCGGCTCTGGGCTGCAATCCGCCGCGCTTTCTCGGCGGAGCCGGCCGCTGGCGAGATTCCGGGATGGCCGGGACCTCTGCGGCCCGAAAGCCGCGCGCGTTCGTCAACGCGGACCGCGACGAGGCTCTCGGAGCGCTCGTGGCGGTGATGCGTGAGCTGCGGCCTCAGGTCGTCGTCGGCTACGACCCCGAGGGCGGCTACGGCCATCCCGATCATCAGCAGGTGCATTCGTTGGTGACCGAAGCCGTGGAGGTCTGTGGGACGGATTCCTACCCCGGGGCCGGGACACCCTGGGAGGTGTCGAAGTTCTACTGGACCGTCACGGGCCAAAAGCAACTGCAGTCGGGACTCGCCGCGATCGACGACGTTCCGGCCGGATGGCGATTGCCCGTCGACGGTGAGCTTCCCAGCGTCCCCGAGTACACGATCACCACCAGCATCGACATCCGCGGCGTACTCGATGCCAAGCGCGATGCGTTGCGCGCACACGCCACTCAGGTCACCGTCGCCCCGTCGGGACGCGAGTACGCACTCTCCAACGACATCGCCCAACCGATTCTGCTGGACGAGCAGTATGTGCTGGTCCGGGGCACTCTCGGCACCGATGAGACGGGCAGGGAGACCGACTTGTTTGCCGGCGTACTAGGCTGTGCCTCGCATCACTGAATCACCACAAGGTTGATCTCATCACAGCAGGGGCGGAACACACATGTACAACTGGGTAGTGCAGGACGCCATCGTCGCGTTCGTCGATTCTCTCAAGCCGCAGTTCGGCGCGCAGGCAGATCTGTACCAGTACGTTCTGGGTCAGATCGCCATGGGCGCAAGCAACTTGCTCACCTCGCTGGGCTATCCGCCGGTTTCCTGAGTGCCGGTGCCCGGTTTTTCGAGTGCGATGCACTGAAACAACCCGGGTCAAGGCAGTATTGGGCGCATGATCTCGAAGGCCGCATCCAATACTGTCGCCCTGGTGTCGTGGGCGACCGTCGCAGTACTGGTGTTCGACGGCTTTCTATCCGGAATTCTGTCGGTCTTCTTCTTGCCGACCTACCTCGGTTCGGTGCAATTCCCCATCAGCGCACTACTCGGCGGCATCGCCAACGTCGCGCTGATCCTGGCCGCGCGTAAGGTTGCCGAGCGGTCGATCTGGGTGGCGTCACCCCTGATCGGATGGTTCGTCGCAGTGGTGCTCTGCATGCTGGGCGGGCCGGGCAACGATGTTCTGCTGCTCGCCGATTGGCGCACGATGTTGCTCATCATTGCCGGGGCCGGTCCGCCCGGTGTCCTGCTGTTCATGTTCCGGATGAAGGCGATCACAGCAAGCGTGCATGCCGACCCGCATCCCGAAGGACATCCTCGATCATCGTCGGCGTCAACAGTCCGGTGAAGGTGTTTCGCTGGCTGACGTGGTAGCTGGCGAACACGGTGATCGATCCCAGGTCGAGTCGAACGCCGTGCCCGAACTTCGGTGCAGGCCTAGGTATTTCCCATCCATTGGCGGCCAGTATCGGAAGCAGGGACTGCCAGCCGAAGGCACCGAGGACGAGCACCGATCGCAACGTCGGACGCAGCAACCGCAAGTCGTCGTCCAACCAGGGCGTGCACCTGTCTCGTTCGGCCGGAGTCGGCTTGTTCTGTGGCGGCGCGCAGTGCACCGGGGCCGTGATGCGAACTCCGTTGAGCGTCAACCCGTCGCCGATGTGGGTCGCGGTAGGTTGGCTCGCCAGCCCGACGGCATGCATGGCCCGGTACAGCACGTCACCACTTCGATCGCCGGTGAACATTCGGCCGGTGCGGTTCGCGCCGTGTGCCGCCGGAGCCAGCCCCACGATCAGCATCGCCGCGTCGGCCGGTCCGAAGCCGGGAACCGCCTTGCCCCAGTACGTTTCGTCCGAGAATGCCGCACGCTTCTCGGCCGCGACCTGTTCGCGCCATCGCACCAACCGTGGGCAGGCGCGACAGTTCGATACCGCGGTGTCGAGCTCGGCGATGGTCTGCGGGCGCGCCACCATGTCAGGTCCGCTGTAGCCAGATGTCTCCGGCTCCCGGGGTGACGGCGTCGATCATGGCCCACGCGTTCTCCACCGGGATATCGATCACCTCGTAGTGCCCGACGCCTGCCGGAGTAGCCGCCACGATGGTGGCGACCCCGGCGCGTCGCTGAAAGAACGTCTGCCGCACCGTCCAGCCGATGATGCCCGCGGCTTCGAGGCTGTGCCGAGTTCTGTCCAGCGAGCCGTGCTGGGTGATGAGCCAGCCGGGCAGGACGGCATGTCCCAGGCCGCGGTAGCGATCGTGAGCCAGGCCGAAGGCAGCGACGAACAACACCCCGATGGCTATCCACGCGAGGATCGGGATCGGCGCGCCGAAATACTGTGCAACTCCCAGGCCGGCGGCGATGACCAGCAGCGGCACAACCGCCCGGGTGTAACGGCGACGTCGCGCTGCGGGGCCGTGCTGCAGCAGCGGCCGGTCGGCACTGCCGTGCAGACCGGCGTCTCCGAGCACCGTGTTCATCATGCGTAGCGCCTCGGCCTGCGGAGCCTGGGGGAGCAACAGGGACGATTCCTTCTTCTCGGCGCTGACGCCGGTCATGATGGCGTCCAGACGGGCACCGCTGACCGCACGCAGCAGGAGTGGCTGAGACAGGGAAGTGCCGCGTAACCGCTTGCGGTCGAGAGTCGACTGCCGGGTACGCAGCAGTCCGTGGCTGACGTGCAGGGTGCGACCTTGGTCGGTGACGGTGAGGTTGCCGTAGGTCAACAGGTAGCGGACACACGCGAAGATGCTGGATACGACGAGCAGTGCGACCAGGGCTACGACGACGAACACGGCGATTCCGAATTGCTCGGCGGAGTCGATACTGTTCGAGACCACCGACGACTCGGCCAGCGTTTGCCCCAGTCCGTACTGGAAAAGCACGCCGACGGCAGCGGCGATGGTGACGATGCCGGTGATCGAGAACGGGGCGAAGCGCACCCACGAGAACTGCCAGTGGGCAATCTCCACCTCGGGATTCGTTGCTGCAGTGGGCATACCGTCGGCCGACGGAATCTGTCCCGACACTCGCTGGAGCAGATCGCCGCGCAGTGCGGGTACCAGGGAGGTGTCGAGGGCGTTGAGCTCGAAAGCCTCGCCCTTGCCCGCCTGTTGACCGGTACCGATCCGCAAGATCGACAACCCGAGTACCCGGTGCAGCACGTTCGCTTCGACGTCGACCGAACGAATCCTGTTGCGCGGGATGGACAGTACTTTTTTCTGCAACACGCCGGTGCGCAGTTGGACATGCACCGGACCGATCCGGTAACTGGTGGTGAACCATCGCAGAATTGCGAACACCACGACGACCGCGAGGATGCCGAGACTCCAGTAGTGGTTACCGCTCTGGCTGCCCACGAAGAACGAGATCAGCAACACCGGCAGAATCTTGATGCCCTCGTTCACCGGATGCACCAACAACATTCGCTTGTCCAGGCGCAACCACGGCTGCTCCTCCTCGACCGCGAGGAGCTCCGCCTGATCGGTCACGTTGCGTCTCCGACGGTGCGGCCGGCAATATCGGTCAGCCGGGCGACCGTCTTGTCCGCGACGTCCTGATCGAGTGCCGTGATCTTCACCGCGCCGGCGGACGATGCGGTCGTGACGGTGACCGTGGCCAATCCGAGCAGCCGATCGAGTGGGCCTCGTTCGGTGTCGACTGTCTGCACGCGCGAGATGGGCGCGACGCGTCGTTCCTGACTGAGCCAGCCGGTGCGGGTGTAGACGGCGGTATCGCTGATCTCCCAACGATGGACGCGATAGCGCCACTGCGGGACGATCGCGATGTGCAGGGCCGTCAGCACTATCGATGCGACCAGGACGGCGACGTGCGGCCACGAGGTCCACTGCGAGTCGACGACGGCCCAGACGATCTGGGCGACGAACACCGGCAGCCACAACAGACCGGCACTCAGAGCCCAGAGAAGACGTGCACGTGGAGACGGTTGCCACTGGGGATCGGTCATCGTTGTCACAGGTACAAACCTAGAGGTGTCCTTTGCTATCCACCACCCTGCTGCGATAGCGGGCGCTGCCCCTCGTGCGCGATTTGCGTAGCTCCACGTACGCAAACCGCGCACGACGACGGCAGCCCGAAGGCCCTGCAGTGGCACGGGCGTACCGGGAAGGCGCATGATCGACGGGTGACTTCTCTACCTGACTCCGTGCCTGCCCCCTCCGCGATGCGACGAGTGTTGCGTCGCGCCCGCGACGGAGTGTCTCTCAACGTCGACGAAGCCACGGTGCTGCTGCACGCACGCGGTGACGATCTGACGGACCTGATGGCGTCGGCGTCCCGAGTCCGCGATGCCGGGCTCGAATCCGCGGGCCGGCCGAAGACGGTGTCGTACTCACGCAAGGTATTCGTGCCCATCACGCGATTGTGCCGCGACAAATGCCACTACTGCACGTTCGTCACGGTGCCGGGCAAGCTCAACGCCGCCGGGCACGGGATGTTCATGGACCCGGACGAGATCATCGACGTCGCGCGCAAGGGTGCCGCGTTGGGCTGCAAGGAAGCGCTGTTCACTCTCGGTGACCGGCCAGAGGAACGGTGGCCCGAAGCCAAGGCGTGGCTCGATTCGCGCGGTTACGACTCGACCCTGGACTACGTGCGCGCCATGTCGATCCGGGTGCTCGAGGAGACCGGTTTGCTGCCGCACCTCAACCCCGGAGTGATGTCGTGGCAAGAACTTTCGCGACTCAAGCCGGTGGCGCCGTCGATGGGCATGATGCTCGAGACCACCTCACGTCGGCTGTTCGAGGAGAAGGGGCAGGCCCACTACGGCAGCCCCGACAAGGATCCCGAGGTTCGGCTGCGCACGCTGACCGATGCGGGCCGGCTCAATATCCCGTTCACGACAGGCATTTTGGTGGGTATCGGCGAGACGCTGCGTGACCGCGCCGAGTCGATCATGGCAATTCGCAAGGTGCACAAGTCTTTTGGGCACGTTCAGGAAATCATCGTGCAGAACTTCTTGGCCAAGTCCGATACCGCGATGCGGTCGGTGCCCGACGCCGGTCTCGAGGAATTCCTGGCGACCATCGCGGTGACGCGCATGGTGGTGGGTCCGTCGATGCGGATTCAGGCTCCGCCGAATCTGGTCGCACCGGAGGAGACGGCTGCGTTGCTGGGCGCGGGCGTCGACGATTGGGGCGGGGTCTCGCCGCTGACTCCCGACCACGTCAATCCCGAGCGGCCGTGGCCGAACCTCGACACTCTCGCCGAGTTGTCGGCGGCCGCCGGTTACACGCTCGTGGAACGGACTGCCGCGCAGCCGCAGTACGTGTTGGCCGGTGCGCCGTGGATCGATCCCCGGATCTCGGCGCATGTGCGGGCGGTGGCCGACCCGGAGACCGGGATGGCGCGCGAGGGCGTCAACCCGACGGGTCTGCCGTGGCAGGAGCCGGACGAGGAATGGGAGTCCTCCGGCCGCGTCGATCTGAACACCGAGATCGACACTCAGGGCCGTAACGCCGAGACTCGATCGGATCTGGCGAATGCGTTCGGAGACTGGGAATCGATCCGCGAACAGGTACGTGACCTCGCCGGGCTCGAGCGGGTGGACCGCGACCTGGTGTCGGCGTTGACGGCAGCGGAGAAAGACCCGGCCGGTTTGTCCGACGAGCAGTACCTCGCGCTGGCGACGGCCGAGGGCCCGGGCATGGACGCCGTCGCCGCGCTCGCCGACGATCTGCGCAAACAGGTCAACGGAGACACCGTCACCTACGTGGTGAACCGGAACATCAACTTCACCAACATCTGCTACACCGGGTGCCGCTTCTGCGCGTTCGCTCAGCGCAAGGGCGACGCGGATGCGTTCACGCTGTCCACCGCCGAGGTGGCGGATCGGGCGTGGGAAGCGCATGTCGTGGGAGCCACCGAGGTGTGCATGCAGGGCGGGATCGACCCGGAACTGCCGGTGACGGGATACGCCGATCTGGTGCGGGCGGTGAAGGCCAAGGTGCCGTCGATGCACGTGCACGCGTTCTCGCCGATGGAAATCGTCAACGGTGCCTCGCGCGGCGGTCAGTCGATCCGCGAATGGCTCACCGAGCTACGGGCCGCCGGCTTGGACTCGATTCCCGGTACGGCCGCGGAAATTCTCGACGACGAGGTCCGCTGGGTGCTGACCAAGGGCAAGCTCCCCGCTGCCGAGTGGATCGAGGTGATCACCACCGCGCACGAGGTGGGGCTGCGGTCGAGCTCGACGATGATGTACGGCCACGTCGACAATCCCTCGCATTGGGTCGGCCACCTGAACGTCCTCAAGAAGATCCAGGACAAGACCGGTGGATTCACCGAGTTCGTGCCGCTGCCGTTCGTGCATCAGTCCTCGCCGTTGTACCTGGCCGGTGCGTCGCGGCCCGGTCCGACCAACCGGGACAACCGGGCGGTGCATGCTCTGGGCAGGATCATGCTGCACGGCCGTATCGACAATATTCAGACGTCATGGGTGAAATTGGGAATCACGGGTACACAGGCGATGCTGAACGGAGGCGCGAACGATCTGGGCGGGACCCTGATGGAAGAGACGATCTCGCGGATGGCAGGTTCGCAGAACGGTTCGGAAAAGACCGTCGCGGAACTGCACGAGATCGCCGACGGCATCGGACGACCGGTTCGTCAGCGCACCACCACGTACGGCCCGGCACCGGAGGTGTCGGTCGCCGGCCTGATCTGACCCTGGGTCTTGATTTTTGACGAATTGGAGCTTGTCTGACATGGACGACCGTCGAGTCGCCGCGGTGCTGAGCAGTGCCGTTGCCATCATCCATCCCGTGCTCGACATCCTGGCCACACGTGACCCGATCGGACTGAAGGGACGGACGTTCCGCGAGTCCTCTGCGGACGATTCGACCCTCGACAACGTCATCGATTTTCTTGCCAAGGCATTCGACACCACCGACTTCCCGGGCACCGCAGGCTGGGAGAAGCTCGACAGTGGTGCTCGCTCGCAGTGGTGGGTCAATCGCATCGGCGCTCTCAACACCGTTGCCGTCGCGTTCCCCGGTGTGTTCGGCATCCTGGTCAACCGTCTGCCGATCCAGGATCTGCTCGGATTCGCCAACCAGGCGATGGTGCTCGTCGCAGTGGCCCGTGAATCCGGGGTGACCGACCGCGAGACACATGTGGCGTTGCTCGGCTCGGTGCTGTGCAAGCGGAATCTGACGACCTTGGCGGACAGCGCCCCCGTCGAGAAGAAGGAAGAGTCGCCGAAATCCGGTCCGTTCGCACTGCTGCGCGGAATGTGGCAGATCGCCAACGTGCTGCGCGACGTCACCGGAGAGCTGGAGAAGCGTCCGCATCCGCGCGGGTTCTACCGAGTACTCGGAGCCATTCCGCTCGTCGGTGGCGTCGCCGGATATCTCGGTGAGCGGGGCGCACTCTCGCGCGCCGCCAAGCAGGGCCGGAAGTGGCTGGCAGTACATCAGAAGGCCTCGGCCCTCGGTGCCGACACGACCGCGAAGCAACTGCGGCGATAGCCGAGCTGGGGCAGGTGAGGCCACCCTGGTCGGTTTGCCCCATGTTCGGACCGCGATACTAGGATGCTCAGGGCGCGTGAGCGCCCACGATCGATACAGGAGGGGAGAGCAGCAGTGACCTACTCGATTGCAGAACCGTGCGTAGATGTACTGGACAAAGCATGCATCGAAGAGTGCCCGGTGGATTGCATCTACGAGGGTAACCGAATGCTGTACATCCACCCCGACGAATGCGTCGACTGCGGGGCCTGCGAGCCCGTGTGCCCCGTCGAGGCAATTTTCTACGAGGACGACGTTCCCGAGCAGTGGAGCGCGTACGTCGGTGCCAATGTCGACTTCTTCGACGACCTGGGATCTCCCGGCGGCGCAGCCAAGCTCGGCAAGACGGACTACGACCCGCCGTTCATCAAGGCTCTGCCTCCCATGGGCGAGAACTGACGCCTTGGCACGTAGAGCAGTGGCAGCGGCGCTGCCCGATTTTCCCTGGGACTCGTTGACCGCTGCCAAGGAGAAGGCGTCGGCGCACCCGGACGGCATCGTCAATCTGTCGGTCGGGACGCCCGTCGACCCGGTCGCCGAGGTGATTCGGGTTGCTCTGAATTCGGTTGCCGGCGAACCCGGATACCCGACGACCATCGGCACCGTCGCGCTGCGGGAGGCCGCGGTGGCGGCGCTGGAGCGCCGCTACTCGATCACCGGTATCTCGACCGACGCGGTGCTGCCGGCCATCGGCACCAAGGAAATGATCGCCTGGCTGCCGAGTCTGTTGGGTCTGGGGACCGATGACCTGGTTGTCATCCCCGAATTGGCATATCCCACATACGAAGTGGGTGCTCTGCTCGCCGGCTCTCGTATTCTGCGCGCCGACGGTCTCGCGCGGCTCGGCCCCGAGCGGGCGTCGCTCGTCTTCGTCAACTCGCCGTCCAATCCCACGGGCAAGGTGCTCGGTGTCGACCACCTGCGCAAGGTCGTCGACTGGGCGCGAGAGCGCGACGCCATCGTCGTCTCCGACGAGTGCTACCTGGGTCTGACCTGGGATGCCGAGGCCGTGTCGGTGTTGGATCCCCGGGTGTGCGGCGGTGATCACACCAATCTGCTTGCCGTGCATTCACTCTCGAAGACCTCGAACCTGGCGAGTTATCGCGCGGGCTTCGTCACCGGCGACGCGTCCCTCGTGGCCGAGTTACTCGAGGTACGCAAGCACGCCGGCATGATGGTGCCGCTGCCGATCCAGGCCGCCATGACTGCGGCTCTGGCCGACGACGAGCACGAGAACATCCAACGCGAGCGATACCGCGCCCGCCGAACGATCTTGAAGGCGGCCGTCGAGGAAGCCGGATTCACCGTCGACCACTCCGAGGCCGGACTCTACTTGTGGGCCACGCGGGGCGAACCGTGCCGCGACACCGTCGACTGGCTCGCCGAACGTGGCATCCTCGCCGCTCCGGGAGAGTTCTACGGCCCGCACGGTGGACAGCACGTGCGCATCGCACTGACGGCCACGGACGAACGCATCGAGGCTGCAGCTATTCGCCTGCGCGGGTAGTCGGGTTTCTCTGGTGCGCTGAGTGTCCACAATTCGGTTTGGCGAACGGGATCCCGCCTGCCGATGTGAATTGTGGACACTCACGTCAGTTGGCTCCGGCCCGGACCGGGTGTTCTCATGTACCCATGACCCTCACCCTGCTGCTCAGCTTCGCCGGTGTGTGTTTTCTGCTGGCGATCCTGCCCGGGCCCGACTCGTTCCTGGTGCTGCGGTACAGCATCGGCGGCCTCAAGCCCGGGATCGCGGCGGCGATGGGCGTCGCGCTCGGCGGACTGTTCTGGGCCGTGCTGGTAGCCGTCGGTCTGGCGGCGATCGTCGAGCAGTCGGCGACGGCATATCGAGTCGTCAAGATCCTCGGCGGACTGTATCTGCTGTACCTGGGTGTGAAGGCGTTCCGGTCTCGCCGAAGGAACAAGGTTGCCGGTGAGCCGCTGGTGCCGGTTGCTGCGCCGGCATGGTCGGCGTTCGGTGCCGGGGTTCTCTCGTGCGCGCTCAATCCCAAGGTGGGACTGTTCTACTTGGCCGTGGTGCCGCAGTTCCTCACCGTGGTCACGTTCACCGGTGCGATGACGCTAGGCCTGGTCGAGGTGGTCGTGGCCGCCCTGGTGATGGGCGTGTTCTCCGTCGTCGCCTCACGTGCGGTCGCGTTGCTGCGCAAGCCGGCGGTGACCGACTGGTTGGACCGCATCAGCGCCGGATTCCTGGTCGCCCTCGGAATCGGAACCGTCGCGTCCTCGGCCTAGCGGTGACCGGTCAATCGAGGTCGGGCTCGCCCACATCCCAGCCGCCGCGGCGGATGCGCAGGATGTAGACCAGCTCGTTGCTGCCGAACGCTTCGACGGTGGTGAAGCGCTTCGGCTCGGTGTTGACCTCGGGATTGCGTGCGTGGGCTTCCTCGTAGAGCTGAGTGGCTCGCAGGTCGGCCAGTTCCACTCGCGTCCAGAAGTCGTCCGACTGCACCGAGTAGACGAGCCTCGGTGCGCCGTCGGTGACATGCGCGACGTCGATGGCGTCGTCGTCCGCATCCTCGTCATCGAGATCCAGGTCGAGATCGTCCTCGGAATCGGTGTCCTGCTCGGCGTCGGTTCCGATCAGATAGACGCCCGCCTGCAGGTCACCGGCGGCGACCGTCATGTACTCGGCGTAGTCGCCGGTGTCGATTCCGTCCACGTCCATGTATGTACGGTAGCCATGTGCTGCTTCGTTCACTGAACCCACTCGCCGTTGCGCGGGGAGACGATATTCCCGACGCCATCACCATCGACGGAGTCTCGCTGTCTCGCGCGGACATCCTGGGCGCGGCGACCTCGGTTGCCGAACGCATCGCGCGGGCAGACCGGCTCGCGATCCACGCAACACCGTCGGTCAAGACGGTGCTCGCGGTCGTCGGTGCCCTGATCGCCGGCGTCACCGTGGTCCCGGTCCCGCCGGATGCGGGAGCCGCCGAACGCGAGCACATCCTCCGGGACTCGGGTGCGCAGGCGTGGCTCGGCGAGGCTCCGCCCGATACCGCCGGGCTCGAGGTTCTACCGGTGCGTCAGCACGCACGTTCGTGGCACAGCTATGCCGAACCCCAACCGTCTTCCGTTGCGTTCGTGCTCTACACCTCCGGTACCACCGGCCCGCCCAAGGGCGTCCTGATCTCCCGCGGTGCCATCGAGGCCGGGCTCGACGCGTTGGCCGAAGCGTGGAGCTGGACGTGGAAAGACACTCTGGTGCATGGCCTTCCACTGTTCCACGTGCACGGTTTGATCCTCGGTATGCTCGGCCCGCTTCGGGTGGGCAGCCCACTGATTCACACCGGTAAGCCGACGCCGGAGCTCTATGCGGCAGCTCGCGGTTCTCTGTACTTCGGGGTGCCTACCGTGTGGTCGCGCATCGCCGCCGACGAGGATTCTGCTCGCGCCCTGGCCGACGCCCGATTACTGGTCTCCGGCAGCGCGCCGCTTCCGGTACCAGTGTTCGAGAAGCTGCGCGAGCTCACCGGCCAGGCTCCGGTCGAGCGGTACGGCATGAGCGAAACCCTCATCACCATCAGCACCCGAGCAGACGGTGAGCGTCGACCGGGCTCGGTGGGACTACCGGTCGCGGGCGTCGAAACGCGACTGCGCGGCGAGCAGGGCGAAGACGTGCCCCACGATGGTGAATCGATCGGTGCACTCCAGATCCGTTGCCCCATGCTGTTCGACGGCTATCTGAACAATCCCGAGGCGACGGCCGAGACCTTCACCGAGGACGGCTGGTTCGATACCGGCGATGTCGCCCTCATCGAGCCGGACGGCTTTCATCGCATCGTCGGGCGAGCGTCGACGGACCTGATCAAAACCGGCGGCTATCGCGTCGGCGCGGGGGAGATCGAGACGGTGCTGTTGGGGCACCCGAGCGTGAACGAGGTCGCTGTCGTCGGCCTGCCGGACGACGACCTGGGCCAGCGCATCGTGGCCTTCGTCGTGGGCACCGATATCGAGGATCGGGTGCTCATCGATCTGGTGGCCACCGAGCTGTCGATTCACAAGCGGCCGCGCGAGATTCGCGTCGTCGACTCGCTGCCGCGCAATGCCATGGGAAAGGTCCAGAAGAAGCTGTTGTCGTAGTCGTCAGCGGGGTTGTGAGGTGGCCGTTAATCTCGAAAGTATGACGACACTCGACGGCGCACGCATTCTCGTTTTCGGTGCCAGTGGTGGGCTGGGTTCCCCGATAGTCGACCAGCTCGCCGAAGCCGGCGCCCGGCTGACCGTCAGCGGTCGCAGTCTCGAGTCCTCGGAGCATCATGCGGTGAATGCCGATCTGACGCTTCCGGATTCGGCTCGCTCGGTGATCGCGGAGGCCGTCGAACACCACGGTGGTCTGGACGGAATCGTGATCGCCGCAGGCGTGGTGGCGTTCGGTGCGGTCAGCGAGGTGGACGACGACACGGTCGACGAGCTGCTACTGCTCAACTATCTCGCGCCGCTGCGGGTCATGCGAGCAGCGCTGAACACGCTGGATCAGGGCGGATTCGTCCTCAACATCAGTGCGGTGGTGGCCGACAAGCCGATGCCGAACATGGGCGCTTACTCGGCGAGCAAAGCCGCGGCCAGTGCATTGTTGAAAAGCGTTCGCACAGAAGCGCGTAAGTCGAAGATCAGGATCGTCGATGTGCGGCCACCGCACACCGAGACCGGCTTGGCCACTCGGCCGATCGCCGGGCAGGCACCGAAACTGCCACAGGGGCTGACCCCGGATTCGGTGGCAGCGCGCATCGTCGCGGCCATCGCCGACGACGAGACCGACGTCGGCGCGGACCAGTTCTCTTAGGCTATTGTCGAAAACGTGACCGACACGCATGTGACCGACGCAGCCAGAAGGCTCGTTCGTCGTCGCACCATTGATTTGTGTCTGGTTTGCACCTCCTCCTGTTCGTGATTGTCGATCTAACCCATCCTCGACGAGCATTCACTGCTTCTCGGGTCGTTCCGGCAACCATTTTCCAGCGAACAGGATCATTCATGACCACATCTGTGTCCCATCTCGGCGGCGTCATTGCTGCCACCGATGACGCCGTGCAGGCCGACGCGAAGAACGCCCAGGTCGTCTTTCGTGGTTCTGCCACCGCACACGACGCCGTCGCCAGCACCATCACACTCGGCAAGTTCAGCGTCGAGGTCGACGAGCCACCGGCCCTCGGCGGAGAGAACAAGGCCGCCAATCCAGTCGAGTACTACCTGGCGTCACTGCTGTCCTGCCAGGTGGTCACCTACCGCGTGTGGGCCGAGAAGCTCGGGATCGTCGTCGACGACATCAAGGCCAAGGCCGAGGGTGACCTCGACGTACGTGGATTCTTCGGTTTCGACGAGAACGTGCGCCCCGGATTCGGCGAGGTGCGGGTGGTCGTGACGATCACCGGACCCGAGAGCCGAGAACGGTACGAGGAACTGCAGAAGGCCGCCGATGATCACTGCCCCGTGCTGGATCTGACGCGCAACCCCACCCCGATTCGCACCGTTCTCGAAACGGCGTGAGGTTATGAGCGAACGGACTTTCGGCCTGCGTACCAGAGCAATTCACGCCGGAGCGAGGCCCGACCCTTCCACCGGTTCGCGTGCTGTGCCGATCTATCAAACGGCGAGCTACGTGTTCGAGAATTCCTCGGACGCAGGCGATCTGTTCGCTCTGCAAAAGTACGGCAACGTCTACAGCCGTATCGGTAACCCGACCGTCGCCGCCTTCGAGGAGCGCATCGCGAGTCTCGAAGGCGGCATCGGAGCGGTCGCCTTCGCCAGTGGATTGGCGGCCGAGTTCGCGGTGTTCGCCGCGCTCGCGGGCAGCGGCGACCACATCGTCGCAGCGGCCGGGCTTTACGGCGGCACGGTGACCCAGCTCGACGTCACGCTCCGTCGTTTCGGTGTCGGCACCACGTTCGTTCCGGGTACCGATCCGGCGGATTACGCTGCTGCGATCACCGATTCGACGAAACTCGTCTACGCCGAGATCATCGGCAACCCGTCGGGGGAGATCGCCGACCTCGAGGGCCTTGCCGCCGTCGCCCACGAGCACGGAATCCCGTTGGTGATCGACGCGACGATGGCGACCCCGTGGCTGAGCCGGCCCATCGAGTTCGGGGCCGACATCGTGATCCACTCGGCGACGAAGTTTCTCGGCGGGCACGGTTCGACGCTGGGTGGCGTGGTGGTCGAATCCGGTCGATTTGACTGGGGCTCAGGCAAATTCCCGCAGATGACCGAGCCTGTGGCCTCGTACGGTGGCCTGTCGTGGTGGGGCAACTTCGGCGAGTACGGCTTTCTGACCAAGCTGCGCAGCGAGCAACTACGCGATATCGGTGGTGCGTTGGCACCACAGTCGGCGTTCACTCTGATCCAGGGTGTCGAGACGTTGCCGCAGCGAATGGACGCTCACGTCGCCAATGCCCGGACAGTCGCCGAATGGCTCGAACAGGATCCGCGGATCGACTACGTGAGATGGGCTGGGCTGCACAGTCACCCGCATCACGAACGGTCCGAGAAATATCTGCCCGCCGGACCGGGTGCGGTGTTCGCGTTCGGAATCGACGGGGGTCGCGACGCCGGGCAGGCGTTCGTCGAAAGTGTTCGTGTCGCAAGCCATGTCGCCAACATCGGCGACGTGCGCACTCTCGTGATTCATCCGGCAAGCACCACCCACCGGCAGTTGAGCGACGATCAACTCCGCGGAGCAGGAGTCGGCCCGGAGTTGATCCGCATCAGCGTCGGGCTCGAAGACGTCGACGATATTCTCTGGGATCTGGATCAGGCCCTGACGCTGGCAACCGGAAAGGCACGCTCGTGAGTGGACGCACCTGGCAAGGCCCATCCGCCCAAGAGCGTCAGCGCATTCTGCGGGAAACCAAGACCGTCGCAATCGTCGGTGCGTCCAAGAACCCCTCGCGGGCATCCTATTTCGTCAACCGGTATCTGTCGTCGACGAGCAACTACGAGATCTTTCTCGTCAATCCGACGGTCACCGAGATCGAGGGGACGACGGTCTATCCGACGCTCGCAGACCTGCCGAAGCCCCCGGATCTGGTCGACGTCTTTCGTAAGTACGACGACCTTCCCGAGGTGCTCACCGAAACCATTGCTGTGCAGGCGAAGACGATCTGGCTGCAGCTGGGACTGTGGCACGAGCAGGTGGCCCACGACGCCGAAGCAGCCGGATTGAACGTCGTCATGGATCGCTGTCTCAAGATCGAGCACGCGCGATTCCACGGTGGATTGCATCTGGCCGGATTCGATACGGGAGTGATCGATTCGCGTCGTACACGCGGGTAGGCGCGCCTCACCACGCCAGGACGGTGTCGTCCTCGAATATCAGTCCGGTGGGTCCGTCGGCGTCGAGGGTGGTGAGCCGAATCGCAACGGCTGCACCCTCGTCCGGCGATCGTGTTCCGCGGAATCCATTGAAGTCGGTGGCGACGTGCCCGGGGGCTGCTCCGTTGACCTTGATCGGGGTATCGGCAAGGTCTCGGGCGTAATGAACGGTGAGGGCGTTCAGAGCGGTCTTCGAGCTCGAATACGCCATCGACGGCGTGCCCACCCATGCGCCGTCCTCGCCGATGGAACCGCGCTTGCTGGTGACGTTGACGATCCGACCTGCCGGGGACTTTCTCAATAACGGTAGGAATGCGTTTGTCACATCGACGACGGCAAAGACGTTGACGCCATAGACCTTTCGCAGATCCGACGAATTTTCCTCGGTAGGGCGGTGATACCCGACGTTGACGCCGGCGTTGTTGATCAGCGCGTCGAGGTGGCCCACTTCGGTGTCGATGTGTCGGACGGCCTCGTCGATGTCGTCGGCCGAGGTGACATCGAGCCGAATGGGGCGGATGTCTCCGTCGATCCCGGTGGCCGCTGCGACGCCCCCGGCGAGATCTCGCGAGCCCAAATAGACGACAAAGCCATGGGCGGCGAGGCCGCGGACGATGGCAAGGCCGATGCCTCGGTTGGCGCCCGTGACGAGAGCGGTGTGTGTTGTCATGTCAACACAATGCGCTCGGTTGTGTTGTCATGTCAACAGCAGGGTGGATAGGCTGGCGCAATGACGCTGTTGAACGAATCCGAGATGGCGCTGTGGCACGTATGGAAGCGGGCGCAGGACACCGTGTGGACTCGTGTCACGGCGGCGATTGCGGACGAAACTGGTTTGTCGGACCAGGACTTCGCGGTTCTGACCCGAGTGCACGAGCTAGGGCAGGGGGTGCTGCGGCAGAGCGCCTTGGCGGCGATGCTCGAGTGGCATCGCAGTCGGCTGTCGCATCATCTGACCCGAATGGCCGACCGCGGACTCATCACTCGGCGTCCGGTCGACGGGGGAGTGGAGGTAGTTCTCACTGCGGCAGGACGCGATGCCGTCGTACGTGCTCGGCCCATTCACGCCGAGGCGGTCCGACGGCATCTGCTCGACGCGATCCCGGCCTCCGAGCGAACGGAATTCGAGCGCATCCTCGTCGGTCTCACGCTGTCAGCAGGCGACCGCTGATCATCGTTGTCGGGCCGCACGCTCGTGTTGCGCGACCGTCGACCATTCGACGCGTGGCTCCCCGTTAGGTTGAGTGGCATGACCGAATACGACCTGCAACGCTTCGTGGACGCCCAAGACCCCGTCTGGAATGCAGTGACGAAGGAGCTGAAGGCGGGACGTAAGCAGACGCACTGGATGTGGTTCGTGTTCCCGCAGCTGGCGGGGCTGGGCCGCAGTGCAACTGCCCAGCACTTCGGTATCGCCGATCTGACCGAGGCGGAACTGTACTTGTCTCACGAGGTGCTGGGGCCACGCCTGAACAAGGCAGCTCGGCTGACCGTTGCTATCGAGGGCCGGACGGTCGACGAGATTTTCGGCTACCCGGACAATCTGAAGCTGCACTCGTCCATGACGCTGTTCGCCGAAGCTACCGAGGGCACGTCCATTTTCGACGAAGTGTTGCGCAAGTATTTCGACGGTGAATCCGATGGCAGAACACTCGACTTGCTCGACGAGCGGTACCGCTAGCATCGCACCATGACGACTCCACTCGCCGGATCCATTGCCTTCGTTCACGCCAGCTGGCACCTGGACATCGTCGACCGCGCGCGAGTGGGATTCGCCGCCGAACTCGAGCAGCTCGGTCACGATGCCACGGTCGACGTTTTCGAGGTGCCCGGCGCGTTCGAAATCCCGCTGCACGCGCAGCGGCTCGCCAGAACTGGGAAGTACTCGGCGATTGTCGCCGCCGCACTGGTTGTCGACGGCGGAATCTATCGACACGACTTCGTCGAGACCGCAGTCATCGACGGTCTCATGCGGGTGCAGCTCGATACCGACGTCCCGGTGTTCTCGGTGGTGCTCACTCCCCACCATTTCCACGAGCACGCCGACCACAACGCCTTCTTCACGGCGCACCTCGAAACCAAGGGCGCGGAGGCGGCGAGAGCTGTCGTCAAGACCCTGGCGTCGCTGGGAACCATCGGCTGAGCTGGTCGCCGCTCTGCTCCGCGGCTTCGTTCTTTACTCGCGGAACTCGAAGTGCAAGAACCGATCTTTCATTGCCGCGAGTGCGGCACTATGCGCGAAGACTTCGAGCGCCTGTCGGTCCTCGAGGATCGGTACTCGTCCGACCCCAACGCTCGGCTCGACTGGACTCGACGCGTGATGTGTGACGGATGGGCCGACCAATACCACGGACTGCCGACAGGTTTGCTTTCCCGAATCTTTATGCAGGGCAATAGTTTTCGATTCCACTATCATTGCCAGTCGAATACATGTTCGATACACTTCACCTCATGACCACCGCGATCTGGCAACTGAGCGAAGCAGAGCTCCTCGCCGCCGCCACCGCGGCCTCCCATGACATTCAAGTGCTCGAAGCCCACCGGATCGCGCTCGTCGCCGAAATCGACACCCGCGTCTCACGGGAGAAGCTTGGCTTCCCCGGACCCGCCGGCTGGCTCACCTCCACCACCCTGCTCAGCCCCGGTAAAGCCACCAAGATCGTCGCCCTCGCCCGCGGACTGAAGAACTTCCCCGACATCGCCGACGCCGTCAACACCGGCAGCATCTCCATCGACCACGCCGCCCTGATCCTCACCTTCGCCGAAACCCCACCGAAAAACCTCCCCCAAGAAGGCCAGGACCTCGCCCGAGCAGCACTGCTGACCGCCGCCACCGGACCCGAAGCCCGCACCGGACCACTGCGCGCCGCGATCACCACACTCCACGACACCTACGGCGACAAGAAACCACCCGACGACACCGACCGCAACGAACTCTTCGCCTCCACCACCCTCAACGGGCGTCTCGTGGCGAAGATGGATTTCGATGCGATCACCGGAGAAAAATTCCTCACCGCCCTCTCGCCGTTGACCGAACCTCGCCCCGCCACCGACGGCACCCCCGACGAACGCAGCCCCGCGAGGCGCCGAGCCGACGCCTTCGCACACATCCTCGACCGCTACCTCGCCTCCAGTAACCGGCCGACCGAGGGTGGAGAGAAGCCGCACGTCAACCTTCACATCACATTGCGCGACCTCACCAACCTGCGCCGCACCATGAACACCGACACCGACACCGACACCGACAGCGACTCTGACTCGAACTACGAGAACGACAGCACCGCAACCGAACCCGACTGCAGCGGCAGCGGCGGCGGTGATGATGATGATGGCGACGGCAGCAGCAGCGATGATTGCGGCAGCGGCAGCGGCGATGGTTGCGACAGTGGCAGCGGCAGCGGCGATTTTTGCGGTGGCGATGGATGCGACAGCTCGACCGGCCCCTCAGCGGACCGTGGCGCGTATCGCGACTTGTTCGGTGACGGCACCACCGTCGGATGGCTCCCCTGGATGGGACCGCTCTCCCGCGAGACCTCCCGCCAACTGGCCTGCGACTGCATCCTGACCGCCATTGTCATGGACGAGAACGGTTCCCCGATCAACCTCGCCCGCACCGCCCGCACCGTCAACGCGAAACAGAAACGCGCCCTCACAGCCCGCGATCACGGCTGCGCCTTCCCCGGCTGCGGCAAACCCGCCGCCTGGACAGAGGGACACCATATCTGGCACTGGACCGACGGCGGCCCCACCGACATGAACAACCTCGTCCTACTGTGCGGATTTCATCACCGACTCATCCATCACAGTGACTGGGAGGTGTTCATCGGTACCGACAACCATCCCTGGTTCATACCCCCGGCGACCGTCGACCCGTACCGACAACCCCGACAATCCCACGCTCGAGCCGGCCCCCACATCGCGTGAGACCACATAAAACAATTCAGGCCCGCACCGAGAACACGGTGCGGGGCTGGAAGAGGCTAGCGGTCAACCGATTTCGAGACCTAGCTCTCAGTCGTTGGCGTGCAACGCCGCATTCAGCTCGACGCCGGTGCCCTTCCACGGCACCACCTCGACCGCACCCGACAGCGAGTTGCGACGGAACAGTAGGTTGGACTTCCCGGTCAGCGTCGCCGCCTTCACCACAGTTCCATCCGGTCCGCTGACCTTCGTTCCCGCGGTGATGTAGAGACCCGCCTCGACGACGCAATCGTCACCGAGGGAGATGCCGAGTCCGGAGTTGGCACCGAGGAGGCAGCTCTTCCCGACAGAGATGACGTTCTTGCCACCGCCGGAGAGTGTGCCCATGATCGACGCGCCGCCGCCGACGTCGGAACCGTCGCCCACCACCACGCCTGCCGAAATCCGTCCCTCGACCATCGAGTTACCGAGCGTGCCTGCGTTGAAGTTGACGAAGCCCTCGTGCATGACCGTCGTTCCGCTGGCCAAATGGGCACCGAGGCGCACACGATCGGCGTCGGCGATACGAACTCCGGTGGGAACGACGTAGTCGACCAGACGCGGGAACTTGTCGACGCCGTACACGGTCACGTGGCCGCGTGCGCGAAGCTTCGCGCGCACCGTCTCGAAGCCGTCGACCGCCGCGGGGCCGAAGTTGGTCCATACAACATTGGCGAGCAGGCCGAACACGCCGTCCAGGTTCTGCCCGTGCGGCTGAATCAGCCGGTGCGAGAGCAGATGTAGTCGCAGATACGCATCGTGCGCGTCGATCGGGGCGTCGTCGAGGGAGGCGATGCTGGTGCGAACCGCAACGACCTCGACGCCGCGCGCGTCGTCCGGTCCGACGAGCGATGCGAACTCCTCGGGGATGTCGGCCCCCTCGAGCCGAGTGGTGCCGGTCTCGAAGCCCGACCCGAGCTCGGGGCTCGGAAACCAGGTGTCCAGAACGACACCCGACGTCGTGATGTTGGCAATACCTACTGCTGATGCTCCCTGTGCGCTCACGGCAGGAAGAATACGCGGTGGGTCTGGCGCGCGGGTTCACCCGTCGTCGCGGGTACGCGGACTGTTTCCGGATTCCGATCCTGATGCGGCGTCGGTTCGTTACCGATTCGACTGTCGAGTGTGATCGCATCGGGATACCGATGCCAGGGAAGGCGGCGGGGGAGCTGACAGAGTTTCACCGGTGATCACCCGTACCGGCTCGCGCAGCCGTGGAGCCGCCGCGGTGATGGTGGACGGCGTTTCCTTCACCGGATTGGTGACGACGCTGGCCACGACGATCATCCTCGGAGTCGCCCTCGGTTTGGTTGTCGCAGGCGCGTGGTAGACATGCCCATCGGCTGACAGGGGGTTGCCGAGTCTGGGGGGACGTCATGGGTTCGATCAAGTCCACACGTACGCGTTCGGCAGTGACGGTGATCGCTGCTGCGCTGATCGCCGCGAGCAGTGCCATCGTCGGTTCGGGCACCGCTGCCGCCGATCCCAACTGCGCCGGAGCCGGCGGTTCGTCCGCCGTCGTCGCGCGGATTCCCGGCGCAGCTCTCGAAGGCCTGGCCGTCGACGGGTCGGGACGCGCCTACGTCACCGACATCGTCTCCGGCCGCGTGTATCGCATCGATGCGCCAGGCCTTCCCGCGTACCCCATCGCGAAGGTGCCGAGCGGCGGCGGCGGAGCTCTGGCATGGATGCCCGACGGCACCCTGCTGGTCGGCTATGGCGCCGACCCTCGCGTCTTCGTGGGAGACGTCGTCAAGGCCGCGGGAATTGTGCGGCTCGACGTGAACACCCTTACCGTCACTCCTTTCGCGAAGGGTCTGAGTGCCGCCAACGGACTTGCCGTAGCCGGGGACGGAACCGTGTACGCCACCAACGACTTCGGCTCGCTCATCGGTCGAATCAGTCCCAGTGGATCCGTCGACCCGGCGTGGGCGCGCTTTCCGAGCGCGAACGGCGCAGTCCTCGATGCGGCCGGCCAGTACCTCTATGTCTCGCGAACCTTCAGCAACCCGGGAGTCAGCCGGATTCCGATCGCCAACCCGTCGGCACCGGAAAGCCTGCTCGACCTATCGGGACTGGGTTCCTTCGGAGCCCCGGACGGTCTGACACTCGATGCCGCCGGACGCCCCGTGGTACCGCTCAATGCCGGTGGTTCGGTCGTCCGCATCGATGCGCCGGGGGTCACGTGCGTCATCGGCACCGGTACCCGGTTGACCAGTGTTGTCGTCTACGGGCGCTCCGAACAGGGTTTTTCGAGCGGCCGATTGTTCGGCGCAGGCTTCGACGGCGTGGTCCGCGAGATTCCGGGACCCAAAGCCTAGGGTGGTCGGCGTGACGCTCGAACTGCATGCCGACCCGATAGATCTGACCGCTGCCCTGGTGGATATCCCCAGTGTCAGTGAGGACGAATCGCGCATCGCCGACGAGGTGGAGCAGGCGCTCCGCGAGCAGACCACGGGCTTCGAGATCATTCGGAGTGGCAACGCCGTTCTGGCCAGAACCAACCGTGGGCTGGGATCGCGGGTGATGCTGGCCGGCCATCTCGACACGGTTCCCATTGCCGACAATGTCCCCTCGCGGCGCGAGCACGACAGTGCCGAGGGGGACATTCTGCACGGGTGCGGAACCGTCGACATGAAGTCGGGTGACGCGGTGTTCCTGCATCTCGCGGCCACGATCGACAACCCCGCGCACGATCTGACGCTCGTCTTCTACGACTGCGAAGAGATCGCGGCCTCACGAAACGGTCTCGGCCGCATCGAGCGCGAACTGCCAGAATGGCTGAACGCCGACGTTGCGATCCTGGGCGAACCGTCCGGCGGTTTCATCGAGGCCGGGTGTCAAGGGACGCTGCGGGTTCGACTGACGGCGTCGGGAACGCGGGCGCACAGTGCCCGTTCCTGGCTCGGAGACAACGCAATTCACAAGTTCGGTGCCGTACTCAACCGGCTCGCTGCCTATCGAGCCCGCACCGTCGATATCGACGGCTGTGTGTATCGCGAAGGGCTGCAAGCAGTTCGGATCTCCGGCGGGGTTGCGGGAAACGTCGTTCCCGACGCCGCCGAACTCGACGTGAACTTTAGGTTCGCACCGGACCGCAGCGTCGACGAGGCCGTCGGGCACGTTCGTGAGGTCATCGACGGGCTCGATCTCGGTTTCGAGGTCACCGACTCGTCGCCGGGTGCCCTCCCCGGCCTGAATCGGCCCGCGGCTGCTGCGCTGATCGAGGCCGCAGGCGGGCAGTTCCGGGCGAAATACGGCTGGACCGACGTGTCCAGGTTCTCGGCGCTCGGCATCCCGGCGGTCAACTACGGTCCGGGCGATCCCAACCTTGCCCACAAGCGGGACGAACGCGTCCCCGTCGAGCAGATCACCCACGTCACACAGGTTCTCCGGGGCTACCTCTCTGCCGGATAGCCTGACGACATGAACAGTGATCAGGGTCCAGGTGGTGTCGAGGAGCACGGCACCGACAAGCCGGCCAAGCACAAGGGATCCGTCGTACTGCGGCGGGGCCGAAACACCGAGACGTCCACCTCGGATCAGCGCCTGCTCGACGAGCGAGGTCCAGGGAACTGGATTCACTCCGATACCTGGCGCGTGCTGCGTATCCAGAGTGAATTCGTGGAGGGATTCGGCGCGCTCGCCGAGGTGCCGAAAGCTGTGACGGTATTCGGCTCGGCCCGCACCCCCGTCGACCATCCCGAGTACGCACGAGCCCGGCAGCTCGGAGCCTCTCTCGCCGAGGCGGGCTTCGCCGTCATCACCGGCGGGGGCCCGGGCGTGATGGAAGGTGCCAACCGAGGCGCGAGCGAGGCCGGCGGCTACTCGATCGGATTGGGCATCGAATTGCCGTTCGAGCAAGGCCTCAACGAGTGGGTCGATCTGGGCATCAACTTTCGATACTTCTTTGTCCGAAAGACCATGTTCGTCAAGTACTCCCAGGCGTTCGTATGCCTGCCCGGTGGCTTCGGTACGCTCGACGAACTGTTCGAGGCCCTGACCCTGGTGCAGACCGCAAAGGTCACGAAGTTCCCGATCGTGTTGTTGGGCAAGGACTTCTGGTCGGGATTGCTCGATTGGATCAAGACGACTCTGGTGAAAGAAGGCAAGGTGTCCGAGAAGGACCTAGACCTCATCCACTGCACCGACAGCGTCGACGAAGCCGTGCGCATCGTCCGCGAGGCCCAACAGTGAGCGAGGATGCGTCGACCTCACGCCCGCTCAGCGTGTGCGTCTATTGTGCGTCGGGTCCCGTCGACTCCTCGTTCATCGAACTCGCTCGTGACGTCGGTACCGAGATCGGCCGACGTGGCTGGCAGCTCGTCTCGGGCGGCGGCAACGTCTCGATGATGGGCGCGGTGGCCGCGGCGACGCGAGCGGCAGGCGGGAACACCGTCGGCGTCATCCCGAAGGCGCTCGTGCACCGCGAGGTAGCCGACGTCGACGCAGACGAGCTGATCGTCACCGACACGATGCGCGAGCGCAAGAAGATCATGGAGGATCGCGCCGACGCGTTCATCACGCTGCCCGGTGGCATCGGAACACTCGAGGAACTGTTCGAGACGTGGACTGCGGGCTACCTCGGCATGCACAGCAAGCCGATGGTGATGCTCGATCCGTTCGGACATTTCGACGGGATGATGCAGTGGATCGACGGTCTGCGGGAAACCGGATTCGTGCAACAGCGAGCCCTCGACGCGCTGGTCAGGACAACGACGGTCGATTCGGCTCTGGATGCGTGCGCAACGTTGTGACAGGTCACGAACCTCGGCCACGGAGTGAGCTGCTCAAAGTTGTTACTCTCAAGTAGGGTAAGAAATCTCACACTGTCTTCGAAGGGGAGTTCATGGCTGTCGATGCCCGTCAGAAAATTGGAGTGACCGACCTCGCGGTCGCGTTGCCGAAAATGGTGACGGAGGTGCCGAGCCTGCTCAAGGGCCTGGCGGGATTCACCCGCAAGCCCGACCACAAGGTGTCGATCGGCCTGATCTTCCAAGAGGCCGCTGCCAAGAACAGCAGCCGCCCGTTCGTTCGGTTCGAAGGCGAGTCGACCTCGTACAAGGACGCCAACGAGCTCGTCAACCAGTACGCCGCAGTGTTCGCCGACCACGGAGTCGAGCGGGGTGACGTCGTCGGCGTGCTGAGCAAGAACCGTCCGGAGGCGCTGTTCGCCGCTCTTGCCGCCGTCAAACTCGGTGCCACCGCGGGCATGCTGAACTACAACCAGCGCGGCGACGTGCTCGAGCACAGCCTCGGGATTCTCGACGCGAAGGTGCTCGTACTGGACGAGAACGCGCAGGAAGCTCTCGATTCGCTCGACGGGGAGCCGAAGGTGGGAGCGGTGCTGCCACTGAAGAAGCTCACCGAACTCGCGGCATCGGCGTCCACGGCCAACCCCAAGGTCACCGCGCAGATCCAGGCCAAGGAGAAGGCGTTCTACATCTTCACCTCGGGCACTACCGGTATGCCGAAGGCCAGCCTGATGAGCCATTTCCGCTGGCTCAAGTCGATGTCCGGTCTGGGCAACATGGGTGTCCGGTTGCGCAGCAACGACGTCATCTACTGCTGCCTGCCGCTCTATCACAACAACGCGCTGACGGTGACGCTGTCCTCGGTGCTTGCCGGCGGTGCCACCATGGCCATCGGCAAGCAGTTCTCGGTGAGCAATTTCTGGGACGACATCCGGGTCAACAAGGCCACCGCGTTCACCTACATCGGTGAGCTGTGCCGCTACCTGTTGACGCAGCCGAAGAAGAGTTCCGATCGCGACAACTCGGTCAAGCTGATCGTCGGCAACGGACTTCGTCCGGAGATCTGGGAGGAGTTCACCGAGCGGTTCGGTATCTCCCGCGTCGCCGAGTTCTACGGTGCCAGCGAGTGCAACATCGCGTTCATCAACGCTCTCAACATGAAGAAGACCGCAGGCATCTGCCCGCTTCCGTACGCCGTCGTGCAGTACGACGAGGAGTCCGGCAAGGCCAAGCGCGGCCAGGACGGCAAGCTCCGCAAGGTCGGCAACGGAGAGATCGGACTGCTGCTGTCCAAGATCACCGATCGGGCACCGTTCGACGGCTACTCCGACGACAAGGCCACCGAGAAGAAGATGGTGCGCGACGGCTTCAAGGACGGAGACGCCTGGTTCGACACCGGCGACCTGGTCCGCAAGCAGGGCTGGATGCACGTCGCGTTCGTGGATCGTCTCGGTGACACCTTCCGCTGGAAGGGCGAGAACGTGGCCACCACCCAGGTCGAGGGTGCCCTCGGCGGACACTCCTCGGTCGATGGTGCCGTCGTCTACGGCGTCGACATCGACGGAACCGACGGTAAGGCCGGCATGGCGGCGGTCACTCTGCGTGAAGGCGAGACCTTCGACGGCAAATCGGTCGCCGAGCACCTCTACGACAAGCTGCCGAGCTACGCAGTGCCGTTGTTCGTGCGCGTCGTGGACAGCCTGGAGCAGACGTCGACGTTCAAGAGCCAGAAGGTGGCCTTGCGCAAGCTCGGGTACGAGGAAGACAGCGACAGCGATCTGTACGTGCTGCGCGGTAAGTCCGGTGGCTACGAAAAGGCGTACGACGGCTACGTCGACGAGGTCGCTGCAGGTAAGGCCCCCAAGGGCTGAGCACTCGAAATCCGCGGGCGTGCCACTATTGATTTCATGAGTACTCTCTGCGGCAAACCGGTCGCCGACGATCGCGCTCTGGTGATGGCCATCGTCAATCGCACCCCCGATTCGTTCTACGACGGGGGTGCGAACTTCACCGACGATGCCGCGATGGCGTCGGTGCATCGGGCCGTGGCCGAAGGTGCCGACATGGTCGACATCGGCGGTGTGAAGGCCGGTCCGGGCACCCTCGTCGACGCCGACGAGGAGATTCGCCGTGTCGTTCCGTTCGTCGAGGCGATCCGCGACGCCTATCCGGAACTGCTGATCAGCGTCGACACCTGGCGCAGCGAAGTCGCCAGGTTGGCCTGCGGAGTGGGCGCGGATCTGATCAACGACACCTGGGCCGGGGCAGACCCCGAGTTGGTGCGCGTCGCAGCGGCCGAGGGTGTCGGCATCGTCTGTTCGCACACCGGTGGTGCCGTTCCGCGAACCCGTCCGTATCGGGTTCGCTACGCCGATGTGGTGGCGGATGTGATCGCGGAAGTCACCGCAGCTGCCGAGAATGCTGTCGCGGAGGGGGTGAAAAAGGATTCGATATTGATCGATCCGACGCACGATTTCGGGAAAAACACCTATCACGGGCTCGAGTTGTTGCGGCGCGTGGACGATCTTGTAAACACCGGGTGGCCTGTGCTCATGGCGCTGAGCAACAAGGACTTCGTAGGCGAGACTCTAGGGGTAGAGCTCGCCGACCGGTTGGAGGGAACATTGGCAGCGACAGCATTGGCCGCAGCAGGCGGAGCCCGAATGTTCCGGGTGCACGAGGTTGCGTCGACCAGAAGAGTCGTAGACATGGTGGCAGCGATCCAGGGGCTGCGAACCCCGGCGCGGACGGTCAGGGGTCTGGCATGACACTCGCAGATCGAACGGACGTGACCATGGCATGGTCCGAGACCAACAGCTGGGACGTACCCGACTGGACCATCGCCGAACTGGAAGCCGCGAAGGCGGGCCGGACGGTGTCGGTGGTACTCCCGGCACTCAACGAGGAACAGACTGTCGCCGCGGTCATCGACACGATTCATCCCCTGCTCGGGGGACTGGTCGACGAGCTGATCGTGTTGGACTCCGGTTCGACCGACGAGACAGCCGTCCGCGCGACGGCAGCAGGCGCACGAGTCATCAGCCGAGAAGAGGCGGTCCCGGGGATCGACCCGGTGCCGGGCAAGGGCGAGGTGCTGTGGCGATCGGTCGCGGCGTCGACCGGTGATCTCATCGCCTTCGTCGATTCCGATCTGATCAATCCCGATCCGGCCTTCGTCCCGAAATTGCTCGGCCCTCTGCTGATGGGCGACGGTATCCACCTCGTCAAGGGTTATTACCGTCGTCCCTTGCGGGTCAGCGGGACCGAGGATGCCAACGGTGGTGGACGTGTCACCGAGCTCGTGGCCAGGCCACTGCTCGCCGCACTGCGGCCGGAGCTGACGGGTGTCATTCAACCGCTCGGCGGGGAGTACGCGGGCACTCGCGAACTGCTGTCCGCGGTGCCGTTCGCGCCGGGCTACGGAGTCGAGATCGGGCTGTTGCTCGATACGTACGACAGGCTCGGCCTGCAGGCGATCGGTCAGGTCAATCTCGGTGTGCGCAAGCACCGCAACCGTCCGCTGGTAGAGCTCGGGGCGATGAGCAGGCAGATCGTCGGAACAATGCTGAACCGGTGCGGCATGGTCGATTCCGGTGCCGGGCTGATGCAGTTCCGGGTCGACGGTGACTCGTTCGAGGCGTTCTCGACCGAGGTGTCGCTGATGGATCGACCGGCGATGAACTCGCTGAAGTAGGCGTGTCGTTCGGGCGTGACAAGATCGTGGCATGTTGACGCTGCTGATCTACGTTGTCGTCATTGCCGTCGTCGCTGCTGCATTGTTCTTCGTGGCGTCGGCGGTGTTCGGTCGCGGTGAGGAACTGGGCCCACTGGCCGAGGGAACCACCGCGACCGTGCTACCCGCGGAGGGTGTCACCGGTACCGACGTGCGCTCGCTGAAGTTCCAGCAGACTCTGCGGGGGTACAAGCCGAGCGAGGTCGATTGGGCACTCGAACGGCTCGGCGGCGAAATCGACATGCTTCGGTCCCGGTTGTCTGCCGCGGAGGCCGGGGAACGGTTGGGGTCGCAGTCTTCCGCAGTCCCGAAGCCGGGTGTCGCCGAACCGGACCAGCAGTGAGTGCTGTCGCCGGGCCGGACGGCAGGTTGCGCTGCCCGTGGGGTGCCACCGACGACGAGCTCTACCGGAATTACCACGACATGGAGTGGGGACAGCCGCTGCACGGACGCAACGAACTGTACGAGCGGCTGTGTCTCGAGGCGTTCCAATCCGGCCTCGCGTGGATCACGATCCTGCGCAAGCGCGAGAGTTTCCGCAGCGCGTTCGCCGGTTTCGACCCGGAACGAGTGGCCCTGTTCGGCACCGCCGATGTCGAACGGCTGATGAACGACGCGTCGATCGTGCGTAACCGCCTCAAGATCGACGCTGCGGTGAACAACGCTCGGGTCATTGTCGAACTGGACGACACCGACCTGGACACTCTGCTCTGGTCCTATGCGCCCGAACCCAGGCCCGCGCGGCTGACCGAGTCCTCCGACGTGCCTGCCTCGACCTCCGAGTCGAAGGCTCTGGCCAAGGAGCTCAAGCGTCGAGGGCTGCGGTTCGTCGGTCCGACGACGGCGTACGCCTTGATGCAAGCCACTGGAATGGTCGACGATCACCTGTCGGAGTGTTGTGTGCAGGTCACGAATACAGACTCCGTTTCCCGGTATCGAGGTCGATAGGGAAGAATAGGAGTCAACACCCGTCGCCCCGCGACGAATTTATCTTTTAGGCCGAGGCGCCGAGTTGGTGGGCGCAGATCTGGAGGGAGCAGAGGATGGCGGCGATGAAGCCCCGGACCGGGGACGGTCCCCTCGAAGCAACCAAAGAGGGACGAGGAATCGTCATGCGTGTCCCGCTCGAGGGGGGCGGCCGATTGGTCGTCGAATTGACCCCCGATGAGGCCGCAGCACTCGGAGACGAACTGAAGGGTGTCACCGGCTGATAGTCACATGGGTCGCTCGTCGCTCAGCCCCGCTCGCCGTACCGGCAAGCGGGGCTTTGTGTTGTGGCGACGAGTGTTGTGGCGACGAGTGTTGTGTCGACCGGTGGCGTTCGTTCCGGTGTGAGAGAGGTGCTCGATGCTGATCGATGTCGTCGATCTGCTGATCTGTCCGCAGTGTCGGGCGCGCGACGTCGAATCCGGCGTGGACTTCGGCGATACCGATCGCACGCTGTTGTGCGATCGAGGACATTCGTTCGACGTGGCTCGTCAGGGCTACGTCGGTTTGTCGACCGGAGACGGTGGCAAGTTCACCGGTGACTCGGCGGAGATGATCGCCGCTCGCGACGCGTTCCTGGGGAAGGGGCACTTCGACTCGATCGCGGCAGCGGTCTCGCACGCTGTCCCGTCGGACAGTGAGGTGGTACTCGACGTCGGTGTCGGCACCGGTCACTATCTTGCAGCGGTGCTCGACGCCCGTCCCGATGCGCGGGGCATCGGCGTCGACGTCTCGAAGTTCGCTGCGCGCCGTGCCGCGCGATCACACGCGCGTCTCGGGGCCGTGGTCGCAGACATCTGGAGTGGACTGCCGGTGCGGACGGCGAGCGCGTCTGCGGTGACCTGTGTGTTCTCTCCCCGCAACGCCGGAGAGTTCAGTCGAGTCCTGGGCACCGACGGCGTGCTCGTGGTCGTGACACCCACGGCGCGGCATCAGCACGAACTGCGGGGCCCGCTCGGCCTCATCGGAATCGAGGAGAACAAGACTCGCAGGCTCGGAGAATCGCTGTCCGGCCTGTTCGAGCCGGTGGCGGAATCTCCGCTCGAGTACTCGATGACGCTGTCGCGCAACGACATCGAGACGCTGATTGGAATGGGCCCGTCGGCGCGACACGGTGACCCCGAGGCGCGATCGGCGGCGCTGGCGCAGCTACCGGACGGCATCGAGGTCACCGCGTCGGTGACCGTGTCGACCTATCGTCGACGGGCCAACGCTGCTTCGTAGACCGCGAGGGTCTGCTGCGCAATCGATGCCCACGAGAACTCGGCGACGGCGCGCTCGCGTCCTGCCTTGCCCATTGCCGTCGCGAGTGTGGGGTCGAGGGCGACTGCGTTGACGGTGTCGGCCAAGTGTCGCTCGAATACGTCGGGTTCGTAGGAGTTGTAGTGCACCAAGCGCCCGGTGCGGCCGTCGTCGACCACCTCGGGGATTCCGCCGACGTCCGATGCCACGACGGCGGTTTCGCAGGCCATTGCCTCGAGATTGACGATGCCGAGCGGCTCGTATACCGACGGGCACACGAATACCGCTGCTGCAGTCAGTATTTCGCGGATCTTGTCGGTGGGAAGCATGTCCTTGACCCAGAAGACGCCGCCGCGCTGTTCGGCGAGCAGTGCCACCGCGCGCTCGGTTTCCGCAGCGATCTCGGGGGTATCGGGCGCGCCCGCGCACAGGACGAGCTGGATGGACGGATCGAAGTGGTGAGCGGCTGCGATCAGGTGTCCGACGCCTTTCTGCCGGGTGATGCGCCCGACGAAGGCGACGATCGGCTTGCTTCGATCCACGCCGATCTCGTCGAGGGTCGAGGTGCCGTGATCGGCAAACCAGCGCTCGGTGTCGATTCCGTTGCGCACCACATGAACCCGGCTCTTGTCGAGTCGCGGATAGGCGTCGAGCACATCTTTGGCCATGCCCTCGCTGACAGCAATGACGGCGTCGGCGTATTCCACGGCGTTGCGCTCGGACCACGACGAGATGCGGTATCCGCCGCCGAGCTGTTCGGCCTTCCACGGCCGGCGCGGTTCGAGCGAGTGCGCGGTGAGGATATGGGGAACGTCGTACAGCTCGGCCGCGAGGTGACCCGCGAAGCCGGTGTACCAGGTGTGTGAATGCACCACGTCCGCGCCCGATGCCGCGTTCGCCATCCGTAGTTCGGCAGACAACGTCGTCAACGCAGCGTTGGCTCCGGCGAGAGCAGGATCCGGGTCGTGCACCTGCGCAGTGTCGCGGGGCGCGCCCATACAGTGGATGTCCACGTCGCACAGCGATTTCAGCTGCGCGGACAACTCGGTGACATGAACTCCTGCGCCACCGTAGATCTCCGGGGGATATTCCTTGGTCATCATTGCTACGCGCACGTGAACGAACCTACATTCCCCAGCAGTTGTGCGTGTACTGCTCGCAAGGTTCTCTCGGTGCGGATAGGTTGAGTGGGTGAGGACACAACCGCACGTACTAGGGATCGTGCTTGCCGGCGGTGAGGGTAAACGTCTGTACCCGATGACCGCCGACCGAGCCAAGCCGGCCGTTCCCTTCGGGGGCGCCTATCGACTCATCGACTTCGTGCTGAGCAATCTCGTCAACGCCGGTTACCTCCGGCTCTGCGTGCTCACCCAGTACAAGTCCCATTCACTGGACCGCCACATCTCGCAGACGTGGCGGCTGTCCGGGTTCGCCGGGGAGTACATCACTCCGGTGCCGGCGCAGCAGCGACTCGGGCCTCGGTGGTACACCGGCAGCGCCGACGCCATCTTCCAGTCACTGAACCTGGTCTACGACGAGGACCCCGAGTACATCGTGGTGTTCGGTGCCGACCACGTGTACCGAATGGACCCCGAGCAGATGGTGCAGCAGCACATCGATTCCGGTGCGGGCGTGACCGTGGCGGGCATCAGGGTTCCACGCAGCGAGGCATTCGCGTTCGGCTGCATCGACTCCGACGCCGACGGCAAGATCACGCAGTTTCTCGAGAAGCCCGCGCAACCGCCGGGAACACCGGACGACCCGGACGTCACCTACGCCTCCATGGGGAACTACGTGTTCACCACCAAGGTGCTCGTCGACGCCATCAAGGCCGACTCCGAGAACTCCGACTCGGATCACGACATGGGCGGCGACATCATTCCGGCGCTCGTCGAAGCGGGCGTCGCGTCGGTCTACGACTTCAACGACAACGTCGTTCCCGGTGCCACCGAACGTGATCGCGGCTACTGGCGAGACGTAGGCACCATCGACGCGTTCTACGACGCCCACATGGACCTGGTGTCGGTGCACCCCATCTTCAATCTGTACAACCGCCGCTGGCCCATCCGTGGATCGGCCGAGAACCTGCCACCCGCAAAATTCGTTCAGGGCGGCCTGGCTCAGGAGTCGGTGGTCGGTGCCGGCTGCATCCTGTCGGCGGCCACCGTGCGCAACTCGGTGCTCAGCTCCAACGTGATGATCGACAGCGGCGCGACGGTCGAGGGCAGTGTCCTGATGCCCGGCGTCCGGATCGGCAAGGGTGCCGTCGTGCGGCACGCGATCCTGGACAAGAACGTCGTCGTGGGCGACGGGGAGATCGTCGGTGTCGACCACGAACGCGATCGTGAACGATTCAACGTCAGCGCCGGGGGAGTGGTCTCGGTGGGTAAGGGCGTCTGGATCTAGAGCCTGCGGCATGTGACTGGTAATTCGTAGCCCGCTACGAATTACCAGTCACATGCGGCGCAGCCGCTCAGGCTCTCGACGCGCAGATCAAACCGTCGCCGAGGGGCAGCAGCACCGTCGTGAGCCGTTCGTCCTCGGCGATCGCCCGCGCGGCGGAGCGAACGGCCACTGCTGTGGCGTCTCGTTGAGTCGGATCGGCAACTCGTCCGCCGAGCAACGCGTTGTGCAGCACCAGAACTCCGCCGGGTCGAAGCAGACGCACACTCTCGGCGACGAAGTGCGGGTGGTCTGCCGGACTGGCGTCGATGAACACGAGATCGTACGTATCGTCGGCCAATCGGGGGAGCACGTCCAGTGCCCAGCCGTTGATCAACCGGGTTCTCGAGGGCGCAATTCCTCCGGCGCGGAACGCTTCTCGCGCTGCGCGCTGGTGCTCCGGCTCGGTGTCGATCGTGGTGAGAACGCCATCCGCGCGCATCCCGTCGAGCAGCCACAGGCCGCTGATTCCTGCGCCCGTTCCGATTTCGACGACCGTCTTGGCCCCGAGCATCTGGGTGAAGATGCTCAGGATCGCCCCGACCGACGGCGGTACCGGGGCCGCACCGAGATCGATGGCGCGCTCTCTGGCTGCGATGAGAACCTCGTCCTCCTGAGCGGAGTCTTCGGCATAAGCGAGCATCTTCTCGGCGTTGGTCGGCACGCCCCGAGGTTATCGTGCCGAGAGCTGGATCTCACGCGCACATTCTCAGGTGGGCCTCAGCTGATTCATACCGCACCCACACGCGGGTCGGTCAGGCTATGGAGGAATCGAAGGTCCGTCTCGATTGCGAAGTGTGAGCTGGAACATCCGAGGGTAGTCGTCGGTTGAATCAGAAGGACGTACGCAGTCCTGAGCAGGAGGATCCAGCTATTTACAAGATCAACGGCGATCGCGACACCGCGCGTCTACCCGAGTCCGTACCCGCGCCCGAGGACCTCAGCGGAACCGCAGTGTTCGATGCGACCGGCGAGGACTCCACCATGCCGTCCTGGGACGAGCTGGTTCGTGAGCACGGCGACCGCGTCTACCGTCTGGCCTACCGCCTATCCGGCAATGCTCAGGATGCCGAAGACCTGACTCAGGACACGTTCATCCGGGTCTTCCGCTCCCTGTCCAACTACCAGCCCGGCACTTTCGAGGGCTGGCTCCACCGCATCACCACGAATCTGTTCCTCGACATGGTCCGTCGCCGTAGCCGCATCCGCATGGAGGCACTGCCCGAGGACTACGACCGCGTCCCCTCCGACCGGCCGAACCCCGAGCAGATCTACCACGACGCGCGCCTGGACCCCGATCTGCAGTCTGCGCTCGACTCGTTGGCACCCGAGTTCCGCGCCGCAATCGTGCTGTGCGACATCGAAGGACTGTCGTACGAAGAGATCGGTGCGACACTGGGCGTCAAGCTCGGAACAGTCCGCAGTCGCATTCACCGTGGACGCCAGGCGCTACGCGAGTACCTTCGAGTGCACGGGAAGGTCGACTCCGGTCACGCAAGTGTCCACTAGCTACGAGGAGGGTTGGATGACGCAGGCGCGCAAGCCCCGGCAGTTCAGCTCCACCGAACATCTGGCCAGTGAGGCCGTTGCGGCGTACGTGGACGGCGAATTGCGCATGCCCGCGTATCTTCGTGCTGCCCACCACCTCGCAGAGTGCCCGGAATGCGCAGCCGAAGTCGAAGCGCAGCAGCAGGCGCGTCGGGCATTGCGCGGGGCGGGCGAGATGTCGATGCCGCACTCACTTCGTGGCCTGCTCAGTCAGATCCCCTCCTGCGCCGGCGAGGATCGGCCGGCCCACACCAAGCGAACCTTCATGTCGTCCGTCGCCGCTGTGCGTCGTCGCCGACGCTGATCGCACCGAGATCCGGCCGACGTCTCACCTGCATCGAGCCGAGCCGACCGCTCGAGTGATACTGAACTCTCACACCGACGTATGCGAGGGGTAACCGGACGCGTGACATCGAATTCGACCAGCACCGAGACCGCAGGCATCGACCCGTCGGATTTCGAGGCCGCGCAGAACGGTCCGGATGGTCCGCGGTTGCCACCTCGCCCGGTGTATCGGCCCTCCGTCGATCCGGTGTCGGCCTCGGTGTTCGGACGACCCGACGACGTCGACGGCTCGTTCTCACCGCGCCGATCCGGCGAGCAATTGCCGTCGCGGGTATCGGTGCGACCACCCGATCCGATCCTGGCCGAGGCATTCGGACGTCCGGAAGACGCGCAGGAATCGATCCAGCGTGACCCCGACGCCCAAAACGACAGTGACACCGCCGCGTCGGAACCGGCCGATCCGTGGCGCGATCCCGAGTCCAGAGTGTCTCTCGGCAGCGCAGCGGTCGACTCTCCACCGCCCCCTGTACTTCCTCCCGGAACCAAGCTCGGTGTACGCGACGTGTTGTTCGGACGGTCGGTATCGACTCGGGCCCTCGTTGTACTCGGTGTCCTCGCGCTCGTCATCGGGCTGGTCGGTGGCCTCTTCGGCCGCCTGACCGCCGAGGTGACCGGCGCACTGACCAGCCAGAAAGTGACCCTGACCCAATCCAGCGGTGACGACATCCCGCGCGGGCAGATCAGTAAGGTCGCCGACGCCGTACTGCCGTCCGTCGTGTCGATCCAGGTGACGCTCGGGGAGACCGGGGGCACGGGCTCGGGCGTCGTGATCAGCGGTGACGGCTACATCGTGACGAACAACCACGTGATCTCCCTGGCCGCATCCGACCCCGACAACTCGACACTCGAAGTCACCTTCTCCGACGGCACCAAGGTGCCCGGCCGCATCGTCGGCCGCGACACCAAAACCGACCTCGCCGTCCTCAAGACCGAAGTCGGCAACCTCACCGAGGCTCAGCTCGGTAGCTCCGGCGACGTTCGCGTCGGCCAGGATGTCATCGCCGTCGGATCGCCCCTGGGATTGAACAAGACGGTCACCTCCGGCATCGTCAGCGCCCTCGACCGTCCCGTCGCGCTGTCGGGTGAGGGCACCGACACCGATGCCGTCATCGACGCCGTGCAGACCGACGCCGCCATCAATCCCGGCAACTCCGGCGGCCCGCTCATCGACTTCGAGGGTCGCGTCATCGGGATCAACTCGGCGATCCGAAGCGAGAGCGGTGGATCGGTGGGCCTGGGCTTCGCGATTCCGGTCGACGTGGTCACCGAGGTGGCACAGAGTCTCATCCGGGACGGCGTCATGAAACACCCGGACTTCGGTATCAACGCCCGCTCGGTCATCAACGACACCTCGGCCGGTGCCGAAGTCGCCAACGTGCGCACCGGCGGTCCGGCTCAGCAGGCGGGAATTGTCGAAGGGGACGTCATCACCAAAGTGGGCGATCGCGCAGTGGGAGATGCAGACGAGCTGGTGGTCGCGGTGCAGGAGACCACGATCGGCCAGGCGGTTCCGGTGCAACTCGTCCGTTCCGGACGGCTGGTGGACGTCTCCGTCACGCCGGTTTCGGACTGACGACGTAGGCTGGCAGGCGTGTTCGGCAACATTGGTTGGGGAGAGCTCGTCATTCTCCTCGTAGCAGCTCTGGTCATCCTCGGCCCGGATCGCCTTCCCGGCGCCATCAGCTGGGTGTCCAAGTCCATCCGCCAGGTGAAGGACTACGCCAACGGCGCGAGTCAGCAACTCAAGGACGAGCTGGGTACCGACTTCGAGGACCTTCGCAAACCGCTCGCCGACCTCAACCAGCTCCGGGGAATGACCCCTCGAGCAGTCATCACCAAGCACTTGCTCGACGGCGACGATTCGATCTTCAAGAACCCCTTGGACGACACCTTCAAGGGCAAGCCATTCGAGACGAAGCCGAAGAACCTCGGCGGACCGACGCCGCAGACCGGTACTCCTCAGGGTGGGGTGTCGATGAGCAAGGACGCACCGAAGCTCGCGGCGGGCGATACTCCGCCGATCGACGCCGACGCCACGTAAGTACATCCGTCAGCCGGCCTTCAGGCCACCCCGACTGCTGGTACCACCCTCCCGACCCCGCCTCCGCCGCGGATGAATGCGGGATTCAGTCGCTCTGAGTGCAACAAAGGCGCATTCATCCGGGACGGGTGTAGCTGGGGGCGCGGGGCTAGAGCACCTTGTTCAGGAAGTCCTGGGTACGGGGGTTCTGTGGATTACCGAACAACTCGTCGGGGGTTCCCTCCTCGACTATGACTCCCTCGGCCATGAAGATCACTCGATCAGCGACTTCGCGTGCGAAGCCCATCTCGTGGGTGACGACGACCATCGTCATACCGCCCTTGGCGAGGTCGCGCAGCACCTGCAGTACCTCGCCGACCATCTCGGGGTCGAGTGCGCTGGTGGCCTCGTCGAACAGCATGATCGACGGGCTCATGGCCAGTGCTCGCGCGATGGCGACGCGCTGCTTCTGCCCGCCCGAGAGGTTGGCGGGCTTGTAGTCCGCACGCTCGGACAGGCCGACTTGTTCGAGCAACTGCGCAGCTGCTTCCTTTGCCTGCGACTTCGACATCTTCTTCGTCTCGACGGGTGCGAGCATGACGTTCTCGAGGGCGGTCATGTGCGGGAAGAGATTGAAGTGCTGGAACACCATGCCGATGTTCTGGCGCACCTTGTCCAGGTCGACGTTCTTGGCAGTGAGGTCGGTGCCGTCGACGACGACCGATCCGGCGGTGATGTCCTCGAGCTTGTTGAGGCAGCGTAGAAACGTACTCTTGCCCGAGCCCGAGGGGCCGATCACACAGACCACTTCACCGTTGGCGATCTCGGCGTCGATGCCTTTGAGAACTGTGTTGTCGCCGAACGCCTTCTGCAGGCCCTTGATCGAGATCTTCGTTCCCGGACCTTGGTCGACCGGCAGGTCCTTGGTCAGTTCGGTGCTCATTTGTTGATCCTCTTCTCGAGCCGGTTCGACAGCTTGGTGAGAGCCATGATGATGATGAAGTACAGGACGCCGACGATGAGCCACATGTTGAACGACTCGAAGTTGCGAGCGATGATCAGACGACCCGTCTGCGTCAGCTCGGCGAGGCCGATGACCGAGAGCAGCGACGTGTCCTTGAGCGTGATGACGAACTGATTGATGTACGACGGGATCATCGTGCGAATTGCCTGTGGCATCACCACTTTTCGCATCGACTTGAGGTAGCTGATGCCGAGGCTGCGCGAGGCCTCCATCTGTCCCTTGTCGACGGCGAGGATGCCGCCGCGGACGATCTCGGCCATGTACGCACCGGCGTTGAGCGAGAGCGTGATGATACCGGCGGTGAACGCCGACATCTGGAAGTTCAGCGCGGCGGGTACGCCGAAGTAGATGAAGAATGCCTGCACCAGAAGCGGTGTGCCACGGAAGATGTCGACGTAGGTGGTACCGATGCCGCGCAGCACGATGTTGGTCGAGACGCGGAAAAGACCGAAGATGCCGCCGAGTACCAACGCGATGGCGATGGAGATGACGGTCAACACGATGGTCAGCCACAAACCCTCGAGCAGCAACTGCCAGCTGCTGGCGATCAGGCCGGGGATGGACGTGTCTGCGGTGGAGGCGTCGGCATTGAGATAGGTGTCGAGAATTTGGTCGTATTGGCCGTTGGCGCGCAGGTTCTCCAGCCCGGTGTTGAACTGCTCGAGCAACTGCGCGTTGGTGCCCTTGGCGACGGCGAATCCGTAACTGGCACCGGCCTCTTTCTCGGTGACGGTCTTGAACCCGTTGCCCTGGGTGATGCCGTAGGCGAGCACCGGGTAGTCCTCGAAGGCGGCCGCCGAGTTGCCGGTGCGCACTTCCTCGAACATGGTCGCGGAGTCGTCGAAGCTGCGAATGGTGAAGCCGTACTGATCGGCGATCGACGCGGCGAAGGTAGCGCCCTCGGTTCCGTTCTTGACCGCGACCGACTTACCGCGGAGATCCTCGTAGCCCGTGATCTCGTCGTTGGAATCCAGAATTGCCATCTGGACACCGGAATCGAAGTACGGCTCGGAGAAGTCGAAGGTGGCCTTGCGCTCGTCGGTGATCGACATGCCGGCGATCATTCCGTTGAACTGGCCGCTGGTGACGCCCTGGAGCGCGGTATCGAAACCGACCTGCTCGACGGTGTACTCGAACCCCTGGTCGACGGCGATGGCCGCGAGCAGGTCCATGTCGATTCCGACGAGTTTGCCTGTCTCGTCCTGGAATTCGAAAGGCGCGAAGGTGGTGTCCGTCGCGATCGAGTAGTTCTGCGCGGGCGGGGCGGGTTGTGCGGACGCCAGGGCGGGACCGAGTACGGATCCCAGCAGGGTCATCAGCAGTGCGATCAGAACCGGAACGACGACCGGCCTGATCCGATGCGGCTTCTTCATGAAGGCCACTCTCTATCGACAGTAGGATTGAAGGCAAATCCTAAGGCTTCGACCCTGTTTCCCGCGTCGTTTATCGGGTATAAGCGCGTGCCTTACAGTTTCCGGGCCGTGTCGATTCCCAGCGACATTCCCACCAGCCCGCGCTCGCGCACCGCCAGCTTTCCGGCGACTGCCTCCAAGGCTTGTGCCGCAGGCGATTCTGGGTTGCTCAGCACGATCGGCGTCCCGGCGTCACCACCCTCGCGGACGGCGGTGTCGAGCGGAATCTGGCCGAGAAGGGGAACGCTGGCACCCACTGCCTTGGTGAGTCTGTCCGATACGTCCTGTCCACCACCGGATCCGAAGATGTCCATACGGGTGCCGTCGGGTAGTTCGAGCCAGGACATGTTCTCCACCACGCCGGCAACACGCTGACGGGTCTGCAGAGCAATTGCTCCGGCTCGCTCGGCCACCTCGGCCGCTGCCTGCTGCGGAGTGGTGACGACGAGGATCTCCGCGCTCGGAATGAGCTGTGCGACAGAGATTGCCACGTCTCCGGTGCCGGGGGGAAGGTCGAGCAGCAACACGTCCAGGTCACCCCAGAAGACGTCGGCCAGGAATTGCTGTAATGCGCGGTGCAACATCGGTCCACGCCAGACGACCGGGGTGTTGCCCTGCGTGAACTGGGCGATCGAAATGAACTTCACGCCGTGCGCCTGCGGCGGCATGATCATCTTCTCCACCTGGGTGGGCCGCGCATCGTTGCCGAGCATGCGTGGCACGGAGTGGCCGTAGATGTCGGCGTCGAGCACGCCTACCGACAGCCCCCGCGCAGTCAGTGATGCCGCGAGATTGACCGTCACACTGGACTTGCCCACGCCGCCCTTGCCCGACGCCACCGCGTATACGCGCGTCAGCGATCCGGGTTGCGCAAAAGGAATGATCGGCTCGGCAGAATCGCCGCGCAGAGACTTGCGTAGTTCGGTGCGCTGCTCGTCGTTCATGACGTCGAGCTCGACGGTCACGGTGCCCACACCTGCGACGTCGGCGACGGCGTTCTTCACACGATCGCTGATCTCGGTCTTCATCGGGCAACCGGAGGTGGTGAGGTAGATGCCGACACCGACGGAACCGTCGGCGGATACATCGATGCTCTTGACCATCCCGAGGTCGGTGATGGGCTTGCGGATCTCGGGGTCGATGACCTTCGTCAGCGCGGTCCGAACGTCGGATTCGGTCAGTACAGCCATTGCTTCATGCTAGGCGGTGCGCCGACTCCCGATGAACAGCAGGGCAGCGCGATCCAGTGCTGCGTCCGATTCGGTGCAGTGTTCGATTCAATGAATGCGCGGCAGCTGGTCCGACGTCGGGATGATGCCGGTGGCGTATCCGGCCGACCATGCCAGCACGTTCGCCACGTAGGCCATCGAGTTGTTGTAGCGCAGGATCGCTCGGGTGGTCGAGGCCAGGTCGCGCGCATTGGTGCCGTCGTCGCACAGGTACATGCCGGTGGCCAGGGCTGCGTCGTACAGGTTCTGTGGGTCGGAGACTCCGTCGCCGTTACCGTCGGCGTGATAGAGGTTCCACGTCGAGGGCAGGAACTGCATCGGTCCCACTGCGCGGTCGTACTGGGTGTCGCCGTCGAGAGCGCCGCCGTCGGTGTCACGGATCACCTGATTACCGGCGAGAGTGCCGTTCAGAACCGGTCCGAGGATGGGCTCGTGCAATTCGCCCGAGTCGTCGACCTTGCCGTTGTTCGCGTGGGTGGACTCGACGCGGCCGATGCCGGCGATGACGGTCCAGCTGATGCCGCAGCCGGGCTGCTGCTGGGCCAGGATCCGCTCGGCGTTCTTGTACGCGGCGACGTTGACCACCGGAATCGCGATGGGACTGACGGCCAGGTTGGTAGGGAGCTCCGGTGTGGGCGGGATCTCGGGGACCGGGGCGGGTGCGGGGACCGGGGCCGGTACCGGAAGCTCGGCCTGAGCAACCGGCTGAGCCTGCTGGTCCTGGGCGATCGGCTGCGGGGTCTCGACCACCGAGTTCGATTCCTGGGCTGCAGGCGAGGTTTTGGCGCTCACGAAGGGGATGTATTCGGTGGCTCCGGCGCTGGTGGCGGCGGTGACGAGTCCTGCGGGGACGAGACCTGCCAGAGCAATCACCGAATTCCGTCGAACCTTGGAAGTCGATGCTTTTCTGTGACGACCCACGCGTGCTGTACCTCCTGATTTCCCCGGACGACGTCCGAGGCCCGACCTGATGACCGGGATCGAGGGTACCTGATTCGAGACTGTTCTGTTATCGGGCTGTTACCAGCGGGGATACCGTGCGGTCAGGACAACGGATCGATATCGGACGCGTCCGGCACACCGCCGTCGTCCTGCACCCGCGCGGCTGCCTTCTTGCGCGCTTTCTTCGGTGATGTGACCGGCTGACCCGTCGCCTGCTCGAGCAGTGCCTTGATCTCGTCGAGTTCGCGGCGCAGGTAGTCGCGGGTGGCGACCTCACCGACGGCGATGCGCAGCGCAGCGAGTTCGCGGGCCAGGAATTCGGTGTCGGCCTTGGTCTGTTGGGCGCGGGAGCGATCCTCCTCGAGGGAGACGCGGTCGCGGTCGTCCTGCCGGTTCTGGGCCAACAGAATGAGCGGCGCGGCGTACGCAGCCTGCGTGGAAAACGCAAGGTTGAGCAGGATGAAGGGATACGGGTCCCACTGCAGATTGACCGCAACGACGTTGAGGAAGATCCACACGATGACGATGCCGGTCTGAATGGCCAGATAGCGCCCGGTGCCGAGGAACCTGGCGGCCTTCTCGCCCGACTTGCCGAGATCGAAGTCGAGATTGACGTTGAACATCCGCGATCCGCGCGGAGTGTCCATTCTCTGGCGTGCTGTTTCTTTCACTGTCCGGCCACTTCCTGATCTCGCCAGTCCTCGGGCAGCAGGTGATCGAGGACGTCGTCCACGGTCACGGCCCCGACCAGGTGGTCCTCGTCGTCGACCACCGGGCCACAGACGAGGTTGTACGTCGCGAAGTATCGCGTCACGGCGGTGAGGCTGTCGTCGGGAGACAACCGTGGAAGAGCGCTGTCCACGACTCCGCCGACCAGGCTCGCCGGGGGTTCTCGCAGTAGCTGCTGCAAGTGGACGCAGCCGAGGTAAGGCCCGGTCGGTGTCGCGGTCGGCGGCCGCACGACGAACACCAGTGATGCCAGCGCAGGCGTCAGGTCGGGGTTGCGCACCCGAGCGAGAGCCTCGGCCACGGTCGTCGATGCGGTGAGCACGACCGGTTCGGGTGTCATCAGACCACCGGCAGTGTCGGGGGAGTGCTCGAGCAGGCGTCGGACAGGCGCGGAGTCTTCCGGATCCATCAGGCGCAGAAGCGATTCCGCTTCGGTCTCGGGCAGCTCGCCCAGGAGGTCGGCAGCGTCGTCGGGGTCCATGGCCTCGAGCACGTCGGCACCACGGTCGACACCGAGGTAGTGCATCAACTCCACCTGATCGTCGTCCGGTAATTCCTGGACGACGTCCGCGAGCCGCTCGTCGTCGAGAGCCCGTGCCACCTCCATGCGGCGTTTGACGGGCAATTCGCGCATCGCGTTCGCCACGTCGGCCGCGCGAAGATCCTCGAACTGCATGAGTAGCTGCGCCACACCCTGATCGGGCATCGACAGCTCGTTCTGGGTGAGTCCCTGCACGTGCTGCCAGTCCACGACGTGGATAGCGCCGCGGCGCGCGAGCCGTTGACGCTGCTTGCGCACAGCTACCCGGGCCACCACCCAATCCCGTGTTCGGGTGAGCTCGAGACCGAGGTCGACGACGATCGAATCGGCGTCGTGCAGCTCGTCGAGCTCGGGGTCGTCGACGCGCACCTTGGAGTCGAGGATCTGCGCGAACACCAGGATCTCGTTGGCGCGCTGGGTGAATCGACGCAGACTGACGTTACCGGTCGTCAGTTGAACGGAGTTGGGCTCGATGCTGGTCACGCGGAGCATCGGCACGAAAATTCTTCGGCGAGTTGCCAATTCGACCACCAGGCCGAGGACTCTCGGTTGCGCTCGGCCGACGCGCATCGAGATGACCACGTCGCGAACCCGGCCGATCGATTCGCCGTCGGGGCCCAGGACGCCCAGGCCCGCGAGCCTGGCCGCGAATACCTTGCTCAGTGCTGCCATGATGGCAAGGTTAGAGGCTGGGCAATACAGAACATGAATCAGACAGGGGTTGTGCTGCGGTGAATGCGTCGGGCCTACGGCGATCGGTACTGGCTGTTCCGGGTAGTTCGGACAAGATGATCGCCAAGGCCAAGCGTCTGCCGGCCGACGCGATCTTCCTCGATCTCGAAGATGCCGTCGCCCCGATCGCGAAAGTCGAGGCTCGGGCTCGCATCGTCGATGCGCTGAACTCCGACGGTTGGGGCGATCAGATCAAGGTCGTGCGCGTCAACGATTGGACGACGCAGTGGACGTACGGCGATGTCATCGACGTCGTCTCGGGCGCAGGCCGCAATCTCGACGCGATCCTGTTGCCGAAGGTCGAGTGCGCCGCGCACGTTCAGGCGTTGGATCTTCTTCTCTCTCAGCTCGAGAAGGAACACGGTCTCGATGTCGGCGGCATCGGGATCGAACCGCAGATCGAGAGTGCACGCAGCCTGCGCAACATCGACGAGATCGCGACCGCGAGTCCCCGGGTTCAGACGTTGGTGTTCGGGCCTGCGGATCTGATGGCCAGCGTGAACATGCGCACCCTCGTCGTCGGCGAGCAGCCGGTGGGATACGACACCGGCGACGCCTATCACCACATTCTGATGACCATTCTGCTCGCTGCACGGACCCACGGACTGCAGGCGATCGACGGCCCCTACCTGCAGATTCGCGATCTGGACGCCTTTCGTCGGGCCGCCGGCCGCACGGCCGGTCTCGGTTTCGACGGCAAGTGGGTACTGCATCCGACGCAGATCGAGGCCGCCAACGAGATCTTCGCGCCGCGCCAGTCCGACTACGACAAGGCCGAGATGATTCTCGACGCCTACGAGTTCCATACCTCCGCGGCGGGCGGAGGTCGCGGCGCGGTGATGCTCGGCGACGAGATGATCGACGAGGCGAGCCGCAAGATGGCGCTTGTGGTCTCTGCGAAGGGGCGTGCGGCCGGTCTGACACGTACGACGACGTTCGAGCCGCCCACCTCCTGATCCACGCCGTGTTCGCGGACAGGACAATGGGTGTGACCGTGTCCGTTTCGGGGCACAATGGAGCCATGACCAATCCCCTCTCACAGCCAGGTCGCCCAGGGCAGGGACTGCCGACGCCGCCCTCCGGTTGGCCCATCGGTTCGTACCCCACCTATGCCGAGGCGCAGCGCGCCGTCGACTATCTCTCCGACGAAGAGTTCTCGGTGCAGGACGTCACGATCGTCGGCGTCGACCTGATGCAGGTCGAACGTGTACTCGGCCGCCTCACCTGGCCCAAAGTCATTGGTGGAGGCATCGTTTCGGGTGCGTGGCTGGGTGTGTTCCTCGGCCTGGTGCTCGGCATCTTCAGCGAGAACATCTTCGGAGCGCTGCTCATCGGCGTCGGCGGCGGCATCATCTTCGGTCTGATCTCGGCGTCCATTCCGTACGCGGCCACCAAGGGTCAGCGAGATTTCGCGTCGAGCATGCAGTTGGTGGCGGGCCGATACGACGTCATCTGCGAGCCTCGAACTGCCGAGAAAGCGCGCGATCTGCTCGCTAAACTGTCGATCTGATCACACCTGCTGGACGACCAGGCAACCGGCAGGTAACGGAATAGCCCCAAATCGCCCTCGATGCCAGTGAGTTCGGTTACGTTTCTTTCGTGCACGGCAGTCCCACACAGTGTGCTGCGCGAGTAACTGAACGTACGGAGGCGGAAAGTGCCGAGACATCGTGGTCGTAGGCGTCAAAGAGCGACGAGAATAGGGGTGTTGGCAGCAGCGGCTCTGGTCACGAGTCCGTTGCTCGCAGCGTGTGGTTCGTCCGACAGTTCGGTTCCGGTTCTGAGTTTCTACACCGCCGCAGACGGCGCAGAGCAGTACGCCGCTGCGGCACAAGTGTGTTCGGATGCCTCGAATGGTCGATACCGCGTGGAGCAGCGGACTCTTCCCAAGAGTGCGAACGATCAGCGTCTCCAGCTCGCGCGGCGGCTTGCCGGAAACGACAAGACTCTGGACCTGATGACGCTCGACGTGGTGTGGACGGCCGAGTTCGCCGAGGCCGGATGGGCATTGCCCGTCCCGGAGGACCTGTCCGCGAAGTTGCGCGACGGCTCCACACTCGAAGGGCCGCTCGCCACCGCGGAATGGCAGGACCAGCTGTACGCCGTTCCGCTCAACTCGAATACTCAGTTGCTCTGGTACCGGCCGGACGAGGTGCCGGGCGGCACCCCGCCACAGACGTGGGACGAGTTGATCGACGAGGCCGAGGCCAATGCGGCCGCGGGTAAGCCCGCCCAGATCGGCGTCCAGGCCAAGCAGTACGAGGGCTTCATGGTGTGGTTCAACTCGTTGCTCGAGAGCGCGGGTGGGTCGGTCGTCGCGGAAGACGGAACGACGGTGACGCTCAACGACACTCCCGAGCACCGCGCCGCCACCGAGAAGGCCCTCGAGATCATCAAGCGGGTGGCCACTGCCGACGGCCACGATCCGTCGGTCTCCCAGAGCGACGAGGCCACGGCCCGGCTCGGCATGGAATCGGGACGGATGGCTTTCCAGGTCAACTACCCGTTCGTGCTACCCGGTCTGAAGGAGAACGCCATCGCCGGTGCCGTCTCGTTCCTGAACCTGGCCGGTGTCCCTGCCGATCAGCAGGACGCGAGGATCGCCGAGGTCTTCCGTAGTGCTCCCTATCCGGAGGTGAATCCGGGTGAGCCCGCCAAGGTCACCATCGGCGGGTTCAACATCGGCGTCGCGAAGACCACCCAGCACGAGGACCTCGCCTGGGAGGCCGTCGAATGCCTCACCAATGAAGAGAATCAGCGCAACAACGCTGTCAACGGTGGTGTGCCGCCGGTGCTGAAGTCGCTGTACTCCGACCCCGAGTTCCAGTCCGTCTATCCCGCATGGGAAGGGGTTCTCGGTTCCATCGAATCGGCGGCAGTTCGACCTGTTTCGCCTGCGTACCAGAGTATTTCGATTCTGCTGACCGATGCGCTCAACCCGCCGCAGGACATCGATCCGGTAGCCGACGTGGACAAGCTCGCAGATCTGGTCACCAAGGCCGTCAATTCCGAAGGGTTGATTCCATGAGTGCTCCTACAGAGTCACAACCCCAGTCGCAGCCTGTGGACAAGCAGGCAGCCCTGAAGAACGTCTCCGACGGCAAGAAGGCAGAACGTCGCCTGGGATTGCTGCTCGTCGCACCAGCGGCGATCCTGATGATCGCGGTTACCGGCTACCCGATCATCTACGCGTTCTGGCTCAGCCTTCAGAAGTACAACCTCGCGTTCCCCGAGGACCGTGAATTCGTCGGCATCTCCAACTACGTCACCGTCCTGTCCGACGGTTACTGGTGGACGGCGTTCAGCGTCACGGCGGGAATCACGATCATCTCGGTCATCATCGAGTTCATCCTCGGTCTCGCGGTGGCACTGGTCATGCACCGCACCATCTTCGGCCGTGGACTGGTACGCACCGTCGTGCTCATCCCATACGGCATCGTGACCGTCGCCGCCGCGTACAGCTGGTACTACGCGTGGACTCCCGGCACGGGTTACCTCGCGAATCTGTTGCCCGACGGTAGTGCTCCACTCACCGAACAGTTCCCGTCACTGGCGATCGTCGTGTTGGCCGAGGTGTGGAAGACGACGCCGTTCATGGCGCTGTTGCTGCTGGCCGGTCTGGCTCTCGTGCCGGACGACCTGCTCAAGGCGGCCGAGGTCGACGGTGCAGGTGGCTGGACCCGGTTGATGCGCATCACGATCCCGTTGATGAAGCCGGCCATCCTCGTCGCGGTGCTCTTCCGCACTCTCGACGCGTTCCGCATCTTCGACAACATCTACGTGCTCACCCGAGGTAGCAACGAAACCGGATCGGTCTCGATTCTCGGTTACGACAACCTGTTCGGTGCGTTCAACCTCGGACTCGGGTCGGCCATCAGCATTCTGATCTTCTTCTGCGTCGCGATCATCGCGTTCGTGTTCATCAAGTTGTTCGGTGCCTCGGCACCGGGATCCGACGACGGAGGCCGCAAGTAATGACCACTGTTACGCCTCGCAAGAAGGTCGGTTGGACGGTAGTCAACGTCCTCGTCCTGCTCTACGCACTGGTTCCGCTGCTGTGGATCATCAGCCTCTCGTTCAAGTCGACGGCCACCATCGCAGACGGCAACTTCATCCCGCGCGCATTCACGTTGGAGAACTACAAGGGCATCTTCTCGACCAATCAGTTCACCTCGGCGCTGGTCAACTCCATCGGCATCGGTCTGATCACCACGGTGATCGCCGTGGTGATCGGCACGATGGCCGCGTACGCCGTCGCTCGCCTGGACTTTCCGGGAAAGAAAGCTCTCGTCGGCGCAGCGCTGCTGATCGCGATGTTCCCCCAGATCTCCCTCGTCACACCGCTGTTCGACATCTCCCGTTCGCTGGGGCTGTTCGACACCTGGCCGGGTCTGATCATTCCGTACATCACGTTCGCGTTGCCGCTGGCGATCTACACCCTCTCGGCGTTCTTCCGCGAGATTCCGTGGGAGCTCGAAAAGGCAGCGAAGATGGACGGGGCTACGCCCGCACAGGCATTCCGCAAGGTCATTGCCCCGCTGGCCGCGCCCGGTATCGTCACCGCCGCCATTCTGGTGTTCATCTTCGCCTGGAACGACCTGCTGCTCGCCATCTCGTTGACGGCAACGGAACGTTCGGTCACCGTCCCGGCGGCCATTTCGCAGTTCACCGGTAGCTCTCAGTTCGAGGAGCCCACGGGATCGATTGCGGCGGCAGCAGTCGTCATCACGATCCCGATCATCATATTTGTGCTCTTCTTCCAACGACGTATCGTGGCGGGCTTGACGTCCGGCGCAGTGAAGGGATAACCGTCATGGCCGAAATAGTTCTCGACAAAGTCACCAAGCTCTACCCCGACGGCGCGGCTGCAGTCAGCGACGTCGACATCACCATCGCCGACGGCGAATTCATCATCCTCGTCGGGCCGTCCGGTTGCGGAAAGTCCACCACCCTCAACATGATTGCCGGTCTCGAGGACATCTCCTCGGGCGAGCTGCGTATCGCGGGGGAGCGCGTCAACGAGCGCGCACCGAAGGATCGCGACATCGCCATGGTGTTCCAGTCCTACGCGCTGTACCCGCACATGACGGTGCGGCAGAACATCGCCTTCCCGCTCACGTTGGCGAAGCTCTCGAAGTCCGAGATCAACACCAAGGTCGAGGAGGCAGCCAAGATCCTCGACCTCAGTCAGCACCTCGACCGGAAGCCGGCCAACCTCTCCGGTGGTCAGCGACAGCGAGTTGCCATGGGCCGCGCCATCGTTCGTACTCCCAAGGCCTTCCTGATGGACGAGCCGCTGTCCAACCTCGACGCGAAGCTGCGCGTGCAGACGCGCGCCGAGATCTCGCGGTTGCAGAAGCGGCTGGGCACCACCACCGTGTACGTCACTCACGATCAGACCGAGGCCATGACGCTCGGCGACCGCGTCGTGGTGCTGCGCGGCGGATTGGTACAGCAGATCGGTTCCCCGCAGGAGCTCTACGACAAGCCGCGAAACCTGTTCGTGGGCGGCTTCATCGGATCGCCCTCGATGAATTTCGTTCCCGGACAGCTCACTTCGAACGGAGTGTCCACCGCGCTCGGTGAGATCGACATCCCGCTCGAGCGGATGGACGCGATCAAGGCCAAGAACCCGGGCCGTGAGGTGGTCGTCGGCATCCGTCCCGAGCACTTCGAGGACGCGGCCCTGATCGACGGCTACCAGAAGATGAGCGGTGCCACCTTCACGGCCACCGTCGACGTGCTCGAGTCGATGGGCAGCGACAAGTACGTCTACTTCACGCTGAAGGGCGCCAAGGTCGAGTCCAGCGAATTGCAGGAGCTCGCGGCCGACGCGGGTATCGCCGATCTCGGTGGTGCACAGGTGGTCGCACGACTGGCCGCCGAGTCCAAAGCAGCCGAGGGTGGTCAGGTGGAACTGTGGTTCGACCCGGCGAAGATCTCGGTGTTCGACCAGGCCTCGGGTGCCAATCTGACGCTGTAGAGCGCTACGCGCATGTGAGCGGAACTTCGTAGTGGGCTACGAAGTTTCGCTCACATGCCGCAGGCTCAGAGTGGCACGTTCGACGTGGTGTTCGGTTCGGACTCGGCCACTTTCACCGAGTCCCGACTGGCCGGCGTGCTCCTGATGGCCAAGGCCGCGAGTACGACGACGAGGCAGGCCACCGCCCCTGCGACAAAGGCTGCGGTGTACACACTTTCGCGCGCAACAGCTGTCCCGTCGCTGGTGAACATGGCGAGAACGGTGGACAGCGTGGCGCTGGCAATCGAGGTACCGACCGTCCGGACGATCGAGTTGACGCTGTTCGCCACCCCGGTGTCCGATGCGCTGACCTCGGCCATGAGCAGGTTCGGCAGGGCAGCGAACGCGAGGCTGACGAACATGTTGATGACGATGCCTGCGGTGATCAGCTGCCAGGTGTGATCGTGAGCGAGTGCGACGAAGACGAATCCGACCAGCCCGATGACGGCTCCCGCGATCAGCACTCGGCGCGGTCCGAACGACCGGATGAGGCGGCCGCTGACGACGGCCGCTACTACTCCTACGGCGGCACCGGGTAGTAGATAGACGACGCTCGCTTCGAGAACGTTCGCGGTGAAGCCGTAGCCGGCCACGGCGCGTGGTGTCTGCACGAAGTACGAGCAGGCGAGGAAGTTGACGAACATCCCGATGCCGACGAACAGGGTGGCGACATTGGTGGCGAGCAACGGTCCGTGGGTGAGCATGCGGGGTGCGACGAGCGGCTCGCCGACGCGCTTCTCGAAGTTCCACCAGACTGCACCCGCAACGACACCTACGACCGCGCAGCCGATGGTGGCAATCGAACCCCACCCCCACGTGCGGCCCTGGGTCAGGGCGAGGAAGAGCAGCAGCAGAGTCACTGCGAGCAGAGCAGCTCCCCACCAGTCGACGGTGCCGCCGCTTGTTCTCGGACGCGCCGGTACGCCGAACCAGGCGATCGCGAGGGCAATCACGACGAACGCGACAGTGAGCCAGAACACGCGGTGGTAGTCGGCACCATTGGCCGTCAGCAGCCCGGTCAACACCAGCCCGAACCCGCCGCCGACGCCCAATGTGCCGGACAGGACGGCCATCGAGCCGACGAGTTTACGAGGAGGCATCTCGTCACGAAGGACGGCGAGCGCGATGGGGAACAGTGCGTAGGACACGCCCTGCAGGACCCGTCCGACGATCAGCCACAGCAACGAGTCGGTCAGGGCTGCGAGTAGCGATCCGGCAAGGACCACGGTGAGCACACCGATCAGCACCGGACGCTTGCCGTGCAGGTCGGCGAGCCTACCGATGACCGGGGTGGCGATCACTGCTGCGAGAAGATTGGCCGTCAGTACCCATCCGGCGGCGGTGGTGCCGACTCCGAGTTGGGTGCCGATTGTCAGCACGATGGGGACCACCATCGTCTGCAGAACGGCGAGAGTCATGACGATGAAACAGAGTCCGGGCAGCAGGATGCGGCGGGTGGACATGGAAGAACTACCTCGTTACGTATCGACTATGCGGTGAAACCGAAGAATTAAAATGATGAACGCATCTAATTAACTATCAGACATCGGTGCACCAGGGAAGTGAGCCTGGGCCGCCGCGGCCGCCGAGCATCGACGCGGGCTCTACTGCGGCCGGATGGGTTTGCCCAGAGCCTTCTGCCGGAGTTCGCTGACGATCTCGTCGTTCCAGACGTGTTCGCGTACCAGGCGGTAACGCTCCCGGCTCATCCAGAGGTACGCCTCGGCGTCCGTGCGATCTTCGAGGATTTCGGCCGCGCGCACCATGCGCACCACGGGCAGGTACTCCTCACCGAACCAGCGCCGCGCGACGGTACCGCGGTCGACGAATTCGCCCACCTCCTGCATCAAGCGAAAGCCCCAGGCCTCCACCGATTCACTGAGCTGGGCGTAATCGAACGGATCGGTCACCTTCACGGCCTCGCGGGCCTTGCCCACCAACGGCACACGACCGAGGAAGATGCGGCGGTGATCCTTGATCAGCAGATCGCCGCGTCGGGTGATGCCCTCGGGGGAGATGCGCGTGATGATCTCGGTGACAACTGCGTCGATCGACGTTCGGTGCATCGCGAACGCGATGGACACCCGATGATGGCCGTCGACGACGAAGTGCATGCCCCCGATGCGGTACACCTGGATCGGGGGCATCGCCTCGCCGCGGCGTTGGGCGGCGGCCAGTCGCTGCCAGCGTTCACGGATGCGCGCCGACGTCGGACGAAAGAAGCGATCGAAATCCCGCGTACGGTCGACGCTGCCTACGATGGTCTCGACGCGAATGACCTGCAGGCCGAGGTGACGCTCGCCCACCTTGCCGAGCGCGGCAACCACCTCGTCGAACGGCAGGATGGTGTTGACGTCGTCGGGTTGACGCCGGAGCCATCCGACCAGACGGGCGACGTCGGCGCGTCGACGCTGGCGGGTGAAGTCGTTCTCCGCATCGGCGGCCGGAAATCCGGTGTCACGTGCCATGCCTGCGCCTCACGATCCTCGGTGCCTCGAATTCGGCTCTCTGTCCGCCCGGTTCGATCTCGAGCAGCGTGTACCCGACGGTGTTGATCACCGCTGCGCCGTGCAGTGTCAGATCCTCCGGCGTAGCGCCGTGCGGATGAATATGGCCGTGCACCAACAACTGTGGGGCGAGTCTGCGCGTCACTTCGTCGAGGCAGTCGAAACCGATGTGGGCAGGGTCGGTGTCGTCTCCGACACCGAGCGGCGGACTGTGGGTCAACAGAATGTCCAGGGGTCGAGAGTCGTTGCGGACGTTGCGATGCCACGCGAACGTCCGGGTCAGGGTGCGTGAACGCCGACGCTGCTGCCGCTGGGTCCATTGGTTGGGCCCACCGTTGTAGCGGATGGACCCGCCGAGGCCGGCAATCCGCAGGCCCGCAACCGAGACGATTCGGCGGTCGGCGTTGACAGCACCGACAGGTCCGGGCCAGGTGGTGGGGAGCCCGGCGCGCATCCATCCCGCACGTCCGGCCGAGTAGCCGGTGAGGTCTGCGTCGTGGTTACCGGGCACGAACACGCACGGCGCGTTCAAAGCATCGGTGAGGTATTCGAGGTAGTCGAACGGCAGGTCGCCTGCGCCGAGAACGAGGTCGACTCCGAGCGACTTCACCTGCGGACTCCACAGGGATTCGATCGTTTCGTCGGACACTGCAAGAACGGAGACCACGGGTACGACGGTACCTACCTCCGTTGCGTGGCACCTCCGAACGGACTTCTCGGGCATCGGTGGTGTTGGATGGATCAGGTGAGCGACAGTGTTGGATGGACCTCGTGAGCGACAGTGTCATTGCAGCGGTACGCGCACACCTGCTGACCGAGATCGGCGACGAGAACCCGTCGTCGGCGTCGGTGACGTTCCTCGGCCTCGAGCCGTTGGACGTCTTGAGATTCGGCGCGCACTCCGACGTGGTTCGCTACGTCAGTCTCGGCTGTTCTCGTCATCCCATGGCCGACCCCAACGAACTCGTCGCAGATCCCTCGCGCGGCCCCCGGGCCGAACTGGTGCTGACTCTCCGAGGTGGTGCAGGCGTGGCGTCGGGCGTGCACAAGAGCGTGGCCGTCCTCGCTGCGTCACCCGCGGTGGAGGGCGTCGTACTGGTCGAGGACGCGCTGCTCGATCTGAGTGAGCCACTGTGGACCAACGCGCCGTTCACCGCCGTGCTGCTCGGGGAGAGTGACATCGCAGAACTGACACTGCCCGAGCCCTACGATCCGGTTCGCTTTCTGGCCGCCGTCCCGCTCACGGGCACCGAGGCGGCCTGGGTGCGGTTGCGCGGAGCCGACGCGCTGCGCGAGGCATGGACAGAAGCGGGAATCGACGTCCGAGACCCGAACCGGTCCGCAGCCAGCCTCTGATCCGGCGCTACCGCGCATAGGACGCCAGCTCGGGTTCGGCGTCCACCGAGTCGTTCTCGAAATGTTGGGGAACACCGAGGCCGTAGGCAAATCCGGAGATCGACGATTTCAGTGTGTAGCGCAGATTCGGCATCGTCGTGGTGAAACAAAGGTTCTTCGAAATACGTTGCCGCACAGCGGGTCCGTCGTGCTCTAGGGCATCGAGCACGATGTTGTACGCGACGTTGTCACCGAGAATGCCGAAGTGCTCGACCGGCCGCAGCGGACAGACGTCCTGCACTGCGATGTTCGCGGCCCCTTCGAGGGTGCTGGCGCGAGGCTGCGGATAGATCAATTCGTCGAATCGCGTGAAGATCGACGTGTAGCCGGGACCCTGCGGTAACGGACGTGCGGAAAGCGCAGTGAGGAAGTGCGACCCGGTTGCGATCTGCCAGTTCGCCGGCGGGCACTTCTGCGCGTCGTCACATCCCGAGCGCGCCGAGTCGGTCCCGTTGTACGGGGTGGCGAGCGAGATGACATCCGACACCAGCGCAGGCAGGTCCGGCCAGAACGTCAGAGCCCACAGTTCGTCCAAGGGGCCGTGCTGGTGGCCCATCATGACGACCTTGCGGCCACTGTCGGCGGCCATCGTCCGAACTGCGTGTACGACGTACTCCGCCGAGATCTGTAGGTCTCCGTAGCCCTCGTCGGGGAACGACAGGCTGCACACCGGGATTCCGATGGCAGGCAGCGACTGCAAGTAGTTCCAGCCGAACGATTGCTGATCGGTGGCGAAAGCCGGGGTGAGCAGAACCGGATCGCGGGTGGCGTCGTGCAGATCCGTGGTGCATGTCAGCGCCTTGTCCAGATCGGCTTGCGCGACGGTCAGCGGTGGGCCGGTGGGATCGGCGTGAGCAGGCTCAGCCGACGCCGCCCCCGGTGCGGACGAACAGATCGCGGCGGCGACGACGGCCAGTACCAGTGTGCGGATTCTCATCGTTACCTTCCGAAATGAACTGCAGGTCTTGTGCAGTGTCATCCGGTCAGGGCCGGTGGGCTCAACACCTGTGGAGCTTCGGGGGAATCACCAACGATCGCGTCCGCTTGTTGGGCGATGTCCAAGGTGCCGTGTGGCCGCTAGAGCCAATTGTTCTTGTGGAACGTGCGCCACATGCCCACGCACACGCAGGCCACGATCGCGACGATCGTGTGATAGCCGTACGTCCAGTGCAACTCGGGCATGTTGTCGAAGTTCATGCCGTAAATTCCGGCCACCATCGTCGGCACGGCGGCGATCGCCACCCACGCCGAGATCTTGCGCATGTCCAGGTTCTGCTGCATCGTCACCCGGGCCAATGCGGCATCGACCAGCGAACTGAGTACTTCGTCGTATTCCGAGATCCGCTCGGCCACGGTGGTGTGGTGGTCCTGTACGTCGCGCAGATACCGTCGTACGGCCTTGGGCACACTCGGTTCCTGCACCAGACGGGCCAGCGGCGTCGACAGCGGCGTCACCGATCGGCGTAGCTCGACGACCTCGCGCTTGAGCAAGTAGATGTTCTCGATGGGCACGTGATGGTGCGGAGAGAAGACTTCCTCCTCCATACCGTCGACGTCCCGCTCGATCGACTCGGTCACCGCCAGATACTCGTCGACGACGTGGTCGGCCACCGCGTGCAGCACCGCCGACGGCCCGAGTGCGAGCTGCTCCGGGTTCGCTTCCAGGCGCTGCCTGACGCCGGCCAAACCCGAATGTTCCCCGTGCCGGACGGTGATGACGAAGTCGCTGCCGACCATCACCATTATCTCGCCGCTCTCGACGATCTCGTTGGCGGTGGTCACCGACTCGTGCTCTACGTACTTCACCGTGCGCAGCACCAGGAACGCGACGTCGTCGTAGCGCTCGAGTTTCGGTCGCTGATGTGCGTGCACGGTGTCTTCGACCATCAATTCGTGCAACCCGTAGCACTGCGCGATCGCGTTCATCTGATGGTCGTCGGGCGCATGCAGGCCGACCCACACGAAGCCTTCGCCGCGCGAACGCACCTCCGCGATCGCCGAGGTGTGAGTGAATCTGCCGGGCAATCGGGAGCCGTCGACGTACACCGCGCAATCGACGATCGCACGCGCCGTGGGCACCGGAATTCTCGGACCGGCATCGGGTGCGGCCTTGGGTCCTCGTCGATGCAGTGACGGTAGCGACGGTCGAGGTGGAAGGGACGGCATGGCGGGCAATCGTACGCCAGCAAAACGACGAGAGGGCGAGCCTGGAACACTGTCGAGGTGCTCATCGATCTTCATACCCACTCGACGGCGTCCGACGGTACCGACAGCCCGGCCGAGCTGGTCCGTGCAGCGTCGGCGGCGGGGCTGTCGGTGGTGGCGCTGACCGACCACGACACCACCTCGGGCTGGGACGAAGCGGCTGCGGCCGTTCCTCCCGGTCTGACGCTCGTGCGCGGTATGGAGCTCTCCTGCACCGGACGAGGTGAGGACGGCGAGCCGGTTCCTGTGCACCTGCTCGCGTACCTCTTCGATCCCGAGAACGAAGCGTTCGCGGCGGAGCGCGCGCGTCTGCGCGGCGAACGGGTGACGAGGTTGCGAGCCATTGCCGAGAAGATGGCGGCCAACGGTTTGCCGATCGATCCCGACGCAGTCTTGGCCTCGGCCGGGGCCGCAGCCGGGCGTCCCCATCTCGGCCGTGCACTGATCGATGCCGGCTACGTCCCGGACATGAACGCCGCGTTCGCCGGGCCGTTGGCGACCGACGGCAAGTACTACGTGGAGAAGGTGGACACTCCGCTCGAGTCCGCGGTACAGATGATCGCGGCAGCAGGCGGGGTGAGCGTGCTCGCGCATGCTCGGGCCCGCGCGCGCGGTCGCATCCTGGACCTGAACCAGATTCGGGAACTGACGCCCTTGGGGTTGGGCGGAGTCGAGGTGCATCACATGGACCATTCGCCGGAGGACACTGTGGTGATGGCCGATCTCGCCGCCGAACTGGACCTGATCGTCACGGGCTCCTCGGATTACCACGGGACCAACAAGACGGTGCAACTCGGCGAATACACCACCGCCCCGGAGCACTACGACCGAATAGTCGCGGCGGCTCGCTCATGACCTTCGATGTGACGCTCTACCTGACGGTGCTCATCACCCTGTTCGTCATCATGGATCCGCCGGGCGCTATCCCGGTGTTCCTGTCCCTGGTGGGCCGCAAGAGCAAGGAAGCTCGCAACAAGGCCGCGTGGCAGGCACCCGCCGTCTCGTTGACCGTCATCTCGGTGTTCGCCATCGGCGGTCAGGCGATCCTGAGCTACCTGCACATCGGCATTCCCGCTCTGCAGGGCGCGGGCGGATTACTGCTCCTGCTCATCGCCCTGTCGTTGCTCACCGGCAAGGGTGCGGGCGGGGACTCCGCGGCGGAGGACGTCAACGTGGCCCTCGTGCCGCTCGGAACTCCGCTGATGGCAGGTCCCGGCGCCATCGCCGCAGTGATCGTCTACGTCAGCCAGGCCGACGGTGATGCGAGCTCCTTGCTGGCGATTGCGCTGGGCATCATCACCATTCACGTGCTGTTCTTCCTGGTCCTGCGATTCTCGACAGTGTTGATCCGTCTGCTCGGCGAAGGTGGCATCTCGCTGCTGGCGCGCATCGCAGGTTTGCTGCTTGCCGCCATCGCGGTGCAGTTGATCGCGGATTCGGTCCGCGGATTCGTGGCCGGCGGATGAGCGGGGCCGGAGCGGGAGCGGGGCTCCGCTTCCTGCGCGGGTTCAGTGGTGTCGTCACCGCCGGACTGGTGGTGCTCGCGATCGGTGTGGCCGTCACTCAGTATCTCGGGCACTCCCGCGGCTTCCCGGGGCCCGGGGCTCTGTCCGTCGCTGCACACATCGCCGCCGCCGTGGTGGCCGTCGTCGCCCAGCGCATCGCAGATCATCGGCGTGGCTTCTCCGCGTTCGCCGGTGCACTTGTCGTCTTCGTCGTCACGGCCCTCGTGCTGTGGACGCAATGGTGGCAGTGAGGACACTTCTGACTCTGTGGTCAGGTAGCTGGGCGGTGTGGCACACTGGGGCCACCGATCGGGCTACAGCCCGTCGCTGACCGTGTCGGCACACCCGCCGCACCTGCGAGACACGCTTTCGGCAGTTTGCAGCCAGCACTGGCGCACTCCGAGCACTCTCGATTCCCAGAACCACTCACTTCGTCGACACGCGTCGCCTTGCTGGTCGAGGTCGACAGTGCAAGGAGCTTTCACCGTGACGGCAGTCGAAGACACCACAGCACCGAACTCGGCAACGGCAGTGCCGGCCGCGATCACCGACGAGGAGATCTTCGCCGGCCATCTCGGCGGAAAGCTGTCGGTCGAGTTGGCCGCGCCGCTCGAGACCCAACGGGATCTGTCCATCGCCTACACCCCCGGGGTAGCCCAGGTCAGCCGCGCCATCGCGGCCGATCCGTCGCTCGCCAAGCGCTACACCTGGACCGATCGCCTCGTCGCCGTCATTTCCGACGGTTCCGCAGTGCTCGGCCTGGGCGACATCGGTCCTCGCGCATCGTTGCCGGTGATGGAGGGCAAGGCAGCACTGTTCAAGAAGTTCGCGGGCCTCGACTCCATCCCGATCGTTCTCGACACCAACGACGTCGACGACATCGTAGAGACGATCGTGCGGCTGCGGCACAGTTTCGGTGCCGTGAACCTCGAAGACATCTCGGCCCCGCGCTGCTTCGAGATAGAGCGACGCGTCGTCGACGCGCTCGAGTGCCCGGTCATGCACGACGACCAGCACGGCACCGCCATCGTCGTGCTGGCCGCGCTCAACGGGGCCGCGAAGGTTCAGGGCCGCAGTACCGCAGAACTGAAGGTCGTGATTTCCGGAGCCGGGGCAGCAGGCGTGGCGTGTGCCAACATGCTCCTCCTGGCCGGCACCCGGGACGTGATCGTGCTGGACTCGAAGGGGATCGTCTCCGCTGATCGCCAGGACCTCACCAGCGTGAAGACCGATCTCGCGGCGCGCACCAACCCCCGTGGGCTGTCCGGCGGAGCGGGCGACGCCCTGGCCGGTGCAGACGTGTTCCTGGGTCTGTCCGCGGGCAAGGTCGACGAGGCCTACATCGCCTCCATGGCCCCGGAGGCCATCGTGTTCGCGCTGTCGAACCCCGATCCCGAGATCCACCCGGAGGTGGCGAGGAAGTATGCCGCCATCGTCGCGACCGGACGTAGCGATTTCCCAAACCAGATCAACAATGTTCTCGCCTTCCCCGGTGTGTTCAAGGGCGCGCTCGACGCGGGTGCCCGCCGCATCACCGAAGGCATGAAGCTCGCCGCTGCCGAGGCAATCCTCTCGGTTCTCGGCGACGAGTTGGCTGCGGACAAGATCGTGCCCAGCCCACTCGATCCTCGTGTCGCCCCGGCCGTTGCGGACGCAGTAGCGGCAGCAGCGCGAGCCGAGGGCGTCGCGTAGGTAAACGGAAGAAACACCGGCGAACCCAGCCCCACCCGGGCCAGCGGTTCGCCGGTGTCTTTCGTTCGAAGGCTTCTTCGCTCTGGTCGGTCAGACCTTCGCCAGTCCGGTCGGCATCCGCCGCAGCCGGCCGGTTCCCGGAACCGATGTCCAGACCGCAAGAGCGAGCAGACCGTCGACGACGAGAGTCAGCACGGCTACCAGAATTGCGCCGACCAGCACCCGTTGGTAGTCGTACAGCGCCAGGCCGTCGAAGATGTAGCGGCCGAGTCCGCCGAGGTTGACGTAGGCGGCGATCGTCGCAGTGGCGATGATCTGGAGAGTGGTGTTGCGCAGCCCGCCGAGGATCAGGGGGAGTGCGTTCGGAATCTCGACCCGAAGCAACACCTGGGTTTCCGTCATCCCCATGGCACGGGCGGCGTCGACCACGTTCGCGTCGACGTTGGCGATGCCGGAGTACGTCCCGGCCAGTAGCGGCGGAATGCCGAGCAGCACCAGCGCGATGATCGGCGGCACCAGTCCCAACCCGATCACCAGAACCAGGAACACCAGGATGCCGAGGGTGGGCAGCGAACGTAATGCGTTGACGAGGCCCACGATCACGGCTTCACCGCGTCGTAGATGGCCGATCAACAAGCCGATGGGTATGGCAATCGCTGCCGAGACCAGTACTGCCAACAGGCTGTACCACATGTGCTCGATCAGTCGTGCGCCGATTCCCGTTGGGCCGGACCAGTTTCCGCCGTCGAAAATGTACGAGAACGCCTCCGAGAACAGATTCATGCGCGTGCCTTCTTGTTCGACGAGCCCGTGCCGAGGCGCGTCCACGGGGTGAGTCGACGACCCAGCAAGAACAGGGCTGCGTCGAACACCAACGCCAGGAACACGATCGAGATGATGCCCGCGAATATCTGGTCGGGATAGTCACGCTGGTAGCCCTGCGTGAACAGTTGACCGAGGCCGCCGATACCGATCACCGAGCCCACCGAGACCAGTGAGATGTTCGTGACCGCGACCACCCTGATGTTGGCGATGAGTACCGGAAGTGCCAGGGGCAGTTCGACGGTCACTGCTCGTCGCAGTGTCGAGTAGCCCATGGCCTCGGCGGAATCGACCACGGCAAACGGTACCGAGTCGAGTGCCTCGGGTACCGCGCGCACCAGCAGTGCCGTCGAGTAGACGGCCAGAGCGATCACGACGTTCAGCGGATCGAGAACGGGGAGACCGATCACTGCCGGGATGGTGACGAACAGCGCCAGCGACGGAAGGGTGAACGCAATACTGGCCACCGTCAACGTGATTCGACGAACCCAGCGGGTGTTGCGAATGACGGTGCCCAACGGGATGGCGATCAGCAATCCGACGAACAATGGAACGAGCGAGAGATACAGGTGTGTCTTCGTGTAGCCGAGTACGACATCGAAATTGTCGAACAGCCAGGTCACTGGTCGTCCTTGCCGAGCGTCACAGGATTGTCGGGGCGATGTGCCTCGAAGTGGTGCCGGTTGCGCTCCGCGTCTTCCGACTTGCGTTGTACGGCAAGGTTTTCGAGTATTTCCGCGCCGTCGACACTGCCGACGGCCGCCCCGGACGAATCGACCGCGACGCCGATGCCCGACGGCGACGAGATCGCGGAGTCGAGTGCCTGCCGCAGATCACCGCCCTCGAGGAACAACGACCCGCCTGCAGCTGTGCTCTCGTCGATACTGCGGCCGTCGCGCACTTTCTCGACGCCGGTTGCATCGATCCATCCGAACGGACGTCGTTGCGAATCGACCACCAGAACCCACTGACCCTGGTCGAGCCGAAGACTGCTCACCTCGTCCTGCGTGGCCGTCTCGATCGGGTGCATCGTCACCGATTGCGCCGAGCGGAACTGCAGACCTCGGTAACCGCGGTCGCGACCGACGAAACCGGCCACGAACGGCGTGGCAGGTGCCGCGAGGACGGTCTCGGGCTTGTCGTACTGCTGCAGGCGGCCCTGTGGTCCGAAGACCGCGATGTGATCACCGAGCCGAACGGCTTCGTCGATGTCATGGGTGACGAAGACGATCGTTTTCTTCAGATCGGCCTGCAGGCGCAGCATCTCGGTCTGCAGTTCCTCGCGAACCACCGGGTCCACGGCGCTGAAGGGCTCGTCCATCAACAGGATGGGCGGGTCGGCGGCCAAAGCTCGCGCCACGCCCACCCGCTGTTGCTGCCCACCGGACAGTTGCGCCGGATACCGCGAGGCGAACGCCGGGTCCAGGCCGACACGTTCGAGGACGTCGAGTGCAGCCGTGCGTGCTGCGCGACGAGATTGGCCGTTGAGCACGGGCACAGTGGCGACGTTGTCGACGACAGTGCGATGCGGGAGCAAACCGGCACTCTGAATGACGTAGCCGATTCCTCGGCGCAATTTCACGGCATCGATGTCCGCGATGTTGCGACCGTCCACCGTGATCACGCCCGAGGTGGGTGTGATCATGCGGTTGATCATCCGCATCGAGGTGGTCTTACCGCAGCCGGACGGCCCCACGAACACGGTGAACGAGTGTGGCTCGATCACCAGGTCCAAGGAGTCGACCGCCGTGGTGCCGTCCGGATAGGTCTTGTTGACGTGCTCGAAGGTGATCATCAGCTGACCGGCTGGTCCAGACCCTTCTCCTTGACCCAATCCGCCGCTGCTGCCGCGGGTTCGACCTTCTCGTCACCGGACACTCGCGTGTTCAGCGCAATCAGTTCCTCGGTGGTGATCTGCGCCGACACGGCGTCGAGCACCTGAGTGAGCTTGTCCGACTGCTTGGACGTGCGCAGCACCGGAATGATGTTCTGCGCAGCGAAGTTGTTCTCCGGATCCTCGAGCACGACGAGATCGTTCTGTGCGATCGAGGGCGCGGTGGTGAAGATGTCCGCGGCGACGACCTGACCGGAAACCAGCGCCTCGACGGTGGCCGGGCCGCCCCCGTCGGAGATCGGGATGTAGTTGCCGGGCGAGATGTCCAGACCGTACTTATCGCGCAGACCGGGCAGGCCGCCGGTGCGTTCCTGGAATTCCGGGGTACCGGCAAAGGTCACCTCGGAGGAAAACGGAGCGAGGTCGCCGATAGTGGTGAGGTTGCGCTCGGTGGCTGTCTGGCGAGTGACGACGACGGCATCCTTGTCCTCGCCGGGGGCCTGCGCCGTCACGGCAAGGTCGTCGCCCAGTGCCGCAGGCAGGGCCGCGAGGACGTCCTCGGAGGACGTGGCCGTCGCGGACTCGTCCAAGTACTGCAGAAGGTTGCCGGTGTAGTCGGGGATCATGTCGATCGACCCGTCCCGCACGGCGGGAATGTAGGCCTCACGGCTACCGATGTTGAGCTTGGTGCTCACCTCGAAGCCATTGGCGCGCAGAGCCTCGGCGTAAATGTTCGCCACCGTCTCGGACTCGGGGAAGTTGGCGGAGCCGACGATGATGGAGTTGGTGTCGCTGTTGGTCTCGCCGCCACCGCTCGAGAGTGGTTCCGAATTGCCGCCGCAGGCGGTCAGAGCGGTGACCGAGAGAGCGAGCGCGGCAACAGCTGCCACTGCCCTCGGAGCGGAGAACGCACGCGTGAGTCGGGAGGTGGTCATGGTGTCCTTCCATCGGTTCGGGCACAGTCCTACCCATCTCCGCCGATCGGCCCCGGGGGCATCGGCAGAACCAGGACTCGGGCTGCTCGGGATGGTAGTCGAAATAGCCGTGCCCATAAGGTTGGTTCGACTACCGTCTCGTTCGCACTAGTGCCCCGCGGTCGGGATCGGTAAACCACACGGGCAATGAACAGGAGAAAATACAGTGCGCTCGTCGGTTCTGGCCACGGCTGTGGTGGTGTCGATCGCCGGACTCCTCGTCGGCTGCAGTGCCGTGACCGAGCCTGCTACCGGTCCTGTCGTCGTCGGATCCGGCAGTTCGGACATGTCCCGGTTGCTCGCGCAGATCTATGCCGGTGGCCTGCGGTCGACGGGAGCGGACGTCGAGGTGAAGGAAAACCTGGGCGACCGTGCCGACTATCTCGGAGCGCTGGACCGCGGTGAGGTGACGATGGTTCCCGACCTGACCGGAGACCTGTTGCGCACCTACGACACTCTGTCCGCGGCAACCGAGGCCGAGGACGTCTACACGGATTTGAACCGCTCACTGCCCGCCGGACTGTCGGTCGGGGACTACGCGACGGCCGAGGATCGAATCGCCATCGCTGTGGCGTCGGGTGGTGAATCGGACGACGAGACGGTGACGGAGTTTCTGGGTCGTGAGGAAAGAACGGTGGGTATCGTCGACGGCCAGGTCGATCCGATGGACGTCTTTGCGCAGGGTATGAGGAGTCCCACGTTCACGGGGGCGTCGTTCACCGATGTGACCCCGTACGCCGATGCGCAGGCCGCCTTCGACGGGGTGAGTGCCGGGGAGGTCGACGTGCTGGCGATTCGTACCGCATCGTTCGGCCCGCTGGCGAAAGATCTGACAACCCTGCCCGACGACGATCACGTCTATCCAGCGCAGAACGTCGTTCCGCTCTACCGCAACGGAGTGATCGGCGATAGTGCCTCGAGGTCGTTCTCGGTGGTGGCGGGGGAGCTGACGACAGCGGACCTCGCCGACATGATCGGCGAGGTCCGCAGTGGTGCTTCGTCAGGCGATGTCGCTGGCCGCTGGCTCGGTGAGCACAACCTGTGAGCCGCTGTTCGCAGAGGCCCTGACCTTGCGGCCCAGATACGCGCCCATGTGCTGGACGGCCTGAGCGGCCTCCCGCAGAATCGACGCCTGCAGATGAGCCACGTGCCAGAGCTTCTTGTACTCGACGTGTTCGAGTTCTGCTCCGGACAGGCGCAGCTTGTCCGCGAACGCGGTGATCTGTGCGTACAGGACCTCGTCGGTGCCGACGTGCATGACGATCGGCGGCAGGCCGTCCAGGTTTCCCAGGAGCGGCGCAAAGCCCTGATCCATCGGATCGCCCGCGCCGAGGTAGGCGTCGGCCGAGCTGTAGGACCAGCCGGTGTTGACCACCAGATCGCGGTCCTTGGGAGCGTCCCGTGCGCCGGGATCGACCCACGGCGAGATCAGTCCGAGGGCGGCAGGGCTCGTTCCGTCGTCCACCAGACGACGGGCGGTAGCCACCGTCAGACCGCCGCCGGCCGAATCGCCCGCGATGGCGATGCGATCGGCAGTAAAACCGTGTGATCGGACCAGCTCACGGAATGCGGCCACCGCGTCGTCGAGTGCGGCCGGGTACGGGTTTTCCGGTGCCAACCGGTAGTCGAGGACGTAGACGGCACTCGCCGATTCCCGGGCCAGGTGCGCAGCCAAGGAGCGGTGCGTGTTGATCGATCCGATCGTGTAGGCACCGCCGTGGAGATACAGAATCGCGGTGTCGCGTTCGGTCGCACCGACGGTGACCCGCTCGGCTTTGCGGCCCGCGAGGGTCATCTTCTGCGCGACGGTTCCGTGCGGAAGCGTCTGCGCCGGAGCCGCGGCCTCGAGGAAGCGGCGCTGCATCCGAAACGACAACCGCGGATTGAGGGCGGCTCGGTAGAACGGCTTGAGCGCTGCCGCAACGATGGGCAGGGGAACGTAGAAGGACTTCATGGTCGGTGCTCGCCTACTTCTTCGTTCGCGGCAGCGCGCGCTTGGACACTGCGGCGATCAGGCCCTGGTAGCGCGAACCGGTGATGCGCTGCAGCAGATCCAGGGCAATGGCGTCGGAGCCGATGAGTACTCGGCCCTTGCCCTTCTCCACGCCCTTGAGGATCGTTTTGGCCGCGTCGATCGGGGTGGTCTTGGCGAGCTTGGTATCGAAGAACTTGGCGAAATCGGCCTGGTCGTAGTTCTCCGCGACGGTCGCGTTGCGGGCGATTGCGGTCTTGATGCCACCGGGGTGCACCACGGTCACCTTCACCGGAGCCTTGGAGATCAGCATCTCGATGCGCAGGGATTCGCTGAACCCGCGAACGGCGAACTTCGCCGCGTTGTACGCCGACTGTGAAGGGATGGCCAGCAGGCCGAAGAGGCTGGAAATGTTGATGATGTGGCCGTCGCCGGAGGCCTGGATGTGCGGTAGGAAAGCCTTGGTGCCGTTGACGACTCCCCAGAAATCGACGTCGACGATGCGCTCGATGTCCTTGAACGAGGACTTGTCGACGTCACCGTGGTACGCAATACCGGCGTTGTTGTAGATCTGGTTGACCTTGCCGAAGTGCGCAACGACGGCCTCGGCGTAGTCCAGCACGGTCTCGCGCTGGGAGACATCCAAGAAATCCGACTTGACCTCGGCACCCAATGCCTCGACGCGTCGGACCGTCTCGTCGAGTCCGGCGGTGTCGACGTCGGACAGTGCCAACTTCGCTCCTCGGCCGGCCAGCTCGAGAGCCAGTGCCCGGCCGATGCCCGAACCTGCGCCGGTGACGACGGCTACCTTGCCAGTGAATGTGCTCATCGAGCGGCCACCTTGTCTGTGTTGTTGCCCGCGGTCTTCGCCGAGGTTCCGGAAGTGATGTCTGCCGTGGCGACGCTACGGTACGCATCGAGATCGAACTGCTTGGTGATTCTGCGGAACTCGAAAGTGAAGCCCGGCCACAATGTCGTGTTGTTGCCGTGCTTGTCGAGGTACCAGCTTGCGCAGCCGCCGTTCATCCACACGCTCTTGGACAGCTGGTCCTGCAGGGTCACGTTGTACTCGTCCTGCACGTCCTTACGCACTTCGATGACGCCGATGTCGTGCTTGTCGATGGTGTTCAACGCGTCGACCAGGTAGTTGATCTGCGATTCGATCATGAAGACCATCGAGGTGTGTCCGAGGCCCGTGTTGGGGCCCACCAGGAAGAACATATTGGGGAAGTTCGCAACGGCCGCACCCTTGTAGCCCTGCTGGCCACCGTCTTCGAAGGTGTCGGCCAGTGTGCGACCGTCCTTGCCGACGATGCCCTTGTAGGCAGGCGAATCGGTGACGTGGAAGCCGGTGGCGACGACGAGTGCGTCGATCGGCCGCTCGGTGCCGTCCTTGGTCACGATGGATCCCTTGCGGACCTCCGCGATGCCGTCGGTGACGAGGTCGACGTTGCTCTGGGCGAGAGCGGGGTAGTACGCGTTCGAGATCAGCATGCGCTTGCAGCCGATGCGGAAGTTCGGCGTCACCTTCGCGCGGAGCGCCTTGTCCTTGATCTGGGTGCGCAGGTGATTCTCCGCCGCCCACTGCAGGGGCTTCATGAAGGCCTGCGCCTTGGCCAGTCCGACGACCTGAGTCTCACGCATCGCGTAGATGCCGGCGCGAGAGAGGCGCTGGAAGCCGGGCACGTGCTTGAAGGCGAAGCGCTCGAGCTTGGTGTACGGGCGATCGGCGCGGGGAAGGATCCACGGCGCCGTGCGCTGATACACGTCGAGGTGCTGCACCTGGCCCGCGATGGCGGGCACGATCTGGATTGCCGACGCGCCGGTGCCGATGACGGCGACGCGCTTGCCTGCGAGCGACACGTCGTGATTCCACTGCGCCGAGTGGAAGACGTCACCCTCGAAGTCGTGAATGCCCTTGATGTCGGGCAGGTTCGGCTCGCACAGTGCACCGACGGCCGAGACGACGATCTTCGCGGTGTAGTTGCCCGAGGTCGTCTCGACGTCCCAGCGGTTGGACTCGGCGTTCCAGCGAGCCGAGGTCACGTCCGTGCCGAACACGTGCTTGTCCATGACGCCGTACTTGCGCGCCACCCCGGCGATGTACTTCTGGATCTCGGGCTGTGTGGAGAACGACCGGGTCCAGTCCGGATTCAGCGCGAACGAGTACGAGTACAGGTGCGACGGCACGTCGCAGGCGGCACCGGGGTAGGTGTTGTCGCGCCAGGTGCCGCCGACGTCGTGGCCGCGTTCGATGACGACGAAGTCCTGCTTGCCTGCCTTCGTCAGCTTGATTGCGGCACCGAGGCCGGCGAATCCGCTGCCGATGATCAGCGTATCGACGTGACGCGGCGTCGTTGCACGGTCCGAAGTGTCTGTTACGGGAAGACTCATGTAGGGGAGCGTAGAAGCTTATTGAGTGTGAGTCAATAGTTATTGACTAATATTCAGTAGGGTGGTTGCATGGCGATCGTGAACAGCCCCGGCGCGACGACGAAGAGGACCAGACTCAGTCCCGAGCAACGCCGAGCTCAGCTGATCGAGCTCGGCACCGAGATGCTCGCCGACCGGCCACTCGAACAGATCTCCGTCGAGGACATCGCTGACCAAGCAGGAGTTTCGCGAGGCCTACTGTTCCACTATTTTTCGTCGAAGCAGGAGTTTCACCTCGAAATCGTTCGCGAGGCCTCCCGATCGATGATCGAACGCACCGCACCTGACCCCGGCCTCGAACCCTTCGAGATTCTCCGCGACTCCATCGCCAACTACGTCGACTACGTCACCGAGAAGCGCGACACCTTCATCTCCCTGCTCCGGGGCACCGCAAGCGGAGACCCTCTGATGCGCGAGGTTTTCGAGCAGACCCGCACCACCATGGCCGAGCGCACCCTCGTCCAACTCGCCAACCTCGACATGGAGGTGACCCCCACCATCGACCTCGCCGTCCGTGGCTGGATCGCTTTCGTGGAGGAAGCAACCATCACCTGGCTGCGGGATCCCCACATCAGTCGTGACGAACTCATCGACCTCAATGTCAACGCCCTGCCTGCCGTCGCCCTGGCGCCGAGCATGATCTCCGCACTCCTGGGTGGCGACGCTGACGCCTGATCGCCCGCTCGCCCCGCCCCCGCCCCCCGCCCCCCGCCGGGGCTCTCGCTGCCCGGGTCTGGATCAATGCGCCATTGTTGCAGTCTGACTGAC